>CAVOOU010000019.1:0-83630 GCA_963697645.1 uncultured Acidobacteriota bacterium | reverse complement strand
TACTGAGTGGCGGAGTGAGTCCTCGGGAAGCGGAATTGTGTGCTTCGGAAAAATCGCTGCTTGCGATCATTGCAACGATGTAATAGCCGAATGGCGCAAGCGCAACCAGAGGAGCGCCGCGCGAATCGCTCCCCACGCCGTCACGCGACTATCCTTCCGGCAACCGCTTAGCCTCAGCCCTTCCAAACCATCGTCACGCCATACACAAACAGAGCGGCGAGCCAGCGCTGCCGCGTCACGTTCTCCTGGAAATAAGCCCCGCCGTACGCGCCGACCACATAGTCAGCGCCGTAACCGGCACAACAAAACCCACATTCTCGAGCGACAGCACCCCCAACAGCGAGAAAAATCCCGCCGTCATCAACAGCAGCGCAAGCCACATCCATCCAACGCGCATCGCCCGCCCACAGACATTGAGCAACGCACGCGGCCGGAAATCGTGCACTTCCCCGATCGGTTCCACCGCCCGCGTGAGACATATTTCACCGCCGTGCCGATCACCACAATTCCGAAGATCAGAATAACTTCAACAAACATCAACTCTGCTCCATCGTGCTGGGTTGCATGCGCGATTCCGCGGCCTCTTCAGTGGTGCGCGGCGGAGTGTGTCCGACGATCAGCACTCCGCAACAGATCACCAGAATGCCCGCCCAGCGCAAGGGCGTAATCTTCTCGCCGAGCGCAAAGTGGCCCAGCAGCGCGACGACCGCATACGAAAACGAAGAGGCCGGCTGAACGAAGCTGTAATCAGCCCACGAGAGCACAAGCGTGTAAGCGATGAAAAATCCGATGAGGGAGAAGATTCCAAGCCAGATCATGCCGGAGGTGAAAACGCCGACGAAAAGATGCGCCAATTCCGCCGGAGACCAGTTGGGAATTTCGCCAAGGTCTTTCATGCCCTTGCTGAGGAGCACGTCACCCAAGGGTCCGAAAACAACCATGATGAAAAGGAGGAGAAAAGTTTTGAGATGCAGCCCCGAACCGGGCGTCATGCGCTCGGGGATTCGCTCGCTACTCCTACCGACGAGCTGCGTTGCTCCGGAACATTCACGAGCACTTTCTTCTGCACGCCCTTTTTCGCCACACGCTTGCGGTCAGCGCGAAGCTTCATGAAGTCCACGGCTTCGTGGAAGAGCCGCTTGCGCTCGTGCGAATCCCACAGAGCGTCGCGAACGATTCGCCATGCGACGCGCGGGCGGAAATAATAGTCGTCGTAGAAGCGGTTGACGGAATCCACCATGTACTCGCGCGAAAGACCGGGGTACTCGAGGTGCGGAAGCTGGTGGCCGCCAGCGTCGGTGACAGCTTCGCCTTTCAGGAAACCTTCGCGAGTCCCCTGTTCGTACAGCTCAGTACCGGGATAGGCGTGGGCCATGGAAACTTGAATCGTTTCGCAGTCGAGTTCCTTGGCGTACTCGATCGTTTTTTCGATGGTTTCTTTCGTTTCGCCGGGCAGCCCGATGATGAAATCGCCGTGGACGCGAATGCCGACTTTCTTGCAATTCTGCACGAACGTCTTGCCCATCTCGACCGTCGCGCCCTTCTTAATGTTCTTTAAAATTTGAGGATCGCCGGATTCGAATCCGACGATCAGAAGGCGGGCGCCAGCTTCGGCCATCGCTTTCAATGTTTCGTAATCGCTGTGCACGCGCGCCGTGCAAGACCACTGAAAGCCTACCGGCTTGAATTCCTTGCAGAGCGCGAGAACGCGATCCTTGCGAATGTTGAACGTGTCGTCGTCGAAGAAAAATTCCTTGGCTTGCGGGAACATCTTGTGCGCCTGCTTGAATTCGCGCGCCACGGATTCCACACCGCGCACGCGCCAGGCGTGCCCGGAAAGAGTTTGCGGCCAGAGGCAGAAAGTACAGAGAGCCGGGCAACCGCGCGCCGTATAAAACGAAACGAACGGGTGCAGCAGGAACGGCACATTGTATTTTTCGATGGTGAGATCGCGTTGGTAGACATCCGTCGCAAAAGGAAGCGCATCGAGTTCTTCCGTCTGCAGCAGCGGGCGCGGTGGATTGTGAACCACCTTGCCGTCTTTGATGTAGCTGACGTTTGCGATTCCTGAGATGGGCTTGCCGTTCGCATAATCAACAACGGCGTGGTCGAATTCTCCGCGCACGACGAAATCAATATCGGGGCTGGCGAGAAGGCTCTCCGCCGGCTTGATCTGCACCTGCGGTCCTACGAAACAAATTTTGATTCCGGGCTTCTTTTCTTTCATCGCCTTCGCCATGCGAAGGTCGCTGTGAAAGCCCACGGTGGACGTGAAGAGAACCACGAACTCATAATCCTTCGCGATTTCAACCACCTGCGCCGGGGTGATGCCGTGAGGAGGACCATCCAGAAGGCGGCTGCCGGGCAACATACCGGCGGGATACGACAGCCAGACCGGGTACCAATAGGATTCGATTTCGCGAGTGGCGGGCCAGCGGGACCCGGCACCGCCGTCAAAGTGCTCGAAGCTCGGCGGATTCAGAAACAATGTTTTCATTGCAGACGACATTCGCAATCCCCCAGAATGCAGACCTTCGTACAGACGCAAAGATAGCCGTAGATGTATTCACTCGATTTTACCTGATTTCCCCAACTATCCCAAGCTGAGGTTTGCCAGGAACCGTGCCTACTGAAACACCTTCGCGAGTTGGCCGGTGGCTTGGAGAAGCGAGAGTTGCCCCTGCTGGCGGGCGAACTCCGCGTCGAGGAAGGCCACCCATTTGTCGTTTTCTTCGAGACGAGCCTGCTCGATGTCTCGCAGCGTGGCGCGGCCCTCGTCCAGTTTCGTTTGCAGAATTTGCAGCGATTCCTGGGCGAGCTGAAGATCGAGGCGGGCGACTTCGTGGGCGGCGTCGAGTTCGCGAACATCGCGGGCTTTTTGCAGCACGTCGGCGCGAACTTCCTGGCGTTTGTTCCCCAGGACGAGTTCTGCTTCGCTCAACTGGCTTTTGGCGAGTTTTATATCGGCAAAAGTCTTGGAGCTGAAGACCGGAATGTGGACGTCAACGCCGACGGTGACGTTATTGCGTTGAAAGTTCTTGAAGAACTCTTCGTAGTTATTAAACTTGCCAAGCAGTTGGTAAAGACCAACGGCGCTGACGGTGGGCCAAAACTCGCCTTTCGCGCCTTTTAGCAAGTGTTGGCGGGCATCGCGTTCCTTTTCCGCTTCGGTGACAAAAGGACTGGTCTTGAGCGCAGCGGCGATCATGTCGGTCTCTTGTTGATCCACCGCGAAGGATGTCTGTTCGGTCTCCACTTGAACTGATTGTCCAGAGATGCCAGTGAGATTCTCAAGCTGCTGGGTGAGAATCGCGTCGCGCCCTTCCAGATGAATGATTCGCTCGCGAATGCGGGCGAGCGTCAACTGGCTACGAGTGATTTCAATCGGCAGTTCCTGGCCGGCTTGGGCCCGTTCGCGAGTGACGCCGGCAATTTTTTCCGCGCTGGCGCCTTCCCCACGAAGCAATTCTAGCGAGGTTCGAACTTTCGCGAGTTCGAGGTACGTAGTCGCGGCGCGGACGATGACGGCGTCGCGCGTGCGATCGAGGTCGATCTTTTGGCTTTCAGCGCGATCTTCCGCCGCATGCAGTTGTGCGCGAAGAGGCAGATTAAAAACCGACTGCGTGTAGGACAGGCTAAAAATCGCCGGAGCCGATCCGCCAACGGTGGCAGGAAAGCCGCTGGTATAGGCAGCACCAGAGCCGGTGTAAAGATTCGGCCGAAAATCGGCGCGGTTCACGCCGGCAGCGTTCAGCGCGACCGTGTATTGCATTCGCGCGAGAGCAATTTCCCGGCTGTTCTGGAGGGCGAGCGTGACGGCCTGCCGCAGGGTGAGCTTGTCCGAACCCTGCGCACGAGCGCGCCCTGGGAGCAATCCGGCCACCACAAAAACGAAAACAGCGACCGCCGCGAGCAATAACCGTTTCTCGTTATTCATATCCTTACTCATATCGCAGAGAATCCGTTGGATGAAGGCTAGCCGCCCGACTGGCGGGCAGGTAGCCAAATAGGATGCCGGTAGAGCAGGAGACAACAAACGCCAAAACCACTGAGACCCACGACACGGGCATGCGGATCCCGACTGCTTCCGGTATCACACGCAAAACGAGATTGATCCCAACGGGAATCGAAACGCCGATCAAGATACCGATCAGCGCTCCGGTTCCACTGATCAGAAACGCTTCCATCAAGAATTGGTAAAGGATCGCATCGCGCGGCGCTCCCACGGCTTTGCGTATACCGATCTCGCGCGTTCGCTCGGTGACGGTGACGAGCATGATGTTCATGATGCCGATGCCGCTGATCGTGAGCGCTATGAGTGCGATTACAACGAGGAGAACCGTCAATGCTTGCGAAATCATTCGAGCTGATTCCAAAAGTGACGTGAGATTCTCGACCTCATACTCAGCGCCGGGGCGATGCCGGCTTTTCAAAATTTCCCTCACTTGCTGCGTCACCGCCGGGACAACATCGGGCGAGTCTGCCTGGACGTAGAGGGTGCGGAGATAGTCCGCTCCCGTGTAGTAGGTCATCAGTCCGAAGGGGACGAGCACGGACTCGCGCGCAATTTCCGTCTCGCCGAAAGTGGAAATCCGCTCGCGAAATACCCCGATCACGGCGAAGCGCAGTTCGCCGACGCGAATTTCCTGGCCGACCGGGTTCTGGTTCGGAAACACGCGCACCGCCAGTTCCTGGGTCAGTAAGCAGACCTTGGCGTGCGTCATCATGTCGTCGGGGTCGAAATACCGACCGCGAAAAACGACTAGTCTGCGAATCTGTTGGAAGCCCTCGGTTACTCCTACCAGTTTTACTGGCCGCTCGACGCCGGCAGCAACCACGGTCATCGGAATATCCGACGCGCCCGCAGTAACCGTAACTTGGGGGATCTGGATCTTCATCGCTTCCATGTCGGCGAGCGAAATCTCGTCGCCCAATGTGAGACGCGAGGAATTATTTGAATGGGTGACCCCAGCGTACACGAGATTCGAACCGACGCCTTCAATCTGGGTGATGATGTAGCGCTTGCCGGCGAGGGCCACCGTAACGACGAGAACGATGCATCCGCTGCCGATGATGACGCCGAGCATCGTCAGTGCAGCGCGGAGTTTATTCGCCCGCAGGGCCTGAAGCGCAAGATGCCAGGTCTCGTTCCAATATTCGGATTTGTTTCGTACGTTGGACATGGCAGCGATTTCAGATTGACTCGAACGAAATCCCGAGAGCTACTTCGATTTTTCCAGATGTTCGAGCCGCGTCTTCGTCTCCTTGCGGCTGGGATCGAGTTGCAAAGCAGCGCGATATTGTTCGGCCGCTTCGGCGCGTTTGCCCTGCGCCTCGTAAAGACGCCCGAGCCATTCGCGCGCGGCGGCATGCGAAGGCCAATCGCTGCGATCGGGCGTGCTGGCGAGGTACGACTTCAAATCCTGTTCGGAATGGGAAGGATCAACTGCCGAAAGTACCCCGTACACGCCGCGATAATAGGCCAGCCGAGGATCGTTGGGATTTACGGACGCCGCTCCGTCGATAGCGGCTTTCAGTTCGGACGGCTTATTCTGCTTTACGTAATAGTTGGCCGCGTCGAAATAAGGGTCCACGGTCTTGGGCTTCGCGGCGAGGGCCTGCTGGTATTCGCTTTCGGCGGCATCCTGTTTCTTGGCCACCTGGGCATCGTAAAGGGCTCTCGCGAGATGTCCCTGGACCGGATCGATCGCAGCGATCGCGTCCACTTGAGCTTTGGCTTCGTCCTTATTGCCGCCGACAACCCAGGGGGCGTCGATATCAAATTCCTCGAGGTCGCGGCGGGCCGCGATGTTCGAGGGGTTCGCGGCAACCGCGTCTTCAAATTCCTTCTTCACTTTCTTCGCGAGGAAAAAGCTGTGCTCGCGATCGGCCTTGCCGCCGTAGGCGCGGCCAAGCCACAGGTGGTAATCGGAGTTCTTCGAATTGAGCTCGACGGCTTTTTCGCCATTCGTGATGGCGTTGTCATAGTCGCGCAGCTCGTAATAGCTGCGGCCGAGCCAGTAAGCGAGTTCGGCGTTATTCGGATTCGCGATCACTGCTACCTGCAAGGTGGAGACGGCGCCTGAATAATTTCCGGAATTGTATTGGCGGATGGCGTTCTGGAGGGAGGCGGAAGCGTCCGGTGGAAAGCCGGATGCCGCGACGCGGCTGCTTGCTGCAAATTGAAAGAGGAAAAGCACTGCGATCGAAACTGCCCACAACAGCTTGTGTCCGCGGTGCACTATATTTTAGCCTCCGTGGCTCGAACGTCCATGCCGTCCTTCAACACTTGCATGTCGCCCGGCAGCACTACCCTGTCTCCGAGTTGCAGACCGCTGATGACTTCGTATTTTTGCGCACTGGCGATACCAACGGTGATATCGCGGCGGTGAATCTTGTCGCCACCGTAAACGAAAACGAAATGCTGGCCGTTGTCGTAGCGGACGGCGGCACGCGGAACCACCAGCGCACCCTGGCGGGCGTGGACGAGGATGTGGACGTCCACGTTGACGTTGGGAAGCAACTCGAGTTTGTCGTTGTCGATTGAGCAGAGAACTTCGCCGACGCTGCGAGCACCTCGCGACACTACCTGTTTGGGAACCTGCTCGGTACGGCCCGTCCACGTCTGGCCGGGCTTCGCGTCCCACGCAACTTGCACAACTTGATTCGGTTCGAGTGCACCGAGGTCGGGTTCGTCCACAAAAGCGCGGACGCGCACGTGGCGCAAATCAGCCATTTCGGCGAGGGTCTCGCCCACTTTCACGTAGTCGCCCGTGTGAACCGGAAGCGCGTAGAGCGTGCCGTCAGAAGGCGCCACGACCGTAGCCGAGCGCAATTTCTCCTGGAACGACTGAATCTGATCCTGGGCTTGCTTCGCGCGTAGCTCGGCGCGTTCTGCGTCGCCGGTGGTTCGTTGCGCGAGCGCCGCCTTCTTCTGCTGGAGAGTTTCGAGCGTGGCGCGAGCTTGCGCGAGAGCCGCCTGATTCTGGGCTACTTCGTACAATGTGGCCGCTTGCTTGGCAGCGAGTTGTTCAAGGGCTTTTTGGGTCTGTTCGAGGTTGGCAACGTTGGCCTGGGCTTTTGCGAGATCGCCATTGAGCTGGGCGAGTTCGTCGGGCGGGCCGCCGGCGCGCGAGTTCCGCAAATCCGTCTGCGCTGCCAGCAAGTCCGCGCGTGCCTGCGAGAGTTGCGCGCGAATGTCGGAAGCATTCAGGGTCAGAATCAGCTGCCCGCGATGAATCGCTTGGCCCTCGGTGGCTTCGATTTTCTCTACAAAGGTGGGAAATTCGGCGCGGGCGATCGCCGGCGAAATCGGTTCGACCTTGCCATTACTCGAAATCGAGGCGCTTAGATCTTCGCGTTGAACGGGTACAGTAGTGAACAACCGGCGCCTGGCCGCGGCTTGCCAGCAAAATGATGAGGACCACCGCACCTAGCCCGATGGCCAGGGTGGGAACGAGCCATTTTCTCTTACCGTTGTCCGCCATCTTGGGCGGCGCTTGCGCGCGCAGCCTACCCCCAGAATCTCAAAATTGTAACAGACCCTTTCGAAGCTTGCCTACGGAAAGGCCGAAGGAGTGGCGCCGGGAGCACCAATGCGTACCTACGTACCTACGGGCGTACCTATAAGAGATGCGCTACTCTAAGAATGGGATGCCGGTGGTGTTCGTGATCGCGAAGGAGTGGAAATTGCGTGCGGCGGTGCGGGCTGAACTGCGCGAACGTGGAATTGATGCACTGGGCATGGATTCGGCGGAGGATGTGGGGCGGGCGTTGGCTGGTGGGGCGATGCCGGCGGTGGTGGTGCTGGAAGCGAATGCGGAGCTTGCTGGCGATCCTGCGATTCAGAGTCTCGTGAGGCGGGTGCCGACGGTCTTGGTGGCTTCGCGGACTGAGACTGTGGCGCTGCCGCGGGTGGCGGCTGTGTTTTACAGGCCGGTGCGGATTGGGGAGATCGTTGCGAAGGTGAGTGAGCTCCTGGAGCGTGGGGAGGTTGCTTAGGCGCGGGATTGGCATTGCGCGTCGTGATAAAATTTACGGCATGAGCGAGACACCTCAATCACAAACGAAAGCGCCGGCGGCGCCGGCGAGTTCCGCGCCTTCTGCAACGGGCGCGGCTGGACCCTCCGCGGGTCATCATGCCGCTAGCGGTAGCGGGCCGAAGATCCATCGAGTTTGCATCGGATGCAACAACATGTTTGAAGTGACGATGGATAATTACGAAGCGAAGCACTGCTCAACCTGCCATAAAGGCTAAAAGCTAAACCTGCCGGTCTGAAGACCGGCGCTACAAATGCTGAACCATGCCTGATGGGCGCCCGCACACCATATGAAAATCTACAACGAGGCAATTACCGTCCAGTCGAAGAAGGCGCGTGAAGTGTTTGATCTGACTTCGCAAATTAAAGCGGCGATGGAGAAGAGTGCGTTTCGCGATGGCATCATTCTTGTGTCTGCGCTGCATGCGAATGCGGCGGTGGTCGTCAATGACAATGAGCCTGGGCTGCTGGAGGACCTTGATGCGTGGCTCGGCGAGGTGGCTCCCGCGCGAGATGACTTCAAGCATAAGGGCCGGTTCGAGAGTAATGCGGCCATTCACTTTCAGAGCCTCTTGCTGCATCACCAGGTGATTGTCGCGTTCACGGAAGGGCGGCTCGACCTGGGTCCCAATCAAGCCGTGCTTTTCATCGAACTTGACGGCTTACGACCGAAGCGAATCCTCGTCAAAGTAATGGGTGAGTGACAAGCGGCAGGGATTTAGGAATTCCTGCTGGAGCAGGCGCGGGGACCTGTTGTCGATGCGGCGATGTGAGCCTACCTGCGCGTGGCTCGAATGTTAGAATTGTATCTACATGAGCGCCGACCCTCTTATCTACGTGCACGATCTCTGCAAGGACTTCCGCACGTTTCGGAGGCGGGAGGGGGTTTGGGGCTCGATTCAGAATCTTTTCGTTCGCGATTACCGTACGGTGGCGGCGGTGGACCGCGTCGGATTTTCGATCGTAGCGCGGCGAGATGGTCGGCTACATCGGCCCGAACGGCGCCGGCAAATCGACCACGATTAAGATGCTCACCGGCATCCTGGTGCCAACGAGCGGAGAGATCCGCGTCAATAATTACGTTCCCTTCCGGCAGCGGCGGCAATATGTGAAAACGATTGGCGTGGTGTTCGGCCAGCGAACGCAGCTATGGTGGGACATCGCGGTGATCGAATCGTTCAAATTGCTGAGGCGGATTTACGATGTGCCGCAGCGCGATTTCGACGCGCGGATGGAACACTTCAACGAAATTCTCGGCATCAGCGATTACTTGCACACGCCGGTGCGGAAGCTTTCGCTTGGCGAGCGCATGCGCTGCGACCTGGCTGCCGCGCTGCTGCATAATCCGCCGCTGTTGTTTCTTGACGAGCCGACGATTGGCCTCGACGTGGTGGCGAAGGATCACATCCGGCATTTCCTGCGGGCCATCAATCGCGAATTCCACACCACGATTCTGCTGACGACGCACGACCTGGACGATATCGAAGAGCTTTGCCGCCGCATCATGATTATTGATCACGGGCGCGTGCTCTTCGATGGTCACCTATACGATTTGAAACAGAAGCTGCTGCGCACGAAGCAGATTAAGTTCGCGCTGAAGGATCGCGATCAGGTGGCATGCCTGGAAGTTTTTGCGCGCGAAGGATTTGAAATCGAGACGGTGGACGAGCTCACCTATCGCATCCGCTTCGACCGGCTTGAAAATCGTGACTGCCGATTTGATTCGTCGGATTCTCGCGGCGGTGGAAGTGCGCGATCTTTTGATCGAAGACGAGCCAATCGAGGAAATCGTCAAGCGCATCTATGCGGGCGAAGCGCTGCCCGAGGTAACGGTGTGAACGGCTTCGCGGATGCGCTGGTGCCGTATGCGGAATTTGCGCGCGTCGGGTTCGTCAATATCCTCGCTTTTCGACTGCGTTATTTCACCGGCATCATCACCTATTTTCTGAACGTGACGGTGTACTACTTCATCTGGACGGCGGTTTTCCATTCAGCACACTCGATCGCGGGGTTCAGCCTGCCGCAGATCATCACCTACGTAAGCGTCGGCTGGATGATTCGCTCGTTCTACTGGAACACGATTGACCAGGAAATGGCGTACGAGGTGATCGAAGGCAAGATCGCGATGGATTTGATCAAGCCGGTTTCGATTCAGTGGATGTGGATCTGCCGGGCGATGGGCGAATCGGCGTTTCGTCTCGGGCTGCTGACGCTGCCGACGGCCGTTGTCGTAGCGCTTGTGTTTCCCGTGCAAGGGCCGGCATCAGGTGAGAATTTCGCTCTATTTCTCGTGAGCGTGTTGGGCAGCTTCTTTCTGATGGCGGCGATTAATTTCATGATTGGAACGTGCGCGATTCCGTTGAAATCGATTCTGGCCTTGATTCGCGCGAAATACTGGCTGATCGAGATGCTTTCGGGCCTTTTGATTCCGATTTCATTTTTCCCGGATGCGGCGCAGAAAATCATGGCACGACTGCCTTTCGAGTACATCGCTTTCGTGCCGCTACAGATTTATCTTGGCAAGCTTGACCGGGCGGCAGCTCTTCGCGCGCTTGGAACGCAATGGCTGTGGGTAATCGCGATGCTGGCGCTGGCACATTTCTGGTGGGAACGGGCGTCACGGAAGATCACGATTCATGGCGGGTAGCCGATGAGTTCGATGCCAATCAGCACTCCGATGAAAGAAAAGACCGGGGCTGCCGCGCTCGCGGCCGGCGCGAACCGGCACGCGCTGCTTTTCGCGGATTATTTCACTCAATACGCGAAGGTGCGGATCGGGTATCGCGGCGACTTCGTCGTCAGCCTGCTGACCAGTTTTGCCGCAACGATTTTTCAGATTGCCTTCGTGATGGTGCTGTTTGAAAAAGCGCCGCAACTGGGCGGCTGGCGCTTCGAGGAAGTTCTGTTCCTATACGGATTTGCGCTTGTTCCTTACGGACTCTTCAATGTGATCAGCATGAATCTCTACGATTTCGGCAACAACTACATCATCGAAGGCAAGTTCGACCGCATTCTTTTGCGTCCGGTGTCATCGCTATTCCAGGTGCTGTTCGAGACGTTCCGGATCGAATCGTTTCAAGAGGTTGCCACGGGAATTTTCTGCATGGTGTGGGCAGCGCACAGACTCGGGATTGTTTGGACGCCAGCCAGGCTGGCAATGTTGCTATTTTTTGGCGTTTGCGCGGGCGTCATCTATATTTCGATTTTCCTGATGCTCAGCACTGTCTCGTTCTGGTTCGAGGACCGCATTGGCGTTCATCCGCCCGTGTGGAACGTAATCGCCTTCGGCCGTTACCCGCTTTCGATCTACAGTCCCGTGGTGCAATTTTTCTTGTGCTGGGTAGTTCCCTTCGGGCTCGCGTCGTTTTATCCCAGCGTGAAATTGCTCGGACGCGCCGTCACGCCGGAATATGCGCCGCTCGTACCCGTCGTTGCTGTAGTGTTTCTTACGCTCTCCATTTCTCTTTGGAACTTCGGCACACGCCACTATTCGTCAACCGGGTCGTAAGCGAACCGTCTCGGGGTAATCCCTCACCGCGAAGCATCCTGCTTACCTGTAACTTTTGACAGTTCCATCGATTTAGCGAGTTCGGTACTCTCCGGGCTAAACCAATCACGCCAACGGGACGCGGAATCTTAAACCGCGCAGCAAAACCACGGAAGTGGTACGCTCAGGGCCTCAATCTTGCAACGAAGCGTCCGGTACCAAGGACGTGAGATATCCGAACGAATTCGCGTTCGGCGCGGTTGTCTATTTGGCAGCACGCCAATTTAAGATGGACACATTAGTTGGCCGTTGAGACCGCTTTAGCGATCGGGAAGTTTGATGTAGCCGACAGTTCCCGACCTGCCTGCTCATGATCGGTCGAGCCACTCAAGGTGTGAATTTCTGAACAGATTTTCTTCCAGGACGAGTGCCACAAGTTAAACGGAGGCGTAAGTGTCGACGCGCGACTTGCAATTCAATAGTTCGCGGCAAAATCAGCCTGGGCAAAATCGGTTCAACTGGAAAATCGCGCCGGTCCTGATGCTGTTCCACGTTGGCGCAGTGACGGCTCTCTTCTTTTTCACTTGGAGCGGGCTCTTCACCGCGATCTTCTTGCACTGGGTGATGGGAGGACTGGGACTCGGCGTGTGTTATCACCGGTTGCTCACACATCGCTCCTTCGCGACACCCAAGTGGTTTGAGTACTTTCTGACGATTTGCGGCGTGACGGCGATGGAAGGGGGCCCTCTGGTGTGGGTGGCCACGCATCGTAAGCATCACCAATTCGCGGACAAGGACGGTGATCCGCATTCTCCGCGCGATGGCAAGTGGTGGTCATACGCGGGCTGGATCCTAATGGGCAACGCCTTCCGCCAAGACGTTGCGACGCTCAAACGCTATGTCCCCGATCTCGCCCAGGACAAATTTCACGTCTGGCTGACGGAGTGGCATCTCACTCCAACGATTATTCTCGGACTCGTGTTGTTCGCGATCGGTGGATTCCGCCTGGTGTTGTGGGGCACTTTTTTGCGCACCGTCGTGGGACTGCATTCGTCGTGGATCGTCAACATGTGCGCGCATATTTGGGGGTCGCGGCGATTTGAGACGCGAGACGCATCAACCAACAATTGGTGGGTGGCCCTGCTGAGTTTCGGAGACGGGTGGCATAACAACCATCACGCCTATCCGGTCTCGGCGCGACACGGGTTCAAGTGGTATGAAATCGACTTAAACTGGTACACCATTTGTACCTTTAAGCGCCTTGGACTTGCCTCTCATCTCCATCGACCACCGGCACTGGTTCGTACGTATGCTAGAAACGCCGCCGCTTTGGCCTCGAGAAATAGAATTGGGCTCACGCTTTGATTGAATACCTTCCTAGTCCGTCGAGTCGACAGTAAGCCGTCCGACCGGCCATTACCGTTTCAGCCGAAATTCGATCGTGATGTTGTCTTCCGCTTTCACTGGGGCGCCGTTCAACAGGGTGGGGTGGAAACGCCACTGGCGGACCGCGCTTATTACTGAGGAGAGCAGGAAGATCGGACCGTTCATTGGTTTGACGTCTGTCACTCGGCCGTCGCTTCCGATGGTGGCACGGACTTTTATCGTTTCTGTCGAGTTGTATCGATCTCCTGGCCGAGGTTGGCGAGGCACGACGTACGAGATGAGATCCCCTGCCTGCAATCTTGCCGTTTGGCGATCGCCCGCTGTAGAGCGCTCCGCCGGAGAAATCAGTACGGAGAGTTGCGAGGTAATGGCCAGCGACGGCGAACCGGTAATTGATTTGCGCGGAAACACTGCGCGGACGAGCTTGCCGTTTTCAGCCGGGGGTATCACTACATTTGCGGGAGCGGGGCGCGGCGTCGGATTTGGAGCTGGTGTTGGGCTTAGTGGGGGAGTGACGCTGGACTCAGCGAAGTCTCGCGGAGGGCCGGGTGTCGAGGCGGCCGGTGGTGGCGGAGATGCTGGCTGGGGCTCGGAGCTTGCGGCCGGGGCAGAGCTTTCTACAGCCACGCTCGTTGAATCGTTACGCTCTTCCGATTGCTTCTCGGGCTGAATTGACGGGTTCAATTTCTTAGATTCTAGTGCTGCGGATGGATTCGGATTGTTGAGGGGCGCGGCTGCAGGCGATTTGGAAGACGTTGGTTTCTTTTGGAGATTCGCTTCGGGAGGATGCGCCGTATCGAGTTTGTTTGTCCTGAGAGACCTATCGGAATCATCGCTGGTTCGGGATTTCGGTAGAGATGGTGGGGTCGGTGTGGCACGCGTAGCTAGATTCGAGGAGCGCGAATGCGGGGGAGCAGGCCGACTCTCTGGCTGCGATTCTTCGCTGTCGGGCTGAGAAGCTTCCACGGGAGGTGCGCCAAATTTGCCGTTCGGCGCAGAGGAAGCGGGTTCGCTTGGGACAATAGGCTGCGCCGGTGATGTTGTAACCAGGGGTGGAGCCGGTTTGCGAATGTTCCGCAGGCGTTTTTCGATCGGAGCATATCCGGCTGTAAGCCCCAGGATGAAACTTATCGCCACTAACACAAAACCGAATATGGCGAATTGAAGTTTGAAGCCTTTTTCAGTCGATTTTTCAGGAAGCTCCGATTTTTTGGAAAGTGCAAGGTTTGAAGACGAGTGGTTTGCACAAGCCGGCGAATGCTCGATTTTATTATGTGAGGCTTGCGCTTCCGGTTTGTATGGCGTCAGTGGTTTCCCCTCATCGCGATTCGAAGTCTCGATTGGTTCGGCTGCGGATCTATCCTTACGTTCTGGAGCAAATGCGGACGCGCGGGTCTGCGCGATGCCGGCCGCTGAAAGCTCGGCTGGTACAGCGGGGGTTGCAATGTCCGCGACGGGCTGAGTGCGGGAAACTGCCGAAGAAGGCGGCTCCTGTTCCCGTTTGGTTTCGTCGAGAGTAGCGGTGATTCTTGGATGGGCGTTTTCAGACGGAAACATCCTGGCGTAACGCGCTCCCGCTTCCTCATCGCGAATTAGTTGTTTGCTGAAGATCTTTCTCGACTTGCCGGAACTGATTTCGAGCGGGCGCTTGTCGCGGAGAACGGGTTTCGGTAGATGCTCAAATTCGGGAGCCGTTCTCTCCGAAGCAATCCAATTTGAGATGTGATTTCGGGCGTCGGCGGATAACCCAAGGAACCGCATGCCGACACCCTTTTTCGATTCCGATAGCCAGACTATTTCCGCGGAAATTTCGACATGTTGAACCGGGTCGCGAGCGGAGTTAGGCAGCTGGAAACGAACGCGAGGGAGGCGTTCGCCCACTGCAAGAACGTGGGCCACGGCGACGGCCATGCCCGCTTCACTTATGTTGAGAACAATCCCGTTCCGGCCGCTTCCGAATTCAACCTGAGTGAGAGAGACAGGGGTGGTGCGCATCTCGCCGCGCCGGTCACGTGCAGGAGGCAGAGTCCCGAAGTGTTCTTGCAAACTCCCCATAATTCATCCCCGGCTGGGAGATGAGGCCACAGGAAGGCCCCCCGACAGCTTCGATTCGTTCATTTCAATGCAGGAGAGAGACCAAATTATGCGAAACGGATTTTGGGGGCTAAGCCTTCGAACGACTGCGCCTTAGCAAACACCCGCGAGAAATCCAGCTGCGCCCGGAGTCGGGAATCTGGTGGATTTCGCGCGGCAGTGGTGGTTCTCAGCCACCGAGCGCGGCAGGATGCGGCGTTAAGTGTGAGGGCGAGTCTCTAAGAACGGCTTGATTTGTGGCGCCAATTCGTATTATCTAGCGTGCGGCGATTGCCCGTCCATCCGGAAGAAAATCATAGAAAAAGCTGCGTCGCGGCGGGTGAGGGTGCGCGAAGACTGAGGGGACAAATACAAATGAGGAAGTTGCAGACGTGTCTGGCGGTTGCGCTGTTGGCGGTAACGAGCACGGGAGCCGCGGAACGATCCAGGTTTGCGCCACAGAATCAATCCTCCTTCGAAGTGACGATGGTGGCGCGTACGATCACGGTGATCAACTATGAGCACCGTGGCGGCTCGACGCAGATTGGATTCCAAGGTTCGCCGATCATGCCCAACGGCAAGGGGTCGGCAAAAGTAGAAAGCAAGCAGGGTCGCATTCAGGTTAATGCGGATTTTCAAAAGCTGTCGCCGCCGCAATTATTCGGGCCGGAATATCTTACGTTTGTGCTCTGGGCGATCACGCCGGAGGGAAAGTCGAACAACCTCGGCGAAATACTTCTCGACGGAGACAAGTCGAAAATCAGCGTGACCACTTCCCTGCAGACTTTCGGGTTAATTGTCACAGCGGAGCCTTATTTCGCGGTTTCGGCGCCGAGCAATGCGGTGGTGCTTGAAAATGTCGTTGTCCCCGGCACGGTGGGGACGATCGAACAGGCCAGCGCGAAGTATCAGTCGCTCGACAAGGGGATTTACAACTACGATTTTTCTGCTGCGAGCTCGCGGTATCCAAAGTCGAAGTCAAAAACGCCGTTGGAACTTGATGAAGCGCGCAACGCGATTGAAATCGCCAAGGCCGCGAAGGCTGAGCAATATGCGCCGGATGCTTTTGGACGAGCGCAGACCTCGCTGAACCAGGCGGAAAGTCTTTTTGCGAGCAAGGGAGACAAGAAACGCGTGATCCAGGCGGCGCGCGACGCCGTTCAGAACGCGGCTGACGCGCGGACGACGGCGGTGAAGCGCGAGTACGACGAGAAAGTAGCGCGAGAAAAGGCAGCGGCGGCTGCAGCCGAAGCAGCGGCCAAGGCGGATGCAGCAGCGTCGGAAAGGGCAAAGCAACAGGCGGAAATTCAACGATTGCAAGCGGAGCGTGACGCGGCTCAAGCCGCCCAGGCTCGCGCCGAAGCGGAGGCTGCTCAACACGCGGCGCAGTTGCAATCCCAGCAGGACCAACAAAGAGCGGAACAAGAGAGGCAGAAAGCGCTACAGGCCGAAGCCGCTGCGGAACAGGCGGAAAAAGAAAAAGAGCAACTTCGCGCGCAGCTGCTCGAGCAATTCAACCGGATTCTCCCCACCACGGATACGCCGCGCGGTTTGAAAGTAAACATGGCCGATGTTCTCTTCGACTTTGGCAAATATGACTTGAAACCACCGGCACGTGAAGCGCTGGCCAAGATGAGCGGAATCGTAATCGCGCATCCCGGGTTGAAACTTGCGGTCGAGGGCTATACGGACAGCGTGGGAAGTGACACGTTCAACTTAACGCTTTCGCAGAATCGCGCGGATACGGTTCGGGCATATCTGGTGAATCAAGGCCTGGATCCGAACACCATAACGGCGACGGGCTACGGAAAATCGAATCCTGTCGCATCCGAACGATACGGCCGAAGGACGGCAACAGAACCGGCGAGTCGAGATTATTATTTCCGGCGAACTAATCGGGGAAAGACTCGGCGGCCCTGCAACGCCGCAGCAATAGCGAGCTTCAATCAGATCGAGATTCAAGTAATCCAAGTGACCGATGGAACGGCGGTCGCGAAAGGACAATTGTGAGCATCCACGATCGCCGCTCATTTCTGGCTTACTTTTCAAGCCTCGGACTTTCTTCAACGCTTTTCCCTGGAGTTTTGTGGGCGAAGCTCGAGGAAACGAAGGCCGCGCGCGGAACCGGTGCCAACCGAGCTTCTCAAATCAAGGAAAGTTCGGACGTTGTCATCACCAAGGCGATGCTGCGAGATGCCGCAGCCGTCGCGGGACTCGAATTCACCGATCAGCAGCTCGATAAAATGCTGGCGGGCATGAACAAAAATCTCGCCCACTATCGCGAGCTGCGAAAAATTCCGCTCGAAAACGCGATCGCGCCGCCGCTTTATTTCAATCCCATTCTCCCGGGCACCAAAATAGACCGAACGAAACGGCCGATCCGTACGAGCGCGCCTCCGAAAGTCGAGCGGCCCAAGAATCTCGAGGACGTTGCGTTCTGGCAGGTGACACAGCTCGCGGAACTGATTCGCACGAAGCAGGTGACGTCCGTCGAGTTGACTGAAATGTATTTGGCGCGCCTGAAGAAACACAATCCGAAGCTTCTTTGCGCTGTGACAATCACCGACGATCTTGCTATGAGGCAGGCTCGCGATGCCGATCGGGAGATTGCCGCTGGCCGCTATCGCGGGCCGCTTCACGGGATTCCCTGGGGGATTAAAGATCTGGCTGCCGCCAAGGATTATCCGACCACCTGGGGCGCTGGTCCGTTCAAAGAACGGGTGATCGATCACAACGCGACCGTGGTGAACCGCCTGAACGACGCGGGAGCGGTGCTGATCGCGAAGCTCGCGACGGGTGAACTTGCGCTCGACGATATCTGGTTTGCTGGCCAGACGAAAAATCCGTGGGATCTTTCGATGGGCTCACAGGGATCATCCGCTGGACCCGGTTCTGCAACGTCAGCGGGAATGGTCGGCTTTTCCGTCGGCACGGAAACTGGCGGCTCGATTGTGGCGCCCTCAGCGATCTGCGGCGTCACTGGATTGCGCCCAACTTACGGGCGCGTGAGCCGCTACGGCGTGATGACTCTGAGTTGGAGTCTCGATAAAACGGGACCGATGTGCCGCAGCGTGGAGGATTGCGCGCTCGTCCTCGCAGCGATTCAGGGGCCGGACGATCACGATCTCGCCGTACAAGATATTCCGTTCAATTGGGACGCTGATTTTGACATTCGCAAGCTGCGCGTCGGCTACCTGAAAGCGGCGTTTTCAAATACGCGGCAAACTCCCAAAGTGGAGGCGAATGACGCCGCTGCGCTCGAGAAATTCCGCAGTATGGGTTTCAACCTGATCGAAATCGAGCTGCCCGAGCATTCGAAGATGGATTTTACGATGGTGATGTACGGCGAGGCGAATGCCGCTCTCCGCGATCCTATTGAAACGCAACCTGGCGGGCTCGTGCGGCAGGATCGCGTGCTGGATCAGAATAATCTGCGCTTGCTGCCCGCCGTGGAATACATCAATGCGAATCGTGTGCGCACGATTCTGATGCACGAAATGGCGGAGGTGATGTCGAAGGTGGATGTGTATCTCGTGCCATTCGACTACGCCGACTACACCCCGAATCCAATTGCCACCTTGAATAGTGCCGTGACGAATCTCACTGGGCATCCATGTGTAGCGTTGCCGCACGGATTTGACGAGAAGGGCCATCCCACGAGCCTTTCTTTCATCGGACAGCTGTATGGCGACGCGGAGATGCTTGCGCTGGCGCGCGCCTATCAGAACGCCACGGATTGGCATCTGAAACATCCCTCGTTGTGATCCGCTTTTTGTTTCTGTTTTATAAAGTCGGCAGGCAAAAAAAAGGGCCGGAATCTGATCCGGCCCGGCAAAGGTTAGAAAAGTTAGTCAACTACGAGAAGAAGCTGGACGCCAGGGTGCGTGAGGTCAATCAGGTAGTACTGCCCGTCGATAAAATCGATATAGAAGTCGTCGGTATAAGCCCAACCAACCGGCCATCCTTCGTTAAACGAAAACCAATAACCGCCATATTGGAATCGCCGGTTATCGAAGTGACCGACACGAAAATGATGCTCTCGTCCGAATGATGCGCGGAAACGATCATCTGGGATGCGTCCGTGACCGTGGTCGGAATGTTGATCACGTTCGTCGGTGCGCTGCTGCTTCGCCACTTGTTGCTGTTGGCGCTGCTGCTGTTTCTGATCTTCTTGCTGCTGCTTCGTTAGCTGCTTCTGCTGATCCTGGCGCTCCCGGTTCGACTGCTCCGATTGTTTCTGCTGTTCGTTTTGCTGCTTAGCAGATTGCTTCTCCTGTTTCTGGTCGTTTTTCTGTTGATTCTTTTGTTCTTGCTGTTGCTGCTTGTTGGCTGACTGCTGTTCCTGTCGTTGCTGCGTTTTCGGTTGCTCAGCCGGTTGTCGCTTCGGCTGTTCGGCCGGCTTTTGTTCCTGCTGTTGCGGCTTTTCCTTTTCTTGTTCCTGCTGCGGATACGCGGTCCCTGCAAAGATTAGTGAAAGTGCGGTGGCTCCCAGGATGTATTTGAGTCTCATTGAACAACCTCCAGTTCCTAAATGAAAGGGCAGGTGTGCTGCCGATCGATCGCGGCATGGAATCAATGAGATACGTGGTGCGGGGCTGCGCATAGTACTGGTAAATTCTCCGTAAGTCGCGCAGATTCAAGGTACAGCACTCGCATTACGGATTAGGCAGTAGGTGCCTAAAGCGGGGTGATAGGGGTCGATGCTGCGTCGGATTATCGAGCGCCGGCGGCTCTGGCGCGATAAAGATTTTCGAAGAAATTGCCTTTCGCGGGAGGGCGGTGCGTGATGCCGTACGTAAGCATTCGAGGCGCCTCTACGGCAACCAGCCGGTTCACTCTTTCGAGCGCCGCGCTTCGCTCCCATTGCTGCAGCACGTCCACTTTGGCGACGATCGCTGAGGCAGCATGGATTGCCTCCGCGGCTGTGAGCGCGAAATTGAGTCCCAGATTAACGGCGTCTTGCGCCACGCGATGATCGAGCGCGATTTTTTTCAGCCACGGCCAGTGAAACATCCCTTGCAAATCTTCCACTTCGTCGCTCGAAAGAGGACGAGGCCCGGTGATTTCCATGCGCAGCGGCTTGATTACTTCAGTGACCGTAAATGAGGAGGTGTAAAGCGAAACCTTGCCGTCGTGCGCGTGGCGAAGAATGTCCTCGCAGATCGCGCGCCTTTCGGACTCGTGCTTTCGGAGGAAGCACAGGAAGACAGATGTGTCCCAATAGATCGCCCTCTGTTTACTTGCCATATTTCGCACCTGGGATGTAGATTCGATTGAGAGTTGTGCTCACTGTTACTGGAATGCGGCCCGACATACGAGGGATATTGGGGAGGTCTTGCTCGTTCGGACACGGTTCAATTCCTGACACGCGCATGTGCATTGGCTCACCGAGATAATTGGATTTTAGATTTCCGAACACCACCACGCGGCGGCCCAAACTCTCTTTGGCCTGAGCGGTGAACTGGTCGCGCTTGAAACGGCACATCACGGGACGTCCTGTAATTTCGCTTCGCACGCTGAAGCGGCCGTTCTTGCCTACCGAAATTGATTCGAGGGTTCCCACTACCGAGCTGAGCGCTTCAAAGTCGTTGTGCGTCATTCTTTCGATGCGCTCGATGAAGGACCACTGAATCAATTCTTCTTTCTCGTCGACGATCACCGCAATCTCGTCCATCAGTGCCCGCTGTTCGGCAAGCGCCTTCAATTCCTGCAGAGCGGTGTCCGTAAAACCGTGAGGGCGCTCATCGTTTCCAGACAATTTGCGAATTCCGTTGAACAAGGTCCTGCGGATTTCGCCAACCACGTCCTTGGGCGGCTTTCGCAAATGCCCGAGGAAAATTACGACTGCCGGACCCGATCTCTTGCACGCGCTGATTTCCCAATCGACGCTGCCCTTCGCCTCGCCGGATAGCGCAACATCGAGATTCTGAAGCAAATTCCAGAAGGCGCGCACCGCAACCAGGTAGCTGCCCGGCCGGAGCCAGCCTTGACGTCCTTGCAAACGCAGCGAGATCGGTTCTAGCGACAACTGATGCTCCATCCGTGGCGAGATAAATTCGATTTGCCACTTTCCTAATATTTCCTTCTGCAGCGCTAGCACGTTCTGACGAATGCACCCATATTGAAGGCAGCGCTATAAACCGATTGCTGCGAAGGAGGCGCCGCAACCAGACGTACGGCCTGTTGCAGCCGCGCTGGCTTGCACGGTTTGGCCATGCAGACCACGGCGCCAAGCCGATGGCCCGCGGAATAATCAGAAGGCATCGCGGACCTCGTCATCAAAATCACCGGAATATGCTGTAACCGTTCGCTCGTCTTCACGATGGCACAAAGATCGTGCCCCGAAACTTCGCCGCCTTCGGCTTCAGCGATGATCACATTCGGAGTTTCATTTTTGAGGATGTCGAGAGCTTGCTGCGTGGTCGAAACGAACAAGACGTGATAGCCATCTTGCGTTAACAGCGCCGTCGACGCGATAGCCATTCGCGCGTCGGATTCAACTCCCAGAACTCGCACCTGGTTCGCGAACGGTGACGAAGCCAGCGCGTGATCGCTTCCGTCCGGAACTCCGTCTTGAAACTCGATGGCGATCGCATGGCTGCAATTCGGCAATAGAATCGTACGAACGACCCTCGCTTGTCGCCGTGCATTGATGGCTACCGGCGTGCTCCAAAATGGACAGGTTACCTGCAAGGTCTGGCCGACCCAATAGCCGCTCATCGACGTCGCAACCAGCAGCCCATGGCGGGAAACGTCGATCGTCTTTCCCGTGTCCTCGAATGCCTGCAACGTCCCGCGTCCGCCTTCAATTCGAACGTGCAGACCCATTTTCGTGCGCATACGGCGGCGCCGGTCTAATTTGGCAGCGATGTGTTGTTCGGGTTGAATTGCTAGAGTCGCGATGGCCCACCCCCTGCTCCGAGCGCCTTCGTCCACCACATGTGATATCGGCGCGTTGGGGCTTAACCCTTAGCAATCGCCTGGCCGACCTTGGGAGAGGGTCGCACGGGGCAAAGCGGTAGAAACGTTGGTCTTGCCAAACAAAGCCTAAACTTGGGTTGAAATTTGCCGACTAAATTTGCATAGGCACCCGGCAAGTGAAGTCCATCCCACGCGCGTGTTTCTGAGTCGAGCTTTTCGGCACCTGCCTCTACGGAAGCCCGAAGTGACCGAATCGCCAGCTTCCTAGGCGTGTTGAAACAACACCAATTCGCCTGACGTACTATCTGTTATATGAGGCTTACGCGCCCTTTCATCGTTTTCGGGGATCGGCTTGTTGGCGATTTCGCCGCTGCTCGCAGCCTTTGTCGGCAGTTCGATCGGCAGCGGCATCCTTCATCCCATGCGCCTCAATGCCATGCGGCTCGAGGACACGCAGAAGATGCTCGCGCGCACCGGTGCGACAAAGGAAGATTTCAGCGTTCGGGCGCAAGACGGAATTACGCTGAAGGGGTGGAAGGTGCGGCCCGTTTCAGCAAACGGCGACTGGGTTCTGCTGTATCACGGCGTGTCCGACAATCGCACCGGCGTTCTGGGGCACGCAGAATTCCTTCTGCGGCATGGCTACAGCATCGTCATGATGGATTCCCGCGAGCACGGCGAAAGCGGAGGAGATATCTGCACGTATGGCTGGAAGGAACGCCATGACACGGTGGCCGTCGCGGATGCGCTCTATGCGAGCGAAAAGGTTCGACACCTTTATGCATTAGGCGTTTCGATGGGCGCGGCCATCGCATTGCAATCGGCTGCCATTGAGCCGCGCATCGAGGCTGTCGCGGCTGAAGCGCCGTTTGCGAACATGCGCGAAGTGAGTTACGACTATGCCGGTCTCGACGTGAGCCCCACGCTCGGCCGCACATTGTTCCGTCCCGCCTCGATGTTGGCGCTTGCTTCCGTTCAGAAAGAGGGCGGTTTTAATCCGAGTGACGTTTCGCCCGAAGAAGCTGTGGCCGCGCGTCCTTTTGCTGTCCTGCTGATCTGCGGGACGTCCGACCACCGCATCCCCTGCCGGCACGCGGAAAGAATTTACAAATCTGCGACGGGCCCGAAGGAACTCTGGATCGTGAAAGGTGCAGGGCATGCCGCCGCGCTCGGGCATTCACCTGCGGAGTACGAATCTCGCGTTGTGGCGCTATTTCAGGCCTATCCGAAGAATCACTGAGGAATCCGCCTGGTGCGTGTGGCTACACAACCTTCATGATGAGGATCACTCGGTCGTCTTCGTGCGTGCCACCGCGCGAGAAGTGGTCCACTTCGGTGAGAACTGACTGAACGATCTCGGCGGCGGGCAGCGAGCGTTCGCGCGCCACTAAATCTATCAGCCGCTGAGACCCGAACTCATCGTCCTGTGCGTTCATCGCTTCCGTAATGCCGTCCGTGCAGGCTACGAAGATGTCTCCGGGTTCCATGCGCACGTGCCCGCGATCGAATTTCACGCTGGGAAACATTCCCACCACCATGCCGCCTTCGCGCAGATAGTCCACTGTTCCGTTCGATCGCACCACCGCCGGTGGCACGTGTCCCGCATTTACGTAGTGCAGCGTGCGGCGGGGCTGGTCGAGAAGAGTGACGAACATTGTCATGTACTTTTGGCCGCGGGTGTCCGCCAGCATCATGTCGTTCAGTGATTCCACGAGGCGCTCAAGCGAGTGAAGGTGGGCGATAAGAGCGTGCAGCGTTGCCTGCAGGTTCGCCATCACCATGGCCGAACCTACGCCTTTGCCTTCTACGTCCGCCACCACGGCCAGCATCGTATCCGGCGCAAGCTGGATGAAATCATAGTAGTCGCCGCCCGCTTCGAGCGACATTCGGTTGGAGACCGCGATGTCGAATCCGGGAAGTTTTGGCGGGGCCTCCGGCAACAGCCCCATTTGAATGCTGCGGGCCAGGGCGAGATCGCGTTCCATGCGCTGCTTGTGCACCATTTCGCGATGCAGCTGCGCATTTTCAAGAGCGAGTGCCACGTGGTCGGAAATCGCCTCCAGCATATTTTCGTCCGCACGCGAAAACGGGCCAGTCTTCTTATTGAGAAGTTGCAGCACTCCGATTGTCTCTCCCGCTTTATTTCGAATGGGCAGGCAAAGCAGCGAGCGCGTGCGATAACCGAGGCGCAAATCCACTTCAGATTCGAAACGCGGATCAGCATACGCGTCCGGCAAATTCACCATTTCGCCGTGCTGTGCTACCCAGCCCGCGATACCTTTGGTGATGGGCAACCGGATTTCATGCTGCTCGAGGCCTAAGCCGACTAGCGACCAGATTTCCTGTTTGTCGCGATCCACCAGAAAGACCGTTCCGCGCTCCGCGCCCGAATAGCGAGTCGTCAATCCTAAAATAATGTTTAGCAGTTCTGCGAGGTCGAGCGTCGAATTCAACCGCTTTGTGGCTTCTACGATCGTGGAAAGCTCGATTACCGCGCTGCGGCGTTCGCTGCTTTCGAGCGCCACTTCCGCATAACGCAGGACAAGTTCCAGCCAGGAGCGAGTCTTTTCATCAAGCTTCGATTTTGCCGCGATTTCCAGTACACCCACGGGCGTCGGACCGCGTCCAAGAGGCCAGGCGCTAGCGCGACCATTGCTGCCCTGCGAATTTCTTCCCTTCAGAGCCTGTTCGACGTGATCCGGGCTCGCTGGGGGAAGTTTTCCACTCTCCTGCCATACCGCTGGCACACCATCTACCAATTTCCAAATCCGCGCGCCTTCTACGCACCCCGGCGCGGCCAGCAGGCGCACCATTTCCGCAGCCAGATCACCCGGCTCGGCTTCGGGATTCAATTTGACGAAGATCTTTTCAAGAGGCTCGAGCCGCGCGGCCGACGCTCCACTCCGTGATGGCGCTTTCGTTTTCAATTATTGCCTTTGTATTGCACGACCAGAATCGTGATGTCGTCCGACTGCGGCGCCCCTTCTGTGAACGCCCGCATTCCTTCCTTGATCGAATCGGCGAGCCCTTCTACTGAATCGCCCGTAAAGCTTTCCATGATTTTTCGCAGCCGCACTTCTTCGAATAATTCGTTCCGGGGGTTGGCAGCTTCCGATACGCCGTCCGTGTAGATCACGAGGTATTCACCGGGCTCGAGCGTGACGCGCGCACTCTGATATTCCGCCTCCGGGAACATCCCCACGGGAAAATTCGCCGATCCCAATCCCTCCAGCTCGCCTGACTTCCTGCGCACAATGGGAGGCACGTGCCCTGCGTTCACGTATTCGAAGCGGCCCATCTTGTCGAGAATCCCGTAGAACACCGTGGCGTAGCGATCTTCGCCGCTTCGTTCGCAGAGATATTGATTTACGCGCGAAAAAACGCCGGACAGCGAAATATCCATCGCCGCCGTCGTGAAGAAAACGCCCTGCAACAGCGTTGCGAGCAGCGCTGCTGAAATTCCCTTCCCCGATACGTCGCCCACAAAGAATCCGTGCCGCCCGCCGCCCAGTTGGATCACGTCGAAACAGTCGCCGCCGACGGAATGACAAGAAAGCGTCGAAGCTACCACCTGCAGGTCGGGCAGGCTCGGCAGAGATTTCGGCAGCAGCGTCTTCTGGATGCCGCTGGCGATCTCGATCTCGTGGTCGAGCCGCGCTTTCGCCCGCGCGGATGCGAACAGTCTCGCGTTCTCGATGACGGTCGCAGCTTCACGGGCCAGCGTCCTCAGAACATCGCGGTCCATATCCGTGAAGGCGCTCGAGGGAATGTGGCTGTCCATGTAAAGGACGCCTAGTAGTTCGCCCTGTCGCGTTGAAATCGTCGCATCGAGTGTCTCGATTACCGGCAGCTTATCCACCGGGATGGCGACAATTGTGTGCAGCTCCAGACGCGCCACGCTTTCCTGCTGCGATACACCGCCCGCCTCGTCGCCCGTATCGCTTACAATCATTTCGCGCCTGGTGTTTACCACTCGCTTTACCACGCTTTGCGATACCTTCAGTAGATCCGGGCGCAACGTTCCTTTCTGCGCGTCGCGCGCGACCACCATCTGCAGTTCGCCGCCTGGATTGGCCAACAACAGAACGCCGCGCTCCGTTCGAGTCACCTGGATCGCAGCATCCACCACCGCCGTCAGCACGTCCTCGAGCGACAGGCCAGTGCCGAGCGTGCGCGCCACATCCAGCAGCACACCCAGATGGTGAAGCTCGCGCGAGCCGGGCGCCGACGGTGCAGGCCCTTCAACACGCTCCACCAACTCCTCGATCGTCGCTCCCTCGCCCAGGTAGATAAGCTTGTAGGAGTCCGCCATGCCGAAATCGATTTTGTCGCGCGGCTGCAACTCGTGCTTCAGCACCTTTTCGCCATTGACGAATGTGCCGTGGCGGCTGCCCATGTCTTCGAGCACCCAACCGCCGTTTACGGAAAGGATTTGGGCTTGCTGGCGGCTGATCCGGCTGTCGCGAAGGGTCAGTTCGTTGCCGGCTTGCCGGCCAATGCGGAAAGGCGAGGCGTTCAGAGGTACATCGCGGCGAACGCCGCTCGGTTCAATCACAACAATGCGTGGAGAGCGTGGCATGGGCTCGAACGCGCGCCGCCAGGGCCGGCACGTTAAATCGCCTCCAGGAGCAATTCAGCAGGCCATGGTAGGGAAACTCAGGCCCGAAGTAAAGCACCTGAAATACTGAGGGGTGAAGAACAGCGACCCTCCGAAGGCAGAGTCGCTTCGCAATCCCCGCTAAGGCCGGATCTCGGCTGACTACCGGATATGGGTTAGATCGATTCTAATGTCGTGGCACCTGGGAGAAGCCTAGGGCTACCTTAGTACGAACGTACCGTTGCGCTACATTTCGGTTATCGTATTATTTCGCCGCCCATGCCAATAAACCAGCCGTGTGAAGAGCTTAACCGTATCAGGCTCGAAGCCATCGCTGCTTTTCATTCCGCAAAAGAGACCCGCCGTTCGCGCGATCTCTCCTTCCAGGAAGACGTCGAACTCAGCCGCGACGAGCACCGCAAGGTTGATGAGCTCCTGAAGCATCTACTTTCCGGCCACGACGGCCATCCGTGCCCCGCCGGCGACCGCCCGATCATCGGCGTCATGCCGCCAGCCAAACAGGATCTTGTGAAGAGCGATCTAAGCCAGCAATCCCTTCGCCCCTTTCGCCCCCTCGCGAATCTACAACGTCGCGGCTAGCTCTCAATCCCTACAACTACCCGTTTGAATTCCCTCGCACAAAATGCGAAGGTTATGCGGCGCTGCTAACAATTGCTTTCGCGGTGTTCGATTTTTGAGGACTGTGCCGATCCTCGGGCCGCAAATTATCGCTGTGGCAATTTTCGGGGGTTGTCGATGAAAGTGAGCCGCCTCGCACTCAGCCTGTTAATGCTTATCGCTTTTGCCGTTTTCGCTTCTGATTCGCCCGACACACGCGAAATCACCGACCCGATATCTCTCACTTCGCAGACTGAACTGGGCGCCGGCCCCGTTCCCATCGATGACCTCTTCTTCACGCGCGGAATCATCGGCCCCTCCTGGTCGCCCAACGGCCATGAGATCGCCTTCTCGACCAACATCACCGGCCGCTACAATCTCTGGAAGGTCAATGCCGCCGGCGGTTGGCCAATTCAGCTCAGCCAGTCCGACGATCGCCAAACCAATCCGGTATGGTCGCCCGACGGCAAGTGGATCGTCTTCGAATCGGACAAGGGCGGCGGCGAAATTTACGATCTCTACTCTATTCCCAGCGACGGCGGTGAAATCACCAACCTTACCCTCACTCCCGATATTTCCGAGACAACTCCCGTCTGGTCTCCCGATGGTTCCCGCCTCGCAATCAACTACAAGCCAAAAACGGCTTCGGCCATCGACATCGCGATTCTCGACTGGAAGACGCGCGCCGTTCGCAACCTGACCCAGGAAAAAACGAAAGACCACAACTGGGCGAATCCCTTCTGGAGCCCTGATGGAAAAGCGATTTATGCGTCGCGAGCGAATGCGAACTTTACCGATTCGGATGTGTATCGCATCGATGTAGCAACCGGCTCCGCCGAGAATCTCACGCCTCACGAAGGCCAGCGGCGTACGTTCGTCTCTTCCGTCTCGCCCGATGGCCACACTCTGCTTGTTGGTTCCGATCGGTCCGGCGGATTCCCGAATGTCGCGCTCTTCGATCTCGCAACAAAGCAGACCACCTGGGCCACCGATACGCAGTGGGAAGCCAATGCGGGCGATTTTTCACCGGACGGCAAAGAGTTCACCTACGTCATCAATGCCGACGGCCGAAGCGATACATACCTCGCCGACACGAGTCACGCGAACCGGCGCGAAGATCAACGTCCCGGCGGGGCTCAATCTCTACCCCGGCACTCCCTCGTCATTCTCACCGGACGGTTCCCGCCTCGTGGTTTCGCACCAGAGCTCGACTCGACCTGCCGATCTCTGGATATACGATATCGCCGCGAAGCAGCCGCGCCAGTTGAGCTTCTCCGCCGTCGCCAGCCTCACAGCGGCGAAAATCCCACCTTCGATATTGGTTCACTACAAATCCTTCGACGGCAAAATAATCAGCGCATTCGCGTGGATGCCTTTCAATCTGAAGCGTGACGGATCGAATCCCGCGATCGTCCTGCCACACGGTGGTCCCACAGGCCAGACGCAGGATGCGTTCAACCGTACGGTGGTGGCGCTGGTGACGCGCGGATACATCTGCATAGCGCCAAATCCGCGTGGTTCGACCGGATATGGAATGGAATTCCAGCTTGCGAATACGAAGGATCTGGGCGGCGGTGATCTGCAAGACGAAGTGTATGCCGCGAAGTTTCTGGAAGCGACCGGTTATGTGAATCCGAAGAAAATCGGTATCACCGGCGGGTCTTACGGCGGTTTCATGACGCTGATGGCCATTGGCAAGACTCCCGACATATGGGCGGCGGGCGTCGAAGCCTACGGGATCATCAACTGGTTCACGATGCTTCAGCATGAAGATCCGCGCTTGCAGGAGTATGAAAAATCTCTGCTGGGCGATCCGGAGAAGGACCGCGCCATCTACGAGGCCGATTCGCCGCTGAAATACATCCGCGACGCACAAAAGACGATCGGGATACGGCAGACTGGTGGCAGAGACAGTTCGAGAATGACCGCAAGCTGACAGGCGAAATGCATCGCGCCAGTGTGCGCCTGCTTGCAGGCAGTGATTCTTTGGATCGTTACAATTTCGTCGGCACGAGCATTCATCAGGAGCTTCAGATGCTCTTCAGTGCGGGCCTTGCACCACTCGACGCTCTCCGAACGGCGACGCTGAACCCGGCGGAATTTCTCGGCAAGGCGCAATCCGGACGCATTTCCGCCGGCTTCCGCGCAGATCTGGTGCTGCTGGATGGCGATCCAACGGAAGACATAGCCAACACAAGCAAAATCGCGGCGGTGGTTTTGCGTGGAAGATTATTTGCGCGTGAGGAGTTGGATGAAATGCTTAAAAATGCGCGTGCTGCCGCCGCTGCGATCCTCTCAGCGACAAACGATAAGAAATGAAATCTGTCGGCGGTCAATTACAAAAGTTCATTGAACTGACCTACGCATGTAGAATGCAAGCGCGTCTTGACCGAATCCGGCCGGCCTCCAACGCGTTGCTCAGCCTTCGCGTCGTTTCGCGCAACCGCACCGCAAGATCGACCACTGTCTGCAGACGCTGCGCATCAGCAGGCGGCAAGCGGCTACGATGAGAAAGCACAAGCTCCGCGTTGCCCAAAATCCCAGTGAGCGGATTATTGATCTCATGGCGGAATATTTCCGCCGTCTCTGCCGGAAAACCGGTCCAAGGGGCACCCAGCGGTGTTTCCGAGCGTTCCGCCCATCGCAATCGCCGCTCCACGAGGCTAGCCGCGAGTCCTGCAAAATCCCCCGCGCGCGCGACGAAATCCAAATCTCCTTCCGCCACGAGTCCTGCGATCTCCGATTGCCGGGCAGTACCGGCCACCAGAATCAGGGGCGCTGCTTCGCTTAACAGACGCAGCGATTCAACGAGCGGCGCACCGGTTAAAATCTCTTCGTCCAGCAGAATCACCCGCGGAGAAAAGGACGCCGCCTGCCGCCGCAATTCCGCGAAATCGGACGCACTCACAACGGGGCCGAATCCCACGAATCGCTCGGTTTCGCGGTTCAGGCGTTCGGCAAGCGCCGCGTCTGCGACTCCAAATAGAGCGCGGCGCTCGATTGTGACAACCATTTGTGTGGCACCCGTGTGCATCCCCTTTTCTTACCCTTACGTTCGAGAATCACTACCTTGAGGTCGTGGAATGAGTCTTCCCGGCCACCCCAGCGTTCACACTCACATTCGGAGGGTGGCGTTCGAGCACCTGATTGACCGCTAGTTTCAGCTCCTCCACCAGAAACGGCTTGGCGAGATAAGGAAGCCGATGCGATTCCAGAAACTCCAGCGAGCGAGGCGCCAACGTGTCACCCGTAATGAAAACGATCCGATCCCGTATGGGACTGCCCGCGCTCACCAGCGCGTCGTAGAATGCAGGCCCGTCCAGCCGGGGCATGCGCAGGTCGCAAATCACCAGATCATATCGATTGCGTGCAATTCGCGTGAGCCCGTCCTGGCTGTCGAACGCCGCCTCAGCCTCGTGCCCTTCTTCCTGCAACACATCAACGATCAGTTGCGCCACCGTCGCTTCATCTTCCACAACGAGGACTCTGCCGCGCGGGTTTGAACCACTTCTCCCTTCGATTTGCGGTGGCGGCGCGGTTGCCTGTTCGTCCAGACTCGCAGCCATCGGCAGTTCGACCACGAATTTCGCGCCCGGACCCCGGTGGCTTTCGAGAGTCACGTCGCCACCGTGTTGCTGCACGATGCCATAAACGATGGAAAGGCCCAGCCCGGTGCCGACGCCCGCCGGCTTCGTCGTGAAGAAGGGATCGAAAACTCGTGAAGCAATACTTGGCGCAATCCCCGGCCCGTCGTCGGAAACTTCCAGCGCGATTCTGCCGCCCGAGGCGCTGCGCGTGCGAATCCAGACGTGCCCGCTTCCGCGATCCCCCAGCAGCGCCTGCTCTGCATTCACCAGCAGATTCAAGACCACCTGCTGCAACTGGTAAGGATCCGCCATCGTCTCCGGAAGGCCCGTCTCAAGGCTGCATTCCACCACAATATTTTCAACTCGCAGCTCATAGCCGCGCAGCGCCAGCGTGCGCTCCACAATTTCGTTTAAATCGACGCGCGTGCGCTCCGGCTTGTTTTCGCGCGCGAAGTACAGAAGATTTTTTACGATCCGGCGCGCCCGCTCGGCTTCTTGAAACACTTTGCCCGCTTCTGACTGCTGCGGCAACGAAAGGCCGTGGCCGAGCAGGAGTTGCGCGTATCCCATGATCGCCGTAAGCGGATTATTGAGTTCGTGCGCGATTCCAGAGACAAGCTGTCCCAGCGCCGCCATTTTTTCCGTCTGCAGAAGCTTCGATTGAATCTCTCGCTTCGCGGTCACGTCGTAGTAGAGCTCGAGCCACCCCGCCGAAGGCCCTTCGCGGCTGAGCACAGGACGCGAATAACGTTCGAGCACCTTGCGCGCCGGACGCATCAATTCCAATTCGTCTTGTGATGGTGTTTCTTCGCCGGCGGCAAACTGCCTCCAGGGCATCGAAAAGGCTTGAGGATTCCGAAAGCGAGCCGCGACCAGGCCTTCCAGATCGGCAATCGTCTGCCCGGCCTGCGTGCCCTTTAAGTTCAAGCCAAATAGCTGCCCGAAACGCGCGTTGGCGAATCGGATACGACCGTGCGGGTCGAAAAGAATCACACCCGCCTCGAGGGCATCCAGAAGGCTGGAAAGTTCCGCTTCGAGTTGATGGGTCTGCTCTTCCGAACGTTTCGCGAGCACGCCGTCTTCGATGCAGAGCAATAGATGGCCTGAACCCGGCAGTACGCTCCGCAAAGTGAAACGTGCCGGGAAACCATTGGCAAAGGCTCCGTCAAGACTGTGAGGATTCTGGCGAGCTTTCGATTCAACAGACGCAACCGATCGTTTACACCACGAGAGGAGATCTGATTTCGAGGGAGCCGATATAAGGTCGGCCAGGCCCTTTTGCCGTTCGCGCGCTTCCGTAAATCTGAGCATTTCCCTCGAACGGCGATTCGCTCGGCGCACCGTTCCCAAGGAATCCATCACAATCAGTGCTTCGCTGCTCGATTCGAAAACGGCGCTGAATGCCGCACCATCAAGGAGCTGCATGCTTTCAGCGTGCGGAGTCGAGGGGATGCTTCGCTCGGCCATAAGCACGCTGCCCGTGACGCCGGCGTTCAGGCGTTTCGGCATCTCACCCTCACCAGCGCGCCTGCACAATCCAGTAGCTGCACAAAAGTGCTGCGCTTATCGCAAAGGCATATTTGAGGGTGCGTCGAGCAACTCGGATTGGCCGTTCATAAACATATAGGGGAATATTTCGGCTGGCTGGCATGCCGTTTCCAATGCACAGCGCCGACCATCTTCATGAAGATTCAATTAGAATGTTTTCAACAACGTCCGGGGTGCTGAAGTGAAACTGCGGCGAAGGGGTTTCCCGATCCGATACCGAATTCGACTGAGCAGCCCGATTTGAAAATTGCTAACGGGAAGCGCTATTCAACTGGGCCGCAGATCGCTAGAGGAACTCGGGGGACGAAATCCTGACCGTCTTCAACTGAAGTGACCATCGCAACCGGTCTGCAGAACGAAAGGAAATCAGTTCCGAAGATGTGCTTGCGCATCATACTGCTTCAACTTGCGGTATAGCGTGGTTTTCCCGATTCCCAGCAGTCGCGCAGCGGCCAGCTTGTCGCCCCCCGATTCCCTCATTGCGCGCAAAATCGCGCGACGCTCGAGTTCATCCAGAGGTAGAAGCACGTCGTTCTGAGGCAATCTTTCGCTGGAGCCGTACTGCAGATTTGACGGCAAATCACCTGTATGTAGGAGCGAACTTGATCCCAGAGCCACGGCACGCTCGATCGCGTTTTCGAGTTCGCGAACGTTTCCAGGCCAGTCGTAGGCCATGAGCCGCGTCATCGCGTCTTCTGAGATCGTGCGCGCGGGCGCGTCCGTATCGCTGAATTTTTCCAGAAACGAATTGACGAGAAGCGGGATGTCGCCTTTGCGTTCGCGGAGCGGCGGCAACTTGATCTGGACCACGTTGAGCCGGAAAAAAAGATCCTGCCGGAATTTCCCCTGGCGGACAGCCTCTTCCAGGTCGCGATTCGTTGCCGCAATCACGCGCACGGAAATCGAGACTCGATCGGTCGAGCCCACGGGCCGTATTTCCTTTTCCTGGAGTGCGCGCAAGAGCTTCGCTTGCAGGTCGATGGGCAGATCGCCGATTTCATCGAGAAACAGTGTGCCATTGCCGGCGGCTTCCATCAGCCCGCGCTTGGTTTGGTTCGCGCCGGTGAAAGCGCCCTTCACGTATCCGAATAGTTCGGATTCAATCAACGTGGGAACGAACGAGGAGCAATCTACCGGAGCGAATGGCCGGCTGCTGCGCGTTCCTGAAAAATGGATGGAGCGCGCCACCAGTTCTTTGCCGGTTCCGCTCTCTCCGAGAATCAATACTGGATAATTGTGCTGGCTCACTTTCTCGATCAACCGGTACACCCGTTGCATCTTCGGCGATAAGCCAATCAATCCCGCAAAACCAGGACGTGTTCGAAGCTGCTCCCGCAGCACGCGATTTTCCTGGTCGAGTTCGAGCGAGCGCACCACGCGGTCGAGCTTCGTTCGCAACTCCGGTATATGGAACGGCTTGGTAACGTAATCGGCGGCGCCGTTTCGTGTCGCTTCCACGGCACTCTCGATCGTCCCGTATTGCGTCAGCACGATCACCGGCGTTTGGGGATGTGTCTCACGGACGCGCTTCAGCAATTCCAGTCCGCCGATTTCCGGCACACGCAGATCAGTGATCATGATATCTACGGGGTACTGCTCGAGAATTTCGAGCGCTTGCTCCGTGGTCGACGCTGTGCGCGTGCGCAAACCCGATTCGACAACGATGTCGCGGCAAAGTTCGCGAGTAGTATTTTCATCGTCCACGATGAGGACCGTCGCCGTCATCGATCGTTCGGCCGCAAAAACAGTTTCAATTCCGCTCGCCATCGGCGTGACCCCCTTGGCCAATTCCCGTTCCGGATTTAGAAAGCACGGCGAACACCAAATAGGAACTTCTCAGCGGAGCTCTGAACTCAGGTGTTAGACAGCTCTCGTCCGGTTCCTGGCTTGGACTGTAGTTCCAAAAGAGGTCAACATACAAGTCCGTAAAGATACGGATGGCAACTAAGTCTTTGAACGCATTAGGGATGCAGAATTGGGATACGTACTTATCCCGATTTGAAACCAAACTGCGGAATTGGTCCTCGACGACTCTATGGCCGGTGGCCATCACCCCAGCGTGTGGCCAGAACCGAAGGCCCCGCCAGCTCCACCAGAAATAGGCTTTCGTTCGCGGAAGCTGCGTAAATCGAATCGGTCGCAAAACCAGCATCAATGACCGGAAAATAATCGGCGTCGGCTGAGGCGGTGGGGCTTTCGATGCGCGACCAATTGGCTCCTTGATCGCGGGAAATATATAAGCCGCCCTTTTCAGAGGAGACGGCCCAAAACTCGGGGCGCACAAGCAGATCGCTAACCGCTGAAGCGGGAAGGCCGGCCTGTGCTTTGGTCCACGTCGCCCCATCATCACGGGAAATGTAGAGGCCGGAAGGAGAAGTGGCGAGAAGCGTGGTTTCGTCCGCGATTTCCAGCCGAAGTGCGCCGTAGGATTCGAGCGGAAGATCGTGCCATTGCCAGGAGCGGCCTGCATCGTTGGAAAACACCATGCCGTGCGACGAGACGATGCGAATTTTGGCACCGTCTGCAGAGACGCGAACGGAATCCACCGGCAAAGGGAGCGACGAAAAGGATAGCCGCGACCACGATTTTCCCGCGTCGCTCGATTTGAACAGCCCCTCTTCGGTGGCTGCAAACCATGCCGCATCGCTGAACGCCAAATCATTGACCACCGCTCTGAACATGGTCGTCGCCGTCGGATTTGCACGCGCCGCCACAGAGTGCGCCGTACTCGCGGTGCTCACTGTGCCTTCAGTGACCAGCCCCTCGCGCACCCATCGACCACTTTTTATATCCAGACGCATCAATCCGCCCGACGCGACTGCGGCATACCAGCCGGCAGGCGTTGAGAAAAGCCGCCGCACGGATGCGGGCGTCAAACCGGACCCGAGCGGCGCCCACGTCTCACCGGCATCATCGGATACGACCACTGCGTCGGAGGCATTCGCCAGCACGGCGCCCAAGCGGCCCGGATTTTCGCGATCCACCACAAGCGAAACAACGCTCCGATGATCAAAGCCTTCATTCGCAGGCTCGAAGTTATCCGCCGTGCCGTTGCTCAGCATAACGCCCTGCTGCTCGGTGCCAATTAAGACGTGAGCGTAGCTCTGTTCAGAAGACCTGTCTTCATCGGGCTTCGGTGCATTGGTCGCCGGAAGAACTGCGAGCGCGTTGACGACCCAGTTGCTCGGCGACACGCGGCGCCATCGCGCGCCGCCTTCCGTTGATTTCCAGAGCCCGTCGGTGGTGCCGGCATAGAGCGTATTCGTCTCGCCCGGATCGAATCGAATCACGAGGGTTCGTTTCGACGAATCGGGGATGCCTTGAATCCGTTTCCAATGCGCACCGGCGTCATCGCTGCGATAAATACCCGAGCAAGCGCTGGCGAAAACCTGCTCCGGATTCGATGGGTTCACCGCAAGGCTGAGCACATCGGAGTCGTCGATCATGCCTTCGTGGATGGCAGCCCAGTCGCGGCCACCGTCAACAGTTTTCCAGGGAAGATGAAACGTCCCGGCGTAGATGATCTCCGGATCCTGCGGGTCGATGGCGAGTGAATCAAAGTTTCGGAGTTCGGGATCGTTCGCAGGCGTGATCATCTCCCAATTCTTACCGGCGTCGCGCGAGCGGAACACTCCATCGAGCGCGCCGGCGACAAGAGTATCCGGATCAGACGGCGCTGCCACAAAAGCACGCACAGCATGGCCGACCAGACCAGCAGGGTGCCACGATCGTCCCCGATCCGTGCTGCGATAGATTCCGCCGCCTTCGCCTTGTTTTTCGCGCGTCCAAATGGAAGCAAAGAGAAGATCAGGAGTCTCGCGGGTCAATGAGGATCGCCGTCACGATGGCGTTGTGCGCGGCGCCTGCCAGCCCGAGAAGCTGCCAGCGACGGCCGCCATCCTCGGAGCCGAAGATGTGGCCGTCGGTGGTCCCGAGGTACACGAAGTTCGGCCGTGAGGGATCGCTCGCCAGGGTGCGCACGTCGCCGCCGTCGGGTCCGAGAGGCTTCCATGTTTGAGATTTCGCGCTGGGAGCTGCAACCGTGGCAGCTAAGAAAAAGCAAAAATACGAAGAGAATGGACAGGCTACGCCGCGGACAATGGAAAGGGTGAAAACGTGCCGCCATGGCAGTTATTGCTGAGACGAATGCGGGTAGCGAATCAACCGGAAAAAACCCGGAGCGGCGGTAGCCGCCTTTCCCAAGTCCCCCAACGTCCAGCGCCTTCCTTCTCCCTCAGCGCTTCAATCAGTAAGTCGCGCCGTCTGGCACCAAAACCACATCGACGCGCCGATTTTCTTTGCCGGCTCCTGCAGTGCCGGTTGACGAGCGCACATCCACGCGCGACCCGTCGATTCCCTGCTTGCCGGCCAGGTATTTTTTCGCTTCGTCCGCACGACGGGAAGCGAGCTTCGCGGAACCCGGCTCTTTCGGATCGGCAAATCCGACGAGTACGACTTTCGCCTTCGGGTCGCTTTGCAAGCGTACCGCTGCATCGTCGAGTACGCGCTTGCAGACATTGTCCGCCCGCGCGCTTCCCGGCCTGAACGAGCAGTCACTGATTTTGCTCGCCTGCGGCGGAGCTGGCGGCTGCTGCACGGTCACCGACGTGGAGCAATCAGCTGCTCCGCCGGCACCATTCTCAACTCGTCCCGTCACCGTATAAGTGCCCGGAGCAAGCCCCGAGGTGTCAAATTGCACGCTGGGGCTGGATTCCGTGGCGCCGACAAGCTGGCCGCCATTCGCCTGCCAGCTGTATCGCAACGCCGTGTTCGATTGATCGTTCACAGTTGCCGTGATTTGCGCCCGCTCGCCCGCTGCAACCGAAGAGCGATCCGCAGAGCAAGACATCGTGGGCGCTGGCGGTTTCGGCTTGGGATCGACCCGCACATTGGTCGAGCAACTCGACGTCTTGCCTGCCCCGTCATCGACGTGCAGCGAAAGCGTATAGGTTCCCGGTGCGACGCCTTCGGAATCCCATCGCGCATACGGACTGGTGCCATTTGTAATTTTACCGCCGTTTGCTGTCCATGTGTACGTGAGCGGATGGCCCCAGGAATCGGTGGCAGTGGCGGTGGTTTGCACAGCCGCATTCGATCCTTCGACGACAGATGACTTATCCGCCGAGCACGATGACGTCAGTTGATCCGGTTCGCGCGGCTTTTCCGGCCAGTATGCTCCCGCGAGCTTGACGATGAAGCCATTGCGGTCCTGATGGTTCAGCAGGCTCAGCGAATAGCGATAACCAACGTCCAGTGCGATTCTCCTGATGGGATAGAAGCGGATGCCGGTGGTGGTGTCAACCGGATCGCGTCCGCCAAAAGTCGTATTCTGAATGCCGCTACGCACGTAAATCAGCCCGGTATATTCCGTTATGATCTGAAAGCGCTTTCCCGGAAACACCAGCATGCCCGCCCCCACGCCCATTTCGTCAGACAGATTCAGCACGGCAGGCGAAATTGGCGTTGGAGCCGTTGGCGGACCGGGCAAATTCAGAAGATCGATCGTCGAGAACTTTTCGCCGGGACGGAAGCGATACGACCAATTGAAGGTGATAAGCATGCTGTTGTGCAAGATCGTCTTGCTAGCCTCAAGGCCAATCCCGTAGTTGAATCGCCCGTACTGAACCTCATTCCGGAGCAGATCGCTCAGTCCTGATGCGGTCGGAATAAAGAAGTCGTTGCGAAGAGAGAGGCTGAAAGGCTTGCCGCGCTTTTCCGACAGTAAACCGATCTTGAAGCCAAGGTCCAACTCGCCCACACCGCCACCATTGTGCGACGCAAACGGATAGTCCTCGACATATGCGGGCGCGATGCCGGTTCCCGGAAGAATCGACCGGTAAATCGTATTTCGGTATTGCGGGAAGCCCAGCGTCGCGTCACTTAGGCTCAACTGCGACGGCTGGTCCACATGGATATGCTCATCGGCAGCGATCTGGAAGAAGACGGAGAACCAACGGTTGAAGCCCATTCCGAAAGCAGGAACCGTCTGCAACACGGTGATGTTGCCCGGCATGCGCGAGAACTTATTCACGCCGATCGAGAGATCCACAGCGCCCGCGGGAAGTGTGTCGCCAGTTTCAAGAGTGAACAGACCGGGATTGCCGTCGAGGGCTGGCATTGGAACATACTTGGGAACTTGCTCGGAACTGTCCTCGGGTCGGGATCGCTGCGGCGGCGGATTCGGCTTTGGCGGTTTCGCGGCAGGCTTGGGCGTGGCCGGGGAAGCCGGTGCACTGGGAGCGTCGGACTTCGAACTGGGTGTCGAGCTGCTGTCAGCGGCGGGCCGATCCTTCTTATCGGTTCCGGCATTCTTGGCATCATCGGCAAAGCAGCTTGAAATCAGGAAGAGCGTCAGAAAGAACGTCAGTCCCATGTCCCTCAGAATTCTCATCAACTCCTCCTAAGATTGCCGGCCTAACGTTGTTGACTCTTCGGCAGCGAAATGAGGGCGGCAAGCGTCGCGCCGGAAACGCGTTCGCACCGCGCGCGATAGCCTGAAATCCGAATTATTTAGACCTGGGAACCGACCAGAACAAGCCGCCGTATCGGGGCGGATTATAATTCACGGCTTCCTAATACAAGAACATATATTTCTCGGTCAGCCGGCGTCTGGACTGCCATAGGCTCGATTCCATCGGCCGGTACTCTGCTCGGTGTCATGTCGTGTATAATGCTTTCGAACGTCTTCCCTTCCCGGCGAAGGCGGCAAGCCAAGATAATTCAAGGAGAAGCATATGAAGTTCGCAAAAATGCTTCTGGCTGCCGTGGCTTTTTTCGCCGCAGCCGGATATCCCGCATTCGCCAGCAGCCAGCAAAACGACCAGCAAGGCACCCAGCAAACCGAGCAGCAGTCTGAGCCCTCCGTGGATTCGCAGTCTGTCGCAGCGGACCAGTCTGGTCGAGCGGACAACGATCAGCCGCCTCCGCCCGCAAGGCCCGCGCGAAAGTCTCACAATCATTCGCAAAATCGAGTGGTCGAGCGGCCGCCGATTCCCGAGGGTCCGCGCCTGCTGATCGGATTGGAAGATACGCTCAACAGCAAACACGACAAGGCCGGCAGGCGGTTCATCGCCACCACTCTCGAGCCGGTTACGACGGCAGAGGGAGAAGTGATTCCGCAGGGCGTTCACATCCGCGGGCATATCGATCGAGTGCACGCAGCCGGAGACACGGGACGCGCGCGCATGTGGCTGACTTTTGACGACATCCAGACGCGGCACGGCTGGCGGCCCTTTGTCGCTCAATTGATCGACGCCCCGGGAGTCCACTCGATTCACGTGCTGTACGACCGCGAAGGCGAAATTCAAGCCGCGTCCGTGAATCGGGACGAGGCTATGAAAGCTGCAATGGCTGGCGCACTTGCCGGAGCAGCCGCCACTGGCATCGTGAGTGGTAAAGAGAAGGAAACTGCGATGGCCGCCGCTACGGCTGCCGCGCAGGCTTTCATGGTCGCCTACGGACTCGGCCAGGAATTCACGCTCGAGAAAGGCATGAAACTGGAACTGGTTCTCGAGCGGCCACTTCATGTCGGCCGGACGTAAAGCTCGCTAACGAAGCAACAAAGGCACCTTCCTCAGTTTGGTAAGCCATCAAATAATGATGGACAGAATATTTGCGCCTATTCGCTACGCCACACTCGTTCCTGTCGCGCGTCCGCTTGGATTTCCACGAGACTGCTGGTAGGCTCGATTGAACGATGCCACCAGAGAATCAATCGCAACGCATACTGATTGTCGAGGACGAAGACAACGCCAGGAAGGGTTATGAAGCCAACCTTCGCAAATTGAATTTCGAGGTCCTAGGCGTTGCCAGCGGCGAAGAAGCTCTTGCGAAGTTCCCGGAATTCGCTCCAAACGTGATCCTGGTGGATGTCGAACTGCCCGGGATGAACGGGCTCGAGTTGCTGCGCCAACTGAACGACGAAATTCAGCACATCCCTGCCATCATCATCACCGGGCGCGGCACCAACGAACGTGTGGTAGAAGCAATCGAGGCCGGCGCCTACTGGTATATCGAGAAACCTCTTATTTTTCCGGTGCTACGCGCCTTGCTCGACCGCGCATTCGAGCGGGTACGCAGCCAGAAGCAGGTCGCGTCTCTCACCAAAGAGTTGCGGGATGCCGGACGACTCGGCGTCCTGATCGGCGCTTCGCGTGAGATGCGCGACGTGATGCATCAGGTTGAAATTGCAGCGCCGTCCACAGCTTCCGTGCTGATCACCGGAGAGACCGGCTCCGGCAAGGAAATGGTCGCGCGCTCGATTCATATGCTTTCTCCGCGCGCCGACAAGCCGTTCGTCGCAATCAACTGCTCCGCAATTCCTGAGTCGCTGATGGAAAGCGAAATTTTCGGCCACGAAAAAGGTGCATTTACCGGCGCCGCAGAGCGCCGCATCGGATGCTTCGAACTGGCCGAGGGTGGAACCCTATTGCTGGACGAAATTGGTGAGATGCCCGCACCCACACAAGCGAAGCTGTTGCGTGTTCTCGAAGATCACAAGGTCCGAAGACTCGGCAGCAAAGTGGAAACGCCCGTGGATGTGCGCGTTCTCGCCGCCACCAATAAAAACCCCGAGCAGGCGGTGGCCGACGGCCAGTTGCGCCGCGATCTCTATTTCCGCTTGAACGTATTCCATATTCACCTGCCGCCGCTGCGTGAACACAAGGAAGATTTGCAGCCTCTTGTCGAGCGCCTGCTTGCCGAGATTTCTGAGAAACACGCAAAAAACGTCACGGGTATCGGCGCCGACGTCATGGAAATGTTCAAGTCGTACCCCTGGCCGGGCAATGTGCGCGAATTGCGCAACGTGCTGGAACGTTCCGCAATCGCATCCGAACGCGGCACCATCACGCGCCAGCATCTTCCCTCCGATTTCGGACGCACGCCTGCGACGATGGTTTCCGGTCTCGGCGGGCTGCGATTCCCGATCGGCACCACCGTTGATGCAGTAGAACGCGAATTGATTCTCCAGACGCTGGCCGCCACGAATCAGAACAAGACGCGCGCGGCGGACTTGCTCGGCATCAGCTTGAAGACCCTCCACAATAAGTTGAAGGAATACGAGGCAGGGCGGAAAGATGCGGCTCAGCCTTAAAACGAAGTTCACGCTGGCGATTTCGCTGCTCGTTCTGGCAGTGGTTGCAGTGGTCTCGGGCCTCTACCTCGGGCAACTCACCAAGCAGGTTTTGCGGCAGTCGGAGGACCGCGCAAGTCTCGTCGCGCGACAAGTGTTTTTCGCCTGTCGCAGTGCGCTTCTGGACGCGGCCGAACGCGGTGAAACACCGGCTTCGCCGAGCGCCGCTGATTTACGCCAATACGTACAGCGGGCGCTCGATAACAGCAGCGCGCTCAATTCCCTGTTGGAATCGGCTCTGGGATATACCGCGACAATTTATGAAATCACGATTACCGATCAGAACGGTATCGTGCTGATTTCCAGCGACGCCGGCCTGCGCGGCCAAAAGCTGGCGGAGCGCCCGGATATTTCTTCACTGGTGCACACCCAACGTTTTTTTCAACAGTTGCGCACGCTCTACGGGCCGCCGCAGGTCTACGAATACCGCTACCCGTTCGATCTGAATCAATCAAAATTTGGCGAAATTCGCATCGGTATGTCGTCCGCGTTGATACGCGACGAAATTTCGCCGATCCTGGAGAAGGCCGGATACTACGCGCTCGGCGCCGTCCTTCTTTCTACTTTCCTCGCCTTTCTTGTGACTCGTGTTTCTCTCGCGCCCATCGATCGCATTTCGTCCCAATTGGATCGCATTTCGGCGGGTGAATTCGATTTCGAGCCGATGGCACGCACCGATGAACTGGGCAAGGTCAGCGAGAAAATCGTAGGCATCGGAAAGCAGTTGCGCGACGTGCGCGAAATTTTCAGCACACTGCGCGAGAATCTCGATCAGGTGATGGGCGGGCCTCGAAGATGGTTTGCTGCTTTTTAATGCTGAGGGCCGAGCGGTGCTCGTGAGCCCTTCCGTGGAGAAATTTCTTGGAGGGCGCGCCGCGGAACTTCGCGGACGCCGCGTGAGCGAAATTTTTCCAGCGGGTCATGTCATGCGAAACGTTTTGCGCATCAAAGAAGATGAAATCGAACCGGTGGAAGGCGCGGAGCTCACCTATGAGGCGGGCCCTGGGCCGAGCCGAATCGGCTTGAGCGCGCAGGTGATTCGCGAACACGGCGCGCGCATGGGCACGCTGGTTACTTTGCGGGACGTGGAATCGATCGAGCGCATTGGCAATCAACTGCAGGTTTCCGAGCGACTGGCTGCCTTGGGACGCGTGACGGCGGGCGTGGCGCACGAAGTAAAGAATCCGCTCAACTCGATGCGGCTCTGGCTGGAAGTGCTGAAGGCAAACATGCCGGTTGATCCGGAGCCGCAGCAAGCAGTGAAAATGCTCGACAGCGAAATTGACCGGTTGGATCGCGCAGTGAAGACCTTTTTAAATTTCACGAAACCGCTGGAAATGAAACTCGAAGAAACGGACATTCGGCCTCTGCTTCAAGACGTGATCGACGCGGCGCGGCCTTCCATTTTACGAGCGGGCGCGGATCTGCGGGTGGATTTGCCGTCTGAATTTCCCAGCCTGATGATTGACCAGCAACTGATCCATCAAGCCGTGCTGAATCTTTTGTTGAATGCATCGGAATTTACGCCAAAGGGAGGGCGCATCACGCTTGCTCTACGGCGCAGCGGCGAGACTGCCATCATCTCCGTGGCTGATTCCGGCAAAGGAATCTCGCCCGAGGATCAGAAGAAGATATTCCAGCTGTTTTTTACCACGCGCCCCGGTGGTTCCGGCATCGGACTGGCCAATACGTTTCGATTTGTGCAACTGCATAACGGTCAGATAGAATTCGATTCGGAGGTAGGGCGCGGAACCACCTTCCGGATCGAACTGCCCCTGGCTCACTCCGTGGATATGCTCCCCGGAAAGGTTCGTGATTTCAGCACGCCCTTTGCAGAAGATAAAAAGATAAATGCCCAGCCGTAACACCAACGCTCGAGCCCTCCTTGCGTTGCTCGCGAGCGGAATCTCGCTCCTCTGCATCGGGTGTGGCGAAAAAAAAGTGCAGGCCGCTGCGCCCGTCACCGCCCCGCCGGCAAAAGCAGCGGTTGAAACTCCGCCGCCTTCAACGATTGCTCCGGATACGACCGCTATGCCTCCTGTTGCGACTCAGACGCCCCCACCCGATGTGCAGGATTCGTCCAGTACACCGCCGCCGATGATTACCCCCGAGACGAAACCTGCGCCAAAACCACAAAGACCCGCGCCCGAACCGGAGCCGTCATCGGCGGGGGCAGACCACTCGCGTCCCCCTGCTCCGCAGATCTCGCCGCAACTCTCCGAAACCCAGAAAGCGAATTATCAGCGCGGCATCGCCGAAGATATTGGCGTCGCCGAGGGCAATCTCAAGCAGACCGACGGAAAGAGGCTCAACGCGCAGCAAGCCGATCTGGTAGATAAGATTCGCAGTTTCCGGGACCAATCGAATAGTGCTGCTAAAGAAGGCGATCTGGCTCGCGCCAAAAATCTCGCCCAGAAAGCGCGTCTCCTCTCCGTCGAACTCGTCAACTCGCTTTAAGTTCTTCCATTTCTCTTTCGAGTCCAACGCATCGTACCGCCCGTTTTGCTAAGATAATCTCGTGAAAGTCGCGGATGTAATTGTCGTTGGCGGAGGTGTTATCGGCGCTTCGATCGCCTTCGAGCTGGCGGCGGAAAAACTCGGAGTCGTGGTGCTCGATCGCCACCAACCGGGACGCGAGGCATCATGGGCTGCCGCTGGAATGCTATCGCCCGGTCCGGATTCGCCTGACGCTCTTCCGCTAGTTCCGCTCGCCAAAGAATCCATGAGGCTGTATCCCGAATTTATTGGCTCGATCGAGGAATTATCGGGAAAGGCTACTGCTTTCGCCCGTAAAGGAGTAATCGAAGTTTTCACCGCGCCGCATGGCGAATCAGAACGCGACAAAATGGTCGCTGAGCACCTGGCGTTGGGACTCGCTATCGAACCGGTTGCCGCAGACGTAGCAAGGAAGGCAGAACCCGCCCTGGGGCCGGCGGTTCGCGCGGCTGCTTGGCTTCCCCAGGAAGCTACTCTCGATCCCAGAATGTTGATGGATGCTCTGCTGGCCGCAGCAACCAATCGCGGAGTTGAAATTCACACGGATTCGCCTGTCGATAGTATGTTGCTCGACGGAAATCACTGTACTGGTGTTGTGGCGCGCGGCACGAATGTCTCCGCCAAGTGCGTTGTCATTGCGGCAGGATGTTTCTCGGCTGCCATCGATTGGCTCAGCCGTTATGCGCCGACCCGTCCGATCCGCGGACAACTACTCGCGCTCGAATCGAAGAACGTACCGCTGGGAAGGACGCTGCGCTCCAACAAAGCTTACCTCGTGCCGCGTCCCAATGGCCGGATTATCGCGGGCAGCACTTTAGAAGACGCCGGCTTCGAAAAACATGTGACCCCTTCGGGCGTTCGAAAAATTCTCGATGGGGTTCTGGAACTTGCGCCCGCATTCGCCAATGCACAACTCGTCGACGCATGGGCGGGATTGCGCCCCGGAACTCCGGACCATCTGCCCATTCTCGGGCCGACCGACATCCGTGGTCTCTATATCGCTACCGGGCACTACCGAAACGGAATTCTTCTTGCGCCGGCCACTGCAAAGCTTTTGAGCAGGTGGATTCTAGGTGGGAAACCTGAACTCGACACCGAGCGTTTTTCACCACTCCGCTTCAGCGACGCAAAACCCCGCTCCGCAAAGGCCGCGACCACGATTTCTTAGAATTTTCCGCAGCCGTTTCTCAGAAGGGATTCTTGTTGCGTTGCGGCTCGCGGTTGGGTGGCCCCGCCAAGGTGGAAGCGTGGCCCGGGTCGCTGAATTGGTCTTTTTCCGCGTCCAGGAGAATCGGGCGATTCAACGTGACATCCACGGTAGTGCCGCGCGGCAATTCCGCATCCGGGCCGCGCGTGAGCAGCACGGCCATCAGCCCAGCCGCTGCTCCCACCCCCGCACCGATTCCCACACCTTTGGCACCTTGAGTAGCAAGGCCGCCAATTCCCGCTCCAGCTGCTGTTGTTTTCGCAACTGTGCCGACGTCTGACGCCTTGTCCGAATCGCCGATCACCTTACCCTCGTTGTCCACCGTTTCTCGACCGCCGGTTCCGGCGCTACGTGGAACGGCGTTCAAATTGACCATGTAGCCGTTCGTCAGGATCAGCGTATTCAGCTTGATCATCAGCTCGCCGCGGCCTTTCACTCGGCCCGGTCGCTTCGACTCCGTCACTTCTCCGCTGACGTATGATCCGGCAGGAATCGCCACACGGCCAGCGATCATGATCGGAAAAAGCGTCTCGAAATAAACCGGATCGCCTACTTTCGCGCTATGCGTCGAAATTCCGTTGTGCAGGACTAGCGGGATGCTCGTCCCGCTGGGAACTTCTACCGTCGCGCCCGGTTTCGGCGTCGAAGGAGTGGCACTTGCAGGTGCAGGGGGTGCCGGAGCACCCGAAGTCGGAACACTAGGATTCGAAACCGTCCCAGCAGCAGCCGCCGGAGGCGGAGTCGTGACCGGCGGTGCCGGAGCGCTCGCTGGGGGCAGAGGAGTCTGCCTTTCTACAGGCTGCATTGGCCCTTCTTGCTGTGCAAACGCGGGAACCACGAAGGCCAGACCCATCCCCAGCAAGTACAGCGCCCCGCAACGAGAAGCGAAGGTTCCTCATGCGCTACCTCCGAATGCAGCTTCCCAAGGGATGCCCTCAACAGGCCGAGAGATGCCTCCCAGCATAAGCCTACCGGTCGTCGAAACAAAGAATTACCTTAATTAAATTACTGTTGGCGTAAGTAATGAATATTAGAAAGCGTGTAGAATTTGTGGTGACCGACCAAGGAGAACTCCCAATGGCCAAGCTCGCGCTCGTTTATGGAATGCGCTTGTTCCCCGCAGAAGAATTGGATGAAGTAAGTGAAGCCAATGTGAAACTGAAGAACGGCCGCCCAGGCCGTGTCACGATGCACTTGATCGAAGGCAGCAAAGAAGAAATCGAAAAGACGCTCCGCCAGTCGCTCGACGCATTCTTCGAAATGTATCCGGAAATCTAAAATCTAAATCAAGAACACCGTCTGCCCCGTCAGATCGAATCGCTTGCGGCACTTGATGTTCCGGCACGCCACCATATTATCTATGCGCACCATGTAAGAGCGCGCCTTCGCGAATTTCGCGCGATCCTCTTCGTTGCCGCCGCGTGGCGGCTGCGCCTTCTTCGTCCGCACCATCCAGCGCACCGGAAATGTACCCTCCTGCCGGCAATGCGGGCACACGAGCGGAATCTGCTTCGTCTCTTCCTTCTCGTCGTAGAACTGTCTCTCATCCATAATTTTTCACCCGCCGTGTTTGCTCCGCCATTCTCGCATGCCGCGCTCGCTCCCACCAAATCCTCGCCCGCGCGAAGTCAATGCCGCGCTCCGCGAATCCCCTCGCTTCTGTAACAACTTTGTAACCGAGCCGCGCTTGTAATCCTCACGCCGCGCCAGCTAGAGTATTTGACTACTTTCCAGGAGGCCGTTGCCGATGCCACGAAGAATCTCGCCACTTCTTTTTCTTGCACTAATCGCCGCAGCCTCAGCCGCCACCGCTGCCCGCCCGTACTTCGCAGCAACCCACCATTTCGCTGAAAAATTTGCGCAGGCCGCGCAATTATCCTCCGCCAAACCCGTCCAGCACGTCATCGTCATCTCCATCGACGGAATGAAGCCCGAATCCTACACAGAGCCCGACGCGCACGGCCTCAAAATCCCCACTCTTCGCCAAATCGTCCGCGATGGCGCATCGAGTGACGGCGTCCAGCCCGTCATGCCCACCGTCACCTACCCATCGCACACCACCATGATGACCGGAGTGAATCCCGGCACGCACGGCATCGTCACCAATCCTGCATGGGATCCCTTCGGACAGAATTACAACGGCTACCGCTGGTACGAAGAAGACATCCGCGTCCCCACGCTCTGGCAACTCGCCCGCCAGCAAGGCCTTCACACCGCTTTAATTCACTGGCCCGTCACCGTCGGCGCTCAAGCCGATATCATCGTCCCCGAAATCTGGCGCGCCAATATTCCCGAAGATCTGAAGCTGCTGCGCGCACTTTCCACGCGCGGAATCCTCGACGAAGTCTCCAAAGAATATCCAGATTTCAACGCAGCCATTACCCCGCCCCTGCAAACCGACGCGGCCTTCACGGACATCGCCTGCTACGCGATCAAAAAATCTCAGCCGAATCTGCTCCTCCTCCACCTCGCGATGGTTGACCACGAAGAACACCTCCACGGCCCATTCAGCCCCGAAGCAAACGCAGCCACCGAAACCGCCGACGCCCAAGTAGCTCGCGTAATCGCCGAAACAAAAAAAGACGGAATCTGGGACTCAACCGTTCTCGTCGTCCTCTCCGACCACGGCTTCGTCCCCATTTCGCAAGCCGTCCGTCCCGGCGTCCTCCTTCGCGAGCACGGCCTGATCACGCTCAACGAAAAAGATCGCATCACCGCCTGGAAAGCCAGCCTCATCACCGACGGCGGCTCCGCCTACATCTACGTCAACGACCGCAACGACGACGCCACCCGCCGCGCACTCACCGAAATTTTCAAGCCGCTCGCCGGCGCGCAAGGCAGCGGCATCGCCCGCGTCGTCGCACATGACGAAATCGTCGCCATGGGCGGCGATCCCGACGCATTCCTCGCTCTCGAAGCCGTCGAAGGCACCGTGATCACCGGCGACTACACAGGAAAATTCACCGAGCCTTCGAAACTCGGCGGCACTCACGGCTATTTCCCCGATCGCCCCGAAATGCGTTCGTCTCTGATTTTCTACGGCCCCTCAATCGCCGTCGGCAAAATCGCCAAGGCCCGCATGATCGATATTGGCCCCACCATCGCCCACTGGCTTGGCCTCGATCTCTCAAATGCGCAAGGTGCCCCTCTGCCACTTGGGCCGAAGGCCCCCGGCCAACAGTAAGGCTCCTTTGACAAACTAAAAATCTTCCATAAGGTTTTTCCAGCTTTACCCTTAAATTAACTCTTCGGCAGGAAGGCTGTCGTGCAACCTCAACCTATGTAAATATCATCCGTATCACAAACCAATGATCTTTCCCCGGCCACGTAGATTCTTCTCGAGCGCACTCGTCTTTCTATTCGCCCTGTGTGCCACCTTTGCCCAATCGCAGCCTCAGAAAGACAAAAAGCCGGTAATCGCGGTGCACAGCGAAATTGTGCTCGTTCCAGCCATCGTCACCGACCATTCCAGCGCACACGTTTCCGATTTAAAACAGGAGGACTTCACCGTTCTCGAGAATGGGCACCAACAAAAGATCTCTTTCTTTCAGCATATCCGGGCGAACGAGGTACCAAGCGTCCCCTCACCTCCTGCCGCCCCCGGCGAATTCACAAATAAAGCCGAAACCCGTTCGGAACGCTCGTCCATTCTTGTCTTCGATCTGCTAAACAGCTCCATCACGGAACAATCGAATGCCCGCGCAGAACTCATGAAGTTCCTTTCAGAATCTCCCCAACTTGAAGATCCGATTTGCCTCCTCGCCTTTGACGCCTACGGCATCACGGTGCTCCACGATTTCACCAAGAATCCGGCGCTCCTCGCCGAAGCTCTAAAAAACACCAAAAGCCACCGCTCGCCAAAAGACACTCTTACAGACGCGAACCCCCTCGAGTCGGTCTATCGAGGTGTTGCACGGATGGAATAGCCGCTCAGCGGCTCGCAACGCCGCCGCGAGCGCAAGGACGTGACGATATGCTGCGGTATTTTACGGAAAATCAAGCCGCGAGCCTTGGGCGAGCGAACCTGGCTCACTCTTGAAGCATTGCGCGAAATTGGCGAGGCCTACTCCGGCATTCCAGGCCGAAAGTCCTTGATCTGGGCTACCGGCGGCTTTCCTTTTGAAATGGGAGACGCTTCGCATTTCGGAACTGTACGAGCGAGCACTCTTGCCTGCCTACGAAGAAGCATGGCGCACGTTAACGCGCGGCAATATCGCAGTCTATCCCCTCGACGTCGAAGATCTCATCAATCCCGCCTTTGTCGGCGCCAATACCGGCCAGCCGCTGCCTCAACACATCGGCATCACGTCGGACGTGAATAAGCTCGAATCATTTGCCGAATCCACCGGCGGAAAACTATGCGATCGCCAGACTTCCGCCCTCGGCTGCTTCAATGCGGCGGTCGACGACTCAAGCGATTACTACCTCATCGGGTTCTATCAATCTACCGGCGACTCGAATCCCGGATGGCGAAAACTCTCGGTAAAAGTAAACCGCTCCGGTCTGCAGGTAAGGTCGCGCTCAGGCTACTACTTCCGCGCTCCGCAGGACGAAAGCGTCGCCCGGAAAGAAGACATACAGCTCGCACTTGCCTCTCCTCTCGATTTCACCGCGATTCGTTTCACCGTACGAGTGACCGGCATCAGGATGTGAACGGCAAGAAAAGCGTCGGATTTACGTTCCTCATTCCAGCCGGCGCCATTATCGTGGATGAATCGGACAACAACCATGTAAGCCTCGATTTTGCCGCTCTGGCGCAGAAGCCCGATGGAACTCTTATGGAAGGCGGTCTCTCGCAGGCTCTCGACGGCCACATCAAGCCGGAAGGAGTGACCGCGCTCAACTCCCGGGGTCTTTCGTTTCCCGCCTCGATCGAATTGCCATCTGGAGAATATTCGGTGCGCTTCGTAGTTCGTGACAACTTAGCCGCTCAGGTGGGCTCCGTCACCGCTTCGCTCAAAGTCCCCTAGTCGTCGCGAAATCTCACTCCGTCTGCCGCACAGCTTGCAAATCAATCCCCAACTGCTGGCACTTCTTATAAAGATGACTGCGCTCAAGCCCCAGCGCCTTCGCCGTATTCGTCATGTGATTGTGATTTCGCTTCAGCTCCGCAAGCAGCGTCTCGCGCTCAAACGCCTCCACCCTCTGCGCCAGCGGCCCCGAAGCCATCAAACCGTTGCCACCCGCACCCGCAAAATTGCCCGCGCTCACCTGCGGCAAAGCCCGCTGCACCGCCGCCGCATCCACCGTATCCCCAGGCGTCAATAGCAACACCCGCTCCACCACATTGCGCAACTCGCGCACATTTCCCGGCCACCCATACTGCTCCAGCGACTCAATCGCCTCGCGCGAAAAATTTTTCTGCTTCCAGTTATTCTGCTCGCTCAACTGCCGCGCGAAATGCTCCGCCAGCACGCGAATATCTTCGCGCCTCTCCCGCAACGGCGGCAGCACAATCGGAAACACAAAAATCCGGTGATACAAATCCTCGCGAAACGCCCCCTGCCTCACCTGTTCTTCCAGATTGCGATGCGTCGCCACAATCACGCGCACATCCACATGAATCGGCTTATCCCCGCCCACGCGCTCCACCTCGCCCTCCTCCAACACGCGCAGCAACTTCGCCTGCATCGCAATCGGCATGTCGCCAATCTCATCGAGAAACAGCGTTCCGCCGTCGGCCTGCTCGAATTTTCCAATGTGCCGTCCCCGCCGCTCCCGTGAACGAGCCCTTCTCATGCCCGAATATTTCCGACTCCATCAACTCCGCCGGAATCGCCGCGCAATTCAGCGAAACAAACGGCCCATCCCGCCGCCCGCTCTTCTCATGCAGCGTCCGCGCAATCAATTCCTTCCCGGTCCCCGTCTCTCCGCGAATGCAAACCCGCGTCTCGCTCGCCGCCACCGTTTCCACCTGCGCCATCACCTCGCGCATCGCCTCGCTCGACCACACGCTGTAATGCCGCCCCAGCCGCCGCTTCAAATCGCGGTTCTCATCCTCCAGATGCCGCAGCCGCAGCGCATTCTCCACCGTCAACAGCAGCTTGTCCGTCGTCACCGGCTTCTCGAGAAAATCAATCGCGCCCAGCCGCGTCGCCTTCACCGCCATTTCAATCGTCGCCTGGCCAGACATCATCACCACCGGCGCGCTCACTCCCGCGCCTTTCAATTCCTCGAGCAGCGCGATCCCATCCTTTCCCGGCATCACCACGTCGGAAAGAATCAAATCAAAACGCTCCGCCTTCGCAAGCTCCAGCGCGCGCGCAGCATTGTCGCAAACGGTCGCTTCGTGGTTGGCCAATCGGAATGCGCGGGCGAGCGACGCAAGCGTATTCGCGTCGTCATCAATAATAAGGATATTGGCTTTCGGCGGCACGGCGGCTACGCCTCTTGCTTGTGCTTCTCGGGCTCCGGTTCCTTCTCTTTCTCTTTTTCGTAATCGAAGGAAATCGGAAAGCTCACCGACCGCCGCGGTGGGTGCTTGGGAAGTTCGATATGGAATGACGTGCCGACGCCCGCCTCGCTCTCCACCCAGATTCGTCCGCCGTGATCGCTCACCACCGACTGCACGATCGCGAGGCCCAGTCCAGTTCCGTGCTGCTTCGTCGTGTAGTACGGCGTGAACAGCCGCTCGCACTCTTCAGACGTCAGGCCCGTGCCGGTGTCGGAAATTTCGAGATGCACGCCGCCGTCGGCCGCAGGTGACGTGCGCAGCATCAGCACGCCTCCCGACGGCATCGCGTCCATCGCATTCAAAATCAGATTCTCGAGCGCGCGATGCAGCAGCGTCGCATCCGCCTGGATCAGCGGCAGGTGATCGTCCAGGTGCAGCTCAGGCGTGATCGGCGGCCGGCCAACGGCGCCAAATTGCGCCTCAAATAATTTCACCACGCTGCGAACCACCTCATTCATCTGCACCGAACCCAGCTCCGGATGCGGCATCTTCGAAAATTCGCTGAACCGGCCCACGATATTTTTCAGGTTCTCGATTTCCGCCAGCAGAATTCCCGTCGATTCGTGAAACACCTCTTCAAATTCCCCGTATCCCCGCTCCTTCGCCCGCTGCAGATTCTCCACCGTCGTTTGCAACGGGAAAGAGCGGATTCTTCAATTCGTGCGCCAGCCGCCGCGCCACTTCGCGCCAGGCCGCCACGCGCTCGGCCTGAATCAATCGCTCGCGCTGGTCCACCAGCTGCTCCGTCATCTGATTGAACGCCTTCGCCAGCTGCCCAATTTCATTTCGTCCGCGCACGTTCACTCGCGCGTTCCAGTTTCCGCCCGCCACTTCGCGCGCGCCTTCCGCCAACTGGCGCACCGGCCGCGTCACTCGCGCCGCGCCCCACCATCCAAGCAGCGCTCCCACCAGAAGCCCGATCGCCACGACGCCCACCGAGAGCAACATGATTTGCCGCTGCGAGCGTCACCACGTCATGCTGCGAGCTGCCGATCAGCAAAATTCCAAGCAATTCCTTCTGCCGCCCCAGCAGCGGCATCGCGTGAAACACTTCCGCGTTCGCCGCATCCGCAGTCCAGTTGATTTTTGCAATCTGCTCCCCGGGCTCCTGCTGCTCCTTCTGGACGATCGCGGCAAATTGGTCCGCCTGGGTCGCAGGTCCCGTCGAATCGATCAGATCCGCGGCCTGAAATGTCGGATCGAGATTCCGATACAGCAGCGCCCGCATTCCCGTCGGCAGCACAAGCGACGCGATAAATTCGCGCCCCAGCCGTTCCCCGCCAACAATATAAAGGTCCTTATCGCCCACGCGCACCCGCGACACCGATAGCAGCGCCAGCGCCGCACCCTCCTGCGTATCCGCCTTCATCAAGAACGAGCCGCGCGCCACCCAATCCTCAGGCTGCAGCACCCAGTCAATCTTGTAACCAAACCGCGCCGGCCACTCCGCCGACGAAATAATCGACCCGTCATTGCTCACGAAATCCAGAAAATCGAGCTGATGCGCCTTTGCCACCCCCGCCGCATCATTCACATACACCGACACATCGCCCTTCGGCCGGCTCAAATCAATCGCCATCCGCACCGTGCCTTCCGCGTCGGCAATCCCCTGCACCCGATGCACCACATCATCGCTGCGCTGCGCAAACTCCCTCTGGAACTGCGCCACCAGCGCATCCGAATGCTGCGCATTCATCTGATCAAACGCGCGCCGCGTCACTTCCGTCACAGCCGCAGCCACCAGCCCCACAGACACCACCAGCGCCAGCGTGAAAATCAAAAATAATTTGGTGCGAAACGTCACTTTTTCCCTTCTTCCACCGCCGCTTCCACCGGCCCATCCAGCCAAACATCCGCCAGCGGCCACGACTCCCCCGGCCCAGGCGGCGTCCAATCCCTCACCCGCCCACTCAACCCATACACGCGCGGCAGCCAAACCAGCGGCACCACCCGATAGCTGCTAACAATCGCCCGCTCGCGTTCGTAAATTTCCTCGCGGCGACGCTGGATATGGCAACGGCTTCGTTTCCGCCTTGATCATCCAGCTCCAATACACTCATGAAAAACCCGAGTGCAATGCCCGGCGATTTCGAGGGCATCCGCAAACGAATCAGCTGTGCGTCCACTCCTGCGTGCGAAAGGCGAATGCATCGCTTGAGCCGTTACCCGGATTCCGGCTTCCCGCGCATTCACCACGATCCGCTCCGCCACGGCCTGTCTCGAGCGAATCGCCAAAATCATATCCCACAACGATTTTCGGCGCGGAAACGATTTGCGCCGAAAGTTCCTTGGCGTGCACAGGATCAGCCACCGTCGAAAACAGAAACGCCGTCCCGCTCGACCACTGCGGCAAAAGCCCACCCGCCGGCTCGCCTTCCTTCTGCAAAATAAAATTCACAATCGCGTTACGGTCAATCGACAGGGCGATAGCCTCGCGGAGGCGTGCATTGATCCGCTCACCTCGCCCGGGCTCGGTCTCTGCGGTGAAAACCAGGGCCACTAGTTCATCCGGCTGCGACCGGCTCACCCGCACTCCACGCTCAGCCGCCCGCCGCGCATCCTCCGCCGGAATCTCCGCAAAATCCGCCTTGTTCAATTCGAGATCGAGAATCCGCTCGCGCGCTGCCCGCCCCATCGTAATCTCAATCGAATCCACAAACGGCCGCCCCAACCGGTAATCCTCCGTCGCCGCCAGCACCACCCGCTTCCCCGCCTCAAACGCCGTCACGTGAAACGCCCCGTTCACAGCAAATTTGCTCTTTGGTTCAAACACATCGTAAATTAGCGAATTGATCTGCTCTTTTGCGGGCTCCTCCTCCGAATTAGCAGCTGGCACAGCAGGATCGAGCGACCTCACACTCGTCCCGATTTCCACCCTCAATGTCCCGCCATACCTCGGCCGCCTCGCCGTTTTCACGGGCAAAGCCGTCAGCAGGACAATCGCGCTACTGGCTGCAGCTAACTGTGACAATCGAAGCTTCATACATTCCTGTTTGCAGGTTCTTTGATACGACCCGCGCTGCTTTTCCATCGAGCGAAGGCCACAACGCCATGATGGGACCAGGAAATTCGACGGGATCGCTGATTGCGAGGGGCGAAGCAGAATGTTTTGTTCCGTAAGCCTGTAAATAATCGCGCTCGGTCCAGTCGCCCGTGCCGCTTACGAGTATTTCCCACTCACTACCGCATCCCGAACCGATAGATACAATGTCATCGCCCCACCCAGCATAAGCTGCAACTGGCCTTGCCGAGTTCTCATACAACCTCGACTTCTCGTCGATCTCTGCGAGAATCCAGTCTGCCCAATCCCTGTGATTCATCAGAGCGATCGAGAAGAATGGCGGCGCGGTAACATCGGTTTCGCCGTATAACGCCAGATCTCCGCCAAAATAATTTCTGCCTTGAACCATCGTTGCGCCGCCGCGCTCCTCTCCACCCGCATTAAGAGGCCAAGTCGGCCAGGAATTCTTGCTACATGTGAGCTCGAAATACCGTCTTGCCCCGCCATCGCATCCCACATCCGACAGCTGAAAGGAAAACATTTCCGCGACACTGTCAATCAGCCCTCGGAGGTCGCGCGGCCGATGGTCGGGAACGGGAATTTGAAATGTCCCTGAGGCTTCCCAAGACGCATTTTCGAAATGATAAGCAGCGACTTGTCGTGGCTCTAGCACAAACATCAGCGGCCTTCCATCCGGAGATACCTCAGGTATCAGAAAATCCATAATTGGTCGCGATTGTTGCCACACCAGATCGCGATGCAAGACTACCGAAAGTTTCGCGACGGTTCTGTTCGGCGCCCGTTCTTTTTCAACGCTCGCCATTGCCGTCCTTCGTTCGTCTCCGCCCCGAACATCCGCCACCCAAATGTAACTCTCGACATTCTCAGAAAGCGTCACTTCGACCGCGGCGCCGCTCGATCCAAGCCGCAATCCGCGGCCTGTCAATTCTTCTTCGAGAGCAACGCGAATCGCCTCGACGTCCGCGGCTCCGAGCGACGAAATATTCTTGACCTCAAGCGAAATCGCTCCGCGAGGGCGTCACCGCTGCCGCGATTTTCTCCGCCAACGCCTTCACGCCATCATTCCAAGCCGCAGGCAACGCCGGCGAAGTCACACGCTGCTCTGATTGCGGCAATGACGCGCCCGGAGCCTGCCCGCGCACAGTTCGCCCAAGCATGAAAGAAAAAATCAGAACCACAACCAGAAGAAAGACGTATCTCCGAGAGGCACCAAGCCGCGAAGTATGACGCATCCTGTTCGTAATTCGTCATCTTAGCACAACCCCAATTTCGCCCGCCTCCGCGCCGCATTCCATCCCGCATTCACGTCACCTCCCGCTTCAAATCGCCCGACAAGCAAAACCGACGAAGACCCCGGACAAGTTGACACCGCAACCGCCATTCCGCAACTCCGGCTCTCTCGCCAAGCCTCATGCCTTGAATCGCGCGCAACCGAATTATCTCCCCTCGCCGAAGCAAAACGGCCGTCCCGCCGCCTTTCTTGCCTTCTGTTTTTGTTTCAAATTTCAAATTTCCAATTTTAAATTTGAGATTGCCTTCCGACTCGCTCGACCAATTATTTCCGCCGCGAAGGCATCGACACCTCTCGCCGATTCTTTTTTTTCTTTGGCGTGGCCTTGTAGGTCACGGCTTCAGCCGTGACACTAGCCTTTCCAAAAAAAGACTCCTTCCGCTCGGCGGCCTTGTCGCCGAGCCTCGTCCTTCGACCTTCGCGCAACTAAATCATTTCTCCTCGTCGAGGCGAACGGGCGTCCCGCCGCCTCTTTTGCCTCTGTTTTCATTTCAAATTTCCATTCCAACTTCAAATTGTGAAATCGCAAATCGCATTTTCTTACTTGCCGTTACGCACACTACTTGCCCACCCTGAACCTCCAAGGCCCATCCGAAAAATTCAGCGCCGTAGGCGCGGCACACACCTAGCCCAGGACGGAAGTCCTGGGTCCCAAGGACGGCGCAACGCGCCACCGCTTGCGCAGCCTCACCCGCGCAAGCGTTTGTTTGCTCTACTGTGGCAGATTCGTCTCGCAAGGATGCCAGCAGAGCAGTTTCAAATTTGAGATTGCCTTCGAAGTCTCGCTCGCTACCCAATTGTTCTCGCCGCGAAGCCATCGACGCCCTCCCGCCCGTTCGTTTTGCTCTCGTCGCCGCTTTGTAGATCACGGCTTCAGCCGTGACATGAGCCTTTCAAAAGTCGTTCCTTCCGCTCGGCGGCCTTTTCGCCGAGCCTCATCCTTTGACCTTCGCTCGCGACCGAATCGTTTCCGCCGCGAAGCGATCGCCCGCGTCTCCGCCTGCCCGTTCGTCCAGTTCTAGCCCTCTGTACTTTTTCTGTCCCCACGACGCTTCCCGCCTCGTGCTAGCCTTGATTCCGAGCTCCGCAAGCACTCGAACAAGACGAGCCCGAAATCGGGCGCGAATATCGCGAGACCGAAAGGAGGCACCGAAGGCAATCGAAGCAAATGTTTACGCGCCACGAATCACTACCACTCATCGCTCGCCACGCATTTTTAATCTACGGTTCCGCGATTAAAACTCACGCTAAGCAGCCCGAATTCAGCAACATACGAAATTCTAATAGGCGGTAAAAGGGGGCAGGAGAGATCGTCATGAACGCTGGCTTCAACCCGGCAATCCGAGCCGCCGGCTTGGTGGCTTCGCCCTGCGCTCGCAGCGCGGGATTCGATGCGGCGGTATCGAATCCTCGTCGCCGTTTCGCGCAGAGCCAAGCCACCCGCAAGGGTCTTGCCGGCAGTACCTCCCGTCCGGTTGAATTTCTTTTCCGCTCCGCCATGTCGGACTCGGAAAAGACCGGGCGGGAATTTCGTTCGCGCACATCGCGCGTTTTTTTTCGCAGGCGCGGTGACGAGAGCATTCATCGCTGCGTGCCCCGCGCGTTTCAAACTCATTACTTCGCGCCGAGCTTCAGCGGCGAATCCGTTACCGCGGAAACGGATTTCAGCACGTCGTTGGTGAAGAAGAATTTGCCGTCCGTGGGCACCATCATGATTTGCACGCGATCGGAAAGGCGCTGCGCCACCGTGTATTGCACGAGCAGCGGATTCGTTTTCAGCGCCGCCGCTTCAAGCTGCAGTTGCTCGGCTTCGGCTTGCGACGTGACGCGAATGTTGTGCGCTTCCGCGTCGGCGAGTAAATTGCGATGCTCGAGCTCAGCCTTCGAATCGATAATTTTCGCCTGCGCCGAGGCCTCGGCATTTTTCACCACGAGCACGTTCTGCGTTTCCGAGAGCAGCCTGCTGCGTTCGGCGTCGGCCTTGGTGTCGATCACTTTTGCCTGGCCCGCAGCTTCGGCGGACTTTACCTGCGCCGCAGCGTCTGCTTCGGCGTTCTTGATCGTCGCTTCCTTGCGGGCTTCGGCTTCGAGGCGCGACTGCTCGATCTGCTTCTGCTTGAGCGGCAGCGTGTACTGCATCGAATCGGATTCGGCCTTGGCCATCAGCACGCGCGATTGCGCGTCAGCCTCGGCGTGCTTGATCTGCCGGATTTTCGCGGCTTCGGCCTGCGATTCCGCGATCTTCACTTTCTTCTGCTCGATCTGCGCGTCAACGCTGGTGCGGTCGTCCTCCTGTTCTTTTTCGAGCAGCCCTTCAAGCCCGCGCGCGTATTCCTGCGGCAGCTCCACTTTTCGCAGCAGCACTTCCTTCACCACGATTCCGTCTTCCGCGAGCCGCGACGTGATTGTCTGCGTCGCTTTCTCGCGATACTCGCCGCGCTTAATGGAGAAAAGATCGCGCACGATGTAGTTCGGACTCAAATCGCGAAACGTGCTGGCCACAACGGGCTCGACAATTTCCTGGTCAATCGGCTGCGGCAGATTCGCCTGAATGTAAGCGAGGCGCGCGGGATCGATGCGATAGCGCACGGTGAGCGCGAGTCCCACGGACAAACCTTCGCGCGATTCGACGTTGAGCACTTCGAGCTTTTCTTTCGGAGCCGTGCTGGCGGCCGTCGAGAAAACCTGGTCGCGCACGTCATACAGCACAACGCGCTCGGTCAGCGGGAAAATCAGATGCGTCCCGGGATAGAGAGTTCCGGCGCGCACGCCGGAAATCTGGCTCACGCGCACGCCCGCGTGCCCGTCAGGCACGACCACAAGACTTTTGCTCGCAAGCGACGTGACAGCGGCAAGCGCAAGCAGCTTCGCGGTGAGCACCCAACGAATCCGGCGCGGCGGGCGCACTGATTGGCGCACGCGACGTCGACTGAGCGAGCGAAGGAGAACCGGAAGACGCGCCGGAGGATGCTGCGGAGTTAGTCGCGTCACCGGATTCAGATTCAGGAACGCGGTCGTTGCGCCGCAAGATCCGGTCGAGCTGGAACGCGAGATAGATGTCGTAAGCAACCGTTCCAATCGCGCCGGCCAGAAACCCGAAGCTGACAATCGAAAGCAACACTTTGAGGAACAACATGGCGTCCTCCTTAACCTCGACCTGAACCTTGACTTGACAACCTTGTGCAATCCGCGAGCGCATGGCTCGCGGAATTGTCGTGGCCGGCCGCGATTGCCGCCGCTCCGTTACGCCGCGCGTTTGCTGCCAGCGAACGAGTCCGGCACAAGCGTCGGGCCAGCCGCGGGCGTATCGGATGTGGCTTCTTCCGCCACCATCGCTGGCTGCCGCGCGGGCATCATCTTCATCAACGTATTGAGCGCAAACCATTCGAGCGAAAGCGCGACACCCAACGAGAAAACGATTGCTCCACTTACGGCTGCGAAATCCATCAAAGCTTCCATGATTCCCTCCCGCAACATCTATCGGCCAGCTGGCCGAAGTAATGCAGCGGCCGGGCCAATGCTGATGTGTATGCAAACAGGAGGCTTAGCGACGAGGATGAGCGTAACTGCGTGTGGTCGCGAACACGTGCGTGTTGAAGCGCACGCGACGCACTCCAACGCGCCAAGCTGATATCAAGTTTTGGGGAAGGACAGCGATTCGATTGCGAAATGCGATTTGCGAGACGGCGGCGGCAAATTCTACGATAATGAGACGAGCGAACGAATTCCGAGGACGCAATGGCGGCAGACAACCCACATCCAGCGAACATTCAAGCCAACCAGGCTACGGCATCTGCCGGAGGACCGCCGCCTCCATCGGGCTTGCGGATCGGACGAATTTTTGGCATTCCGATTTACCTGCATCCGAGCTGGTTCATCATTTTTGCGCTGATCACCTACACGCTGCGCACCCAATTTACCGCCGAGCATCCGAGTTGGACTTCGCAACAACACTGGATGCTTGGCATTGTGACTAGCGCACTATTCTTTGGTTCGGTGGTTTTCCACGAAGTGAGTCACAGCATTGTCGCGAAGAGTTACAAAATTCCTGTGCAATCGATCACGCTGTTCGTTTTTGGAGGGCTTTCCAGTATCAGCCGCGAGCCAGACAAGCCGAGGCAGGAGGTCAACATCGCTATCGCCGGACCGCTCGCGAGCTTCTTCCTGGCTGGCTGCTTCTATCTCGCGGGGCGCTTCTTTCATGGCGATGACCTGGTGGCCGCTTCCACGAAATGGCTCTGGGAAATCAATGTGGCGCTAGCGGTGTTCAATCTCGTGCCGGGATTTCCGCTTGATGGCGGACGTATCCTGCGCGGAATCGCCTGGGGCATCACGAAGAATTTCCAGCGCGCCACGCAGATTGCTTCGACGACCGGCAAAATTTTTGCGTACCTGATGATCATTCTCGGAGCCTGGCAGGCGCTCAACGGAAACTGGGTTGGCGGGCTTTGGACCGCATTCATTGGATGGTTTCTGCTGAGCGCGGCGCAGGAGAGTTACGCGCAGGTGGCGGTGCAGAATACGCTGACGGGCGTGCGCGCAGGCGACGTGATGACGCACGATATTCCGACGGTGACGCGCGACATGTCGATCGACGAATACGTTCACGAAGTGCTGCGCACCGGTGCGCGTTTTCACATCGTTCTTGGCGCCGGAAAGCCGGTCGGGTTGATTTCGCTCGATGCGGCGCGCACGGTGCCGCGCGAAGAATGGACGAATACTTCGATTCAAGCCGTGATGCTGCCGCTCGACCGGATGCATTCGGCCGAAATGGATGAACCCGTCCTGGCCGTGTTGCAGCGGATGCGCAGCAACAGCATCAGCCAGATGCCCGTGATTTCCGAGGGCAATATTGTGGGCATGGTCGGGCTCGACGACATACTGCGAGTGCTGCACACGCGAATGCAACTCGGCCACCTCGCCAGCCAATAGGCCACAAACAACGATGAGCGACGAGCGGAACGCTCTGGAAGAAGAGTTTTTCGATACAGACGGCGCTGAACAACTTTCACGCCGCGGCTTCAACAAGTTCCTGACGCTGGGCGGTCTCGCGGCTGCTGTGGGCGCCGCTGGGACATTGACGGACGGCTGCTCGAAGACGTATCCAACGATTGTGGTTGCTCATGCCGGCGATATTCCCGTCGGCGGCTGGAAGATTTTTTCTTATCCCGCTGACGTGAATCCATGCATCTTGCTGCGGCCGGAAGAAAATACATATCTGGCGTACAGCCGGATCTGCACGCACACGTCATGCCCGGTGTTTTACCGGCCGGAGCAGAATCTGATCGTCTGCCAGTGCCATGGCGGCGTGTATTCGGTTGCTGACGGGTCGGTGCTGGCGGGCCCACCGCCGCGGCCTTTGCCTAAAATCACTCTCGAGCGACGTGGCGACGATCTTGTCGCCGTTGGTGTGGTGAAAAGCTAAGATGGCGGCTTCGCGCCAAAATTTTCGGGTCGCTTGCGCCGTGGCGCTGATGGTTTCTGCCGTTTCCGTGTTTGTCGCGGATTTGGCGGCGGGCGAATTAAAGAAACTGGCGGCGATTGATCTGCCGGGTCCCTCCGGACTGCGCTTCGACTACCTTACGATCGACTATGAAGATCACTATCTTTTCTGCGCACATCTTGGGCCGGGAAAACTCTACGTTGTGGATTTGCAGACGAACAAAGTGGTGAAGACAATCTCGGACTTGCCCGGGATTGAAGGAGTGGAGTACGCGCCTGACTGTGAAAAAGCTGTACACGTCGGACTGGCACGAAGACCAGATCGGAGTGATTGACGTAAAGACGCTGGCGATCATCAAGAAAATTCCCACGGAATCGAAACCCGACGGCAGCGCGTATGCGGCGCCCTTTCACAAATTGTACGTGTCGGACGAAACGGCCAAGGCGGTAGCCGTGGTTGACACAACGCGCGATGAAGTTTTGCAGATGCTGCGCTTCGACAGCGAAACGGGGATGCCGCAGTACGATCCGGTGGCCAAGAAAATCTACGTGAATCTGCAGGACTTGAATATTTTCGCAGTGATCGACCCGGAGAACGATCAGCTGGTGGGCATGCATCCGGTACGGGCAAATGCAAAGGCAATCACGGGATGGCCCTCGATCCCGAGCATCGCAGGGCATTCTTAGCGTGCGAGCAGAATTCCCTGCTGACCGTCCTGGACCTCGATACGTTCGAGCCGATCGCTTACTTACCCCTGGCTGATGGCGCGGACGTGGTGAAATTCGATCCGGGGCTGAACAGAATTTACGTGGCGTGCTATAGCGGAGCGATTTCCGTATTGGAGCAGAAGGATCCCCAGCATTATCGCAAACTGGGCGACGTGAATGTGGCTCACGCAGTGCACAGCATAGCCGTTGATACGGAGACGCATCGCGTGTATGCGCCGGAGCAGGAGGAGGACGGAATTCCTGTGGCTCGGCTCATGATCTATGAGGCGACGGGCAAGTGAAATCCGAATCGTTTCGCGCGGCCCAACATCTCTCGTGAAGTGAATCCCGTTTCAATCAGGAGACTGGCATGAAAGCGATCGCAGTATCCGTGTTTTTGGCGGTTGTAGCATTCAGCGCCGCTGCGCAAACGAAGCCAGCGCCACCGCAGTACAAAGCGCCTGCGGCGGAGCCCATGCCGGAGAGCCGGACGCTCGAGAACGCGCCGGAAGCGCCGGAGCTTCCCGCGGACTGGTCGAAATTGCTTGTGGAACATCATGAAGCGATCACGACAGACCGCGTGCGCATTCATGTTTTCAGGCTGCGGCCTGGAGATGACCTGTTGGGGTCGATTCGGGCGTACGTGAAGCAGAATCACATTCAGGCGGCGGTGCTGTTGAGTTCGGTGGGCAGTTTGACGCAAGCGTCAATTCGGTATGCGAACCAGCCTGAGGCGCACATTCACACCGGACATTTTGAAATTGTGTCGATTACGGGAACGGTGGAGGAAGGTGGCGAGCATATTCACCTTTCGATTGCGACGGGACAGGGGACGATGATTGGCGGGCATTTGATGACGGGGTGCAAAATCTATACCACTTCGGAAGTGACTTTGGCTGAATTGGTGGGAGTGCGATTTGCGCGGGAGACGGATAAGGAAGGTAGCGGGTGGGATGAATTGAAGATTTATCCCTTGAAACCTTAGCGATAGGACGGTGGTGCATCGTGTTGGGGCTTTCTCGTGAAGAACGGCGCAGAGGCCCTTCGTTCCTCAGGGTAAACAGGAGTGCCTGTGCCACGTCCTACTTGTCGGGCTGCTTTGGCGCGGGGTAACGGATGCCCTTTGCTGAGGCGCTTCCTTCTTCTATGCGCACGAAGATATCGACTGGAAGATTCGTCACCTTTTCTTTGAGGCCGCTGGGCCACCAGATTTCGAGGGAGTCGACGCGGGTGTGCTTGCCGAGGCCGAAGAAGATGCGTGGATCCTGGGCTGAGCAGTAGCTCATGCCGCCTTTGGTCTGGTCGTAACTGGTGAGATCGCCGGCGATGAGTTTCAGGTGGGCTCCGTTGCCGTCGCGATTGCTCTTGGTGCCCACGAGTTGCACTGCAAGCCAGTGATTATCTTTCGCGGCGGGCGCGGTGGCGCCGTCGTTGTGAAAGAGCTGGGCATCTTCGCCATTATTGCTGACGAGAAAATCCTGCCAGCCGTCGTTGTCGTAGTCGCCGACAGCGAGGCCACGGCCGACGCGCGGGGCGCGAAAATCGGGGCCTTGCGATTTGGTCGCGTCGACGAAATTTCCCTGGCCGGTGTTGCGGTAGAGCTTCTTTTCTTCTTCGTAGGCGACTTCGGGATGATAGGTCGCGATGTTGTCGAGGATGTGGCCGTTGATGACGAGCAGGTCGCGCCAGCCGTCATTATCGAAATCGAAAAATCGCGCGCCGAAGGCGCTATTTAAGAGATTGGTCTGGCCGATGCCGGACGCGATCGTGTCGTCGGTGAATGTGCCGTCGCCATTGTTGCGATAGAGGCGATCGAGTTCGTAATCGAGATGGCTTACGAAAAGGTAGGGCAGGCTGTTGTTGGTGATGTCGGCGGCGTCGGCGCTCATACCTGCTTCGGGGCGGCCTTCTTCGCTGAAGCCGGCGCCGGAGGAGTAACTGGCATCTTTGAAGGTGCCATCACCTTTATTGATGTAGAGAAAATTGCGCTGCGTGTCGTTGGCGATGAAGATGTCGGGCCAGCCGTCGTTGTTTAAATCCACGGTGACAACGGCGAGGCTCTTGCCGTCTTTATTGGCAAGGCCGGCTTTTTCCGTTACGTCGGTGAACGTGCCGTCGCCATTATTGTGATAGAGGCGGGGGGAAGTGCCAGGGAAATTGTCGGGATGGCAATAGGAACTGACTTGCGGCATGTCCTTGTAGCCCGGGCGAAAATCGCCGCAGGTGATGGGGTGGTCCACGTCGTATTTCACGTAGTTGACGACGAGGAGATCGAGCTTGCCGTCGCGGTCATAGTCGAACCATGCGGCGGCGGTGGCCCAGTTGCCGTCGTCACTGACGCCGGCTTTCGCGGTGACGTCGGTGAAGGTGCCGTCGCCGTTGTTGTGCCATAGGACGGAGTGGCGATAGCCGGTCATATAGATGTCCGGGAAACCGTCGTTGTCATAGTCGCCGACTGCCACGCCGAAAAAGAAGGTGCCGTCGGAGTGAATCTTGCTTTGCGCGGTCACGTCGGTAAATGTGCCATCGCGATTGTTGCGATAGAGCGCCGGTTGCGGCGCCTGCGCGGGATGAAACAGCGGGGTGAAGCCGCTGTTGACGAAGATCGCGTCGAGGTAGCCGTCCTGGTTGTAGTCGATCCAGCCGACGCCGGGGCCCATCGTTTCCGGGTACATGCGCTTGGGCGATTGAGCGCGCTCGTGGTGAAAGTGGATGCCTGCCTGAGCTGTTACATCGTGAAACTGGACGCCGTAGGGGTTTGTCAGGTTCGGGCGGTGGCGGAGGGGCTCTCTTTGCGCCTCTTGTTGCTGTTGGCTGGCGCGCAAGCCGTGGCGAATCAGGCCCGCGGAGAGATCGCACGTTCCAAAAAGCAGCACCGCGCCGGATATCAGGGACCAACTCCAGGGCCGAGAGCGAAATTGAATCATTACGGAACGAATTCTAACACGCGCGCAACTTTTGCCGGGTCATTGGCTGAACCGCGAATCATATTTCGAAGTTTTCTTACAAACGGAGCCGCGAAAGTTACTTGAGTGGCACATATACGTAAATCGAAGGTACGTATTAAATTTCACACGACAATGAATTCTTATATGACTTCCCTGTGGAAAATTTTCCCGCAACCTCAGTTTTATCTTGACACTACGCGGACAGCGGCTTAGCCTTGCGTCCGATTCGGCACCAGGGGTGGGAAGCCGAGAGTGACGGAAGATCATTGTACAAGCGCGCTGGGTCGTGTCCGTTTAGGATTTAGGTTTCTCCCCTTCAATTTCAATCGGGAATCAATATTGAATTCTGCAATCGTATCGAAAAGGTTGCGAGCCAGATTGCGCGTCGGCGCTGTCGGCGCGATTATCGCCCTACTCGGTTTCTCCGCTACTGCTACGCACGCTGGCTTGGCCGTCGCTCCCACTGCGCCAAAGAAAGTGATCATCGATACCGATCCAGGCACCGACGATGCCGTGGCCATCATGCTGGCGCTGAATTCGCCGGAGCTGGATGTGCGGGCGCTAACGGTGGTTCCCGGAAATGTGGTTGTGGAGCAGGGACTTGAAAATGCGCTGCGCATGGTTTCGCTGGCGAACCGTTGCGATATTCCGGTGGCTCGCGGGGCGGAGCATCCGCTCTTTCAAAAGCTGATTACCGCGGAATTCTGGCACGGAAAAAATGGGCTTGCGAACGTGGAATTGCCGGCGAGCAAATGCAAGGCGGATGCGCGGTTTGGACCGGATTTGATCATTCAGATGGTCCATCAATATCCGCATGAAATCACGCTGTTGCCGATTGGGCCGGAAACGAATATTGCGCTGGCGGTGCTGAAGGACCCGTCGATCGTGCCGCTGGTGAAAGAAGTGATTGTGATGGGCGGCTCGATTTCGGGCGGCAATGTGAATGCCGCGGCGGAAGCGAATATTTACAACGATCCTGAGGCCGCGCAGATCGTCTTTCAGGCCGGGTGGCCGCTGACGATGGCAGGGCTCGACGTTGGGAATATGACGCTCTTTACGCGCAAGCACCTGGCACAGCTCGCGAAAACTCATGGGCCTGAAAACGATTTCATGGTGCAGGTGAATACTTTTCTCGTGGATCTGTCTGAGAAGTTCGGATCGCCGGGCTCGCCGATGTACGATTCGCTGGCGATTGGCACCGCGATTGATCCGACGATCATGAAGACACAGGCGATGCGCGTGGAAGTGGAGACCCGGGGCGAATTTTCGCGCGGTGAGACCGTTGCTAACCGGCGAAATGAATTTGAGAAAAACGTGCTGCACGGCGATCACTATGTGATCGAAGGCCTTGAGAAGGTGACGCCGAACGTAGAGGTTTGCACCGGCGTGGATTCGGAACGATTCATACAGCTCTTTATTTCGCGGGTTCAAGGGAAGTAGCGGAAGTTTCAGATTTCGGAGACAAGCTTTGCGAAGCAACAGGAAACAACGAAACGGGGGATTGACGATGAAGATCTGGAAGATTGCGTTTTTGGCGTTTGTGCTGGCCGTCTCGCTTTGCATCGTAGGCAACGCGAGTGCGCAGAACCTGCAGCGCGGCGAAGTACACGGCTTCGTGTACGATTCGTCGCATGCGCTCGTTCCCGGCGCAAAGGTGACGATCTCCAATAGTTCGACAGGCTACAAGCGCGAGCAAACGACGGATGCGAGTCGGGAACGTATGACTTCGCCAATTTGTTCCCGGAACCTTCGAAATTAAGGCCGAAGCGCCGGGATTCGCGAGCATCACGCTGACTGATATCAATCGTTGAAATCGGCGCGAGCCTGAACTTGGACATCACGCTGCCCGTAAAAGGCCAGACTCAGCGGTGACGGTTACCGCCGCCGCGAGCGGGGCCGTCGATACCAGCACGGCCGGAATCAATCAGGTGATCAACCAGCGCAACCTCGAGACTCTGCCGCTGTCAGGGCGCGATTATCGCGACTTGGCTCGAGCTGAGCTCCTCGGCAGCAGGTTGTCCCGGGACTGCGCGGCGGTATTCGGCTAGGCGGACAACAGAGCGATTATGCCGGTCTTGTAATCGACGGCCAGGATAGCTTCAACAACTTCTTTGGCGAGATTCTTCGGTTCCCTCGAAACGAAGAACTTTACGATTCCGCTCGAATCCGTGCAAGAATTCCAGGTGGTTACGAATGGATTCGCTCCCGAATTTGGCCGTGCCACCGGCGGTCTGATCAACGTGATTACCAAGTCCGGTACGAACGAATGTGCATGGTGAAGCGCACGAGTACTATCGCGGCAGTTGCCTTGACCGCGAACGATGTCCTGGGCTTTTCGCTCCAACATCGACAACCAGAATCAATTTGGCGGTTCGATCGGCTTTCCGATTCGCAAGGACGGCAGTTCCTGTATCTTGTCGACGGACGTGCAGCGAGAGAATGGTCCGCTCGTCTCGACTTTGCGGCAGTACGCTGCGACTGCGAAGCGACTTTTGCAGCAACCACCGGTCCCGTATTTGCGAACTGCACAGGTCCAGCGGCTTTGGGTGGCAATCTGCGCCGCAGGGCAGGTGCCTGCTACCGACGCCGGGCATTCTTGCAAACTTCGTTCTCCCCGCATCGTGCAGCACCCCGGCTGTAGGACAATCAGTGCTTGATGCCTGCTACGGCGTCAACAATCTGGGCGAGACTTCAATCGGCTCAAGCAATCAATTTCAGAACCTGTTCACAGTACTCGGGCACTACGACTGGCAGATCAGCCAGGCCAACCACTTTAGTGTTCGTGGAAACGGCACGAGAAACCACACGAGCGGTTTTACGGGCGGCCTCGGCCAAAACGGTAACTCCTCGCTTTCGGCGGAACAGAAAACTTTCGTCAATCAAGGCGTAAGCGGCGCCTTTGCGGTGAACACGGTTCTGGGTCGTAAAGTGAACGAATTTCGAGTCAGCATCCAGCGCGCGAAACCCGCAAGCGGAACCCCAATGGCGCCGGCCAACCGACCATAAATTTCGACCCCGTAGCACCCCCGTCGAACCCCGTGGGCGGTAATGCGTTCACGTTTGGCGAGCGGTACTATCTGCCGATTACCGGAGACTAACGGCAAAGTTACAGGCTGCGGATAGCTTCGCATACTCGTTCGGAAAGCACGACATAAAGTTCGGCGGCGACGTAGACGCGTTCTCGTGACAGCAAGAACATGTTCGTCGGCTGGAGCTGCCGGACAGTACGACTTCGGGACGTTCAGGCCTTTAACCAAGGCACGTCCGGATGGATTGATCCAGGGATTTATTCCAAACTGGCTCAACCTTCCACTTCAACGAGCGGGCACTGAACCCCGCCTGGCAAACTGGCATCGGGCCTCTATGTGCAGGACAAGTGGCAGATCACGCCCGCGCCTCACAGTCACCTACGGTGTTCGATGGGATCGGAACGAGGAACCCACAGCCGCAAACTCCATTTCCGGGTCACGAAGTGCTGGTCGGCGTCGGCGACAAGCATCCCGAATCGATCCGCGGAGTTCCCACAGCGCGTTCCGAATGATTGGAAGCAGTGGGGACCGCGAATAGGCTTAGCGTGGAACGTTGGATCGACTGACTCTCCCGACAGTAATTCGTGGTGCGTGGGGATTCTACTACGCGCAACTTCCGACGATCTGTTCTGCCCGACGGCCGGTGGTGGACAAGACGACCGGCTTGTTCTGCTTCTTTCTTCCCCGCGACTCCGGCCGATTCCACTTGCGCACCTACGCCTGGGTTCCCGTACGACTATACAACAGTCAGTTTCCGCCTGCGACGCGCTGGCGGCCTACCGAGTTTCACATACTTCGATCCGAACTTCCAGAATCCGCGCATTTCGAACCTGACCGGGAGCGTGGAGCACTACCTTCGGCGCGAGCTGGACCGTCACTGTCACTTTTGCATGGGCGAATTCGCAGCACCTGCGAACGGGCGGCTACGGAACGGAAGAAGCCTGGTATCGGAATTTCGCTACGAACGGCACTGACCAATTTGGCCGTGCGATTTTGACCGGTCTCTCTCGATCCACACGCTCGCGTACATGCTCTGGATACGTACGGAGCTACGCCCACGGTAACTACGAGTCGGCTGTATTCAACGTGACCAAGCGTTTCTCGAACCACTTCCAGATGTTCGCGAACTATATCTGGTCGCAAAACAAGGACAACGGTGCGAGCGAGCGCGATACGGATACTTACTTGGGCCAGCAGGATCCATTCAACATCGGACTCGATTACGGCCGCAACGGTCTTGGACATCAAGCATCAATTCAAAGCTAGCCGGCGTATACGAGTTGCCGATGGGCTTTACGGTTAGCGCCACGGTGATCGCCCATACCGGAGTGCCCGTTCCCGCTCTATCATCAACGTGGACGTCAACGGCGACGGCGTAGCTAATTCGGGCTCTCTCACAATAACGATCGCCCGAGCCTATCGTGCTTTCGAACGGAAAAGCAGTCCTGGTCGGCCGCTATCCCGTTACGACCAGCCTGGTATTTGCGAATTGGATGCTCGGCTCCAGAAGGACTTCAAAATCAAGCGACCGCTACCACGTGCTGCTTTCGGGTGACTTCTACAACCTGACCAACCGCGGCAACGTGTACTCGAATCCGAATACAAACGCGACCATTGACTACACTCGCGAATTGCGTCTCGCGCGCCCCGCCGGCATCTCGGATTCGATTGTACGTCCGCTGGCTCGCTACCGCGCTCACGCGGCACGGTGCGGAACCCGACCGCGCTACGGCTTCATCAACCAGATCGCTCCGGGGAGCACGCCGTTTGCGTTCCAGGCAGGAGCCAAGTTCATCTTCTGATGACTTTCGGCCCTGGTGGACGCAGGCAGTTTCTGCAAGGACTTGGAAGTTCGGTAATGCTGGCGGCTGCCGGAGGGAACCCCCTCCGGCACGCTGCCGGCGCAAATCCCTCCGGTGTTAACCTTGGCGGCGTGAAATCCGACGCACCTCTGCGCTGGCCCAAACCGATTGGCAGTCCCGTCCTCGATAGCCTGCTGCCCGTAATCGAAAATTCCCGCGACGTCCACACGCACGTGGACAAGATCGTCGAAGTGGCCGGCTGGATGGCCTACGAAGAGCTGCCGATGCCGGAGTATCACTTGCCGGCGGGCGTGGGCGTGAACGATCCCAACGAAGCGATCGATTTCATCATGGTCGCTGACGTGATCGACACGGCTTTCACCGACTTCTCGACCCACGTGAAGTTCACCACCGAATATGCCGGGCAGCACTGGTCGGATTCTGAAGCCGAGTTCGCCTGCCTGAAGCGGGCGATGGACAATGGCATTCCAATTCTCGATGGAAGTTTTCTCGCGAAGATCACGCGACAGCAGTTGAACGAAATTTTCTCGGGCAACATTGAAATGCCGATGCTCGATGAAAAGCTGGCCGTGCTTCACCAGGTGGGCCCGGTGCTTGCCGAGAAATACAAAGGCCGCTTCTCGAATTTTATCCATTCCTGCCCGCCGCGGCTTTATGACAACGGCAAAGGCATCATCGATCGGCTGGTGGTGGAATTTCCGCGCTTCAACGACGTGAGCCAGTATGACGGGCACGAGATCAAGCTCTACAAGCTGCCACAACTCGGCATCTGGTTCGTGTATTCCAGCTTGCATCCGGCAGGAAAATTCCAGTTGGACGATATCGGCGCGATGACCGCCTTCGCGGACTACATCGTGCCCGTTGCGCTGCGATTGCTGGGAATCACGAGCTATTCGCCGGCGCTCGAGCACGCGATCAATACGTTATCAGATGATTCCGCGCGACAGCACGCAGGAAGTGGAAATCCGCGCGCACTGCATCTACGCCACGGCCCTGCTTCGCGAGGAAGTGAATAAGATCCGTCCCGCCGACAAACAAATCATCATCCCGCAAATCGATGCGCGGCTCTGGATGCCGTATCACACCACGTTCTGGCCGCACCACCTGACCAAGACAATCATGTATTAGTTTCGTCCCCGGGGGCTTTCGATGGATTCAAGCAGGCGCATTTTTGTGAAAGCTATTCCCGCCCTTTCCGTCGCGGCCGCTGCAGGCCCACAGTTTCTGCGCTTGGCATTCGGCTCGCAGCCCACCGCGGCACCCCAATCACCATTTCCGCGGCAAATTCGCTGGCCCAAGCCGATCGGCAGCCCTGTTCTCGATAGCCTTCGCCCCGTGATCGAACACTCCAGAGACGTCCACACGCACGTGGATAAAATCGCCGAGGTCGCCGGATGGATGGCCTACGAAGAGTTACCTATGCCGGAGTTAGCCGTGCCGTACGGCCTCGCGAAAGACCCGGTCGTAGCCATGGATTTCATCATGGTTTCCACGACGATCGATTCGGCATTCACGGACTTCAAAACACACGTGAAATTCCAGGTGGATTATGAGGGTCAGCTTCGCTCCGATTCCGACGCGATGGTGGCTTGCTTAAAGCGAGCTATGGACAATGGCATTCCCGTCCTCGACGGCAAGTTCCTCTCCACCCTCACCCGGCCGCAGATGGAAAAGATATTCGCCGGCAATATTGAAATGCCCATGCTCGATGAGAAATTGCAGAACTTTCGCGAGGTGGGGAAAGTCCTGGCGGAGCACTACGACGGGTACTTTCACAACTTCATCAAATCCTGTCCTCCGCAACTCTATGACAATGGCAAGGGCCTGGTCGACAGGCTGGTGACGGAGTTCCCGCGCTTCAACGATGTAAGCGAATACGACGGGCACGAGATCAAGTTCTACAAGCTTGCACAGCTGGGATTCTGGGGAATTTATTCGGGGCTGCGCTCGGCGAACACCTTGCCGCTGGCCGATATCGGCAAAATGACGGCCTTCGCCGATTACATCATTCCTGTCGGATTGCGGCTGCTTGGCATCACGAGCTATTCGGCCAGCCTCGAGCATGCGATCAATACTTACCAACTCATCCCGCGGGATTCACCGCAGGAGATAGAGATTCGCGCGCACTCGCTCTACGCCACTGCCCTGCTGGCCGAGGAAATCAACAAAATTCGTCCCGCTGACCAGCAGATCATCATTCCGCAGATTGATGCACGTCTTTGGTCGCACTACCACACCACGTTCTGGCCGCACCATTTGACGAAAACTATCATGTACTAAGCGTTCCGCTTGAAAACTCGAAAGGAAGCTGACCCGATGACTGTTAGGAGATGTGGCAGGCTGCTGGTGATGCTGGCTGTGATCGCGGCGGCAGTCCCTCCGCTTGCGGCGCAAGATAAATGGAAAGTGATTATCGATCAGGATTGCGCCGGCCCTGGCGGCACGGACATGCAGGCAGTGCTTGCCATCGTGAATTCCCCGAAGGCGGACGTGCTCGGTATCACCGTGATGACCGGCGATGCATGGCGCGACGAAGAAGTGCAACACACGCTGCGGCTGCTCGAAATCATCGGGCGCACGGATATTCCGGTGGTGCCGGGTGCGGTGTTTCCGATCGTCAACAGCAAGGAATCCACCGCACGGTGGGAAAAGCTTTACGGCAAGGTGGTCTATCAGGGTGCCTGGAATTATGGGAAGCCTGTGCATGGGCCCTTTGAAGTTCCGCCAATGCCCGAGGGCACGCCAACGACAAAAGCTGCGAACGAAGATGCCGCTCACTTTCTGATTCGGATGGTGCGCCAATATCCGCATCAGGTGACGATCTACGCCGGCGGACCGCTGATGAATCTCGCGCTCGCGCAGATGATCGATCCAGAATTCGCGTCGCTCACGAAGGAACTGATCGTGATGGGCGGAAGCATTCATCCCATGACGGACGATCCCGAATTCGCCACCACGCCGCGCCGCGAATTCAATTTCTGGCTTGATCCCGAATCGTCGTACAAGGTGTTTCATTCCCCGTGGCCGCGAATCGTCGTCACCACAGTCGATATTTCCGTGAAAACGAACATGGACAAGAATTTGATCGCGCAAATCGCGAAAAGCACAACGCCAGCGGCCCAGTACGTAGCGAAGTACGCGCAAACCGGGTACCTGTGGGACGAGCTGGCTGCCGCGGCCTGGCTCGATCCAAGCATCATCACGAAGACCACAAGCGTCTACATGGACATTTCGGTGGATCACGGGCCGAGCTATGGCGACACTCTCGTCTGGATGCCGGGGAGCCAGCCGGGGCTTGGTGAACAGCAGGTGGTAATTCAGGAAGAGCTCGACAAGGAAAAGTTCTACAGCGAATTCGTCGAGCTGATGACGCGTCCAACGCCCGGAGCGAAATAGGGTTCAGCGCTGCATTTCTGCTACGTGCTTTACGCCATGTTCGCGTCAGCGATCGACCGCTGGTTCGGATGAACTTGGCACGCCATTCGAAATCGAAGCGAGCGCGCGGCGATAGTCGGGGTCCTGCGGCGAGATTTCCACCGCTTTCTTGTAGGCTGCCATTGCCCGAGGCAAATCTTTGCGCTGCTGGTAAATCACGCCGATCTCGAAGTAGGCGTCTGATTCCTGCGGATTAATCAGCGTGGTTTCTCTGAAAGAGGCTAGCGCCTCATCGAGCTTTCCTTGCTTCTCCTCAATCTTCCCTCGCACGTACAAGAAGTCGGGCTGGTGCGGCCCTCGCTCGAGAGCTTTGGCAATTGCGTCACTCGCTTTATCAATTTCGCCCAGGGAGTAATACAGTTTGGCGAGCATGGAATACGCGGCGCCGCTGTTCGGGTCTTTGGCTAAAGCCTGCTGCAGCAAATCGAGCGCGCCCGGAAGATCGTTTTTCAGCGCGGCTTCATCGGCTTGTTTCACGAGATGAGCGGCCTGCGTTTCATTTTCCTTTGCGCCGCGTTCCTTTTGCGAGGCTGCTTCAAATTCCGCGTCTGCTTTCTCGGCTTGCTCCGGTTGGCCGGCGCATCGGTACGCGCGAGACAGCAGAAAGTAAGTCTCCGAATCTTTCGTCGCGGAGCCGGACTGCGCTGCTTCCACCGGTTCGAGCGCCGCGACGGCTTCGGAGCAACGCTTTGCAGCTTCTTCCTTTGAGCTTCCCTGCGGCGTCCTCACCAGAATCTTCGCGAGCAAAATGCGGCCGCGCGCCTTCTCCGGCTGAAGTTCAACCACTTTTCGCGCGTCAGGAAGGGCAAGCTCATCCTGGTTCTGGTCAGAATAAATTTCGGCGCGCAGGAAATAGGCGAGCACATTTTTCGAGTCTCGCGCGAGCACTTTTTGCAGTTCGGCCAGCGCGCTGGCGAGGTCACCCTTCGCCCGATACGCGCCGGCCAGCAGGTTTCGTGTCTCCACATTTGCCGGAGCCAGGGCGAGCGAAGCCTTCAGGTGACCGATTGCCGCGTCGTAGGTTTGCTGCTGAATCTCGAAATCGCCCAGCGCGGCCAGCGGCTCCGCTGATTTTGGGTGCTCTCGAATTGCGAGATTCAGAATGCGCCGGGCTTCCTCGTAGTTGTGCACCGCGCGATATGCCTGGGCCAGTCCCAGCTCAGCCGCCAGATTGTGCGGCGCGAGGCGAAGCGCGTCTTGAAACGTCGCGATCGAATCCGGCAGACGCCCGGTTTTCGTCAGGACGACGCCTAATTCCACGCGCAAGCTGGCATCCTTCGGCGCGAGTGCGATCGCTTTCTCGTAATCTTGGATAGCGATGTCCCATTGCCCGCTCGCGAGCGCAGAATGAGCCTGTTGTTTCAAATCATCCACTTCGCTCGAGGGACGCTGCAATGCCAGAGCAGATGAAGAAAGGGCGACGCTCGCGCCGAGCGCGGTCGCTAAGAATCGGCGATGCAAAGCCAATTTCATCCCGAAAATTATAACATTTGCAATTGACGCGCCCTCGCGGAACACCGCACAAATACTGCAAATTTCCGCTTTTCCCTTGACTCGCATGGTGCCGCCAACTATAAACAGCCCTTGCCCACAATGAATTTCCGCAGCCGCGTCGCCGGCCAAAAGTTAGAGCTTTCTTCGCCGATAAATCCTAGAGGGCCCCGAGGAGCTTCACCAAACATGCGTTCCAAATGCGTACTGTGCGTCCTTGTCGCACTCTCTTTCCTCTATCCAGCCTCGGCGCAGACAAAGCGCAAGGTGATCATTGATCAGGACGCGCGTGGCCCCGCCACCACGGACCAGCAATCGATCCTCGTCTTCCTGCAATCGCCCGAAGTCGAAGTCCTCGGCATCACGGTGGTGAGCGGCGACATGTGGCGCGACGAAGAGATGGCGCACACTCTGCGTATGCTCGAGTTGGTCGGCCGAACCGACGTTCCGGTCGTCCCCGGCGCAGTTTATCCGCTGATCAATCGAATGGAGTTGATCGAACGCTGGGAGGGCCTCTACGGCAAAGTCCGCTATCAGGGAGCCTGGAACAAAAGGCCGACCGGCGACGGGCAGCGTGGCGTCTTTCACGGCCCATACGACGTTCCCGAATTGAAAGAAGGCAATCCGACCACGAAGCCGATCGAAGAGGACGCCGCGCATTTCATCATTCGCATGCTTCACAAATATCCGCACGAGATAACGGTTTACGCCGGCGGCCCGCTAACCGATATCGCGCAAGCAATCAGCCTCGATCCCGCCGTGCCTGATCTCGCGCAGGAACTCGTCATCATGGGCGGTTCGATCGCTCCTGCAACTCCTTATCCGTGGGCCACTACGAATCGCCGCGAATTTAATTTCTGGTGGGATCCCGAATCCGTCCACATGACGCTCACCGCTCCCGGCTGGCACAAAATCACGATCACCACCGTCGACATTTCCATCAAGACGCGCATGGACAAAGCCATGATCGCCGAGATCGCAAAGTCTCAAAATCCCGCGGCGCAATATATCGCGAAATACGCCGACGAAGAATATCGCTGGGACGAACTAGCCGCTGCCGCGTGGCTCGATCCGAGCATCATCACCAAGCAGACGCAGCTTTACATGGACATGGATTACTCGCACGGGCCCGGCTACGGCAATACGCTCGTCTGGATGCCGGGAACGCAGCCGGGGCTTGGCGAAAATCTCGTCGACGTGCCGCAGGAATTGGATCTGGCCAAGTTCGACAAAATGTTCATAGATTTGATGTCGCGGCCAACGCCCGGCGCAAAACAGGTCGCAGGTTCAAAATAGCAGCCGAGCAGCATGATAACGAGCGCGCGCGAATTCAAAGGAGCGTCGTAACGAAATGCACTTCAGGCCCCTGCTTTTAATTGCACTATTTGTCGCCCCATTTGTCGCATTCGCAAGTTCCGCCAGCGCCCAGACAAAACGCAAAGTGATCATTGATCAGGATGCGCGCGGCCCGGCCACCACGGATCAGCAATCAATATTGGTTTTCCTTCAGTCGCCAGAAGTCGAAACCCTTGGCATCACCGTGGTCAGCGGCGACATGTGGCGCGACGAAGAGGTCGCGCACACGCTGCGCATGCTCGAAATCGTCGGCCGCACCGATATTCCCGTCTTACCAGGCGCCGTCTTCCCGCTCATCAATCGCGAGGAATTGATACTTCGCTGGGAGCAACTCTACGGCAAAGTCTCCTACAAAGGCGCGTGGAACAAAAAACCTCTCGGCGACGGAATCCGCGGCGTCTATCACGGCCCCTATGAAGTGCCGCAGCTCGTCGAGGGAAATCCCACGACGAAGCCTTCGAGCGAAGACGCCGCGCATTTCATCATTCGCATGGTCCACAAATATCCGCATCAGGTGACGATTTACGCGGGAGGCCCGCTCACGAATATCGCGCAGGCCATCAGCATCGATCCCGCAGTTTCTGATCTCGCGCAAGAACTCGTCGTGATGGGCGGCAGCATCGCTCCCGTAGTTCCGCCCGATTGGTCCACCGAAAATCGGCGCGAATTCAATTTCTGGTGGGATCCCGAAGCCGTCCACATGGTCTACACAGCGCCGTGGCATAAAATCACGGACACTACTGTCGATATCTCCGTAAAAACCTGGCTCAAGAAAGCGATGATTGCGGAAATCGCGAAATCGCCCAATCCCGCGGCCCAATATCTGGCAAAATACGCCGACGAAGAATTCCGCTGGGACGAACTTGCGGCCGCAGCATGGCTCGATCCCAGCATCATCACCAAAGAAACCGAACTCTATATGGACATGGACTACTCGCACGGCCCGGGCTACGGCAATACGCTCGTCTGGATGCCAGGCTCGCAACCTGGCCTCGGCGAACAACTCGTTCACGTGCCACTCGAACTGAATCTCGAAAAATTCGACAAAATGTTCATCGAACTTATGACTCGCCCCACTCCTGGCGCGCACACTCCGGCCCAGTAAACGAGGAAACGAATGGCTAAAAATGTGGACGTCGTTGGAATCGGCAGTTGCACGGTGGACTATTTCGCCATCGTTCCGCGTCTTCTGGGCCCGGAAGAAAAAATCAACGCGACGCGCATGGAAATTCACGCCGGCGGTGTTACGGCCAATAATCTCACGCAGGTGGCGCGATTGGGCGCCAGCACAGGCTGGCTCGGCCTGATCGGCGACGACGAAAACGGCCGCATCATTCAAAAAGCGTTTTCGCAAGATGGCATGGACCTCTCCGGAATCGAAGTCGTGAAAGGCGAAATGTCGTCGCTCACGTGGATTCCTGTGGACGTGGAAGGCGAGCGTTGCATCTACATGTTCCCCAACGTCACGGGGAAGATTTCCTGTTTCCAGGTCGACACCCGTTTTGCCCCGCACATCAAATCCGCCAAACACTTCCATACAGAAGCGTCACAGCTTCCGATCGTTCCCGTGAAGCAAGCGATGAAAATCGCAAAAGATGCGAACGTCCGCGTGATATTCGATCTCGACGTGTCGCCCGGCTTTTTCGCGCAAGCGAATCTCGGCACGCAGGAAGAGCTCGTCGCCGCGCTCAAGCTCGTTGACGTGCTGAAACCATGCAAAGCCGCCGCCCGTGAGCTGACCGGCGAAGGCGATTTCGACAAAATGGCGGGCAAACTCCTCGACCTCGGTCCCAAACTCGTCGCCGTCACCATGGGCACCGAGGGATGCTTGATAGCCACACGCGAAAAAATCGTTCACGTGCCAGGGTTCAAAGTGAAGGTAGTGGATACGACCGGCGCGGGCGATGCGTTTATGGGCGGCCTTTCCTTTGGACTCTTGCAAGGCTGGGATCCGCAAAAGGTGGGACTTTTTGCCAATGCCTGCGCGGCTCTTTGTTGTATGGCGGTGGGAGCCCGCGCGATGTCCAAGCGCGACGATGTACTCGCCTTCATCAAGGCAAACAGCCCGGCGGGCGCGCCGTCGTTCTAGCTCGTCCATAATTCCAAGTTACGCATTCGAGTTCGCGAATTGCGGCCCTAAAACCGAAACGCCGAGAGGAGCTACATGTTCACACCGCAAAGTTTTGGCCTTGCGCTGGCGATGATGCTCACCGCCTCGATCTGCTGGGGATCCTGGGCCAATACATATAAAGGCGTGAAAGGCTACCGCTTCGAGCTTTTCTACTGGGACTACGCGATCGGAATTTTTCTTGCGGCGCTCATTTATGCTTTGACCATGGGCAGCATCGGCAACAACGCCGACAGCTTCCTCAACAACGTCCATTCGGCGGATACCGCCAATATTTACCGCGTTCTCTTCGCTGGCGTAATTTTCAACCTCGCAAACCTTCTGCTCGTCGCCGGTATCGACATGGTGGGCCTCGCGACCGCGTTCCCTGTCTCGATTGGTATCGCTTTGGTGGCGGGAACGATTCTGAGCTACATCCTTCAGCCCAAAGGCAACGTAAAAATGATTGCCGCCGGTTTGCTCTGTGGCGTCCTGGCTGTGGTGCTCGACGGCAAAGCCTACGGCCAGCTCAGCGGCAATAAAGCGGTATCGCGCAAAGGGCTTATCACCTGCGTCGTCTCCGGTATCCTAATGAGCACTTGGGCGCCATTTTCGACCCATGCCATGACCCACGGCAACACGCTCGGTCCCTACAGCGTCAGCGTCTTTCTTTGCCTCGGCGCGCTGCTCTCCTGCTTCATCTGGAATTTCTACTTCATGAAGCATCCGCTCGTTGGTGAGCCGGTCGCTTTCGGCGGCTTCTTCCACGGTCCGGTCCACGGCCATGTTCTTGGCCTCATCGGCGGCGCGATCTGGTCCACGGGACTGGTTTTCGATCTTGTCGCCTCCACGCAAACTGGCGTCGCGATTTCATACTCGATCGGACAATCCGCTCCGATGGTCGCAGCCTTGTGGGGAATTTTCGCGTGGAAAGAATTCGCCGGCGCCAACTCAAGAGCCAAATCCTACCTAGCGCTGATGTTCATCTTCTATATTTTGGCAATCTTGCTCATCGCCCACGCCACCGCGTAGTCCACTCGTTTCCGGGCCCTGGCACGTGGCCGGCCGCTTGGCGAGAGCCTCTCGGTGGGAGCCCTGTGCTTCAGCAAAGGGGCTGGACTCTAGTCCAGCAACATGTCTGCAATATCAGTGCGCTTGAGCGCTGGGAATCCAGAGCGGCGTGCAAACGTCGTAATAGCTAAATCGGCGGACGCCGAAATCCGCCACACGCATCCTCAATCTTCGCGGCAACCGCCAGCACAGCTTCTTCTTCCCACGGCCGCCCCACCACCTGCACCCCAATCGGCAATCCCTCCGGCGATTTCCCCACCGGCACCACTGCCGCCGGAACTCCCAGCAAATTGAACCACTGCGAATACGCCATCGCTTTCAAATATTCGATTTTCCGCCCCGCCACCGTCCATTCGCGCTCCCCATGAGGAAACGCCGGCACCGCGCACGCCGGGCACAACAAAATCGGAAACTTCTCCATCTTCGCGAGAAACGCATTGCGCAGCACGTCGCGCCCCAGCAACGTATTGAGCAGTTCATTCGCACTCAGTGGCCCATCCGCCGCCACACGCGCCCGAAAGTCGCGCAGCAACGGGCTGATGCGCCCGTCCTCCCCGTCCAGCATCGGCGAAAACGCCATCTGCCCCGCGCGCCCGAACAGATTCCACCAGTATTGCCAGATTCGATCGAGGTTCTCGGGCCGCCAGGCTTCCACTTCGAATCCCTGCGACCGCAACGCATCGGCAGCCTTGCGCACCGCCGCAGCCGTCTCCGGGGTCACTGGCGCGGAACCATCATCTTCGAAGTAAGCAATGCGCAGCCTGCGAATCTCGTCGTCCTTCCACCGCCGGATGCCCACTGGAGCGGAACTGGGATCGCCAGGATCGGGGCCAGCCATCACTTCGAAGAGCCGCTCCACGTCTCGCACCGTTCGTGCCATCGGCCCCACCACGCCAAGATACGCGAACGGACCGGCCGAGCCCGGGAAATGTCCAGTAGATGGAATCCTGCCGGGCGTCGGCTTCAATCCGCAAATTCCGGTGAAATGCGCCGGAATACGAATCGATCCGCCTCCATCGCTGCCCACTCCTCCCGCAGAACATCCCGCAGCGATCGCCGCCGATTCCCCGCCGCTCGACCCGCCCGCCGTTCGCGTTAGGTCCCAGGGATTGTTCACGCGCCCATACATCGAATTGTCGCTTTCGTACGCCATCAGGAATTCCGGCACGTTGGTGTTTCCCAGAATGATCGCGCCGGCTCCGCGCAGCCGCGCCACCAGCGGCGCGTCCGTTTCCGGCGTGTTGCCTTTTCGCAGCACGCTGCCGCATTCGCATGGCAGCCCCGCCACGTCTATCGAGCTTTTCACCGTGACGGGCACACCATGCAGAGTCCCCAGCGCGTTTTTCCCGCCCGGCGCCGCTGCTGCGGCTTCCGCAGCTTTCGCCCTGGCGCGCGCCCGTTCCGCATCCACATTTGCAAATGCGTTCAACCTCGGATTCAGTCGCTCGATCCGCGCCAGATGCGCCTCCACCAGCTCCACCGGCGAAATTTCGCCAGCGCGCACCCGCTCCGCCATCCCAATCAGCGACCCGTACACGATCTCGTCCACTTGGCCTCCGCGTATTCCCCGCAATCGCGCAAACGCGCGGCAGTCTATCATGCTGCGATTACGGCTCGTCGGCTGATCGCAGAATAATGCATCCGATGAATCATGTATTCTTCGAGGTCGACGGCAAGCGGCTAGGCAAGCACATACGTCTTGTAGTGCCGGCCTCTCGTTTTCGTCGCGTTGGCGTCGCCTAATATGAAAGTATTATTGTTCGTCCAGGACATTCGAATCAGAATGCACGCCTCCTTGCCGACAAATACCAACAGTGTCTTTTCGCGATCATTCGCGCGTGCAGCCGAGGCTTCGCATGAAGCGCGCGGTGGCCATTTTGCTTCCCATCCTGTTCCTCACGGCCGCGTACATTTACGCATGGCCCACGGCAAGCGTGCCCTATTTTGCGGCTGTCATTGTTCACGCGCTCGGAGGAGTGGCACGCTAGTCGTTCTCCTTGTCCTTACGCTGGAGAAGATTCTCGACAGGGGCGGCTCCTGCGACAAAAGCCGGTTGGTTCCTGATCGCGTTCGGCGGAACGCTCGGCGTGATGCTGATTTTCACAGGCACTCGCCGCACCGAATGGCCGCTGCTCTACGTTCACATCGCCGCGTGCGTCGTAGGCGGAGCCTTAATTGTGGCGGATTGGATGGGGCATCACCGCGGTTACGCGATTGGAGCCCACCATCCCACCGCGACAGTGCTCCGCTGCGCCTTCTTTCTCGCCGTGGCCGCTGTCTCTCGGCGCAGGTGCGTATTGGCTCCGCAAGGTGCCCTGGGAGCGCACCCATCGCATCGAAAACCCCTCAATAGCTCCCGCCTCCATGGACAACGAAGGCGACGGGCCTTCGGGGCCATTCTTCCCTAGCTCCGCGCAAACGCTGCATCACGGTCAAATTCCGGCCTCATACTTTATGGAGTCGCAGAGCTGCGAGCGCTGCCACTCCGACATCTACAAACAGTGGCAAAGCTCCGCGCACCATTTTTCCTCGTTCAACAACGCGTGGTACCGCAAGAGCATCGAGTACATGCAGGACGTGGTCGGCGTGAAACCTTCCAAGTGGTGCGCCGGCTGCCACGATCCCGCGTTGCTCTATAGCGGCATGTTCGATCGCCCCGTCCGCGAAATCGAAGACACGCCCGCCGCGCAAGCTGGCCTCGGCTGCATGATGTGCCACTCAATCGCGCAAGTGAAAAGCACGATGGGCCAGGCCGATTTCGAGCTCGAATATCCCGCGCTGCACAAACTTGCCGCCAGCAAGAATCCCATCATCCGGCGCGTTCACGATTACCTCACCGAGCTGAATCCCGAGCCGCACCGCCGCGTCTTCCTCAAGCCCTTCATGCGCACGCAGACCGCCGAGTTCTGCTCCACCTGCCACAAAGTCCATCTCGACGTGCCCGTGAACCACTACCGCTGGACGCGCGGCTTCAACGACTACGACAACTGGCAAGCCAGCGGCGTCGGCTGGCAGGGCGCGCGCTCGTTCTACTACCCCGCGAAGCCGATGGCCTGCCCCGATTGCCACATGCCCGCTGAAAAATCCGCCGACGCGGGCGCGATCGCGGGCGCCGTTCATTCGCACCGCTTCCCTGCCGCGAATACCGCTTTGCCGTTTGTGAACAACGACGCCGAGCAACTCGACGAGACAACAAGATTCCTCACCGATAAGGAACTCAGCGTTGATATCTTCGCGATTTCCCCCGAGGCGCCTGAAACGAAATCAGAAACCAATCCGTCGGAAGCGCCCGCACCGCTGTCGCGTCTACGCCGGGCATCGAGACCACATTCGCCGTGGGAGAAGAATCCGCCGCATCTGCTCCGGTTGCTGCGCCCGGTTCGGAATCAGCGGCCGAAATAAGCCAGCTCACCGCTCCCCTCGACCGCTCCGCCGCTTCCGTCCGCCGCGACGGCACCTACCGCCTCGATGTCGTCGTACGCACGCGCAAGATGGGCCACTTCTTTCCGGGCGGCACAGTGGACGCATTCGATTGCTGGCTCGAACTCTCCGCCACGGACGACAAAGGCCGCGTAATCTTCTGGAGCGGCCGCGCCGCCGACGAAGGCAAAGGCCCCGTCGATCCCGGCGCGCATTTCTACCGTTCGCTCCTGATCGATTCGCACGGCAATGCCATCAATAAACGCAATGCCTGGGCCGCGCGCGCCACCGTTTACGCCCACCTCATTCCTCCCGGCGCAGCAGACACGGCGCACTTCCGCCTTCAGATTCCGCCCGACGCCGGCGACCGCATTCACGTAGTCGCCAAACTGAACTACCGGAAATTCGCGTGGTGGAACACGCAGTTCTCTTTCGCATCCTCGTCGATCCCGCGCACAAAGACGCCGCCACCACGCCCGATTTCGACGACCGCCACTGGCTCTTCACCGGCGATCCTTCGAAGGTCCCGGGCGGCGCGAAAGGCATTCCGGTTCTCCCAATCGTCGTCGTCGCGCAGAATGCGATCGAACTCAACGTTCTCCCCGCGAAATCCCCGGAGCCCGCTCCGCCGTCCAACTCAATCCAGACGACTGGAGCCGCTGGAACGACTACGGCATCGGCCTGTTCTTACAAGGCGATCTCACCGGCGCCGCCGCAGCCTTCACGAAAAGTCACGCAGATCGATCCGAAGAATCCCGACGGCTGGGTCAATCTGGGCCGTGTCCGCGTGCAGGAAGGCAATCTGCTGCAGCGCGAGAAGTCTCTCGATCGCGCGCTCACGCTAAAGCCCGATCTCGCCCGCGCCCACTATTTCTATTCGCGCGTCCTCCGCAGCGAAGGCCAATACGACGAAGCCGCGAGCCATCTCCGCGAAGTAATCA
>CAVOOU010000018.1:0-97505 GCA_963697645.1 uncultured Acidobacteriota bacterium | reverse complement strand
TGCGACCTTCACCGACGCCTGCGTATTCTCCCACTTCATTTGCAGCGTGCAGCTACCGCCGGCCTGATCGAAGTCGATTGTGAAATTCTCCACCGGCGCAGATGTTTTTGAAACGGCCATATCAACGCGAGCCAGGTCATTTGACTCTCCAGGATATGCCGTGCCCCATTCGCCGGTCTTCTTGCTGATCACCAGCGTCCACTTGTCCGCAGTTCGGAATCACGAAGATGGTGTAGCTGCCTGCCGGCACCGTCGTTCCGCCGACGCTCGTGTCGCCCGTCGTCACGAACGTGGTCGCTTCATTCGCGCCTGCGCGCCAGATTTTTCCGTAGGGAACCAATTCGCCAAAAATCTTCCGCCCCTTCATGCGCGGACTCGAGTAATCAATCGTGATCGTCTTGCCATCGGCAAACTTGCATTCGGCTTTTGCCGGAGGGCTCGGCCGGTTCTTATCTTGCGCACAGCTCGATGCCGCAAAAACCGTCAGCGCCATCACTGCCATCGCACACAGCGCGAAATTTCTTTTCATGTTGTCTCATCTCCTTGATCGAGAAATAATTGACCGGAAAATAAATTGGAGCGGAAAATAAATTGCCCAGATACGCGCCAATCAATCTACTCTGGATTCTGCCCCGCCCGCTGCCGCGAGTCAAACCGCGAGCGCCTCACCGCCCAGATTTTTACCGAGAGTCCAAAAGGCGCCGCCCGACATCACATCAAGATAAATCGAAAAGCCACCAGCCAATCAGGGAGGGAATACAAATGGCTACAACACAGGCGAAGGTAGATTGGCAATCGCTACCAGCCGCCAAATCAGGGCAATTCCGAATCGGCGGCGATCTCACCGTCAACCGCCTCGGCTTCGGCAGCATGCGACTCACGGGAAAAGGAATCTGGGGGCCACCGAAGGACCGGAATGAAGCAATTCGAGTTCTGCGCCGTGCCGTTGAACTCGGAATCAATTTTATCGACACCGCAGATTCCTACGGGCCTGATGTGGCGGAAGAACTCATTGCCGAAGCGCTCTATCCGTATCCGGCAGGCCTTGTGATTGCGACGAAGGCCGGCTTCGAGCGGCCCGGTCCGGACAAATGGGTGACGAACGGCAAGCCGGAACATTTGCGCGCGGCTTGCGAAGGCAGCCTCAAGCGGCTACGCCTCGACCGGATAGAACTTTTCCAGCTTCATCGCATCGATTCGAAAGTTCCCGCGGATGACCAGCTCGGCGCTCTGCAGCTTCTGCAATCGGAAGGAAAGATTAATCACATTGGATTGTCGGAAGTCAGCGTGAAAGAGATCGAACACGCGCGCAGTATCGTCCCGATCGTTAGCGTGCAGAATCGATACAGTGTGGTCGATCGCGCGGCCGAGGACGTGGTCGACTACTGCGACCGTACTCAAATCGGATTCATTCCATGGTTTCCTCTGGCGTCAGGCGATGTATCGAAGTCGGGAACATCACTCGAACAGGCAGCGGCCAAGTTGAAGATCACGCCCTCGCAGCTTGCGCTCGCATGGCTCCTGCATCGTTCGCCCGTGATGCTGCCGATTCCCGGCACTTCGCGCGTGGAGCATCTCGAAGAGAATGTGGCAGCAGCGGCTGTGAAGGTTGACGACGCCACGTTTAAAGGGGCTGTCAAAATTAGCTCGCAGCGCGTAGTCGCGCCGCCCGCCTCGCGTGAATCTTTCAGTCCATGCGTTGCTTGCGCGACGATGTGCCGCTATACGAATCGCTGCGTCAAGTACGTAACGGCAGGAGCGCGCGGAGCCGCGCGTCACGCAGATAAATTCCCAGCCACGCCAGGACTCCGAACGACAGCCCAACTACGAACGTCGGTTGCCCGAGCCGCACATGCGTTGCAATCGCCCCACCAAAATACCCAGTCAGCAGAATTGCGCCTAACACGCTGGTGCGCGGAATCGCGTACAGCAAGGTGGATACGAGAAACACAATCGTGATAGGCGTCCCGAGAGACTCCGGGTACCCCATGTCCCTCATCCCCTGCCGCGACATCTCCGGTTTGAGCAACCCAAAACTCACCACCAAGAGTATGAACGCTACGATCAGGCCACTGAGTATCCGTCCCGTCCAAAGCATTCCTTTCGAGGTGGGAACCGCAGGCGCAAGCGATGACATAGATTTCTCCCTTTCGATATTGAATTGGACCTTAGTAAAACATGAAAGGCTGGGCCGGCAAATCGGTTATTAGACGTGGCTGCTTGACCTTTGATGCAGCTTGCGGCCACTATTGTGAACCTACGCGGAGCACGAGCGAATGCCGGAAGGCAAAGGACTTCTCATTGTCTACACAGGGCCAGGCAAAGGCAAAACCACCTGTGCTTTGGGCACCGCTTTTCGTGCTGTAGGACAGGGCCTTCGCGTGCTGATGGTCCAATTCATCAAAGGCTCGTGGCATTACGGCGAGCTCGACGCTGCGAAAATGCTCGGCGATGATAAGTTTGAGATCCGGCCTATGGGCCGCGGGTTCGTTAAAGTGGGCGGCGCGGACACCGATCCTGAAGACATCCGGATGAGCGAGCAGGCCTGGGAATTCGCGCGCGAACAGATTTATGGGGAGAAATACGATTTGGTAGTGCTCGACGAAATCAACTACGTGATCAGCTATAAAATGCTTGATGCGGACGTTGTGGTCAACGCACTGATGAAGCGCCCTGAACGCATTCATGTGATCTGCACCGGTCGCAACGCGCATCCCAAGCTCGTCGAGGCTGCCGACCTCGTCACTGAAATGCGCGAAATCAAGCATCCGTACACGAAAGGCATCCTGGCGCAGAGGGGAATCGATTACTAGACATGACCTGGTTCAAGCGCGAAAAGAAATCGATCGAAAATCCCACGCCGGTGGAAGAGCGCCGCGTCCGCACCGAAGGGATGTGGACAAAGTGCAGCTCGTGCCGCGCCATTATCTGGAAGAAAGATCTGGAATCGAGTTGGAACGTGTGCCCGAAGTGTGATCACCATTTCCGGTTAGGCGCTCGCCGTCGACTCGAGCTTCTGCTCGATGACGAACGCTACGATGAATTTGACCCCGATCTGGCCTCGAGCGATCCGCTCCATTTCTCGGATACCAAGCCCTACGCCCAGCGACTGAAAGATGCGCAGCACAAGCTCGGCATGAAAGATGCAATCCTGACCGCCGAAGGCCTGATCGATGGACGCCCAGTGATCTGCTGTTCGATGGAGTTCGGCTTTATCGGCGGCTCGATGGGAGCCGTGGTGGGAGAAAAAGCGGCCCGCGCCATCGAACGCTCGATTGATAAGAAATATCCGCTGGTGATCGTTTCCTGCTCCGGTGGCGCGCGCATGATGGAAGGCGTCGTCAGCCTGATGCAGTTGGCGAAGGTCTCGGCAGCGCTCGCGCGCCTGGATGACGCGCGCATACCCTACATTTCGATCCTCACCGATCCCACCACCGGTGGCGTTACCGCCAGCTATGCCATGCTCGGCGATTTGAACATCGCCGAACCCGGGGCGTTGATCGGCTTCGCAGGTCCGCGCGTGATTGAGGATACGATACGTCAAAAGCTTCCTGAAGGCTTCCAGACCGCGGAATTCCTGCTCGATCACGGATTTCTCGACGCGATTGTTCCGCGCAAGGAACTGAAGCCTTACGTCAGCCAGGCGCTCACGTTTTTTCTCGATTCGTAGATCGAATCACGACAATCAAATCACGAAGTTCGAAATTACGACGACCAATCACGAAGATGAATTACGAAGATTCCGTCGGCTCGCTTCTGGCGCTGGGCAGAGAACTCGCGGCGCCCCAGCAGGCTCGCGTCCAGAAATTCGGCCTGGAAAACATTTCGGTGCTCGCTGCCGATCTGGGAAATCCGCATCGCGCTGTTCCCTGCGCGCACATCGCTGGTACAAACGGCAAAGGCTCGACGGCCGCTATTCTCGAGTCGATCCTACGCGACGCTGGCCTGCGCACCGGGCTCTACACCTCGCCTCATCTTGAGCGCATCAACGAACGCATCCGCTTGAATGGCGAGCCTGTTTCGGACGAAATCTTCGCTGCCGCATGGACGCGGGTGCACGCCTCGATCGAGTCGCTGATGGCATCGGCAAAGCTCGTCGCGCATCCCACCTATTTCGAATGCGTCACCGCGATGGCTTTCCTGATTTTTGCCGAGCAACGCATCGATTTCGCCATCTACGAAGTGGGTCTCGGCGGCCGGCTAGATTCAACCAACATCGTCACGCCGGAAGTGGCCATCATCACGCCCATCGACTTCGATCATGAAAATTTCCTCGGCCATTCCATCGCGGAGATTGCGGCAGAAAAAGCAGGCATCATAAAACCCGGTGTCACAGTCGTCAGTTCCGTCACGCGTCCCGAGGCACGCGCCGTGATCGCACAAAAGTGCGCAGAAATACGGGCGCGCCTCCTCGATATCGAAGAAGCCTGGCACCTGGAGGAAAGGGCTTCGTCGGTCGGCCTCTATCGAGCTGTGGCCACCTCCAAGGAATCGGGCGTGAAGCTCACCATCGCCCCGGCGCTGCCGGGCCGGTTCCAGCTCCGCAACGCTCTCGCCGCCGCCACCGCCGCTCAAGTGCTGTCACAAGAGGGCCGTGTTCGGGTCGGCGATGAAAATATCGAACGCGGCGTCGCAAATGTGCGTTGGCCAGGCCGCCTAGAACGCCTCTCCGAGAACCCCGCCATCTATCTCGACGGCGCCCACAACCCCTCCGGCGCTCGCGAACTCCTCGAATTCTGGCAGCGCGATCTTGCCGGCCGTCGAATCATCCTCATTTACGGGGCAATGCGCGATAAAGCGGTGGACGAGATCGCCGGCGTGCTCTTTCCCCACGCGCACACGGTGATTCTTACCGAGCCGCGCCAGCCGCGTGCAATTTCAGTCCCTCTGCTATCGGAAATGACAGCCCATCTGGCGTCGCAGCGCCCCATCATCATTCGAGACCCATTCCAGGCACTCGATCACGCGATTGAACTGGCAAGCGAAAACGACGCCGTTTTCGTTACAGGTTCGCTCTACTTAGTTGGCGATTTACGTGGTCACTGGCGCAACCGAAAGCTCCCGACGCTAGCCCGTTCCTGAATCTCGTAAACGTAATATTCAGCAATCCATATCCACAATCTAGTTTCCAGTAAACTCTACCGGGAAGTCCGTATTTACGATCGAAATCGTACGTAGTCCGAATCCGGCACTCAGATTTATATGTCCCAAGCTCGGACGAATTTTTCTCACGTCCGAACGGAACTAAATTTTTTTGAGCACGGAATCATGAATGTGCGGAAACAATTAACGCCTTTTGTTCGTTTATTTAAGTGGAGCTTGGTACCCAATCTGCACCAACTAGCGTCTAAGTGGTATAGCTGGAGGGCCTAATGACACGCGAGGAGAGACGAAGCAAACTGGAATCTTTCGGCCACGCGCCCATATTGCTTGCCGGCGCACTACGGCAATTTCCAAAGAAAATGTGGCTGTATAAGCCATCGGCCGAAAAGTGGAGCATTCACGAGACGATTCTGCATCTCGCTGATAGCGAAGCCAGCGGGTACGTTCGCTGCCGCCGCTTCATAGCCGAGCCGGGAAGTGCGGTGCTGCAATTTGATGCAGCCCGCTGGGCCGGCTCGCTTGGATATTTTCACCAGAGCACGCGCGAAGCGCTCGAAATCATTCGCCGGCTGCGCAAGATGACCTATCAACTGCTTGCCTCCCTGCCCGATCCGATCTGGTCCAATTCCGTCGAACAACCCGATGACGGCCTGCTTCACCTGGAAGATTGGGTGGATATCCAGGAGCGCCATATCCCGCACCACATCGAGCAAATGAAGCAAAATTACGAGCTTTGGCTGAAAGCAAATCCGCCCAGGAAGCCAGCTTCTCCCTCCGGGAGATCGAGCGTAGGTGTGGCTTCGCGAATGATCACGCTTTCTGCAGGACTCTAAGCCGGGTCGCGGCCCCCAGGCCACTCGACTGAAATCGGGTTGAGTGGCACTGCCAGATTGGACTGCAAGACCGTTCACGAGCTCGCCGTTTAGCCTGGCCGCGTCGCGTATCCAAGTTGCCGCCCCGCAGCTCTGGTGGTAGGATTGCTGTTTCATGTCCCCTGATACGTCTCCCAAGCCGCGTGTCGGAATCCCGTACCGCACACGAAATGAAGAACTTAAGGGCGAACGCGGCAAGTATGATAAGTACCGCCAAGCCGTCCTCCGAGCGGGCGGCGAACCCGTTGAGGTCTCCCTCTTACTCTCGCCAGATAAGCTGCGCCAACTGGCGGGCTCACTCGATGCGGTAGTCCTGACCGGTAGCCCCGCAGACGTAAATCCGTCGCTCTACGGCGCTGCTCGGAATCCTGCTTCTGCCGACGCTGACCCGGACCGCGAGCGCACCGATTTTGCGCTTCTCGAACACGCTTTCGCCGAACACAAACCCGTTCTGGCAATCTGCTACGGTGTTCAGAGCATGAATGTCTTTCTCGGCGGCACGCTGATTCAGGATATTCCGAGCGCGCTTCACACGCCGATTCAGCACCCCTGGTCAAACCGCGATAAAGGCGCTCCGGAACCCTTTCATGCCGCAAAAATTGAATCTGGTTCGCGGCTTCGGGAATTGGCCGGCGCGGACGAAGTTGGTATCAACAGCTCCCACCATCAATCGATCCTCGATCCCGGCCGCAGCCTGCGCATTGCTGCCCGGGCTCCGGACGGAGTGATCGAAGCAGTGGAATGGACAGGAGACTCGAACTGGGTCACTGGCGTCCAATGGCACCCGGAGCGGATGGCTGAGTCGGATCCACTCGCCCAGCGTTTGTTTGGCAGCTTGATTGAAGTCGCACACAAATCGGCGGTCAAGACGGCATAGCGCGCGTTTTCGATTGGCGACCGCGCTTGCGCATCGCTGCTGTCCCGGATGCGCGAGCAACGAATTTGGCATCCACGCAGCTGCCATGGCGCTTAATCGTTCATCATCATTTTGGGACGTCACTCTTGGGGGAAACATGATTTCGCTGGCAGGCAAGGCGGCTCTCATAACCGGTGGCTCGCGGGGCATCGGAGCTGCCACAGTGCGACTATTCGCGCAGGCGGGGGCTGACGTGGTGTTCAATTACCACCGCAGCCGTGAAGCCGCCACGCAGCTGGAACAAGAAGCGCGCAAGAATGGCACGCGCATCGAGTCGCTCAAAGCCGACCTGAGCAAAATGGCCGATGCAAAAAAATTGGTGGAATTCACGCGCGAGCGCCTGGGACGGATCGACATCCTTGTGGCCAATGCAGGCATCTGGAATGAAGCCGATGCTCCCATCGAAAAACTTACCGAGCGCGAGTGGGACGAAATGATGCGCGTCAATGTGAAGAGCGTCTACTCCGTGGTTCACTTCTCAGTGCCGCACATGATCGCTCAGCGCGGAGGCCGCATCATCGCCATCAGCTCCACCGCGGGCCAGCGTGGCGAATCGTTTCATACGCACTACGGCGCATCGAAGGGAGCAATCATCAGTTTTGTGAAGGGCCTCTCGACGGAGCTCGCGCGCCACAACATCCTGGTCAACTGCGTGGCGCCGGGCTGGGTGGATACGGACATGTCCGCTTCAGTTCTTCGCAATAAAGCCGGACTCAAGCAGGCCGCCGCGGCGATTCCCCTGAATCGCCCGGGCACGGCGGAAGAAATCGCGGGTCCCATCCTGTTCGCGGCTTCTGACCTGGCAACCTTCGTGACCGGTGAAGTAATCAACGTAAATGGAGGCGCTGTACTGTGCGGATAATGTCGCGTGCTGTGTTTTTTGTCCTTTTTTCTGCCGCTGCGTGGCTGCAGGTCTCGCCATGCGCCTTGGCTCAAAATCCTCAGGACATGATGCCGGCGGAAAGCGCCGCGAAAGCCAAAGAGATCTTGCAGCAGGCGATTCAAGCTCTGGGCGGCACGGCGTATCTCAACCTTCACGACTCCACTTGCGAAGGCCGGCTCAGCCAGTTCGGCCACGCAGGCGAGCTGAATGGATTCGAAAAATTCGCTGATTACACCATTCCCCCATTCAAGGACCGCACCGAGAATCTGCCCAAACGCAACATCATCACGGTGATGGATGGCGATAAAGGCTGGACGCTGGATCGCGGCGGCGTTTCTGAGGCGTCTGGCGCCGACATGGCCCGCTTCCAGGAAGATACGAAGAAGGATCTCGACTACATCCTCCGGACCCGAATCAAGGAACCCAATATGATTTTCCGGTACGCGGGCCCGGACATCGTGGATTTGAAAGAAGCGGACTGGGTGGAACTTGTTGATAGCGACAATCGCACGATCAAGATTGCCTTTTCGCAGTCTACGCACCTGCCGATCCGAAAGATCGTGGACACGCGCGACGCAAACACCCGCATGAAAACCGATGAGGTGGAATACTACTCGAATTATCACCCGATCAACGGCATCCAGACAGCTTTCCAGTTCACCCGCGAGCGCAATCACATCAAGATTTATCAGGTCTTCTTCGATAAGTGCGAGTACAACACCAACCTCTCCGATTCGCTGTTCACCAAAGCAATCTCTCGACGAACGCTGGGAAAAAGTCGGCAAAGGCGCTCGCAAAAAAGCGGAAAAAGACGCCAAGAATAACTGACGCGATGTTGTGCGCCAATCCTGTGGTGGTTAGTTTCCGGTAACGGCGCTGACCAGGCACCAGGCGATTAGGTGGTGACAATCCCTGTGGGTGTTGAAAAACTCGACCACTGGCGGGAGTTTTGAGCTGGGGTGATTTTCCTGCGTGGTATCGCGCTTTCTTTTTCTATCTCAGATCGGAACCGTGGCTGATTCTAGAGATCTGGATCTAAGGAAGCGAGCCAGTCGTTTCAGGTTCTGGGCTGTAGCCGCGAGGAAGAACTGTTCGCGAACGTGCTTCATTCTCCGCAAGCGCACCCTGCGCAGTCCGATCTGGTTCTTCAACTCCGCAAAGAGTGCTTCTACTTTCCGGCGTTGGCGTTGCGCGGCCGCGAAAGCCGGAACGGTCGCCCGCTCTCGTGCCCGTTGTCGTGCCGCTTCGTGGACATGGATCGCGATCTGCCGATAGTGGCCCCTGGTGCATTGCGCTTTTTGCGGGCAGTCGCGACAGCGCTTCCGCGTGGCCTTATACACATGCGTTCGATTTATGGCATTGATGCCAACATAGGTGAGCCGCTTTCCTTCAGGACATTGATAGCTGTTCGTCTCGGCAACGTAGGTGAACTTCTCAATCCCGTACAAGTTGGTTTTGGGAGCAGGACTTTCTTTCACGCGAATATAAGGAGTGATGTTTCGTTCCTCGAGCCAAGCCAAAAGCTCACCGTTCCCATAGGTCGTGTCGGCGGAAACCGACTGGGGGAAGCGCCCGCGTCTCTCCGCTGACCGCGTGATCATCTCGCGAGCCGCCGCACTTTCCTGACTCAACCGAGCTGCCGTCGCTTGCACGCCCAGAATCACACAGCTCTGGTTGTCGATCAGATAGTTGTTGAAGTACCCCAGTTCCGCCCGACGATCGCCCTTGGTTGCATAGGTCGAATCCGGATCCGTTGTCGATACCTGGTCTTGTTGATGGGCCGGCTCTTCGATCGGGTTTTCTTGCTCGAGGTCCGCCAAGTATTCTCGCACTGTCTGTTTCACGTGAGCGGCTTCCGGCAGTTGCTCCCGCGGAATGCGGCTCAATCGGCTGGCGTTCGCTGCAATGAAGCTGCCATCCACGGACAGGTGTTCGCCCTCGACTAATCCAGCCTCCCTGCAACGGTCCACGATCTGTTCAAACAGCTGCCGGAACAGATTGGACTCGAGGAAACGGCCATGACGGTTCTTGGAAAACGTGGAGTGATGGGGAATCTCTTGATCGAAGCTGAGTCCGGTAAACCAGCGCCAAGCCAGATGCATCTGCAGTTCCTCGACCAGCTTGCGCTCGCTGGTGACGCCGTAGAGATAGCCGATCAGCAGGATGCGCAACAGAAGTTCTGGATCGATCGAGGGTCGGCCCGTATCGCTGTAGGAGTCCTGCAGCTTCTCACGAACGAAATCGAAGCTGATGTGCCGGTCCAGGAGACGGAGCAGGTGGTTTTCAGGAACCTGATCTTCAATGCGAAAGTAGTAGAACAGCGACTCGGAACGGGAGTGTTGTCCCATCATAATCCGTAAGCCTCCGTGAATGGCGATGAAGAAGAGCATCGGCAGAACGCTTGCTCATATAGACGTTGCTCCCAACTTTTCAGTTCGCATTCACGAAGACTTTTTCAACACCCACCCCTGTTCTCGACACTTATCTGGAAGCAGGCGTAAGATTCACGCAAAGTGACTGATTTCTCCCCGATTCTCGGCCGAACGATCTCACACTATCGCATCATCGAAAAACTCGGTGGCGGCGGCATGGGTGTGGTCTATAAAGCTGAGGACACCCGGTTGCATCGCTTCGTTGCCCTAAAGTTTTTACCGGAAGAAGTTGCCCGTGAACCGCAGGCACTCGCCCGTTTTCAGCGCGAAGCGCAAGCAGCCTCCGCGCTCAATCATCCCAACATCTGTACCATTTACGACGTCAGCGAAGATAACGCTCAAGCGTTCATCGCCATGGAATACCTTGAGGGCGCGACCCTCAAGCACCACATAGGCGGTCGACCGATGGAACTGGAGCGTCTCCTCTCCCTCGGCATCGAAATCACCGATGCTCTAGACGCGGCCCATGCCAACGGTATCGTCCACCGCGACATCAAGCCAGCGAACGTATTTGTGACCAAGCGCGGCCACGCGAAAGTCCTCGATTTCGGTCTCGCGAAGCAAGCCTCGGTCGCCGAAGGCACCGGGGATTCCGCAATGCCCACGGCGACGGCGGAAGAACTGCTCACCAGCCCGGGCAGCGCTGTCGGGACGGTTGCTTACATGTCGCCCGAACAGGTGCGAGGCAGCCGACTCGATCCGCGCACGGACCTGTTCTCTTTTGGTGTGGTGCTTTATGAGATGGCCACGGGTGCTCTACCATTTCGCGGAGATACTTCTGGCGTTGTCTTCGAGGCGATCCTGAATCGCGCGCCGGTGGCACCGGTGCGATTGAATCCGGATCTGCCCGTAAAGCTCGAAGAGGTAATCAACCGCGCGCTAGAGAAAGACCGTGATCTGCGCTACCAGCACGCATCGGACCTGCGCGCGGAATTGCAACGGCTGAAACGTGATACGGACTCGGGCCGAGCGGCGGTCGCCGTTCCCGCGAATGTCACCTCCACGACCAAAGCAGAGCGCCGCGTTCCGGCCATTTGGAAGTTCGCCTTGCCGGCCGTAGTGGTCGCGGCCGCAATCGCACTAGCTGTGTTCTTCCACTCGAATCGAACTTCGCGGCCCTCGCGTGCCGAGTACGTCCAGCTCACCAATTTTCCCGACTCCGTAACCCAGCCCGCGCTGTCGCCAGAGGGTCGTATGCTCGCTTTCGTTCGTGGTGACAGCACGTTTGTCGCGCCGGGTGAGATATATGTGAAGATGCTTCCATCGGGAGAGCCCGTTCAGCTCACACATGACAATCTCCCAAAGATGAGCCCAGTCTTTTCGTCTGATGGTTCTCGCATCGCATACACAGCTCTTGACGGTGGCTTCGACTGGGACACTTGGTTAGTGCCGGTCCTTGGCGGTAAAGAGCAACTGTGGCTGCCAAACGCCTCCGGTCTTACCTGGATCAAGCCCCAGCACCTGCTCTTCTCTGAAATCAAGAGAGGCGAGCACATGGCAATTGTCATGGCCTCGGAGAGTCGAGCCGAGGCTCGCGATCTGTACGTGCCTCCGCACGAGCGCGGGATGGCCCACCGGTCTTATCTGTCGCCTGATGGTAATTCCGTTCTGGTGGTGGAGATGGACAACGAAGAATGGCTGCCCTGCCGTGTAGTCGCATTCAAGGGAAATTCTGCGGGGAAACAAATCGGGCCTGCTGGCGCTCCATGCACCAACGCCGCATGGTCACCCGATGGTCGCTGGATATATGTGAGCGCTCACGCCGGAGACAACTTTCATATCTGGCGTCAGGGTTTCCCGGACGGACAACCGGAGCAGATTACATCTGGACCTACCGAGGAAGAAGGCATCGCGATGGATCCCGATGGTGGATCCTTCATCACTTCCGTGGGGCTCCGCCAGAGAACAGTTTCGATCCGTGATGCGCATGGTGAGCACCAGATTTCAGTCGAGGGTTACGCCTACTTGCCGAGGTTTTCTCCGGACGGCAAGAAACTCTACTACCGTATCTTAAAAGGCGGCACGTCTCCGTTTCTTGGCGCTAGCGAGCTGTGGGTGGCAGACCTTGCATCTGGCCACAATGAGCCGCTGATGCCGGGTCTCGGTGTGACCTCTTATAACCTCTCTCACGACGGCCGGCGTGTGGTCTTTTCCGCTGTCGACGCCGATGGCAAAAGCCATATCTGGCTCGCCTCCACCGACCGTCACTCACCCCCGCGGCAGGTCCCGAATATCGAGGGCGACATGCCGGTTTTCGGACTTCCGGGCGAGTTAGTTTTCCACGCCATCGAAGGCGGTGGCTCATTCGCATTTCGGGTCCACGAGGACGGAACGGGAAAGCAGAAGCTAGTGTTGCAGCAAATCACCCAACTTATTTCCATTTCCCCGGATGCTCAATGGCTAGTCACCAATGGCGTCCCTACGGCGGGAGAAACCAGCATCTCAACGATGATTCTCCCGATGACGGGCGGCTCACCAATCAAGATTCTCAATGCTTATTGTTTGGCCCAATGGCAGCCCGATAGTCGATTTTTTTATCTATCGGTAGCCAGGGGCTTCCAGTCCGCGGGTGCTTACGGGAAAACCTATGCTCTTCCAGTGCCGCATGGCAAAATGCTTCCCGATATCCCGGCTGGCGGATTCCCCTCGGAAGCGGCTGTCGCTACGCTTCCCGGCGTCCGCGTCATCAACTCAGCCGATATAGCTCCCGGTCCTGCGCCCGACATTTACGCTTTTTCCCGCCAGACCATTCACCGAAACCTGTATCGAGTTCCGCTCCGCTAGCCGAAAGCGCGGATAAACGAGGGTAGATGGACTCAAACGCGATCTGGTCCGCGGATTACTATTGATAAATCCTCTTATCACCAGCTATCCCGCCGCTCGGTCCCTTGACAACTCCTGTTTAGTCGCATTGTCGGAAACTAACCCAGCACAGTAGGAAACTAACCCACTACAATAAGACCCACCGAATTCGCTCAATCGCGCCCCACGCGGTATAATCGCCTGATGCACAGCAAGCGAAAATCTCCGCAGATACACAGCACGACGGTGCTTTGCGTGCGCCGCGATAATAAAGTGGTTCTGGCCGCTGACGGCCAGGTGACGCTCGGCGAAGGCGTCATCAAGCACAACGCCAAAAAGACGCGCCGCCTCTACAACGACAAGATCCTCGCCGGTTTTGCCGGCAGCACAGCCGACGCGCTTTCGCTCTTCCAGCGCTTCGAGAATAAATTGCAGGAGTTTCACGGCAATCTCTCGCGCTCGGCCGTCGAACTCGCCAAGGAGTGGCGCACGGACCGGTCGCTTCGCCACCTCGATGCGCTTCTGGTTGTCGCCGACGCGAAATCCACGTTTCTGCTGTCGGGCAACGGCGACGTGATCGAGCCTGACGACGGCCTCACCGCGATAGGCTCCGGCGGCCCTTACGCTCTCGCCGCGGCGCGCGCTTTGATCAAATTCACAAAAATGAATGCGAAAGACATCGCCCAGGAAGCCATGCGCATCGCCAGCGAAATCTGCATCTTCACCAACGCGCAATTCAGCATCGAAGAACTATGACCGGTAAATCGGAGAAAGATATGGTGATCTACTTGGCCGGAGAATCGCAGGCTTCGGAGCCGGAACCGCTTCCATCGTTTGACGAGCTCACGCCGCGCGAAATTGTCGTCGAGCTCGATAAATATATCGTCGGCCAGAACGCGGCCAAGAAAGCCGTCGCCATCGCGCTCCGCAATCGCGTTCGCCGCCAGAAGCTCACTCCGGAACTCGCCGAAGACATCCTTCCCAAAAATATTCTGATGATCGGGCCCACGGGCGTGGGCAAGACGGAAATTGCGCGCCGCCTCGCCCGCCTGGCCGGCTGCCCCTTCGTCAAAGTGGAAGCTTCGAAATACACCGAAGTCGGCTACGTGGGTCGCGACGTTGAGTCCATGGTGCGCGATCTCGTCGAAACTTCGATCGACATGGTGCGCGAAGAGAAGCTCGATGAAGTGGCCGAGCGCGCGGAGCAGTCCGCCGAAGAGCGCCTGCTCGATCTCCTCCTGCCTGCTTCGCCCGTCCCGGCGGACGCGAGCCCCGCTTCCGAATCGCAGCGCCGCGAGCAAGTGCAGCGCACCCGCGAAAAGCTTCGCGTGCAGTTGCGCGAAGGCAAGCTCGATCAGCGCATGGTGGAAGTGGAAGTTCGCGAGCGGTCGATGCCTTCCTTCGAAATCATCACGAATCAGGGCGTCGAGGAAATGGACGTCAACGTGAAGGACATGCTTTCCGGCATGTTCGGCCAGCAAAAGAAGAAGCGGAAGATGACGGTGGCCGAGGCCTTCGATTACCTGATTCAGGAAGAGGAAAACCGCCTGATTGACATGGACCAGGTTACGCGCATGGCCGTCGACCGCGTCGAACAGATGGGAATTCTTTTCATCGATGAAATCGACAAGATCGCTGGCCGCGAATCCGGTCATGGCCCGGACGTTTCGCGCGAAGGCGTTCAGCGCGACATTCTTCCCATCGTGGAAGGCACCACCGTGAACACGCGCTACGGCATGGTGCGCACCGATCATATTCTTTTCATCGCCGCCGGAGCGTTCCACACCACGAAGCCGTCCGACCTGATCCCCGAATTGCAAGGCCGCTTTCCGATCCGCGTCGAGCTCAGCTCGCTTTCAGAAGCCGACTTCATCCGCATCCTCACCGAGCCGAAAAACGCGCTGATCAAACAATATGTCGCGCTTCTCGACACTGAGGGTTTCAAGCTTGCATTCACAGAGGACGCGATTGCGTCAATCGCCGGCTTTGCCGCCAAAGTGAACGAGCACACCGAAAATATCGGGGCGCGCCGCCTGCACACGATTCTCGAAAAAGTACTCGAAGAAATTTCCTTCGAGGCTCCCGAAATGAAGAAAGAAATCCTTTAAACTCGACGCCGCTTACGTGCAAAAGCAGCTCGCGAACATCGTGAAAGACCAGGACCTGAGCCGCTACATTCTCTAGAAAATCAGAAAATGGAAATCCGAAAAGGGGACTTCGCACCCGCACCAGCGGCCCAGCCTCACGCTCGTCGCCTCCCGATTTTCTATTTTCTCTTTTCCATTTTCATTCTCTACGGCTGTGCCGCTCCCGGCGAACCCATCGAGCGCAAGCCGCCCACGCCGATTCCTGTCACTGACCTGACTGCCTCTCAATCCGGCAACGACGTGATTCTCACCTTTACGCTTCCCCGTGACTCCGTCGAAAAGCGCGAGATTCTAAAGCCGATCTCCGTCAATGTGTACCGGAATTTCGAGCCAATCCCCCCGGCCAATTCGCCGGCAGCCGTCGCTCCCGCAAATCCCACTTTGCTGCTCACGATTCCGCCCTCAATGGTGGATCGCTACACGGTCCAGGGGCGAGTTCGATTTGTCGATTCGCTACGCGCCGAGGATTTCGTCGCCGACGGGCGCGAGGCTGTGTATCTCGTCCGCACGTTTGTCGCCCCAAAAAAACTTTCCGCAAATTCGGACGTTGCCGCTCTCGCGGTATATCCCCCGGCCATTTCGATCGCAGACCTTAAGGCTGAATTTACGCGCGCGGGCGTTGTGCTCTCATGGACGCCGCCCGAAAAAACTATTATCGGCACGGCGACCAACATCGTTTTGTATCGTGTGTATCGAGCGGAAATGGAACCGGGCGCAAATGCCGGTGCGAATCCTGCCGCTGCCAGCAACACGGAAGCGGCCAGTCCAAAAGTTCCCTTCGCGCGCATCGCAGAACCCGTATCCCCGCCCTACATCGATACGCAGACGGAACTCGGCAAGACCTACGCATACTCAGTGCGCAGCGTTGCACAGTATCCCGGCGTGCAGGTCGAGTCGGTCGATTCGAATTTTGCGACGATTACGCCGAAAGACGTTTTCCCTCCGCCGGCCCCCGAGAATCTTGTGGTGGCTTATGTTCCCGCCGTCGCCGGAGCGCCCGCTTATCTCGACCTTTCCTGGTCCACCAATGCGGCAACCGACATCGCGGGTTACAACGTCTATAGAAGCGAGGACTCTGCGCATCCTGGAACACGGCTGAATCCCGAGTTGTTGCTTACGCCCGCGTTTCGCGATATGAATGCAGCACCCGGACGCACTTATTTTTATACTGTCACCGCGGTCGATCGCTCTGGAAACGAAAGTCCGGCCAGCCCGCCGGCCTCCGGCAGCATTCCAGAGCCCGATCAGCAATAGTTGAAAGAAAATCAGCGGAAGAGATGACTGAACATCTGATTCCCGATCCTCTGAAGGTTGGCCGTAAAGTCCTGGCCTCCACGCACCGCACCGCGTTGCAAACCGGCATGTATATGGGCGCTGCCCTGATCGTCGTCATGATTGCCGCGCTCTTCGTCGCCAATCACGTCCCTGGCTCTTGAGCGCTATGCCCTCGAACGCAACGCCACCTTCTGCGCGCTATTTTTTATCTGCATGCTGATTCCGATCGCCCGCTATTTCAACCGCCCGATGCCCATGTTCACGTCCGCCATGATTGGCTGGGTGATATTCGTGGTCGCTTACGACATCACCGGCATGTTCTACCAGAATCTTTTTCAGGCTTTGCGCAGTCCGTTTGAAGCGCTCATCGAAGGCAGCGATTGTCTACGGTGTAGCCGCTGTCGGCGCCTGGGTGATCGGCATGTTTCTCGAAGCGCGCCAGCACCCGCTCGCCCCGCGCCGCCGCCGCACCGATCATCTTCATCAGCAACCATGAAACCTTCCCCGTGAACCCTAAATCGTGAACCCTAAATCATGAAACTCTGCCGCTTCCAGCCGCTCGAATTCGCGGCCACCGATATCGCCCGTGCTCCTCACGAATCTCATCCGCACGTGCGTCATGGCATCATCGAAGCCAACACCGTTCACGAAATCAGCGGCGAACTCTGGGGCGCGCGCGAACTCACCGGCCACAAATGGCCGCTCGACTCCGTAAAATTCCTCCCGCCTTCCATCCCCTCGAAAATCGTCTGCGTCGGCAAGAATTACGTCGACCACGCCGCCGAAATGGGCGGCCCTCCGCCGAAGAGTCCGATAATTTTCCTGAAGCCTCCGTCAGCAATCATCGCGCCCGAAGAACCCATCATCCTCCCCCGCATCTCCCAACGCGTCGACTACGAAGGCGAAATCGCCATCATCATCGGCCGCCGCTGCCATCTCCTCGCCCCCAACGAAGACGTCCGCCCCTATATCCTCGGCTACACCTGCTACAACGACGTCACCGCCCGCGACCTCCAGAAACTCGACGGCCAATGGACCCGCGGCAAAAGCTTCGACACCTTCTCCCCCTTCGGCCCGCTACTGGAGTCCGACCTCAATCTTGCCGATACCAGAGTAGAGACCTACGTCAACGGCGTTCGGAAACAGTCCGCCAGCGTCTCAGAAATGATCTTTTCCGTTGATGTTATAATTCACTGGATAGCTGAGGTGATGACGCTCGAACCCGGCGATGTGATCGCAACCGGAACGCCAGCGGGAATCGGCCCCCTCGCCGACGGCGACGTAGTAGAAGTAAGCGTCACCGGAATCGGCACACTTCGCAACCCGGTAACGAGTTTTCAGTAGGGGCACGGCATGCCGTGCCCGCTCGACCGCCGGGCAAAACGTCATCGCTCAGGCTTGGTTTTTTCGCAGCATCTCGAACTGGAGTCGGGGAGTTTTTTGCGCTACCGATGCGCCGGCGAGCAGCTGCCTAACAACGGCCTCGTAGATCGAGCACGGGCCTTGCAGGTCGGCGGGGCAGAGTTTTGTAGGTCGCGGTTTTAACCGCGACACTCACATCACGTTTATGACGAGGGGCTTCAGCCCCTGAAGTACGATTTGAAGCAATCACAGAGGTGAAAAAATGAAATTCTTCCTCGACACCGCAAATCTCGACGAAATCCGCCAGGGCGCAGCCTCCGGCGTCATCGACGGCATCACCACCAACCCCACCCTCGCCGCCAAAGAAAAAAAGCCCTTCCGCGAGCTCATCATCGAAATCTGCAACATCGTAAAAAACGGCGCCATCAGCGCCGAAGTCGTCTCCACCGATTACGACGGCATGCTCCGCGAAGCCCGCGAGGTGGTCAGCTGGCATCCCAACGTCGTCGCGAAAATTCCCATGACGCCCGACGGCGTCCGCGCCCTCAGCGTTCTCTCCAAAGAAGGCGTTCGCGTCAACGTCACTCTCGTTTTCTCCGCCTCGCAGGCGCTTCTCGCCGCCAAGGCCGGCGCCTATTTCGTCAGCCCGTTTCTCGGCCGCCTCGATGATATCTCTCAGGACAGCATGATTCTTCTTCGCGACATCCTGCAAATTTATCGCGCGTATGATTACAAGACGCAGGTGCTCGCCGCGAGCCTTCGCCATCCGATGCACGTGGTCGAAGCCGCGAAGATGGGAGCGCATATCGGCACGATGCCGTTCAAAGTTTTCGAAATGCTCTTCAAGCATCCGCTCACGGACCGGGGCCTCGAATCGTTCCTGAAAGACTGGGAAAAAGCGCGCGATACGCTCGGCGAAATTTCCGAGCCGGTCGGCGCGCGTAAAGGCGGGCGTTGAAACACCTTTTTTCGAATTGGAGCGAACTGCTGCCGGTTGCCGGCCTCGTCATCATGGCCGCCATCGGCATCATCCTCTGGCTGCGCCGCAAGCCCATCGACGCTTCCGAAATTGAACGCCAGCGCCGCGCCTACCTGAACAAGGTCGGCCGCATCGTCGAAGGCCAGATCCTCGAAATTTCCGAAAATGCCTTCCCGGCCGACGACGCCAGGCAGCATTCAACCCCCGCAAAACATAATCCTGGTTCCAGCAGCGGCACGAAGACAACTGCAGTTGCGCCCAAAAACGGAACGCAGCGCCTCATCTATTACACTTACTCGATCTCCGGCGTCACCTACGAAACCGCGCAAGACGTCACCGGCCTCGAAGAGCGCCTCCACCTCAAGCGCGCAGCCGTAGGCCAAACCGCCAGCGTAAAATACGACCCCTCAAATCCCAGCAACTCAATCCTGCTAGCCGACGACTGGTCGGGTTTGCACTGAGCCCTTTTCGCTGTAACAATGTCTTAGTAATTCACGCTCGACCTTCACGATTTAACCGGGGTCACGCTCCGTTCGCTCTAGGATGCGGCTGAGGGCCGAGCTAATCTCGCTGACTCGATTATGTTGGGTACCGAATTTCCTGGTCATTTCGAGTATTAATTCGAGGGAATACCCCTCTTTTCCTAGGATGTGATCAACCACCGATCCAGTCACGCGATGCAGAAGCTCGTTGTATGCCCGAAGGGCTCGAGGCTCAACGACGCCTTCGGTTCCCACCTCGTAGGTATCTCGCGCGCAGATTGTTAGTGTGTGCGCGAGGCGAGCCAAAAGCTTAATCCGTGCACTATGTGAAAGAGATTGTATGTTCATGGCCACCCTATCAATGCAACGATGCCTATCGCGTCGGCCAATTCCAAATAGGAACGTCCGCCGCCCTCAACCCAGAAATCGCAGTTTCACCAAATTCTTTATCGAGCGTGATTGAATGGAAATCGCGATCGTAGAGAGCACGGGAAACAATAACCTGACTCGTTCTCAAAGCGCCACGTCCGTTAGTACTGCCCCCCTGCCTAATGCTAAACTACGAGCTTTCTTATAGGGAGAAACACCCTTGATGCGCATCCGCCCATCACGTTTTGCACTCACAATCCTCGCAATAATCGCAGCACTCGCAGTGCCCGCCTTCGCTCAGCAATCATCCGGCACCGTCGATCCCAGCCTCTATTCCGCCATGCGCTGGCGCCTCATCGGCCCGCACCGCGCCGGACGCGTCACCGGCGTCGCCGGCATCTCCGGCGACCCATCCACCTACTACATGGCCACCCCCGGCGGCGGCGTCTGGAAAACCACCGACGCAGGTGAAGTCTGGTTCCCAATCTTCGACGAGCAGCACGTCGCCTCCATCGGCGCGATCGCCATCGCTCCCTCGAATCCCAAAATCATCTACGTCGGCACCGGCGAGCAAACTCCCGGCGACGGCGTCTACAAATCCACCGACGCCGGCGCCACCTGGACCAACATCGGCCTCAAAGAATCGAAATACATCAGCTCGATCATCGTCGATCCCAAAAATCCGGACATCATCAACGTAGGCGTTCTCGGCCATCCTCTCCTCAGCCTCGCCCCCGCCAGTCCCGATCGCGGCGTCTACAAAACCACCGACGGCGGCAAAACCTGGAAGAAAACTCTCTACAAGGACGATCTCACCGGCGTCGCCGATCTCGAAGTGGACCCCGAAAATCCGCGCGTCCTCTACGCCGCGCTCTGGCATCCCACCGATTTTTTCGCCGGTGAAGACGGCCCCGAGAAACCGAATTCCTGGATCTACAAATCCACCGACCAAGGCGCCACCTGGAAAGAACTCGCCTACACCGGCTTCCCCAAAGGCCCGTGGGACCGCGTCGGCATCGCCGTCGCTCCAGGCAATCACGGCCAGCGCGTTTTCGCGATTCTCACCCAGGGCCTCTACCGCTCCGACGATTCCGGCGCCACCTGGAAGCAGATCACGCAAGATACGCGCGTCATCGGCAATCCCTATTTCGCCCGCGTCTTCGTCGACCCGCGCAATGCCGACCTCGTCTACGTGATGCAAACTTCTCTCTACCGCTCAACCGACGGCGGCAAGACGTTCATCTCCTTCAAAGGCGCTCCCGGCGGCGACGATTACCACAACATGTGGATCGACCCGCAGAATTCCGCGCGCATCATTCTCGGCGTCGATCAGGGCTGCGTAATCAGCGTGGATGGCGGCAAAACCTGGACATCCTGGTACAACCAAGCGACCGGCCAGTTCTACCACGTCTCCACCGACACGAATTTCCCCTACATCGCCTACGCCGCGCAGCAGGATAGCGGCACCGCCGAAGTTCCCAGCCGCAGCGACTACGGCTCGCTCACCTATCGCGACTGGTTTTCCGCCGCCGGCTTCGAATACAGCTACATCGCGCCCGATCCGCTGAATCCCGACGTCGTTTATTCCGGCGGCTGGTACGGCAGCGTCGTTCGCTTCGACCGCACCACCGGCCAATTCACGCACGTCTTCGTGCGCGGCTCGAAATATCGCACGACCAATATGCCGCCGCTCGTTTTTTCGCCGCAGGATCCGCGGCTTCTGTATCTTGGCGCGCAGGTGGTTCTCACCACGGCGAACGGTGGAAAAAACTGGCAGGCGATCAGCCCCGATCTCACCGCTCGGCCCGGTGCCAAAGAAAAGACCACTGAGAAAACTGCGGAAAAAATCGAGCGCCCGCAATCGCCGTCAAATTCGCTCGAAGCAAGAAACGAAGAAGCTCAGCGCGCCTCCGAAGTAAGTCCAGGCCACTCGCCCGAAGCTGAATCCGAAACCTTCGCGCCTTTCGCCGACGACGAAAAGGATTTTGGCGACGAGCAATCCGCGCGCCGCCCCGCCGCCATCTCCACCCTGGCCGTCTCGCCCGTGCACTCAGGACTCATCTGGGCCGGCACGAGTAATGGCCTGATTCAGCTCACGGAAGACAGCGGGCTCACGTGGCGAAACGTGACGCCGCCGGATCTGAACGAGCACAGCAACGTGGTGATTCTCGAAGCCTCGCACTTCGATGCAAACGTCGCGTATGCCACGGTGGAAAATCGCCGCGACGAAACTCCTTATCTCTATCGCACCCGCGACGCCGGAAAAACCTGGAGCAAAATCACCGCGGGCTTGCCGGCCGGCTGGATCGCTAACGCGATTCGCGAAGACACCGTCCGCAAGGGCCTGCTATACGCCGCGCTCTCGAATGGCGTCTACGTTTCTTTCGACGACGGCGACCACTGGCAATCGCTCCAGCTGAATCTTCCCACCAGCGACGCTCGCGACATCGTCATCCACGATAACGATCTCGTCGTCGCCACCTACGGCCGCGCTCTCTGGATTCTCGACGACCTCTCGCCTCTGCGCCAGGCCAGCCCGCAAATCGCCAATGCCGACGCCGCGCTTCTGCGTCCCGCCACCGTCACTCGCATCCGCTGGGACAACGACCAGGAAACTCCGCTTCCTCCGGAATTTCCCGCCGCGCAGAATCCGCCCGACGGCGCCATCTTTTACTACACACTGAAGTCCGCTCCATCCGCAGACATCACGCTCGAAATTCACGACCCGCAGGGAAATCTAATCCGCCGCTTCTCGAGCGCCACGCCCGCGCCCGATACAGTCGTAAAAAATGTTCCTGACTACTGGTTCGGCCCACAGGCTCAGCTCCCCAAAAATCCCGGCCTCAATCGCTTCGCCTGGGATTTGCGCTTCGAGCCCCCGCCGGCTTTGCAATACAGCTACTACGGCCAGCCGCTCAAATATCTCGAGTACACGCTCTCCGATCACGCCATCCCCGGCGAAACGCCGCGCGAACAAGTCCTCGGCCCCATCGTTCCTCCCGGCCAATATGAAATCGTCCTGAACGCGAACGGCCAGACCGTCCGCCAAACTCTCACCGTCGTCCCCGATCCGCGCGTCCACATCGCACCCGCGGATTACATCGCCCAGTATTCAGCCGCAAAGCGCGCCGATAGCGGCCTGCGCGCCAGCTACGCCACATTCCAGGAAGTCGCCGCGCTGCGCAAAGCTGTGACCGAGCGCGAAGAAAGCCTCGACGCGATTCTCAAGCCCAAAGCCGAAGCCGCCGCCGCTCTGAAAGGCGCGCCAGCTACAAATGCCAGTGGCGCACATTCTCAACCCGCCTCTGAAGCCGCCGCCCCTCCGCTCAAGGAGGCCGCCGAGGCCCTGAAAAATCTCGACGCAAAAATCGCAGAAATCCTCGGCGGCGCAAACGGCTCAGAAGGCATCGGCACAGTAAACCGCGACCTCGCCCGCACCTCCTTCATGATCGAATCCGGCGACGCCGCCCCAGCCCCCACAGCCCTCGAAGTAATCGACGAATCCTGCAGCGCCCTCAACAAATCCTCATCGCATGGCGCACGTTGAACTCCGACACGCTGCCCTCCGTCAATTCCGCGCTGGCCAAAGCAAATCTCGCCCCTCTGCCAGTCGCATCGCCAACGCATCAGCAACCGCGTCATCACCACCGCCGCCAAGCGCAACCCCAGTCTCAACGCGAATTGCATCGCCAGGAGCACCGTCAATTGCGTCGCCAAGCACAACCGCAACCGTCAGCACCGACGCCTGCCACATGTAGAGATCGCCCGATCGTTCCCTTGTAGCGCCGGCATCCTGCCGGCTCTTTTGACGTTGAAGGTTGCTTTTGTACGTGACGCAGTTCGGTAGCCACGACGACGCAGTCCTCGTCGTGGGCCTTCCGCCTCATTTCGAATCTCAAATTCTCAAATTTGAAATTCCTCCCGGCCACTCCACAAGCCCGTCATCCCGACCGCAGCGGCGGGATCTCTCCCCCGGTTTTCTTCCGGCTCTCGTCTCTTGAGTTCGCCGTAGCATTTGACGCCGAACTCGCTCAGGTAGCTACGACGACGTCCTCGTCGTGGGTCTTCCACGTACCCGCCGCATCTCGACACGCTTTCTGAATCCTTACGTTCCCAATGACACGAACAACGGCCCCGCTATTTTTGACAGTGTACAGAGGCTGCGCTACCCGCTACCATCCAGGAACTTGAACCGCGAGGAGAAACCATGCAAAAGATAATTAAAACCAGCCTGACCGCCGCCGCGGCAATCGCCTGTTTCGTTGCCCTGTTGACCTTCCACAGCGCAGCCCAGGAAGAGCAGCGCGTAAACGAAGTCTATCAAGCCCAAGCCATGGGGCAGAACACCCAGTTTGGACAGACTTTCAATGTGACCATCAACATCGAGCGCTACTCGAGCCCGGAAGAACGCCAGGTGCTAGTCGAAGCGTTCCAGCAAGCCGGTTCGGAAGGCCTCTTCAATGCACTCGAAAAAATGCGCTCCAAGGGAAGACTCGCTATTACGGGTACCCTGGGCTATGACATCAGCTTCGTTCGAAAAATTCCCACCGATACTGGCTACAAAATTCGCATCCTCACCAATCGCCCAATCCGCTTCGGCGAGGCCTGGGTGAATGGTCGCTCGATGGACTACAATCTGTCGGCCCTCGAACTGGACATCAGCAACGAGAAAAATAAGAGTACTGGTGTCCTGCTTCCCGCTTGCCAGTTCAAGATCAATAAGAAAACAAACGAACTCGAAATCGAAAACTATCAAAACGTCTGGAAACTTCAAAACATTATGAATCGGAGCAAAGAGTAACCAAGCAACGAGGCCGAACCGCAAAGGGGAACGTTATGAGATACGTGATTGTCGCCCTACTCGTCTGTAGCCTCACGTGCCCGAGTTTCGCGCAGGACCCCGGATGGCCGCGCGAAAAGAGCAACGCCGGGGGCTCGATCGTCTACTACCAGCCGCAACTCGACGAATGGAAGAACTTCAAACAGCTCGATGCGCGTATGGCAGTCTCGATCCGGCCGAAGGGTGGCCAGCCCACTGTTGGCGTGATTTACCTCCGGGCCACCACGGACGCCAACACGGACACTCGCAACGTGCTGTTGAGCAACGTCCAGATCACTGAAACGAAATTCCCGTCGCTGGATGCGGCCGGTTCCGCCGCGATGGATAAGCTCGTGAGAACTTTTTTGACGCCCGGCGCGTCCATCAACATCTCGCTCGATCGTCTGCTCGCGGATATGGAAGCGATCAAAAATCCGCCTCCGTCTGGTGCGGCAGTCAAAAATGATCCGCCGAAAATATTCGTGAGCTACCAGAATTCGATTCTGCTGCTGGTAGAAGGCGAGCCGGTCCGCGTTCCGATCGAAAAAAGCAATCTCGAATTCGTTGTGAACACCAACTGGGGATTATTTTTCGACAAGTCGACATCCAAGTTCTACCTGCTCAATGAAAAACAATGGCTCACGTCGGCGGCTCTGGAGGGGCCGTGGACTGTCACCACGAAGTTGCCCAGGGAAATGTCCAGTCTGCCGGATCAGCCTAACTGGGCAGACGTGAAAAAAGCGATCCCTCCGGCAGCCACTACGGGTGGCACTCCTGAAGTGTTTTACAGCACTACGCCGGCGGAGATCATTTCGTTCAAGGGCCAGCCGAAATACGCAAAAATTCCCGGCACACAGCTTTCCTACGCCACGAATACCGAGAGCAATCTCTTCCTCCAGGGCGGAGAGAACCAATATTACTTCCTGGTGGCGGGCCGGTGGTTCCGCGCCAAGAGTCTCGACGGCCCGTGGACCTTTGCCACGGCTGACTTGCCCGCTGACTTCGCGAAAATTCCCCCGAGCAGCCCGGCCGCGCGTGTGCTTGTCTCAGTTCCAGGAACAGACGAAGCGGAAGACGCGGTGCTCCTGGCACAGGTGCCAACCACTGTGATTGTGGACCGCGCAAAGGCGGAAGCTGAAGTGAAAGTAGAGTACGACGGTGCGCCTGAGTTCAAGCCCATCGAGTCAACCTCGATGTCATATGCCACGAATACCGCAGACAAGATCGTCAAGGTCGGCGATCTGTATTATTTGTGTTTCCAGGGCGTGTGGTTCATGTCTACGAAGCCAGACGGCCCCTGGAAAACTGCGGATTCGGTTCCCCAGGAAATTTACACGATCCCCGCGAGCTCTCCGGTCTACAACATTACCTACGTGACGCAGACCACCACTTCCAGCGGTGCAACCGAAGCGAGCAGCACGGCGGGATATCTCGGCATGTTCATCATCGGCGCGGCAGTGGGATCCACGCTGGCTTACGGCAGCGGCTACTACTACCCGCCGTATTACTATTACGGCCGCTATCCGTATCCCATCTATCGTCCCTATCCGGTTACCTACGGGGTAGGCGCTTTCTACAATCCATACAACGGAACTTATGGTTACGCCCGTGGTGCGTATGGTCCGTATGGAGGAGTGGCGGGCGGCGCATGGTACAACCCATCGACGGGAACCTACGGCCGTGCTGCGGGCGGTTGCAACGCCTACGGCTGCGCGGGCGGGGCCCGTGCCTACAATCCTTACACCGGAGCTTACGGCGCTACGCGGCAAGGCTCGAATGCGTACAGCCAGTGGGGAAGTTCGGTTGTAACAAAGGGCGACAAGTGGGCGCAGACGGGTCATTATTCCGATTCGCGCGGCACCGTCGCGGGTGCGCGCACTTCTGAAGGCGGCCGCGTCGTCGGTGGCAGCGGACAGAACGGCAGCGGCTTCGTCGGACAGAGCGGCAACGGTGACGTGTATGCCGGGAAGGACGGCAACGTCTACAAGAAAACTGACAATGGCTGGCAGCAGTATCAGAATGGCGGCTGGAACTCTGTAAATTCTTCGGGCGCGAATTCCAGCACGAAGTCCAGCGCGCAAGCTCAGACGAACAGCGCGCAGAACCAAAGAGCTCAGAACGCTCAATCTACCGCCGCAGGCCGGCAGCCGAGCACGCAGCCGGCGGGCGGGCAGGCGAATTCTGGCGCGCAGCGGAGCACTCAACCCAGTGCGAGCCCCAGTGCCAGCCCCAGTGCCAGCCAACGACCCGCAGGCGCGGGCCAATCCGGGGGTCAATCCAGCCAGGTGCAAGATCTGAATCGCGAAGCACAAGCCAGACAAACTGGCTCTCAGCGAACTCAAAGCTATGAACGCCACAGCGGGGGCTCGGGAAGCGGACGAGCCAGCGGTGGCGGTGCCCGAGCCGGCGGAAGGCGCTAACCGCGAGACCAGGACGCATCAAGAGATCACTGAAACGCGCGGCGGCAGGCGAATAGGTCTAGACACTTTGAAACTCGATGGCTTGGCGGGAACAATGGTTTCTCTTCGCTTCGACGCCACGCAATAGGGTCGTCACCAAGGCCGTTATGCTTTTGAACTTGACTCAGTTCGGGTAGCCACGACGACGCATTGTTTCGTCGTGGGCTTTTCGCCTCATTTCAAATCTGAAATTTTCAAATTTGAAATCCTCCCGCCACCCAAGCTTGTCATCCTGAGCGCAGCGAAGGATCTCAACGCCGCCAATCATCTCCACCCGTTTCCACTTCCGAACGCGTGCGCTAAACTTACACCGCACCAAATTTCCTCACTGCGCCACGAAAGCGAGAATCCGTGCAAGAAACCGAATTCCCCTGGGTTACCGAAATGGCCGGCGTCCTGGAAACCATCAATCAGGGCGTCATCATCAACGACGATTGCAGCCACATCGTTTTCGCCAATGCTCTGTTCCAGAAGATGATCGGCAGGCCGGAAAACGAACTAATCGGCCAGAAGATGTTGGATTTGTATCCGCCCGAAGACGCGGCCATATTGAAGAACCGCATCCTGCAGCGGCAAACGGAAGGGCATAGCCAGTACGAGTTCTATCTTCCCCAGGCGAACGGCAATCGTCTTCCGGTTCTCGTCACCGCGCGCCAGATCGAAGATCCCGACGGCAACGTGTTCGCCGTGATCACCGCCACGGACATCACCGAACAAAAGCGCGCCGAAAATGCCCTGCGCGAAGCGAATGCGCAGCTCGAAAAGCGCCACCAGGAAATCGAAGAGGATCTGCTGCTCGCCGCCCGCGTGCAGCAAAGCCTCGCCCCCACGGGACTCACTTGGGGCGGTGTGAATGTCGCCACGTACTATCAGCCGGTTCGCACGATCGGCGGCGATTTCGGCTTGGTCGCGCCGCGGCAAGATTCGCTCAGCCTCTTCGTCTGCGACGTTTCCGGCCACGGCATCGGCTCGGCTCTCGTTGCCAATCGCATCTACACCGAAACCATGTCGCAGATCGAGCGCGGCGTCGCGCTCGGCCCGATGATGCACCACCTGAATCGCTTCGTGCTCCGCAACATCGGCAGTCCTCTGTCTTTTACTTCACCATGGTCGCCGCGCGTCTCGATCGCGACAATCGTACCCTCGAATTTGCCAACGCCGGTCATCCTCCCGCCATGATCGTCCAACCAGGACAAGTGCCGCGCCTTCTCGAATCCGGCAGCGCCGTTCTCGGCCTGATCGAAGACGCCGTGGGCAAGGAAGCCACGGTCATCGTTCCAGTCGCGTCCGGCGATCGCCTCGTGATTTACACCGACGGCTTCACCGAAAGTTTCAACCAGCAGCGCGATATGCTGGGCGTCGAAGGACTCAGCGAAATCGTTCGCGAGACCTCCAAGCTGCCGCTGCAGGAAATGAAAGAACAGATTCTCCAACGCGTAACCGCGTACCGCCACGGTCCTCCCGATGACGACATGTCGCTCGTAATTATCGAAATCCCATAGCCATAAAGCCTGACGTGAAGCCTGGCCCGGCGAGCGATTCTCCCGCTCGCGAAGCAACGAAAGCAGCAAAATGAGGCATCACATGGCTGGCAGTTTTCATTGCTCCGCTCGCGCCTTACCACGAGTAACTGCCGCCGGGGACATCGGTTTTAATCCACGGTTCCGCGATTAAAGCTTCCGCTAACCTGTTTAGAAACAATTTGATAGCTTTTTCTAATAGGCGGTAAAAAGGGGGTCTAAGGAATCGCGCTGCGCTTGCCTTGGCGGCGCAAAAAGCCGATATTGAGAGGCCATTATGAGCACCCCAAAACCAATCGAACACCGCAAACATCTCGACCGCCTCGAAGAGCTTCGCCGACGCAACGCCGAAGCCGAAGAAGGCGGCGGCCCGGAACGCCGCGAACGCCAGCACAAAGAAGGCAAGCTCAGCGCGCGCGAGCGGGTGGACCTGCTGCTCGATGAAGGCTCCTTCGAGGAGCTCGACAAATTTGTGCGGCACCATTGCACCGATTTCGGCATGGAGGAGCAGCGCCCTGCGGGCGACGGCTTCATCACCGGCTACGGCCGCATCGGTGGCCGCCTCGTTTATGTTTTCGCGCAGGACTTCACCGTGTTTGGCGGGTCGCTTTCGGAGGCGAATGCTTCGAAGATTACGAAAATCATGGATCTCGCGATGCGGCAGGGCGCGCCGGTGATTGGGTTGAACGATTCCGGCGGGGCGCGGATTCAGGAAGGTGTGATGTCGCTCGCGGGCTATGCTGATATTTTTCTGCGCAACACGCTGGCGAGCGGCGTGGTGCCGCAGATCAGCGCGATCATGGGGCCGTGCGCCGGCGGCGCTGTGTATTCGCCTGCGATCACGGATTTTATTTTCATGACGCGCGACAGCTCGTACATGTTCGTCACCGGGCCCGACGTGATCAAGACGGTGACGCACGAAGAAGTCACCAAGCAGGAACTCGGCGGCGCGATGACGCACAACGAGAAGAGCGGCGTCGCGCATTTCGTCTCGCGCGATGATGCCGAGTGCCTCGCGATGATTCGCGAGCTGTTCAGCTACCTGCCGTCAAATAATCTCGAAGATCCGCCGCGGCGCTCGACGAACGATCCGTGGGACCGCGTTTCGACGGCGCTGAACGCGCTCGTACCTGAAGATCCGCAGAAGCCCTACGACATGAAGGATGCGATTCACGAAATCGTCGACGAGGGCGAATTCTTTGAAGTTCACGAGCACTTCGCGAAGAATCTCGTGGTGGGATTTGCGCGGCTCGAAGGGCGCTCGGTCGGAATCGTCGCCAATCAGCCTGCTTTCCTTGCGGGGGTGCTCGATATCAATTCGTCGATGAAGGGCGCGCGCTTCGTTCGTTTCTGCGACGCGTTTAACATTCCGCTCATCACGTTCGAGGACGTGCCCGGATTTTTGCCCGGCACGCAGCAGGAGTTTGGCGGCATCATCAAGCACGGCGCGAAGCTGCTCTTCGCTTTCGCAGAAGCCACGGTGCCAAAAATCACGGTGATCACGCGCAAAGCCTACGGCGGCGCGTATTGCGTGATGGCTTCGAAGCACATCCGCACCGACATCAATTTCGCATGGCCCACCGCCGAAATCGCGGTGATGGGGCCGGAAGGCGCGGTAAACATCGTCTACAAGCGCGAGATCGATCGCGCCCCCGAAGCCGATCGCGAAAAGCTGCGCCGCGACAAAACCGACGACTTCCGCGAGCGCTTCGCCAACCCGTACGTGGCCGCCGAGCGCGGCTACATCGACGCCATCATCGAGCCATCGCAAACGCGCGCCAAGCTCATTACCGCGTTGCGCTCGCTCGAGAACAAGCGCGACACGAACCCCAAAAAGAAGCACGGCAACATCCCGCTATGACATTGGCAGGCGCTGACGCTCCTGATTCCAGCTATGTTTCCGCCTGGGTTGGTCTTGGGGGCGTGTTTCTCTATTACCTAGCTGCGGCGGTTCTCTGGCGCTGGGCACCTCGCCGGCCGATTCCGACCGCGTACGAACCTCCAGCCGGCACATCACCTGCGCTCGCAGCCTACCTCTTTGAAAACGGCAGATGCGAGCGGGCATTTGCGGCGGGCCTTGCTGCGCTGGCCGTTGAAGGCTATCTCGAAATTCGCCAAAGAGGAGATTGGTTTACACTGAAGCGCTTACGAGAGCCAGACGACCGCCTCGCCCCAGAAGAATCCACTGCCCTCGCCGAGCTTTTTCCTTACGGCAACGATATCTATAAGTTCGATGAGCGCGAAAATTCACGCCTCTGCCGCGCATTCTACAAGTTCAAGGATGCGCTCGAGAAAATTGCCGAGCCCAAGCTAGTCTCTTCGCACCGAGCGATCTGGTGGATTGGAGTGGCGTGCCTTGTCTTTCTTGTGGTGCGAGTCGCGCAATCGCTGTCGTTCGCGACAAACTTGACCGCCCTCGGGTCGATTGTATACGTGAGCATTTGGTCCGCCTTGGGCGGCCTCGCTCTGGTCGCAGCTGTCCGGGCGTGGCCGTCAACCTTAAAGCGAATCGCTACATGGATCCCTATGACAAGAGGACCGCGACATCCTCTGAGCTGGATAGACCTGAACCCGCTCTGGCTGACTGCCACTGCTGCGTTGGCGTTTGGGTTTCTCGCGACGACGACGTCTCCTCGTTTTGCGGTTTTCGTAGTTGCCTGCACTCTGCTGGCCCTTGCATTCCGGAACAGTCTCAAAGCGCCGACAGCTCAGGGTCGCCGCTTGATGCGTGGCCTAACGGGCTTCCGAGAATTTCTAGCGCGTGCCGAGAGCGATCGATTGGATCGTGCGAACGCAGTGGGGATTACTCCAGAGCAGCTTGATCGCTACACTCCTTACGCGGTAGCTCTCGACGTCGAACACTCCTGGGGAGAGGAGTTTACTGAAGATCTGATCGAGATGATTCAATTCGGGCGGGTAATGGAAATCCAGGACATAGACATACCCGTTCCTAGCTATGAAGGAAGTGATGCGGAATTCGGTGACTCGATAATCCAGCTGCGTTTGGGACGAAAGTGAAGAATGCTATGAGGTACCGTTCGACAAGTGCGGCGAATGCGACTGCCAGTCATAATGGCTTGCGGGCCTGTAACTTCGGGTTGTCACTTACTGGACATTCGAAGGCCATTTCTGTAGGATTGCGGGGTTTTGCGCCATTATTATCAGGTGAGATAGGAGATTTTGATGCCCAGGTCCGGCCAGAACGGCGGCGCGAAGAATGCGCCGAAGACGCTGCTTGATTCGATCGATACGCTGATCGAACGCTATCATTTGCTGAAGCACCCTTTTTATCAGGCTTGGACTGAGGGGACGCTTTCGAAGGAATCGCTGCAACTTTACGCGGCGCAGTATTACCAGCACGTGCGCGCGTTCCCGGAAAACCTGAAGCAGCTTGCCTCCCGCACGAACGGCAACCTGCAGACGCTGGTGAACGAGAACCTGGCGGAAGAGGTGGACCCGTCGGCTCCGCACCCGATGCTGTGGCGCGAGTTTGCCGCGTCACTCGGAGTGAGCGATGTGGCGCTCGATTCGAGCCGCGCGCTTCCGGGTATCGCGGCGCTGCTCGATACCTTCGACGAAGTTTCGACCGACGGCTCGATGGCGCAGGCTGTGGCTATGTTCTACAGCTACGAAGCGCAGGTGCCGGAAATCGCGACGCAGAAAATTTCAGGGCTTCGCAAGTTCTACGGAATCACCGATTCGCGCTCGCTCCGGTATTTTGCGGTGCACGAAGAAGCGGACGTCCGACATCGCGCGGCTTGGCGCGAATGGCTCGGGGCACAGAAGAATATCGACGAGGTTGCGGTGCTCTGTGCGGCGGAACGCAGTCTGAAAGCTCTGTGGGGCGCGCTGGACGCCGTGTATCCCGAAGGCTACGCGACGAAGAAGCAATCGACGAAAAAGCAATCAAACGACGCGTCCGACCACGGCACATCGTCGCACTATCCCGGATTCTAATCGAGCCTGACGGTCACTTTCACGAACGCCGGCGCGCTCGCTTCGATTTTTTCTTTCTTTTAGCGCCCGGCTTCCCGCGATTCGCGGCTTGCTTCAGAATTTTCACTCCGCCGGGCCCGCCGACGAACACCTGTTTCGCGAGTCCGAGAAACAGCCCGTGCTCGACGACGCCGACGGTTTCGTCGAGCTCCCGCGCTACTTTCTTCGGATCTGCGATCGGCCCAAACGCGCAATCGAGAATGTAGTGCCCGCCGTCCGTAACGTAGGGCTTGTCGTCAAGCCCGGGCCGCAGCTCGGTGCCCGCGCCAATGGCTCTCAGCTTTCGTGCGGTGGCCTCCCAGCCAAAGGGAACCACTTCCACGGGAACCGCGAGCGTCCCGCCCAGGCGCTTCACCAGTTTCGTCTCATCGACAATCACCGCCATTCGCTTGCTCGCAGCGGCGACGATTTTTTCGCGTAGCAGCGCTCCGCCGTGGCCCTTGATCAGCGCCAGAGTGCCCAGCTGCACTTCATCGGCGCCGTCAATGGTGAGATCAATTTCGGTTACGTCTGCGAGAGTCGCGAGCGGAATTCCGAGGCTGCGGGCCTGCTCGGCGGTGCGCTCCGATGTGGGAACACCAGTGAAACGCAACCCTTCTTCCGCGACGCGCCGGCCGAGTTCGGCTGACGAGGTAAGCCGCGGTGGTGCCGGTGCCGAGGCCGACGATCATGCCGTTCTTCACGAGCTGCGCTGCCGACCGGGCAGCTTCTTTCTTAAAACGGTTCTGCTCGCTCGCGTCCATGATTCCTCCGCCGCGACTTTCGAGACGCGACGCCATGATAAACGCTCGACGGAAGGTTGCCAACTGGCGAGCGGTGGTGAGATGGCCTGATCGCTGCTTACTATTCATTTGTGGTCAGAACATTTGCAGCGTGGACATGTTCACGGGTGCGAATGCGCCGGCGCGGCATGGAACTTCCGGAAGGAAGGGGCGGGGACGTCGCCAGATAGGCCTGAAGCAGAAAGAGCAAAGCATTCGAAGGAATGTGCAGATTGAAATCTACAAAACTGTGCAGCAGAATCCCGCAAACGGCAGCAATCGCGGCGGCGTGAAGCGCGGTGGAAAAATGGCCTTGTTCGGCGATGAATGATCTTCGCGCGCCTGTGAACAGCAGCCAAAGAAACGCGATGCCGCAGAGACCGCCCAATATCCCCGTCTCAGCGAGCGCCTCGATATAGTCGTTGTGGACATGGTCCACCACCAGGCCATCGTAGTCGGTGTCGTAGCCCGGAAAGACAGTAACAATCGTGCCCAATCCAACGCCTTTCACGGGATGATCCAGAAAAATGTGCTCCGCGCCTCGAAACATTGAGGCGCGCCGAGACGTCGATACTTCACCAATCCGCGTCTTCGAAAACCGCTCGATCGCTCTTCCCACGCCCAGCCAGGCAATTAGCGCGATGGAAGCAAGGCCCACGAACGCAATCGCGATCAGCGTAGCGCCCCGCAGCCCTTTGCGAGTGCGCGCAAGGAGCGCCAGCACAGCCACTTCAAATGCAAAGCAGATGATTCCGCCGCGCGAACCGGCAAGAATCAGCGCGCCCACGGGAATGATCGTGAGCAGGCCAGTCAACGGGAAAAGCTCCCTGCGCACGCCGCGGAACACCAGCAGAGCTAATCCCACAGGCGCAACCAGCTCGACGAATCCGGCGAAGTGATTGCGATTCACGTAAGGGCCGAACACATCGACACTTTGCGAAAGATGCCGGAACCAATAAATCGTGTTCCGGGACGTAAAGTACTGGATGATTCCCAGCAGGCTGGCTGAAAACCCCAAAATCACCAGAAACCAGGCCAGCTTCACAAGATCTTCTCTTTCTCGAAAGGCCTGGGCAGCGAGGAAGAAAATTATGAAGTAAGCGCTGAATCGAAGCAGTTCGACGCGCGTGAAAAACGGATTTGCGGTCCAATGCAGCGTGAATTGCAACAGCCCGATGGCGATGAATCCGAGTAAGGGCCAGTTCAGCGGGCTCCATTGAATCGCTGTTTCCGAATGCCGGTAAGCGAGAATGGCCCAGACGATCAAAAGGGCGGAAGCGCCCATTTCGAGAACCGACTCCGACCAAACTTCCACAACGCCATGAGCCAGAACGCTGAACGCGAAAAGGACGCAGAGCCCGATGCGGAGGGCTTTCATTTGGGCTGCGGCGGTTCCGCAGCGTTCGATGCTGTAAGCCAAAGATCGCCGACTCGGCACGATCCAACGCTTTCAGAGAAACGCGGGTTTTCAGACAGGCTCGCCATAGCCTCCGTAATCTCCTACGGAAATTGGCTTCCCGGCAAGCGGTATCTGAAAACGCCAGTCGGGAATATGTTCTCCTCGTAAGCGCGGACTGAGGGAATCGCGAAGAGCACCGCGGCGCTGTGAAGGTCGCAGTTATTTTTGGCCGATGTGATAGACAATGCCCGCGGAGATGCGGTAGTTCCCCTGCGAGTTGGTCGTTTGATTTGGATAGTTCGAAAATCGAGTTTGCTCGTAGTCGAACTCAAACAGGCGTATGGCCCAGCTGGGCTTGAGTCTCCACTGCACTCCGCCTCCGCCCGCCCAGGCGAACGCGCCGCTCGTAAAGGTGGTTTTGGGGAATCCGGCGTTCAGAGGAAACGTAAGGCGATCGTACCCGCCGCCAAACAGAACCTGCCCGTAGGGAATAAATTTGTGCCGATGTCCCAGGGGATAGATACGGGGACCGACCATGAAGGTATAAATCTGGGAGTCGCCATTGATTCCTTGATTGCGATAGGTGCCGGTGAAATCTCCGGCGACACCGATCCATTTTCGCAAATTATGATCGAGGGAGGCGTTCCATCCGTTCGTTCCAAACCGTGGAGCGTTTGTGGGGTAAAAAGAGCGGAAGAGATAGGCGCCTTCCACGTCCCATGCAGGTGTCTGTTGCGCAAGAGCAGGCCGGGTAAAAATAAAAAGTAGTGCGAAAAGGCCGAACCATTTCTTCATCCGCCACTTCCTCCTCAAAAAATGCAACTCTGACTGAGCCCTTCTATGATGTTGCCGGGCATGAAAGGGTCTCCTATCCGAGTCCGGCACGCAAGAAGAAATGAACTCGAGAGAGACGAGAGGAACGACGCGAATAAGTCCCTAAACACAGAAAAAGCCGGGCGGCTCTCGCGAGATGCCCGGCTCTTCCTTAGAAGCTATTTCTTCATTGAATCGTGAGAGCAACGGTCGTCGAGTGGGTCACCGCGCCCGAGGTTCCAGTCAGCGTAAGAGTAGCCGTCACTGGTCCGCCGCCACCGCCGCAACCCGCCACAGCGAATACCACCAGCATCGCTCCGGCAAGGCCGATTCGCGTGCGCAGGCGCCGCGTGGCAAAAATCATCGCCAGGAGCGCAAGGCCCACGGCGAACAGAACGATCTGGCGGTTCGACGGCGGCAGATGCTGCGCGGGAACCGACGGCAACATGCCCATCGAAGTGACTGTTACCTGCGAGTTGATCGGGTTGGTGCCGTCTGGCGTGACAGAGGTTGGCATCAGCATGCATGTGGTTTTGACCGGTGCACCTGTGCAAGTGAGCGCGACGGCCTGGTTGAATCCGCTTACAGGCGTCACTGTAACGTTGAACATTTTACTCGAGCCTCGAGGAACGCTGAACGAAGGCGGCGCGGTGACAGTGAAATCCGTGCCCGTGCCGGTGAGCGGAACCGTCTGAGGGCTGCCGTTGGCGTCGTCTGTAATCGTGATAGTGCCGTTGCGGGCGCCCGTCGCGGTCGGAGTGAATGTCACGCTGATGGAGCAGGACATGGTAGCGGCCAAGGATGCGCCGCACGTGTTCGTTTCAGCGAAATCCCCGGAGCTGGCGATCGACATGATATTCAGCGTCGCATTGCCGTTGTTTTTCAGGGTGATCATCTTGGCCGGCGAGCTTGTGGTGGTCACGAGCTGGCCCCCGAAATTCAAGCTTGTGGGCGTCAGGAGCACAACAGGAGCTGAGTTCGTGCCCGTGCCGGTGAGCGTGGCAAATTGCGGGCTGCTGGGATCCACGTCTGTGAAGACGAGTTTGGCAGATTCGGCGGAGGCGACGGAAGGTGTAAAGGTCACGTTCACGGTGCACGACATACCGGCCGGCAGGCTGGTGCCGCAGGTGCCGCCCGACGCGATCGCAAAATCGGTGGCGGCCGCGGGGGGAGCTGTGGCGACGACTGCGATACTTGTGATTGCGAGAGCTGTCGCGTTGTTATTCGTCAGGGTGACGGTTTGCGGAGCAGTGGCTGCGCCGACGAGCTGCGTTCCGAAATCGAGGCTTGCCGGTGAAACGACGACGGGCAATAAGAGCGGCAATTTCGCGACGAATGCGTCCGAGGTGCCCTTCAACGTGGTTTGAAACGCGCCGGCCGTTGTCGGCATATCGGCAGAAAAAGTTACGCCGGTGATGTACGCATTTCCGTGGGAATCGATCGCGATGGCATTGCCCTGATCGGCGTCGTTGGGATTACCATCGCCGGTTCCACCGAAGTAGCTCGCGTAGATTCGATCGGCTGTCCCCTTACCCTTGGGGCTCAATTTCACGACGAAGGGGCTGCCAGTCGGATCCGGTAATGTGGCCGGCAAGGCAAACGGAGTAATCGGGAAATCGGCCGAAGCTGTGGTGCCGACGACATAGGCGATGCCGTTTGCGTCCACGGCGATGCCAAAGCCGATGTCGCTATTGGTGCCGCCGAAAAACGTTGAGTATGTCACTGACGGGGTTCCGCTCATCGTCGTGTCAACCAGAGTGATGAACACGACGCCCGTGGCTGCGCCGGTTGTCTGGAATGCTCCGGTGGTTGTGGGAAAATCAAGCGAATTGGTCGAGCCGGTCACATAGGCGACATTGTTTGGCCCGAGAGCGATCGCTGAAGCCGAATCGAGCGTTGAGCCTTCCAAATATGTGGAATATGCGGGCGGTGCGGTTACTGTCTTGGTCGTGTCGATTCGCGTGACGAAAGCGGCGGCCTGAATGTTGGCCGCGATCGGAGTTCCCGGAAGGCCGTTCACAGAAGGAAAATTTGTGGAGCTCGTTACTCCCGCTAAGTAAGCGTTGTTTGCTGCGTCAACCGCCACTCCCGTGACTGCATCGCCGAAGTCTTGAAGAAAGTTAGCGATATGCACGGCGTTCCCGCCTAGATACGTGGAGTAGATCAGACTCCCAGTTCCGGATTGTGTGGTGTCGATCCTCGTCAAGAAGCCTGTGCCAACATTGTTGGCGGGCGTTGCCTGAACGGCTCCTGAAGTTACAGCAAAATTACCGGAACCTGGCGTTCCTGGGCTCGAGAAAGTTAAGCCGCCGATGTAAGCATTGCCATTCGCATCCGCTGCAACTGCGTTGGCCAAGTCTCCGTTCGTGCCTCCGATGTAGGACGAATAGAGTAGCGAAGCCTTGCCGCTCAATGTGGGATCAATCTTCGTGAGGAACGCGGTTCCACTTGGGTTCGTCGTGAGAGGGGACTGAATCAAGGCGTTTGCTGTAGTTGGAAAATCCGTGGAAGCGGTGGTTCCGGCTACGTAAACTTTGCCGTTCGAATCCAATGCCAAGGCAAACACCTCATCCATGCCTGACGTTCCGCAGAGGTAGTTCGAATAAAGCTGCGCCGTGCCCGCGGGGTTAAGTTCAGTGACGAATCCGCAGCCTGATACGGGAGCCACGTTGGTAGTTGGTGGAAAGTCAGTCGACGAAGTCGAGCCGGCGATAAAGGCGTCTCCGTTGCCATCTACTGCGATACCCTGGCCGCTCTCGTCGCCAGTTCCGCCGAGGAACGTGGAATAGGTGAGTAGCGGGTGGAATAGCGGATCGATTACGAGCGGCAACGATCGGTCATACTTCGCGATTGCGAAGGTGACGCGATTGCCGGAAGCGAGAGCGTAATTTCCAGCCACTTCGCGGCGTTCTGCTCCGGCCATTTGATAGACGAACGGTTTCTGGAATTTCGAATCGCCGTCAGCGGTGTGAAGGATCAAATCGCCATGCGAATTGATCGCGAGGTTTTGGGCTCCGTCGATTTTCAGCGAGATGACTTTTGGATCGGCGCCGGGAGCTACGGTGAAATCGTATTCGAGATTCCGCTGGTTGCCATAGAACTCCAGATCCACCCCGGGGTAGATTCCGGAATATTTCACGCGCCCGTACGACGGCACATCGGTGACCCACTTGTCGCGATTGCTGCCGATGAAATAGTTGGACCGCCCAGGCAGCGGCTCATTCGTAGCAATCGCCGGCGCGGGATTTGCGCCCTGCAGTTGCATGCGAATTACCGTGGTCTTCATCGCCTTGCGCGCCTCGCGGAGCGCGCGCAGTGCGGCCGGACGGTGGAGCGGAGATGCGGTGATCGCCCGGCGGCGAAGCACCGCGATGTCAACTTCCTGAGGCGCGAGCGAAAGAGCGTACCCGGTGCCGTGCGAAACGAATTTTACGTCGCGGGCCGCTTGCCCGCGGTTCTCCTCGAATCCCATGGGAAGCTGAGCGTAGGCGTTCTCCCATCGCGGCGTATCAACACCCGTACTGAGAAGTGGAGCAGTCGTGTTCTTGCGTGAGCTTGAAGTATTTTTACGGGCAGTAGTTGTGATGTATAGGAATGAGAGAAGCACTGCACCCGCTGTGGTAAGTACTGCAAATCTTGCTGATCGAATCCCCATTTTCATTGGACGCCCCCTCTGAGTCCTTTGCGATTTCCGCAGCGGGCGACCCCTCGCCCGTGTCGGGCGCAAATGTTAGCTCGTTTCAAATCGGTACATAGCAGGACTTCTCCCCAAAGTTTCCACAATAGCTACGTATTGTCCGAGCGTAATCAGTCCTCTGTTCCAATCTGGGACCCGGAGAGTACACCGCGAGGAACACCAGCTAATTCAAGCTGCAGGGGTGGTATGAAGCTGGAATCAGGATGAGGGGGTTAGGGAGGTGAGGTCATGGAGCACTGCCTGGCATAGATCGGCGGGTGCCAGCTGGCCTTTGCTTGTGAATAAGCGTCGCAATGGGACCTTCGCAACCAGGCTCGAAAGGGTTTTGAATTCACTCGCGCGCATTTCGCTATCCAGCATATTTGTCGCGAAGCTGTTGGCGACGAGTGCGAGAAATCCCGTCTGCGCGCTGACGGCCTCCACGTGCGGACCTGGCTCATCGCGAATTTCATCCAGGAGATAAATCGCGCGAAGAGGCAAGGCGCCATCCTCGAAGCGAGCGCCGCCATTTGCAAAAGAAAGGCGGCGTTTTTCCCAATTTGGAACGAAAGGAGGGAGAGCATCGGCCGTTCCGTACAACATTTCCACCGATTCCGGCCAAAGGCACAGATGCGGATAGGAGGGCGAAACAAAGAAGTCGCCCTCGCGCTCGACCAGTGCCACAACATCGTCGGAAACCGCAGCATATCCGGCACGCGCAAAGGCGGCGGCTGTGGTGGATTTCCCGGCCCCTTCTGCGCCAACAAACGCGATCACCGAGCCGCCGATTGCCACAGCGCTTGCGTGTAGGCAAGTAACGCCCCGAAAGCGCAGAAGCAGCCCGAGAACCGGCCCCAGGATGTAAGTGGCCGCCTCTTCGGCAGAAGATTCGCTCGGCCAGGAGGCCCAGAGTTTGGTGCCATGGCGATCCATCCAAAATTGCATTCCGTCAAAATAGACCAGATGGAAGAGGCCATGCTTTTGTTCCTGTAAGATTCGCAGGGCAGGAGTTCCAGACGGGCCCGTATAGGTGCTGGTGTAAATTACTGATTCAGATGAAGTTGGGGGTGGCTCGTCGGAGGAGCCTGGCGAATGACCCAGATGAAGTTCGATGTCCGGACGCTCTGAGAGACCCTCCGAAGGAATCAAACCTGGGATGGACGCACTGGAGCGGACCGTAAGACCGAAAACAGGTAAGTGAAGCTCACCGAATTCCGATTTTAACTGGAGGTGAAATCAGTACCGAGCCTTTAGACGTGCGTCCTGAAACGTGGAAATCGCCCGCCGTCACGGTTGCCCCGGATTGATATCCTCTTCGTGAGTTCCTGAACAGTTCCGTAGATAGTTAGTTTAGGGGACACGTACGGCTTCTTGGGTCCCCCCAGAAGGGGCTTATCCATTACGGGCCTCCGCACTTAAGTTATACCGGACTCGTCGAACTGACTGCAACCAAAAGTTAAGGCAAATCGGGCGAACCGCGGCTTGTAGTTCGTCCGTTTCGCCTGCGCGATTCAATGGCGCGATGGCACTACGAGTTACATAACGATTTGTTTCTTCGCTCCATGGAGTTTCCGCCATCCAGTTTGGCTCGGAACGCTTCAGCCATTCCGCCAGTGGATCGCCCGCGAGAGGTGTTTTGGGCCGCCTGCGCACGCTTTCAGGCAAACAGCCGATCATAGCTTCGCGCAGCAGAGCTTTTTCAAAGAACCAAGGGAAGGGCGGAAGGGCCAGCAAGTATTCGACGATTCGCAAATCCAAGAACGGATAACGCACTTCGACCGGGCGGCGCGTCACTCCCGGATTTTCGTGCTCGAACAGGTAAGCCCATTGCGACGAATCCAAGGATGCGTGGGCTCGCGGAAGAATCGGATGCTTTTCCGATGGGGTAGGAGCAACAGCCTCTTTCCAGCGTTGTTCGAGGCTCATCCTGCGCGAAAAATCTGGAGCGATCCAGCGCGGGAACCTTGGCGCATCGTGATCCTTGCCCAGCACACGTTTCACTCGCCGGCGAATCCCCCGCCATGGCGGTCTCCGCATCGAGGCGTACCGCAGCGTCTCACTGAACAGCTGCCGCCATTCGCGACGCCTCATCAGATCTTTCGCGTGCGGCCACATCTGGAAATCCATCAAGTTGTCGGAGCCCTCGCCGGACAGCACTACGCGGCAATCTTCTGAAATCATCTGAAACTGATCGAATAGCCCGGCGAAAAATGGGTCCTCCGCCGGCTCCGGCCACGTATACTCACTGCTATCCCAACCATCGAACGGCTTCAAATTGTCCAGAGCGAGATAGCGCGCCGGGATATTCAAGAATTCCGCAGTTTCCTTCGCGTGTGCGCCGTCGCGGTCGGGAATCAATGATTCGTATACGAGCGTGTAAGCCCGCAAATCCAGCTTTTCGCCCGGTCCCTTCGAGACAGCTCGCGCTGTGGTAGCGACCGCGGCGGAATCCAATCCGCCACTGAGCAGAACGCCAACGCGATCCGTGCGAACACGATCCTTTACCGCCGCTTGAAGCAAAATCTTGAATTCCTCGATGTAATCGTTCGCATCCCGATAGCGAATGCATCCGTGGGTGGGCGGGCTCCAGTAGCGCTTCAGAAAAAATTCATTTTTTTTGATTGTCAGCGAATGCGCGGGCAGCAGACGCCGGACATCGCGGAACGCCGTAGTTGCGCCATCGTAATTCAGCCCAAAGAGCAGAAAATCGCCGATTGCCGTTTCGTTGAGCGTATCCGACACATCCGGGTGCAGCCGCACGCAATCCAGCACGCTGCTGAACACGAATTGATCGTCGAGATCCGCGTAATAGAAGGGCTTAATTCCAAAATGGTCGCGCGCGCAAAAGAGAGTTTTCGTCCGGCTGTCCCATATTGCAAACGCGAAATCCCCTCGCAGATGGTGGACGCACTCCGAGCCCCACGCAGCGTAAGCATGAAGAATCAATTCGGAGTCCGTGGCAACGCGGCTACAGCTTCGCCCCGCCTTCTCGATTTCCTGCTGAAGCCCGTCGCGGCAATCGAGCCGCGCGTCGGCCGTAATCCAAAGATGCCCATCGAGACTCGCCGGCTGCTGTTCGTTCAGGGATTCGCGTGTGGTTCGCAACGTCGCATGCCCGAATCCGATCGGCCCATCGCTCCAGGTATCGCGCCAATCGGGCCCGCAGTACGCGAGGAAATGCGTCAGGTTCCGAAGAAGCGCCCTTTGCACCGGTGCGCCCTTACGGTCGAAGATGCCTACGATTGCGCTCAATTCGTTTGCGTCTCCATTGAGGATTCGGAATGCTCGAAAGGAACAAAATGCAGATGCTCGGTCCCGCCGTCATCGACAACGTTTCCTTCCACCTCGACCCAAGCGTGCGCCTCGAAACGATTCGCTTCCTTCCTTGCTCCGATGCGCAGATCTGCATTCAGGCCTCGGCGCCTGAGCATACGGCAGAGAACGAGCGACTGTTCCAAGCAGGTCGTAAGGAAAAAGAGATTTGCGGCGGTCACCGCTTTGAGGTGCGCGATTCGCCGCGCGATGCCTAGAGCATCCGGCTCAGGAGACTTCGAATTCTGCGCGGCGGCGCGAGGTTTCTCGAAAGCAGCCCGGCAAATCCGGAAGCCCAGCAGACGTACCGCGAGCCATGCAATCGGCAGCCCGATCACAGCTTCGAGCACAACTCCACGCTCGAATCCGCTCAAACGGCGAAACCGACGAAACCTCTGCATCATCTTTTGGAACCCTTGGCCTTCGAAAAAGTCGTGCACGCCTCAGTGAACGGCCCGGGGCTGGCTGCCGGCTGATCCTCAAGGGCCCTGAGGGTCGCCTTCGAAACACTCCACCGTCGCTCAAACGGCAGAAACAGCTCGAACTTCGATCAATCCTTCGCTACGCATTGTCTCCAGCAGAGCCAGCAGATCCTGCTCGCATCGCCTTGCTTCTACGTCATATTCGGAGAGTAATGTGTCGCGAAGCTCGCCGACGCTCCTCGGCTGCTGCAAAAGCGTCCAAACCCGTGCTCCCACCGGGTCCAATCCATAGTACACGCTGTTCTTTAAATTCAGAATAGCGGACTCTTCGCCGAGAGGGCAGGAAATCTGCTCCTTCGCCACTACAACGATTGAACTTGTGCGGAGAGACTCGTCCATGGCGAATTTCCCACTTGTGGCGTTACCCGGCGTTCAGGACTGCTCGGTATTGGGAAGAAAAATGACTTCGCACCGCGGAGCGCGGTTCCGCAGCCGGTCACTCTTCCGCCCCACACGCCCTGCAACTATTCTACCGGGAGTCGAAGCCTACAAGCAATGACGGAACTGGATTCGCCCCTGCAAAGCCGGTATAACGGGACGCGTGAATGATTCGCGCGCAATTTCTGTCGAATCCATCGAAAAGTGCTTCCCTCCTGCGCTTTCCGGGTGGCGGGCACTGCTTCAACCCGTCGCGAAACCCACGGAAAGGGCCCTGTCGGGCGTTTCTTTCAAGGTAGGGGCGGGCGAAGCGGTGGCGCTGATGGGGCCAAACGGGGCCGGCAAATCAACCCTGCTTCGGATACTGGCGACGCTGATTATTCCTACGCGGGGCCGAGCCACGCTTGGTGGTTTCGACGTCGAGCGGAACAGCGCTGAGGCGCGCACGCAATTCGGTTATCACACCGGAGGCGACGAAGGGTTTTACACGCGACTAACTGCGCGCGAGAACCTCACATTTTTTGCGTCCATGAACAACATCATAGGCGTCCGCGCGGTGGGAAGAATCTCGAGAATCTCCGCGTGGATGGGATTATGCGACGATCTCGATCGCCAGGTTCGCACGCTGTCCACTGGGATGACGCATCGCCTGGGCTTGGCGCGCGCCATGTTGCATGAGCCAGGCATCCTACTGCTCGACGAGCCCACCAGAAGCCTCGATCCTGTTGCCGCCTCTGAGTTCCGGCGTTTGCTAAAGGAGGAAATCGTTCGGCGCGAAGGCACTACGCTCCTGTTTGCGTCGCACACGCCCCGTGAGGTGGAAGAAATTGCCGATCGCGTGGTTCTTCTCGACGAAGGCCGCGTTGTCGCCAATGAGACGCCGGAGCGTTTGTGCGCTTCGGCTGGAACGCGCACGCTGGATGAAGCGATTGGCCGGCTGGTGCGCCAACCGATGCACGCGGAGTCACTGCCATGAGCGTCGCCGGCAATATCCGCAAATTAATGGCTTTTTTCCGCCGTGACTTCGCGATCGCACGCGGCTACCGGGGCGCGCTGGTCCTTGAAGCGTTCGAAGCGCTGTTCGGCGTCGCCACTTACTACTACCTTTCGCGCTTCGTGCAGTCTCCCGAACTCACGAACGCTCTGCCGGCCGGCAGCAACTATTTTGCTTTTGCCCTGGTGGGCTTTGCGTTTTTCGACTATTTGAATGTTTCGATCGACGCGTTTGACACCAGCCTCAATGAAGCGATGCAGAATCGGACGCTTGAAGCGCTGCTCGTCACTCAGACTCCGCTCCCGCTGATTCTCGCAGGCTCAGCCATCTATCCGTTCGTGACACTCGCATTGCGCACCTGCGTCTACCTTGCGTGGGCCGTTCTTCTTTTCGGATTCGCGCCTCGTTCGGCCAACTGGCCCGGCGCAGCGGCGGTTTTGCTGGCTTCCGTCCTCGCATTCTCAGGACTCGGGGTGCTCTCAGCCAGTTATCAAATTTTGTTCAAGCGCGGGAATCCGGCGAAGTGGATTGTTTTGGGAGTTTCGGGATTGCTCGGCGGAATGATGTATCCGATTTCGGTTTTGCCCAGGCCTTTGCAGGTGGTCGCGCACTTGATTCCCGTCACGTATTCGCTCGAGGGGATGCGAGCGGCGTTGCTCGATGGCGCAGGCTGGAATCGGATTGGCCCTTCCATTTTGGCGTTGCTTGCGTTTGCTGCGATTCTCTTGCCGCTTTCTTTCCTGGTTTTCGCCTGGGCGCTCAATCGGACGCGAGTCACCGGCACTCTCACTCATATTTAGATTTAGACCTCGACAACGTTTAGCGGCCCGGGCGTCGCTCCTTGTGAATCGTCGCCCGCTCAAGTAGAGTTTTTGCTGCGATAGATGCGACACAAGGGCCACCGATGAAGGTTCCGCTTCTCGATCTCAAAGCCGAATACCACGAACTGCGCGACCAGATTCTTCCTGCGCTCGACCACGTTTGCGAACAATCTGCCTTCGTGCTGGGCGAAGAGGTGGAGCAATTCGAGCGCGAGTTTGCGAGCTACTGCGATGTGAAGCACTGCGTGGCCCTCAGCTCTGGCACCGCGGCTCTACACCTCGGCTTGCTGGCGCTGGGAGTTCAGCCGGGCGATGAAGTGATAACCAGCCCAAACACTTTTCTCGCCACTGCTGAGGCAATCACGTACTGCGGCGCGCGGCCTGTGTTCGTGGACATCGATCCGGCCACCGCTAATCTCGATCCCGCGCGGATTGAGCGCGCCGTCACTCCGCGAACGCGCGCCATCATTCCGATCCATCTCTACGGCCGCCCCGCGGATATGGATGCGATTCGTTCCATCGCAGGAAATCTCAAACTTCTCGTATTGGAAGACGCCGCTCAGGCACACGGCGCAAAATATCGCGGACGCCGCGTCGGCGGCCTGGGCCATGCCGCCGCGTTCAGCTTTTATCCGAGCAAAAATCTGGGCGCGTACGGGGAAGGTGGCGCTCTTACGACAAACGACGACTCGATTGCGAAATACGCCCGCGCCGCCCGCTCGCACGGCCAGACCGCACGCTACGAGCACGAGTTCGTCGGCTACAACTATCGAATGCAAGGATTTCAGGGCGCAGTGCTTCGCATCAAGCTGCGCTATCTCGACCGCTGGACCGCGCGACGGCAGGAAATTGCGCGCGAGTATCGCTGCGTGCTGGCTAACGCGAAACTGGGAATGCCAACCGATCCGCCGCCGGACGAGTGCGTCTACCACCAATTTGTGATCTACGTGGCCAATCGAAATTCAGTCATCTCGCAACTCGCCGCTCGCGAAATTGAAACCTCCATTCACTATCCCAAGCCGCTGCATCTTCAGCCGGCCTATTCTTCGCTGGCGTACCCTCGCTGTTCGTTTCCGATTGCCGAACGCGCCTGCGAGCACGTTCTGAGCCTGCCGATTTATCCCGGCATGACGGCGGAGCAGGTAGCTCATGTTGCAAATTCGGTTCTGGAAGTGGTGGAAACGAAGTAGTGGCGGTAGAAGTTGGAAACCGCGGGCGCAGTAGTGAGACAACAAACGCTAGCGCGTTTTATTGGTGCGAAGAGGGTTGCTCGCTGGTTTCGCGGTTCGGCGAAGGAGCGAACGCGCCCGACGCGTTTGCCGACACCCGCTCCCGAAGCATCTCCGACATTCCGTCAAAAATCTTCGCGAAAGAGTCGCGCAGCGTTTGATCGGCAGAGCGCATTAGCGATTCGATCACGTTTTGTCCATGCTCGTTGAGCCGGCGCACGGATGAAACGCTCCAGGAATCCGCCGCCTTGTCGAGCCGCTCCTGATATTTTCCCTGCGCTTCTTCAGTTAACTCATTCAGCTTCGCGCTCCAGTGTTGCTCGTGTGCATCCCGTTCGGCGCGATATCCGTCCATCGCCGCGGTAAATTCGCTGGCAAGCGCGCTTCGTCCTTGCGCGATGCGGCTTTCAAAATGAGCGCCGAACTGCGCATGAAACTGTTCGAGCGAGCCTCGAGCGCTGGCTTCGAGATTGCCCAGAAGCTCGGTCGAAGTTCTTTCGAATTCCTGCGCTCGATCCTGCACAGCGGCTCGGCTTCTCTGGCCGAGGAAATCCATTTCCTGGTCGGAAATTCCACGCACGATTTCTCCAAACGACCTGGCCGCAGTCTCCGCCGCTGCCTCGAGGCCGGTCTTTGTTCGTTCAGCGACCTCGTTGCCAAGTCCTTCTATGTGCTGGCTCACCTGCGCGACACGGTCACTGGCCTGCTCACCCAGCCGAATCTCGAACTTGTGACTCGCATCCGCAACTTTTTCATCCAGCCCGGTATTTGCGCTCGCGAGCGCCTGTTCCACAAGCACCTGCAATCGAGATCGCGCTTCCTGTTGAAACCACTCCGAGGCCTGGCCCAATGCTTCAGTCGCCGAGTGCGAAGCTCGGACACCGCTCGCGTCCAGCTCCTCATTCCATTTCGCGAGCGCCTGCGTGCGCGCCGTTTCAAAATCTCGCTGAAGCTCAGCAAGCGTGAACACCATCCGCGAGGCCACGTCCCGCTGGCTGTTCTCCGCCATCTGCCGCAGCCTCTCGCGATGCAGCCGCAATCCTTCCTCCGCCTGCAGTTCCCGCGCGTCGAGTTCGCGCAGCAGCGCCGGAACTCGCTCGAGGTGCGGTGCAAACTTCGCTTCCATCTGCGCCACGGCTCGTTCCACCTGCTGATTGCCCATCGCCTCGATCGCCGGCGAAATTCTCTGCGACATCCCCGACGCCAACGCTTCCACGCGCCGCGACATCTCGGCCGTCTGCGCGTCGAGCACGTTCTCGAGCCGCCGATGCAGCTCGTTCACGCTGTCGTGGCCGGCGGCTTCAAACTGCGCCGAGTTCTCCCGAATGCGCGCCGCGGATCGCTCCATTTCTTCCAGCGAAGATCGCGCCGCCGCCACCTGCGTTTCGAGGCCGAAGCGAATCTCCGCCAGCGCCTGCCCTGCTTTTGCGGCCGCCTCGTTCACCGGATGAATCAAGTCGGTAAAGCGCTCGCTCATCCGGGTCTCTTCACCCCGTTGCACTTCTTGCGAACGTTGCGACAATTGATCCAGCAGGCGCTGCAGGCTCCCGTCGAGCGAGGATTGCAGCAGCTCGCTCCATTCCGCTTGAGCGAGATTTATCTCCGATCGCAAACGGCTGCGCCACGCTTCCAGTTCGCCCTCCGCTGCCGCGCCGCGCTCTTTCGAGCTCTCCACCGCCTTCGACAAACGAGCGGCTTCTGCTCCTTCTAACTCGAGGCGCGTGTGCGCCAACCGCCCGATCGATTCTTGCGCGCTGTTCGCTTCTGTGCGCAAAGCATCGATGTTGCGTTCGAATTCGGCCATCAGTTCCCGCGCGCGCGAAATATTTTCTTCGAACCCAGACTTCAGCTCGTTCAAAGACTCGTCTCGCATGGCCGCTAAATGCTGCGTAAACTGCTCGCGAGCCTCATCCGCCGTCTTCGCAAAATCTTCCTTCCATTTCTGGAAGGACTCGTCGCTCGCCGCCCGCCGTTGATGCTCCAATTCGTCCGCGTTCCGCCGAATTCTTTCCTGTGCGGTGGCCGCCGCATCCTCCACGGCTTTCTCTGCGTGACGATTGAGTTCCGCCCGCAATTCCCGCAGAAACGGGCTGTCCGGCGCGGGCGTGAATTCGTTCTCGGAGCCTGATGCTGCCAGCGAATTATCCTGAATCGAATTTTCATTAATATCGGTCATTGGTTTTCCCATGTACGAGGCGAGCCTCGCCGGAATGGCGCCGGAGTTTACTTCTGCGACGGCGCGGATTTCTGTTTGTGCTGGGATTTCTGCCGTTCGCTGGTAGGACGGCACTTCGGAGGACCAGTCCGCCGGCGGCGAATCGAGTCCCCAGATGTTCTCCGGGCTTTCAAGCTCCACGGCAATCTGAAACAATTCGCGCACAGAATGAGGACGCTGGATCCACGCCACTCGCGCGCGCACGTTACGCCGCGCGGAGCTCTTCGGCATCTCGATCGTGAGCCATGTATTTTTGGGAAGATGATGTTTCGAAGAGTACCGGCATCCGTGAAGATTAAAATTTAACGTCGCTGTGCGTTCTTCAAACGGCTGCCCCAGCAGATCGCTTCCGCGAATCACAAGAGGAAATGATTCCGACACACGAGCGCTACGTCGTCGTTCTGTGCTGGATTGCGTCGATCCCACCGCTGGCACCGTTCCCTGAAGCTTCAACGCTGCGAGCATAGCACTGTCGCGTGAATGGGTCGAGAGCGGAGAACTACTGCTTCGTGGTGCATCTTGTGCAAATCTACGGTTCTATGAGTTTACCGTGCCGCACTAGGAGTTCTGTAACCGCCTCATCGCGCGCGTTCCGAATCTCTCGCTTACGATTTCTTCTTGCTCTTTTTTGTCGATAGCGAGGTCGCGTCGCCCGCTCCCATCGCCGCGAGTCCGTCCAGCATCTGCTTGGACTGCTCTGCAATCGGAGACCCGGCTGGCGCCGTCTCAATAGCCTTGTGATACGCCTCAGCAGTGCCCGGCGGAATTTCATACGTCATCTTGTCGCCTTCCTGTTTTGGAGTAATCTCCGCGGAAAGCGCTCCGCCCAGCAGGAACCACGCTTGCGCATCTTTCGGATCCAATTGCGTCGCTTTTTGGAGAGGCGCTACTGCATCAGGCTGATGATTCTTATTGCTCAAAATGATTCCGATGTTCTTCCAGCAGCGAGCAGCTATCGTCGGATCGGCGGCCGCCGCTTTATCGCAAGCCGCGCCGGCATCGGCTAGTTTCGCTTTGTCCACCGTGGACTGAGCCGCTGCGCGTTCGCAAGATTTATGCTCAGGTGATCGTAATACGACGCCTGCGGTTGCAGATCTGCCGCTTTCTGGAAAGCCGCGGCGGCCTCAGCGTAACGGCCCGCGAATTCGTAAGCTTGCCCCAGGTTCGACCAAACGATGGCATGAGTCTTTGTATCTTTCGCTATGACACCCTGCTCGGCCTGCTGCAGCTCGGTAATCGCAGTTTGATAGTCCGTGTTCAGCTTGTCTTTTATCCCGCTTTGCTGGTCAGCAGGCGCAGTCTTCAGTTGCGTTCGAAGCGTCGTTGAATCATTCATCGCCGCCATGCCGGCATCGAAATGCGCCTTCATGTTCTTGAACTTATTCTCTTCTTCATCCCGTTTTTTTGCTTCTTCAGCACTGGGCCCTAGCTCGCTCTTATGTTCCGACAGATCGAGCTTGAACACATTTTCCTGATCTTGTACCACTCGAAATTTCACGGCGTAGTTCAGGTGGTCCTTTTCATTCGTCAACGTGACCACATAGATCCCGCTCAACAATCCCAGTTGCGTAAACCTTCCGTTCTTGTCGGTCTTGGTCGTATACGTCTGGCCGGTATCGGGATTCTTGATCTCCACATCGACGTCGGGATACGGCTTCCCGTTCACATCCAGCACCTCGCCGGCAATGCGCCCCGTCCCCTGCGCCGCCGCGATCGTCGCAAACGAAAGCCCCAGAATCAGTGCCATCCAGGCTCGAATCATTCGTCGCATGTGGTCCATCCTCCTGATGCTGTCTTAACGCGGCAATCTACCAAGCCGCCGCTTTACCGCGCAATCCAATTATCGCGCACTTCTTGCCTGTCCCGCGACCCGATACGCAATCGGATCAGCCGCGCCAGCCTCCGCAAACGCCCGCAGCCGCAACCGGCAACTATCGCACACTCCGCACGCCTCGTCCTCAAATTGATAGCACGACCATGTGCGCTCGAGAGGCGCGCCAAGCTCCACTCCCCGCCGCACGATTTCGCTTTTGCGCATCGCAATCACCGGCGTCATGATCTCGATTCGCGTCTCCGGCCGCGTCCCTTCCCGGATCACATTTTCGAACGCCCGGTAATACTCCGGCCGGCAATCCGGATAACCAGAGCTGTCCTCCGCCACCGCCCCTATGAAAATCGCATTCGCGCCAATCACTTCCGCCCAGCTCACCGCTGCGGAAAGGAAATGCGCATTGCGAAACGGCACGTACGTCACTGGAATCGCCGCATCCGCCGCGAGCGCCTCTCCCGATTCAGGCACCGCCATGCCCGCGTCTGTCAGCGCCGACCCGCCAATCTGCCGAAACACATCGAACCGCACCGCCATCCGTTCGCTCACGCCATAAAAATCCGCAATCTCATCAAACGCCCGCCTCTCGCGCTTCTCGGTCCGCTGCCCGTAACTCGCATGCAAGAGCGCCAGCCGGTGCGTCTGCTTCGCTATCGCAGTCGTCACGCACGAATCCATCCCGCCGCTCAACAGCACAACTGCCTTAGGTTTCTCGCTCATCGTTCGTCACTCGTCGTTCGTCACTCATCGCTCGTCACTTGCCGCTCGCCACCCGTCACTCGCCGCACGTCACTCATCACTGCCTTCCTCACACTCCCTTCATCGCCGGATCCCAAATGAATTTGTGCAACTGCAATCCCAGCCGCACCGGCAACCGATCCGCCAGAATCCATTCCGCAAGTTCTCGCGCTTCGAGCCCCCTCCATTTCCCCGCAGGGTCAGGAAACACGGGCGAAAACAGCACCTCGCGCACCCGTTCCGCAAGCCGGTGCTCGCGAGTAAAGTCGCGCGCGAATTCATAATCGCGTCGCGTCGAAATCACAAACTTGATTTCATCCTTCTCATCTATCGCCTCGAGATTCGCGAAATCAAACGTATCCGCCTCTCCCGAGTCCGGGCACTTCACGTCCACGATCTTGATCACCTCGCGCGGCAGCACCCCCACAAACCGCTCGCCACTCGTCTCGATCATCGTCGCATAGCCCTCGGCAAGAAGCCGCTTCGCCAGCTCCGGCGTCTCCGGCTGCAGCAGAGGCTCGCCTCCTGTAATCTCCACCAGCGAAACGCGCCGCCCCGCTTCGCCGCCCGCAAGCTCGCGCACCTTCTCCAGCACTTCGTCCACCGAAGCTTTCGCCCCGCCATAAAACGCGTACGCCGTATCGCACCACGTGCAGCGAAGATTGCACCCCGTCAGCCGCACAAACACACAAGGCAATCCCGCCCGTGTCCCTTCGCCCTGAATGGATTTGAAAATCTCGGTGATGACCATCGCCATACGTACCGTTCAACAAATTCGACAAAAACTAAGCTTTCTTTACCGCCGCCTTCTGCGCATTTTGCCGCCGCGCCAGAAAAATCACAGTCGCAACGACGAGAACAATCTCAGCCCCGGTGATAACCGCCGCGAGCCGCCAACCCCATCCAAACGTCACCCATCCGAACGTAGTAACGATCGCCGGCACCACAATAATGTAAAACGCCCGATTCAAATGCTCCACCAGTAGGGGCACGGCATGCCGTGCCCGCTGTCGCTAACTCTCCGCGCGCCCCACCGATTACAAAACATTCATGTCCTGAGCGACTTTCGCTGACCGCTGGGATGAACACATATATTCACAGCCCGTCGACATCACTGCTGTTGCCGTTGCCCTGCTGTTTCTTCTGCCGTTGCCTTCATTTGAAATCTCAAATTCTCAAATTTCAAATTGCATTTTCCCGCTTCAGCCAACTCAGCAATCGCGCTCCATTACGGCCGATACGTCGCCGCCGTCACATCCGTCTCCCATACCGTAATACTCGCCACCATCGCCCCATTCGCTGTCTGCTTCAATTGCTTCGCCGTCTCCTCATAAATATGCCGCGCGATATTTTCCGCCGAGGGATTCACCACATCAAACGGCTTCAATTCGTTCAAATATTTGTGATCGAGCGTCTTGATCACAGCCTGAATCACCTGCTTCAAATGCACGAAGTCATACAGCAGCCCCACCGAATCCACTTCTTTGCCCGCCAGCGTCACGCGCACCTTGTAGTTGTGCCCATGCAAATCCTCGCACTTCCCCTTGTACCCGCGCAGGTTGTGCGCCGCCGCAAAAGATTCATCCACATAAACTTCGTACATGAAGTCCTTTCCCGGTGCCTATCGCTCGCAAATAACTCCCAAGTCGATACAAACTCGCAAATCGAACGATGTCATTCTGAGGGCATCCGATCAGGATGCTCGAAGAATCTCAGCGTATATTTGCGCTCCTACGCAACATTACACACGCACGCCGTCCGCCTACTTCGGATGATTTTCCATGAAGCGCGCCACTTCGGCCAGATCCTGCGTGGTCTTGTAGGGAGGCAGCGACTCGAGAAAAATTCTACCATACTGCATTCGTCGGATGCGGTTATCGAGAATCGCCAGAATTCCGCGATCCGTCTTCGACCGGATCAGCCGCCCGAAGCCCTGCTTCAGCGCCAGCACCGCCTCCGGCACCTGATACTCGGCAAACGGGTTCCGCCCATCCTCCTGCAGCGCCTTCACTCGCGCCGCCACAATCGGATCGCTCGGCACCGCGAACGGCAGCTTATCGATAATCACGCACGAAAGCTGCGCCCCCGGCACGTCCACGCCTTGCCAGAAACTCGCCGTCGCAAACAGCACCGCATTCGGCGTCGATCGGAACCGGTCGAGCAACACCGTTCGTGGCGCTGAGCCCTGCAAAAGCAGAGGAAACTTCACCCGCGCGGACACTCGCTGATGCACGTCCTTCATCTGCGCGTAGCTGGTGAAAAGACAAAACGCGCGGCCCTCGGAAATTTCCAGCATCTGTGTGATCTCATCCGCCGCGCTCGCCGAAAATTTCCCGTCCCGCACGTCCGGCATTGTCGGCGGAATATACAGCAGCGCCTGCTCGCGAAAATCAAATTCCTGCGCCAGCACTTTTTCATTCGCGGGCTGAATTCCAAGCCGCTGCTTCAGATAGTCGAATCGACCGCCCACCGCGAGCGTCGCGGACGTCAGCACCACCGTATCGAACTGGTCGAAGAGCTTCTCTCGCAAAATCTGGCTCACGTCAATCGGCGTCGCGGCAAGAAACACGCCCTTCCCGCGCCGCTCGTACCAGTAAACGTAGCTTTTCTCTTCGCTCTCCAGCAGAAATTCCAGCTCGCGCCGGATTTCCGACGCCCGCCGCGCCAGCGTTATCACTTCTTCCGGCTTCGGTTGCAGCGCTGAGAGTTCCGTCTCCACTCGCTTCGCCGCGCTCGCCAGTTCCTCGTACCGTTCCAGATTCCGCTGGAGAAAAGCAGCACGCTCGGCCTGTTCAAACGGAAAGCGCCCTTCGCGCTCCGGAAAAGTCTCGAAGAAACTGTGCCCTCGCTCGCGCATCCGGCTCAGGTATCGCCGAAGCTGCGGTGCTGCAATCTGCAGCACGCGCAGCGTATTCTCCGCGTCTCGCGCCAGTTCGTCGAAGCGGTAGCTCGAAACCTGCCGCCCGAAATAATCGCTCGCCACATCCTCGATTTCGTGCGCCTCATCAAACACCACCGCTGAATATTCCGGAAGTATCGACCCGAAATCATCTTTGCGGATCGCCAGGTCGGCAAAAAAAAGCGCGTGGTTCACGATAATCAGGTCCGCTTCCTGCGCCCGCTGGTGCATTGCGGTGATGAAGCAGTTCTGAAATTCCGCGCATTTCTTCCCCGTACAAAGATCGCTACGCGCGTCAATCCGGTGCCACAGCTCGGCGTCGTCAGGCAAAAAAGTCAATTCGCTCCGGTCGCCCGTTTCCGTCAGCTTCTCCCAATCCTTGATTTGCGCGAACCAATCCACCTCGTCGATGCCCTTCAGCACCGGCTGCCCCACCATCTGGTGCACCTTCTCCCGGCAAAGAAAATTCGAGCGACCCTTCATCAACGCCGCTTTCAGATTCGGTGCGAAATGTTTCTGCAGGAAGGGAACATCCTTCTGAAACAGCTGCTCCTGAAGCGATTTCGTTGCAGTAGAAATCACCACTCGCCGCCCGCTGCGGATCGCCGGAATCAAATATGCCAGCGTCTTTCCGGTCCCCGTCCCCGCCTCAATCACCACATGTTGATGTTTCTGAAACGCGTCGTCAGCAATCTGCGCCATCTCGAGCTGCGACCCGCGAAACTCATACCCCGGATGCCGCTTTTCGAGCAGCCCTCCGGCCCCGAAGATCTCCTCGATCGTTATTTCTTCAGCTTTAGTCGCCGCTTCTTTTTTTGCCATCACGACCGTTTCGACCTGGCTCCGCGCGATACCCTGGCAGCGCGGCGATACTCTGGCTTTGCTCCAGGCTCATAAGAATAAACCAAAACGCTATCTACAAGGATTGCTGCTTCACTTCAATCGAAGTATTTGCGGCTCAACGGTGGAGATAACGTCGATGACGTGCGTTTCAGTTAATAGTCCTACGTGTTGCATTGGTCCTGGGTATTCCGTCGACGCGATCGTAGCAACGTTGCGGTAGTCGAGAAAATGTGACTTCGTATAAACGCGCAGACAGCGACCCGAATAGATTGCCGAGGCTTCAGCGGCAGCAAACGACTCGTTACTCACCGCGTAAATCACGTAGTGATCCCACACCAGCGAATACGCGTGGCTTTCCTCCGTGGGCCGGATGCGATGGACGCCCGATATTCGCGTTCCTCCAAAGTCTACGAAAGTGCTTTCTTCATCGGCCTCTGCCTGCTCGATAACCACTCGTAGAGTGCCTCTTTCGGAGTCGGATATTTCACGGAGAAAGACAAATTTCGACGAATTGATCTCTGAAAAAAAAGAACCATCAATTGGCATGTTTTCAGCTCCGTCAGTTAATGCGATACAGAATCGCAGCCGGCCGCTTTTGATCGGAATTCTAAAGATAAACCAAAACTCAAACGCGCGTCGGCTAATACCATCCGGTACACCAATGCGTCGCAAATAAACGATTGCTTATCGTTTTTAAATTTTCTACCGTAATGGTTGAGTTATGTTTATAGGGCAAAATTCGGGCAGTAGGACGGCAGAGAGAGCCAGTCTGCGATCGGCTAGCTGCTCAAAGAGCAGCCGCAGGCGCTGCCCATCCTGCCACTCACGTGCATTGAGACGCATCATTCCCGACCGAGTCCCGCTCACCACCAAATTTCTAATCGCGAACCCGCGATTAAAATTGAACGCAAACCATAGCAAACTCAGGCGTCTACAAATTTCTAATCGAGAACGGATCGCTGTTTTTCTCTCGCGACGCAGAACAAACCCGCCTCGCCCGACGGTTCGCCCCCGCATTTCTAATAGGAACAATCAGCAAATTAGAATTTCACCTAAGCCTCTTGGAATCAACACATACGCATTTTCTAATGGGGACAAAAACGGCTTTTTCGGGAATTCGCACAATCCGACCTGCGACAATTTCATCGCGGTTCTAGCTCGAGCCCGTCGCGAATTTCCACGCAAATCCCGCCACCAATCCGCCCAGAATCAGCCACGCCGAGTTGATCTCGAAGCGCCTCAAGATCAGCAAACCCACGATCGCTTCCACCGCGGTGAACGCGTCCAGAATCGCCCCGCGCGCCAGTTGCCAGGAAACCGCGGCCATCAATCCCACCGTCACTGCGTTGATCGCGTCGAGAAATATTCGCGCCCCGGGCGCCTTCTTCAGCTTGGGGATGAGCGGGAAGATAATCGCGATAAAAACGAACGACGGCAGGAACATCCCCAGGTGGCGAGCAGCGCGCCCTGCAAACCGCCGGTCAGGTAACCGACGAACGTAGCCGAAGCGAAAGCGGGCCCGGGCGTCACCATTCCCGCCGCGATCGCATCCAGCAGTTGCTTGTCCGTCAACCAGTGAAGATGCGCCACAAAATCCGCGCGCAGGAACGCCAGCAGCACGTATCCGCTTCCGTAGGCAACTGCCCCGATCTTGAGAAACGTCAGGAACAGCCGCGTCATGCTGAACGGAATTGCACTCGCCGCAGCAACCGCAACGGTCGTCAGCGTAGCCTTCGTCAACGTAATCCTCGCTCCACCAGCCGACAACGGGAACATGCCCAGAGCCTTCTGCTGGCCTTTCGTCTTCGAATAGCCGGCGATGGCCGCGAGCACAGCCGTGACCGCGATGATCGCCACAATCGAAACGCCGCGAAAATAAAGTGCGAGCGAAGCCACCGCCATGAGCGCGAGCCACACCGTCTTGAGAGCCGTTCGGCCCAGGCTCAACAGTGCATCCGCGATGATCGCAATCACCATCGGATTGATTCCGTACAAAATCCACTGCGCCGCTGGAAGAGTGCCGTAGCGCACATACGCCCAGGAAAGCGCCAGAATCATCAACATTGCCGGCAAAATGAAAAGCACCCCGGCGAGAATCAGCGCCGGCCAGCCCGCTCGGAAGTAGCCGAGCGCGATCACCGTCTCCGTGGACGACGGGCCGGGAATCAGATTCATGATCCCGAAAAGATCCAGAAAATCCTGCTCCGAAATCCACTTCCGGCGGTCCACCAGCTCCCGCCGCATCATCGCGATGTGTCCCGCAGCTCCGCCGTACGCGAGCAATCCCAGCTTCAGGAAAAACGACGCCACCTCGCGCAAATTTCCGCGACCCATGCTCGGCGCAATTGGATTGGTCTCTGCCATTTCGCTCGTACGAAGAATCTGCGTTCGATTCGGCCCGCGCTAAAGTATCATGTCTGTTCCGTCGCGAAGACCGCAGCCGTTGCTCATTCGACGCGCAACGCGTACGCTCTCCCGGATTCAATCGACATGAACGACAAACTTCCATCCATCGTAATCGCTGGCCGCCCCAACGTCGGGAAGTCGACGCTCTTCAATCGCCTCACCGGCTCGCGCCGCTCGATCGTCACGAATGAGCCAGGCATCACGCGCGATCGCATTTACGGCACCGGTCACTGGGATGGCCACCCGTTCGAAGTAGTCGACACCGGCGGCATCGTCCCCGACGATAAAGCCCTCATCCCTGCTGAAATTCTGCGCCAGGCAAAAGTCGCCTTTGAAAACGCCACGCGCGTCGTGCAGGTCGTTGACGGCCGCTCCGGTCCCGTTCCCTTGGACGCGGAACTCGCCCAGTTGCTCCGCCGCGCCGGCAAGCCACCGGTAATCGCCGTGAACAAAGTGGACATGCCGAATCAGGTTGCGATGGCTGCACCGTTCTACGAGCTAAGCGACGAAGTATTTCCGATTTCATCCGAGCACGGTTTCGGCATCGACGAGCTTCTCGATTCGCTCACCGCCGATTTTCCCAAGGGCGAGACATCCGAGGATCGCGCGGACATCAACATTGCCATCATCGGCCGGCCCAACGTCGGCAAGTCCACGCTGCTGAATCAACTGGTCGGCAGCGAACGCGCCATCGTCTCGCCGGAAGCCGGCACCACGCGCGATATGGTGGACACCGTCGTCGATCGCCAGGGCAAAACCTATCGCTTCCTCGATACCGCCGGAATTCGCCGCAAAGGCAAGACGAAACTCATCGCCGAAAAGCTCAGCGTCATCATGGCGCGACGCCATCTCGAGCGCGCGGATATCGCCGTGCTTGTGGTCGACGCCTCAGTCGGCGTCACTTCACACGATGCCACCATCGCGAGTTACGCCGAACAGTCCGGCCGTTCCGTGATTATCGCGATGAATAAATGGGACCTCGCGCTGAAAGCAGCCGCGGAAAAAGCCGCAGCCTCGAAAAAGCCCGAAGAAAAAAGCGCCGGCGCAAATCCCCAAAAGCTTCTGGCGGACTACGAGTTGCTTGTGCGCGCAAAGTTAAAATTCCTCAGCTACGCGCCGATTGTTTTTTTGTCGGCGCTCACGGGCGACCGCGTCGAGAAGCTCTATTCCATGCTGGATCGAGTCGCAGCAGCCAGAGAGCGCCGCGTCTCAACCGGCGAGCTGAATCGCTGGCTTTCGAACGTCGATCTCGAGCGTGGCACCTCACCCGCGGACCGCGAAGTAAAGATCTTCTACATCACGCAAGCGACGGCCGCGCCGCCCACCTTCGTGCTTTTCACGAATCAGCTGAAGCCGCTCCATTTCAGCTATCAGCGCTTCCTCGAGAATCGTCTGCGCGCCGCCTTCGATTTCATCGGTACGCCCCTCCGTTTCAATCAGCGCCTCAAAAAGCGCTCCGCGCGCACCCACATCGCGCCCCGTGGCGAAGACCGCGAACGGCGCAAACGCCAGGGCCCGCGGCGCCAGCGGAAGCACGAAAAACGCCGCGGCAATCGCGATAAGAGCCGGCGCAAATGAGGGAGCATCCACTAATTTCCATCTTCTAACTCTCAACCCGGAGTAGTACGATACAGAAAACATATGGCCACCGCTGCACATGCCGCGTCTGAAATTCCGGAAAAGAGCCTTTTCCGCATCGGCGAAGTGAGCCGCCTGACGGCGACGAAAACCTTCGTCCTGCGCTACTGGGAGACCGAATTCCCGACGCTGCAGCCCGTAAAAAGTCCCAGCGGCCATCGCCTCTATCGCCGCGACGACATCGAAACCGTTTTCGAAATCAAGCGCCTCCTCTACGAAGAAGGTTTCACGATCGCCGGCGCCCGCAAGCATCTGGCCGATCTCGCGAGTGGTCACAGCGGCGGAGAAGCTGCGCACTCGGGGCGCGAGGCTCACGCCGAAGCGGCTGCCGCGCCTGTTCGCCGCGAGCCAGCATCGCGCGCGCAACGCAAATTCCTGCTCGATTTGCACGAAGAGCTCCTCGCTGTCTTGACCCTTCTCGAACGCGAGTGATACGCTGATTGGCGCTGGTCGTCGGGACGTGGCGCAGCCTGGTAGCGCGCACGCTTGGGGTGCGTGAGGTCGCTGGTTCAAATCCAGTCGTCCCGACCATTCGTTATTCGGTTGTGCCCTTCGCCGGTAGTCCACGCCAGATGACGCGGCCGGAACTTCGCAGGAAGCAAGGGTGTCACCAGGCCCGCTTCAGCAGATTGGAACGTAGTCAAGAGAATGCCCGAGAGCTTGCCAAAAATTTTAATTACCAACGATGACGGGATTCACGCCGCCGGCCTGCGCGCGCTGGTCAAGGCGTTCAAGGATTGCGCCGTTGTCACGGTCATCGCGCCTTCGACGGAACGTAGCGCCGCGGCGCAGTCGCTCACGCTTCGCCAGCCGATTTATTGCGAGGAGATTGGCGAGCGCGAGTACGCGGTGGAAGGGACGCCTGCCGACGCGATGATTCTCGCCTTTCACACTTTGTTGCAGGAAAAGCCGGACCTGGTGATTTCCGGGATCAATCGCGGCGCGAACATGGGCGAGAACGTCTACTACTCCGGAACTGTGGGTGCCGCGCGCGAAGCAGCGATCAACCGCGTTCCGGCCATCGCTGTGTCGCAGTCTTATCGCACGAAGGAAGTGGACTTCGAGCCTGCGGCGGAATTTACTCGCAAGCTGGCGCCGGTGATTTTGAAGGAAGGATTGCCGCCGGGCGTCTTTCTCAACGTGAATTTTCCGCAGCCCTGGGGCGGCAAAGTGCATTTCACGAGGCAGTCTTCAAAAATCACGCGCAATCTATTGCAGCCCGGGACCGATCCGCGCGGCCGCAAATACTACTGGCTCCACGAGCAGCACCGCGTGGAAGGCATCGAGCCGGACACGGATATCGCTGCGCTTCGCGAAGGCGCGGTTTCGATCACGCCGCTGGTGCTCGACCACACGCACATACCTTCGTTGAATCATCTTTCCCATTGGGGCAAACTGCTCGAAGAATTTCCCAAGTCCTAAAGCGAAATTCGCCGGAAGTGAAATTCCCACGGTTTTCGATTATCGCTTGGCGTTGCTTTTGGTGGCTTGTGGCGCAGGCTGAAGTCTACGCTGCTGAAGGGCCCACGACGAAGAAGGCGTCGTCGTGGCTACCTGCTAATTCGCTGGTTCAATTTTTCTCGCGCGGGTCATCGACTGGCACCCCGTGTGGTCCAACCACAAGCCCGAAGCTTACGAGTTTCACGTCGAGGTCGTCTCTTTGCCGCACTTGCGTCTCGATCGCGTAGATGCGGAGCGCGTCTCTCAAGGCCTCGGCGCACGGTGGTAACGCGGAACTGCGCACCCGCGACTAGCGTCAGGCCCACGGGCGCCCCAGGATCGGGCTGTGGCCCCTCCACATCCCAGAGAATCGCCTTGAAGACCGCCAGAAAATCCTGTGCGTACGCCAGCGCATCGTCGTCATTCAGGGCGTAGCGGATCTCAACGCGCTCGTTCGGAAAGATACGCAACACTTGGATCAGCACAGCTTTCTGGTACGTGGTCAGTTTTCGCGGTTTTTGTTCTTGTTGCTCTCGCGCTTGCGCCATTTGATCTATGTGCCTTCTGTAACGACGAATCCGGCCGGCTCGGTCACGCGCACCGTGAAGACCTGATCGAACCCTTCGGCGTTGCGGGGCGGCTCGAGTTTCTTATGCGTGCCGGCCACGGCAACGGGGGGAATCTTTTGGCGAAGCTTGCGTTGATTGTTGCGGTGCATCGCGTCGCGCAGCGGCACATCGAAGAAATATGCGATCACCCGAAATCCCTTTCGCGCGGGCCGGTGCTATGTATCGGGCGCGATCGCTTGCCTGCGGGTTGGTATTGTCTACCACGAAACTCTGGCCGGCGTCGAGGCAGGCAGCCAGCAGAAGCTGTTCGCGTTTGCGCGTGCGTAACATGTCCAGGTTAATTCGCACGTGCGTATCGAAAAATCGCTCGCGATAGAAAGTGCTTTTGCCTGCGCCTTGCACACCCACGAGTATCACCGCCTCCATCGCGACCTTCCAAATATTATGAGCGGACTTCCAGACTCCGGCACGGGATGCCTTTTCGCAGCGCAGGTCGAGTGCTTCAGGGGCTCAAGCCCCTGCTGCTCGCTCTTATTTATGTCGCCCCTGAAGGGGCGACCCACAAGGCGTTTTGTTGCGACCATTAGCCGCGAGCGCAGTCATTCAGACCTGCTCGCTTGGACTTCGTTTCAGCTGGGAGTAATAGTCGCGGGGTAGCTTGGACAACTTCGGAGGCTTAGGTCCGTGCCGCACTGCGCTTGCGACCGGAACATAGGTCAGTTGCTCACCGGAGTGCGCGCTGCGCAGCATCAGGCCTCCGCGGCTCATGTCGCCGCGCCCTACGAATTCGATTGGAAACAGCAGGCGGTCGCCGAAGATTTCCAGCAATGGCTCGACATATTTCGGCGTCGCGATGCTGCCGAGCAGAACCACTTCGCATTTTGAACCTGCGAGTTTGTAGATGGCTCGGGCGTCGCGCTCGAGAGGCTCGCGGTAACGGCGGTCGGTGGTGCTGATCGAGGCGGCTGAAAGCGCTGCGAGGTCTTTGGTGGTGATCATCGTCTCGGGCGGAATCAGGCCGCCGGACGCGGTGATCACGAACGCTCCCGGGATTCCATTTCGCGCTTCGGCGAATCTTTGTGCGTAGGCAAGTTTGCCGCGAAAATATAGACCGCTGATGAAGCTGAATACTTCGCCGAGTGGAGCGCCTTCGCTTCTTAGGCGCATCGCTAGTTCGAAGCTGGCGTTCTCGCTCGCGACGATGCGCGCGCGAATACCGGCAGCGTTGGCTGGTGAGAGCAGGAAGATGCGCCTTGGCGATTGGGAGGCAGCACGCGCGCCTGATTTCTGCGCGCGTTTTGGTTCGGCTGGGGCGAACGCGATTGTGAGTGGAATTTCTTTTCATGTCGCCTTGAAGGCTGCGGCTTTTACTTTTTTGATGCTAGTCCAATAGTGGCTTCTTTGCAAAATGGGAACAACCGGTTGGCGATGAATGGGAGGCGCTGTGCCGAGAATCGCGTTCGGGCACGGCATGCCGTGCCCCTACTGCGGAAAAGGCGAAAAGAACGATGTCTTGCGTATGGCAAGTATCGCGATCATCTTGTGTTGTTACGTGGGCACAGGCAGGAATGCCTGTGCTACTGTTCTTCATTCAATGAAGGCCAGCCTCTCGTTAACCATTCGCGTCGCTTTTATCCTGAGCCTTGTTTTCTTGGGTGCAAGAAACGTCGCCGCGCAGGCGATCCCGCCGATCTATCCCACGATGAAGAAAGTTCAGACGACGATTCCGATGAAGGATGGGGTGCGGCTGGCTGTAAATCTGTACATGCCTGATGGCGCAAAGGCAGATGACAAGTTTCCTGTGATTCTCGAATACTTGCCTTATCGCAAGGACGATTGGAGCCTGGCGCGCGATTGGAATCTGCATTCCTATTTTGTGCGACGCGGCTACGTGACTGCGCGGGTGGATATTCGCGGCACCGGGGCGAGTGAAGGAAATCCGCCCGATCGGGAGTATTCAGAGCAGGAGCAGCAGGATGGGCTGGAAGTGATTGACTGGCTTTCGAAGCGGGCGTGGTCGAACGGGAACGTGGGCATGATGGGAATTTCGTGGGGAGGCTTCAACGCGATTCAGATGGCGCTGCTTCATCCTCCTGCGCTGAAGGCGATCATCGCCGCGTGCGCCACGGAAGAATTATTTCACGACGACATTCACTACATTGACGGGCTGATGCACGTGGATGAATACGAGCTGGGCATGGATTTGGAGCTGGGCCTTACGCGCGCGCCCGATTTTCCGACCGACGAGAAATCGCTCGCAGCGCGGTTTGATGCGGCGCCATGGTTCCTGCTGTATCTGCGCCAGCAGCGCGACGGCCCGTTCTGGCGGCGCGCGTCGGTAGCGCCGAATCGTTACGCGGACTACAAGGTGCCGACATTTTTAGTCGGCGGTTTTCTCGATGGTTATCGCGACAGCATTCCACGCTTTTTCGAAAACGTGAAAGCGCCGGTGAAAGCGATCCTAGGGCCGTGGAACCACTCGTTCCCGCACGATGCCGATCCGGGGCCGGCGATCGAGTGGCGCGACGAAGCGACGCGTTGGTGGGATTACTGGCTGAAGGGAAAGCAGAACGGAATTCTCGACGAGCCGCGCTTCGAAGTTTATATGCGCCACTGGTACGCGCCTGACCCGAATATTTCCAATGTGCCGGGCGAGTGGCGCGCGGAAAAATCATGGCCACCGCGTGACGCAACGAAAGAGACGCTTTTTCTCGAGCGGGATCACTCACTGGGCGACGTGGAACCGGCCACGCTCGATGCGGCTCAGCAGGAATTGAAATATGTTCCGTCTATCGGACTCGAGGCTGGCTTCTGGTGGGGCGATTTCACGACGGACCAGCGGCCCATTGATGCTTACAGCCTCGTTTACGATTCCGCGCCGCTTGCGAAAGAGACTGCGATTCTCGGCTGGCCACGCGTGATTTTGCAAGCATCGGCAAGCGCGCCCCTGGCGGATTGGTTTGCGCGTCTTTCGGACGTGGCGCCCGACGGAACCGTGACAATGATCACGGGCGCGGGGCAAAGCGGCGCGCAGCTCAAGGACGCGTCGAATCCAACGAATCTGGCGCCGGGGCAGGCGTATCGAATCCCGATTGAGTTGCACGTGACGAGCTGGGTGTTTCCGGCCGGGCACAAGATTCGGCTGGCGATTTCGAATGCGCTGTGGCCGATGATCTGGCCCACACCATATTCGATGATGACTTCGTTATACCTGGGTGGCACAGATACTTCGCGCCTCGAGCTGCCTATCGTGCCGAGCGAATCGTCGTCGCGACCGAGGTATCCCGCAATCGAGTCTGCGCCGCCCATGCCCGAGCCTGTTACTTCGAAAGGCGACACGTGGCCGCCGCAGGATTGGACGGTGACGCGCGACTTGATGAATGGGACGACGCGCGTTTTCTGGAGCGGAAATGATGAGAGCCAATTTCCCTGGGGCCGAATGAAAGACCACGAACAGATGAGCTACGAGGTGGCTGATTCAAAGCCTGAGACGAGCAAGGTTCACGGCGAAGGTTCGACGACTGTTGAATTGCCGAATCGTGCGCTGGTGTGGAGCGTGGTGCTGGATGTGCGGAGCGACGCCAAGAATTTCTATTATCATTTTGAGCGGCATCTGACGGAAAACGGGAAGGAAATTCGGGCGAAGACGTGGGACGATACGATTGCTCGGGATCATCAATGAAAGATCCAGTGCCTGAGGACGCTGTCCCACGACGAGGAAAGCGTCGTCGTGGCTACACGGCACGGTCGCGGACTTGAGAGGCCGCGGCTACCTTTGCGTCCTTCAGATCAGCCGCCAATAAACGGTGAAAGAGATGCTCGCCGGCTTCGCGACGCACGGAGAGGCGTCCTGCCTGGTAAGCGCGTGAACTGAGGCCGCGCTGTACGCCATCGCAAATGACGATGTCTTCGATTTGAACCTGATGGCTCACTTCGATGCTCTGGCGGATGTAGGGCATTTCCGACTCGGCGGTGCTGCCGAAGTAAAAATCGAAAATCACTTCGCAGCGATCTACGGCAAGCGGGATCACGAGATTCGTATCGAGGTAGCCTTCGTACCAATTCAGCATGAAATTCGGATATTGCCAGAAATAGTAGGCGCGATCGCCTTTGCGAGTGGCGGCGGCGTTCGCTTCGGAGGTGCTGTCGACAGTGACAGGGCTCGATTGCACGCAGCAGCGGTCGACATTTTCAATCGTGTAGTTCGTGTAATCGAGGACGCTGTTCAGTCCCTTGTGCATGTGCGGCACGTGATAGCCGCCATCGAGAAAATTGTCCACGTAAACTTTCCAGTTGCAGTCGAGCGTGTAGCTGCGGCGCTCGACGAATTTCAGCTCCGAAAATCCGAGCGGCTTCGCGAGATCCGCCAGCTTGCCTAGAAATTCTTTCAGCGGCGCGGCGTTGGGATCGAGATTCACAAAAACGAATCGCTCCCAGATTTCCAAGCGAATCGGCACTAAGCCGTTTTTTGCGCGATCGAAGTCACGCACGCCTTCGAATTCGGTCATGCCGCGGAGTTCGCCTTCGAGGTTGTAGGTCCAGCCGTGATAGGGGCAGCGCATGTGCGGAGGCGTGGCCGCAGGGCTCGTTCATCACGGTCATGGCATGGTGCCGGCAGACGTTGAAAAATGCGCGCAGTTTTTTGTCGCTTCCGCGCACGACCACGATCGGCTCGCCGGCTACCGTGGTGGTGACATATTGGCCTGGATTTTCAACCTGCTCGAGCCGCGCGGCGAATTGCCAGGTGCGCGAGAAAACGTTGAGCCGCTCGAGTTCGGCGATTCGCGCGTCCGTGTACCACGGTGCGGGAATTGTGTAGGCTTCGGCGAGCGGAGCGTTGGCGTTGTAGGAAGCGAGGATTTCCTGAACAGACTCTTGGGCCGGCCGTTCCATCTGCTTCACTCCGAATCTACAGAAATTCTTTTAGACGCCAATCGCACCGCGCAGCACTTGCAGGAACTGCGTGATCCGTATCTGATTTTTTTCCGGCTCGGCGGGATGCGGGAAGAGGCCCGGATCGAGTTCTTCGGTGAGCAGCGCATCCTGAAAGCGTTCCATGGTCCAGTCGAGAATCGAAACGATCAGCGCGGTGTCGATATCCGAGCGCACTTCTCCGCGCGCAACTCCCAGGCGCACGAACGCCGCGCTGCCATACGGATCCTCGGCGAGCAGAAAGCGATTGATCTCGCGCTTCAAACTCAAATCGACGCCGTAATTTCCAAGCAGCGCGACGCGGTAAGGAATCCAGTCCTCGCGCAAGAGCCGCTCCGTGCGCAGAAGCCAGTAGCGCACGATTTCAAAAAAACCCTTCTCGCGAATATTGGCAGGACAATCTAGATACGCCGGGAATGATTTCACGGCCTTCTTGTATGTTTCGAGGAAGAGACCGGCCTTGCTGCCGAAATATTGGAAGATAGAACCTTTTGCGAAGCCGAGTTGGGCGGCGAGATCCTCGATGCGCGCGGCGTGGTAACCCTGCTCGGCGAACTGCCTGAGCGCGGCGTCGATAATTCGAGCGCGTTTGGCTTCGAGGCGCGGCCCGGGCTCGGGACGAAACCGCACGGGCGGCTCGAGAAGTGCGCGGCGCGATCTTACGCGTTGGTGTGACCCTGGGTCATTGCCTGAAGCTGGCATTGGATTTCTTCCCCGCTTATGTTATCTACAGTCAGCGATAGAATGGCCTGACTAGCGGTCATGCTAGTCGAAACACCTTCGTTGTGCAAGTCCATAACGCGAAAAAGAACGTGACGCGAAAAAAATACGACGCGATCGTCGTCGGCGCCGGGCACAACGGGCTGACAGCGGCGGCTTATCTCGCGCGCGCCGGACTTTCGACGCTGGTGCTCGAGCGGCGGGCGATTGTGGGCGGCTGTTGCGTGACGGAAGAGATCGCGCCCGGATGCCGCGCGTCAACTACCTCTTATGTGGCGAGCATGCTGCGGCCCACCGTGATTCGCGATCTCGATCTTGCCTCGCACGGGCTTCGGATGGTGGCGTGCGATCCGGCGCTCGTGGTTCCGTTTCCCGATGGGCAGGTGGTGCCCTGGTGGGCGGAACGCGAACGCGCTGTGGCGGAATTTCGGAGGATTTCGCCGCGCGATGCGGAGACATTTGTCCGCGTAGACGACCAATTGAAAAAACTCGCGCGTTATCTGCAGCCATTTTTTCTGGAGCCGCCGCCTGATCCTGCGTTTCGCGGGGCGGAAGGCTGGTGGGAGCTGCTGCGCGTTGGAAATCGGTTTCGGGGGATGACGACGGAGGAAGCCGGACAGCTTGTTTCGTTTCTCACCGGCAGCCTGGGCGATTTTCTGGATCGGCACTACGAGTCCGAGAAAATTAAAACCTTGTTTCTCGCGAATAATGTTTATGGCAAGCATGGCGGGCCTTACGATCCTGGCTCGGCGCTTGGTCTGCTCTTTCATTTGTTGAGTGGCGGCGATGGCGAGACGCAGGGGTTTTGCGGGCACGTGATTGGAGGGATGGGAGCGGTCACGCAGGCGCTTGCGTCGGCGGGGCGGAAATTGGGCGTCGAAATCCTCACGTCGAGCCCCGTCGCCAATATTGACGCGCATGGAGGTCGTGCTCGCGGCGTTTTTCTCGAAGATGGGACGGAGCTCAAATGCCGGATCGTTCTCTCGAATGCCGATCCGAAGCGGACGTTACTCGGGCTTGTCGAGCCTAGCGAGCTTCCGGATGATTTTCGTGAGGCCGTGGCGGCGATTAAAATGAATGGCCCGTGCGCGAAGGTGAATTTTGTTTTGAGCGAGGAGCCGCGCGTTACGGGAATGCCCTCGGATTGGACGGCCGCGCAGCGCTCGCTCTTCACGCTTGTGCCTTCGCTTGAATTCGCGCAGCGCTGTTACGACATCGCGAAATTCGGCGACATTCCGGAAGAGTTGTGGGTGGATTGCGTCGTCGCGTCGAATGTGGATTCTTCCCTCGCACCTGCGGGTAAGCACATCATGACGACGTTCGTGCAATATGTGCCTTACAAGCTGAAGCGCGGAACGTGGGACGAGAATCGCGAGTTGCTGGGGGATCGCGTCGTGAGAAAAATCGGCGAGTATGCCCCGAATTTTGCGAAATCAATCTTGGCGCGACAAGTTCTGACGCCGCTCGATCTCGAACGCACTTACGGCCTGACCGAAGGAAATATCTTTCACGGCGACCTTTCGCTTGATCAACTTTTCTTCATGCGCCCCGTGCCAGCCTGGTCGCAGTACCGCACACCCGTGAGCGGACTATATTTATGCGGTGCTGGAGCGCATCCAGGAGGCGGCGTCACCGGTGCTCCCGGCTACAACGCAGCACATCAGGCGCTGCGCGATTTGAAACGCGGCCGAGTGAAAAAAGCTGTGGCATGAAATCGGGAGCGCCTACAGACACTCCCGATCAAAAGGCACGCGAATGACGAACGCAACGAAAAAGGGAATCCTCGAAAAACTCGCTGACGGCGCTGTGCTCGGCGATGGCGGCTACCTGCTCGAACTTGAAAAGCGAGGCCGCGTTCGCGCCGGACCATTTACGCCCGAAGTGGCACTCGAAAACCCCGAAGCCTTGCTCGAGCTGCACCGCGAATTTCGCGATGCGGGATCCGAAGTGCTTCAGTCGCTTACCTTTTATGCCAGTCGCGACAAATTGGCCACTGTCGGCATGGGCGATCGCGTCGAGGAGCTGAATCGCGCGGCCGTGCGCATTGCAAAACAAGCTGCGGGCAATCGCTGTCTCGTGGCCGGAAATATCAGCCTCACCTGGATGTATGCGCCGGACGACAAAACGGCAGCCGATCGCGTCCGCAAGACGTTCGACGAGCAGCTCGATGTGCAAGTCTCTGAAGGCGTCGATTTCATCATCGGCGAGACCTTTTCGTGGCTGGGCGAAGCCCTCCTCGCCGTCGAACGCGCCAAGCGCACGAATCTGCCGGTAATGGTGACGATGTCGTTCGAAAATGAGGACGTAACACCGGATCACAAGTCAGCCGCTGACTGCGCGCGAGCTCTCGTCGACGCGGGAGCTGACATCGTCGGACTGAATTGCCTGCGCAGCCCCGAGCACACATTGCCGCTGGCCGCCGAAATGCGTCGCGCTGTAAAGGGCTACATCGCGTGCCAGCCGGTGGCGTATCGCACTACGCACGAGCATCGCGATTTCACCAGCCTGCCCGCGTTTCCCGACCAGCTCGATCCTTTTCAACTGAGCCGCCGCGAAATGGCCGACTACGCCACAAAAGCACGCGAGCTCGGCGTCAACTATATCGGCGCATGTTGCGGCGCGGTGGCGTCGCACATCCGCGAAATGGCTCGCGTCCTGGGAAAACTTCCTGCCGAGGATCGCATCTGGAAAAAAGACGGCGAAAAACCAATGTCCGCCTACGAATATTACGAGCACGACAAAAAAACCAAAGTGTAGCCGGCGGCGGCTCTCGCAGGAAAAGCGGCATGCCGCGGGCTCGCAGTGGTTACCGACTCGAACCCGCTCGCTTTCAGATTCCGCACGATGCATCATGTGCCACGCGCATGATTCCGACCGCGCTCGATGCCCATGCCTGAAGCCTCAGCTCCAATCCGCCCGCGCCGTGCGATGGGTTTTCGCGATCTCGTGCTCTTCTACATCGTCACGGGTATCAGTCTGCGCTGGATCGCTACTGCGGCAACCGTCGGCGCAAGCGCGATCGTAATCTGGCTGATCGCATGGTGTGCGTTTTATCTTCCACTCGCACTTTCCGTGATGGAACTTTCTTCGCGCTACCCGCAGGAAGGCGGCCTTTATGTCTGGAGCAAGCGTGCGTTCGGCGAATTTCCGGGATTCATTACCGGCTGGACGTATTGGGCCAGCAATCTTCCCTACTATCCCGCAGTCCTTTACTTTGCTGCGAGCAACGCGCTGTTCATTGGGCCGTCTCGCTGGCAAGCGCTTTCCGAAAATAGAACTTATTTTCTTGTCTTCGCGCTGCTGGGGCTTGCGCTCGGCACGTTCCTGAATCTCATCGGCCTCTCGGTCGGCAAGTGGTTGCACAACGTCGGCGCCATCGCCACATGGCTGCCCATCGCCATCCTGATCGGCATCGCCGCCATCGCCTACCATCGGTTCGGCTCGGCCACTAGCTTCACAGGCTGCGAGCATCGTCCCGCACATGCATTTCCGCGACGTTCTTTTCGTCGCCACTATCATCTTTGCGCTCGGCGGCTCGGAGTCGGCGTCGTTCCTCGGCGACGAAGTGCACGACGCGCGAAAGAATCTTCCCCGCGCCCTTCTTGCGGGCGGAGCGTTCGTCACGGTCGGCTACATCGTCGGCACGATCGCGGTCCTCGTTTCGCTCCCTGCAAGCGAAGTGAATGGGCTCGGCGGCCTCATGCAAGCCGTTTCAAAATCAGCGGACCGCGTAGGCTTCGGCGGGATCGCGCCGCTGGCGGCGTTGCTGATTACGATCAGCAACCTCGGAGCGCTCGGCGCGTGGCTCGCGGTCTCTGCACGTCTGCCATTCGTGGCCGGTCTCGATCGTTATCTTCCGCCCGCATTCGCCCGCATTCATTCGAAGTGGGGCACGCCGCACATCGCGCTGCTCGTGCAGGCATTCTGCGGAGTGGTTTTCATCCTGTTGAGCCAGGCTGGAACCAGCGTTTACGGGGCGTATGAAGTTCTGGTCAGCATGGGGATCATTTCGTATTTCATTCCGTATTTGTTCGTCTTCGCCGCGCTGATTCGATTTCAGCGCGAGCCCGCAAGCCCGGAAGTGATTCGCATTCCTGGCGGTAAGCCGGTTGCAATCGTTCTCGGCACGCTTGGCTTTACGACGACGCTTGTCACAATTATTTTTTCCGTGATGCCCGCGGCTGAAGAGCCCCACAAATTTCTCGCGGTAGCGAAAATTGTCGGGATGACGTTTGCGTTGTTGGGTGTCGGCGTCGTGGCGTTTCTTTGGGGCAAATCGCGCAACCGCTCGAATGATTAAGAACCCACGACGAGGAGGCGTCGTCGTGGCTACCCGAGCAAATGCTACCGACGCAGAGCGAACGACGAAAAGTCCCTCGCTCTGAAGTTACGCATTCAACAAACCTGCTCTGGCGCGCGCGAATCCTGCACAGTATTCCAAGTAGACTGGCGGCCTGAGGTTTTCTTCTGACAACGCAGGCTAATCCGGTCGGTGCTACAAGCGCATCGGCTTCAGCTACGCCGCAAACTTCGAGCCCGTGGATCTATCGCCCGTGGCTCGATCTCATCGTCGGGTGCGGTGCGTGGTCCGCGCCTCTTCTCGCCATCGCCGCATGGCTTACGCCTTCGCACACGCACGGTTGGGCCGTGGCCTTCTACCTGCTCGCCATCATCTTCAATTACCCGCATTTCATGGCGACGATTTATCGCGCCTATCACACGCGCGAGCAATTCGAAAAATACAAATTCTTCACGCTGCACCTCACGGTGCTGATGGTCGTCACCGCCGTGATGCTGCACGCGTCGTACCGGCTCGTGCCGTGGGTTTTCACGCTCTACATCTGCTGGAGCCCGTGGCACTACACCGGCCAGAACTACGGCCTGATGATGATGTTCACGCGCAGGGCGGGCGCGCAAATCACCTCCACCGAACGCCGCTGGCTGCACGCCGCTTTCGTCGCGTCCTACGTGATGTTACTCGCGAGTTTTATGACCGGCGGTTCGAGCGATCCTCTGATTCTTTCGCTCGGACTGCCAGCGAAGGTCACTCTTCCCGCGCGGCTCGTCCTGGCAATCGGCTTCGCGGCGTTCACGTTCATGGCTTTCAGGCCGCTCATCCGGCGCAGCGGAACCCGCGCCATGGCCGCGCCGCTTACGCTCGTGCTCACGCAATTTTTGTGGTTCGTACTTCCCACATTGCTCGAGCTGCACGCGGCCTATCAGATTCCGCAAACGCGCTACAGCAGCGGAATCCTCGCCGTGCTTCATTCCGCGCAGTATCTGTGGATCACGAGTTATTACCAGCGACGCGAAGCGCGCGCCGCCGGCCAGTCGAGCTGGCGAATGGTGGGATATTTCGTCACGCTGATCGCCGGCGGCATCGCGCTATTCGTCCCCGGCCCCTGGCTGGTGAGCTACATTTTCCAATACGATTTCACCACCAGCTTCCTGATCTTCACCGCGCTCGTCAATATTCATCACTTCCTGCTCGACGGCGCGCTCTGGAAGTTGCGCGATTCGCGGGTGGCGTCGCTCTTGATCGATGCCAGCGCGACAGTACAATCGAGCGAACCGAAAACTTCTCCCAAGCGCGGCAGCAAAAAACCCACGCGTGAAACTGCGCCATCGCCCACGCCCACCTCGCGTAAGACAAAATTCTTCACGTCGCCCGCATTTCAGCTGAGCCTCGTGGGATTGCTGTTCCTGTGGGGCGGCCTCGACCAATTGCACTTCGCTCTCGCTACCGATGAATCCAATCTCCACTCGCTTTTACGCGCATCGCAACTGAATCCCTATGACGCGATGCTTCAGGCCCGCATTGCAAAGGCCTCGACGAAGGACGGACAAAAAGACGAGGCTGTCGCCGCGCTCACACGCGCCGTCGCAATCAATCCCGATAACGCCGGCCTCCAACACGCCGCCGGGCGCGCGATGATCGAAGACGGCCGTTACTCCGAAGCCTACGAGCACTACCGCCGCATGCTCGATATTTTTCCGCGCGATCCCGATGCGCTCGTCAATTACGGCTTGCTGGCAGCCAGGCTCGGCCATCCGGAAGAAGCGGTGGATTCCTGGGAGAAAGCTGTGGACGCGGCGCCGAATCAGCCGAACGCCCATCTCTATCTTGCGCAAGCGCTCGATCAAAGGAACGAACCCGCTGCCGCAGCCCGCCATTGGAACGCGTTCCTGCATCTCGCCACAGCGCATCCGGACGATCCCACAGCCACATCCGCGCAACTCGATTCCGCCACCCTTCAACTAGCCGATGACGAGGCGCGACTGAATCACAAGGAAGCGGCAATGGCGGGGTATCTTTCGGCGATCGCGCTTGCCGAGCGCGACAAGAATTTACAGCTCGAAAGCCTCGCGCTCGCGCACCTTGGCGACTACGAGGAAAAATCCGGAGACGCGGCAGGCGCGGCACACTCCTTCCAGCGTGGCCTCGCGCTCGATACAAAGTTGGAAGACCCGCGCAGCGAAGCGTTCGACTGGTTCAACTACGGGCAATTTCTCAGGCGCCACGGCGTTGACCTGGAACTGGCATATGCGTGCTATCTGCGCGCGGAAATTCTGCTGGGCGGCAAAGGCGGCGAAAATCAGCAGACGGTGGAAACTGCCCGACATGAAGCGGAAATGCTGTTGGGGAAAAAGGCGGCTGCCGTACAGAAAAACCTGCCCGAACTGCTGGCGCGTGCTCAAAATCTGCCGGCGAGCGCCTTTCAGTAGTTCTGAAAGACCTCCGCACAGAAGCCGCCCGGTTTACACAGCTGGCGTCTAGGGTGAAGGAATCGTCGCACTCACCTGTTGAGAAGGTTTGCTTTGTTCTCCGCCGTTATTGATGGCAACAATCACGTAGAAGTACCCCTTACCGCCTTGCACTGTCGAATCGACGTACGAAGTTCCCGTCTCCGGGGATGAATTCAAAATTGAGTAAGGTCCACCGGATGTTGTTCCACGTTCCACATAGTAGCCGGCCACACTGGGCGAGGTGCTCGCGACCCAGGAGAGACTCACCGAGTGCGGCGAGGATGTCTGTGCTGTACCGGAACCTGATAGCGCGATTGAGGTCGTAGTTACGCCCGCTTGAATTGAGATTGTTCCCGAAGCGTTTCCTTTTGCGGCCGGCTCAAATACCACTGTCACTGAGTCGGACTGGCCAGGTTGCAGCGTCAGCCCGGAGAGTCCACCGATTATGCTGAATCCCGAACCTGAGATTGTCCCCCGACGTGGTTGTGAGCGCCGAGTTTCCCGTGTTGCGTCACTTTGAGAGAGAGCGAGCCGCTGTGCCCAACCAATACGTCTCCAAAGTTCATCGCGGTGGGGCTCACCTGCAACGTACCTGTGGCGGTGACTCCGTTTCCAGACAACGAAACCGTGAGAGGGACTGTCTTACCGGACGCGCTGAAATTAATTGACGCTGAGCCGGTAATCGTTCCCGTCTTGGCTGGTTTGAAAGCCACATTGAAAGTGGAGCTTCTGCCCGCGGCGATTTGCGCGCCGTCAGCGAGGCCGGACATGCTGAAGCCAGTCCCGGAGACGGCCTCAGACGACACTGAGATCGTGCTGGTGCCATGGTTCGTGACGGTAAAAGTTTGCGAATTGGTGCTGCCCACCGGGACGTTTCCGAAGGCCGCGCCGGTGGGCACCGCCGAAATCGACGTTGTGCCACCGCTCGATACGCCAGCGGCAGACAGTGTAACGTTGATGACCGTGGTGATACCTCTGCCCTGCACTGCGATCTTTCCAGTTTGCGCGCCGGCAGCTTTCGGAGCGAAGGTTACCGTCAACGTGGCGCTCTTTCCTGTGGAAAGGCTCAGCGGAGCCGCGATGCCGCTGATCGCAAAATAATTGCCGCTCACCGTCACGCTCGTGATGATCACGCTAATCGCCGTGGGATTCGTGATTTTTACCTGTTGCTGCGCGCTGCTCCCCACGTTTACAGACCCGAGATTCACCGAGGTCGGGCTCGCCGTAACTGACGATGCTGCCACTGCGTTGCATGCAAAAATAAACAGGAAAAATTCCATTACGGCAATTGGTAACGCTAAGAAAATTTTCTTCGACATTTTCCGCTTTGCCCGCTGCCGGAGGGGGAGTGCGGCACGATAAAAACTTACCGGGGCCCTTGGATTTTCACGACGGAGGGAGTCTACGAACTGGCCGCGAACAGCGTCTACTGGTCTGGAGGCACGCGCGAGGACAGGTTCAGACGCTGTCCCCTGATGTACCCGCTGTAATGCGGAGCAAAAGTGGAAGCAATCGCAATGTAATGTTTGCGTTTTTTCATAGTTAACCGGACTCTTGGACGCTTACAGCCGGACCAGGCGCCGCGGCCAAACGGAAGAGCTAGAAGCAGATTCCTAACGAACGATGTTGATGGCGATAGCCGGAGTTATCGTCGCGGAGGTATTGCGGCCGGCCGCAATCACGCGCGTTCCAAGCAGAACTCCGATTTTGGAATTCCAGCTGTATTCGATTGCCGGCGCAAAACCGATGGCGTCGCTAAAGCCTGTGTTGAGCTGGATCTTGCGCGGGTTCTGCACGCCCGGCGAAGTGAGTTCGTCGCTTCCGATCACATGCGCGCTGCTTTGGTAGCGATAGGTCGCGTCGAGCGCCAGCACCCAGCTTCGCGTGAGGCTGTACTCCCACGATGCGTCAACGAAAGAAGTGCCGCCGGGACTTGCGTTCCCGTGAAATTCAGCATCCGTTCCGTACACGCTGACGCCCTGCACGCTCACGTTGCTTGAAAACGATTCCGACACGTTCAAGCGCATGCGAAGTATGCGGCGATTGGGCAGCCAGAAATACGTTTGCGAGTAGAACGCAAACGTCGTCGTGTAAGCGCCGCTGCCGAGTCCATCGCTCGGCCGGTTTCCCAGCCGGTCGTATTTCCCGGACGGAAAAGATTCCTGCACCGCGAACGACGTCGTCGGAACCCAGCTTCCTTCGCGAAACTTCGTCAGCCGGTACTGGCCCTGCACCGTCACGTCGCCCATCTCGACGCTGGAGCTGCTCGGCGCTCCATTCACCCGGTTGTAACCAAAGGTCGGGATCACGCCGATCGTCAGTTTGTCTGTCAATCCGTAGTTCACATAGGTGAGCGATCCGAATCCGTTCGATTCGGCGGCTTTCCGCTTCACGCCATCGCGATCATATTGGCCTTGCTGGATCACGTCGTAAACGTAAGGCTCAATCAGGAAATGTCCTTGCGGCAGCGTCGCAGCCGAGGGCGCCAGCATCGGCCCGGTCCACCAAGCATCATCCAGCGATTGGCGATCGGAGGAATTTTGTGCTGAGGCCACTTGCGTGCTCGCCAACCCGAACATCAGTGCGAGCCCGGCGAATGCCTTCCGAATTGTTTTCCAGTGCGACATCCCTGCAATCTCTTCGCGTCAGTATTACCGCTTCCTTCACGGCTCGCGCTATCCGGCTTTCTCGGTTGAATTTCGCCAGCTTCCTCATTTCACGCGCGTGTCCACCGCGATCCAGTTCGCCTCCCAGGTTTTGCCGCCGTCATCTGAAAATGCCTGCTCGAAGCGGCACGAATTCGCCGTCATGTCCATCCACACATTGCGCACCAGAATCATTCGGCCATTGAACGGCTCCTGGTCGTAAAACTCGCCGCGTCCATTCTTGAATTCGCCAACCGTCGGCACGCTCAGACGTGCCCCCATTGGCATTGGCAAAATTCAGGCTCCACTGGTGTGATTGAGGATTGTAAAGACGCAGGCTCAGCCCTTCGACGTGACCGCCGGGGCCATCCACTTCGAGTTCCACTAGATTGGCGCGGCCGTCCCAAACCTTCCGCACCACGGAAGTTCCTTCGTATTCGACCCAGGTGTGGGAGCCGCTCAAGGGATGCTGCAGCCGGGATAGATGCGTCTTCCAGTTTCCAATCTCGAAATCAAAATCGTGCTGCCCGTCTCGTTGCCCTGCAGCCTCTTGAAGGCTCGTGCCGTGAAGCGGCTGCAAGACAACAATCAAGCTGCACGCCAGCAGATATTTCCGAAAGTCAGTAAACGCGTTCATCTCTTTTATCCAGTCGCCAAGATTATTGAAAAATGCGGTGCCCATGTTTCACGCGAGAATGAAATATGTCATTCATCAGCGAGTTCGAACTGGCGTGCCTGCAGCCGAATTCTCAGTTCCCGTCGCCCACCCGAGTCTGGTCCGTAATCCAATTCACTTCCCAGGTCTTTCCGCCATCCTCTGAAAACGACTGCTCAAAATGCGGCACCTTCGTGTCGGTCTTCGACCAGATAAATCGAACAAAAATCATTTTGCCGTTCAATGTGTCCTGCGCGTAAAACTCACCCTTTCCATCCTTGAACCGCCCGATCTGCGGCGGTACGAGAAGGCCATCCTTGCTGTTGGACCATGTGAGGTACCACTCGTGCGTTTTAGGATTGTAGGTGCGCAGCGTGAGCCCCTCGATGTGCCCGGAAGTGGGGCTATCGGTCTCGAACTCCTCGATCTGGGCGCGTCCATCCCAAACCTTCCGCGTCACCGAAGTGCCGTCGAACTCCACCCACTTGTTCGAACCGGTTAAAGGGTTGAGACGGCGCTTCAGGTGAATTTTCCAGCTGCCCAGTTCGAAGTCGAAATCGTGCTGCCCGTCCGGGAGCGCCGCGGGTTGTTGTGAGTCCTTCGAGGTATCCGTGCTCGATTGTGCGAACACGGAAACCGGCTTCGAAATGGCAAGCACACCGCAGCTCAACAAGAAGAAAATCCCAATCGCTCTACAAGCATTCATCGCTTTTGTCCTCGCAGTTCGTTGTTGAATCAAGAATTTGAACCTGTCTCCGCTCGCGCACGAATTGCGCCACTGCCACGAATGATGGATCATGGAGTGGAGGGTCACAATAGCCACTTTCACGCAATTTGATATGACCACTTGGAGCCGCATGTGACGCAAGCTGGACAGTTAAAACAAGTCCGCGCCGGTTTCTTCCCGCCCATCGCGCTTGCCTCGCGCACACAAAATCCAACGCTCCGGCCGATGTACCGTCAGCTATACGACTGGTTCCAGCGCGCCATCGTTAGCGGCCAATTGCGCCCCGGCCAGCGCGTCCCTTCCACCCGAAGCCTCGCCGCGGAATTGAAAGTTTCTCGCGTGCCGGTGCTGAGCGCTTTCGAACAATTGCACGCCGAAGGCTACCTCGAGACATTCGTCGGCGCAGGCACCTGCGTCGCGCGCTCCATCCCCGGAGACGCCTCAAAACCAGCGCCCGGCGCCGCTCGCAGGCCCGCAACGCAAAAAACCTCGCGCAAGGTCTCGCAGCGCGCCCATCACCTCATGTCAATGCAGGGCGATTCCGATCTGAAAAACATCGGCGCCTTCCGCGTCAGCCTCCCCGCGCTCGACTATTTTCCCGTCGGCGTTTGGTCCTCTTTGCTCTCGCGCCACGCGCGAAATTCCACGCGCGAAATGATGGCGTATGGCGATCCCATGGGCTACGCGCCATTCCGCGAGGCAATCGCCGAATATCTCGGCGCATCGCGTGCCGTGCGCTGCGACGCTTCGCAAATAATCGTCGTCCCCGGCTCTCAATTGGGCCTGCAGGTTTCCGCCCGCGCGCTGCTGGATTTGGACGACCCTGTCTGGATCGAAGAGCCGGGCTATCCCGGCGCCCAGCAGGCTCTCACGATGGCCGGCGCCAGGCTCGTTCCCGTTCCGATCGATCGCGATGGCCTCGACGTGAAAGAAGGAATGCGCCGCTGCCGCAACGCCCGTGCCGTCTACATCACGCCATCGCACCAATACCCGATGGGCGTCACGATGAGCGCCTCACGCCGCATGCAGCTGCTCAATTGGGCCGCGCGCAACGGCTCATGGATCATCGAAGATGATTACGACAGCGAATATCGCTTCGGCAGCCATCCGGTCGCTTCGCTGCAAGGCATGGACGCGGACGCCCGCGTCATTTACATCGGCACGCTCAGCAAAGTTTTGTTCCCAGCCTTGCGCCTGGGCTACGTGGTTGTTCCCAAAGATCTCGTCCGCGCATTCTATTCCGCGCGCGAAGCCACCGATATTTTTCCGCCCACCCTCTACCAGGCAGCCCTCACCGATTTCATCAAGGAAGGCCACTTCGCCCGCCACATTCGCAGAATGCGCATGCTCTACATGGAACGCCGCAAGGCGCTCGGCGAAGCGATTCGCAAGCAGCTCGGCGAGCAGCTCGAAGTAGTAGACGCAGAAGCAGGAATGCATCTGGTAGCATTGCTTCCGCCCGGAGTGAACGACAGAACAGTTTCGCAAAAAGCCGCCGAAGCCGGCATCTCCGCAATCCCGCTTTCAAGTTGTTATCTGAAGCGTCCGTCGCGTGGCGGCCTGGTCCTCGGCTACGGCGGAGCAAATAAAGATCAAATCGAACACGGCGTCCGAATCCTCGCGAAAATCATTCGCGAAGTCGCTTCGCCGCACTGAACGCAGTTGCCTTTTTGTACCGCTGGCCTCCGGCCGGCGCCTTTCGCTTTGATTCAGAAGTGAAAATTGCCAGGAAGTCTTCGAAGCGCAGAATCAGCGAGTCAGAATTGTCTGGTGGAAACCGGCAGAATAGTCCACACTCACATAGCACATCGAGTCAGTCGCAGTAGGTTCCGGCCTCTCGTCGCCAAACGATTTCGGCCCTAACATTAAGGTCAAAATGAGCAATTCAATTCTGATGCAGTATCTGGGCTTCGAATCGAAAAACCGGAGCCGCGAATACGCTTTCCAGGTTCGCTACGCCGCCGAAGACGTTCGCGACTTCACGCTCACCATCGCCGACGACGCTTTCACCTCGCACCGTGTTCGCTACCAGGATGCGCCCGACGTCTGCTCCTTGAAATTGAAGCGCGAGCTAATCGCCAACGCCGACCTTCCCTCGCACACGAATTTCCCGATCACCGATAGCGAACTGGAAGATTACAGAGCAGGCCACGCCACCAAATCCACGAATCGCCTCTACACCCCCAAGCCGCGCGAAGAATACTAGCCGTTAAGCCGGTTCATTTAGCGCACCGAATCAGAGCTTTAGCCCCAAAAAGAAACGGCTCCCGGACCAGATTTGAATATCTGCCCCGGAAGCCGTGGTTAAATTGCGTTTGCTGAGCGGTTCTTGTTCCCGCAACGCAGACAGAGCGTTAGCCCTGCATCTGCGCCTGAAGATATTCTCCAGGCAGCCGAACCAATTGCCGCTTGAAAGCAGGCGCCATCTGGTTCAGCCGATCCTCGTTATCCTTCTCCTGCTTCGCAAGAGAACCGAGATCCACCGGCAGCCGCTCGATCTTCAAACCCAGCGTCCGCTCCAGCTGAAATATCTCAGTCCGCTGGTCGCGCGAAAAAAGAGTCGTCGCAACGCCCTGCGCTCCCGCTCGTCCCGTCCGGCCCACGCGGTGAATGAAATTCTCCGCCAGGTCAGGCAAGTCGTAGTTGATCACGTGAGCGATGTTCTCCACGTGAATTCCGCGCGAAGCCACGTCCGTCGCCACCAGCACGCGGTGCCGCCCCTGCTGGAAACCAGCCAGAGCCGCCGTCCGCTGCGATTGCGAGCGGTCGCCGTGAATCACGGCCGCATCGATGCCGCGCCACTTCAGCAGCTTGGCGATTCGATCCGTTCCGCGCTTGGTCCGCGAGAAAACGAGGCAGCGCCCTTTTTCCTGGTTCAATAAATGACACAGCATTCCGTGCTTCTGCTCCGTCGAAACTTCAAACGCCTGCAGCCGCACGTTCTCGGAAGGTTTCAACGTGGATCCGAATGCGAGTCGCACCGGATTCCGCATGTAGTCCTTCACGAGATGCGCCACCGAAGCTTCCATCGTCGCGGAGAAACACATCGTCTGCCGGTCTTTCGGCAGAATCGAAACGATCCTGCGAATCGACGGCAGGAATCCCATGTCCAGCATGCGATCTGCTTCGTCGAGCACCAGCGTTTGCAATCCGTCGAGTCTCACGAGCCGCCGGTCGAGAAAATCCTCGAGGCGCCCGGGAGTCGCGATCACGATCCGCGCTCCCTTGCGAATCGCGTTGAGCTGCGGCCCTTCGGATAATCCGCCGACCACGAGCGCCGCGGGCGAAAGCTGCCTTCCACGGAGCGCGTCGAATTGCTCGGCCACTTGCATGGCCAGTTCGCGCGTGGGCAATAGCACCAGCGCACCGATTCCAGGCGCATTTCGCTGGACGAGCTTCTCCATCACAGGGATGAGAAACGCGAGCGTCTTGCCCGTCCCCGTCTGAGCGGTCGCGAGCACATCTTTGCCTTCCATCGCGGGTGGAATTGTTGCTGCTTGTACGGCAGTCGGGACGAAGAATCGCGCCGCTGCCAATCTCTCCTTCAACGAAGGTGAGATAGGTAATTCTGAAAAATTCTGCATTTTGCTTTCTTGCTGGCTAGGGCTATGCCGCGACGCACAAGCTTTCGTGCACACACAGGCGGCCTCTTTGGCCAGTCTTTTTGTTAGATTACGCTGAAAACATGCGGAGAGAACTGAAGGCGGGTATTCTCAGATCAGCTACGAACAGAGGGACCGCACAACACAACCGAAAGTAATAAGCGCAAAATCATCATAACAGAATCAGCGAAAAAATCAACCCTTAATTAATCTTGTCTGTTTCGTACACCGCAACTCGCAACCCTGCCGTAACCCAGCGCCGTAGGCGCGACACAATTTAGCCCAGCCCGAAGGGCTGGGAACACAAGACGGCGCAACGCGCCACCGCTTGTTTACCCTGAGCCTCGAAGGGCGCAGCCTCACCCGCGCAAGCCTAGAACTCACGCCCCTACAGCCAACCTGTCATCCCGAGCGAAGACGCGCGCGTTTTTGTTTCCATCGCGGAGCGCGAATCGTGCGTCCCGGCCGTGTACGGGGCGATGGCGCGCGTCGCCGTCGAGGGATCTGCAGTTGCTTTTCGCTTCAACGGAGCCTCGGCTTCGATCTAACGGACAACTCAATACCGGCCATTCCTATTAGTTATCAACCCCACTCAAAAATCAAATAAACGCACCCCGCGCAGATGCTAAAATTGATCATGAGCTTAGCCTATCGAATCGTTTTCGAGTGCCCTAAAGACCGCAAAAATATCAATCTGCAAAAGAAGTGCAGCAACACCTCCCTCTCCGAATCCGACGCCATGAAAATGTTCGGCAACGAAGAAATCGCCTGCACCAATCCCAACTGCGGCTGGCACGGCAAAGCCCGCAGAACAAGACTCCTCCGCATCCTCCCCTTCGACTGGGTCCTCGCCCCCGCCACCTGACACTTCCTGCGGGTATGCTCAGCTCACCAAGCCTTTCACTCGGCCGACGGCGAACGTTACCCGGTGTCGCGATAGGTTTCTAACTTGGGAACATCGCGAAAATCGAAAGCACTTTAATTCGCCGCGCCCATTTTGGAGGTAGTAACATATTTGCCCCCGGCCCCAGGAGCTAGTTTCACATGGGGACCCTCGGCCTCCGCCCTTCGGCCATTCGCACCGCGCTTACCGCGAGTTTTGCGCTTCTAGCGCTGCTGTCCATCGCAACCCGAACCTCCCGCGCCGATTCTGCCGCTTTCGATTTGGCCGGCCCGTGCATCCAGATGACGGTCACGCGCGCCGGCAAGACGCTGCCGATCTCCGACGTGCCGAACCTCCAACCCGGCGACCGCCTCTGGATCCACCCGGATTTTCCCGAAAGCCAGTCCGTCCGCTATCTCCTGATCGTCGCCTTCCTCCGCGGCTCCACGAACCCGCCGCCCTACGACTGGTTCACACGCGCCGAAACCTGGAACAAACAAGTCCGCCAGGAAGGCATCGTTGTGACTGTCCCGAAGGACGCGCAGCAAACGCTCATTTTTCTCGCGCCCGAGACCGGCGGCGATTTCAGCTCTCTTCGCACCGCCGTCCGCGGCAAGCCCGGCGCATTTGTGCGCGCCTCGCAGGATTTGAATCAAGCCAGCCTCGATCGCCTGCGCCTCGAAAAATATCTCAACGAAGTAAAGGAAACCTCGGACACCGATCCCAAAGCGCTCCACGAGCGCTCGATACTCCTGGGCCGCACTCTGAACATCAAGCTCGACCAGCAATGTTTCGATAAGCCCACCGAGCAACAAGGGCCGTGCCTCACGCAGAACACCGATCAGCTCGTGCTCGACGACGGCCACAGTCAGTCGATGGTCACCGCTCTTACTTCCGGCCCCAATTCCGATTTCATCGGTGCCGTCAGCTCCACTTCGCTCATGGGCGGCGGATTTTACAGCGCGTACGTGGGAGCGATCGTCGACATGGCGCGCATTCTCGGCAATCTCCACACCGCGGAATATCAATACATACCTGCGCTCGCGCTGCCGAAGCAGCAGCAGTTGAACCTGCGCCTCAATAATCCGCCTTCGTTCCGCAAACCGAAGTCCGTGATCGTCGTCGGACTGCCCGCCGTGGAAGCCGCTCAACTCCCTCCGCTGCGCGCCGTAAATGCCGAGGAAATATTCTGCCTGCAAAAATCGCCTCTGGTTCTGCCCGTCGAAGGCGCTCCGTTGGTGTTCGCTACCGATATCGCGCACGATTTCGTCCTTCACATCGAAAGCAAATCCGGCGCCGGAATGGACCTCCCGGCGGCAGCAGACGCCGCTCGCGGCGGATTCCTGATCGACACGCACGGCCTGCACGCGGGCCAGTTGGATCCGCAGGCCAAAGGAACTCTTCGCGGCAAATGGGGCTTCGAAACCTTCGACGGCCCGAGCTTTCAGCTGCGTTCCGCGCATTCAGCGAAGTGGGTGATCCCGCCAGCTGACCAAAGCGCGCTGATCGTCGGCCGAAACGATTCCGTTCACCTGCAATCCGCAAATGCCGCCTGCGTGGAGAAGATAAGCATCGCTGCAGCCAGCGGCGCAGATCTGAAAGTCGACGTGGAAGCCCGCGAAAGCAGACGAACTGGAAGTCCAGATTCCGCTCAAAGATCAAACCGCCGGCCCCATGAAGCTGAAAGTGAAGCAATACGGATTGGAAGAGCCCGACGAGCTCACTCTCCACGCCTATTCAGAAGCCGCGCATCTCGATCGATTCACGATTAACGCGGGCGATCAGCAGGGCGTATTGCGAGGAACGCGCCTCGACGAAGTCGAGAGCTTCGAATTGAACGGAATTCACTTCGTGCCCGCAAAATTGTCGCGCGCGAACCAGAAAGACGAGTTACGCCTGGCAACGCTCAACAACGCCCCAGCCGCCGCATTGCAACCGGAAGAAAAACTGGTAGCACACGTCGCGCTGAAAGATGGACGCATTCTCGACCTGCAAACCACGGTGGAAGCGCCGCGCCCAAAAGTCGTGCTGCTGAGCAAAAGCGTGCAGCGTGGCCCCGGATCTTCGGCGATACGCTTCGGCAACGAAGACGAACTGTCGCAAGGCAGCCGCCTCTCATTCTTCGTGAAAGCAGAAGCTCCGGAAAAGTTTTCGCACAACGAAAAGATCGAAGTCGCCACCGCCGATGAATCCTTTCACGTCCTGCTCAGCGAAGCGGACGGCGACCTCGTCCTTCAGGATTCTCAAACCGTTCTCGCGTTCCTCGATCCGGCAAAAAGCTTCGGCCCCTCCGCCTTCGGCCCGCTGCGCTTTCGTCCCGTAGATGCGGATGGCGCCAAAGGCGATTGGACCCCGCTCGCAAATCTGGTGCGCATCCCATCCGTAAAAGAAATCCGCTGCCCCGACAGCCCCGACAAACAGTGCAAACTAACCGGCACGAATCTATTCCTGATCGACTCAGTAGCCTCCGACTCCCAATTCAGCCACACAGTTCCCGTCCCCGCAGGTTTCGTGGACTCGACGCTCAGCGTCCCGCGTCCCAACGGCACATTGCTGTACCTGAAGCTCCGCGACGACCCGTCAGCGGTGAACATGATGGTGTTGCCGGTGCTCCCGGAGGAATAAGACGGTTTTTCCGACAGTAGGGGCACGGCATGCCGTGCCCGGCAAACGACCTTGGCGCACTCAAGCCAACGCCACAGCTTTAGTGGCACAGGCACTCCTGCTTGATGCCATGAAAGGCGTCGGCTCCTCTCGAGCGAGTAGACTTGGTGGCGCTAACCGACCAAGGCTCGGAGGAAAGGAGCCGACTGATGTGGATTATAGGTTGTGATTTTCATCCGCGCTATCAGCAGGTCGCCGCACTCGACCGGGAGACCGGCGAGATTGTGGAGCGACGATTGAGTCATGAAACGAAAGAAGCCGAAGTGTTCTACGAGTCGTTGCCACGCGGGGCGCGCATCGGCTTGGAGGCCACTTGCACGGCGCAGTGGTTTGAACGGTTGCTGGATCGTTGCGGGCACCAGCTGCAGGTGGGCGATTCGGCGACCATTCGCGCCTCGGTGGTGCGCAAGCAGAAGACCGACACGCGGGATGCGCAGCACTTGCTCGATCTTTTGCGCACCGATCGCTTTCCGTGCATTTGGATTCCCCCTCCGGCCGAACGGGATTTCCGGCAACTCCTGGTGCACCGCCACAAGCTGGTGTGTTGGCGGACCCAAGTACGCAACCAGTTGTCGGCACTCGCTCGCAACCAGGGAGTTTTGCCGCGCACGCGGTTTTGGACGCAGACCGGCAGGCAGCCATTGGAAGCGCTGCCATTGGATCCTTGGGCCGCGCGGCGGCGGCAAGATTTGTTGCACCTGCTGGACGAACTGGATGGGCACATCGTCGAGATGACCCGGCAAGTCGAGCGGCAAGCCGGTGCGCGCGCCGAAGCCGTCGCGTTGATGCAGCAGGACGGTGTCGGCCCGATCGTAAGCCTGGCCTTCGTTTTGACGCTGGGTCCGGCCAGCCGCTTTCGTCGCGGCAAACAAGTCGCCAGCTACCTGGGGTTGAATCCCAGCGAGCACAGTAGCGGAGGGCATCAAAAGCTCGGTCACATCAGCAAACAAGGCAACCGCATGATGCGTTGGTTGCTGGTGGAAGCGGCGTGGACGGCGGCGCGGAAGGATCCCGAGTTGCGTCGGGTCTATCAGCGGTTGGCTTTTCGCCGCGGACGAAAGATCGCCGCGGTGGCCGTGGCAAGGAAGTTGGCGGTGAAGTTGTACAGGCGGCTGCGCGCATTCGAAGAGCAAAAGAAATCCGCGCAGCCGGCTTCGATGCAGGGCCGCTCGGGCTCAGGGCTGGTGAACGCAACGGGTTCACCGTCGGCTTGATTGGGCACCCTGCCTCCCTCGCCTTACGTCGAGGGAGTTCGCAGTGAATCATGGTCGCGGTCCGGACCGAATAGATGGCTGGTGGAGCAAACCACCGCAGGATTCTGGAGAACGAGCCTTGGTCGGCGAGCGAAAAGATCCTGGGGAGGGAATAAGACGAGTCCGCCTCGCCCAGCCACTCGTGTCTCTTGACACCACCGACGCCTTCATAGATGTCCTGAGAACCGAAGGGCCTGTGCGCAGTTCCTGACGCCACCCTCACCTCAAACCTTGGCACCCTCACCATCTCGCTACCCTCAGCAACACGCCAAGCTACAAAAGTCTCCGATGTGTCCTCGCGCTCATCCACTCCGCGTACGGTAAAGTATTCACCGTCGCCGCCTTCGCGCGTAGTTGTCTCAAAAACGCACGCTCGGCCGCGTGCTGTTTCGCCGGCGATTCCCCGCGCTTCGCCTTCCGCGGCTCCAGGCGAATCCCCACCTCGGCAGGTTGCACCCGCGGTTTCTGCAGAAGAAAATCCCCAAACGCCACCGCCTCGACGATCTTGTACGGCGACTTCGAATTCTGATTCGTAGCCTTGATCCGTTCCCGCAGCTCAGCCAGCGCCTCCTCCACCTTTTCGGGCGAGAAGCGCGGCGGCCGCGCGCCAGCCACATCCTCGCCGGCCGTCGTCGTCACCCACTCATCATGATAAGGATGGATGTAGCCCTGCATTTGAATCACGGGCAGTATCTTCGCCGCGTCCGCCACGCTGATTTTCAGCGTCCCGGCGAAATCCTGCTTCGTCCAGCTCGAAGTTCCTTTCGTGCCCTTCAAGAAGCTGAACACCGCCTCAATCGGCACCGCCGGAATCGCTCCCGGGCGGGCGCTCGAATTCTTCGCAGGCTGCTTTGCTGTTTTTTTCATTGGCTGGCGCCACGCTGAACACTCGAAGTTTATTTTGAAGCCGCTGCCAGGAAATCGCGAATCAGCTCGTTCACGCGCGCGGATTTTTCGTGCACCACCCAGTGCGTCGCGTCAGGAATCCGCTCCACGGTCAATTTCGGCACATAACGCTCGAGCCCGTTCAAATTGTCCGTCAATATATACGGATCCTTCTCGCCCCAGATCACCAGCGTCGGCATCTTCACCTCAAACGACGCAACCGGATGCTTCGCCTTGAACGCCTCATGCCCGCTCCCACCCGGCCCGCCGCCACCCGGCCCCACTTCCGCCGCGCGATAATAGTTCAACCCGCCCGTCAACGCGCCCGGCTGCGACCACGCTTCCACGTACGCCTTCCGGTCGGCCTCGGAAATATAGCCTTGCCGCATTCCCTCGCCGAGAATCGTCTCCTGCATCATCGCGAAATTGTTCGCGGACATCATCGCTTCCGCCTGCGCGCTGCGAAACACCAGCATGTACTGGCTCGCCTCCTGCTGCTTCGGATTCTCGCGCAACTCGCGCTCGAAAATCTTCGGATGCGGCGCATTGATGATCACCAGCCGTTCCACAATCTCCGGGCAAGCCATTGCCGTCGCCCACGCCACAACTCCGCCCCAATCGTGTCCAACAAGAACGCACCGCGCAGCTCCCAGATGATGTGCAGCGGCCAAATGTCCGACGAGCCCGCGCACATCGCCGACAAGTTTGCCGATGTCATATTCCTCGACCGCCGCCGGCTTCGACGAAAGGTTGTAGCCGCGCAAGTCCGGCGCCACCGCAATAAAATCCCGCCCAAATTCCTCAAGCTGCTTCCGCCACGCATACCAAAACTCAGGAAACCCATGCAGAAACACGATGAGCTTCGCGCCCGCCCCGCGCGCCGGCGCCCCAGGTTCCGTGGACTCCGCATTTTCGTAGTTCGCCGGCCGCGCAATCGCATAGTGAATCCGCACTCCATTCACATCAGCAAATTCATGCCGTATGGTCTCAGCTCCCGCCGGTCCGTGGCTCGCGCCAGCTTCACTCATCGATTCTCCTCTCTTGCCGTCGCTTTTCGTACCGCTGGCTTGCCCTCAGGCATGAAGGGCCTCCTGCGCGCAGTTTGCGTCCCGCTCGAATTTCGCGGGGCCGGCGCCTCCGCTTCTGCCGTTGCCTTCGTTCGGCGTAACGCGGCGCGAATGCGAATCTTATACCCGCTGTTACCGCCGATTAGAATTTTTTGAAACCGCTTTCGGATAGCGGAGAGGCGATATTGGGTGCCTATCGCTTCGGTGGGTAAAGCATGAGGTAGAGGTAGGCCGCAGCGGCTTCGTCTTGGGTCAAGTAGGCAAAGACCGGCATGCGCCCTCTGTAAAGTGCTGGCGGCGTGCCCATAAAGATGGGGGCGCCTGTGGTCACCTTTCTGACGAAGTCAGGGAGACTGACGCGCGTGGTGAGACTCGAGAGTGGCGGAATCGCTCCTCCGTAAATTTGCTCAGGATCTGGATTGGCTCCCGTCGCGCTGTGGCAGACGTGGCAGGTGGACTTCACGATGTGCTCGCCGATGCGGTACGACGATTCCCTCACGGCAATCTGATGGTTTGCTGCACCGGGGACATCGGACAGCAGTTCAAGATAGGCGATCAGGGATCGAATTTCTGTGTCGCTCAACGTGGGTGGCGGCATGTGCAGCCCGCCCATGTGCAGGCGTTGCAGTAAAAGAATTTTGGATTCCTTGGCCGTGGCGCTCACGTCCGCTCGGCTCATTTCCCGACCGGCCTGTTTCATTCGCTCCATAGTGGCCGTCACGGACGTTGCCTGCACCGGGCCGGTCACAGCATTTATTTCCGGCGGGCTGCCGTGGCCGAGTGCTCCATGGCAGCCGCGGCAATTAAGGCGATAGAGGTCCGAGCCGTGGATCGTGAGAGTTTGCGACGCATAGCCGTTCGTTAATTCGAGCTGCCACGTGGGCGGTATTTGTCCCGGCTCGGTTGGCGCTGGCCCTAACTCCCAGGTCTTGCCCATGCCAGTTTCGTTAAACGACTTATGGAGATGATTGAGCCAGCTTTCGCCTTGGACGGCTGTTACGGACGTGTCTGGCGTGCCGGCTGTCTGAGCAAGCAACGAGGTGGCGAGAACGAACACTGCCGCCGCCGCGCTGAGGTGCGCGCCCAGCCGAGTCCGAGTCTGCTTCAGCGATTTTGAGATTTGTGTCAAGTGCGTTGTCCCTGATTTGAGCCGGCTACTTCGCGCTCACCACAGCGATTTGTACGTTCGTCGTGGCGTCCGTCACGGTGATCGACTGTGTCGTCGGTTTGCCGTCTGCGCTCCACGATTTCAGCGTGTAGCTTCCCGGTGGGACATTCTTGATCGTGAACGCACCGTCACTGTCCGTGAGTGCGAAATAGGGAGTCGGAACCACCACCACGTAACCGACCATCTCAGCATGCATGTTGCAGAGCAGCTGCGCTGCGCCGAGGTCATCGAATTCGAACGACTTTTTTTGCCCCGGCGAGACGATCGTCAAGCTGTGCCTCAAAGCTTTGTTGCCGCCTACCGATGGCCAGTACACGTTGTGCGCCACCTGGTCGCTGTTGAGAAAATCCACGGTGGTTCCACGCAGGATCACCATGGTGTGCGGCACGAAGAGCATATTCTTCTGGTCAACCGATACATGCTCCGCAGGCCGATCGAATTTCTTGCCGGGAATTGCGTCGATATAGACGGCAATACCGCCCGCCGACTTCAATCCCGTTGCTGTTACTTTTCCTTGTACGTCCCCCGCCTGGGCAGGCTTTGCAATCGAAAGCATGCCCAATAAAATCACTGCAAACGCGGTTCTCCCAATCGTCTTCATCCCAGTATCTCCTCTCGATTGCTTCGCCGATCTGTATTCAATGCCCGGCCAGACTAACCTCCTCGACTACGCACTTCTGTGATTTGCGTCACCATTGCCTGTGACACTGGTCACATCTAGGAATATCGGCTTTATTTCCTGCCAGCGTGACCTACTCGGCTTCAAGAGGCGTGAGATTTTGATTTTCCCCGACTTGGCACTCTCTGGTGATTTCCAGTAGCACAGGCATTCCTGCCTGTGCCCCAATTCCCACGTGACACACGCCTGCAAAACTTGGCTACCATCGCGACCTCGTTCTTGTCGGCTTCCCTTGTACCGCTGGCTTACCCCGAGGCATGAAGGGCCTCCGGCGCGCAGTTCGCGTCCCGCTCGAATTTCGCGGGGCCGGCTCTTTGCCGTCGCCGTTGCCTTTCGTACCCTGGCCTCCGGCGCGCAGTTCGCGTCCCGCTCGAATTTCGCGGGCCGGCGCCTTGCCTTTGTTTTGCATAACCGCGACACGCCGGTGGGCGTGGTCACGGCCGGTCGGTAACGGACGCCAGTCTTCCGCCCTTCGATTTTCTCTCCATTGAAACTTATGGAAGCCTGTTCCGTATAAAGCAGTTGGGGGGCGCGTCAATGTCAGCTCAAGAAACGACAATACGACACGATCCTCAAACACCGCCAGCGGACTCGACAACCAAGCGAATTTTCATCGGTCCGAATGGCTTGCGCGCGGGATGGCGCTTGCTGATCTTCATGGCGATCGTAATGGCAATGTCGAGAGTAGCGCGAATGATCATTACGCGCTTCTTCCCGGCCGCGCTGGATCCGGCGCAAATGACACCTATGAGAGTCATCGTGCCGGATCTGCTTTTCTGCTTCATCTTGGCGGTTGCGGCCTGGACCATGAGCAAGATTGAAGGCCGCAGGCTGGGCCAATACGGCCTTCCCAGGAGCGAAGCGCTGAGGAAAAACTTTTGGGTGGGACTAATGATAGGCCTGCTCGCTACCAGCAGTACGGTGCTTGCAATTTTCGCCCTGCATGGCGTGCGGTTCACAAGTGCGGAGATCCATGGCACCGCGATTTTGATCGCAGCGGCCGCCTGGGGGCTGGCGTTTTTGCTTTCCGGCTTGGCCGAGGAATTTTTGTTTCGCGGATACGCGCAGTTCACCCTGACGACTGGCATGGGATTCTGGCCGTCCGCATTTTTGCTCTCGGGTTTATTCGGGCTGGTTCACGCCACCAATGGCGGAGAAACCGTTTTGGGGGATGTGTCGGTGGTTTCGTTCGGTTTGTTGTTGTGCCTCTTTCTCCGCCGGACTGGAAATTTATGGTGTGCGGTCGGCTTTCACCTGGGATACGACTGGGGTCAAACGTTCTTGTTCGGCGTTCCAAATAGCGGCTTACTACCCTCCCAGAATCTTCTCAACGCATCGCTTAGTGGGCCGCACTGGCTCACCGGCGGAACGGTCGGGCCTGAGGCCAGCATCTTTTGCCCGATCGTCTTGGCCATCGTGGCAATCGTATTCAGCTTGAAATACCGCGACGCGCGCTATCGACCGTTGAGCGCGCCGTCAGCTTCCTGACGACGCAACTTTTCCGGATAATTCCCTTGTAGCGCCTGCCCGCCAATCTTAATGGAGGGCCGGCATCCTGCGCGCAGTTTGCGTCCCGCTCGAATTTCGCGGGGCCGGCTCTTTTTCCGCCGCCGTTGCCTTTCGTACCGCTGGCCTCCGGCCGGCGCCTTTGCCTTTTTCTCTTCTTGACCGTCATCCCGAGCGCAGTCGAGGGATCTCTCTTCTCTTCCGCTGTCTGGCCGAATTTTCTCTGAGTCACGGTCGTCTTGCACCGCCCTTTCACCGCCGATTAGAAATTCTTAAATCGCTGACTGGTCATGGGTTGCCGTCGCCTTCTGAAATCACAGGTCGGCCGGTAGAGTGGCGTGTTTTGTAGACAAGTGTCCGTACCGCGATCATCACAAGCTATCCCTAGAATGAGATTGCTGGCGGGAAAAGGATTTCGGTTGAGATGAGAAAATTCAGCGCGATGAATATCGGTCAATTGGCCAAGCTCCCCGCTTCTATTGCACAGTTAAACTGACACTGCCATTCGCTGTTATAGAGCCAGAGGTGCCGGTCACAGTTATGACGTAGTTTCCCGGCGTGGTGCCCGATGGTAGGCCGGTACAAGTTCCGCTTCCGCCGCCACAGGCCGTCGCGCCCATAGACAATCCGGTTAGCAGAACCAATGTCATTAACCAGCGCCGGCGGGAGCTATGCCTCGGTGTTGCAAAAAGCAAAATACAAGCGAGAGCAAGGCTAGCTGGGAACCCCCATTGAATCGTGCCGCCGAGATTGGCGGCCTGTCCGCAGACAGCAGGGGCAACTGTCGTGACGGTAAGCGTGGCCGTACCTGCGCTAGCAGTCGTGATGCTGACGTTGCCGGTCGTGCCGAAGCTCAACGCAGGTAGATTAGTGGCACCGGCAGGGCTGGACGTGATCGCAGCTGCTAGAGCTACGGTCCCGGTGAACCCTCCTGCTGGAGTTACCGTAATCGTAGATTGATTTCCCGAGCTTGCACCGCGAGAAACGGAGACCCCGGCGCCCGAAATCGCGAAAGGACCCGTGACAACAACCGAGGAGGTCCCGGTGGCGGCACCGTAAACCGTATCTCCCGAATATTGACTGGTGAGCGTATCGTTCCCGATGGCAAGCGAACTCGCCGGCACGGTAATCGTTGTTCCTCCACCATTAAGAATTGTGGAAGCGGAGGTGTAACTCCCGCTGCTAAGTTTCACCGAGCCGGTCGGGGTCGGATTTCCGGTGTTCCCATTTACCGTAATATTTACGTTCAGAGCCTGAACGCTGACGATATTACTCAGGCTTGGCAAGACTGTAACGGTAGCAACGGGAGCGGCGATGACTTGCACAGGAAGGTTCTCGGAAGAAGAGCCAAGAAAGCCGCCTGTGGGTTGATAGATGGCCTGAACATAGGTAGTTCCCGGCGGAAGCGAAGATGTCGTATATGAAGCCACACCGCCTGCATTCAAAGGCACGGTCACGATCTGATTTGGTTGAAGAGAAGACACAACGAAGGCGATACTGCCCGTGGGAGTTCCTGTACCAGCGGGACTGCCCGACAGAAGAGTTACCGTGCCGGTAAAAGTCTCCGATTGACCCATCTTTGCAGGATTCGCGGAGAAAGAGATCGCAGTCGAGGTAGAGAATCCATTTACAACCACTTCGGCCGGGGCCGAGATGCTCGGCTGATGAGTGCTATTGCCACTAAATGACGCGATCAGCCAGTGTGGCCCCAGGCCTAGACTGCTGACCGACCAGGTCGCTACGCCCGAGTTGTTGAGGGACGATTGCTGAAGCACCGCCCAGTCATTCATCAAGTTGACTGTGCCTGGCGGAATCGGTGAGGAAGAGCTGTCAGTGGCGGTTGCGGAAAAACTGACGGACTGTCCAAAGAAGATGGTTCCCGGTTGAGCGGTCAGAGTGATTTTCGACGGCGAACGAGATTCCGATACGCCTGTCGCCTCGTATACGCCCATGTCCACAACCGGCTCGCTCGCGCCGGTGGCGTTCTGGATGCGCGGATTGCCGTCCAAATCGGTAGCGGGTATTCCAGGAGCTGCGTTGAAGCCGGTGTCGATTGCGGGAGAACCGGCCTGCAGATGAAAGTCACCGCCGGACGGATTCTTGAACTTCGGATCGGCGGAAATGTTTCCCGTAGTGTCGGCCGGCGAGGCGCACCACCCACCATAGGCCGGTCCGCCGCTGTTTATCACGTCGCTGTTCACAACCACCGGAGGTGCACCGCTCAAATACTGGTAGACGGGCCAGCATGCTAACGCGGAGTAGGAATCGTTCGCGATGATCAGATTATTGAAAAAACCCGTTTGACTAACGTAACCAGGAAGCGCCACTTGGGATCCGTCAACCCAAGCATCCTGGACGAGAGTATTCAAGGAAATCGTATTGCCGTAGATCGTGTTGTTCGTGACAAACACAGTCAAGGGTCCGGTAGCTCCGTTGTCTCCCCCCGATGGAATGGAAAGGTAAACCCCGCCGCCGGACAGGCCAGAAACATTGTTGTAGATCAGATTCTGATAGAGCGAGACCGAGCCGTTGGCTTCGTAAACTCCGCCGCCATCGCCCAGGCTCTGGTTATTGGCAATGGTGTTATTGGAGATTATCGTTGAAAGAGGCGCAGCATCGAGACCGATGCCGCCACCCAAGCAGTGTCCCACGTTTTGCTCTATCGTATTATGGTCAATGACGGGAGGTTCGAGGGGCGTATTCGAGGTCCCCTGGATGAAAATGCCATCGCCGTCGTCGTAATCGCAACCGAAGTCCCCGGCGGGATCACCTGCCGTGCTGGTATTCGATATCGTGTTTCCTGAGATGTAGGCGCTTCCAAAGTAGACTAAAATACCGAAGCCACGATTGTTCGTGATGATATTGTTGGTGATGGTTGGGTTTGCGCCGCCCACAAAGATACCATCCGCGTTGAAGGGCACTTGAGTGGGTAGAGGTGGACCGTCATCCGTGATCGTGAAACCGTTGATCACAGAGGCTCTGGTTTCGTTATTTGCGAAATTCACGACGATGCCCTTTTGTCCACCATCAATTGTGGTTACAGCGGGTCCTCCAGAACTAGTGACGGTAATGGTTTTACCCATAAAGTCAATGTTTTCAACGTAAGTTCCCGGACTTACGAGCACTGTGTCCCCGTTCGAGGCTGCCTTGATTCCAGCTTGAATCGTCGGTGCATTGGCGGGGACATTTATCGTACTCTGCGCCGACGCAGGCGCTGCTAGAAGGCCGATAAGCAGGCAAAAACGAGTAAGGCGCAAGTCAGTTCTAGTCGGGAAGACTATCGCGGAAAAAAAAAGCTTCGCATGTCGCGAGACCTGCATGAATTATCTCCTTATCTTGTCGAGCATCATATTGGCGACGATGCAGGCGGGCACCATGCCGCAAGCTCGGACCCCTATTCTGTGCATGATGCTGTTAAGAAGGGAACGTGACGGAAGCTTACAGCAGGTCTCAATTAACGGTCAAGCGCCTCTAGCCAACCAAGGAATCCTGTAGCCAGAAAGCTGTCGAGAGCGGGGTTACCACGCAATATAAAAGGCGCCCACTTTGCGGTAGGTTTTGATCGTTGGCATCACCACCTACCGAAAGGAGCGCCGTTGTGAACCAAGCAAAGTATATTGGCATGGACGTTCATCAGGCAACGATCTCAGTTGCGGTCATGGATTCCGCCGGCAAGCTGATCCTGGAGTCCATCCTCGAAACGAAAGCGACCACGATTCTGCAGTTCATCGGCGGGCTGCACGGCAGCTTGCTGGTGACTTTCGAAGAAGGAACTTCGGCCGCCTGGTTGTATGACCTACTCAAGCCTCATGTTGCGAATGTCCTGGTCTGCGACCCGCGGAAAAACGCCCTGTTAAAGGATGGCAGCAAGAGTGACCGGATCGACGCTCGGAAACTGGCCGAACTCTTGCGCGGCAACCATCTCTCACCCATCTACCACGGAGAGAACGGGGTACGCACTTTGAAGGAGCTCGCGCGTAGCTATCTGACGATTACCAAAGATCTGACACGGGTGATGAGTCGGATCAAGGCCGTGTACCGAAGCTGGGCCATTCCTTGTGCCGGGCCAGCTGTGTATCGACGGCGCCATCGTACGGAATGGTTGGCCAAGATTGTAGAACCCGGAGTTCGTCTGCGAGCCGAGCGGCTCTACCAGCAACTGGATGCGTTGGAACCTTTGCGGCAGGGAGCGCGCCGCGATCTGCTGGCGGAGAGCCAGAAACATCGCGCGGTGAAATTACTACGTCAGATTCCTTATCTGGGCCCGATTCGTTCGGCATTGCTGGTGGCGCTGCTCGAGACACCGCATCGTTTTCGCACCAAGCGACAGCTGTGGGCCTACAGCGGGTTCGGACTCGAGACTCACGACAGTGGCGAATACCGCTTTGTGAAAGGGCAACTGCGACGAAACCGAGAGCGAGTCACCGTGCTGGGTCTGAACGAAAACCATAATCACGATCTGAAAAATATCTTCAAGAGTGCCGCGATATCCGCCAGCACTCGACCGGGACCGTTCCAGGAATTTTACGCTGGGCTTCTGGCCAAAGGGAGGCGGCCGGCGATGGCACGGCTCACCCTGGCACGGAAGATTGCAGCGATCACCTTGACGATTTGGAAGAAAGGAGTGTGCTTCGACGCCAACGAGTTACATCGGCAAGCAGCTTGAGCGTCTCTGGTAGAGCTCGTTCCATCCTCCTGGGTGGTGGTCGGTTCGGTTCTTGAGACGCTCGGTTCGAGGGGAGTATCAGATAGGTGGTCCGACCCTGTGTGCTTTGGCACCGAGTCACCGTTATCACGCTATGCCCCCTCGGAGAACCAGAAATAGCGATAGGCCCAGAGCCTCGGATAGAACCATGGTTGCCACGGAATCGAATCGCTTGCCAAGTTGCAAGAGCCGGCGGACGTTGTCACTACTCGAAAATGAACCGAGGGAACGGAAGAGCCATCCAGAGAAGAACCTCTCGAGCGATCGAGAGCCATCTGCAAATAGTGGGCTGGATATCGAGACAAAAAATCTCTCGGCTACCGGCCGAGGGAGAACCTTTTTTGTTGACATCCCCTTTTATAGAACCGCCTATCTCAGTTCGCGACGACATCTCGATTTTGATTTTTCCCGCCGGCACATCTGCGTCTCCTAACTCTTTTGCTTTCAATTCTCGCGATACCGGTAGTCCTAGAACAATTCCGACTTAGTTAACCGCAAAACTACGTAGCCCCCAATTACCAAGCACCAGACAACCTCCTTCCATTTTCAAGCGTCCATCTATGTAGGATTGGCGTCGTTCGAAAAGGCGCCAAGGAGGCGACTGAACGAAAGTCGGCCGGCGCCAGCCGCCCGACACAAATCGAACGATCTCCCGCCTCACCACACCGCGCCCGCGTCCTGCGGCCGCGAATCCAAAAAAGGACAACCCAACATGACCTCGAAAACGACCACGAAAGCCACCAGCCCGAAAGCCAGCAGAAACAGTTCCCCACAACAGTCCCGAAAGAATTCCCTAAAGCATTCTGTGAAGCATTCTGTGAAGAAATCCAGCCGAATCAACCGTCAACGCCGGCTGCAAAAGCAGCTTCAGGCGCTCATCCTCGAACGCCACAGCCGCCGCTGCATCATCTGCCACCATCCCGAACGCGAAGCCATCGAAGAGGAATTCGTCCACTGGCGTGCGCCCTGGAAGCTCTCTCAGGACTACAAACTCAATGACTACCGCACCGTCTACCGCCACGCCCGCGCCGCCGGCCTGCTCCTCCAGCGCCGCGAACGTCTGCACTCCGCCCTCGACGCCTTCGTCGAATCCGTCGACGATGTAACATTCACCGGCGACACGATCCTGCGCGCCATGCGCGCCTACAGCTGCATCGACAGCCACGGCCGCTGGACCGAAATTCCCACCCAAGTCCAATTCTCCACTTCCAACGACGCCCACCCACCGCAGCCGCCCACCCGCACTTCGAATGTCGGCTCCGATGTCATCGACATCGACCCCGACGAAGAGCCAGAAGGAGACGCGGAAAACGCCGACGAAGACAACGCGCCCGAAGAGCGCGTCACCGCTCTCGACGTCCTCCACGTGTTCCGCAAATACGCCGTTCAAGCATCGCGGAACGACGCCACCGCCGCCGAGGATGAATACGACGAACTCGAAGACGATGACTCCGACACCGACCCCGACGAAGAATCAGAAGACGACACAGAAGAAGACGCAGAAAACGAGTTCGAAGAGCTCGTCACCGCTTCCAACGTCCTCGACGTCGTCCGCAAATACGCCAATCAAACATCGCGGAGCGATGCCATCGCCGCCGGCGATGAATTAGAAGAAGCCGCAGAAAACGAGCTCGAAAAGCTCGTAACCTCTCGCCTCACATCTTCAAAATCACCGTCGCGCAGCGACGCCGCTGGCCCCACCTCCTCAAAATCACCGTCGCCCAGCGACAGCACCGCTTGTCCCACACCTTCAAAACCGACGTCGCGCAGCGACACCACTGCTTGCGCAGCCCCACCCGCGCAACCTGCT
>CAVOOU010000017.1:0-62563 GCA_963697645.1 uncultured Acidobacteriota bacterium | reverse complement strand
CGCCACGAATGAAGCCGGATTAAATCGAGGAAATTTAGAAATGGGAAATCTGCTGCAAGACATTCGATACGCGATCCGGATGCTCGCTAAGAATCCGGGGTTCACGATTATCGCGGTGCTCACGCTGGCGCTTGGAATTGGCGCGAACACTGCGATTTTCAGCGTGGTGAACGGCGTGATGCTGAATCCGCTGCCGTATCCGCAGGCGAACAGGCTCGTCTCGATGTACCGCAAAGTGTTCGGCTTCGATCAAGGTTCGGTTCCCTATCTCAGCTTTCAGGATTGGCAAAAACAGAATCGCACCACGGAGTCGATGGCTTCCTATCGCAGCGATGACTACAACCTCACGGGCAGAGGGGAAGCTGAGCGGGTGCCCGTGAGCCAAGTGTCCGCAGATTTCTTCAAGGTGCTTGGTGAGAATCCGATGATGGGCCGGTTTTTCAATGCTGATGAAGACCGGCCCGGCGCTTCCCCCGTGATCGTGCTGGGAGAAGGATTCTGGAAGCGGAAATTTGGCGGCGCGCCCGATGTGCTGGGGAAAACCATTCTGTTAAACGGAACCGATTACACGGTCATCGGCGTCGTTCGCGACAACTTCAAAATTTTCAATGACGGCCAGGTATACGTGCCGATCGGGCAATGGAACGATCCTAACTTTCGTGACCGCGCTATGGGCATGGGCATGGATGTGGTGGCGCGGCTGCGGCCCGGCGTATCGGTGGAGCAAGCGCGAGCGGACATGGATTCCGTGGCGCGAGAGCAGGCTATTGACTATCCGAAATCGAATGGCGGCATGGGCATCACAACAATTTCCCTGCTGCAGGATCTGGTGGGTGATCGCAAGCCAATCCTTCTGACACTTCTCGGCGCGGTGGGATTTGTGCTGCTGATTGCGTGCGTGAACGTGGCGAATCTGCTTCTCGCGCGCGCCACCGGACGCGCCCGGGAGCTTGCCATCCGCCTGGCGCTCGGCGCGACGCAAGGGCGAATCATCCGCCAACTGCTGACGGAAAGCATTCTCGTCGCGCTCGCCGGCGGCGTACTCGGGCTCGCTATAGCGGCGTGGGGCACGGGGGCGATGTTGAAATTGCTTCCCGAGGCGCTTCCGCGAATGGACGAGATCGGCGTGGACGGGCGCGTGCTGGCGTTCACGTTCGGAGCGTCACTGCTCGCTGGAATCCTTTTCGGTCTGGCGCCGGCGCTGAAGATTTCGCGGTCGGACGTGCAAGGGTCGCTGAAAGAAGGGGGACGCAGCGTGGTGCGCTCGCGCAATCGCGCACAAGGCGTGCTGGTGGTGGCAGAGATGGCGATGGCTCTGGTGCTGCTGGTGGGCGCCGGGCTGATGATTCGCAGCGTGTGGCAACTCTGGCACGTGAAGCCGGGATTCGATCCGCACAACGCCGTCGAGTTCAGCATCGCGCTCGCGCCCGACAAAGCCTCCGAAGCAGCAAAAATTCGAGCTACCTATCGGCAACTTCTCGAAGGACTCGAGTCGACGCCGGGCGTTGAGTCGGCTGCGCTGATGGCCGGTTCGTTGCCACTGAAAGGCAGCGATTCGGATTTTCCTTTCTGGCTCGAAGGGCAGCCAAAACCTGCGATCGAAAGCCAGATGAACCTCGCGCTCTGGTATGCCACAACCCCGAACTTATCTGAAGGCGATGGGAATTCCACTTCTGCGCGGACGTTATCTCACCGATCAAGACAGTGAAACGGCGGCGCCGGTGATGGCGATCGACGAAGAGTTCGCGAAGCAATACTTCGGCGGCGCGAACCCGATTGGAAAACACATCAACATCGACATGATCGACGTGAGCCCCGAAATCGTCGGCGTGGTGGGACACGTGAAGCACTGGAACCTCGATGAGAGCACCAAGCCGATTCATGCGGAAATGTATATCCCGTTGATGCAGGTGAGCGACAAATTCCTGCCGGTGTTGGTCAGCGGCGGGACGGTGATCGTCCGGACGAAAGGCGCACCAGCCTCAGCGCTGGGAGCGATTCGAGAAGAAGTGTCGAAGCTCGATAGCCGGCAGGTGATGTACGACGCGATGACGATGGATGAAATCGTGACGCGTTCGGTGCGCGCGCAGCGTTTTTCGATGATTCTGCTCGGAGCGTTCGCATTGCTGGCGCTGCTGCTCGCATCGATTGGAATTTACGGCGTGATTTCCTACCTGGTGGGCCAGCGCGTGAATGAAATCGGAATCCGCATGGCGCTGGGCGCGCAGCGGAAGGATGTTCTGCGAATGATCATCGGCGAAGGCGCGCGCCTCGCGGCGATTGGCGCCGGCATCGGCATACTTGCGGCGCTTGGTCTCACGCGGCTGATGGCTAGCCAGCTCTACGGTGTAAGCGTGCACCGATCCAATCACGTTCACGGGCGTCGCGATCATCCTTGTAGGAGTTGCGCTGTTTGCCTGCTACATCCCGGCGCGGCGCGCGATGCGCGTGGATCCGATGGTTGCGTTGCGATACGAGTGAAGAATTAATGGGATCCCTTCTACAAGACATTCGCTACGGATTGAGAATGCTGGCGCGCAACCCGGCTTTCAGCGCCATCGCAGTGCTTACGCTGGCGCTCGGAATTGGCGCGAACACCGCCATCTTTTCGCTCACCGACCAGATTTTATTGCGGCGCTTGCCGGTGCGAAACCCGGAACAACTCGTCGCGTTGCGGACAACCGGTTCGAATCAGGGACACGTGTGGAGCGACAGCGTCGACGATTCGGGGATGTTTTCCTATCCGGTGTACAAGGACCTGCGCGACCGCAACCAGACTTTTTCCAATTTGCTGGCGCGATTTCCAACTTCGGTGAGTGTCTCCGGCCAGGGTTCGACAGAACTGGCGCAGGCCGAACTCGTCTCCGGAAATTATTTCGAGATGCTCGGAGTGCAACCGGCGCTGGGGCGCGTCTTCAGCGCAAGCGACGAAACCGCGCCGGGCGCGAATACGCTGGCGGTTTTGAGTTACGGCTACTGGGCGCGCCACTTCGGAAGCGATCCGGGAATCCTCAACAAGCAGATTGTGGTGAACGGCACTTCTTTGACGGTGGTGGGCGTCGCGCGCGCGGGTTTCACCGGAATTCAGATTGGGCAGCTCCCCGACCTTTTCATTCCGATCACGATGAAGGCGCAGATGACGCCGGGCTGGAACGGACTCGACAATCGCAAGGATTATTGGATCGCCGTTCTCGGGCGGCTGAAGCCTGGGTTCAACCGGGCCAAGGCGCAAGTGGCGCTGGCTCCCACTTACCACGCGATTCTCGGAGTCGGACGTTCATTTAATCCAGGGAACGGAAAAGAGCCGGCAGAAATTTCTCGAGAAGACGCTGCTGGTTGATCCTGCGTCGAACGGCAGGCAGATCGTGCAGCAGGGTACGGGAAAACCGCTGCTGATTCTTACGGCGATGGTTGCGCTCGTTCTGTTGATTGCGTGCGTGAATCTGGCCAGCTTGCTGGTGGCGCGCGGCGAAGCGAGGCAGCGCGAAATCGCGGTGCGGCTCACGATGGGCGCGAGCCGCTGGCGTCTGGTGAAGCAGCTTCTCACCGAGAGCCTGATGCTTTCGATCGCCGGAGGAGCGGCGGGACTGGCGCTCGCGGCCTGGACTTTGAGCGCGCTCGTCGGCTCGATTCCAAAGAGCGAAGGAATTTTCGGACTCGAAGCCAATCTCGATTATCGCGTGCTGGGGTTTGCGATCGCGCTGACGATCGTCACGGGAGTGCTGTTCGGGCTGGCACCTGCGCTGCGCGCCACTCACACCGATTTGCAGGGCACGCTGAAAGATCAAGGGGCGAATGTTTCAGGGGGCACGGCGAACGTGCGGTTGCGGAAATGGCTGCTCGTCTCGCAGGTGGCGCTGACGGTGATTCTGCTGGCAGGCGCGGGATTTTTCACGAAGAGCCTGCTGAACCTGAAAAATCAGGATCTGGGGTTGCGCACCGACCACGTGCTTCAGTTTGCCGTATCGCCGGACCTGAATCTGTATTCGCCGGCGCAAACGGCTGCGCTCGTGAAAAAGATTCGCGATCAGGTGGCTGTGCTGCCGGGCGTGCGTTCGGTGAGCGTTTCGCGAATGGCCGTTCTTGCCGGGAACAGCGCGGGTTCGGACATGGCGGCGGAAGGTTACGTTCCGCAGGAATCGGAAGACACGCACGTCCACGAGGATTGGATTGGAGAAGGTTTTTTCTCGACGATGGGAATTCCGCTGCTATCCGGCCGCGAATTCACCGCCAGCGACACGGCGACGAGCCCCAAAGTGGCGATCGTCAGCGAAGGAATTGCGCGGCGATTTTTTGGCGGCCGCAATCCGGTGGGCATGCACATCGGAATCGGAGCGAAACAGGATAAGAACCATCCGGACATTGAAATTGTGGGATTCGTGAAGGACAGCAAGACTGCCGATGTGCACGAGAAGCTTCGTCCCATGGTGTATTTGCCGTACACGCAGGATCCGGCCCTCGGAAGCGTAACGTTTTTTGCGCGTACGGGACAAGATCCTGACGCGCTGGCCAATCCCGTGAGGGCGGTTGTCGCCAGCCTCGATTCGAATCTGCCGGTGTTCGATATGAGGGCGCTGGCGACGCAAGTGGCCGATACAGAATTCGACGATCGTTTGTTGATGTTCTTCTCGGCGTGCCTGGGCTTGCTCGCTGCGCTGCTGGCAGCGGTGGGACTCTACGGAGTGATGGCCTACGTGGTGGTGCGGCGCACGCGCGAAATCGGCATCCGGATGGCGCTCGGCGCGACGCGGGAAAATGTCGGCTGGCTGATCTTGCGCGAAGTGGTGCTGATGTCCGGCGTCGGGCTCGCGATCGGATTGCCGCTGGCTTATGGAGTGGGCAGGCTCGTCGAATCGCAACTATTCGGCGTGAAGGCGAGCGACCCGCTCGTCTTCGTTGCCGCAGCGGCTGCGCTTGCGAGCGTAGCGATGCTTGCTGGATGGCTGCCGGCGCGCAAAGCGGCGAGCGTCGATCCGATGGTTGCGCTGCGGTACGAGTGAAGTATTCGTCGCGCACGTTCGGTTCAGGATGAGCTCTCGAGATTTGAAGCGGAAGGAGCCAAGAAAAATGGGATCACTGCTGCAGGATATCCAGTACGGTTTGCGGACGCTGCGAAAAAATCCAGGATTCACCGCGGTAGCGATCCTGACGCTTGCGCTGGGCATCGGCGCGAACACTGCAATTTTTAGCCTGGTGGATTCCTTCCTGCTGCGCCCTCTGCCGGTGAAAGACCCGCAGCAAATTACCACGCTTGCCTATCAACTGAAGGGCGGCCAGTTGATCAATATTTTTTCCGTGCCCGATTATCGCGACATCCGGGAGCAAACCCGAAATATCTTCTCGGACTTGCTTATCTACCAGATCAGCCTCGATGGCTTGAGTGTGAACGGAAAAGCCGAACGGATTGTAACGAACTATGTCGCCGGCAATTTCTTCTCCATCCTAGGAATCAAGCCTGCGGTCGGACGATTTATCTTGCCATCCGAAGAAGAAACCGCAGCTCCAGTCATTGTTCTCGGGCACTCGTACTGGATGACTCGCTTTGGTGGCGATCCGCAGATTGTCGGCACAAAAGTCTCGATCAACGGTCACCCGATGACGGTTGTCGGAGTTGCACCCGAAGGATTTCACGGCTTATTTCCATTGGGAGAAATACAGGGTTACTTGCCGATGGGTTTGGCCACGCTCGCCGGCAATCCCAGCGATTTCACGACGAATCGAGGATTCCGCAACGCCTTCATCTATGGACGGCTGCGGCCCGGAGTGAGTCTAAGAGAAGCGCAAGCTTCGCTCGACGTCGTCTCGCAAAGGCTCTCGCAGGAAAATCCCAAAGACGATAAAGACCTGGGTCTCGAGGTTTTCCCCGAGTTGCGCTCGCGGCCGAATCCCGATCCCAAAAACACCATCATGGTGATTTCAACTCTTTTTCTAGGCCTTTCCTCTCTGGTGCTGTTGCTCGCCTGCGTGAACGTAGGAAATATTTTGCTCGTGCGCGCCACAGTGCGCGAACGCGAAATGGCCATTCGGGCGGCGCTGGGCGCAGGGCGAACCCGTTTGATCCGGCAGCTGCTTACAGAGAGCATTCTGCTCGCGGTTTGCGGCGGTTTGGCGGGAGTGGCGCTGGGCTACTGGGGAAGCTCCTCGCTGGAACACGTGAACCTCGGTACCGATTTGCCGGTGCGCTTGGACTTTGGGTTTGACTGGCGCGTGTTTGGGTTTGCATTCGGCGCTGCACTGCTGACTGGAATCATTGTGGGAATCGTGCCGGCAATTCGCGCGTCACGCGGAAATCTTGCGCAAATCCTGCATGAAGGAGGGCGCGGGCTGGTGGGAGGCCGCCATCGCGTACGCAATGCGTTGGTGGTGGCGCAAGTGGCCGGCTCGCTGATGTTGCTCATCATCGCAGGACTTTTCACGCGGAGCCTGGGCGAAGCGCAGAAAACGAACCTGGGCTTCGATCCGAATCACGTTGTGAATTTCGTAATGGATCCCAACGAGATTGGTTACAACGAAGCGCAGGGGCGCGAATTCTACAAGAATCTGTTGGCCCGCGTGCGCGCGCTTCCGGGCGTGGTCTCGGCGAGCACAGCGAATTCGACGCCTTTGGGTTACTACAACAATGGCGACACTGTTGTTGTAGACGGTTACGAAGTGCCAGCGGGCCAGTCGACCCCCGTTTCTTTCTATAACGCGATTTCCTCCGACTATTTCAAGACGATGGATATTCCGATGCTGCAGGGGCGCTTGTTCACCGACGCCGACGATCAGAATACGCAGTTCGTCGCCATCGTGAACGAGGCCATGGCCAAGAAATACTGGCCGAATCAGGACCCAATCGGGAGACATTTCAAAATCGGCGCCGATCCGAACCATTCCATCGCCGTTGTCGGCGTCGCCAAAGATTCCCGTTACGCGGGGATGACCGGCGAGATCAAGCCATACTTCTACGTACCCTTTTTGCAGCACTATGCTGCCAATACGCTCGCAACTCTGCAGGTCCGCACGGCGGCCGCGCCAGAGTCCATGATTCCTGAGGTTGAACGACTGATTCAGTCGATGGCCCCGGATCTGCCCGTTTTCGACGTGAAGACCATGACAGAAGCTCTCGATACGTTGAACGGGCTTTTGATTTTTCAAATCGGCGCGGTGCTCGCGGCTGCGTTGGGAATCCTTGGATTGATTCTCGCGCTCGTGGGCGTCTACGGCGTGATCTCATTTGCAGCCAGCCAGAAAACGCACGAGATCGGAGTTCGCATGGCGCTGGGTGCGCAGCGCTGGGACGTACTGAAAATGATTTTCGGCGAGGGCTTGCTCATCGTGGGCATCGGCTTGGCTATCGGGCTGGCGGCTGTGCTGGCAGCTTCGCGCGTGATGGGCCAATTCCTGATCGTGAGCGCCACAGACCCGCTCACCTATATCACCGTGTCGGCGCTATTGGCTCTAGTGGCGCTGCTCGCATGCTACATCCCCGCTCGGCGGGCAATGAACGTGGATCCGATGGTCGCACTACGTTACGAGTGATCCTGGAGGCATGAATGCAGTCCCTGTTGCAGGATATTCGCTACGGCGTGCGCATGCTGACGAAGAACGCCGGCTTCACCATCATTGCCGTGCTGACGCTCGCCCTCGGAATCGGCGCGAATACGGCCATCTTCTCAGTCGTGAACGCCGAACTGCTTCGTCCGCTTCCGTTCCATGATCCGGGCAGGCTTGTGAGCGTCGGCGTTACCAACTCGCGCACCGGCTGGAAATCAGGTAACGCTGATTATCCCGATTTTGAAGATTGGCGCTCGCAGAATCAGGTCTTCGAAAAAATCGCTGCTTATTATGACAACAAGCTCACGCTCACGGGCGTCGAAAGCCCGGCTCACCTGGAAGGCGAGGTCGTTTCCGCCGATCTCTTCACACTTCTGGGCGTTACTCCCAAACTCGGCAGAACATTTTTGCCGGTCGAAGATGAAGCAGGCCACAACGTCGCAATACTGGAGCACGAATTCTGGAAGCAGCAGTTTGGCGGTGATCCGGGAATCATTGGACACACCATCACGCTCAACAATAGGGTGTACACCGTTGTAGGTGTGATGCCAGCCGCCTTTGAATTCCCGCTGCAACGCAAGCCTGTCTCCTTATGGACCACGTTTTCGGCTGACCAGTCATCAGATGACAACACCCCGCCGCTCACGAAACAGAGAGGTGCTCACTGGCTTAAAGTAATTGCGCGACTGAAGCCCGGAATTTCGATCGCGCAGGCGCAGGCGGCGATGGACGTCATCAGCAACGGCCTTGCAAAGCAATTCCCGGATACCGATAAATACTTCGGAGTGCAGCTGGAACTCGAACGCGAGAAAATTACCAGCGCCATCCGTCCTGCTCTGCTGATACTCATGGCTGCGGTGGGGCTGGTTTTGCTCATCGCCTGCGTGAACGTGGCGAACCTTCTTCTCGCGCGAGCCACCACTCGCGGACGCGAAATTGCGATTCGCTCGGCTCTGGGCGCGGGACGTAAGCGCGTTGTGCGCCAACTTTTAACCGAGAGCATGCTGCTGGCCGGGCTCGCCGGCTGTTTCGGTGTGTTGGTTGCAGCGTGGGGCAGCGGGTTGCTCGCTCGTCTAGTCCCGCAGGATCTTACTCGCTCCGCCGAAATTCATACCGACGGCTGGGTACTCGCTTTCACCGTTGGGATTTCGCTGCTCACCGGCCTCGTCTTCGGCTTGGCCCCGGCGCTCCAGATCTCGCGCTCGAACTTAGTGGACGCTCTGAAGGAAGGGTCGCTCAGTACGACCGCGGGCAGCCTGCGCCACCACTTGAGAAGCTCGCTCGTGGTTGTCGAAATGGCGATTGCGCTCGTCCTGCTGGTAAGTTCGGGCCTTTTGATACGCAGCCTGATGCGGCTGCAGAACGTGAATCCTGGGTTCGATGCCCACAACGTTCTGGCTGCAGACGTTGACTTGCCGGACCAGAAATACACCAACGCGAAGCAGGATCAATTCGCGCGTGAGTTGATGCGGAAGCTCGCTGCACTTCCGGGCGCAGAATCCGTGGCCGGAGTCTTTCCCCTGCCTATGGCAGGCTCGGAAATGCAAACGAACGTTACGATTGAAGGTCATCCGGTGGCCGAAAGCGACGAGCCACACTCCAACCTTTTCTCGGTGACTCCGGATTATTTTCGCACTATGAAAATTGCCTTGTTGAAGGGCCGCGATTTCACGCCTCAGGATGGTCCGGACACCACACCGGTCGTCATCGTCAACGAATCGCTCGCGCGGCAGTTTTTCCCCGGCGAAAACCCGATCGGCAAGCGTATCCGGCCAGGCATTTCCGTGGACGAGAAGCCATCGCGCATGCGCGAAATTGTCGGCGTCGTGGCCGACGTGAAATTCAAGAATCTCACCTCGGAATGGGCTCCCACGTACTATCTTCCGCAGGCGCAGATTCCCATCGGCCGTCTCACCGTCGTCATTCGCTCCGCTGGCAATCCCGATGCTCTGGCTCGCCCGCTTGCGGAAACTGTGCGCTCCATCGATCCCGATCTCCCAACCTATAACGTCAAGACGGTCGAGGATTATCTCGACGGAACGATCGCGATTCCGCGCTTCAACACTCTGCTGCTCGGAGTTTTTGCGGGCCTCGCGTTGGTACTCACTGCCATCGGGCTCTATGGCGTGATTTCGTACTCCGTCGCGCAGCGAACTCACGAGATTGGCATTCGCATGGCTCTGGGTGCGCAACCCGGCGAAATGATGCGCCTCGTCGTCGGGCAGGGAGTTCGTCTGGCGCTGTTTGGAGTGGGGTTGGGGCTAATCGCGGCTTTCGCGTTCACGCGTTTTCTCTCGAGCCTGTTGTTCGGCGTGACGGCTACGGATCCCCTTTCTTTCGCCGTTGTAGTTGCGACCCTCCTTGCAGTGGTCCTGTTCGCGTGCTACGTTCCCGCCCGGCGCGCGATGAGCGTGGACCCGATGGTGGCGTTGAGGTATGAATAGTAATTAGCGAGCGGAGAGGCGCCACTGCCGGCCAAATCTCGGGTGTCCGAATTCGCGACAGACATTCCCGCAACTGGTCAAGATGCGCGCCGCCGAGAGCTCTAAATTGCTCGTAACTATATGAACTTAATAGCTTTATAATACTTTGCTGCTGGAAGCTGACCTGCCCATATTTGGGAGACTCCGATTCGATGTGACCTCGAGTTTGAGGCCGGGAGTCGCGACCCATGGCTACGATGGCGCTTGAACTCAATAACGGGACCGATACGCGGCTGCCGCGAATTCTGATCGCCGACGACCAGCCGGACGTGCTCGAAGCTTTGCGGCTTCTGCTTAAAGGCCACGGTTACTCCACCGAGTCCGTCACATCACCCTCCGCCCTGATCGAATCCCTCGCCAAGAAAGAATTCGATCTCATCCTCATGGATTTGAACTACGCGCGCGACACCACTTCCGGCCGCGAAGGGCTCGATCTGCTCACGCAGTTGCAGGCGAACGAAAGCACGCCTCCGATTGTGGTGATGACGGGATGGGCCAGCGTGGGGCTTGCCGTCGAAGCGATGCAGCGCGGCGTTGGCGACTTCGTCGAAAAGCCGTGGGCCAATGTGCGCCTGCTCGAAATTCTGAAAAAACAAATTGAAGCCGGCGAGAAGAAGCGGCTGGAAAAAAAACAGGCACTGGAGAAAAGTCACGCGCTCGACGAGGCCGCGCAGAAGTTGCAGCGCCGCGAGCGAGAGGTGGAAGAAGCGCGCGCGATTCAGCAGGGATTTTTACCGCAGGAAATTCCGCAAATTCCGGGCTACCAGATTTCCGGCGCGTGGCAGCCTGCGAGAATCGTTGGCGGAGATTACTACGACGTTCTGCCGTTTGACGATGACTCCGTCGGGCTGTGCATCGCGGATGTCGCGGGCAAAGGAATGCCGGCCGCGATGCTGATGTCGAATTTCCAGGCCAGCGTTCGCGGATTCGCTTCGCCTTCACTATCGCCCGACGCGCTGTGCGAAAAGTTGAATAAGCTGGTGTGCCGGAATATCGCGGCGGACCGTTTCATAACTTTTGTCTATGCCCATCTTCACGGACCGTCTCGCAGCCTCTCTTATGCGAACGCCGGTCACAACGCCCCGATCGTGCTGCATCGCGATGGCACGCACGAGCGGCTCGATGCGGGCGGCGGCGTGCTGGGCATTTTCAAACAGCAATCCTTCGAAGCGGGAAGTTTCCAACTCGCGCCCGGTGACCGCATCGTGCTTTATACCGACGGCGTGACGGAAGCCCACGACGGCGAGGGCACTGAGTTTGGCGATTCCCGTCTGATCGAAGTTCTGCAAGATTGCCGTGATGCCGATTCGCAGATCGCGCAGGAGAAAATATTCAGCACGGTCGAGCAATTCTGCGGCGGTAATTGGGAAGACGACGCGACGCTGATCGTGCTCAGCGTCGAATAGCGGCGCTGCGACTCAGAATCGAAAGAGAGCGAGGCAACGTGATCAAGCTGGCAAATGTGGAAAAGGTTTACGAATCCGGCGCGGGGAAGACGTGGGTGCTCCGCCGGATCAATCTCGATATTGCCGAGGGCGACTTCATCACCATCATGGGCCCGTCGGGCGCTGGCAAGTCCACGCTCATGGGCATCGTCGGGATGCTGGATGGCGCCTGGAAAGGCGAATATTACCTTCTCGAAAATCCCGTCCATAAGCTCGACAATCGCCGCCGCGTCGAGCTGCACAAAAAATATATCGGCTTCGTCTTCCAGCAATACCACCTTCTCGATAATCTCACCGTCGCGGAAAATCTCGACCTGCCGCTTTCCTATCGCGACATCAAGAAAGCCGAGCGCGAAGGAATGGTGGCCGACATTCTCGACCGCTTCCAGATCGTCGGCAAAAAATCTCTCTACCCGAATCAACTGTCCGGCGGACAGCAGCAACTCGTCGCCGTCGCCCGCGCCGTGATCGGCAAGCCCAAACTGATTCTTGCCGACGAGCCCACCGGCAGCCTGCACTCCAGCCAGGGAAAAATGATCATGGACCTGCTCAAGCGCCTCAACGACGACGGCACCACAATTATTCAGGTGACGCACAACGACGCCTGGGCTGCCTACGGCAATCGCATCATTCAGTTGGCCGATGGCTGGATCGTCGACGGGCAAACGCAAGCGGGCGCAGCGTAATTGCACTCTTGGACAGAATCGATGTCGAGTTTCTCGTTCGGCGTCAAATGCACCGAGTCTCGCGCGTTCGCAGCGGGGAAGTCCGTCGAGTCGCTGCGTTCGGGAGAAGTACGAAAAATAGTAGCTGTTGAACTGGACGCGCCGTTGTCGCTGCATTCGCGTCTAAGTTTGCGGGATTTGCGGGGATGTGTCTTTGCGCAGCGCCGATCCTTTGATCCGAGGAATTCAGGCGCTCGGAAGCTTTCGAAAAACTTACAGGCGCGTGGCATCGGCTTCGCGGTCAATCAGCAACGGCAGCAAGAGCAGCAAGGGGCACTGGTGGTACGAAAAATGAAGGAGTCCAACCGGCCTGCCGAAGAACCGGTTCCCGCCGGAGTGCCGGCGCTCGCTGAAGAAATCGATGAGCGGCTTTCGAGTCTCGCCGGTGGAGCGGCAACAGCCGAGCTGCGCGAAGTCCGTCGCGAATTCACGCATCGCCTGAAAGACGCGGCCCCGCACGTAGTCCTCGAACTCGCAAATCTTCTAATCGACGTGCCGCAGACGGCCTACCGCTTCATCGCCTACGAACTGATCCATCATCATCCCGCCGCGCTTTCTCACCTGAACGCCTGGCAACTCGAACAGCTGGGCCGCGGCATCGCCAGCTGGGGCGCGGTGGATTGTTTCGCGGTTTACCTCTCCGGCCCTGTTTGGCGCGACCGGCGCGTTCCCAATAGTTTGATTCACGGATGGGCCCGCTCGGCCGATCGCTGGTGGCGGCGCGCGGCGCTCGTCAGCACGGTTCCGCTCAACAGCAAATCGCAAGGCGGCACAGGCGATACCTATCGCACCCTGCAAGTCTGCCGGCTGCTCGAGCGCGACCGCGATCCGATGGTCACGAAAGCGATGTCCTGGGCTCTGCGCGAACTTGCCAAGCGCGACCCGCGCGCCGTGCGTGATTATCTTGCAGCTCGTAAAGACGCGCTGCCCGCGATCGTGCTACGCGAAGTGACGAACAAGCTCAAGACCGGCGTAAAAAATCCTAAGTCGAAAGCAGCGGCCGCGATTTAGCGCATCGCCGATGCGCGCCGACCCGATATTTGCATTGCGTCACGAATAATTCCTGAGAGGTGGACACGAGGCAGTTAAGCAGTATTATAGCTGCTCTTCTTACCATCCCTCAGGGGCGACTCTATGAGAACCATTTGGCAGGACCTGCAATACGGTTGGCGCATGTTGCGGCGAAGCCCCGGCTTCTCGCTGGTCGCTATCCTCACGCTCGCCATCGGCATTGGCGCGAACGCCGCCATGTTCAGCGTGATCTACACCGTCCTGTTGCGGCCGCTTCCATTTCCCGACGCGCAGCGAATCGTTTTCATCTGGGACACCGATCCAAACCGCAACATCCTCGCGCGGCGTCGCTTCACCCGCCGAATTTCTCGACTGGCGTGACCAGAACCGCTCCTTCGAAGAGCTTTCCGCCTGGCGCACCTGGTTCTACAACCTCACCGGCGCCAATGAACCCGAGCAGGTCTTCGGCGTCCACGCTTCCGCAAATTTCCTTCGCCTGCTCGGCGTCAAGCCCATCCTCGGCCGCGACTTCATCCCCGAAGAAGATCAAGTGGGCCACGATCAAGTGGCGATTATCACCTACGGTTTATGGCAGCGCCGCTTCGGCGGCGATCCCAATATCGTCGGCAAAAATATTTTGCTCGACGAAAAACCTTTCACCGTCGTCGGCGTTCTTCCTCGCGGCTTCTCCGTCTTCGGCACCAGCCGCCAGTTTGACGTCTGGATGCCCATGGCGCTCGACCGCGCCCAATTGCACCGCGAAGATCACTCCGTGATTGTCTTCGGCCGCCTCCGCAAAGGCGTCACGCTCGCGCAAGCGCAGGCGGAAATGGAAACGATCATCGCGCGCCTCAAGCAGCAGTATCCCGGCGTCAATCAGCAGGACGGCGTCCACGTTGTAGCTTTTCGTGAAGACCTTGCGCGCAACCTCAAGCCCGGCCTCCTCCTATTATTCGGCGCAGTGGTTCTCGTCCTCTTGATTGCCTGCGTTAACGTCGCCAATCTCGTCCTCGCTCGCGCCGCCACCCGCGAACGAGAAATCACACTGCGCGCCACGCTCGGCGCAGGCCGCGGCCGCATCATCCGCCAGTTGCTCACCGAAAGCGCGCTTCTCGCGCTCATCGGCGGCGCGCTCGGCATCCTTCTCGCCTATGGCGGACTTCATCTCCTCCGCCTCGCTCTCCCATCGGAAGGAGGCTACGGCGAAATTCCGCACGTGGAATGGCTCGGAATCGACGGCATGGTTCTCGCCTTCACATTGATTGTCTCCATTCTCACCGGAATACTCTTCGGTCTTGCTCCCGCCATTCAAATCTCGCGCGCCGAACTTTACGAATCCCTGAAAGAAGGCAGCCAAGGTTCGATCGGTGGACGCCGCAGTCAATTCACACGTTCCGCGCTGGTGGTCGCCGAAGTTGCTTTTTCGCTGCTCCTGCTGGTCTGCTCCGGCTTGTTGATTCGCAGCTTCTATCTCTTGATGTCGGAAGATCTCGGCATCGATCCCGACAACGTGCTCACCGCTCAAATCTGGCTGCCCGAATCGCATTACGCTGCCGGCGCGCCCGTCATGAATTTTTATCAACAAGCGATCGATCGCATTGGCGCTTTGCCCGGTGTGAAATCCGCCAGCGCCGTCAATTTCCTTCCCGCTCAGCGGCTGGGGCGATTACTGCAATTTCGATATCGCCGGCCGTCCCATCGCGCCCGCTGACAAGCCCAACACCGCCCAATATCGCGTCGCCGACTGGCGCTACCTCCGCACCATGGGCATCAACGTGAAATCCGGTCGCGATTTTGCCACTTCGGACGGGCCCAACGCTGAAGGTGTCGTGATTTTGAACGAAGCGCTCGCCCATCGTTACTGGCCGGACCAAAATCCCATCGGCCAGCAAATCCACCTGAAGTTTCCACCCACAAATACTCCCTGGCGGCCCGTCGCCCGCGATTCGATGCTTACCGTCGTCGGCGTCGTAGCCGATGTCCGTGAATGGGAGTGGGGCGAAGAAAAAGTCGGCCAGCTCTATCTGCCCTACGCGCAAAATCCTTCGCGCATCATGCGCCTGGTCGTTCGCACCACGGGAGATCCCGCCGCGATCGCTCCGGCCGTTCGCCACGCCGTAGAGAGCGTCGATCCGAGCCAGCCCATCACGGAAATCCGAACCATGGATCAGTTCCTGTCTCAGGCCGTCTCGCAGCGCCGCCTCAATATGCTCTTGCTCGCTGTTTTCGCCGCCATCGCCACCATTCTCGCCGCCATCGGAATTTACGGCGTGATGGCTTACGGCGTCACGCAGCGCTTTCACGAAATCGGAGTGCGCATGGCTCTCGGCGCCGAGCCCTCCGACGTTCTCAAAATGGTCGTCACCGACGGAATGAAACTCGCTGTCGTTGGACTGCTCATCGGCATCGTGGGCGCGGCACTTCTCTCGCGCTATCTCGAAAGTCAACTCTACGGCATCAAGACCACCGATCCGTTCACATATGCCGGAGTAGCTCTGGGCCTCGCGGCCGTCGCCGCTGCCGCCTGCTATTTTCCAGCGCGCCGCGCTACCAAGGTCGATCCGATTTCAGCGCTAAGGCACGATTAGTGATTCACGCATTTGGATGGAAGGGGCAAGAAAGGCACCACAGTGGATAGCTTTTTGAACGATCTGAAATACGGCGTCCGGATGCTCCTGAAGAATCCGGGCTTCATGATTGTCGCGGTCCTCACGCTGGCTCTTGGCATCGGCGCGAACACCGCAATATTCACCGTCGTCAACGGTGTGTTGCTTCGCCCCCTCCCATATCGCGATCCCTCTCACATCATGCTCGTGGTCGAACGCAACTCCATGTTCGCCACGATCACCACCTCATACCAGAACTATAAAGACTGGCGCGACCAGAGCCGCTCCTTCGAATCGATGGAAGCCTCTTGCTTCACAAATCTCACCCTCACCGGCCGTGGCGAGCCGGAGCGTTTTAAGGGCAGGTACGTCACTTCCGGCCTTCTTCCGCTTTTGGGCGTCACGCCCGTAATTGGCCGCGCCTTCCTTCCCGAGGAAGACCGCGTCGGCGGCGCGCCCGTAGCCATGATCAGCTACTCGCTCTGGCAGAGCCGCTTTGGCGGTTCGCCGGATTGGATTGGCAAGACGATCGCGCTCGATTCGCAACCTTATACCCTCATCGGTGTTCTGCCTTCGGGTTTTCAGTTCCTTCAAGCTGCCGATATTTTTGTCCCGTTTGAGCCGTGGACCCACACGCTTCCCGACGATCGTGATTGGCATCCTGGAATAATTGCCACGGCGCGCTTGAAACCAGGTGTGCCGCTCGACCAGGCGCGCGCCGAAATGAAAACGATCACAGCGCGACTCGCCAAGCAATATCCCGAAGCGGATGCTTCCGTCAGTGCGGACGTGGTTCACCTTCAGGATCAGGTTGTGCAGAACGTTCGTCCCGCGCTGATCGTTCTCCTCTGCGCGGTGGGTTTCATCCTTCTTATTGCCTGCGCCAACGTGGCGAATCTCTTGCTCTCTCGCGCCGCTTCGCGCTCGAAGGAAATCGCGGTGCGCACAGCTCTCGGCGCCTCGCGCACACGCGTGATTCGTCAGCTTCTCACCGAAAGTGTTGTTATCGCCTTGCTCGGCGGCGCGCTGGGACTCCTTCTCGCAAATATCTCCATACCTCCGCTTCTGCGGCTCGCGGCTGGGACCGTGCCGGATGTAGGAGTCGTGCGCATCGATCGTTGGGTCCTCTTCTTCACGATTGCAGCTTCGCTGCTCACCGGAATTCTGTTTGGACTGGTCCCGGCGCTTCGCACCGCGAGGCTCGACCTGCGCGAAACGCTCAATGAATCCAGCCGCGGCTCCACAGGCGGCGCCTCGAGCCACAGCCTTCGCTCGATTCTGGTCGTCACCGAAATCGCGCTCGCGATGTTGCTGCTCGTTGGCGCGGGTCTGCTGCTCCGCAGTTTTGAGCGCATGCAGTCTGTCGCGCCCGGCTTCCAGACCGATCATCTCCTCGCGGCGGATATTCCTCTCTCGCAAACCGAATACCCCAAGCCCGAGCAGCGCTTCCAATTTTTTGACCAATTGCTCGAACGCACTCGCGCTCTTCCGGGTGTCCGCTCTGCTGGAGCGGCTTCGTTTCTACCAATGAACGGCAACGGCGGCCTCATTCGCTTCAATATCATGGATCGCCCGCCCAAGGATGCCAGCGAATACGCCGCCGTCGGATTTCGCTTCATCACTCCAAAATATCTAGAGACGATTGGCGTCCCGCTCATCGCCGGACGCATGTTCACCGAAAACGATCGCGAGAAAGCGCCGGACGTCGTCATCGTGAACCAAACGATGGCCAAGCAATATTTTCCGGATCGCTCTCCGATCGGAAAACGCATGCAGATCGGTTCGCCGCCCGATCCGCAAATTCCGTGGATGGAAGTCGTCGGCGTCGTGGGCGACGTTCGCCCCGGCCTCGGCACCGAGCCGCAAGCCGAAATGTATATTCCGTATCGCCAGGTCGACGCGCTTCTGCCGGTCTTTCAGCTCTCCGTGATCTTGCGCACCACGCTCGATCCCAAAAGCGAAACATCCGCACTGCGCGGCGCACTCAATGAAATCAATAAGAATCAGCCGCTCGTCAATGTCCGCACCATGGAAGACAGCATGGCCACTTCCGTCGCGCAGCCGCGTTTCCGCACTTGGTTGCTCGGTCTTTTCGCAGTTCTCGCGCTGCTGCTTTCGACAATCGGAATCTACGGCGTGATGTCTTATTCCGTGACGCAGCGCGTTCACGAAATGGGTATCCGCATCGCGCTCGGCGCTCAGCCACGCCAGGTCTTCCAGCTTGTCACCGGTCAAGGACTGCGCCTTGCCCTGCTCGGAGTCGGTGTCGGCTGCGTGGCCTCGCTCGCGCTCACTCGCGTCCTCCGCAGTTTTCTCTATGACGTGAGCGCGCTCGATCCGATCACCTATTTTTCCGTTGCATTTGTGCTCGTGTCAGTCGGCCTGCTGGCTTCCTATTTGCCTGCGCGCCGCGCCACGAAAGTCGATCCGTTGATTGCATTACGTTACGAATAGCGAGTAAAACCATGAACAACACACCCGAAACGCTTCGCGACAATAATGGCGGTAAAATGACTGGAGACGCCCCACGCATCATGACAAGCCCACATTCCAACCGAACGCGAATTTTGGTCGCCGACGATCAGCCGGACATCCGTGAAGCGCTCCGCCTCTTGCTTAAAGGCGAGGGATTCGATGTCGAGACCGTCGCATCGCCGGCCGCCGTGCTCTCCGCGCTCGAAGCTCGCGAATTCGATGGGCTGCTGATGGACTTGAACTACGCGCGCGACACCACCTCCGGCCAGGAAGGCCTCGACCTGCTTTCAAACATCCGGTCGAAAGACAGCACGCTTCCCATCATCGTGATGACGGCGTGGGGCAGCCTCGAGCTCGCCGTCGAAGCGATGCGTCGCGGCGCCAAGGATTTCATCCAGAAACCCTGGGAGAACGCGCGCCTGCTCGCGATCCTGAAAACTCAAATCGAGCTTTCGCAAGCCCTGCGCAAGGGCCAGCGCCTCGAAGCGGAGAATCGTCTCCTGCGCGCCGATGGACGCCCAACGCTCATCGCCGAATCCGCGGCGATGCGTCCTGTGCTCGACTTGATCGCGCGCGTCGGCCCGTCAGACGCGAACGTGCTCATCACCGGCGAACACGGCACCGGAAAAGAAGTGATCGCGCGCACGCTCTACGCCCTCTCGCCGCGTGCGGGACGTCCGCTCGTCACCGTCAACGCCGGCGGATTGCCCGAAGGCGTTTTCGAAAGCGAGCTTTTCGGCCACGTGAAAGGCGCATTCACGGATGCGAAGTCGGATCGCGTCGGGCGCTTCGAACTGGCCGATGGCGGCACGCTCTTCCTCGACGAAATCGCCAACGTGCCGATGAATCTCCAGGCCAAGCTTCTGCGCGCGCTTGAAACCGGCGAACTCGAACGCGTGGGCTCTTCCACCACGCGGCGTGTGGATGCGCGGATTCTTTCCGCGACCAACGCCGACGTGCAGGCCGAAGTCACCGGCGGACGCTTCCGCGAAGATCTGCTATTCCGCCTGAACACGATCGAGATTCATTTGCCGCCGCTGCGCGAGCGCAAGGAAGATATTTCGCTCCTCGCGCACCATTTCCTGCGGCAATCCGCGCAACGCTATCGCAAGCAGCTCGAAGGGTTCGAGCCGGTCGCGTTGCAGCTTCTTCTCGATCATCCGTGGCCGGGCAACGTTCGCGAGCTCGACCATTCGATCGAGCGCGCCGTGCTGATGGCGGAGGGATCGCAGGTTCGCGCGAGCGATCTTGGTTTGCGTCCTGCGCGCGAGTCCGCGATCAAACTGGATGAAATGAGCATCGAAGACGTGGAGCGCGTTCTGATACAAAAAGCGCTCGCGCGTTTCGGCGGCAACGTGAGCCATGCAAGCAAAGCGCTGGGCTTGAGCCGCAGCGCTCTCTATCGCCGTCTCCAAAAATACAGCCTTTGAAACCGCTCCTGTACGAACGCCGCATTCTGCTCCTGGCCCTCTGCGCCGGGCTCGCGAGCACGGTCGTCGCTTTAATTCTGCTTTGGTCCGGCGGTTATTCGTCGAAGCTTCAGTGGACGCTCACCGTGCTGATGATTCTCACGTGGCTCAGCTTTGCGTTCACCGCGCAGAGCCGCGTGGTGTTTCCTCTTCGCACGCTTTCGAATCTTCTCGCTGCGTTGCGCGAAGGCGATTTTTCGATTCGCGCGCGCGGCGCCAATGAAGGCGATGCGCTCGGCGAAGTGCTGCGCGAAGTGAACGCGCTTGGCGAGACGCTTCGCCAGCAGCGCCTCGGCGCTCTCGAAGCCACGGCGCTTCTTCGCAAAGTGATGGAAGAAGTGGACGTCGCCGTTTTCGCGATTGACGGCAATGGCGCGCTGCGGCTCGTGAACCGCGCCGGCGAGCGCATCCTGAATCAGCCGGAAGAGCGGCTTCTCGGAGGCAACGCGGCCGAGCTCGGCCTCGCCGAATACCTCACCGGCGAAACGCCGCGCATCGAGCAGATCGCCTTCCCCGGGAAATCCGGCCGATGGGAAATTCATCGCGGAAATTTTCGCGAAGCCGGACTCGCGCATCAACTGCTCGTCATCACCGATTTGAGCCGCGCGCTGCGCGACGAAGAGCGCCAGGCATGGCAGCGCCTGATTCGCGTGCTCGGCCACGAATTGAACAACTCGCTCGCGCCCATCAAATCCGTCGCCGAAAATCTCGGCAGCATGCTTGCCCGCAAAGACCGCGATCCCGACTGGGCGGACGACATGCGCAGCGGCCTGAACATCATCGCTGCTCGCACCGACGGCCTGGCGCGTTTCATGAGCGCCTACGCGCGTCTCGCGAAATTGCCGCCGCCCACTTTTCAAGGCGTCGACGTGGGCGTGTGGATTCGCCGCGTCACCGGACTCGAGTCGCGCCTGCAGGTGAAGCTGCAACCCGGCCCCGAAGTGAGAATCCAGGCCGATCCGGATCAACTCGATCAGCTTCTTATTAATCTGCTGCGCAATGCGGTGGACGCGTCGCTCGAAACCGGCGGTGGGGTGCAAGTGGGCTGGCATCGCGAGGATGGCTACATTGACGTGTGGGTGCAGGACGATGGCCCGGGCATCCCGAATCCGACGAACCTGTTTGTGCCGTTCTTCACGACGAAACCTGGCGGATCGGGAATCGGGCTTGTGCTGAGCCGGCAAATTGCCGAGGCGCACGGCGGCACTTTGACGCTGGAGAACCGCGAAACTGAGCGCGGGTGCGAAGCGCGGCTGCGTCTTCCGATGAACAACTAGCCTCGATTGCAATTTCTTGTACCCCCCGTTTACCGCCGATTAGAAAATCGTAAGTAGTTGAATCGCCATGGCTTGCCGTGACTTTTAATCGCGGAACCGTAGATTAAAAGGGCAGTGATGGATGATGAGTGGCGAGTGACGAGCGAGCGCATGGCTCGGCAGGGGCCCTCGGTCATTCTCACGCTGCCGTCCTCTGTCATGAAAAATCCTCCTCCCAAAAACGAGCTATGGTAGCGCAAGGGAGGCGGGTTGGATATCCGTAGAACTACGCAGGCCTGTGGAAATCGGGGCGAGAGTGTTACGTTGAGATTCTTCGCTCCGCTCAGAATGACAGGCTTTTTCTAGGTCGAGGGTTGCAACGGTCGTCGATTCTTGCAGTTAGAATTCTTCGCCCCGCTGCAGATCCGGGACGCGTAGAGCGCGCTCCGCTCAGAATGACCGGCCTTGCGTAGCGTTTGCAGAATGGCGAGAGAACGGCGTGCGTGGCAAGAATCAGCCTGATCCTGGGTTAACTAATCTACTTTGAGGGCTTTCACGCGGCGTTCTAGTTCTTGGGTGATGTTTTCGGGGGTTTCCGTTTCTGGGAAGGTGACAGGGGCGCCCACTGTGACGCGGATGTGGCCGGGGCTAGTCCAATGTTTGTTGGCTTCGCGCAGATCGTAGAGGCCTTCGAGGCGCATGGGGATTACGGGGATGCGCAGGCGGGTGACGAGGAGGCCGATGCCGGCGCGAAACGGACCGATTGCGCCGTCGGGAGTGAGGATTCCTTCGGGGAAAACCAGGACGCTCCAGCCGCGGTCCACCAGTTCGCCTGCAAATTCAAAACTCTTGCGGAATCCGGAGCGCACCGGTAGCGGGAATACATGGAAGAGAGCGATTACGAGCGGATATTGAATGCGGCCAAGGATCGCGCGGAAAAAATTTGTGCCCGGGGGAGGGACTCGCAAATCGGTGAGCGTTTCGCCGCCCATCGCAACCGCTGTGCGCCAACGCAGGCGCGCCGGGAGCGCGTGCAGCACGAATCCCGGGTCGATGTATGAAGCGTGGTTCGAGACGATCAGCACCGGGCCGTCTACGCCGCGAAGATTTTCGCGCCCGCGGACGCGCGGCCAGCCCAGCAAGAGCAAGGCGGGGCGAACCAAACCATAAAACGCCAGTGCGCGAATCCATCGGACTGGCCACCAGCGCGGCCAGCGCGAGTAGCGAAAGATCGGCGCGCGGCTGCCGGAATTGGCAATCGGCTGTCCCCGTTCTGCTTTTTGCACCAGCTTTTCGAGGTCAGCGACGGAGGTGGCATTCGAAAAATCCGCCTCGCTCAAGTCCACTTGATAGCGGTCTTCGAGCGCGCTGATTAATTCCACTTGTTCGATGGAGCTGAGTTGAAGATCGGCACCGCCGTTTGGCGATACTGAACCGCTTGCGATTCGTTGGAGGACTCCGGCGACCGTGGATGGCGCGGCAGATTGAGTGCTTGGGTTTGGCGAAGCGCGTCCCGCCAGCTCCGCTAGAGCGCCTTCGCGGATGCGGGCGAGAATTGGTTTCTGCGTAGGCGTGCGCGGGAAATCGGGCTCGCGCCAGACGACCCAGGAACGTATGCGTTGAAATTCCGCGAGGCGGGAATTTGCACTCTCGATGATTTCAGAAGGGCTTGCGGAATCGCGCAGAAGAAGTACGGCGCATGGTTCGGCGTTGCCTTCGCGATCGAGACCGATCACCACGCAATCGCGGACGCCCGGTTCTTTGCGGAGTTCTGCTTCGAGATCCTCGGGATAAATGTTCAAGCCTGCCGGGGTGACGATTACGTTTTTTTGGCGGCCTTTGAAATAGAGATTGCCGTTGGCGTCGCGCTCGCCTAGATCGCCGGTGTGAAACCAGCCATCCGCGTCGAGGACGGGGGCGACGCCCGAATCTTTCCAGTAGCCGGATGAGACATTTTCGCCGCGCACCAGAATTTCTCCTGTTTCGGAGAGTTTGACTTCGAGGCCCGGCAGGGTTTTGCCAATGGAACCTTCGCCGAGCTTGAAGGGGTGATTGACGCTTACGAGCGAGGTGGTTTCGGTGAGGCCGTAGCCTTGCACGGCGGCGTAGCCGAGGCGTCCCCAGAATTTCTCGGTGGCAGCGGGGAGAGCGGCGCCTCCGGAAATTACGGCCCAGAATTTCCAGCCGAAGCGGCGGTGAATGGCGCGGAAGCGCCACCAGCGGCGGAGGAAATGTTCGCCTTCGGCCGTTTTGAAATCGCGCTGAAATTTTTCGAGCTGGCCGCTGGCCGCGAGATCGCGCTCGATCTGATATTGGAGCGATTCGACGAGGCGCGGGACGGTGACGAGCACGGACACGCGCTCGCTGTGAATCGTGCGGATTACTTCCGCGGGATTGAGCGTGTCGAGGAACACAGATGTGCCGCCCAGAATCTGCGGCAGGAAAATTCCGAGAAGCTGGCCGAACACGTGGCTGAGCGGAAGGAGGTCGAGAAAGCGCAGGGGGTGAAAGAAGCGTTCCCAGCGGCGGTAGCGGTTGATTTCTTTTTCGAGGGTTTCGAGATTGGCGAGCAGGTTGCCGTGGGTGAGGACGACGCCGCGGGGTTCGGACGTGGTGCCGGAGGTGAAGACGATTTCGATGGGATCGGTGCGTTGAATCGGAGGGGAGGAAAATTCGTGGATACCTTGGCGGTCTGGCGCGACATGCAAGCTTTCGAGTTCGATGATGGGGACGCGGAGATCTTTTGCGGCTCCGCTGGCGAGTTCACGGCTGATTGCGGCTGCGCGCACGCCTGCTTGGCGTGCGACGCGGATCGCAAAGTTGCGGTCGGCGATCGCGTCCATTGGGACGGCGACTGCGCCTGCGAACAGGCAGCCTAGGAATGCGGCGAGCCATTCGCCGGAATTTTCGCCCCAGATTAGGATGCGGTCGCCTTTGGTGACGCCTGGCGAGGTGAGGTCTTTCGTGAATTGATGGGCGGTTTGCAGGAGTTCGGCGTAGGTCCAGCGGATGGTGCGGTAGCCTCGGCGCCAGGCGACTGCGATTTCGCGGGGTGGGCGCGAATCGGGTCGGAAATATTCGAGGAGGGATTGGCGGGGCATGGCGGGTTTAGTGTCGCTTATTCGTGGACGGTTTGGGAATGGCGGTGGGATACAATCGCGGGCTTTGGGAGTCTAAGGGGTGGGTTGCCAAACGTGGCAGCTTGAAGATGAAGAGAGATCCCTCCACTGCGCCTCGCGCCACCGCGTTGCGGTGGGCAAGGCATAGCGCGAGGCTTCGGTCGCTACGTCCCTCACGCGACGACGCGCCGCCGGTGCCACGTGGATCGCGAGTCCGAGCTCGCGCGTATCTGCCTCCACCGCGGAAACGGCGGTGGCGACGAGGCGCAGTGGCAGGTGAGCCCTGCTAATGGGGATTGTGATGCGTTGTTTTGTTGGCACAGGCAGGAATGCCTGTGCTACTTAAAGGCAAAGAACGATGTCGCGATTTGAGACAAGCAATGGGTCGTGATGCGGCGGTGCGGTGGCGCAGGCTGAAGCCTACGCTACTGAAAGACAAAAAGAACGAGGTCGCGATGTTAGCCAAGCAATTGCGATCGCGACGCGTTGTTACGGGGGCACAGGCAGGAATGCCTGTGCTACTTAAAGGCGCAATCGGTGGAGGAGATTCCTGTGAGCGGACTTGATGAAATGAGTAAATCTGGCGAGTTGAGCCGGCGGAAATTTCTGGAGAACAGCGTGGCTGGGGTGGCGCTTGGGGCGGCTTCGCTGGCGATTCCGGGGCTGTTGGCTGGTGAGCTGCGGGGGGCTGGCGCGCAGGAAGTGAAGGCGTTTGAGCTGGACGAAATTACTGTGGCTGAATTGCAGGAGGGGATGAAGGCTGGGAAATTCACGGCGCGGGCGATTGTGGAGAAGTATCTCGAGCGGATTGAGGCGATTGATAAGCGCGGGCCGGCGTTGAATTCGGTGATTGAGTTGAATCCGGATGCGCTGGCGATTGCGGATTCGATGGATGCGGAGCGCAAGGCGAAAGGGCCGCGCGGGCCGATGCATGGTGTTCCGGTGCTGATCAAGGACAACATCGGCACGGCGGATCGGATGATGACGACGGCTGGTTCGCTCGCGCTCCTTGGATTTACGCCGGCGAAGGATTCGGGCGTGGCGCAGCGGTTGCGCGAATCCGGAGCCGTGATTCTGGGCAAGACGAATCTGAGCGAGTGGGCGAATTTCCGGTCGAGCCATTCGTCGAGCGGATGGAGCGGGCGGGGCGGGCAGACGCGCAGCCCTTATTCGCTCGATCGCAATCCGTGCGGATCGAGTTCGGGGTCGGGCGCGGCGGTGGCTGCGAATCTTTGCGCGGTGACGGTGGGGTCGGAGACGGACGGGTCGATTGTGTGTCCTGCGTCGGCGAACGGAGTGGTGGGCATCAAGCCGACGCTGGGGCTGGTGAGCCGGTCGGGAATTATTCCCATCGCGCACAGCCAGGACACGGCGGGGCCGATTTGCCGCACGGTGGCGGATGCGGCGATTTTGCTCACGGCGATGGCGGGAATCGATCCAGCGGATTCTGCGACTGAGGCAGCGCGAGGGAAAGCGCAGGCGGATTACGCGAAATTTCTCGACCGCGGCGGGTTGCGTGGGGCGCGCATCGGAGTGATCCGGAAATTCTTCGATTTCAACGATGCGCTCGGGCCGATGATGGAGTCGCTTCTTGACGTGATGAAGCGCGAAGGCGCGGTGATCGTGGATCCCGTGGAGATCGCGTCCATCGGGAAATTCGACAAATCTGAATTCGAAGTGCTGCTATATGAATTCAAGGCCGACCTGAATGCGTATCTCGCGGCGGCGGGCGAGAAGGCGCCGGTACACTCGCTGAAGGAGATTATCGAATTCAACGAGCGCAATCGCGAAAAGGAAATGCCGTTTTTCGGGCAGGACATCATGATCAAGTCCGAGGCGAAGGGGCCGCTGACGGAGCAGGCGTATCGCGACGCGCTGGAATTGAATCACCGGCTGGCGCGGGCGGAGGGAATTGACGGCGCGATGGATGAGCACAAGCTTGACGCGCTGCTGGCGCCGACGGCAGGGCCGGCGTGGCTGACGGACCATGTGACGGGGGATCATGATACGGGAGGGAGTTCGTCGCTTGCGGCGGTGGCGGGGTATCCGAATATCAATGTGCCGGCGGGATTTGTTTTTGGGATGCCGGTGGGGGTTTCGTTTTTTGGGCGGGCGTGGAGCGAGCCGACGTTGATTAAGATTGCTTATGCGTTTGAGCAGGTGACGCGGGCGCGGAAGGGGCCGAGGTTTTTGGCGAGCGTGCAAGTGTGAGAGCGGAGCGGCACGCCGGCTGGCGCGGGGCGGACACGGGTGCCAATCGGTCAGCTGAGATCCTTCGACTGCGAGTCGGCCGTCCCGCGCGGAGCGGGACGAGAAGCGAAGGCGGCCGACTCTCCGCTCAGGATGACATGTAGTTTTGATTTGTGAAAAAACGCGCGCGAAAAGAAAAAAGCCCGGCGGGAGGGAGTCCATCGCCGGGCTTTCTGTTTGAAGCGAAATTCTTGAAGCGAAACTTACTGCTGTTGCTGCTGTTCTTGAAACTTACTGCTGTTGCTGCTGTTGTTGTTGGGGCTGCTGATCCTGCTGTTTCGCCATGTCCGCTTTGGCCGCATCTGCCGATATGCCCGCACCGGGCTTCTGGTAGCGAGTGAGGTAGGGCATGAAGGGCGTGACTTCGAACGGCATCTTTTCGCGAGCGGAGAGCAGCGGGATAGCCTTGGCCTTGAGAAGTTCGACGTGATCGCTCCACGGATCGAGTTTCACGCGGGCGCCAATGGGGAGCGCCGAGATCTGGTCGATCTTCGAAGGATCGAGATTCGGAGCTGAGCCCATCAACTGCGAAGCGAGGAACACTTTGTTACCCAGCCGCGGGTTGATCAAAGCGGGCAGACTCTTCGATTCCGCATCCATCTGCTTCAGGAAAAGTCCAGCGTTGCCGAGCTTGTCCTTGTAAGGCGAATTCTTGAGCAGCTCGAGGGCTTTGTCGCTGGCCATCTTCACTTGTTCGGGGCTGTCTTTGAAGGTGAAGTGGCTAAGCGCTTCGACGGTGGAGACGTTGGTCATATCGTTGAAGCCCCACTGATCGGTGGAAGGCTTGGTGACGATGATGTCCGCGAGTTCCTGCGCGAGCATCGTGGCGAGGCTGGCTTCGTCGGGCAGCACGTCGAGAAGGCCGCGGCTCAGCACGATGGTGTGGCCGATGGAAAACATTTCGAGAGTGCCGGTGGTGAGGACGCGGCAGTGGACTTCAGGCTGAATGTCGAGATTGTTGGTGACTTCGATGTTGTTGACGACGGTTTCGAGAACCTTGTCGATATCTCCCGGAGGCGAGAGAAGGCCTACGCGCTGCAAGCGGTCGAGAACGTTGATCTCGGCCTGGTGCTGCCATTCGCGCTCGGCTTCGATCGGGGAGCGATCCTGAGACTGCGCTACTTGATCTTGTACGGCATTAGGCGATTCAATCGTCAACTCGCTGAATTCTTCCTGGCGGCCGACGTTCTTGAGGTTGTAACCCCAGAGGCGCGTCTGCGATTTGAAGCGCACGTGGCTGCCGAGAAAATCTTTCAGGTTTGATTCCTGGCTGAAGACATAAGCGGGCAGCCAGAGGCCGGGCTGAACGTTCAAGCGCCAGCTGTCGAAGTGAAGATTGAAACCGTTGATTCCCGCGACGGGGGTGTACACGCCGTTGAAACGCACGATCGTGTAGCCCTGGTCTTCCGCCCACACGCGGCCCTTGAAGCGGCCCTTGCCGGACTTCGGAAGCGGCGTGAAATCGAAGACGAGGCAGCGGACTTCGCCGAGAAATTCGCGGCGCACGTAGTCGATCTGGTAGTGCTGGCGGTCGAAGCCGTTGGTATCGATGTAAATCATCTGCAGGAAGCCCTCGGGAATATACGAGGACGTGAACCAGCCGCCCATGTGGGCGAGCGGATTCAGATTGTCGAACTTGCCCTTCCTTCTCGCGAGCATCGAATTGTCCACGACGCCCTTGGCGAGGTCAGCCTGGCCGAGGTAGTAATGGTCGCGAACCGGAATCGCGCCCATCTTGTCGTCGGGCTTCATGTCCTGCACGTAGGTTTCGATGATCGGATTATAGCGGCGAATGGTGGCCATCTCGTCGTGCTCGCGCGCAATCACACGGTCGATCGCCTGATCCACGGTCGTGACCGGACCTGCCGTCGTAGCGCCGGCTTGTGGACGAGTCTGATCGGCGGTTTGTGTCGGCGCTTGTGCCGAAGCCGCGCCTGCCACCGCGCCCATGAGCAGTGTTGCCAGGATGAATTTCTTGGACGTGCGCATTGCCTTCCCCCCTCTTCCTTCTCAGTAAGCCAATGCAAAAGTGATGTGAACGATAGCCGGAAAATCTACTGCGTGGCCTTCTTGCTGAGCCGGCTTGAAGCGAATCTGCTTGGCTGCTGCCTGAGCCGAATCATCCAGACCGTAACCGAGTCCCTGAACGATGCGCTGAATCTGAACGTTCCCGCCAGCGGTGAAGACAACCTGCAAGAGAACGTCACCTTCGATTTTCTTGTTCTTGGCTTCGTCCGTGTAAACCGGTTTCGGCTTGAACAAGATTTCCACCGGCGTCGTTTTCGCCGTGGTTGATGCTACCGGCTTTGCTTTGGGCGCTGGCGCGGCCGTAGCTTCATCAGCGAAGCCTGACGACTGAACCCGACCGTGGCTACCCCCGCCTGAACCGGTTGCAACTCCATTACCAAAACCAGAGCTTGCGACTACTCCCTTGGCACCTTTTGCGCCGCCGGTGCCGTTTCCGTAACCAGGGCCCGTGGGCATATCGTAAGCGCCCTTGGCGGCGATGTTGGGCGAGCGACTGGTGTTTCCATTGGCTGGAACGCCGTTTGGATCGCCGAATCCGCCCGTCTGAACTTCCTCGCGCGGCTTCCGGAGTGTAGGAATTGCAGAGCTACCCATGGAAGGAATGGTCTGATCCGGGTAGGCCTTTGCCACATCCGGAGTATCAGGAGCTTTTGTGTTCTTTTTGGCCGTGGCTGGTTTCGCGACTGGCGAAGAGAAAACCGGATTGATGATCTTTGGCTTCGGGGCTTCCACCGGAACCGGATCGGGCTTGGGCTGGACTTTCGCAACCTTCACAGGGGCCGGCTTTACCACCGGCTTCTCCACAGGCTTCGGCTGCGGCTTCCAGGGCTCTACGACGGGCGCTTCAATAGGTGTAGTCCAATAACGCTGGACCATCTCCATCTTCTGGGGCATGAGGAGAGGTATCACAAGGATCATCGTCAACGCCAAGCATTCTATGCCGAAGCCGGCACCGAAAGAACCCCAGCGCGCTTCGCCGTCAGGGAGTAGGGACTCATTGAAAACTGCTCGATGTGTGACCCGCGCCATAACTTTCTCCGGATGCCTTTCCTCAGTTAGGATGCGCCGAGACAGAAGAACGGCGTCTATACTTTAGTACTAGACTATGGGGCTGGGCGGAATGGGACTGAAGTACCATTCTATCCCCAGTCGTGCTGAAAGCGATAACCCAATGGGTGGGGCTTGCGTACTGGTAAGCCCCGTCCGTCTCAGATTGGGATTTAGCATGATCTTGGCAGCTCCTCAGCAGCCAGGTTAAACCCGGGCTAGGGCGTTCGGTTGCAAAGGATGGCTGGGAGTGAAAATGTTGAAATTCGGGAAGACGAAGTGGTGGCATAGCATGAGCTTCGCATGATGATGTAATCGGCCTGCCCTCGGAATACATGAAACCACCCAGAACCGCGTTGGAAAACCACCAGCGCCAGGGGGGCGAGAAGCTGGTTCTAACAAGGCAAATTAAGAAAAAGCCGGGGGCGCGGCTGTTGGTAGCCATGCCCCCGGAAGTGTGATGTAAGACGGCGCTATTGCGTTGGCTCGACCACGACGAAGTTTGTGCGGCCACCGTGGTTGACGAGCAGAAGCACGGGCTTTTTCCCGGAGCTTGAGATCGCCTGGTTATATTCATCCACGCTGTGCACGGGTTTGTGATTCACTTCCTGAATCACGTCGCCGCGGCTCAGACCGGTGGTTGCTGCCGGACTCGATGGATCGACGTCCGTTACCACCACGCCCTGAGTGCCGGAAGGCAGATTCAACTGTTGCGCGATATCGGGAGTGACGTTCTCGACGTCCACTCCTTCGAGCGCGCTATTGCCCTTGGCTTCCTCGCCTTCTTCTTTCGCGGACTTCTCCGGCAATTCACCCAACGTGATCTTCACATCCTGCGCCTTGCCATCGCGCCAGATGGTGAGGTTCACCGGTGTTCCCGGCGGAGTCTGCGAAACGCGCAACGTGAGCTGGTTGCGTGAATCCACCGGCTCGCCGTTGAGCTTCAGAATCACGTCGCCCTTCTTCAATCCCGCGCGTGAAGCCGGCGTATTCGGTGAAACGTCGCCGACCAGTGCGCCACCCGCCTGCTCGAGCCCGAAAGCCTTTGCCATATCCGGTGCGACATCCTGAATGTAGACGCCCAGATAACCACGCACCACTTTGCCGTGCGTTATGATCTGGTCCATCACATTCTTCGCCAGGCTGATCGGAATTGCGAAGCCGACTCCCTGATTACCGCCGCCTCCGCCTGTGAGAATGGCGGTGTTGATGCCCACCAGATTGCCGTGCAGATCGATCATCGCGCCGCCGGAATTTCCGGGGTTGATCGAAGCGTCGGTCTGGATGAAGTCCTCATAGTTCTCGATGCCCAGTCCGCCGCGTCCCGTGGCGCTCACGATTCCCATCGTGGCCGTTTCGCCAATTCCGAATGGGTCGCCAATCGCGAACACGAGATCGCCCACGTGCAAGGTGGTCGAATCGCCGAGCGGAAGCGTGGGCAAACCGCTGGCGTTGATCTTCAGAACAGCGACGTCCGTCTTCGGATCGGTGCCGATGAGCTTCGCCTGGAATTCGCGCTTATCGCTCAACTGCACTTTGATATCGGAAGCGCCGTCAACCACGTGATTGTTCGTCAGAATCGTGCCGTCCGGGGTAAGAATCACGCCTGAGCCCAGGCTCTGTTCGCGTTCCGGCCGCGGCTGCGCTTGTCCGAACTGATCGCCAAAAAATTGGCGGAAAAATGGATCGTTGCCAAAGGGATTCATTCCCTGCTTCTGCTTCACGACTTTGGATGTGTGAATGTTGACCACCGCGGGAAGCGCGGGCTTCAGCACGGAAGAAAACCCGTTGGTAAAGCTACCAAGACTGATCGGCAGCGCTTCCTTGGCCATCGGCACTGTCGCTGGCGCGGCGCCCACCACTGCGTGGCCCGTCCAGTTCTTGAGCGATGATGCCAGGAGCCCTCCGCCTATCAGTGCCGCGAGAACAATTACCGTTGCGGCCCACCGGCGAATTTGAATCATTTCGTTCTTCATGGCTATCTCTTCCTTCTCCTTTGAATCTTACCTGTGATTTCCTCTCGCTCCGGGCTATGTCCCGATTTCGTGCGCGAGTGGCTATTTTACCTCGCTACTGTGAGAATTAGACGCAGCTCACGGTAATTTGTTATTCACGCCCGCGCGCGGAGCGGAAATTGTTAATTAGAATGATTCCAAACACACGAATACGAGGCGAAACGGGAATTTGCGCGCGCTTCGCCTTCTGAGAGACGCGAGCGAATTGGAGTTCCTGCTTCGTACGGATGCCCCGGAGTCGAACCGCTGCAGGTTCGCTGACTTCCAACACCCTCAGATAGTATGATGCGGGCGCGCCATTTCGAGTTACCCCGTTGCCTTGGCCACGCGCGGTTCGCAAAGGCAAAACGGCCCTAACTATTCTCCTTTCAGCGCGTCAAAGAAATTCTTGGGCCCTATCCGAATCCGTCCTATTCTCTCCATCCGGGACATAGCAGTTTGTGAAAGGAGCTGTTTCGAATGATTCGAAAAATGATTGCGCTTGCCGGCTTGAGCGCGTTTCTCTTTGTTGCCGCGCGACCCGCTGTCTCTGCCACAGGCTCGACGGATCTCTCGTCACCCGCCACCGACGGCACGCTCAAAGCGCTCACCGCCGTGGCCGGCGCCGGCACGATGGATACGCACACGTATCAGTATCTCGAGGAATTGAGCGACGACATCGGGGCGCGCGTCACTGGCTCGCCGGAAGCGAGTCGCGCGATCGAATGGGGCGTTGAGAAGATGAAAGCCATCGGCCTCGAAAACGTCCACACGGAGCCCTGGGAACTCTCGCGCGGCTGGACGCGCATTTCCGCCGACGCGGAAATTGAATCGCCGATTCATCGCCGCGTGATGATTGACGCGATGGGCTGGGTGGGTTCCACAACAGCAGGTGGCTCGGAGGCGGACGTGGTGGAAGTGAACAACTATCAGCTCGAGCAGGAGATGAAAGATAACGCCGGGAAATGGCGCGGGAAAGTTCTGCTGATGGTTCAGAAGGGTGAAAAGCCGAAGAGCGGAATGTCAGTCTTCGCAAAATTCGGCGACTTCTTGAAGACCGCTCATCAAGCAGGCGCGATAGCCGTGATTGGCGGGCAAGGCGGCCGAAAAGCAGAAGGAATGCACCTCACCCACACCGGCGCGCTCGGATTTCAACACTTACTACGACATTCCCGTGGTCAGCATGGCCGCCGAAGATCAGGAGCAGATCGAGCGCTACATCGAACGCGGCAAAACGGTGCGTCTGAAAATCAACGTGCAAAATCGCGTTAGCGACGGGCCTGTTCCGTCCGCCAACGTGGTGGGCGAAATTCGCGGCACGCAGAATCCGGAGCAAATCGTTGTCGTTGGCGGCCATCTCGATTCCTGGGATCTCGCGTCCGGCGCTACTGATAACGGCTGCGGCTCCTCCACGACGCTCGGCGCTGCTGAGGCCATCATGAAATCCGGATTCAAGCCGCGCCGCACGATTCGCTTCGTTCTTTTCACAGGTGAAGAAGAAGGGCTGCTCGGTTCGCTTGCGTACACGAAGACTCATCAAAGCGAGATGGCCAATCACATTGCGGCGGTAGTTCTGGATTTCGGCCAGGGACCTGTGACGGGTTTCCAAATGGGCGGCCACGACGATTTAATTCCCGAGATGCAGAAATTCGCGGGAGCGCTGCAGGCGTTTGGAAATCTGGAAGTGGACGACGAGGCCGAATTTGGAACCGACACGGGCCCGTTCATCATGGAAGGCTTGCCCGGCATCAACCTGAATCAGGATTCGCCGGATTACAAATACACGCATCATTCTGCCGTCGACACGTTCGACAAAGTGAAAGCCGATGTGCTCGACCGCAACGCGACCGTGATGGCGCTCACCGGTTTCTGGATTGCCGACCGGCCTGATCGTTTTGCGAGCCCGTGGCCCAAGGCGAGGACGGCGCGCATGCTCACCGAGAAGCACGATGATGTGTTCCTGAAGCTTTTCGGCTTGTGGCCCTTCGGCAACCTGGGAAGCGACGCGGAGAACCCGAACTAACCGAGGGAGTGCGGGAGTTTGACGAGCGCTCGGCCGCTAACCTGCGGCAGCCGGGGCATGAGGGAACCTTCAGTTCCGAGACTACAAGAATATCGATATCGGGGGATTCACTCCCGTTTTCGAAGTGCAGGGCAACGGCTTCTTTAATGTTTCGGAAAAGCTCGTCCGCCGTATTAGCTTGCGTGAAAATATCTTCGCCGATGCCGCGAGCGCACCAGGTATCCCCATCCTGGTAAACTTCCATCTTTCACGAGCATTCTGAGGACCTCGACAAGCATCCTACGACGATTTCAATAGTCTTGAATGGTTTTGATATCGTCTGTCTACTCCTGCTCCCGAAAAACCTGCCCGTAAGTCTTGCCGTACGGATAAAAACGATCGCGTTCACCGCGCTCCCAGGCGGCTTTCAGTTCGGGTTTGGAGATATCCCAGTCCGGGCGGCATTTTTTCAGAACAGCGCGCAAATCCTGGCGCAGCTCTTCGATGGTCGGCCGGCCAAAAAACCAGTAGCCATTGTAAATTTTGAATATGACGAGACCCGGCTCGAGGACAATCACGTGCGGGATCATCGGGTTGTGATCGGCATCCGTGTACTCTGCAATGTCGAGATCCTTCTGAACCTTTCTTCCCGGATCGGATAAGAAGGTCCAATGAGCGCCCACTCCGGTGCGGTACTCGTTAGTCAGAAGCATGTTGTCGGTGCTGATCGTGACGAGCCGCGAGTAACCGACTTCCATCTCGTGGTGAAGTTGGACCAAGCCTTCGGCCTGGCGCCGATCCTTGGGGCAGAATCCTCCGCGGCTAAGCACCAGGATCATTGGATCCGGCCCCTGCAGTTCTGAAAGCTTGCGATGCTTTCCCGTGTGGTCGGTCAGCTCGTAATCAGGAAATATCGCGCCCACTGCAATGTCCGCTCTCATGCGCGTCAACCTCCTCTAAGACAATGCAAGGTATCTGTTTTTGGCCGGCTTCGTAATCGGCCACTCACTAGCTCGCGAATTTCTCGCCGAACATCGGACGGCCGCTCTTGGATGAAGCACGCGTGGCCTCATCCTGGATTACGTCCCAGTGTTCCACCAGGATACCGCTTTCGATGCGAAGAATATCCGCTACGATCCAGTTCGCCGGCAGGCCCAAGCCAGAATACCGTCCGTGCGCGATAACGAAATCTCCTTCGGCTACGATCGTTCCCGGCTCATACTTTAGCGTGGGCGGAAGGCTTTTGATGAGATTGAAAAGGCCCTCGCGGCCCGGCGCGATGTGAGCGCTGTGCTGAATGTAGTCAGGAGACCAGAACTTTTCAGCTGCTGCGTAGTCCCGCTTGTTGAACAGAGTGTCGAAGGCTTCCAGAACAAGAGCCTTATTTCGCGATTCGATCTTCTCACCCGCTGCTTTCATTTTTGCCACCTGCCCGTCTCCCATTTTTTCCTCCATGCAATTTAGTCTGGCGTCGGCACTGCTGGCCAGCCGTAAGGTCTTAAAGTTTCGATCCACCGTCGACCGGAATACTGGCTCCTGTTATCCATCGCGCTGCGTCCGAAGCCAGGAACGCGACGACGTCCGCAACATCTTCCGGTTTGCCGATTCGTTTCAATGCCTGCATTCCAAGGACGACGTCCCGGCCAGCCTCGGTCTTCGTGAAATTGGACATGTCTGTGTCGATCACGCCCGGCGCGACTGCGTTTACGCGAATGCCCTGCGGGCCGAGAATGGCAGCCCAGTTTTTAACTAGAGTCTCTAACGCTCCTTTGGTTGAGGCGTAGGCTAGGATCGTCGGGCTGTCCAAACTGGGCTTCCCAACTACTGCGTGCGCCCCGATCGAAGAGACCACAATTATGTTCGAGCCTTCGTGCAGGACGGGGAGAAGTTGCTGCACCAGGAAAAACGGACTGCGTACATTCGTCGCGAACAGATTGTCAAAATCCGCCACCGTGTGATCTTTGAAGAGTTGCAGCCTTGCTGATTCCGGCGTTGGACACCAGGATGTCCAAGCGTTCGCCGACGATCGCGCGAACTTCCTTCGCGAGAAGTGCCGCTCCATCTGGAGTTGCCAAGTCCGCCTTTATTATGTCCGCGCGTCCGCCTTTTGAGCGGATGCCGGCGACGAGAGATTCCGCATCCTGCGCGGAACGACCGTAGTGAACCAGAATATGCGCACCGGCCTCAGCAAGTGCCAATGCTATCGCGCGGCCAATTCCACGCGATGCGCCTGTTACCAGTGCGGTTTTGCCTTGAAGCGTAGCCATGACGTCAACCTCTTCTTCTCCTAAGTCTCGACGCACTCTGCGCCGCAATAACTCTGCACTCGCAAATTCAAAACTGATTTAGTCGGCGATCATTCCACCGTCCACCGGGATGGAAGCGCCAGTCATGTACGAAGCATCAGGCGAAGCAACAAAGGCGATCACGTGAGCGATTTCCTCCGGTGTTGCCATACGCTTGAGAGGTACCGTCGAGACGAGCGCTGCTTTGTTCTCATCCGTCTTGTTGAAGCGCGTGAGCATGCCGGTATCCGTGGTGCCTGGAGCGACGACATTTACCCGAACTCCAGTCCGCGCCACTTCGAGTGCGGCGGATTTGGTGAGCCCTTCCACCGCATGTTTGCTGGCCACATAAACGGATGCGTAAGCAGCGCCGATGCTTCCATAGGCCGACGAGATATTCACGATGCTCCCGCTTCCCTGTGGCAGCATCGCACGTAGTTCGTGCTTCATGCTCAGCAGCGTGCCGAGCACATTCGTGTCGAAGGTGGCCGCGAAGCTTTCGGCGGTTTGTTCCGTCACAGGCCCGGGCGCGCCTTCGGTGCCGGCGTTGTTGACGGCCACATCCAGGCGTCCGAAACGCTTGATCGTTTGGTCCACAAGATTGCGCACGTCCTCATCTTTGCGGACATCGGTGCGAACAAAGATGGCTTCTGCTCCGAGCTTTTGCAGCTCGGCAACTAGTTCTTGCCCTTCTTTATCTCGGCGCCCGGATACAACAATGCGTGCCCCTTCTTGCGCGAAGATTGTTGCGGCTGCGCGGCCGATTCCTGTCAGCGCGCCGGTAATTAAGACAACTGGTGAGCTCATCGCACACCTCCCGTTGATCCGGAGCTATCCAGAATGAGAATGGCTGAAACGCCTGTCTGGGCCGTTCCGGACTAGTTCAGATCGCTTTGTTGGATTGCGGCGCGAAGCGGCGGGAAGCATACTTTGTTAAGCTGAGAGCGATGCTTCACAGGCATGGGAGCGGAAATGGAATTGCGACACCTTCGCTATTTTGTCTCGGTCGCGGATGCGGGGAGTCTTACGTTGGCCGCAGAGCAAGGCCTGCACACTTCGCAACCCTCGTTAAGCCGGCAGATTCGAGATCTTGAGGACGAGGTAGGCGCTCAGCTCCTGACGCGCCGCTCTCGCGGTATCGAACTAACGCCGGCGGGGCGAGCCTTTCTCGAACATGCTCGCGTGGTGCTATCACAGGTGGAAGCGGCCGCCGAAGCCGCGCGCCGCGCTGCCCATCCTGTCAAGCCGTGCTTCGCTATGGGCTTTCTGACCGGGCATGAGTTGACCTGGATGCCCGAAGCCTTGCGGATCTTGCGCGACGAACTCCCTAACGCCGACGTGATGATATCGAGTCAATACTCTCCGCTGCTTGCAAGGGCTTTGTTGAATGGAAAAATCGATGCAGCTTTTCTTCGAAGGGAAAAAGGAATGCCCGAGTTGGCCTACCGTGTTCTTGTCAAGGAGCCGTTGGCCGTGATCTTGCCGAGTGACCACCGCCTTGCTGCGCTCAAAGCGATCAGTCCGCGGGATCTGGTAGGGGAGACATTCGTGACCGTGTCGGGCACGGCTCCTGTGCTGCGCGTGGTCATCGACAATTTCCTGAAGCGGTCTGGGATCAATATCAAGCCAGCTTACGAGGCGGACCACCTCTCTATGGGAATGTCCTTGATAGCCTCGACGCGCGGTGTGGGGCTCTTACCGGCCTATGCACAGAACTTTCTGCCTTCCTCTGTGACGAGCCGTCCTCTCAAGGGGGAAACGCCGACTGTCGAGCTTGTCTTCGGCTACAAAAAATCGAACAAGTCGCCCATCCTGAAGCTTCTGCTCTCGAGATTGGACGAACTGATAGATCGTGTTTCAAGGAAAGCGCATTGACCTTGGCACGTCGCACTTAGGGCATAGGTGCAACGCGCGGCGAGATGCACAGAGAGCAATGAATTGCACTGCCTCTTTTTCCCTCGCACCGTAGGCGCGTCTTTACGCTGCGATCTTGCTGCCAAGTCCCAGAAAATTTTCTCGCCGCCACTCGCCTACGATTTGATCCAGGGCTTCGCGGTAACTCGGGAATCGTGGTTGCCAGTCGAAATCCCGCCGGCACCGCACGTTCGACGTTCGCGTGGAAGCCGTCATCATATTCACCACTACAGGTCCTGCCAGAATTTTCGCGATCCATGCCGGAACGTGCCGTGGAGCGGCCGCGCCAAGCCGCTGCGCAAATCCAGCCAAATACGCGCCCGCGCTCACCGGCTGATCGTCCGTCACGTGCCACAGACCTCCCCGCCCGGATTCTGCGACCGTCACAAATGCGGTGGCCGCGTCGTCCACATGAATCCATTGCCACATCGCATCGCCTTTGCCGATGATCGGAAGCTTGCGCGCCAGAAGCTGCGCGCCGAAATAACGAGTGTGAGCGGCATCGGCCGCGTGAAACCAACCGCAACGCAATATCGCCGCCTTGAATCCTTCTTTGCTCGCCGCGTCTCGCGCGATTGTTTCCATCTCCACGGTCGAACGGGTAATGAAATCCGTGTGGGGCGGTGAATCCTCGTCGAACGCCGACTCATTTTCCGGGCGCGCCACCCACGTGATGCTTTGCACCAGAAACTGTTTAGCGCCCACTCGCCCGGCAGCTTGCGCCAGCGCTCGCGTGCCATCGCGCCGGATGCGATCGTTGGTTTTCCATTCTTCCGGCCGAGGCTTCGTGCTGGTAGGAATCGCGGTTGCCGCGTGCACGATCACGTCGGCGCCTTCGGCCGCCCGCGCCAGTGAATCTGCGTCAAACAAGTCCGCGCGCCGGCTCTCTGCTCCAAACTTGCGAATCGTATCTTCGTTCTTCGCACTGCGCGCCATTCCGATCACGCTGTGGCCCCGTTCTCGAAACTGCCGCATCAGACTTCTGCCCAGAACTCCGGTTGCGCCAGCGATAAAGACTTTCAAGGTAGTTCTCCCCCGGTTTATAAAATGGGCGGGTACTCATAGGATGAAGGATTTGCGGTCAGGATTTCAAAAAAATTCGAACGCCCGCCAGCACCCCAAGGCATTCGAAAAGAGCAAGAAGCACCGCAGACACGTCGAAAATATCCCGCATATCGAGTGAAATGGGCATGTTGATATGCGTCACATGGTCAGGACCGGGCAGGATGAAGTGATAATAAACGCCAAAAACAAGCGCGCCGGCCATCGAAAGAGCCAGCAACGCTCCTCCTACACGCAAATTGCCCCTCCAAATCAGATAAGCCGCGTAAAGCGGCGCAACGACAATTACCGCCGCAACGAAAATCTTCTGGAAGGAATTGAGCCCGATCGCCAGATGCTGGTGCGCAATCCCATGGGCCAGACTGATCGCGAAATGAATCACAACAATGCCAATCGCAAATCCAACCAGCGCGCTGCGATTCGGAGCCGTCATGTTCGTTCGAGGATTGATTGCAGGCATCCCTATTTCTGTTCCTGCGCGGTGGTCCAATTCACTGCGGTTCCGTAACCGTATACCAGTTGCGCGCCGCGATCGGCGCCAATCGTCAGAAGCACGGCGAGAACGGCCAGTCCCAGCAGCATCAATTTGCGCAGTTGCATTGTGAAATTCTTCCGCGCGAGGAATGCGAAAATGCACAGCGCCAGGGCCAGACTCGTCGAAACGAGCATCAATGTTTCGTGGATCCCCACCGCCCGCATTGCATCGCCAGGCGGCACGGATTTCTCCGCCGCAAGCCCCGTGAGCACCGTCACGATCGCCCCAAGCGTCCCGAGATATAACATCCACGCCGCCGTCCGCTGCATATCGTCGCTCGCTCGCCACAACGCCAGCACCTGGAACAAAAGCGCCGCAAGCCACAAGACAATCGGAAAATGTACGAACATCGGATGGTAGTTCAGTGCAGCTTTTAGGCCAGGAAGCATCGTGGCTAGTTCTCCTCACGCGACAAACTCGAATCGCGTTTCTGTCTTCACTAGGGCACGGCACGCCGTGCCCTCTCGACCATGAGCGAAGCGCGGCCTGCGACCGTCCCATTCGCCGCAGTTTCAGGTTTCCTCGTCCGCGCGCATTATCTGTCAACGCCTCGCCGCCGTAAACTGCGATAGAATCCGCGACGCGAATTCAGTCGTCAGCCGCAAACACCCGAAGGAGCCGCCTACACCGATGCCGCGCAAAACTCCATTGAAGCCGCGCCCGCCAGAGCGCGACTATTCGCACCGCTCCCTGCTTGATAAACTGGGCGTCAAGCCAGGCCAGAAAATCCTGATCCTCGGAGTAAACGACAGCACCTTCATCAATGACATCCAGCCGTTCAATCCGGGATTTGCAGAACGCAAGCCAGCAGCCGATATTGACCTGATATTCTTCAGCGCCGAGCAGAAAAAAGACTTAGCCCGCCTTGCGCAACTGCGTAAATCAATCGCCAAGAATGGCGGAATCTGGGTGATCTATCCCAAAGGCCGTCAAGACATACGTGAGCTTGATGTAATCACAACCGGCAAAGCCTTCGGCCTAACTGACAACAAAGTGTGCAGCTTCTCCACAACCCACACCGCCCTCCGTTTCGTTATTCCGATAGCTGATCGTTGACTGTCCGAATCTTCACAATTCACTGCGCAAAATCTAGCCACGGAACACATGCGCATCCTATGATGTTGTCATGGTGACTACGACCGCAGTGAGCCTTGAAGTTCGGGGACTCACAGTCGAACTGCCAACCGAATCGGGATGGGTTCGCCCCGTAAATGATGTTTCGCTCTCTCTTGCTGAGGGCGAGACACTCGGAATCGTGGGCGAATCGGGATCGGGCAAGACGATGCTGTCGCTCGCTTTGATGGGCCTCGAGCCTCCCGGTGCGCGTCGCAGCGGTGAAGCTTGGCTCGAAACGCGCGATGGCGAACGCATGAATCTGGTCACGGCCGCCCGCGAAGAGCTTCGCAAAATGCGTGGCCGTGATATCGCCATGATTTTCCAGGAGCCGATGACGGCCCTCGACCCTGTCATGCGCATCGGCTCTCAAGTGGAAGAGGCAATTCGCGTCCATGATTCAACAGCCAGCGCGGCGGAGATCCGACGCCGAGCGATCGACGCGCTGGAGCGCGCAGCTGTGCCGGAACCCGAGCGGCGCGCTCGTCAGTATCCGCATCAACTTTCGGGCGGTTTGCGGCAGCGCGTGATGATCGCAATGGCGCTCGCACCTGGTCCCCGGATTCTGATTGCAGACGAGCCCACCACGGCTCTCGACGTCACCGTGCAAAAACAAATTCTGGAACTGCTGGCGCAACTGCGGCGCGAACTCCAGCTTTCGATGCTATTCATCACGCACGATTTGGGCGTCGTCTCGCAAATTGCTGATCGCGTGATGGTGATGTACGCCGGGCGCATCGTTGAAGAAGGCCCAACGGCAGAGGTCTTGCGTCATCCGCGCCATCCATACACGGAGGGTTTGCTGCGCGCGGCGCCGCGCCTCGAACGCGGCAAACTCACTCCGATTCGCGGCGCAGTCCCGGCCCTTAACGCCCTGCCGCCGGGCTGCTCGTTTGGTCCTCGGTGCGACATCCATGTACCCGAGTGCGATTCGGCAATGCCTGCGCTTCGGGAAGTGGGGGTGGGTGAGCATCGGGCGCGGTGTATTCTTGCCTAGTGACACGGAGAATTTTGAAGTGGCGCTTCAGGTGAAAATGAAGCGAAGAAAAACGGACATTAAAAAACGGTCAAGTACCTTGACCTAGAGGCCTCTCGGAATCCAGGCTAGAGCAGGCTTTTCGCAGACCCGGGAACGGATTTGAATGGCAGATTTGAACCAAGAGCAACAGCGAGAGCTGGTGCGCGACCGATTTACGCGCACGGCGGAGGTTTTCGGCAGTGCGGTGATGCAGACGCGCGCCGTGGAAGCTGAAATCCTGGCTGAAATGGTGGCGTGCGAAGAAAAGCGACTGCGCGGTGGACCTCGCGAGCGGCACGGGAGCTCTCGCGCTGGCGTTCGCGCGGCATGTCCGCTGGATTATCGGCTTGGACTTGACGCCGGCGATGCTCGCCGTGGCGCAGCGAGCTGCGCGTGAAGCGGAAGCCCGCAACGTTGCGTTTGCACTGGGCAACGCAGTGGACGTTCCTTTCCCGGATGAATCGCTTGATCTCGCTCTTTCGAGTTACGCTTTGCACCATGTGCCGGAACCGGGACGGGTAATCGGCGAAATGTCGCGCGTGCTGAAACGCGGGGGCAGGGCCGGAATCATTGACATTTTCGCGCAGGAAGATCCGCGCAGCGCCGAGATGCACGACCGCATCGAGCGCGTGCGCGACCCTTCGCACGTGCGAACGCTGGCGCAGAGCGAGTTCGCGTCGCTCTTCGCTGCACATCATCTGCGCATCACCGGCACGCACGTGGAAGAACACCCGGCTACTTTCGATCAATGGATGCACAACGCCGGTCGCGAGCCGAGCGATCCTGAGTACGTCGAAACGCGGCGGCTGATGGAAGAGACGATTCCTGACGATCTGGCGGCGTTCCATCCACGCTACAGCGCCACGAGTAGCGACGAAGTGCCCGGCATCGAGATGGTCAACGCGGTTGTGTTTTTCTCCGCCGAGAAAATCGGATGACGCCAGCAGTTCCTCCGGTCGAAGTAGAGACTCTGCTCGAAGCCCGCGGCCTGCGAAAACTGTATCCTGTGGCAAGCGGCGCGTTCGTGCAATCTTCGCATCGCGCAGTGGCAGTGGATGATGTGAGTTTCTCGGTGGCGCGCGGCGAGACTCTGGGAATCGTAGGCGAATCCGGCTGCGGCAAGACGACACTTGCGCGCATGGTGTTGCGGTTGATCGAACCAGACGCGGGCGAGATGCGTTTCCGCGGTGAAGATTGGCTGGCGGCGAGCGGCGCCACGTTGAGAGGGCTGCGTCGCCGGATGCAGATGGTATTTCAGGATCCGGTCGCGTCGTTGAATCCGCGGATGCGGGTAGGAGAAATTGTCGGCGAGCCGCTTGCGATTCATGAGCCGGGTTCAATGCGCGCGAAGCGCCGCGAGAGCGCGATTGAAATTTTGCAGGCGGTCGGGATCGGCGCGGATGCGTTCGACCGTTACCCTCACGAATTTTCGGGCGGGCAGCGGCAGCGAATCGGGATCGCACGCGCGCTGATTCTGCGTCCCGAGCTGGTGATCGCGGACGAGCCTGTGTCGGCGCTGGATGTTTCCGTGGGCGCGCAAATTCTGGAGCTGCTGGCGAGGCTGCAGCGCGAATTTTCGCTTACGCTGATTTTAATTTCGCACAGTTTGCCGGTAGTGGCGCAGCTAGCGACGCGAGTGGCGGTGATGCAGGCGGGGAAGTTCGTCGAGGTAGGGGCGGCTGAGAAAATTCTTACGGCACCGGAACACCCCTACACGCAAGCGCTGCTGGCAGCGGTGCCGGAAATTCCTGCGTAGCCAATATAGGGATCATCTTGATTGCCTAATTTCAGAAATCCCTCAAGTAGGAAGCTTTGGAAATAATTGTGGCGCCATCTGCGCCGCGTTTGGCAACCGCATTATTGGAAATTGCCTGTGCAAGTCTCGGCCTTCACGGCATGTAGAAAGTCGGACGGGACCGGCTCCTTGCCGGTCGAGTTGGGGAGAATGTCCCAAGCCGTAAAGGTCACAATCAGACCCTCCTTTGGAAACACCAGCAGGTTCTGCCCGCCGAATCCGCGGCACATCCAGACGTACTCTGTGGAATCCGGCAGTTTGGACAACCACCACTTGAAGCCATACTTGAACCGCGGCTCGTCGGTTTGGAAGTAGGGCGTCACAGACTCTTTCACCCATTCACTTGAGACGATACGCTTGCCGTCCCACATGCCGTCGTGCAGATACAAGTAACCGATCTTCGCCAGGTCGCTGCCGTTCAGATACAAGCCGCCTTCGGTGTCCACGACTCCCAGATACGTGCGCTTCCATTCGTGCCTGATCCCCAGCGGTGCGAACAGATATTTCTGGCCGTAGTCGTCGATGTCCTGACCGGTTTCTTTCTGAAAGATATAGGCGAGCAGTTCCGTAACGCCGCTGCTGTAGTTCCAGACCTTGCCCGGTTCGGCGGCCATGGGCTTGTCGATCGTGTACTGCACCCAGTCGTCAGTGGCTTCCATCAAGCTGGAATCGCTGCGAGGGTCATCGTAAGGCACATCTTCCTCATGCCATTCCAAGCCCGCGGTCATGGTCAGCAAGTCGCGCAACGTCATGCGGCGCTTGCGGTCGTCCACATTTTTCACTTTGGATGTGTCGAAGTATTTCAGGACAGGTGTATCCAGGCCGGCTTTGAAGTCGCCGCGCTGCATGGCGGCGCCGATAATCACCGAAGTGACCGTCTTGCTCACCGATTGCATCGTGTGCAAATCCGTGCCGTGATAATAGGGGTGCCAGTATGGATCGAAATAGTTGTACCGCCCCGTAAGACGGGCGTTGAGCGGCCCTCGTTCCCCGGCTTCCTTGCCATAGATCTTTGCGTAGTCGTGCGAGTAGGTGCGTTCAAAAACTTTCTTGCCGCACCGGAACACCGCAAAGCTGTCCATCATCTGCGAATATTTCCCCGAGGCCATATCCTTGTCCAGCCTGAGGAGAACCTGCTCATCCAACCCAACACTGCCCGGGCTGGCGGTTGCCCAGCCTTTGGTCGGCCACAAGTCGTCACCCGCAGGCAGGGCGGCGGGGTCGCCGGCGCAAAACGGCCGCGGAAGCCAAAAGCAGGCACACGATAAACGCAGGAGAGAGGATCAGCCTGTTCATTGCGGTTCCCGTCGCAAGCCTTATAGCACAACGGGCGCGATTAGCGTCAAAACAGGGGTACGAAGGGTATGAACAACTGGAAAGCGTGTAGGCAGGCAATAGGGTCTCTCACCGCGGGCTTCCGTTCCGAAGGTTTGTCGCCGTCAATTATATTCGGATGGAAACCGCATTCTGGACAGTTTTGTCGCACCGGCTGAAGCAGCAGGTGGCGAATCTGAGCTACTGGTCCGTCTGACCGTGCCTCAGGATCCTGCTGCGACACTATAGAATGCGTGAAAGGAAGCGTTCTGAAGCAATTCCTAACGACCAGCATGGGTCTTCTGGCGTTTCGACACATCTGGGATAGAATCGGTGACACTTCGAGTGTAATGCAGCTCAAGTTACAAAACGCGCGAAACGGAAACGTCGCGGTTATACGATGCGACGGCCGCATCGTCGCGGGCGACGAAGTGCTGGCTCTCCAAGTCGAAGTCGAGAAAGTCACGCTTGATACCAAGCAAGTGGTGCTGAATCTGGAGCAGGTGAATTTCCTCGACAGCGCCGGTTTGGGCGCGCTGGTTCGCTTGACTCGTGTGCTTCGCCGCCAACACGGTGACATGGTGCTCTGCCACCTGACTCCTTTCCTTCTTCGTGCGCTCGAATCGACGACTTTGCACCGTTTCTTTCAGGCCTGCCCGTCGGAGACGGAGGCAGTAAAGTCATTCTCTCTGCGATCTCCGGTTGCTGGGGAGGCGATACCAGAAACCGTGGCGCGGGTGGTGTGCGCGCACAAATCCACGGATGTGCTGGCGTTCATGAGCGCTGTCCTGAGGCATGCAGGATTTGAAGTGTTCACCGCCACAACTCTTGCCGAAGCTCGCACATTGGTGGTGGCTATGCATCCAAACGTTTTTGTCCATGGGGCGGAGATGGGCTCCAACGAGATATCGCTCGACAGGATTCGACAGATTGATCCGCAACGACCCTTCCTGCAGTTGCCCGCTGATTTTTCTTCCGCCGACGCAACCGAGACGGGAGGGCAGCTGGTGGATCGTATTCGTTCACTCCTGCAGGGATAAGGAAAGCGACAGTTGCAACGTTAAAATGCCGCCTTCGAAATCATGATTACGGACAACATGCGCTTCAATGTTCAAGACGCGGGCGAGGTGCAGGCGATTCTGTTGCGGCCAAAGAACGCAGAATGTGTTTTGGCGTTGGCGCACGGCGCGGGTGCGGGGATGAATCATCCGTTCATGACTGCGCTGGCAGACAGGCTGGCGAATGCTGGAGTGGCGACGCTTCGGTTCCAGTTCCCGTACATGGAGCAACGGCGGAGAGTTCCCGACCGACCGCCTGTGCTCACTGCGACCGTTCAAGCGGCGGTGCAAGCTGCTTCGAAAGCGGCTCCGGACTTGCCGCTATTCGCTGGAGGAAAGTCACTGGGAGGACGAATGACTTCGCTCGCGGCGGCGGAAGGGCGCTTGGATGGCGTTCGAGGCCTGGTGTTTTTTGGATTTCCACTTCATCCGCCAAATCGGCCTGGAACGAAACGCGCGGAGCATTTACGCGAGGTGAAATTTCCGATGCTTTTCCTGCAGGGAACGCGCGACGCTTTGGCTGATCTCCAGCTCTTGCGGCCGATATGCGCCGAACTTGGGACGCGAGCGACATTGCACGTAATCGAGGGGGCCGATCATTCGTTTCACGTGCTGAAAAGTTCGGGTAAGACTGATGAGGGTGTACTAGAGGAATTGGCTGAAAACGCAACCGCGTGGACAAAGAGACTGTGAACGTTTCAATTGCCGCTCGATTGGGCCTTCAGCGACTCGCAGACGGAATGGGCTGTCTGGCGGCCACGGCGGTGATAAATTTACGCCAGCGTGCTCAGATCGAGCGGCAGCGATCGCAGGCGCTTGCCCGTGCTCGCGGCGATAGCATTTGCAATTGCGGGCGCCAGCGGGGGAACGCCCGGCTCGCCGATGCCCGTGGGGCTTTCAGTGGATTTCACGATATGCACTTCGACTCTCGGCATTTCGCGCATGCGTGTCGGTTCGTAGTCGTCGAAGTTGCTCTGCTCTACCATTCCATCTTTGAACGTCAGCTGATTTCGCAGCGCGATTGACAGCGCGAACCCGATCGCTCCCTCAATTTGTGCTGTTACGACGTCCGGATCGATCGCCACTCCGCAATCAACCGCCGCCACGATGCGCTCGACCTTGAGCTTCGCCGCTTTCGTCGAAACATCGGCTACCATCGCGACACTCGTATTGAATGAATGATGGAACGCAAATCCGCGCCCCTGCCCATCGCCCACAGGCTTTCCCCAACCGCCCTTTTCCGCCGCGAGCCGCACCACCTCAGCGTGACGAGGCTGTTTTGTGAGCAAGCTGAGCCTCAACGCGACCGGATCTTTTCCCGCGAGATGGGCAAGCTCGTCCATCATCGTCTCCATCACGTAAGCCGTATGCGTGTTTCCGACAGAGCGAAACCACAATACCGTCACCGGCGTTTCGATGTAGTGAACGTCAACCGCCAGATTCCCAATCGCATAAGGCGTGTCCGCGACTCCCTCGACCATGCTGTTATCCACGCCGTCCTTCATGGCCATCGCTTCGAGACCGGTGCCCTTGAAGATTGATTTGCTCACGACAGTATCTTGCCAGCCCGAAATGTCACCGCTGCTATCGATGCCCGCCTTCACTCGGTGCAACACCATGGGCCGGTAATATCCGCCTCGAATGTCGTCCTCGCGCGTCCAAACCACATGAACCGGAGCGCGCCCGTTGATTGCTTTCACTACTTGCGCCATCTCCGCGGTCCAATCCGCCGTAGTGCTCGCTCGTCGCCCAAAGCTGCCGCCGCCTAGAAGCGTGTTGATCTTGATTTGCCCGGGTTTCATCCCCAGAAACTGCGCGGCGACCATTTGATCGAGCGTTTGCAACTGAGAACCGGACCATATTTCCGCGCCGTCGCTATGAAGTTCAATCACGCCATTCATCGGTTCCATCGGTGCGTGCGCGAGATACGGAAACGTGTACTCGGCTTCGACCGTTTTTGCCGCTCGCGTCAGGCCCGCCGCGGCGTCTCCGCGCCCTTCCGCGGAAATGCCCGGCTGCTTCATGATCTGGCGATATTGTTCGAGCATCTCAGCCGTGGAACGTTTTTCCGCGCCGGAATTGTCCCAAGTAACTTGCAGCGCGTCTCGCCCGCGTATCGCAGACCACGTATCCTTCGCGAGAACAGCGACGCCGGCCGGGACTTGCACCACTTCGACTACTCCATCGATTTTTTTTGCTTCCGTTGCGTCGAAGGACGCCACTTTCGCGCCAAAGCGATTTGGACGTTTGATAACCGCGGTGAGCATTCCGGGTCGGGTGAAATCCAGCGCGAAAACCGCTTTGCCGGTGGTTTTTCCCGGCGTGTCGAGCCTCGGGAGTTTCGTTCCGATCAGGTTCCAATCCTTCGCGGGTTTTAGCGTCACGTCCTTCGGCACCGGCATGTGCATCGCGTCGGCGGCCAATTCTCCGAGGTTTGCTTTGCGTCCCGAGCGCGAATGGATCACGATGCTTTTCTCGACGACGATTTCGCCGCCCGGCACATTCCATTTCTGAGCCGCTGCGGCGATAAACATCATCCGCGCCGCCGCGCCCACTTTGCGCATCTGTTCCCAGGATTCGGCCATCGAACTCGAGCCGCCTGTGCCCATGAGGGGACCGAATAGAAGATTGTTGTAAATCCTCGCGTCAGCTGGCGCAAACTCGAAGCGCACCGTGGACCAATCGGCGCCCAACTCTTCCGCCACCATAGTGGAGAGGCCCGTGGTCACGCCTTGTCCCATCTCGAAGTGCTTGCTGAGCACCGTGACAATATTGTCCGAGCCTATTTTCAGGAAAAGATTCGGATCGTACGGTCCCTGCGGCGCTCCGCCCTGTGCGTTGGCAATTTCAGGAAATGCAACGTACGCGCCCAGAATAAACGCGCCCGCGGCAATCGCGGCCGACTTCAGAAAATCGCGGCGCGAAGCGTCAAAGTGTTCGGGGGCTGCAGCGTTCGGGAGATTCGATGTGCTCATGGCTGTAGCCTCCTAGGCGAGCGATTTTGCCGCTTCATGGATCGCATGACGGATACGAACGTACGTGCCGCAGCGGCAGATATTGCCTTCCATGCTCAGGTCAATGTCTTCGTCGGTCGGTGCTTTGTTGCCATTGAGCAAAACGATCGCGGACATGATCTGCCCCGACTGGCAATATCCGCACTGCACCACGTCGAGCCGTTGCCACGCCTGTGTCACCGCCTCGGCAACTTTTCCCGAGACTGCTTCGATCGTCGTGATCGTTTTTCCCGCCGCCTCGCCCACCATGATTGAGCACGAGCGCGCGGCTTGTCCGTCGATATGAACCGTGCATGCGCCGCACATCGCCTTGCCGCAGCCGAATTTCGTGCCGGTCAAATGAAGCCTGTCGCGTAGGGCCCAAAGCAGCGGCATTTCGGGACTCACGTCCAATTCGTGCGATTCACCGTTCACCTTCAGAGTGATCATCTAATTTCTCCTTTCTGTCCGCCCCACGATGCGTCGCGGCCTGGATGCATCTCGAAAGTTCGTGATTAATTCGGACAAGCCATTCCGCCCGCCACCCAAATCTTCATGTCTTCGACAACTTTCTCATGCGGAACCGGTACCGGCTCGCGGCCTTTTCCCGGATCCCAGCCATACAGCACGAGTGGTTCCTCTTCCATATGCTTGATCAGCGCTGCGCCGTCTCGATTTCCGTTGTGTTTGGGGTCTTTCACCGCACGGCATAGATCTGCGCTCGACAGTCCCTGCCAGAGCATCGACACCGGAGCGAGCTGCCAGTGCAATCCGCCCGGAGTTCCTGACGTCGGATTGTTTCCCATATTGTTGTGGCAATTCTGGCAGCGCATTGCTCCTACACCTTGATTATCCGGCCCGCGCACGACGTGCGGGATGTGAACCCGGCGTGAATCGCCCTGCAGTGGCGAATTAAGTTGATGGCAGTTCAGGCATCGCGGATTTTGAAGTACAGATGCGATTTCATCCCACGCCGCAAGGCTCGCAGACTGGTCAGCCGCAGGTGGTTCAGTTGCCGCGGCGCCTGTTGATGAGCGCGCGATGCCGATCACGGCAAGAGTGAAAGCGACCGCGAAGGTCATGTTTCGAACGGGGAAGTCAGAGATTCGCATGGGCGCCTCCACCTATATGGTACAACTCGTACAACTCGACACTCGTTGCGACGACCCAGTTTTTACTCAGATTTGGATGTCTGGAACAAAACAAAGATTCCACAGATGCCGCCGAAGTCAGTGAGGCGCAGAGATGAAAAAGGCATGCTATTTGCTCTTTTCTCCAACGTTCGAAGAGGTTCGAGCTCCCTTCCGCGTGGCCCAGTCGACGAATCCCGGCGGCGCATTTTTCACGCCTTCGATCATCGCATTCTTGGCGCTCGCGATTTCCCGCCACTGAAGCCCCGCCAGGTTAGCACCGCTTAAATCTGCATCGTCCAGATTGGCTCCGTTCAAATTGGCTCCCTTGAGATCCGCTGTACTAAGATCGCTGCCACTGAGATCGGCGCGAAGAAAACTCGCTTTGCTCAAATTGCTTCCGCGGAAGTTCGCCGACTTCAGATTTGCATCGGTGAAATCGGCGAGATGAAAATCGCTGTCGCGCAAATCGGCGGAATCAAAATTTGCGCGCAACAAACGGGCATTGGCCAATTTCAACCCTTGTAAAAAAGCGCCGGATACATCCACGCCGACCAAAGGAATGCGATCGGTGTTCAGTTCCTGCAACGCTTCGATTCTTCCTCCGCTTCCGCCTTTTCCTTGTGCGGTGTTAATTACCTGCCAGGCTTGATAGTGCTTTTGTTTAAGACGGTCACCCGATTCGGAAAAATAAAAAAGAACAGCGACGAGAATGCTCAGGCTGCTCATGTATTCCAAAACTTCGAGAAATTTCCAGTGGCTCAGGAAATAAGCGAGCCATTCCCAGCCCCGCTCCAACTTGAAAAAGGGCAACATCCAGGGTTGCGTGATGCGCTTGCGACGAGAGGCCCAGGGTTCGGGGCGGGGGCTGGGCGAGAAGACTCTCATACCGGCTTCACGGATTCCATCAGGCCGAAAAGGCCTTCCGCCAATGTGGGATGAATAAAGACGGCGCCCTTCAGTACGGTGGACGGCGCATCGGCGAGAATCATCGCGCCCAAAATCTGTACAGTCTCGCCGCCTTCGACTCCGAGTATTGATGCCCCGAGGATGCGGTCCGTCTCGGCATCTATGATGATTTTCATGAAGCCGGTTGTTTCGTCGCGCTCGATGGCGCGGGACACGCTCGACATGGGATACGTTCCGATTTTCAGCTTGCGGCCGCTGGCGCGCGCTTCCTTTTCCGTCATGCCCACGCGCCCCAACTGCGGATCGGTGAAAAGCGAATATGGAACATAACGATTCGCGATCGTCAGATTCTTGCTTTCTATCAGATTGCCGTAGACAATCTGGTAGTCGTTGTAAGAAATATGCGTGAACGCTGGGCCTCCCTTCACGTCGCCAAGCGCCCAGATTCCCGGCACGCTGGTTTCCAGCCGTCCGTTGACCTTGATGTAGCCGTGTGAGTCGAGCGCGACTCCCGCTTTGTCGAGTGCCAGATCGTCGGTATTCGGCACGCGGCCAGTCGCCGCCAGAAGGTGAGAGCCACGCAACGTTTGCGAACCGGCGGCGGTGTCAGCGGCGAGGATAATTTCCCCGTTCTGCTTTTCTACTTTTTTTGAGTTTGCATTCAGATGGAACTCGATGCCTTCGGCTTCGAGCGCTTTCTGGAGCGCGACTGCGACGTCAGCGTCTTCCCGGCCCAGGATTTGGCCGCCGCGGTGAACAATCGTCACGCGGCTGCCGAAGCGGCGGAACATCTGCCCGAACTCAAGCCCGATGTAACCGCCCCCGAGAATGATCAAATGTTCGGGAACTTCCTGTAGCTCCATCAGTGACTCGTTCGTGAGATAGCCGGCCGATTCGATGCCTGCGATGCGCGGCGGAGCGGGCCGCGTGCCCGTGTCGATGAAAAATTTATCGCTCTCGAGAATTTCGTCTCCCACTTGCACTTGCTTCGGCGAGAGAAAACGCGCCACGCCCCGGTAGAGCCGCAGCTTGGGATGCTTATCGACGCGGCGCTGCTGGCCATCGCGAAAATTCTGCACCACTGCATTCTTGCGCGCCACAATCGCCGGAAGGTCCACGCTCACACCGCTTGTATTCACTCCCCATTTCTTACCCATGCGCGCGTAGTGCGCCACCTGCGCCGAAGCGATCATCGTCTTTGTCGGGGTGCAACCCGTATTGATGCACGTCCCGCCAAGGTAGGATTTTTCGATGAGCGCGACGGTCCAGCCGTGCTCAGTGAGTGCCGAGGAGAGAGGGTTGCCCGCTTGTCCTGAGCCGATGATGATGGCGTCGTATTTCACATTTCACCATGCCGATTCTCTAAGCGTGCTCGAAATCAGCGGCGCTTTTGCTTCGGTTTGCTTTTGCGTTTTGGCTTAACGGTATTATTAGGTTTCGTATCGGGGGCAAGATCTGGATTGAGCGCGAGCTCGTGAATCACTTTCGGCCCATATTTTTCCAGATCGCGGGCCAGTCCTTCGTCGGAGAGATCAATCGGACGCGAGTGCTTCCAATCATGCTCGATCACGCGCCCCAGCCGGCGCACAATTTTGCGGTCGTCCACTTCAATGGCCAGTTCGCGCCGTTCGTCGAAACTTCCCGGAGCCAGATTCACTGAGCCGACGATGGCTCGCTCGCCATCCGCCATCACCAGCTTTGCATGCAGCTTCATGTGATGGAGCTTATGCACCTTAATGCCCACGTCGTCGAGCACCCGCATTCCCTCGACGCCCTCCAGCAGCTTCTTTTCCTTTAACGTGTGCGGCGCCCGCGCCATCACGCGCACATCTACGCCGCGCATTTTCGCCCGCACCAAGCGCTCCAGAATCACCGGGTCCTGATAGCGCTCGTGTTGCAGGCACAGCGAGTGCTTTGCTCCGTCGATGAGTCTCGCAATCCTCTCGCGCGCGTTGCCAACCGCCCAAATCATGTGCGCGCCTTCGCCCGGGTCGAAGTGATGCCGGTGCCAATCCGCCTCGAAACCGTCGATCACCTCCTGCACCTCGTGCGCATGCTTCGTGCGGATCGAGTAGTCGCGGGTTTCTTCCAGGTTCTCGGTATCCCAGTTCAGCGAATTGATGAACGCGATTTTCGAATCCACCACCATGGACTTCTCATGCGTCACAGGAAACTTCGGGTTGCTGTCCATCACTTCCACGCCCGCCGCCAGCAGCGCCGCTCTCGTCGCTTTATTCTCGCCCGTGCCATCGCGCCGCACCGGATTCAGCATCACGCGCACTTTCACGCCGCGCTTGTGCGCCCCAATCACCGCTTTGCGCATGGCAGGATCAGAAAAAATAAACATCTTGATCCGCAGCGATTCCTTGGCCTTGGCGATGGCTTTCAAGAACTCTTTTGGCGAATCATCGGGCAGAACAATCAAATGTCGCGACATTGCCGAACAGTCTCCCTTAGCTGGCGGCCCGCGCGGTTTGAAGCGCGGCCTCCCCGCGCGCCAAGCGCGGGCATTCACGCAACGACGAATCGTTGAACTGTGTTCTGTGCATCTCCGCGTACAAACCATTCATCGCCATCAACTCTTCGTGCGTACCCTGCTCCGCAACCACGCCGTCCTTCAGCGCCAGGATTTTGTCTGCGTCGCGAATGGTGGACAAGCGGTGCGCGATCATAATCACGGTCCGATTTTTCATCAGCTTCTCGAGCGCTCGAATCACCGTTCGCTCCGATTCGCTGTCGAGCGCGGCCGTCGGTTCATCCAGCAGAAGGATCGAGCTGTTCCGCACGAACACGCGCGCAATCCCGATTCTCTGCCGCTGCCCGCCGGAAAGTGCCTGCGCGCCTTCACCGACCATCGTGTCGTATCCGGCCGGCATTTTCTCGATGAACTCATCCGCGTTAGCAGCTTTTGCCGCCGCAATCACTTCTTCGCGAGTGGCACCCGGCCGGCCAAACGCAATATTGTCGGCCACTGTCCCGCGAAACAGAACCGTGTCCTGCAGCACATAGCCAACCTGATTTCGAAATGGCTGCAGCTTCAGAGTTCGCGACGTCCGTGCCGTCAATTCGAATCGTGCCATTCGTCGGATCGTAGAAACGCGGAATCAGGCTCATCACCGTTGATTTTCCGCTGCCAGTCGGCCCCACGATGCCCACCATTTCGCCGGCTTTCACGCTAAACGAAACATCTTTCAACACGGGCTGGTCGGGTTGGTAATGAAACGCGACGTGCTCGAATGTGAGACCCTCATTCAATGGCGGCGGGTCCACTGCGTCTTCGCGCTCCGGAGTAATCACGTCTGTTTCCAAAAGCGACTGCACTCTTTCGACGCCTACCGCCGCCTGAGCCATCGTGTTCGACATTTTCGCCAAATCCTCCACGGGCTTGAAGAAGCGGCTCAGGTAAGCGAGAAACACGGTCAGGTCGCCAATCGTCATAGCGCCGCGCAGGATCAATGCCGCGCCGCGCGCGAGCACAATCGCGGTGCACCCAGCCACCGCCACATTCACCACGGGCGATAGCGAAGACTTGATGCGCCGCGCCCGCAATGCCGCCTGTACCGACGCCTTGCTCACCACCTCAAGCTGCTGCTGCTCGAGCGCCTCCTGACCAAACGCCTGCACCACGCGCATCGATTCGAGTCCCTGCTGCACTGCCGACACGATGTTGCTCTGCTTCTTGCGCACTTCGTGCGTGGCCTGCTTCACGGCGCGCTTGAATCGCGAGACGAACAGCAGCAGAAACGGCGTCAATCCCAAAGCGATCAGCGCGAAATCCCAGTTGAGCCAGAACATCAGCCCCACCATGCACACAATCGTCAGCAGATCGACGGCGATTCCCAGCGTCGAAGAACTCGCGAATTGCTGAATCGTGTCAACGTCATCCGTGATCGTGCTCAGCATCGCGCCGGTCTGATGGCTGTCGTAATAGCTCAACGAGAGCTTCTGCAAATGGTGGTACGTGCGCATGCGCAGGTCGTGCGCAATCCATTGCCCCGCGCTTTCCGTGTAGTAGTTCTGAATGTACGACGCGATGGCCCCGATCAGCGCGATCCCCACCAACGCCAAAGCCGCCAGCGTCGCCAGCCGCATCCGCGGAGGGTTCTGCAAAAGCGGCCCAATAAGATGGTCCAGCCACTTCGGCAGCGCACGGTGCCCCACCACCGAATCGAGGATCACTTTCAACGGCCACGGAGCCGCCAGCGCCGCGGCCGTCTGCACCAGCATGGCCACCAACACCACGCCCAATGCAGCGCGATACGGACGAACCAATTCGCGAATCAATCCGAACAAAGCGGCTTCCTCCCGGGACACCTCGAAAGCCAGGCGATGAGCGTACCCAAATAGACGCCGAAGAATCCAGCGGAGAATCATCTAAGCGGAGATTCCGGACTGAATAGGATCTCGAGCGATCTTTCGTGCGAATTCCGAGCCTGCGTAACGCGGTCCTGTCTTTTGTTGCCAACTACCTTCTAGCGGCGGGGCTAATGTTCCGAGCCGAATTTTCAAGCGGACCGGCGGCAAGCGAGGACAGCGATGCGGTGGCAAAACAAGAAGACTGACTCACGGAATCGTCCATCACCTTAATGGCACGCCAACTACGCACACGAAGTTCGAGTTGCCTATGTCACTCTCGGCTTTGCTCGTGGCGTTACCGCCCGGAACGTCGAAGTCGCGCAAAGCTCCAAAAACCGCTCTCGCAATTCTTCCTTTCGACCGGCCAGAGGTTCGAGTTCGGCGCTTTCCAACATCCCTACAGCTACCCTAGCAACTTACTGCGAGCGTATGCCGTCCTGATGGACGTACTTGATAACCTCGACTTCCGACATTGCAATCAAACCTTCGTCTACCATCTTGTCCAGATACGGAATTAAGGTTTGAATTTTGTCCTCAGAATCGATCACGCTGACCATAATCGGCGCGTCTGACGAGAAGGAAAGCAGGTGCGACCGATGGATCAGTGTGCTCGCGCCGTAGCCTTCGATACCGCGAAACACACTAGCGCCAGCGATGTCCAACTCACGGCATTTCTCGACGATGGCCCGGTAAAGGGGTTTGTCATTCCACTTGTCGTCTTCTCCAAAATGGATGCGCAGCATCTTGGCTTTGCCTTCGAGCTTCATGGCCTGCCCTCCTTCCTTCTCTCTTCTTCCTGGTAGTCATGCGTGTACTTTATGACCTCAACATCGGAGAGAACGACGAGTCCCTGTTGAACCATGCTGTCAAGAACCGGGAAATATGCTCGAAGCTTTTCTTCGGTGTCAACTACCGATAGCATGATTGGCCGGTCGTGCGAGAGATGCAGCGCTCCTTCCTTACGAATGCGCCGGTTGGCCCCGTAGCCAAGGATGCCCTGGTACACGGTGACGCCGGCGATGTCATTCGAGCGCATGCTTTCGATTAGTGCTTTGTGTAGCGGCTTGCCATTCCACTTGTCATTCTCTCCGATGTAAATCCGCATGAGCTTGGCCTTACCTTGGCTTTTTAAAGGCGTCCTTTCCTGGCGCGCTGCTTTTGCGGAAGCCTCGGAAGGCTTCACGACAGTCGTATCTTGAATCTCAATAAGGCCGCTCCCCACCATTTCATGCAACTTCGGGAGAAGCTCCTCGACTTTTTCGGGCGATTCAATGAATTCAACCTTTATGGGAAGATTTTCTGTCAGCACCAAGATTCGGTCCGTGTGCAAATGATGGTCCGCGCCAAACCCGGCGATTCCACGGCTCACACTTGCTCCCGCGACTTTGTGATAGAAGAGGAAATCCAAAATTGCCGCGTACACCGATTCGCCGTGGTACTGGCGGTCCTGACCGACATAAATGCTCACTTTCTTGGCAGGTCCGGCCTTCATCATGTTCCCTCCTAGCTCTCAATCCCGCGCTGGGCAACCAGATATTCGGCCGTCCGTCCGAGGACGCCTCCGCAAATCCCATTGGCCACGATACTCGAAATCGGCGACCTTATAGCAGGACATCCTATCTTCATCGGATCATCCTCCCGGTGATTACCCCCACCCAAACAGAGACGAAACCTACAACCACGCTGAGGACCACGTTTAATCCAGCGATGAGAAAGTCGCCTTCCTGGAAGACGCGAAAGGTTTCATACTCGAACGTAGAGAACGTGCTGTATCCGCCGATGAACCCAATTGGAATTAGGTATCTCCAATTCGGATTCCAGCTCGACTTTTCGGCCAATACCGTGATGACGAACCCGATCAGAAAGCACGCTGTCATGTTAACGACGAAGGTGCCGGCTAGAAAACGGGTAGCGATTCGATTGCTGATATAGGTTCCTACCCAAAAGCGTAAAATTGAACCTAATGCTCCTCCGATTGCCACCATCAAGTATTTGGTCATATCAATGAAGCCTAACTTTCTCCTTTAAATTTCGTCAGACGGTTTTGGAGCGCTCATCGACTGCCTGTGCAGGACACGCACCAGTTGAGCGCGAATTCGTGCGATGTAGTCTTCAATCGTTTTTGGCGCTGCGCGGGAGCTACATCGGATGCACACCGGGGAAATGCGGCCTTAGATGTGGTCACGTTTAAGTTTGCCTCGACGTCATCGCGCAGCTTGTCAACGTGCTGGCAAGTGACGAGCAACCGACGAGCCTGAAACTCGTTCAGCCGGCCCGCATTTGATGCCGGTTGGGATTCCAACCTTCAACCCCCGTCGCAAAAGCGCTAGTCAGACCCACAACGAAGCTAGTGCCCAGACATTTTGCATGTCAGTCCTCGCTTCTGTTCAACTGATGGGATCGTCGCCGGGGATATGACTCCGCGACAAGGATCCTTGTCAGGAGTCATCATCTGTCCCGGCAACAAAGGACAGCGGTTAAAGGGCGAACTCCTTCCCCTTCCGGTTATGATACTTCTGCGCGAATGGAAGTCAACTAAAACGCCAGGCTACGCGTCGCTTTTGCAACTGAAGATGCTCCAATGTTCCAAGTGGGCCTGCGTAAGCATTTGAGAAATCACAAGAAGGATTGGCTCGCCCTAGAGGACGATTTCAGAACTCTAGGGATCAGCCAGATCGTTACGGAACTTCCCCAGTTCAAACAATTCTTGGCTCGATGAGTCATTGGACCGGCTGAAGTGCCGAAATCCCTCCACACCGTTTTGACCCCGGCTAGCGGCCATCCCTGAAGCCGTTCGCGATAGTTGAAACCCATCTGTGCGAAACCAAATGGTTTTGATCCGACGGCAATGTCGCATTTTGAGATAGGTGGTTCTATAAAAGGGGATGTCAACAAAAAAACTTCTCCCTCAGCCGGTAGCCGAGAAATTTTCTGTCTCGACATCCAGCCCACTGTTTGCAGATGGCTCTCGATCGCTCGAGAGGTTCTTCTCTGGATGGCTCTTCCGTTCCCTTGGTTCATTTTCGAGTAGTGACAATGTCCGCCGGCTCTTGAAACTTGGCAAGCGATTCAACTTCGTGGCAACCATGGTTCTATCCGAGGCTCGTGGCCTATCGCTATTTCTGGTTCTCCGAGGGGGCATAGCGTGAGAACGGTGACTCGGTGCCGAAGCACACAGGGTCGGACCACCTATCTGATACTCCCCTCGAACCGAGCGTCTCAAGAACCGAACCGACCACCACCCAGAAGATGGAACCAGCTCTCTACCAGAGACGCTCAAGCTGCTTGCCGATGTAACTCGTTGGCGTCGAAGCACACTCCTTTCTTCCAAATCGTCAACGTGATCGCTGCAATCTTCCGTGCCAGGGTGAGACGTGCCATCGCCGGCCGCCTCCCTTTGGCCAGAAGCCCAGCGTAGAATTCCTGGAACGGTCCCGGTCGAGTGCTGGCGGATATCGCGGCACTCTTGAAGATATTTTTCAGATCGTGATTATGGTTTTCGTTCAGACCCAGCACGGTGACTCGCTCTCGGTTTCGTCGCAGTTGCCCTCTCACAAAGCGGTATTCGCCGCTATCGTGAGTCTCGAGTCCGAATCCGCTATAGGCCCACAACTGTCGCTTGGTGCGAAAACGATGCGGCGTCTCGACCAGCGCCACCAGCAATGCCGAGCGAATCGGACCCAGATAAGGAATCTGACGGAGCAATTTCACTGGGCTGTGTTTCCGGCTCTCCGCCAGCAGATCGCGTCGCGCTCCCTGCCGCAAAGGCTCCAACGCATCCAGTTGCTGGTAGAGTCGCTCGGCTCGCAAGCGAACTCCGGGTTCTACGATCTTGGCCAACCATTCCGCACGATGGCGCGGTCGATACACGGCTGGCCCAGCACAAGGAATGGCCCAGCTTCGGTACACCGCCTTGATCCGACTCATCACCCGCGTCAGATCTTTCGTGATCGTCAGATAGCTGCGGGCCAGCTCCTTCAAAGTGCGCAGCCCGTTCTCTCCGTGGTAGATCGGTGAGAGATGGTTGCCGCGCAAGAGTTCGGCCAGTTTCCGAGCATCGATCCGGTCGCTCTTGCTGCCATCCTTTAACAGGGCGTTTTTCCGCGGGTCGCAGACCAGAACCTTCGCGACGCGAGGCTTGAGCAGGTCATACAACCAGGCGGCCGAAGTTCCTTCTTCGAAAGTCACCAGCAAGCTGCCGCGCAGCCCGCCGATGAACTGCAGAATCGTGGTCGCTTTCGTTTCCAGGATGGACTCCAGGATCAACTTGCCCGCGGAATCCATGACCGCAACCGAGATCGTTGCCTGATGAACGTCCATGCCAATATACTTTGCTTGGTTCACAACGGCGCTCCTTTCGGTAGGTGGTGATGCGAACGATCAAAACCTACCGCAAAGTGGGCGCCTTTTATATTGCGTGATAATCCCGGTTTCTCGACATCTATTCGAGCAATTGGGATGACCGGCGTCTTATTACCAAATTGAGCCGGTCACAATCTTGGATGCGACGTCTAAAGCATGTGTATCGCCCCGCTTGAGAGCTCACCTCTCCTTCACCATTTAATCACCCTCCGTGCATTGACCGTTCTGATGAGATTTGAGAAAGGGTACCGTGTCAACATCTCGTAGCTGCTGAAATAATCGCGCTCTATACGTCGATATCGAGGCGGATTAAGGAGCTGCCATGAGAGCCACACCGACAAGGTTTTGCGGATTTCTGATTCTTTCGGTCTACCTCGCAGGCTGTAATTCGGGCTACAAGTCAAAACCAGTGATGGCGGCGGCTACACAGATCTCAATCTCACCCACCGGTGCGATTGCAGGCAGCCCTGATTTCACGCTAACCATCACGGGATCTAATGGTCAGTTCTACAACTCCACTGACAATCTTAGTCAGGCAGTCTGGCTTGTGAATGGCACTAACAACGCTTTACCGACAACCTTTGTAAGCAACACGATGCTCACCGCGGTGATCCCTGCAGCCTTACTAAGTAATCCGGTTAAAGCCCAGGTGTTCGTGGAAACGGAGGAACCCAAGGGATCCCCTCATCCGCGAGGTCAAACGCAATCTTTTTTAACGTTACGCCAGGCCCACCGGGACCGCAGATTTCGGTCTCGCCTACGAGCGTGCTGTCCGGAAGTCCCGACCTCACTCTGACAATCACAGGAGTCGACGGACAGTTCGATAACGCCCTCACAATCTCAGTCGGGCTGTGTGGTCCGTGAACGGCATTGACACCGTCTTGACAACAACTTTTCTAAGCAGCGCGATGCTCACCGCGGTGGTCCCTGCCTCTCTATTGACTACAGCACTCGAGGCCGAAGTGTCGGTGGAAACTGGAGACCCGGCTGGGCCCGGTTCAGAGGTCAAGTCGAGCTCAGTCACTTTTAGCGTATCTCCAGATTCTCCTTGGGGCTATTAGGAGGAAATTCATGGAAGTCAGTCGAGTCAAGGCCTATGTCGATAGTTAGCGCCGGAAGGTTTTGAGGAAATGCAAGGCGTGTCGCCGGGATGTCTAGGTGTCGAAACAGCGGTGGCTGTTGAAAAAGTCGGTTTTCAACAGCCACAGGATTTATCAACATCTATCCACACCAACCGCACCGGGCTCCGCCTTCACAAGCTGGTTTTCGACTATCCAACTCCTTGATCTTTTGCCGAAAAGTCTTGAGCGCATCTTTCCGTACACGCCCTTTGCACCGGGTTCAATTTCTAAGAATGTTGTAACGCTATGCCGAGTTCGAGCACTACTAACCAGACAATTGAGTGTACCTATGGGTTAAACATAAGGCATGTACAAGAGTCCAACGCAGCAAAGCCATTTCCTTTCGGAATCGTAACGCCAAGTCAAAAACGTCACAGAGTAACCGCTCAATGCCAAGGAGAGCACGATGAACGGAAACCTTTTTGTGTTCCGGCCCGGGGCCCCCCGGGAGTGAACGATTCAACAGTTGGCAGTTGCTTATCACCGCCATGTCTTGCGTAGAAGGGCGCAAGATACTCGAGTTGACGACTCGCTCATCGCGCCCGCGGCGGCCTGCGAGATCCCGGCAGGGGTGTGGCCAATGAAGGATGTGATGTGGGCAGGGTTTGGGCCGCGACCGGGCTTCATCCGCACCGTGGTTACCATCTCGAGTGGCGCGGTGTTTACGGACCTCCGCATGATCGGCGGCCAGATCACGATCATAAACCAAGCGACGGGTACCGTGCCTTCCCCGGTGTCCATTCAGCCCCCTCCGCGACCACGTACATATCGGGCTTCGAGACGATTGCGGGACCGCTCATATTGTGAACCAAGGTGAGATTCCGATGTTCGATCTGGGAGGCCAGTCAGCCTTCTTGTTCTTCGTACAGAACTGCCTGTTCGGGATGCCGACCACGCTGACCGAGGGCGTTCCTCCGAACCTGGTCGTTCGAAACCCGCTCCCGCTGATCCGACAAGGGGCTGGGAGCCAGCTCACACTCAACCTATTAGGACAGAACCAGACGGGCCAGAACCTGGTATCGAGCGCAGCAGGAGCCTCGGTCCTCTTTGGTGCCCTCAGCAGCTCGGCTCAAGTGGGAGTAGTGCAGACGAGCATTACGAATAGCGGTGGCACCTATGGTTTTGGACCGCAGGGTCGAATTCAACGCTTGGTGATTCCTCGTCCCCCGCTGCTGCCGCCGGCAACCGCGAGCCAAACTATCAACACGCCGAACGTTTTGGTTCTATGCAATGGCACTCATCCTGGATTTACCCAGGTCCTTCCAGGGATTGCCAGCGGATTCGGGGTTGGGGGAAACGTCAGCGTGCCGCTCTATACGGGTGGTCAGGAAGTGGTTGTCGCGGAGGTAATTGGAGGATCAAAGCTGAAGGTTAGCCCGAGTGGTAGCGACACCAATGACGGGGACACGGGTCCCGTCCACATAGGTAAGCACGGATCGAGGACGTTCGCGAGCGACGGTGTCTCCAATTGGATCACGATCTCTGAAGTGCGCCAGCCGTAATGAGCCCGAAGCCCAGGCTGAGCCTCGGCCGTGGTTAACGCAGTAAGCGGGCTTCTCAGGCAGGGGGCTCTCTCGCAGTCTCCAGACTGGTGGTGATAAGAGGATTGTCACTAGCTATCTCAGTCTGAGATAAGTAGTGCGAAGCGGATTTATCAACATCTATCCGGCTCGTGTTATCTTCACGACCGTGGTTGAGAAAACGACTCTGCCGGGCTGGCCGCGTTGGCGGGTGCCGTTTTACATCGCAATCGCCGGGTTTGCTATTTTCACACCAATGGCACTTCTCAACCCGGACACCCACCTTTTTTGGACGGTTTTCGTCGTTGCTCCGGTTCTTCTCGCGATCACGTTGTTGTGATTGTCTGGTTAGTGTGGGGTGCCGTTTGTAACAGTCAACGAAACCCTCGACCGATACTGGAATCGCTGGCTATTTTATGGGCGATCCCGGCATTGTTTTTCCTCTATAACATCAAGCATCCGTTTGAACTCCGCGAGTCCGCCCGATGGTTGGCGTCGTCGCAAGAGTACAAGAGCGCGGTCCTCGCACAAACCGCCTCAGCAAACGGTGAGTTGAAGCATATCGAATGGGACGCAACGGGATTTGCTGGAGTCGCGTACAACACGGTTTACCTTGTTTTCGACCCCGCAGA
>CAVOOU010000016.1:0-33406 GCA_963697645.1 uncultured Acidobacteriota bacterium | reverse complement strand
AAGAGTGATTCTAAAACGGCGGGAGTCTAGCACAACGCGAGGGCGCTGCCGCGTCCGGATTTGTGTGTGCTACCTTTGTGTACGAGATGCCGGAATTACCTGAAGTGGAGACTGTGGTGCGCGGCTTGCGGCTGGTGTTGCCGGGGCGGCGGATCACGGGCGTGCGTTTGAGCGCGAAGACGGATTTTATTGATGATCCTGCGTCGCTCGAGAGGGAATTGCCGGGGACACGCGTTACGGGCATCGAACGATTCGGAAAATTCATGGTCATTGGGCTCGAGCGAGGAGGGACCGCGGAAAAGACGGCGGGGAAATTGCGTTGCTGATGCACCTGGGCATGACCGGGCAGATCGTGGTGACTCCTGCGGAAGCTCCCGTTCCGCCGCATACGCATTTCTTTCTTGCGCTGGATGATGGGCGCGAGCTTCGTTACACGGATATTCGGCGATTTGGGCGGATCCGAATTCTGCTCGATGGGGAGCGCGAGGCGCTGATTGGCCGGTTGGGACTCGATCCGCTGGAGATGAGCGAGAAGGATTTTCGGCAAACGATCACAAGCAGGAGCGCACAGATCAAGGCGCTGTTGATGGACCAGCGCGTGCTTCGCGGGATGGGGAATATTTATACGGATGAGAGTTTGTGGCGCGCGAAGATTCATCCGAGGCGGCTGGGAACGAAATTGAGCGAGCGTGAAGTGAAGGCGTTGTATAAGGCCATTCATAGCGTGTTGACGGAGGCGATCCGGTCGCGCGGGTCGTCGGTGTCGGATTATGTGGATTCGGATGGGCAGCGTGGGGAGTTTCAGTTGCGGCATCGGGTGTATCAGCGCGAGGGGAAGAAATGTTTTCGATGCGGCGGGGTGATACGGCGGGCGATTGTGGCGGGGAGGAGTAGTTTTTTTTGTCCGAGGTGCCAGAGGGCGCCGCGGGTTCGGCGCGGCGGTGAAAAACGGAAACGAAGAAAAAGAACGTATTTTTAATGCTTGCTGGATGGATTCGGCTTCCTTGAAAGTTACGGTGGCACAGGCAGGAATGCCTGTGCTACTGGACACCTTCTACGATTCTTAGGTCGCGGTCGGCGGCGTTGCCTAGGACTTTGAGGGCGGCTTTGTAGGCGTCGCTTTCGTAGGTGGCGATCGCGGCGCTGACGCTAGGGAATTCGACGACCACGATTCGTTCGTTCAATCCGTTCTCAAAAGTTTTGGCCGGGGTGCCACGCACGAGGATTTTGCCGCCGCCGGCTTGTGATGGCCGGAAGAGATATTTTTGCGTAGGACGCGAGTGCGGCGGGATCCGAGATCGAGCGATACGCGACGATCCAATAGGCTTTGGGCATTTTCATCCTTCCATGCGAAGTTTCGCCAATCGTTACAAAGGGCCTCAGGTCAATTCCGTCCAGAAGGCGGCCGGAATGGGACCTGAGCTACGGGTGGTGTTTTTTTGTCGGAACGGTTGTCCATATCGGCGCCACCCATGGCATCGCGTTAGGATCAACCGCCGCGCCCTGACCTGAAACTTACTTCAGGGGCTAAAGCCCCAGCTTCTTGTTTTGTTTAATGTCGCCCCTAAAGGGGCGACCTACAACGACGGCTCGGTTCGCAGGTTTCTTCTGAGAAAGACAAAACAAAGCAAAGCAAAACAAGAATCTGCCTTGGAGCTTGCCGGGTACATCTTATTTCACTGTGGGCTGGGGCGTGAAGAAATAGATTAGGGCGGCGCCGAGGCCGGTGAAGATGGCGGCGTAGAGGAAGCCGGCGGCGGGGCTGACGGCGGACCAGAGGGCGCCGACTACGATGCTGGAGACGAGGTCGCCGATGCCGTTGACCGTGGCTAGGACGCCGAAGCCTGAGCCGCGGATGCGCTGGGGAAGAAATTCGGCGGCGAGGGATTTTTCGAGGGATTGTTGCACGCCGGAGTGAATGCCTGCGAGACCGAAGAGAACGATGAGGACGTGGAGAGTGGGCGGCTCGAGGATGAAGGCGGCGAAGGTGATTGTGGCGACGAGGTAGCCGGCGGCGAGGAGGCCTCGTTTGCCGATGCGATCGCCGAGAGCGCCGGCTGGATATGATGAGGCTGCGTTCATGACATTGTAAAAGGTGTAGAGGCCGACTGAGATTGCTGCGGCACGTCCGGCGCCGACGCGCGGGGCGAGAATTTGAGAGGCGCGAAGAATCAGGAGCGTGGGGGCGAAATCGCCGATGCCGTGGGCGAAGACGCCAGCGAGAAAATGCCAGAAATTTTTCGGGAGGTCGCGGAAGCTGGCGATGCAAATTTCGCGCGTGGTGCGATTCTTCGTTCTTGGAAGATGGAGCGAGTGCGGCGAACGCGACAGCGGCGGCGAGGCCGGGAGCGAGCGACCAGAGTAGAACGCCGCGCATGCCGACGACGCCGATCAGCGCGGTGGCGCAGAGAGGGCCTAGGACGGCGCCGATCGTGTCCATGGCGCGCTCGAAGCCGAAGGCGCGGCCTTCGGTGCCGGGGGCGACGGCGTCGGCGAGAAGTGCGTCGCGCGAAGGGCCACGGCCGCCGCGTCCGACCCAGCCGAGTGCGCGGATGACGAGAACCGCGGGCCACGTGTGCGCGAAGGCGTAGGCGAATGTGGAAAGTCCTGTGGCGAGATAGCCGATGATGCCGACGGGTTTGCGCAGGGCGGGGCGATCGGCGATCCAGCCGCCTGCTAATTTTGCGAAGCTCGAGAGGCCGTCGGAGACGCCTTCGATGATGCCGAGCGCGTAGGCAGGCGCGCCGAGGCTGGCGAGGAATGCGGGGAGGATGGCGGTGGCGGCTTCGTGGCCCCAGTCGGAGAAAAGGCTGGCGAGGCCGATGCCGAGGACGCCGCGGGTGAGCCAGTGTTTTGAGGGTGCGCTGGATTTGTTTTTTCAGCCATGAATTTTATGGCTCGACATCATGATCGGGCTTTCGCGCCGGAAAGTCAGGCAAATTTCCTGTTGGGACCGCCTCAGTACTGGCCGAAGTTCTCGTATCGTCAGCTGGTGACAGAGAGATCCACTCGACTCCGGATCGCGTCTCGCTTCGCGAGGGGACTAAATCGCGCGAGCCTCCGCTTCGGGATGACGGCTTGCAGCGAGGCTGGAGCGCGTTCGCTGAACCGCGTGTCAGGCTGAAGCCTGTGCTACTCAGCGCGCGGTGGCGTCGCGGGCGGCTGGGGCTGATTCGAGTAGCGGCAGAGCGGCGGCGAAGATGCGCTCGGCCCAGAAGCGGCGCTCGCTGGGGTCGAGCCAGAGGATGGGCGCGCGCAGATTGTTGAATGGTGGCGCGGCGAGAAGCTCGTTGAGCAAATCGTGGATGCGCTGCTGGAAGGCGCGATCTTCGGAGCGGAAACCGTCGGAGGGAATCTCGAATGCGACGGGCGGGACGCCGACGAGAAACGAGTAGGAGTTCATCCACCAGGCGAGCCAGGGCTCGAGGTGCGGCTGGCGGCCGAATTTGTTGACGAGGTAGCAATAGTTGTCGAGGACGGCGCGATCGCAGATGACGTGGGGGGCGCGGCGGGCGGCGTCGAGTTCTGCGACGATTTGCGCGTGGAGAATCCAGAGCTGGCCTTCGAGAGTGGTGGCGGCGTTGACGGGGAAGGGAGATTGGCGCGCGACTTCGGTGACGAGTTCGACGTTGTAGGCGGATTTTTTCAGTAGCGAGCAGATTTCGTACGCGAGGGTGGTTTTGCCGACTCCGTGAGTGCCGATGAGAGCGAGTTTCATTTTGTTAGCAACGCGATGGTGACTATCTTCTTCTAGCACACTTTTCCAGCACAGTTCTTCTAGCATACTTTCTGGGTGTGAGAACAGTTTGGAAACGAGGATGAGTGGTGGCGCGTCTAGCGTAGAATCGAGTGTTTTCAGATGAGGCCCTGACTGGGCGGAGGATTCGGAGACGATGAGAGCGCGTCGCAGTGAGCGGATTTGTGGCGATTGTGATGGCGGTGATGATCATGGGGTGCAGCGTGGCGTTGTGGGCGCAGCAGGGTGCGTCGCCTGCGAAGAATCCATTTGCTGCGGCTGACGAAAAGATTCTGGCGGAGGTGCATGACCACAACGAGATCATGTCGAACCTGGAATATCTTTCGGACATGATCGGGCAGCGATTGACGGGGTCGGAGAATTTGAAGAAGGCCAATGAATGGACGAAACAGAAATTTACCGACTATGGGCTCGGGAATCCGCACCTGGAATCGTGGACGATTGCGCACGTGTGGACGCGCGGAACGGCGACGGCGCGGATTGTCACACCGGCCGAGCATCCTTTGACGATTGCATCTTACGGATGGGCGGCGAACACGGAGGGGCCGGTGCGCGGGCCGGTGGTGTATGTGAAAGCGGACAAGGTGGAGGATCTCGAGCAGTACAAGGGGAAATTGAAAGGCGCGATCGTGATTACGAGCGAACCGCTGCTGTTGCCCGCTCCCGATGAACCGGCGATCAATCCTGTGCTGGTTCCTTATGGCGATCCGTTCTTGACGGTGCGGCCGCAGCGGCCGGGCGAGAAGCCGCGCGAGTTCAATGCCGCGTTCCGCAGGTTTCTGATGGAGCGAAATGAATTTTTCAAGAAGGAAGGAGTGCTGGCGGGTTTGACGGATTCGGGGAAGCCCGATGGGCTGCTCAACATGACGGGTCTCGGGGGACGGCAGTATGCGATCGCGCCGATTCCGGCGGCGTTCGTTACATCGGAAGGCTATAGCTTAATCTGGCGGTTGATGAAGCGCGGGCCGGTGGAAGTGGAGATGGATATCAAGAATACAATTGCGGATGGGCCGGCGACTGTTTACAACACGATCGCCGAAATTCGCGGAAGCGAAAAGCCGGATGAAATCGTGGTGCTCGGCGCGCATTTGGATTCGTGGGATCTGGGCACCGGGACGACGGACAACGGCACTGGTTCGATGGTGGTGATGGAGGCGGCGCGGGCGTTGCAAAAATCCGGTTTGAAGCCGAAGCGAACGATTCGATTTGCACTTTTCTCTGGCGAAGAACAGGGGCTGAATGGATCGCGGGCCTACGTGGAAGCGCATCGCGACGAGATGCCGAGAGTTTCGGCGGCGCTGATTCACGATACAGGGACAGGACGAGTGACGAGCATCAGCTTGATGCGGAATTATGCGTCGCGCGAGGTGATGGATACGGTTGTGGCGCCGCTTCGATCGCTGGGGCTGCTGGAATTGACGGAGCGGTGGATGACGGGGAGCGATCACGTGCCATTTGATGACGCGGGCGTGCCGGGATTTTTCTGTTTGCAGGATCCGGCGCAGTATTTCGAGACGCACCATTCGCAGGCGGACACGTTCGATCAGGCCCATGAGGCGGATTTGGTGGAGGGGGCGCAGGTGATGGCGGCGGTGGCGTATAACCTTGCGGAACTGCCGGAGCTCTTGCCGCGGAAGCCGGTGAATCCGAGTGCTGCGGCACAATAATTGCAGATGCGAGCCGTGGTGCAGCGGGTGAGTCGAGCTGAGCGTGAGCGTCGATGGGAAAGCGACTGGCGCGATTGGGCCGGGATTGGTGGTGCTTGTCGCGGTGGGGAAGGAAGACACGACAGCGACGGCGAGTGCGATGGCGGAAAAAGTGGCGAATTTGCGGATTTTTGGCGATGACGCGGGGAAGATGAATCGCTCGCTGCTTGATACGGGCGGCGCGGCGCTGGCGATTTCGCAGTTTACGTTGTATGGCGATGCGCGCGGGCAGCGGCGACCGAGTTTTATTCAGGCGGGGCCACCGGAATTGGGGAGAGCGCTGTATGAGGAGTTTGTGCGGGCGCTGCGGGGGCTTGGCGTGCGGGTGGAAACTGGAGTGTTTCAGGCGCATATGGCGGTGGAGCTTGTGAATGATGGGCCGGTGACGATTTTGCTCGATTCGGAGAAGGTGTTTTGAATTTGATTGGTGCGAGCCTCAGGTCAGTCGCGGTCTGTGGCCGCTACGGGACCTGAGCTACGGTTTGTTTTAGATGCCGGGGTGCGAGGATGAGCGAGATTTCCAGGATATTGGACCAGATGGATCGAGCGATGACGGGGGAGGCGTGGCATGGGCCGGCGTTGAATCAATTGCTTGAGGGGATTACGGCTGAGCAGGCCTCGATGCATCCTGTGCGTGGCGCGCATTCGATTTGGGAAATTGTGAATCATCTCGGGGCTTGGAACCGGATTGTGCATCGGCGGTTTGCGGGAACTCCGATGGACGTGACGCCGGAGATGGATTGGCCGCCAGTTTGGGAGGTGAGCGAAGTGGAATGGCGGCGGTCGCTCGAGAATTTGCGCGAAAGCCGAGCCGCATTTCGCGCGGCGGTAGCGCAGGTGCGGGACGAAGAATTGCCGGCGCCGCCGGCTGGGACGGAGTGGTCGCGCTATGCGACGCTGCACGGAGTGGTGCAGCACGACTTGTATCACGGCGGGCAGATTGCGATTTTGAAGAAAGCACTTGGGTAACGGAGCGCAACAAGACATGAGCACCGCAGCGCAGCCTTTTGCAGGCGAGATCCGGTTAGCACGGCCGGCCGATTATCCGCGAATGGCGGAACTGGCCGGGCAGCTCGGATACTCCTCGACCCCGGACGACATTGCGCGGCGGCTCGCAGGATTTATTACGACCGGCGAGCACGTGGTTTTTGTCGCTCAGTTGGCGGATGGAACCATCGCGGGATGGATTGGCGCGTTTGTGTACCGCTGCGTGGAAGCGGATGCACGCGTCGAAATCAGCGGTCTGGTGGTGGACGAGCGATTTCGCTCGCAGTCAGTTGGCCGATCTCTGCTGGATCGCGCGGAATCGTGGGCGCGCGAAAAGGGATTCAGCGCAACCAGTTTACGGTCGAATGTGATCCGCGAGCGGGCGCATGCGTTCTATGAGCGGCAAGGTTACGCGCACACCAAGACGCAAAAATCGTTTCGGAAAAAACTATAGGCACGATGCCGAATCCGTTTCTAATGCAATTCAAAATGGACGGGCCGGCGCTGCTTGATGTCTGCGTGCTGGCTGCCTGCTGGGTGGGATTCGGCGTGATTCTCGTGATCGGGAAGCGCGGAGCCACGAAGACCGACGCGAAGCGCAGCCCGATTTCGCACCTGGGATTTTTGCTGCAGCTTCTCGGTTATGCGATTTGTTTTGCGTTTCCCCGGCCTGATTTGTCGCCCATTGTGCCGATGCCGAAGGTGACCGAGCTGCTTTTGTCGGCGGTGATTGCGGCGATGGGAGTGATTTCGATTGGCATTTGTTACGCGGCTGCTCGCGCGCTTGGAAAGCAGTGGGCGCTCGTGGCGCGCGTCGTCGATGATCACGAACTGATCACCGGAGGCCCGTATTCGCACGTGCGCAATCCGATTTATCTGGCAATGTTTGGCATGCTGGTGGCGACCGGGCTGACGATCAGCCGGTGGCAGGCATTGCTGGCCGGTATTTTGGTGTTTCTCATTGGGAATGAGATTCGGATTCGCAGCGAAGAGAAGCTTTTGCGCGAGACTTTCGGTCCAAAATTTGACGAGTACGCGTCGCGCGTTCCAGCGGTGTTTCCCCGGTTGTTCTAGCTAGGTTTCTTTTAATACCCAAGCGGAATTCCATTTCGCACGATTCCTCTATTTCTAACATATCGTAATACGATATAATGGCGGTGCCGATGCAAAACAATAAACAACAGGCAATCGATTACCGTTCTCTCGCGGATTTCCGCTATGAGATTCGCCGATTCTTGAATTTCAGCGAGCAGGCGGCGCGCGAGGCGGGAATCGAGCCGCATCAACATCAGGCGTTATTGGCAATCAAGGGTTTGATACCGAAGCAAAAGGCGACCGTGGGTGCGCTGGCCGAACGACTTCAGGTGCAGCATCACACAGCCGTGGAGTTAGTGGATCGTCTCGAAAAGAAGCGATTGATTCGACGCTCACGAAATGGTGCGGACAGGCGCGAAGTGATTCTATCGCTCACCCCGCGAGGCGAACGGGTGCTGGCAGATCTTACGCTGGTGCATCGGGCTGAACTTCGTTCTGCGGGACCGGTGCTCTTGCGGGCTCTGAATGGTGTCTTGGCGCAGGGACGCTCAAGTTCGACGAAGAGTATTCGAGGCACCTGGGGACGGCACTAGGAGCGGAGAAATGGCGAAAGAACGAAAATTTGCGGGGGGTGATGACCCAGCCGAGGCAATCCCTGCGGCGTTTTTAGAACCGCTGGCCGGATTCAGGTTGGGCTTTATTTCGCTGCTAGCGGCGCTGATTGGAATTCTTGCGGGGCTGATAGCGTACGTTTTGTACGACTTGATCGGCCTTTTCACGAACCTCGCTTACTACCACGAATGGTCGTTTCACTTCCGGAGTCCCGAGAATACGCACATTGGCCTGTGGATCATTGTGACGCCTGTGATCGGCGGATTGATCGTGGGATTCATGGCCAAGTACGGCTCGGAAAAAATCAAGGGGCATGGAATTCCGGAGGCGATGGAAGCGGTGTTGACGTCGCGCAGCCGGATCGAAGCGAAGGTGGCGATTCTGAAGCCGCTTTCGGCGGCGATTGCGATTGGAACGGGCGGCCCGTTCGGCGCGGAGGGCCCGATCATTCAGACGGGCGGCGCATTTGGGTCGCTCGTGGGGCAATTTATTTCCACAACGGCTGCCGAGCGCAAGGTGCTGCTCGCGTGCGGCGCCGGCGCGGGAATGGCGGCCACGTTCAACACGCCGATTGCGGGCGTGATTCTGGCGATTGAGCTGTTGCTATTTGAATTTCGGTCGCGCTCGTTTATCCCGCTGGTGATTGCGTGCACGCTCGCGACAAGCGTTCGCTCAGTTCTGCTGGGGCAGAAGTCGATGTTTTCGATGGGCAACGTGAATTTCGATGCGTTGCGCGGTTTGCCTTTTTACGTTCTATTGGGCGTTCTGTCAGGAATCGCAGCGATCGGATTTACGAAATTGCTGTACTGGGTGGAAGACCAATTCGATCGCTTGCCGATCGACGATTTGTGGCATCCGGCGATTGGCGCGCTGGGTCTTGGAATTATCGGCTATTTCGTGCCGCGTGTTCTGGGCGTGGGCTACGACACGATCTCGGACATCCTCAACAATAATCTGGCGTTGAAACTGCTGCTGCTCGTGGCGGTGTTCAAGGCGCTGGCGCTTGTGATTTCGCTGGGATCGGGGACGTCTGGAGGATTGCTCGCGCCTATGTTCATGTCGAGTGCGGCGATGGGCGGGGCGTTTGCGATTGTAGTGAATATGATTTTTCCGTCGCGCGCATCTTTCGCCGGGAGCGTACGCGCTGGTGGCGATGGCGGCGGTGTTCGGCGCGGCATCGCGGGCCACGTTTGCATTCATCGTCTTCGCGTTTGAAATCACGCGCGATTACAACGCGATTCTGCCGCTGATGCTGGGCTGCGTGATCGCGGACATGATCGCGCTACGTTATCTGCCGAGCTCGATCATGACGAAGAAGCTGGCGCGCCGCGGGCTTTCCGTGCCGGAGTTTTACGAAGCCGGCGTGCTGAACGTGGTGCGAGTGAGCGAAGTGATGCGCAAAGATGTGCAAGCGATCCCTCCCGAAATGACGGTGGGAGAAATGGCGGAGCGAATGGCGCAGCGCGAGCCAGGATACGACATCACGGAAGGTTTGCCGATTGCTGGTGAAGACGGGCGGCTGGTGGGAATCGTGACGCAAGGGGATTTATTGCGCGCGCTCGAGGGGGATCCCGCGGGGCGAATGGCGGTGAGCGAGGCGGGTTCGCTAAACCCGGTTGTCGCGTTCCCCGATGAGCTTGTATATCGAGGCGCTTTTCCGGATGCTGAAGCGCGATATCGGGCGGCTGCCGGTGGTGAGCCGGGAAGATCCGGAGCGAATGGTCGGATACTTGAATCGCGCGAGTATTTTGAGCGCTTGGACGCGGCAGATGCATGAAGAAGGCGTGCGGGAGCACGGGTGGTTTCGGAAGTTTCGCGGGAACTTCAAGAGTCCGGCGGTGGCGCCGTCGGCTAAGTAGATTGCGGAGTGCTTGTGTTCGGGGAAAAGAGCCGGCGGGACGCCGGCGTTACGGAAGTGCATCATTGCTCGTAGGAACCGGATCTTCTCAGTTTGGCCGTGCTTGCATCACAACCTACTAACTCGATGCCGGCGAACTTACCAGCCGCCGCCACCACCGCCGCCGAAGCCGCCGCCTGAGAATCCGCCTCCGCCGAAGCCTGAGCCGCCGGAGCTGCTGCGTGGAGCCGATGCCATCACGCTGCTTGCCTGGGCGGACATCACGTTGAGATCGTTGACAAACATATAGGGCACGAATCCGCTGCCATAAGGCCCTGAATACCATTGAGGCGGTTGCATTGCGATACCGGCGAAGGCTGCCACCCATTTCTTTTCGCAGCGCAGCGCCATCGCATAGGGCAGGAATTTCTCGAACATTTCGGGCGTTTTCACGATGCGTTCGAGGCGGTCGCTTTCGACGCGTTCGAGGAACTGTTCAAAGCCGAGAACCTTTTCGAATGTGCGGGCGCCCGTGAGAGTGCGCGCCGGCATGAACCAGCCGAAAATGCAGATCACTGCTGCGGTAAGGATCGCTGCAATGATCCAAGTGAGATGCGCCACGCCCGTAGCGGCTCCGAGTGCGCCACCGAATACGAAGAGCAGGATTCCAATCACGATACCCCCGCCGATATAGCCCTGGCGAACCGTGTCCGGGCGATGGAGATAGTAGCCGTCGGCCATGAGAGCATCGAAGATGCGGCTGCGGATGGCGGGCAGATGAGTATAGAAATGATTCTGGAGGTCGGAGAGCTTTACGGACGTGACTGAGCCGTCGTCAAAAAGCGCGGAGAGCATTTCGAGTTCGTGCGGGCGGACGGCGCTCCACTCAGTGGGCGGCCGCTTGAGGTGAAAAATATATTCCTTGCTGTGCGTGAGACCGAGGAGATGGCTTTCGTCTTTTTGCTCGATGGTTAGGTAACCTTTCACGGCTAGGTCGACGAGAGTCGCGGTGATGTCGCGCATGGCGGCTTCGTTATCGACGAGCGTGCCGCACTCGCCGGGCGTGAGCTTATCGGGCGGCTCGTATTGCACGGCGACGGAGCCGCGCTCGGGGTCGCGGCCGCGCGTCCACCAGAGCCAGAACATGATGAAGAATGCGACAACGGGAAGAAACAGTGGCCAATTGCTGCGGAAGAAAAGCGCGATTTTTGCAGCCGTGGAGGGCGGATGAACGAATCCCTTGTCCCAGCCAGCCACGACTGTAAGACCTTCGCGATACGACAGCGGATGATTGGCACTCACCTGGACGATGTTGCCTGTCGTTTCCACTTGCGCATCGCTTTCGCGCGAGCCGTACGCGCCAGTGAAGGCGATCGCGTGCAAGCCGGTGACGCCGTCTGGCAATTCGATTTTCGCTGAAGCAGAGCGGATTGGAGCATCCCATTCGGCGCCGGTGACATTCCAGTAGAGTTCGTCGTGATCGTCGAAGAATCGAATCGCGTTGAGAATACGATAGTGAAGCAGGACGGTCTTCGTCGTGTCCTGCGCGCCGGGCACCGTGATTTTGAATTTCAAGTAGCGGCCTTCGCGCTTCTGTTCGTATTTCAACGCATGGCCGTCGTCATCGGTGACGGAGAGCGGCTCGAGAAGCAGCGAATAGTTGAGGTGCTGCGGCGTAGTCGTATTCGACGGGGATCGTGCGGTAGATTCCGTGCCAGAAACCGGTGAAGCGTGCTTCGATGATTTCCGTCACTTCGATGGTGCCGTTGGGATTGACCGTGACGGTTTCATCGAAGCGTTGAATTGTGAGATCGCGCGCCTGTGTCGTTGGCGCCACGAGAAACAGTGCGGTGATAAGCGCGAGAAGGCAGGCGAGAATCTGCGGCGAAGGCGAAGCATAGCGTGCGAGCGGCTTAGGATGTGGCGCCGCCGAAACTGACTTTCGGCACTTCGCGTTCAGCAGGCGCGCTGATTTCGAAAAATTCGCGCGGCTTGAAGTTGAACATGCCGGCGATGATGTTGGAAGGGAACTGCGCGATTTTCGTATTGAGGTCGCGGACGACGGCATTGTAGTAACGGCGGGCGTTCTGAATGCTGTCTTCGATCTGATTGAGAGTAGCCTGAAGCTGATTGAAACTTTCCACGGCGCGCAACTGCGGGATATGCCTCGGCTAGCGCGAACACCTGGCGCAACGCGGCAGTGAGCGCGCCTTCCGCTTCGGCCTTGGCCGCGGGACCTTCGCTGCTCATAGCGCGATTGCGCGCAGCGACGACACCTTCCAGCGTTCCCTTTTCATGGGCGGCGTAGCCCTTCACGGTTTCAATGAGATTTGGGATCAGGTCGTAGCGCCGCTTCAGTTGCACGTCGATATCCGACCACGCGTTGTCGCATTGCACCTTCAGGCTGACGAGGCCGTTGTACATCGCCACAATGAAGAAGACCAGCAGCACCAGAATTACAACGGCAGCGATCAGCATTGCGCGCCTCCCAGACAGGCTGGAACCGGCTTTCGGCCGCGATCCTTGCGGGTCAGAATACGGCGGGACGGAGATGGAGTAAAGCGCATAGCGTCGAGCGGGTTTTCGCGAGCGACACTATTTCGGGGGTTTGAGGCTGGGGTCGAGGCGCTCGGCTTCTTTGAATTCCGCTGCTGCTTCCTCGTCGTTGAGCCACTGCAGGCAAATTGCGAGATTGTAGTGCGCGCGGGCTGAATCGGGCCGGAGACGAATGGATTCGCGATACGCATCCGCGGCCGGGCCGAACTGGCGTTTTGTGAACAGCGCGTTGCCGAGATTGAAGTAGGCTTCGGCGTTGTTCGGCTGTTCCGCGATCACTTTTCGATAGGCGGCTTCAGAGGCTTCGGCATCACCGGATTGCAAAAGCGCCGCGCCCAGGGCAATCTGCGCTTCGGTTAGACCGGGCTGCGCAGCGAGGGCTTTCGTGTAGCTGTCGATCGCACGCTTCGAATCTTTCTGGCTCATGTAGGCATTGCCCAGATTGTAGAGTGCGTGCGCATCCTTGGGATTCAGCGTGAGGCCTTTTTCGTACGCAGCAATTGCTTCGGGGAACTTTTGCTGTTCCTGGTAAGAGCTGGCGAGATTGAATTCCGCTTCGGCCTGGTCAGGCTTCAGCTCGAGGCTCTTCTGCAGGCTGGTAATGGCTTCGTCGAATTTATTTTGGCTGTGCAGCAGGTGGCCGAGTTCGAACCATGCATGCGCGTCCTTGGGATTATCGGCGACCACCTGGCGGTATGCGGCGATAGCGTCATCGGTGCGGCCGGCATTCTGGAGGGCTGAAGCGTAGTTGGCTCGGACATCGGAGGCTTTCGGTTCGAGAACAAGAGCCTGCTCGTAAGTTTTGATCGCGCCGTCCCAATCTTTTTTCGAAGCGAGAGCAGCAGCAAGATTGTTCATCGCGTCAACATAGTTCGGAGCCAGGTCGATGGCTTTGCGATAAGCCTCGATGGCGTCGTCGGCGTGGCCTTGGGTGAACAGGACAACTCCCATTCCATTGTGGGCCTGCGGAAAGTTGGGCTGGAACTCGAGCGCTTTCCGATAGGCGGCGAGCGATTCGTCCAGCTTGCCTTTGTGAAAAAGCGCGAGGCCCAGATTGCTTTCAGTGATCGCGTCGGTGGGCTTTAGGGCGAGGGCCTTGTTGAAGTCGGCGATGGCTTCGTCGTCTTTCCCCTGGGCGTCGAGAGCGAGGCCAAGATTGCTGTCGGCTTCCGGGAAGTTCGGATCGATGGCCAGCGCCTGGCGGAACTGCTTGATGGCTTCGTCGATTTTGCCCGCTTTGTAGAGTTCGAGGCCGCGATTATTGAGTTCGACCGCCTGATTGTGCGCGGCGACCTGCGATTGAAAAGGATTGGCTGGCACAGGCGAAGGAATTGCGAAGAGCAGCAAAAAGCCGCCGCAGATCGACATTATATTCAAAGTCCCAGCCTCCGAGAAACTCGCCGCCGAAAGCATAGCACAGTCAAAAGCGCGCTTAGCGAGAGCAGTCGAGTATCGCTAGTGTTACGGTCTAATTTCAGTTACGCTAGCGGCGCACGGGCGTACCAGTGGATTGGACCCCTTCCAGCCACTTGGGATGCTCTTCAAAACATTCAGCGCAGCGGTATTCGGCATCGACGCATACCTCGTCGAAGTCGAGGTGGATATCGGTCCGAGCTTTCAGGGCTATTTCAGCGTCGTCGGCTTGCCGGACATTGCCGTCAAAGAAAGCCGCGAGCGGATCAAGTCCGCCGTGCGCAACTGCGGTTTCGATTTTCCCTTCACTCAAATTGTTACCGTAAATCTCGCCCCGGCGGATATTCGCAAGGAAGGTTCCGCGTTCGACCTGCCAATGGCGCTTGGAATCCTCGGCTGCCAGGGGACTTTCTTCGGCAAAATCCTCGATTCGTACGTTTTTCTGGGAGAGCTGTCTCTCGACGGCAGCGTACGTTCCGTTCGCGGCGCGCTTTCGGCGGCGCTGGCAGCGCGCGAACGGGGGATTCAGAACGTGGTGGTGCCAGAAGCGAATGCGCGCGAGGCAGCCGTGGTGGAAGGAGTGAAAGTGTTCGCGGTGAAGTCGCTTCCGCAAGCAGTCGATTTGATGAACTCGCCGGAATCGTTTCGTCCGATCGAAGTGGATACGAAGCAGATGCTCGCGGAAGCCAGCCAATATGGGGTGGACCTGCGCGACGTCCGCGGACAGATTGCGGCCAAACGCGCGCTCGAAGTGGCGTGCGCCGGCAGCCACAACATTCTGCTGATCGGCCCGCCCGGCGCGGGCAAGACGATGCTTGCGAAACGGATTCCCACCGTATTGCCGCCGATGTCGCTCGAAGAAGCGATAGAAACCACGCGAATTCACAGCGTGGCGGGAACTCTCGAAGACAAGCGCGGACTGATCGGGACGCGGCCGTTTCGTTCGCCGCATCACACGATCAGCGATGCAGGCTTAATCGGCGGTGGCGCGATTCCGCGGCCGGGCGAGGTGTCGCTGGGACATAACGGCGTGCTGTTTCTCGACGAGTTGCCGGAATTCCAGCGCAACGTCCTGGAGGTGATGCGGCAGCCGCTCGAAGACGGGTGCGTGACGATTGCGCGCGCGGCACTTTCCGTGAGCTTTCCGTCACGGTTTATGCTGGCAGCGGCAATGAATCCTTGTCCCTGCGGTTTTTTTGGTGACCCGACGCGCGAGTGCCATTGCTCGCCAGTGCAGATTCAGCGCTACGTGTCGAAAATTTCCGGGCCGCTGCTCGATCGCATCGATATTCACATCGAAGTGCCCGCCGTGAAATACAAGGAACTGCGCGGGAATGCGGAAGTAGAATGCTCCGGAGCGGTGCGAGAGCGAGTGTTGCGCGCGCGAGAATTGCAGCTTGATCGCTACCGTGTCGAAAAAGGATTGTACGCGAACTCGCAGATGCCTTCGCGCTTGCTCAGGAAACATTGCGCGATTTCCGCAGACGGCGAAAAGCTGCTCGAAACGGCCATCCAGCGGCTCGGCTTGTCAGCGCGGGCGCACGACCGTATCCTGAAAGTATCGCGCACCATTGCGGATCTCGAGGGCGTTGAATGTATTCAGCCCAAACATTTGAGCGAAGCGATTCAGTATCGCACTCTGGATCGCACCTACTGGGCATGAAAGATCTTATCGCAGGCTTTCGAACGCTTGTAACTCATGAAGTTCATCAGCCGTCTTAGTAGAAGCACGGCCTTGCTAAGCGTGGCCGTACGTAGTTAATCCCAGGGCGATGGATTGACTTGTGCGCGCGCGGTATGTTACGCATACTGCTCTTTTAAGGTGTCCCTCGACCTCGGATGGCGGCTAAAACCCAACGAATCGAGATCACGCTGGAGACGCTGCTCGAGAGCGTGGATCTCGCCGAAGTGATTGTGATGCGCATCGCGGAAGCCGCAGGTTTCAGCGAAGAAGACATTCACAAAATGGGAATGGCGGTCCGCGAGGGCGTCATCAACGCGTATAACTACGGAAATCAGCAGATTCGCGACAAGAAAGATTTTCATGACCGTGGAGCTCGAGCCGGACAAGATGATTGTCCGCGTTCTCGATCAGGGCAAAGGATTCGAGCTTACCGAAGTGCCCGATCCGCTGGCTGAAGAGAACCTGCTGCGCACCTCGGGGCGCGGCTTGTTTCTGATGCGCGCATTCATGGACGAATTCAACGTGCACACCGCCCCCGGAGGCGGTGCCGAGCTGGTGATGGTGAAGAAACTCCCCGAACCGGTTTCCGGCAACGGAAGCTGACAACCGGAGTAGAATTAAAGCAACGAGGTTCTACCGTGGCCCTACAAGGCACTTGCCGTGAGATTAATGACGTCGCAATCATAGACTTCAGCGGAAAGATCACTCTGGGCGAGGGCAGCTCCACGCTTCGCCACACGATCAAGGATTTGATCGACAAAGGGCACCGTAAAATCGTTCTGAACCTCTACGACGTGGACTACATCGACAGCTCGGGAATCGGCGAGCTCGTCAGCGGCTATACCACGGTTCGTAATGCGAGTGGCGAGCTGAAACTTCTTCATTTGACGAAGCGCGTGCACGACCTTCTGCAGATCACCCGGCTTTTCACTGTTTTTGACGTGCAGTCAGACGAAGACACTGCGCTGCGTAGCTTCCGCTAGGTTCAAATCCACCGCCGCTCAAAACGCGGGCTGCGAGTAGTTCGCGAGCGTCTTTGTGGTACCATTCTTCTTCCAGAATCTACTTACAGGGAGCGGCTTTGGCGCATATTTCGCGGAAAGAACTGAAGAAGGACGAACTGAGAGACACGCTGGCGCAGGGCGCCGAAGCGGTGCTCTCTCATCAGGCTCTTACGCTGTACATCGTGATAGCGGCGGCGGTGATTGCGCTGGGCGTTTTTGGCTGGCGGTCCTATACCGAGCGGCAAACGATAAAAGCAGCAGCGGCCTACAATGACGCGATGAAGGTGTTCCAGGCGCGCGTGCGCGCACCGGGCGAGCCGTCCGAGCCAAACGAAGTGAGTTACGTTGACGAGAAAAACAAATACACCGACGCAGCCAAGAAGTTCCAGGACGTAGCGACGAAGTACGCGCATACGCGGCCGGGCCAGCTCTCGGCTTACTACGCCGCGCTCAGCCTCGAAAAACTGGGTAAGAATGACGATGCGAAGAAATTGCTCAAAGGGCTCGCGGACACAGATTCTGATTTCGCAGCAATGGCAAAATTCGAGCTCGCGCAATTGGCGGATCGCAATGGTCAGGGCGACGAAGCCGTCAGTCTTTATCAGCAGTTGATCGCCAAGCCCGGTGTGCTGGTGCCGAAGCCGGTGGTGATGCTGGCGCTTGCCGGCCACTACAGCCAGAAGAATCCGGCCGAAGCTGCGAAGCTTTACGCGCAGATCAAGTCTGAGTATCCCGATACTCCCATCGCGAATGAAGCGGACCAGGAACTGGCGCTGCTGCCGGGCAAATCATAAGCATCGTCGCTGTTAAACCCGCGCCTTCTTTCCGAAGGCAAGCCGACACGCTAAACTGACAGTAATGCAACTCGCTTCTTACGCGATGGACGTGCGCCGTTCGCGAGGCCGGCGCTACCCGGAAACCGCGCATTCCTATCGCAATGACTACGCGCGCGATCGGGACCGCGTAGTCCATTCCCGCGCTTTCCGCCGGCTGGAGGCGAAGACGCAGGTCTTCACCACGCGCTTCTCCGATCATTTTCGCAATCGCCTCACGCACACTTTGGAAGTCACGCAGATCGCTCGCACTGTAGCTGGTGCGCTGGGACTCAATACGGACCTGACGGAGGCGCTGGCGCTGGTCCACGATATCGGACATCCGCCGTTCGGCCATGCGGGCGAAAAGCAGCTCGACAAACGAATGCGCGAACACGGTGGCCGGTTCAACCACAATCTGCACGCGCTGCGCATCGTCGAGCAATTCGAACAGCGTTACCTCGATCATCCCGGCCTGAATCTCACTTTTGAAGTGCGCGAAGGCATCATCAAGCACTCGCGAGATTATTCCGCAGCAGAATTCCCGGAACTGGCCGAATATCTGCTCGACGAGCGGCCTCCTCTCGAAGCGCAGCTCATCGATCTCGTTGACGAGATCGCTTACAACACCGCCGATCTCGACGACGGTTTCGAAGCGCACCTGCTCGATCTCGAGCAACTACGCGAGGAAGTACCGGTCTTCGAAGCGGCCTATCGCGAGGTGGACCGCACGCACCCAAACGGACTGCAGAAGCTAAAATTCAATGAAGCTCTAAAACGCGTACTCGACCGGCTTGCGACGGATCTTATCGAGCACACGCGCGCGCAACTGAAAGCGAGTGGCGCGAAATCCGAGGACGACATTCGCCGACAGCCGAAACGCCTCGCATCGTTCTCGCCGCAAATGGCCGAGCAGAATGCACGCCTGAAGCGTTTTCTCTTCTCACGCCTCTACTCTCACCCGGCAATCGCAGAAGACCGCACCCGCTCCATTGCGGCACTCGATCGAGCTGTTCCGGTTCTTCTTGGAACATCCCGAGCGCATGCCGGAACACTACGCGCACCTTGCAAAAGAAGAACCGCCGCATGTTGTGGTCTGCGACTACGTTGCCGGCATGACCGACCACTTCCTGCTGCGTCAATGCCACGAACTGCTCGGCACGCCGGTTAGTTCCGCGGCGCCTGCCCCGTAAAACCAGAACAAGTGTGTCATTGCCCGTTAAGCGTCATGCATGGAATCTTCCACAGGTGGCTTCCTTGACATCGTGCTCGCCAGACTTATAATGGAATTTCGCTGTAATTTTGCGGGGAAAACGATGTTTTTGGACGTTAACGAACTCGCCCTCCGTAAGACCCGAATCCGCAAGAGCTATTCGCCGGGTACGCTTGATTTTCACTCCGGGGAGTTCCGCCAGGTGGAGCCGCTGGAGGTGCGCGCGACGGCCGAGTTGGTGGAAGGGCAGATTCGCGCCTACGGTAACTTGCACACCCGCGTGGAGTTAGTGTGCGCCCGGTGCCTGGACACGGTGGTGGAAGAAATCAGCCGCGACTTCGATCTGTACTACCGGCCGATGACCTCAATAGCAGCCGACGATGAATTTCACCTGAACCTCGACGATACGGAAATCGCGTTCTTCGAAGGCGATGGACTTTTTCTCGCCGACGTGCTGGCTGAACAAGTTAATCTTGCGATTCCTATGAAGATCATCTGCCGCAGCGATTGCCGCGGCCTTTGCCCGCATTGTGGTGCGAACCTCAACAACGAAGAATGCCGCTGCGAAAAGCACGGGTCTGATCCCAGGCTCGCGCCCCTCGCCCGCCTGAAGCAGGACTGGTTCAAAAAGCAATAAAACGCTACACTATCCCTTTCCATTTTGGCCGCCTTTGGCGCGGCCTGCCATGAGGAGCTGTAATGCCGAATCCGAAACGACGTCACTCGAAGCGGCGCACGAGCAACCGGCGCGCGCACGATCATCTGCACAAATTGCCGCTCACGGAGTGTCCGAACTGCCACGAAAAGAAGCTGCCTCATCAGTTGTGCCGCGCTTGCGGTTATTACAAGGGCCGTGAAGTGATTGACACTGAAGGCAAGACAGCCTAAGTTTCCCTCGCCTGTATTTCCAAGCTGGCTCATTTAATGACTACCATCGCTCTGGATGCAATGGGAGGAGACCACGCGCCTCGCGCGGAAGTGGAAGGCGCAGTGCTGGCGGCGCGCGAATTGGGAGCGCGGATTTTTCTGGTAGGCATTGAGTCCACTTTGAAGCAGGAACTCGGCCGTCACCGGCATCGCGGGCTGCCGATCGAGATCGTCAACGCCACGGAAGTGGTGACGATGAGCGATTCTCCCGCTCATGCCTTCCGCCGGAAGAAAGACAGCTCGCTGCACGTGGCCGCAAGGCTGGTGCGCGACGGCAAAGCGGATGCCCTGGTCAGCACCGGCAACACGGGTGCGGTGATGACCGTTGCGCGATTCGTGCTGGGAACGCTGCCTTCGGTGGACCGTCCGGCGCTGGCCGGTGCGTTTCCGAATATGAAGGAAAAGTTTTGCGTGATTCTGGACGTGGGCGCGAACGTGGATTCGAAAGCGGAGCAGATCGCGCAGTTCGCCGTAATGGGCGAGATTTACCATCGCACGATCTTTGGCACCAAGCGTCCTCGCGTCGCGTTGCTGTCGATCGGCGAAGAAGAGATGAAGGGCAATGAAGTGACGCGTGAGACGTTCAATATTCTGAAGCACTCGCCGCTGAATTTCACGGGAAACGTCGAGGGACGCGACGTGTTTCGCGGCGATGTGGACGTGATCGTCTGCGACGGCTTCATCGGCAATATCGCGCTGAAAATCAGCGAGGGTTTGGTCGAGTACATCGGCGGCACGCTGAAGAAGGCGATTAAGAGCAGCCTGAAATCGCAAATCGGTTATGCGCTTTCAAAAGAGGCCTTCGACGACTTCCGCAGCCGCACGAACTACTCGGAAGTGGGCGGCGCGCCGCTGCTCGGCGTTCGAGGGATTACCGTGATTGGCCACGGGCGTTCAAATCCCGTCGCCATCAAGAATGCGATACGCGTCGCTGCAGAGTTGTACCGCAATCGCGTCAACGAGAAAATCGATCAGGAGCTTTCCGCTGTAGTTACTGCCGCCAGCGCCGCGCGCGGCTGAGCACTGCGGACACCGCACGACATGGGCAAACTTGCATTTTTATTTCCCGGACAGGCGTCGCAATATCCCGGCATGGGACGCGACCTCGCCGAAAAATATCCGGAATCGCGCGCCGTCTTCGACGAGGCGGATGCCGCGCTCGGCTTTTCGCTCTTCAAGCTCTGCTGCGAAGGCACCGAAGAAGCGCTGAAGCAGACGGAAAACACGCAGCCCGCCATTCTGACCGTCTCGATTGCGGCATATCGCGCGCTTGAGAAGCGCGGCATCACGCCCGATTTCGCAGCGGGGCATAGCCTTGGCGAGTATTCTGCGGTGGTCGCTGCCGGCGGACTCGATTTTGCGGCCGCAGTGAAAATCGTGCGCGGGCGCGGGCGTTACATGCAGGAAGCCGTGCCGGCCGGTGAAGGCGCGATGGCTGCGATCCTCGGCCTGCCGCCGTCGGAAGTGGCGGAAGTCTGCAAGAAGGCGGCTGATCACGAGGTCGTCTCGCCCGCGAATTTGAATTCGCCCGAACAGACCGTAATTTCGGGCGCCGCGACAGCCGTAAAGCGCGCCGTTGAAATTGCGTCGCAGAGCGGAGCAAAGCGTGCGGTGATGCTTCCCGTTTCCGCACCGTTTCATTGCGCGATGATGGCTCCCGCGCAGCAGCGCCTCGAAGCGGACCTGCGCGCCGCGAGTTTTCACGCCTTAAAATTCCCGGTGGTCACCAATGTGGACGCCGAGGCGGTCACAACGGGTGATGAAGCGCGCGATGCGCTGATTCGCCAGGTGACGCAGCCCGTTCGCTGGCTCGATTCGATCCACGAAATGATCGAAGCGGGCGTCACGGTTTTCGTCGAGGTCGGGCCGGGGAAAGTCCTCAGCGGCCTCTTGCGGCAGATCGATCGCTCCATTCGAGCTTTCAACGTCGAGGATTCAGCCAGCCTCGAAGCCGCGATCGAAAAAATCGCGCAAGCTCGCGCGGAAGCGGCGGAAGGATAAATGCCATGATGTTTTCCCTCAAAGATAAAGTTGCCCTCGTTACCGGTGCGTCGCAAGGCATCGGCCGCGCCACCGCGCTGGCGCTGGCAGAGGCGGGTGCGAAAGTGGCCGTTGCCGCAAGAAATGCCGACAAGCTGGCATCGCTCGTAGCCGAAATCGAAGGCACGGCGGCGAGGCGCTGGCCGTCCCGATGGACGTCGCCGATGCCGCACAAGTGAAGACGGGTTTTCAGCAGGTGCTTGCGAAATTCGGCCGGCTCGATATTCTCGTCAACAACGCGGCCATCACGCGCGACACGCTCGCCCTGCGCATGAAACTCGAGGATTGGGACGCAGTATTGCGCACAAATCTAACCGGCGCGCACCTATGCATTCAGCAAGCGCTTGGGCGCGATGCTCAAGCAGCGTTCGGGCCGCATCATCAATCTGTCGTCAGTGGTCGCCCAGACGGGCAATGCCGGCCAGGCGAATTACGTCGCATCGAAAGCGGGCCTGATTGGCCTCACGCGCGCGATTGCCGTGGAAGTAGCTTCGCGCAACATCACCGTGAACGCCGTGGCGCCCGGATTTATCGCGACGCCGATGACCGACGTACTCTCGCAAGAGATCAAAGACAAAATGAAAGCGATGATCCCGCTCGGACGCTTTGGTTCGGATAAGGATATCGCCGCCGCGATCGTCTTCCTCGCAAGCGACGAAGCGGGCTACATAACCGGACAAGTGCTGGAAGTAAACGGCGGCTTGCACATGGGCTAAGGCAAGCGTCAGCGTGTACTTTGAAGTTACGCGTAAGCGGGTGGAAAATAAGATTAGTCGCAGTGCGGCACAAAGGTTGACCCCAGCATTGGGCCGCGCATAGAATGGGCGGTACATTTTGGGCGCTGCCCCGGCCGTCGTGGCGGCTCAAGGGCTAGACTACTACCGATACCGGAGGAAAAATCAGAATGGCCAGCGTCGAAGAACGCGTGAAGCAGATTATTGTCGAGCAGCTCGGTGTGGACGAAGGCGAAGTCACTCCGACGGCCTCGTTTGTGGACGACCTGGGCGCCGATTCGCTCGACACAGTCGAGCTGGTCATGGCTTTCGAGGAATCTTTCGGCATCGAGATCCCGGACGAAGACGCCGAGAAAATCGCCACGGTGAAAGACGCCGTTGACTACATCGAGAAGCACGCCAAGGCTAGTAAGTAGTCCGCCCGGCCGTCCCATTCCGAACAGGAGAATGCAGGTTTGAACCGCCGAGTTGTCGTGACGGGCGTAGGGCTGGTCTGCGGGTGCGGCATTGGGACCGATGAGGTCTGGCGCAACCTGCTGGCCGGCAAAAGCGGTATCGGCCCAATTACCCATTTTGACGCAACTGCTTTTGACTGCCGCATCGCCGGTGAAGTCCGCAATTTCGATCCGCTCATCTGGGTAGAGAAAAAAGAACTGAAAAAGATGGGCCGGTTCATTCAACTGGCTCTGGCCGCTTCGGAATTTGCGATGCAGATGGCTCGTCTCGAATTGAAGCCGGAATCGGCGGATGCCGCCGGCGTCTATATCGCCTCCGGTATCGGCGGATTCGACGTGATCGAACGCGAGCATTCGAAATACCTCCAGGGCGGACCCGGTAAGATTTCTCCCTTTTTCATTCCTGCTTCGATCGTCAATCTCGCGTCCGGGCACGTCTCGATTCGCTACGGCGCGAAAGGCCCGAATAGCGCGACGGCCACTGCATGCTCGGCTTCGGCGCATTCGATTGGCGACGCGTACAAGATTATTCAGCGCTGCGCCGCCGAAGTGATGATTGCAGGTGGTTCGGAAGCCGCGATAACTCCGATGGGCGTGGGCGGCTTTGCTGCCATGCGTGCGCTTTCCACGCGCAACGACGAACCCGAGCGCGCCAGCCGTCCATTCGACGCGCAGCGCGACGGCTTCATCGTGGGCGAAGGCGCGGGCGTGCTGATTCTCGAATCGCTCGAATTCGCGCAAAAGCGCGGAGCGCCGATCTTCGCGGAAATCGTCGGCTACGGAATGTCGGGCGACGCATATCACATCACGCAGCCGGCTGAAGGCGGCGATGGTGGCTATCGCGTCACGATGGCCGCGCTGAAGGATGCGAAAATTTCGGCGGACGATGTGAGCTACGTGAACGCGCACGGCACTTCGACGCCAATCGGTGACGCGATTGAAACCACTGCGTTGAAGCGCGTCTTCGGTGAGCGCGCAAAAAAAGTTCCTATCAGCTCGACGAAATCGATGACGGGCATCTGCTCGGCGGCGCCGGCGGCCTCGAAGCCGGCATCAGCGTGCTCGCGCTGCGCGATCAGATTCTGCCGCCCACAGTGAACTACGAGAATCCCGATCCGGAGTGCGATCTGGACTACGTTCCCAATCAAGCGCGCAAAGCGGCCGTCGAATATGCGCTCTCGAATTCATTTGGCTTCGGCGGCACAAACGCATCGCTAATCTTCAAGCGCTGGGATGGAAAGTAGCGCGATTCGTGCGGTGACTAGCAGCAGTCGCGCGCGACCAACGGCAGTAGGGGCACGGCATGCCGTGCCCGGCAAATGAACTTGGCGTGATTGTGCCATTTGCCAAGATTGTAGCTTTTTAGCCTGTGCCACGGTGGGTGGAAGGCAGTTGCCGCGAGAGAAATCAATTCGGAGGAATTCTTGAAAATCGGAGTCTGCGTCAAACAAGTTCCCGCCAAAGATGCCCCCCTCGCCATCGTCGAAGGCGGCGCGTGGATTCGCGAATCCGACATCGGATTCGAAACGAACGAGCCCGATAGCTACGCGCTCGAAGAAGCGCTGCGCCTGAAAGAAAAACACGGCGGCGAAGTGGTCGCGATTTCGATGGGCCCCGAACGCGCCAAGCAAACAATCAAAGAAGCGCTCGCGAAAGGCGCCGATCGCGGCATTCACGTGTCCGACGATCAATTCTACAAGCTCGACCCGCTCGGCTCAGCCCGTTCCATGGCCGCCGCGCTCAAAGCGGAAAATTTCGACCTCATCCTCACCGGCCTCCAAAGTGACGACCAGGGCTTCGGGCAAACCGGTGTCCTCCTCGCCGAATTGCTGGGACGCCCGCATGCCACCATCATCATGGCAATCGAAGTAACCGACTCGCGAATGAAACTAAAACGCGAACTCGAAGCAGGCTGGTTCCAATGGGTCGAGCTGCCGCTTCCCGCCGTGCTCTCAATTCAATCGGGCATCAACAAGCCGCGCTATGCCACGCTCAAAGGCATCATGGCAGCCAAGAAAAAGGAAATCGCCACAGTCCAGCGCGCATCGCTCGGCGTGCCCGATGCGCCCACGCAACACGTGGAGCGCATCTACGTCCCGCACAAAGCGAAGCAAACCGAATTCATCACAGGGCAGCCGAAGGAAATCGCGGCGAAGCTCATCGAAAAACTGAAGCACGAAGCGCGGGTGCTCTAAATGAAAATTCTTCTCATCACCGAACAGCGCGAAGGCAAATTCAACAAAGTCAGCTTCGAGACGCTGGCCGCCGCGCAGCAAATTGTCCAGCACACGAAGGGCTCTCTCACGGGCCTGGTCATCGGCAAAGGAGTGGCACCCCTCGCCGACGAACTCGCCGCCTCGCAACTCGACGAAGTCCTGCTCGTCGAACACGATCTGCTCGAAAAATACACGCCGGACGGATTCTCGCTCGCGCTGCGTCAGGTAATCGAAAGCACGAAGCCCGACCTCGTCCTGCTCCCGCACACATACCAGGTTCGCGATTTCGCTCCCAAGCTGGCCGCTTCGATGGGCAAAGGCATGATCGGCGATTGCATCGGCTACCGTTACGAGAACGGCAAACTCATCTTCGTGCGCCAAATGTTTCAAGGCCGCACCGCAGCAGACGTCGTCTTCGCAGGCGATCCGCCGTGGATCGCATCGTTCCAAGCCAGCGCATTTCGCGCCGACCTCGTCACGAAACACGCCAGCGGAAAAGCGCCGGTGAAATCTGTCACCGTCGACCTGAAACCCGAGCAAATCCGCACCAAGCCGCTCGAATTATTCCGCGAAGCCAAACAAGCCGTTGACCTGACGCAAGCACCGATCCTCGTCTCCATCGGCCGCGGCATCAAAGCCCCCGAAAATATTCCCATGGCCGAAAAACTCGCCAAGCTTCTGGGCGGCGAAATCTGCGCCTCGCGCCCCATCTGCGACGAAGGCTGGCTCCCCATGGAGCGCCAGATCGGCAGCTCCGGCCAGACCGTCGCGCCCAAGCTCTACTTCGCGCTGGGAATCAGCGGCGCCATCCAGCACGTCGTAGGCATGAAAGGCTCGCGCACAATCGCCGCCATCAACAAGGACCAGAACGCCCCCATCTTCGAGGTAGCCGACTACGGAATCGTCGGCGACCTCTTCGAAATCGTCCCCGCCATCATCGAGGAACTCGAAAAGACAAAATAACGCGTCGGGGACAAGTGTCCGCTTTTGAAATCCCCGCTCCCACGTTCGAGCATCAACCGCACGAGTTGCACGGCTACCTTCTCCGCAACATCCTGTCCTAGCTACACTTACTGGCTAGGGTCCGACTGGCAATCAAACTGCGACGGCATATGAATTTCCCGGCGATGTGTGTTTACTTGCCGCCTCATCAAACTGACGACCGGTAAGCCGAGCGAATACGCGGAAAGGATCCGCTGATGCAAACGCTGGTTCAGGACTTGAAGTACGGCGTGCGAATGCTCGCAAAATCGCCGGGCTTCACAATCATCGCGGTGCTCACCCTCGCTCTCGGCATCGGCGCAAACACCGCGATTTTCAGCGTCATCAACGCGACGCTCCTCGCTCGTCTCCCCTATAGCCAGCCTGACCGCATCGTGATGGTGTGGGAGCATCATCCCTCGCGCGGTTTTTCCCACAATTCCGTTTCTCCGGGCAATTTCCTTCACTGGCAGGATGCCAATACAGTTTTCGACCAGATGGCCGCGTTCGTCGATATTCGCGCCGACCTCACGGGAACCGGCGAGCCTGAGCAGATTCCAGGACAAGCGGTGACGCCCAATCTCTTCTCGCTTCTTGGCATCAATGCCCAGCTCGGCCGCACCTTTGTCGCGGAAGAAGGTCATCCCGGGAACGACGACGTCGCGCTGCTAAGCCACGGACTCTGGCAACGGCGCTTCGGCAGCGCTCCAGATATCGTAGGCAAGAAAATCATGCTGGGAGGAAAGAGCACCGTTGTTGTCGGCGTGATGCCGTCCGGCTTCCAGCTCTTGATCCAGAGAGGCTCGTTCATCGGCGAACACGCTCAGTTCTGGTCGCCTATTGCGTTCAAACCGGAGGACCGCACTCCCATCGGACGCTACCTGATGGTTGTTGCAAGACTCAAACAGGGCGTTTCTCTCGCGCAGGCGCAGTCGCAAATGGACTCCATCTCATTAGATCTGGCAAAGCAATTTCCGGAAATCGACAGCGGCTGGGGCATCCAGCTAGTCGGGCTTCGCGATCAATTCTTCGGTTCGATTCGGCCGGCGTTACTGGTTCTGCTCGGGGCGGTGGGATTTGTGCTCTTGATCGCCTGTGCGAACGTTGCCAATCTCCTCCTCGGGCGTGCGGCGCGGCGGAGACGCGAGTTGGCCATTCGATTCACGATGGGCGCAAGCCGTGCCCGCATCGCGCGTCAACTGCTTACCGAAACGATGATCCTCGCTGTTGCAGGCGGCCTTGCGGGCGCGCTCCTCGCTTTCTGGGGAACCGATTTGCTCCTGGCCTTAAGCCCGAAGGGACTCATTGACGCACACGCCTTGAAATTAGATTTTCGCGTTCTCGCGTTCCTCACTGCTCTTACGATTCTAACGGGTCTTCTCTTCGGCCTACTTCCTGCGCTGTTGGTGACGCGCACGAGCCCGGGTGACTCGCTGAAGGAAGGAGAGCGCAACTTCGGCGTGTCGGTTCGCGGAAAGAGGGCGCGAAATTTCTTCGTCATCGGCGAAATCGGCCTTGCCCTGGTGCTCCTCACCGGATCAGGCCTTTTGGTCAAAAGTTTTCTTCGCCTGTTGAACGTAGGCCCGGGAATCGATCCACACAATCTTCTAACGCTCAAAGTTGACCTTCCTTCCACCCGCTATAGCAAAGATCCCGAAGTCATCGCATTCTTCGCGGACCTGCTCCGGCGAATCAAAGCGTTGCCCGGTGTTGAATCGGCTAGCGCCAGCAGTTCGTTGCCATTTACAGGGATCGGCTCTGGAACAAGTTTCACGATTGAAGGGCGTCCCGCTTCGCCCGGAACTGAACTCAGCACTGATGTCCGCGTGATCGACCCGGATTACTTTCGAACGATGCGGATTCCTCTTCAGCAAGGTCGTTTATTCACTCGCCAGGAGGCCGCTCGAGAGTCTCATGTTGTGATTGTCAGCGCAGCGCTGGTCCAAAAGTATTTTTCGAATCAGAACCCGCTGGGAAAAAAAATCACGATAGATATGAAAGACCAAAACGTACCCAGCGAAATCGTCGGAGTCGTGGGCGACGTGAAGCACCACGGTCTCGATTCAACTCCGCGTCCCACGATTTACTGGCCTCATCCCGAACTCGTCTACAATTCGATGACGCTCGTCGTTCGCAGCAAAGCGGACCCGGTACCCCTCACCAGCTCTATTCGCGCGATTGTGCAGTCGCTCGATCCCGACCTGCCGATCTCTGAAGTGCGGACGATGGACCAATGGATGTCGGATTCCATTGCCCAGGCACGTTTCAACACACTACTGCTCGGAATTTTTTCGGCCGTGGCGTTGCTTCTGGCCGTGATCGGAATTTACGGCGTGATGTCTGCCACCGTTACTGAACGCACTCACGAGATCGGCGTTCGCATGGCGCTTGGTGCTATGCCTCGCGACATCTGGCGTCACACTCTCGCGGCTGGCGCAACCATCACACTCGTCGGATTAGGCGCGGGCCTTGCCGCTTCGCTCATGTTGACGAGGCTGCTCGCCAGCCTGCTCTTCGATGTACAGCCCGCCGATCCGGCGACATTTGTGCTCGTTACGGCCGTGCTAGCGTCCGTCGCGCTGCTCGCCTGTTACATTCCCGCTCGCCGGGCCACCCGCGTCGATCCCATCATCGCGCTACGCTATGAATAGCCTCTAAAAGCGCCGCGATCCTGCTTGCGCAAACTCGCCTGTTATCCCGAAATCCCCAAAACTGATAGGATACGAGCGATCGGCTTGGTGTCCGTGAAGCAGTCTCCGTTCACTCAGCCCAACGAACACTCGCTCAATGGCCGCTCCCGTAAAAGTTTTCCGCGAGCCTCGCTGGCCCGCCTTCGTGGCAATCTTCGCCACCGCACTCGTTCATCAATCTTTGCCCGACCGCCTCTCCGTCGGTCCACGCTGGGGCTTATTTGGCATCGTCGTTATCCTGCTGATCCCCATGATCTTGTCCTACCATCGAGGACACTATAACGTCTCGCGCATTCTCACCTTCACAGCCACCGGCGTGATCACTCTCGCCATGATCGCTTCCCTGGCTTTGCTGGTCTCGGGAATTCCGAAGCATCTCGATCCGCCCCAAACTCTTCTGCGCTCCGCCGTCGCGCTGTGGATCACCAACGTCTTCATCTTCGCCCTCTGGTACTGGAAGCTCGATGCGGGCGGCCCCCTCGGCCGCGACAAAGCGCGCGGCGATTTCGACAGCTCGTTTCTTTTCCCGCAAATGATCATGCGCGACGAGCCCGAAGAAATATGGTCGCCGCAATTCCTCGATTATCTTTTTCTCTCCTTCAACACCAGCACGGCGTTTTCTCCCACCGATACCGCCGTTCTCTCTCGCTGGGCTAAAGTGACCATGATGCTGCAGTCGGTCATCTCCCTGATGATTGTCACTTTGCTCGCTGCTCGTGCCGTGGGCATCCTATGAGCCGGGTCGCTCGACGCAACTCGTCCTTTTGGAGTGCGGCTTGTCCTGAGCGGAGCCGAAGGGCTTGTCCTGAGCGGAGTCGAAGGGCTCGCCCTGAGTGGAGTCGAAGGGATGGCTTGCCACCGCTTTCAGAACCCAGCTCGCCGGGACGGTTCCCGGCCAAGGGTGCGAGGCAAGGACTACGCCCTTTCAGATGGATGTCAGGAACCTTGATCTCTTAATTTGAACGATGGAGGGTCAGCCCGCTTGAAAACGCCTGCTTCACATCGGGCTTTGCGAGATATGCAATCGACCAGCCCGCCGCGCCAATCACAAGCGCGTGAACAAAAATCATCGGGCCAAGCGGAACTACGGGGTATCCGATAAAAGTAAGAATGCTGATGATCGTGCACAAAATTCCAATCCCGATACAGCTAATCGCCAGAATCCGCGCCCATTCGCACAATTGCAGCACTCCCAGCGCAAGACAACCCGCCACTCCCGCCAGCACCAGAAGCGAAAATCCTCCAGCCACTCCCATCCCCGCAATCGACGCGGAAACCGGATCGCCTCCGTCTCCTCCGCTGATTGCCATCACCGCCACAAAAAAGAACGCAAAAGATCCCAGCGCCAGAATCGCAGCCCCAGCCAACGTCGCGATCGCGATGATTGTCACTCCGGCAGGTCGTTTCATGCTCGGCTCGGCTGAGATTTCTTCTGATCGTCGAGCGGGAAGCTCGCGCCGTCCATCAGCCCACCAATTCTGCGCTTCAGACCGGCGGCGAGACATTGTACTTCTGCGAATATACGAGCGCAGGCTTTCTAGTTTGAATGGTTTGACTGGCCGCGGCGCCGACGCCATAAACCTTTCTGCCCTTTTTCTTTGAGTTTCCACTACTTGCAATATTCCCCGTGACGCCCGGCGAACCAGTGCGCTAAGCGCTGTCTTCGCGTTTATCGCCGCTGTAATCGCCCGATTGGAATGATCTGTCATTTTTGTCGCCAAGCAGATTGCGCCAAGCTAGCCTCTCGCCACGATGATGGCGCACTTAGCGTCTTTCTGGAATACAGCGCAACCTGTAGGTCAACACGCGGTTCTTCAATAGTCGAACTCCGGAAAAAAATGCCGCACCGCCCGTCCGACCCCGGCATTATAACCTTCAGACGAGCGGCGCGACGTTATCGCCCTGTGAATATTTATCCGTTTATCCTGGCGGCTAGAAAATTCACTAGTCCGGATGGCTGTGGCGCCAGTTCCAATAGTCCCGCTGCTCTTTTTCCTTCATCTTCTCGTACTTCCGGTACTGCTCGTGCCGCTCTTCCAGGTAATGACGGTAGGCACGATCCTCGCGTTCATCCCAGTTGTGATAATCCTTGTGTCCCGGGTCATACACTCGCACTTGCACATCCTGCGGTTTTGGCGTCGCGGTCACCACAGAACCAGTCGTCGCAAGAGCCGCCGTCAAAACAAACGCGCTAAGGCATCGCCGTGCTGCATGCATCGGTATTTCCTCCAGGCCGCAATTCATGCCGAAGGTTGCGAATTGCGGCACTCAGTTGGTTTAAATGCCATCGTGCTGATTGCTGGGTGTGATGCGGCGGGAACGCACCACCATTTGCTTCATCGGCAATGATGCTGCGCCAGACTTTTTTTCGGGAATACAGGGCACCCTGTAAATAATTCGGCGGGGCGCTTTACTCTACCGCGACGATAGCGCGTCACCCGGTAGCCACGACGACGCCCTTATCGTCGTGGGTTTTTGCTACTGAGATGTAGTAGTATCGCGCCGCGCAAGTCCCGCCGCGCTCTACGAGAAATCAACGGTAACCGCTTCCAATTCGAGGTTTCTTCAGGCCACCGCCGCAACAACGAAACGTCGCGGCCTCCTCGATCAATATTTCTACTTCTTCATGTCGCTCCTGATTCCCGCGGTGGTGGTGTACGGCTTTAGCTTTACCGTGGGCGCCAACCTGATTCACCCAGCCATTCCGCGGCCCCCAATTTTGTATCTTCACGCGGCGGTCTTTTCCGGTTGGCTGCTCTTTTTCCTGCTGCAGTCCGCGCTGGTGCGCACCCACAACGTGCGATTGCATCGCCGCATCGGCTGGTTCGGAGCCGCGCTGGGTGCGCTGGTTCTCGTGCTCGGCGTCTCCACCACCGTCGCCATGGGGCGCTTCAACACCTTTCAAATGCATGCCACGGACGCGGAGTCTTTCTTGATGATTCCGCTCTTTGACATGGTCTGTTTCTCCAGCACCTTCGCGCTGGCGATTTACTGGCGGAAAAAACCGGAGTTCCATCGCCGCCTGATGTTCATCGCCACCTGCGCCTTGACCGCTGCGTCTTTCGGCCGCTTTCCGGAGCGCCTGCTACCCCACGATGTTTTTTATGCTGGCGTTGACCTACTGATTCTCCTCGGTGTCGTCCGCGACATGATCGTCAACCGCAGAGTGCACCCGATTTATTTTTACGTACTGCCCGCCTTCATCGTCGGCCAAACGATCGTCACGTACACCGCTATACACAACCTGCCGTACTGGACCAGGATCGCCCACTCAATCCTCTGGTAAACGGTTACAAAACTCTTCCGTCGCATACATCACAATGGACTGCTGCAAGCCCGTAGCTCAGGTCCCATTGCGGCCGACCTCGGCCGGAATTGACTGGGCCTTCCTTTGCCCCCGGGGACCGCTTCGCATCGCCCGTCACAACACGACCACGCGCCGAAACTCCTCTCGTGTCGTCTAACCCGTGGCTCATGGTACATTGCACCGCGCGGCAGAATCGGGAACCCGCTGCCGCCATCTCCGGAGCGCGCAAATGCGAGCATCTATCTTTTATCGAATCGCTGCTGTCCTTCTGCTCCTCTTCGCGGCAGGACACACCCTCGGCTTCCGCCAATCGGACCCTGCATGGGGAGTTGATCCACTCCTCGCCTCGATGCGGTCAATTCACTTCGACGTGCAAGGCTTCAACCGCAGCTATTGGGACCTCTTCGAGGCAGCCGGATTCTCCGTCGGCGTGTTTTATCTATTCGCCGCGATTCTGGCATGGCAGCTCGGTGGCCTTCCCACAGCAAGCTTGGCGCTCATGCGCGGCACTGCATGGGCGTTCACCCTCTGCTTTGCGGCCATCACGGTCGTGAGCTGGAAGTACCTCTTTATCTTGCCCATCGCCTTCTCAATCGTGATTACACTCTGTTTGGCTGCGGGAGCATGGCTTTCAGCAAAGCAGGTCACGATCGCTTCGTTGCGATAGCAGGGCGAAGAGTCACCTATCCGAGATCGGAGCATCTTCAGAGCTGCGTTGAATGTCGTTTCCGATTTACCTGCCAATCGGGTACTAATTCAGACCAGGCAAATGGTCACGTCTTACTGTCGCGACCACTACGTTCCGTGCACTTCGTCTACGCGCTCGCGAAAATTCTTCGCCCAAGCGCGAAACGCGGCTTCAATATCTGCCCACTTCTTGAACCCGCTGAGACCGCTAAACCACCTTCGGCCTGCTTTACCAGTGACAAACGCTACCTGCCTCTCGCCGGACGTTGAATCAAGCATTTCTCCCTCGATACTGACCCTCCCCACACTGAGCCTGGGAACCGCCAAGCCGATGCCTGGTGCCGTGGCAACGGAGGCAGCGGTTGTGGCTCCCGTCACCGCAGCGTTCTTCCCTTTTCCGGTCGGTTCCACATTCGTGATGGCCACATTCAATTCGAGTACATCGGGCCCTGGAGTGGTCACCACTTGATAGCGGCCGGATTTCGTGAGTTCATCGACCACTGCATCGTGAAAGTACTTAGCCAATCGTTCCAGGTCGTCGGGGTCGATACCACGGTCTCGAGCTTCGGGAAGCAAATAAATCGTAATCGGATCGATGATGAACTTGTCGTACTTCTTCATGGCCGACCGGTCCTTCTCGTAGAGGAGCAGGTCGCCATTCTTCGGATCGGGAACGAGCGAGGAGTAATCACCCAAGAACCCCGATACCGGTCTCGAGCCTGCTGTTTGCTTTTTTTCCGAGTCCTGCGCTCG
>CAVOOU010000015.1:0-170002 GCA_963697645.1 uncultured Acidobacteriota bacterium | reverse complement strand
GTTCAGGTGGAGACGAAAACGCAGGACAACGTGTTCGTGCAAATACCCGTTTCGATCCAGTACAAAGTGATACCCGAAGGCGTGGAAGCCGCGTTCTACAAATTATCCGATCCCGTGAAGCAGATTGAGTCGATGGTTTATAACGTCGTTCTCGGCCACGTTCCGAAAATGAAATTGGACGATACCTTCCTGAACCAAGCGGACATCGCGAGCGATTTGAGAGATAACCTCGACGCTTCGATGAAGGAATACGGCTACTCCATCGTCAAAGTTCTGATCTCCGACATCGTTCCTGACCAAAAAGTGAAAGCTGCCATGAATGATATCAACGCGGCGCAACGAGAACGGGAAGCAACGGTCTCTCGTGCGGAGACCAACAAAATGCTTCTGGTGAAACAGGCGGAAGCGGAAGCAGAATCGAAGCGCCTGCGGGAGAAGGCATCGCCAATCAGAGGAAGGCAATTATCGCGGGGCTGAAGGATTCGGTGGAGGACTTTGCCAAAACAGTTCCGGGTTCGACTCCGCAGGACGTAATGCAACTTGTTTTGATGACACAGTATTTCGACACGTTGAAGGAAATTGCCGCGAACGATCACACCAACGCGATTTTGATTCCTCACACGCCGAACACGCTGACGGATCTTTTCGGGCAGATTCGGAATGCGATTGTCGCCGGGACCGAACTCACGAGTCATCCCCCAATTTCACCGGCACCCACCGGTTTCCCCTCAACAAAGCCCTGACACGCGGGTGGGCAGCTCCGATTCCCTGCTAGCCAGAAAGCACTGAACAAAGTGCGCTGTCTATTCGTATGGACTAGAGGGAGGAGTCGAACCGATGAAAGACATTCGCTATGCGCTGCGGCAATTCCTGAATGCCCCGGTTTTTACCGTGACTGCTGTCTTGACTCTGGCGCTTGGAATTGGCGCAACTACAGCGATCTTCACACTGGTGCATGCTGTGCTGCTGAATTCCCTGCCCGTGGCCAAGCCCAGCGAACTGTATCGCGTGGGCGACGTGGAAAATTGCTGCGTCAATGGCGGTCTTCAGGACAATTGGTCGCTCTTCTCGTACGACAAGTACAAGATGTTTCGCGATAACACTCCGGGCTTCGTCGAACTTGCCGCTTTCCCAGGCAGGACACGATCTCATCGGCGTGCGCCGCTCCGGCACCAGCGAAGCCGCGCGTTCGATGCGGAGCGAATTCGTTTCTGGCAATTACTTCGCCATGTTTGGCATCGGTCCGTACGCCGGCCGGGTCATAACCCCCGACGATGATCGCAAAGGGGCGCCTCCGGTCACCGTGATCAGCTATCGCGCGTGGCAACAGCAATTCAGCGGCGATTCTTCGATTGTAGGAGGCTCGGTAACTTTGAACGGCCAGCCGTTCACTGTTGTCGGCATCGCGCCAGCCGCGTTCTTTGGCGACCGGCTCACCGATCCTGCCGCCTTCTGGATTCCGATCACTGCCGAGCCGCTCATTGACGGCCCTGGCGCGATTATCGATTTTCCTCAGCAGGATTGGCTCGACGATGATCGGCCGCATCACTCCCGGCGCTGATCCAAAACAGATCGGCGCGCACATGCAGGTGGAAATCGCAACAGTGGCTGCTCAGTCCCATCGCCGAGCTCCAGCCGGGAGAACGTGATTCTGTTTCCAAGCAAACGCTTCGTCTGGCACCAGGCGGTGCGGGGGTCAGCACTGCGTGACGAATATATTTCGCCTCCACCTCCTCACGTGGATCGGCGCTCGTTCGGCGATCGCCTGCGCGAACGTCGCCAACCTGCTGCTGTCCGCGCCACCACGCGGAAGTGCAAACTTCCATCGAGCCGCGCTCGGCGCGCCGCCTTCGCGCCAAATCCGCCAAGTCTCACTGAGAGCATCGTTCTGGCGGTGCTTGGGGGCATTGCGGCATAGCGATCGCCTACGGTGGAACTCACCTATCCTTCGTCTCGCGTTCCCAGTGACCGATGTAGCGATCGATGCCTCGCCATCGCTGCCCGTGTGGGCTTGACGTTCGCGGTCTCGCTGCTGACGGGAATCCTCTCTGGAGTTGCCCCAGCTCGGATCACGGCAAACGCCGCTCCTGCCGATGTGCTCGCGGCCCGGCCGTTCGAGCGGGGCAGCGGCGCTGGACGAAGAACTCCGCTCGTGATCGCGCAGGCCGCGCTGTCTCTCGTCCTGCTTTCCGCCGCGGGCCTGCTGACGCAGAGCCTGCGTAATATGCAGGGCCAGCATTTCGAGTTTTTGAAGACCCCCAATCGCGATAAATCTGCGCACATCGATCCACAAATGGCGGGATACAAACCCGCGCAGATGCAGGCGCTGTTCCGCCAGCTTCACGATCCGCTCGCGGCGATCCCGGGCGTGGGGCAGGTGGAGCTTCTCTTTTACACTCCGATGGAGGGCGACAACTGGGGCGAAACGGTCTACATCGAAGGACAGGCACCTCCTCCTCCCGACTCCCAAGGAACAATGCTTCGTGGCTCGCGTTAGCGCCGGGTACTTTGAAACTCTCGGCACCGAAATCATTGAGGGCCGCTCTATCACCCGATCAGGACACGCCAAGCTCGCAGCGCGTCGCGGTCATAAACGAAACCTTCGCAAAGAAATTCTTCAAAGATCAAAACCCGGTTGGACACCATTTCGGATATATCGACATGCAACACGCGGATTCGTATGAAATCGTGGGCGTGACCGAGGACACACAATATCGTGAGCCTACGCGGAAAATCCCGCCGATGTTTTTTTTGTCTGAAACGCAAGGCATGGCCTTCAACAATCCTTCGGTTCACCGCTTTCGAAGAGCGCAATCATGTCCTGAACGCCATCGAGCTAAAAATGCTCGGAAAAGTGCCAAACCTCGAAGCGCAGGTGCGTCACGCGCTCGCGGACGTGAACCCCGACCTTGCGGTGATCGACTTCAAGAGTTTCGGCGAACAGGTGGATAATAATTTCTCGCAACAGAAGATGATCGCGAAACTCACGTCGCTCTTCGGATTGCTCGCGCTCATTCTGGCCTCAGTAGGACTCTATGGAGTGACGGCGTATTCGGTGGAGCGCCGCACCAATGAAATCGGCATTCGAATGGCTCTGGGTGCCGGAAGGCTCAGCGTGCTGAAGCTTGTGCTGAAGGGAGCGTTGATTCAGATGGGAATTGCGCTTGTCATCGGGATTCCAGTGACGATTGCTGCCGGCCACGCGATGGCGACACAGCTTTTTGGGGTTAAGCCCTACGATCCTAAGATCCTGCTTCTCACCGCCGCTGCGCTGGCGTTTGCTGCGTTCCTTGCCGCCGTGATACCGGCGCGGCGCGCAGCCACCCTTGACCCAATGCGCGCCCTGCGCACGGAATGAAGGACCGATCCCGGGATGACGTCGACCGCCGAGAAGTCTGCAAACTCAAACTAGTATAATTGCGGTGTTGCCCAGATTTGGTTCGCGATGGAGCTACACCAATGCTTGATACTGTTCTGAAACGGTTTGAAGAACCCGATGAAGTACGCATATTTGAAAAGGGAAAGTTTGAGATCGTCCATATCGGCGGCATGACCATCGGCCGCGCCACCTATCAGCCGGGATGGAAATGGTCGGTCCATGTGGGACCTAGCGTCGGTGCGTCACGCTGCAACCTGGAGCACGTCGGCATGGTGCTCTCCGGCTGCGCGACCGCGGCTATGGAAGACGGTACCGTTCATGAACTTCGCACCGGCACGCTCTTCTACATCCCACCAGGACCACCCGGGCACGATAGTTGGGTGGTAGGCGATGCGCCATATGTCTCGCTGCATTTTCCTTGGCGCCGACGACTACGCAAACAAATAGTCACCAGTTGCACTATCAGAAAAGAATTTGCTTCCGGAACGCCAGCCATAGCAAATTCCAAAATCACGATAGAATTTGCTGCTTCAGATCGCGCGTAGCCTGGAGCACATCATCCGGCCTGCCTAGGTCACGCCAGTAGTAATCTTCCGCCCGGAACGCCAGGATGTTTTCTCCTTGGGCGGCCAGCCGCAGATAGGCAGTAACGATAGAGAAGATGCCATTTTCCAGGATGAGCTCAAAGAGGCGCGGAGAAATAATGTGGATGCCGGAAAAAGCTAACGCCTGCGCCGGCTTCGATGATCCAACCAGTTCATCCTTCTGATCTCGGCCGGTTCGATGGCCGCAAAGTTGATGCTGCTCATTGAAAAGCAGGTAGCGAGAAGTCTCGCGATCCTGCACCGCGAGAGTGACGAGGGCTTGGTTTTCAGAATGAAATCGCGCCATGCGCGCTAAATCAATCGTGCTGATCACGTCGACATTGTGCAGAATGAATGGCGTTTCGAAATCTCGGTCTTTTAGAAAGAAATCGGCGGCTTTCTTTAAGCCGCCTCCGGTATCGAGCAACACGTCTTCGCGAGAAACCTCAATGCGCATGCCGAAATTGTCGTTTTTCTTCAGGTAGTCGATGATCAACTCGGCGAAGTAATGAACATTGATGATCACGTCGCGAATGCCAAAGGCCCGGAGGCGCGAGAGCGTAATCTCCAGCATCGTCCGGCCACCCACTTCCACCAATGCCTTGGGACGATCGTTAGTGAGCGGACGCAACCGCGTGCCCAGACCCGCGGCCAGAATCATTGCTTTCACTTTTTCCGATCCTCCAGCTCGAGATGCCGCACGATAACTTTCACTCCGTTCCTATCGTTCAGCCGCTTCGCCAATTGCTCGGCGAAATAGACCGAGCGGTGCTGGCCGCCAGTGCAACCGAATGACACCGTCAAGCTTGTGAAGCCTCGGCTCTGATACTTCTTCACGCTGGCATCAACCAGCGACGTAACATCGCTTAGAAATTGATGCGCGCTTTCCTGCTGATTCAAGTATTCAATCACTGGCGCGTCTTTTCCGGTGAGAGCCTTGAACTTTTCTTCGCGTCCCGGATTCGGGATGCTGCGAGCATCAAACACAAACCCGCCGCCGTGGCCGCTCTCGTCCTTCGGGATGCCGCGTCGAAATGAAAAGCTGAAGACGTGCACGGTGAGGTCGCTTTTCTTGGGGGCACCGACCCCCGATTCGTTGGAGGCAACCGCAATCGGCGGCTGACCTCCTCCAGAAGAAAGCTCCCGCAACGTTTCCGAGTCCCGCATTCTTCCAAGCGAGCCCATCAACGCTGGCAGCGCAATCGGCAGCTCCACGTTCTGAAGCAGCCACTCCACATTTTTCAGCGCGTACGGAACGCTTTGAAGAAAATGGCTTTTGCGCTCATAAAAGCCGCGAAATCCATAAGCGCCCATCGCCTGCATCACACGGATATACACATAGGCGTAGTAGTGGTGCATGAACGCGGAGCGCTCGAGCGTCACGAACTCGCCGACGCGCTCGATGTAAAGATCGAGTAATTCCTGGCGCAGTGCGGGCGGCAAATCCGCCTTGGCGTCGAACAAGAGAGAGGCGATATCGTATTGAAGCGCACCCTTGCGCCCGCCCTGGTAGTCGAGAAAGAACGGCTGGCCGTCGCGCAGCATGATGTTGCGCGATTGAAAGTCCCGATAGAGGAAGAAATCCGAACGCGCGCTCAACAAAAATGCGGTGAGCCGCTTGAAATCATCTTCCAGCAATTGCTCGTTGAACGGAACTCCAGCCAGCTTGAGAAAATAGTATTTAAAATAGTTCAGATCCCAGGCGATGGATTGCTCGTCAAACTCAGCCCGCGGATAACAGGCTTTGTAGTTTATGTTCCGTCCAGCCTCGATCTGAAATCGCGGCAACAAAGCCACCACCTTGCGATACGCTTCAATAGTTGGCGCAGAGATTCTGCTCCCGGCACGATTCGCCGACAACAATTCAAAAAGCGTCGTGTCGCCAAAATCCTCTTCCAGGTAGGCACCCTGGCCCAAATCCTCGCCATATATTTCCGGCACCGGCAGGCCATGCGCTCGAAAATGCCTCGAAAACTCAATAAACGCCGCGTTCTCCTCGCGCATGTTATACAGAATGCCAATCGCGCTCGACGCTCCGCCGCTGAGCCGTATGATCTTGCGCCCCGAGGCCCCAAGTTCACCTTGGAGCGGTTGCACCCGCTCCACCGCTACCCCGAAGCGTTGTCTAAAAAGATTCTTGAGGATGTCAATCAAGGCGTCGAGCCACCTTTGAGGAAATTGATCAGCTGCCGCTGTATTACCAAATCCAGCTTCAAAATAAGTTTAGACGCTCAGAGCTCACCTAGCGAGTGTCGAACCGAAGAAAGGTCGAAAAAGACACCAGCGCGTATGATGCTAGGCGGTGGCGATGAACTTCAGAAGTGCGGAGGGAGATTGAATTGCATTGAAAGCATCAGAAGAAAGATGGTTGCGGGGGCCTGCAACCATCCGAATTTGCTAGTCCTGCCGTTCAGTCTGCAATTGATTCGAGCCGCGGCGTAGCCCGACCACTGCTTCCGTGTGGCCGACGATTCGGCCCGAGTAGCTACGAGAAAACATCCGTAAGCCTGCGGACCTAATCTGCCGCCCGTGATACGAGGGTATCAAGTCGTGGGTATCGTGCCACCGTCGATAATGTAATCAGCGCCGCTGATAAACGCACCTCGGTCTGAGGCGAGGAAGGCTACCAGCTCCGCCACTTCCTCGGTCGGCCTGGCCGGCCGATGGGAATGCCTCCAAGCATGTCCACAATCCGTTGACGTGCAGCGTCCTCGCTGATGCCGCTGCCTCTTGAAATGTCGGCGATCATTCCCTTTGCGCCTGAAGTCTCGATGAAGCCGGGCGAAATCATCGTCACTCGCACACCTTTCGGAGCGACACCCTTGGCCAGCCCCTTGCTGTAAGTGGCCAACGCTCCCTTGGCCGCCGCGTAGGCGAGCGTCGAATTGGAGAACGGCAGACGATGCTGGATAGAGGAGATATGAACGACGACTCCTGACTTTCGTTCGATCATGCCGGGAAGGAAAGCACGGTCCAGGCGGACGGCGGCGAGCAGATTCACCTCCAGTATCCTTTGCCAGTCCTCGTCGGAGAGCACCTCGAATCCGCCTGCTTTTGCTTCCGTTCCACCGACATTATTCACCAAGATATCGAGTCCACCCCACTCGCGCTGAATGCAATCGACGACGTTTTGGACACCACGGGCCGTTCCGATATCCGTCTTTATAAAGAGAGCATAATCCTGGCCGTTAGCTGCCTCAGATCGCGCGGTGGTGGCCAGCGAGGCACCGCTCAATGCAAAGCGGCGTGCAATCGCTTCCCCGATACCCTTCGTGCCACCGGTCACGAGAACACGCTTGCCTTTGAACTCACCGCTAAAAACGGTAAATGGATAGCTGTCTGTCATGGTCCCTCCAACAGAAATGATGATTCGAAAGATGTCTGTACCTGGGCGGCCAGGCCGGCCTCAGATGGGTAGATGGCTCGTACCTTTTATTTGTAGAGCCAAGGCTTATAGGCAATCTCGATGTTGTATCCGTCCGGGTCGACGATGTTTGCCGCGAAGTAGTCGGCACGCCATTCGGGCCGAAGGCTTGGTTCCTTCTTTGAAGCAGCTCCCGCGTCTATCGCCGCCTTGTAGCTGGCCCTGACAGCGTCCGCGCTCTCGGCGGTGAATGCGACGTAAAGGTCTTTGCCGACTTCGCCATTCTTCAGCCAGAAACCAGGCTCGGCATTGATTGCGAAACCAAGCAGTTGATCGAACTCGTAGGGCATGTCGATGCCAAGCGGCTTAAGCATCTTCTTGTAAAATTCGCTCGACCGTTTCAGGTCAGAGACGGGGAGATAAATATGGTCGATAATCATGGCTTTCCTCTTTTCGTTTGTTTTTGACAGCCCCGATCAGGGTTCCGCTGAATCCTGAACCGGGCCGGCCGTGGGTGACGGCGTCATCGGGCATGGATTTCTTCTCCGTTAGCTAAGACCTTCAACGATGAGTCCGTGATAGGTCGCCCCGAGTTTGCGGTGCTTGGCGATGTCTTGGTAGGCCTCGCTGTTAATCCAATCCTTTGCGGCTTTTACGCTCGGGAATTTCACAATGACCATTCCCTCAATCGGATCACCTTCAAGGACTTCGTGCTTTCCATCGGCTGCGAGCACTTCGATAGGATGACCCTTCATCGTTGCTTTGATTCCAGCCCGATATTTGTCGAGCTCTTTTTGATCCATGGTTTTAGTTCTCGTGAAGACAATGTATGCTGACATGATCGTTCTCCTTCTTTGTTAATCGAATACCGAAATTCCTATTCAAACTCTTGGGCCGTAGCCCGCGTTGCTTACCTGTTGCCGCCGTTCGCGAAGATGATTTCTCCTGTGAGCCAGCCCGCATCATCCGAGGCAAGAAATACGGCCACCCGCGCGATGTCCTCGGGTTGGCCGACGCGGCCAAGCGGCGTACTCGCGATTATCTGCTTCTTAGCCTCTGCTCCCATGACGCCCGCCGCGTGCGCACCCTCCGTTTCGGTTCCACCGGGACTGAGAGCGTTAACATGGATTTTTCTGGGGCCTAACTCTTTTGAGAGCACGCGCGTCAAGCCATTGACAGCGCTCTTTGACGCCACGTAGATCGAAAGGGTCGGGTAGGCAGCGACACTGGCCGTCGATCCGATGTTAATAATGCTCCCACCTTCCGCCCCGAAGGCCGGCAAAACGGCTTCGATCATGAGGAACGTGCCCAGCACATTCGTGTTGAACTGACGGTGAAATTCCTGCTCGCTGAACTGCTCGAAGGGCGCAAACGAGAAGACGCCCGCGTTGTTCACGAGCACATCCAGGCGGCCGAAGGCTTTTTTGGCCTCCGCGACGAGGCGTTGCGCGTCGGACCTCTGCGCCACGTCGCCTTGTACGGCGATGGCTCGCCCGCCTTTGCCGGTGATCTCGCGCACCACGCGCTCCGCGCCCGCTTGATCGCGCGCGTAATTCACGATCACCGCCGCGCCTTCCGCTCCGAAGGCTTTTGCAATGCCCGCTCCGATTCCTTTTGAAGCGCCTGTCACTATCGCAACCTTATTGTCGAGTCGTTTCATGATGGGTTCCTTTCCTTAACGTCTGAGGTCGATGATGATCTTGCCGTTCATATAGTGAGACACACGCCACGGCGCACTGTGACAGAACCACATCGCCAAATCTGTCGAGTGCCAGGAGCATTGGCGAGTGCACACGCGAATTGAACGCAATCGGAGATTTCGGTACCCCAAAAAGCGATTCGCCCGATGCCTCCAATATTGCGAGGGCACCGGGCGTCGCCACGACCTTGCCGCGATTGTCACCTTTGTCCTGTGATCCAGGCTCAGCTCTCGAGCCTCAAATCGGGGCTATCGACCAGCCGCCGCAGCATGGGCGCGAGGTCTGGCGGCTGATAGAACGGATGTCCGCGGAAGATCTCAGCGCATTCTCCGTCCAGGGCGTTGATAGTCTCATGCACCTTTGGTGCGGCTTGCCGTACCTCGCGGATTCGTTCGCGGGCAAAGAGGAGGTTCTCGGGATCGATGTAACCTGCCTGTATGAAGCCACGGGTCTTCTTGGCACACCGGCAGGGGTTCGCCTGGTTCACCAGTCCGCACTTGTCGTTCATGAAGTTGCGCAGGTCCCTCCGCGCGCACGGGCCAGGCGTTGGCGAAAGTTGTCGGGAGTGATCTCCAATACCTCAGCGGCAACGGTGTCGCTTACATCGAAGATTGCACCGAGGATGAAGGTCAAGCGCTGCTCGCGGTCAAGGCAGAGAAGCATTCCAGTAGTACAGGAAAGCATCGCCTCGGTCACCAGCAAGTCAGTGTCTGCCGATGTGCCTTTGGGATCGGCCACCTCCAGGTCCGGCGTAGCGTCGAGCCCCGCGCCGTAGGAGGCGAAATCGATGGACGCTCGCTGCACCTCCACCCGCCCGCGCTTCATGTTGAGCACGTGGTTGACCACGATGCGGTAGAGCCACGTGCGGAAGCTGCTCCGGCCCTCAAACGACGAGAGCCGGGTCAACACTTTGATGAGGATCTCTTGCGTCGCGTCCTCGGCGTCCTGCGGATGGAAGAGCATGCGAACCGCGATGTTGTAGATCCACGCTTGATGCCGCTGGACTAGGTCTTCGACCGCCTGGCGATCTCCCGAGCGGGCGCGTAGTACAAGGCTTTGGTCCTCGTGGTCGGGGGAGTTATCTGCTAGCGGATTATTGATAGTCATGATGCCGCCTCCGAGCGCCCATATGCCCTGGCTCGATTCTCAGAGAGCCTTAGGTAACGCAGAGAAGTGGGCGCTCACAATCTTCCACTGCCCGTTTTGTTTGACGAAGACCAAGGTTCCTCGGTCGTAGACTGCCAGGACCTTGCCGTCTTTTGTTACTCCCCTAAACGAGCCGTAGGCATTGACAATACCCACTGTATCGCCATAAACGCGAAACGATGGTTGCCGGAAGCCGAAGCTCGCCGAGACGATGCCCTCATAGGCTTCGGTGACATGCTTGGCAAACATCTGCTTGCCGTCGAGCCGATACGGAGCGTACTCAAACACCTCCACGTCCTGGGCGAGCATCTCTATGGCAGGCTTGAGGTCGCTCTGATCGAAGGCATCGGCGAACTTCTGTGTTAAGGCTTGGAGTTCCTTCACGCTCATGTTTGTGTCTCCTCTGATGAGTTAGACACACGCCGCGCCACACTGTGACAGAACTATACCGCCAAACTTGCTCACTGCCGGGGGGCATTGGCGAGTGGAGCCTTAAATTAGTTTGTGTTCGGACGACGAGCAACACGGAGACACTTCCGCGCCCGCATTCAGACCTAAGCTGAGGGTTTCAATGGGCAAATCTCGAATGCCTAATTGCAACCCACAAATTCGGATGGTTGCAGGGTTCGTGGAAGTTCTTGAAAGAAAAGAAATTTTGGTTGCGGGGGTTGGATTTGAACCAACGACCTCCGGGTTATGAGCCCGAGAGGTCAACTCTAAGTCTTGTTGGTGGTGTTGCCCTTAGCTCCTCACCACGCCGTTTTCTCCCATACAAATCTCAAGCTTTGGACGCTAGTTGGACGCAAAAAACTCAGCGCCTGCCCGTCGAGAAAGGCAGGGTGCAGTGAAGGCTCCGCAGAAGGGCTCGCGTCACGTGAGCGGGCGGAAACCTGCGCATGAATCTCGCGCAACAGAGTTCCGCCAGAGCCTCACAGCATGGAAGCGCATGCCGGAGTCATCGCGGCCATCGCTACGGCCTCTCGCTCGTAAGCTCGGCACCTCGCACCAACTGCTGAGCTTCTACCTCAAACGTCTGGGCAAAGCAAGGAATACTGGCGCCGGGCGACGGAGATTCGCGCTCGGGCGACTGCCGAGGGTCGCCCCATGACCCAATGGGAAGAGCGGGAAGTCTATGCTTACAACAGGGCGGCCGTTCGCGCCATGGTAGGCCCGATGCTCCTCGACACGATCGAGCAAATACAGCAAGAGGCCGAACGCCAGTCACTGGTTTGGCAGGAAATAAAGGTGCTGAAGATCCTCGCTCCTGGATTTCCGCAAGCGCGGGAGCTCTTGCAGAAAGTGTTAGCGGAGTAGTTGAGAGTAAAAAATAAATTTGCCGCTGATTCTCGCTGACACCTGTAAGTCCTTTATACAAGCTTAGGGGAGCCTGGCAACTCCGCTAAACCCGGACGCAGGGAGACAAGACACATGCCGTCGCATGACTCTTCCATGCTAAATCTCATGAAGGCACGAGCGAGGTGGCGTCCGCCCCGGCCTGGCGCAGCACTCAGGAATCTCAGATGATTCGGCGATTCGTATTCCAGTGGTCAACCTGTCGCGGCACGAAGCCGTCCGGTCGCGCCTGGGCGCGGGCACTCGGCGTCAGTCACACTTGGCTTCAAAAGCTAGTGCGAGAATTTAAGGCGGACACGAACAAAATGTTGCGGTTGCAGAGAACCAATGGTGATCCTAGATTCACGGAACTTAGCCGCGCTCGGGAGTGCAGCCGGCAGATGAAAGAGCGTGGAGAGTTGCGCTCGTCGCGGCTGGCGAGAATAGGGAAGTTCTTCGAACGTTAACTGGGTTTCTGATACGGACCTGAGCGCCTTGGTGCGGCCATGTGGTGACCGCAATGGACGATCACTAGCCCGAAGAGCGGACAACTCGGAAACGGAGTCACAGCGCTGCTAAAGCAACTGCTATATTAGCAGTGGACAAGTGGATCGCCGCCTGAACAGAAATTCCCCGCGCTCCATTCCATGCCTGCCGAGCTCTCGAATCTGTAGCTGCGGGACCGCCTACTGTGGCAGTGTAAATGTCCTGACAACAATGAGCGAAGTACACTTCATCGAACCAATGCCCTGCCTCGCGGTAAAGAAATTGCCGGAAGGCGAAGCCTGGGAATACGAGTTGAAACTGGATGGGTATCGAGCGTTGGCGGTAAAGCACGAAGGACAGGTGACGCTGTTTTCTCGTAACAGAAAACGGTTTGATGGTCGCTTCCCTGCCGTTGCTGCGGCTTTCGCAGGACTGCCGGATGAAACGATCATTGACGGTGAGATCGTGGCAATAGACGAATCTGGCCGTCCATCGTTCAGCCGCCTGCAGAATTTCTCAGCCAATGCCGATGCCATTACTTTCTACGCTTTCGACATGCCGATGTGGAAGGGGGAGGATTTGCGGAGGCAGCCGCTCGATAAGCGTCGCGAGTTGCTGCGCTCGAAGGCGATGCCGAAGCTGCCGGCGATTCATTTCTCAGATGACTTTGCCGCAGACGCGGAAAAGATGATTTCCGCCGTCAGGGAGCAAGGGCTTGAGGGCATTGTTGCGAAACGCCGCGATAGCTTTTACGAGCCGGGCCGCCGGAACGGCGCCTGGCTGAAAATGCGGATCGGTAGCGGTCAGGAATTTGTCATCGGTGGGTACACGCCGAGCCCGAAGAAATTCGATGCTGTCCTCGTCGGATATTTTCAGGGGAACCGGTTGATGTTTGCCGCGCGTGCGTAACGGCTTCGTCCCAGCATTGCGCGCGTCTGTGTTACGGAAATTCAAGGGCCTCGAAACTCGCAAATGCCCATTCGCTAATCTGCCGGAAAGCAGCAAGGGGCGTTGGGCCGAAGGGCTAACGGCAGCCGACATGGAAAAATGCGTGTGGCTAAAACCGAAACTTGTCGCAGCAATTGAGTATGCGGAGTGGACGCCCGCTAATCATCTTCGTCATTCCCGATTTGTCGCACTGCGGGACGACAAAGATCCGCGCCAGGTAACGCGGGAGCGATCCTCTTGAGAAATCTGCTGGTGGGCTACATTCGACGATGACTTCATCTCTATTGGATCGTTCTCAATATCCATGCCTCCGCGACACTGTGTATCTGAATCAGGCATCGTTGGGATTGATTGGCCAGCCAGCAGTCGCTGCGATGCACAGCTTCCTTGAGAATGTGGCGAGGCATGGCAATCTCTATATGTCGGACAGCGATGAGATCAACTACGGGAATGCCCTTAGGGGAGTTGCCGGCAGATTGTTTCATAACGATCCATCACGCATCGCTATTCTTGCGGGTGCGAGCGAACTGCTGGGACAATTTCCTTTGCTATTTCGTCTCAAACCCAATGCCACAATTCTTGCAGTTTCCTCCGACTTTCCCGCAGTCACTCGCCCGTGGATTCGTCGGTCCTATTTTGAAAAAATCCGTGTTCGTTTTGTCGATGACCTTCCTGATCGCGATCTGACGGACGCGATCATTAACGCCATAGACGAAACCACGGGTGTCATAGCTGTTAGCAGTGTGCAATACGCTACAGGCACCCTCATGGACGTTAGTCGCGTGGCCCGAAGTGCTCAGAAGGTGGGCGCATTCCTTATCGTTGACGCGACCCAAGCGGCCGGTGCAATGCTGATGGATACCTCGACGCTCGCAGCTGATGCGGTGATTACCAGTGGATATAAATGGTTGGGCGGACATGGGGGCGTCGCTTTGGCAGCCGTATCTGAGTCCTTACTGAAACAACTTCCGATTTTGCCGGGCTGGATGGGCGCCCTTGATCCTTTTGACTTCGACGCTAGATCAGTTTCCTTTGCCTCCGATGCTCGGCGCTTCACGCAGTCCACCATGTCCTATGTCTCGTTCGTGGGTCTCACTGTTTCTATCGAACAGCTGTTGTCCCTGGGGGAGCACCGCATCGAAGCGCATGCACGCCAATTGGCCGCGATGCTGGTTGATGGCGCTCGCGAATATGGCTGGGAACCGTTTCATGATGTCCACGGTGTGGCCGCATCTCCTCACATCATTTCGCTCGGACACGGCCGAAAACGCGCACGGGAAACCGTGGAGAAACTCCGCGACGAGAGGATTATATGTTCGGCCCGCGGCGAACGGATCCGAATTTCCATTGCTCCTTACAACGATGCAAGTGACGTGACGAAGCTTTTTCATGCGCTGGCAGGGTTGCAGTCCAAATGAACTCCGCGGAGAACGTTCATGGAGAAAATGCCACCCTTCTCGAATCAATCTCGAAATGAGATAGCTAGTGATAATCCCTGTTATAGACATCTATCCAGATGTACTCACTGCCTGCCTCGGCTTCATAAGAGTTTTGACCGAATCAGCGTCGCTACGCTCAACCTTGGGTGGTTTTTGTTGCGGTCCTTGTGTCGGTAGGCGTACTTTTCCGTATCGTATGAAGCTGGCCAGCGCGTTCGTGCAAGATTCGGGCTTCAGTTCCCTGAGTTCTCACCAGAGGATTCTGGTCGTACTCGGAGGCGCACTCGTGCTGTTGAGCTACTCTGCGCTTTTGGGATGCGCGTTCCTATCTGTTCTGTCGCCAATGACAAATCGTTTCTCACGTTACTGGACGACGTGCTTCATTCTCTCTGCTGCCGCAACAGTTGGATGGATGGGCTATTACGCCGTGTGGTTTATCCGTGGGGAAGGCGTAATGATATTTCGATCGAATCTCCTAATGTTTTGGCTGCTCGTGCTAGCAACGCTACTGTCTGCCTTTGTCGGATTTAAGTACCCTCATAAATACATCGCCGCTTCAGCAGTCGCGTTAATCGTTGCAGCATATAGCTATGCGTTTCCGTTTTTGGTTCACGGAATTTCGCTTTTTTGGCGAAAATAGCTCAAATCACCCAGCGGTCTCGTAATGAGATAACTAGTGATAATCCCTGATGACATAACGAAGTCGGCCTCCGAACGGTTCGCGTAAACTTTGCGGTGTTCACCCGGCAAAGCTCGGAACCGAGGAGGCCGAGATGCAGATTATAGGCGTGGACTTACATACGCGACAACAGACGGTTGCGATGTTGAATGTCGAGACGGGCGAGATTGTCGAGAAGACTTTGCGGCACGAAGGTGATTCGGTGCGAGAGTTTTACTCGAGTCTTGCGGGACCGACTCGCGTGGGGATCGAAGCCACCGGTTCGATGCAGTGGTTTCTGGAGTTGATGGAGGAGTTGGGGATCGACTGCCAGGTGGGCCATCCGGCGAAGATCCGCGCGGCCGAACCGCGGAAACAAAAGCACGATCGACGAGATGCCGCGCTCGTGTTGCAGTTGCTGGTTGAAAATCGCTTTCCTTCGATCTGGATGCCTTCCCGTGAACAACGGGATGTGCGTTCACTGATCCTCTATCGGCATCAGTGGGTCCGCATCCGAACCCGCGTGCAGAATGCCTTGCAAGCGATCGCACTCAGTCACGGATTGCGGCGTGGCTCGTCACTCTGGAGCGAGGCGGGCCAGCAGGCGATCGCCTCGTTGTCACTAACTCGCTATACAGCCGAACGGCGAACCGCACTGCAATCGCTGTATCGGCACCTGGAGGAACAGATCGAAGACTTAAATCGAAAGGTAGAGGAGTTGGCCTGGCAGCGACCCCAGACACGACGGCTGATGACTCATCCGGGCGTGGGGCCGATCACAGCTCTGGCGACGGAAACCTTTTTGGGTGAGCCGAAGCGGTTCGTGGATGGAAAAGCAGTAGCCAGTTATGTGGGACTGATCCCCAGCGAACACTCCAGCGGAGGGCGGCAGCGATTGGGCGGTTTGAGCAAACAAGGGAATCCGCTGCTTCGTTTTCTGTGGTGCGAAGCGGTGGGGCATGCGGTTCGCAAGGATGCGGAGTTGCAGCGTTTTTACCAGCACAAGCTGGTGCAGAAAGGTCTGGGGAAAGCGAAAGTGGCAGCCGCACGAAAGTTGGGGATCCGACTCTGGATCCTGCTGCGTGACCAGATTGATTATCAAGAGTTCTGTCGTCGCGGACAGTTGCGACAGAAGCACGGTGGTGCCCATGCGGGAATGCCTGCTTGAGAACATGATCCTGCATAGCAGTGATCGAATCCCTGAATAGGCGACCCGCCTCCCCGAGGTGCGGGGAGTTCGAAGAACTCATCATGGTCAGCAAGGACCGAAGAGATGTCTGGTGGGCAACACCGAGACGATGGAAGTGAATGGGCCGAGCCGGCCGGGTGAACGTGAAACGGAAGGACAGTAGAAACCGCGACAGCAATCAACCAAGCGCTGCTGCGCTCACACACGGGTGTGCTCAGGAAAATAAAAAACTAAGACGAAACGTTCTTGACGGAGCCGACTTCGTTAGAGATGTTCTCGACATCTATCAGGAAAGCACCTTGATATTCCGTTTCTAACCAGGCCCTCGACATCTCAATTGAAGGCAAAAAAGGCGGAAGTGAACTGGGAATATACGTTTATAAGAACGTTATGTGAGAAATACTTCGAACACTTCGTCGACACGTTCGGTCTATACTGATCGACTAGCTTTAATATCGTCTTATGTTTAATTCACTTCCGGCCAGCCTGATGCGAACAATAGACGACCTACACCATTTGAATCGCACCTCAATAGTCGCGCTTACCCTTTGGAGTCTGACGTTGATCTTCGGAAATCTCTCAAACCCGACATATGCAGCTCCCCAAGCTCCTGGACAGGTGGAAGTTGCTCAGAATTCATTGGCTGTTCGTTCCGGGATGTCGAAGACATCAGCTATTGTGAAGACCTTGAGAAAAGGAGATCGAGTCGCCATCCTTCTGAGGGTAGACAGTTTAGAAGGCGCGTGGTGCAAGGTTGCGGAAAGGGGACAAGGCAACGGGCTTGGTTATGTACTTTGTTCAGGACTTTCACGGAGTGTCTCGTCGCCGGAGCCACCCCAGGCTCCTCAGTTAGGTTCTGATTCGACCGATTCAATTCTGCCCTGTGTTAACGCATCGCCCCCACAGAAACTGACTGGAGGAGGGAAAATTTATTTTGTCCCATTCGGAGATTTCCCCGCGCGCCAAGTGGAGTATCTGCGTGACTGCTTCGGAAGGCGCTTCGGACTAGACATCAGAGCGTTGGCACCCCTCAAGGTTGAATCCGCAGCCATGGACCTGAGCCGCAATCAGTTGATCGCCGAACGCCTTTTGAGCGAAATCACGCAAAGGTACCCGAAACTGGCGGCTCAAGCCGGCGTCGTGCTGATCGGCTTAACGACAGAGGACATGTACTCTTTGAATAAACCGAATTGGAGGTTTGCATTTGGGTGGCAGAGCAGCCGATTCGGCGTTGTCTCTACCGCTCGGTTCGTGGTCCCATACTACAACCAAATGGCCACTGAATCCGTCGTCCTGTCACGACTAAGAAAGATAGTCGGCCGATACCTTGGTATCTTGTATTACAGGCTGCCCCCGACCTCGAATTCGAAAAGCATGGTTTACCGAACGCTTCTCGGAGTCGATGACCTTGACGCGCTCGGCGAGGACTTCTGACTACCCTTCGCGTCGTCTAATAGGTGTTGAGAAATCCTCTTACCACCAGCAATCTCAGACTGAGATAGGTAGTGATAAACCCTGTTATCGACAGTTTTCGCGGCGATCCAGGGTTTAGCGAGGGCTTAGAAGGTCCCGAAGTTCATGCGAGGGATCTGCCGTCGGGTTAGATTGGAATGCTCATGCGCTGGAGAAGGCTGTAAAAACACGCGTTCGAGCGCAGGTTATCGAACCAGGGAATGGCTCTGGCGTAGGCGATCCAGGCTGCGCATTCCCGGTGCGCGTGGCGTATCAGGATTTCGTTGCGCTGTGGAGAGATGCTGATCCTGACGTTCCCATCCTGAAGGAAGCGAAAGCAGAATACGCGAAGTTTAAGTAGGCGAGCCCCAGTAGACCGTGCAGCGCCGCGCGGTCGCCGGAGGGGATTGATACGTCCGGCGACCGTGGTCGAATACCCCCGTTGCTGCTGAGCGAGGTGCGGGCTAGTTCGTCATGAGGACGTAGTTGTTGCCTACGTATCCGTTGTTGACGACGCGGATGCGAAACGTTCCCGTCCAGCGCGGGACGAACTGTACCAAGCACTGATCGGAGTAGTCGGTGTCTGCTGTGATCACATTTCCGTTTGCATCGTAGATGTAGAGGTCGAGGTCGGTGCTGCCGTTGCCGATGACCGCGACGCGAGCGAGTTCGCCGGCATAGAAAGTGACAGCGAAATCGTCGTAGTGGCGCGCATACACGTGGTCGTGGTGCACGATGGGCCCGGTCGTCGCGCCGAGCGTGCCCGTCGAAGAATGCTTCGAGGCTTCGGCGTCAATCAGCGCGGCGATCTGTGGATTTCCTTTGGCCCACACTTTGGCTTCGGCGAGGAGTTTCTGGGTGTCGAAAGTTACTTCTGTATTTTGTTGCTTCTGGTCGGTTTTCGCCTCGTCCTTGCCACTCTGCGTCGAGACGTCCGACTTCTTGGCGCCGAGGCGATCCGATTTCTCCTGATACTTGACGCGCTCGATCATTTGCACGGCTGTGAGCATGGCGAGAGGCGATTCGTTTTCTCGAGCATAGCGCACGAGTTGCCCGGCCTGATTGAGGACGGACACACCGGTGGCGTTCCCTCCCTCTTTGCCCTTGTCGGTTGACGCATTCGTTCCTTTGTTGTCGGCGTCTTGCGCCCGGGCGGCGCCTGACGTGCCAAGCCAACCGCTCAGTACGATCAAACCTACCAACATCATCACTAAGCGCTTCATGTAAATCTCCTTTTACTTTCGTTGGAGGTGCCAAGCCCGCCGCCCTTGTGAGGAATAGAGCGAAGTCGTATTTGACGGGTAGCCAGCTGGCTTCCTCTTTGATTCTTTGGTGCTGTTGATTCTCAATTCCGGGCCGGATTCGCTGCCGAACGGGTTTTCTTTTTTGCATTTACCATTTTTACGGATGGAGTGGCACGAGCCGGCAAATCGCCGGGATCGCCCACAAACACGACGCCCGCCCAATAGAAAGGATGGCCGGCGCCGTGGTTCTCTCTTGCGCGAGCTAACGCCGTCAACTGCGCGGTGCGAAACGCTTCGTAGCGGCTCGACCGGTACGACACGCTCGAGGGGCTCGCACGATCGACTCCGCCGAGCCAATTTTCGTAGAAGTCATAAATCTCCGAGGCCGTCTCCTCCGCCGGGACTTCCCACATGCTCATCGTGAGCGAGCGAGCACCCGCGAGAGAAAACGCCCTGCGAAGTCCGACGACTCCGTCGGGAGTGACTTCTCCGAGTCCCGTTTCGCAGGCCGTGAGATTCACGAGCTCCGTGTTGCGCAAGTTCATTCCTGTCACTTCGTAAGCGGTCAGGATTCCATCGGCCACCTCCACGCGGGAGGCTCGAAGCTGTTCGTCGGAAAAGCCCAGCGCGTGCGCTTGTTCTTCATTCACGAGTTCTTTTCCGGCGCGATAGTGAACCGCATGATGAGCGGGCCACGTGTTGACGCCGGCCATTACCATGCCGGAGCGAAGAAGCGGGTTGTCCCAGGTTTGCTTCGAGACGTCGCGGCGGTCGAGCACAAAACCGTGCGTGGCGAACTGAAAAATTCGCGGCTCCTGGATTCCTAACACGGCTTCTTCGACCGCTTCGCTGCCGGACAACGTCTGGACCGACCAGCCCAGTCCTTTGAGCTGTGCGGCGACCGGCTCGGTGAGGCGGTGATCGAGATTGGCGACGGGCTCCTGGTCCCAAGCACCGGGAAGATCGGTTCGCTTGTTTCTGGATGCTGTGCGTCCCAAGGTGGCGGAGTCCGTTGGCACGCTCGCGGTGGGATCCGTACGGACTTCAACGATAGTTGCAGTGGGAGGCTTCACTCCAGCGACGATTGCCGCCAATCTTTCCTGGTCGGCGTTGAAGTCGGGATTACTAACCAGGACGGCGGTTCGCGCGAGCTCCGGTTTTTTTTCGGCGTTCAGCGTGAAGCGGGCCAGGTCGCGTCCGGTGCCGAGGTAGATCAACTCGGAGTCTTCGGCGAGATAAAGCCATTCGCCGGAACGGTTCTGCCGTGCGAGAGCTTCGAACGGTACCAGGCTCAACATTCCATCTGGCGCAAGATAGGCACGGTTGACGCTCGCGAGATGTTTTTCGAGCGGCTGCCAGATGAGCGCGCGCAACCTAGCAGAAGCTTCCGCGAGTTCAGCTTCGGAGCGGCGAACGGTTCCACGGCTGGGCGTAACGCTGCCAAAATTGGAGATTGATTCGATCATTTGTGTCCGAAAAATAGAAACCGCCTCGTCGATTTGAGTAGCCGGGCCCAGGTCGATGGCGGAAACGTCGCCAGTGCCACCTTCGAGAATGAAGACTCCGTATCGTTCGTCTCCCCACTTGTGCGAGGCGAAGTCGTAGGGACGATAGCGGACATATTCGAGGAGAGCTTCCCGCTCGCGCAAAGCCCCCGTTACGTCTTCCAAAGTCACTTGTTGCAACGGGGCCTGTGTGGCATAGGCAGCGTTCTTGCGGCGTAGTTCTTGTTCCAAGAGGTCGATCTGGCGTGCTAGAGCATGCAGGTGGTCCGGATTCGATTCGGCGCCTGCGGCGGATGGCTGAGAGTGGCCAGTTTCCGACAAACCCAATAGCGCGAGCGCGGCATATTCGTGGCGCAGGCGCTCGTGTTCGCGCCACAACTTTTGCCAATCGGGCGGCGCAGAAGCGACCGTGACCATCAACGCGCCGCTCTCCTGCCGGGCTACTTCGAAAAGCAATTGTTTGCTGAGCAGGACCCCGCGGAGACCGTCCTTTGGGTCTGCACCTTTGCCTTGAAAAACCAAGCTTGAAAGCTCGAGGCTTTGCACGAATTGGCTGTGAGCGAGGAAAAGGCGTTTCTGCTTGTCAGACATCGTGGGGAAATTTGCTGTTAGGTGCTGCCACTGAAGCTGCGCCGATCGAAGCAGCAGGATGGAGGCTTCGTGAGTGCGATTCGTGACGGCGAGGATCCCGGCAAGATCTCTGAGATTGACGGCGTATTGCGGGTGTTGCTCTCCGAGAGTTGTCCGGCGAATTTCGAGCGCCTGGCGGCACAGGGTTTCCGATTCGGCGTAGCGGCCCATTTGTTCGTAGAGCAACGAGAGATTGTCGAGGTTCGCCGCGTATGCCGGATGCTGCTCGCCTAGTGTTTTCTTTCGAATCGCAAGGGCCTTTATGTATAGCGGCTCGGCTTGCTCGTACTTCCCCATCGCCTGGTAGAGTTGCGCTAAGTCATCGAGGCTGCTGGCGACTGTGCGGTGCTGGTCACCTAGTGCTTTCGTCCTGATTTCCAGCGCTTGCCGGTAGAGCGGTTCGGACTCTTGGTAGCGGCCCATCTCTTTATAGAGCAGCGCTAGGTTGTTCAAGCTTCGGGCGTAGTCGGGATGCTCTTCGCCCAATGCATGCTTGCGGATCTCGATTGCTTGCTTGTAGAGCGGCTCCGCCGGCTTGTAGCGGCCCATCGAATCGTAGAGCGCGGCCAATCGGTCGAGGCTTCTCGCGTAATCGGGGCTCTGCCCGCCTAAGATCTTTTTTCGGATTTCGAGCGACTGCTGATAGAGAGGCTCCGCCTGCGCGAAGCGGCCCATCAGCCGATAGAGGTCTCCGAGATTGCAGAGGGATGTGGCGTACAGCGGACTTTGTTCGCCGACGGACTTCTTTTCGATTTCGAGCGCTTGGTGGTAGAGCGTTTCAGCTTGCTCGTTATGTCCCATTGCGACGTAAAGAGATGCGAGTTCATCGAGGGAAGTGGCGTAATCGGAGTGCGCTGCTCCGAGCGTCTCTATTTCAATCGCGATCGCCTGGAGATAGAGCGGCTCCGCTTGGTCGTAGCGGCCCATCGTCTGATAGAGCAAGGCGAGGTTACTCAGGTTGCGAGCGTAAGCGGGATGCTGTTCTCCGAGAGACGTGCGGCGAATTTCGAGCGCCTGGCGGCACAGGGTTTCCGATTCGGCGTAGCGGCCCATCTGTTCGTAGAGCAACGAGAGATTGTCGAGGTTCGCCGCGTATGCCGGATGTTGCTCGCCTAGTGTTTTCTTTCGAATCGCAAGGGCCTTTATGTATAGCGGCTCGGCTTGCTCGTACTTCCCCATCGCCTGGTAGAGTTGCGCTAAGTCATCGAGGCTGCTGGCGACTGTGCGGTGCTGGTCACCTAGTGCTTTCGTCCTGATTTCCAGCGCTTGCCGGTAGAGCGGTTCGGACTCCTGGTAGCGGCCCATCTCTTTATAGAGCAGCGCTAGGTTGTTCAAGCTTCGCGCGTAGTCGGGATGCTCTTCGCCCAATGCATGCTTGCGGATCTCGATTGCTTGTTTGTAGAGCGGCTCGGCTTGAGCGTAGCGACCCATTGAATCGTAGAGCGCAGCGAGTCGATCGAGGCTTCTGGCGTATTCGGGATTTTGCTCGCCCAGAGCGTTCTTTCTGACCTCACGCGACTGCACATATAAAGGCTCGGCCTGCGCGTAGCGTCCCATTAGGCGATAAAGGTCGCCTAGATTGCAGAGAGACGCCGCGTACAGAGGGCTCTCGTCACCTGCGGATTTCTTTTCGAGGTCGAGCGCTTGGAGGTAGAGAGTTTCGGCTTTCTCGTTGCGGCCCATCGCGACGTAGAGCGTTGCCAGGTCATCGAGAGCTGTCGCGTAATCGGAGTTCTCGTCCCCGAGTGTCTTTTTCTCGATCGCGACCGCACGAAGGTAGAGAGGCTCGGCCGCGTCGTAGCGGTTCGTTGCGTTGTAGAGCTCGGCTAAGGCGACCAGGTCGAGTGCGTAGGCAGGGTGTTCGTCACCCAGGACTTTGTGGTGGATCTCGAGTGCGAGGCGGTAATGGGATTCGGCCTCGACGTAGCGAGACTGCGCAAAGTAGGCGCGGCCGATTCGGTAGAGGCTCGCGGCGTGCCAGGGATGATCGTCACCGAGGATTTCGGGCTTCTGTGCGCGCGGTTTCGGGCAGAACTTTGATGGCCTGATCGTCGCTGGTGTTCTGGTACGTGCTCGGCGGCAGATTTTTATTTCGTGCGTGATCGGCGGCTCGCTCTGCGACTGCGAGGCTTGCTCTCTGGTTCGCAGGCATCGTCGAGAGCCGCCGCAGGTCAGCGAGATCCTGGCGCGCGTCGATTGTTTTCCACCAGGATTCGCCCTGGCTGCTAGTGTGAATTTCGACGAGGCGCTCTGCTTTCGGAATGGCGGCGTCGATCAGAACGAGGTCGTCGATCTGATGGAGCGCTTCGCGAGTCAACGCTTCGCAATCGGACAGTTCTTTGGCGAGGTCGTGCGGCAGTTGCTTTGGAGCAGGCGCCGCCGACGCGGCGGGAGACGCTCTCGAAGCGTTTGGGTCTTCAGGACTTTGTGGCGTCGCGGAAACAGGTGCGCTCGTTAGGAAGAAAATCGCGATTAAGCAAGACGAGGTTCGTCTGAAGCGCAGAACGCGAGCTATCGAGCATTCGTCGAGCCATCCGGCCATTGCGACCTCTGGGACGCACTGCTGCGACCCATATTCACTTCGGCGCGCGACCAAGATTGCGAATACTAACTGGAATGCAGTTTTATCACTTTTCCCGTCTTTGGTCGACACGGTAGCAATCCGGGATAGAGAATTGTCGAGCGTGCAAAAATGGCACACTCGAAGCCGGTTCAGGGAGCAAGCAAGCGGCATTGAAAGTGCCCGAGTTAGCGCGGCACCCCACTACGCAATGCGCAAAGGCCGCGGGAAAACCGTCATCGAGCGAAGGAAGTTGGGCCGTTGCTACGAAGCCAGGGCACGGTAAACTGCGCGACAAAGGCCGCCGCCGAGCAGCTTCGAGCCATTGATTTTGATCGTGCTTAAAAGCATCGGCTCGGATAACTGTTGATAAATCCTCTCTCTAACAATGTCGGCTGAGTCAAGGGTTCTTTGGACGTGGTTCTGCCTGCACTCCGAGGAGCGCGTCATTTTGATTCTGTTGATCGCTCGCCATACCAATCCGAGGCTCGCTTTGTAATCGTCTCGAGCCAAATTCAGTTCGACCCAACCATCTCTTCGATCACAACTTCGATCATGATTACTTCTTCGAACTCCCCTTTTGGAGGGAGCGGGATGCCCAATCATTCGGTCGGTGATCTACTTCACACCCAGAGGATTTCCGGGCTGTCCCGCGTGCGAACCGAACCTCTTCACTTGCTCGTAGTCCCATTCCTTCCGCCACATCCAGTACAGACGGACCGCCAGCTTGCGTGCCATCGCCACCTTGGCGATTCCACGTTCTCGACGCATCGCTAAGTGCATAAACTTTCGCCGCCAATCCGGGTCGCTCCGCACCGTGGCTTGCGCCGCTTCCACCAGCAAGAACCGCAGCAAAGAATTCCCCTGTTTGCTGATGTGACCCAGCCGTCGACGACCGCCGCTGGATTCTTCCGTTGGCACCAATCCCACATAACTCGCGATCTGCTTGCCACAAGCAAATCGTTGCGGGGTCCCGATGATCAACACGAAAGCCAGTGCCGTCAGCGAACCCACACCCGGATGCGTCATGAGCCGCCGCACTTCCGGCCGCCTGGTCGCTTCCTGTTCCACAGCCGCATTCAACTCTCGAATGCTCGGGTTCAGTCGGTCTAACAGCTCCAGCAGTTCGTGTCGCCGCCGGCTCGCCCACGGGGCCAATACGAACGACTCCAACTGGGCTCGTCCCGCCTGGCCCCACAGCCGCTTCTTTTGCCGTACTCCTTCGTTCAGGGCCACGGCTTGCAACTGATTCATGATTCGTGTGCGCATCTGCACCAAACGATGCCGATGCCACAGAAGTTGTCGCAGATCTCGATTTTCCCAGCTCGCTACCCAGATTCGGGGAAAGCGGTCTTCCAGCAGGAGCTTCAGCAGTAGTTGCGCATCGTGGCGATCGGTCTTTTGTTCCGCACCCGCGTGGCCCGAATCTCCAACGGATCCCCGATCCATAACTCGAAGTGCAGTTCCTCCAGCAACCGCTCAAACCAGCGTGCATGTCCCGTTGCTTCCATCCCCACTCGCACGCTGATTCCTCTTTGCTGCAGATCGCGGTAGAACTTCTCTGCTTCTCCCTCGCCGTGCTCGAGTCGCCGCTCACCGAACTCCCCCGTCTCCGTGTCCATAAACGCGATTTGCTGAACGCCCGGGTGGTAATCACAACCTATAATCAGCATATCGGCTCCTTTCTCCCGAGCCTTGGTTTGGTTGGCACCACCAAGTCTACTCAGGTCCAGGGAGCCGACATTGTTATGAAATCATTCCTTCCCACCACTTACCTCGAAATGAGACATTGCGATCGGACCAAATCAATGTCTTTGAGTTTTTGAGCAAATGGAGGCCGGTTCGATCTTGGCTTGACATCAGTCTTCCGTATCTGTTAGCTAAATAGCGCTTCCGACCTGTCGTACTCCTTGGATTGACTTAGATGGAGGAATCCCATGAAAATGCAAACGACTCGTTTTTCGTTGCCGCGAATCATCACAGCCTGCGGGCACGTAACGAGAGGCTTCGCAACGCAACGACATTCCATGGCAGCCTTCGCTCTCTTAATTGTTTTGTCCGTCCCGCTGCCGCTCCTCGCGCAGCAGCCCTATGCGCAGGCGAGAACGGGCACCCTCGCGCGCGCCGCAGCCGTTGACCCCCTTCATCCGTCCACTTCAGGGAAACTCGCGCTCGCCCCGTCGGCCGTGTCCCCGGCAAAGGGGTGCGCGCCTGCTTCACCCGAAAAATTCCTTTTCTCACAGCTCTGCGCAAATCGGTGCTCTGGCCGTAACCCAGGCACAGCAGGCTGCAACCTCCAATGTCGATAGTGAGCAGTCTCCTAACCTTCTCAGTAATTTCGATGGAGTGAGCAGCCTCGACAGCGCCGTTACCAACTTCGGCGCTGAATTTGAGCCGCCGGACCAGGGACTCTGCGTCGGCAACGGTTTCGTCGTGGAGCCCGTCAACTCAGCTTTCACGATTTACCGCCGCAATGGCTCTGTGGTTACCGGACCGTTTAATGTGAATGTCTTGTTCGATGAGGGTCTGCTGGAATTCACCAGCGATCCGCGCTGCTACTTTGACAAGTCGACCAACACCTGGTTCGCGACGATTCTCTTTATCTCTGCCGACAATACGGAAGCTCGCACGGACATCGCCGTGAACTCTTCAGGCGATCCCACCACGCCCTGGACCGTCTACCACCTCGACGCCACTGACGACGGCACGCACGGCACCCCCGTTCATGCGGGCTGCCCATGCTTCGGCGATCAACCGCTCCTAGGAATCGACCGCGAGAATATCTACATCGCCACGAATGAGTTCTCAATTCTGGGACCGGCGGTCAACGGCGCGCAGGTGTACGCAGTTTCCAAACGCGATCTGATCGCAGGCGCCGCCACTGTCCATTTCGTTCAATTTGAAAATTTGACGATTGCCGGAGGCATCGCCTTTTCCGTCCAGCCGGCCATCACGCAATCGAACGACAACAATAATAATAATGAGAACAAGAAGGGTGCCGGCGACGGTGGCGATGCTGGCAACGACGCCGAATATTTTCTCGAGTCGATTGATCCCACTGGAACATTCGACAACCGTATCGGAGTTTGGGCGCTCACTCGTCAAGATGAGGTATCCGAAGGAGGCGTTCCCACGTTGACGAGCCTCGTGATCACCTCGGAAACGTTTGGCGTCCCGCCGAACGCTGTTCAGCAGGGATCCACCAGCCTGTTAAACACAGGCGATGATCGCATGCAGCAAGTCCAGTTCATCGGTGGCGCGTTGTGGGGCGAGCTAAACACTGCGATTACCTTGTCCGGCAATCCCACGCAACTCTCCGCCAACGCCTGGTTCAACATTCATCCCAGAGTGCACAAGGATCACAATCGCCGCCGCTGATATAACGGGGCAAGGGTACGTGGCGTCGCCCGGAAATTTCCTGTTCTACCCTGCGATTCAAGCCAGCCCGAACGGCAGCGTAGCGATGGTGTTCACTCTCTCCGGTCCTACTTTTTTCGCGAGCGCCGCCTACGCGCGCATGGATCAGGACGGAAAATCATTCGGCAAGATCAAAATCGCTGCGCCCGGCAGCGGTCCTTACGATCCAAACGCCACCCGCTGGGGTGACTACTCTTGGGCCGTCGTCGATCCGAGTGGCGAGAGCATCTGGCTCGCAACCGAGTACATTCCGCCAGCGTTCACGGCAGACCGCTGACGGCCTCCGCAACTGGGGCACGCGAGTTCTCGAAGTCAGCGTCGGCGAGGACAATAATTAGCCAGCCCCACATAAAAGGTAGCCACTGATCTCCGCAACTTCCATGCTGTTTTAGAACGGAGACTCAGGGTTCGCTACTTCGCAATCGAGCGTGAAATCCTCTTCGCACCAGCTATCTCACACTGAGATAGATGGTTCTATAAAAAGGGATGTCAACAAAAAACTTCTCCCTAGGGCCAATAGCCGAGAAGTTTTCTGTCTCGACATCCAGCCCACTGTTTGCAGATGGCTCTCGATCACTCGAGAGGTTCTGCTCTGGATTGCTCTTCCGTTCCCTCGGTTCATTTTCGAGTAGTGACAACGTCCGCCCGCTCTTGAAACTTGGCAAGCGATTCAACTCCGTGGCAACCATGGTTCTATCCGAGGCTCGTGGCCTATCGCTATTTCTCGTTCTCCGAGGGGGCATAGCATGATAACGGTGACTCGGTGCCGAAGCACACAGGGTCGGACCACCTATCTGATACTCCCCTCGAACCGAGCGTCTCAAGAACCGAACCGACCACCACCCAGGAGGATGGAACTAGATGTTGGGAAATCCTCTTATCACTACCTATCTCAAGGTGAGACATTTTTTCGAAAGTGGCTCAGTTCGGCGAAATATCGAAGAGCGTAGGTTCGATCACGGGCCGGCAACCGCACGTTCAACGGCGTCCCGATGCCCTTCGCAGCGCATAGGCGCCGGAAGCGTTCAACGGATGCCACAGCGAATCCCTCGTAGTGGTTGTTGAAGTAGACGTATTGCGGTATCCCGCGCCGCTGAACCATCTGGCAGACCTCAACCCACGAATTCATGCTGGCAGTTCGATCCTCCACAACCCGATTCCAAACCCTAGTCTTGGCCTCGATTGACTTGCGATCGCCCAGCAGACGTACGTAAACAAAGTCTGCGGTGATCGGATCAATCATCGAGAATACGCGCTCCGCCGATGGCATCAACGAGTGGTCTTGTAGTACCAACGCGACTAGATTTTCCTTTAGTAGATCGATGAATCGTTTCGTCAACCACCATTTATTTCGGATCTCCACCGCGAACTTGTACCCACCGCGTCGCGGTAATTTCTTGAAGAATGCCTTTAAGCGGTCGAGAAATTGCACGGGACTATTGAAAACGTCTTTGTTGAAGTACGGGAATTGGAAAACCATCGGCCCCAATTTTTCGCCCAACACCTGCGCCGTGATAACAAACTCCTCAAATTCTTTGTCGCAATCGACCAGAATTTTCTGATGTGTGATGGTTTGCGGGATCTTTAACGAGAAGATGAAACCGGGTGGGGTCTTGAGGGCCCAGTTGCGGACGGCCTCGATAGTGGGACAACGGTAGAAGGTGGAGTCCACCTCCACCGTATCGAAGCGGCTCGAATAGTAGCCGAGCTATTCGGCCGACTTCATGCCCTTGGGATCAAACGCGCCGTTCCAGCCGTCGGCTGTGAAGGATGATGTTCCGAGGCGGATTTGAGTGCTCACGGGCAGATGCTACTCTGTCGAAATGGACAAGCACAAGATCCTAGCGGACGCGAAGGCCGAGCTTGAAAGGCACGTTTGTGGAAGGAAAGGCGTCGGTTGCACTTGGCGGTACGGGTGTAATCGTCTCCGGTTGCGAAGCCTGCCGCAAGAGATTCGGAACGAACAGTCAATACTTGCGGTATCTTGCCGATGAGTGTTGCCAGGAATCATTGATGGCGCATTCTCCGCCGAGCATACGGGCTGATTATTCGCGGTGAAAGCAAACTATCCTTTGGCGACCTTTTCGTAAAAGAGCCGTCTAATGTCGGGAGGCAAAGCGATGGCGGATTGGCGACGACAGCCCCGTTCCACACTAGGGTTAGCTGCTTTGCTTTCGCTTCTGCTGGTGCAGACTGCTTTTAGTCTTCCATTACGCCAGACTCGCACAAATCTGAGTCCGCGCATGCTTTACCACAACCTCGGTTCGATCGTTGGTACGGTTCTGACTGGGACCCGCCATATTGCAGACGATTTTGTTCTGCTATACGAACTCCACCAACTGGCGACGGGACCTCCACAGTTAGAGAAGTCAGTCCCCGTTTCTCGGAGCTCCGCACCATCCTCGCCAGCGCAAAAAACGCTTTGCGAACACCGAGTGACTCCTGCGCCGAACGTGATTGACGAATAGCGACCACTTGGACGGAATCGGGTACTCGTAGCGCCTGATCGTGGTCCGCTCAATGTCCGGCCGAAACATCCAATATCTGGATTCAACTCAGTGTTCACCGCCGTCTCGGCGACCTAAGAAATCGCGGGGCTGTTCGCGGTTCCGAAAACCCTCTCGAAACAGCTGTTGTAAGTCGTTTATCCTGTGGGGAGCGAATCGCTTCGACGACCGTTCCGAAATCAGATGTTTTTGGACCAGGGAACAGGGATCGTTCGGAAGAGTCTAAGGTTTAGAGCGCGGTTTGATATTGTGGCGCTTCTGAAGCAGATGGTCTCCGATGCTGTCCCAAATCTGCTGTAGATCGCTGAGCAATTCGCGTCGCTCGCGGTTCTGCTCTTGGATTTCCTCGGGAAGATCGAACCGCTCAAAGGCTTCGATGCATTTCTGAACATAATCCCCGGGATAGCCAGTTTCGTAGTCGTCCCAAACCACGGAAATCACGGGGTACTGAGTCTCTTCGCCGTTGCCAACTTCGGCGCCTTCCCAAGTGATTTCGACATCGACGCCTCGCGGGGGCGCACCACATTCTTGTTTCAAGTATTTGATGGCCAGTTCCATCTCGTACGTTCCCAATTCGGCATCCGTGAAGCAGTCTCCGACGAACTCGCGTCCCATTGCTCCTCCTGAGAAGCGAATCTATGGTGCGCCCTGACGGTCATGGCTCCGAGTCTCGTTCCCTAGACCGAAACCTCTCTTCTTGCTTTCCTCCCTGCACGAAACGGAAGGGCGCAACATCTAGCGATTGCTTAGCTGATCTAGATCCGAACGCTGCCAATACTGCCATTGTTGTCGTCGTCCCCGTAGCGCGCACAATCACCCAGACATATTGAAGCACCATCAGCAGCGCAAGCCACTGAAGATAGGCGGCGACGAACAACGAGACCGGGAGCCTCCATCCAGTGGTCAGGAAAGCCGGAAGGTGCGGGATGATTCGCGACCCAAAGAGGAACACCAGCGCCCAAAGAACGATCTGAACCAGTACAACCGAAAAAGTCCTTCCAAAGGTGATTCTCCCTTCGGAGTTCTGCACGTCTTCTGATTTCAGGCGCGTGTTCTGCCAGGCACCAAGTCAGGAACGCTACTCTTAGACATTCGACAGATTTTCAAAACGAAAGACACTGACCGTCTACCGTCGGCAGAATTAGCCAGAGCGTTGCCGGACATCGAAACGTCTCCGTGGGGCGAGTGGAAAAATGGCAAGCCGATCACGTTCAATGGGATGGCTAGCCTGCTGAAGCCGTTTGGCATCGGTCCCCACAATATCCGCATTGAGAATAGTGTCCTTAGGGGGTACGAAACAAACGATTTCGGGGACGCTTGGGCGCGCTACCTTGACCTGGGAGACGGCCCGGAAGCCAGCCCGACAGACACACACCATAGCCCTCCTTCCAATACCTCAAACGCTACACCGCTACAAGCCAGTACTGGCGCGGACTCCAGCGGTTTTCGAGCTGCTACAAGCGAAAGGACTGTAGCAGTTCAAAATTGTGAAAACTCCGCTAAAAATGCCCCTTGTAGCGGTGTAGCACCTTCGGAGCCGAATACGGGGCTAGCCGCTTATGAGATTTCGGAGGAATTGTGAATGTCGCCGACATAGTGAGCGAAATTGAAGCTGCTGGTGCCACATTCCGGCTCGAAGGCGAGAAGGTCCGTGTCTCATATCCCGATGATGAGCGCCGCAAGGAACTGGGTAGCCAGATCGAACTGCTTCGCGATCACCGGACCGAGGTAGCAGCTTATCTTAAGGTTCGGACCACGGTACCGACGATGCCCAAAGGCGTCCGGCTTATTCGCTGGGAGTCCATAGCCGCACCCGTGGCGATCGACATATGCACGGTGGTGGTGGACGTTCCTAAGTTCATACAGAGCGAATTGCGGGCGCTCGATTCCAGATTAAATGATCCGTGGACGATCCACGGAGGTTTCACGGTACCCCAGATGCTCGACCGCTTGGCACAGGCGGGTCTTGAAGTAGAGCTCGAACCAAAAGGTGGAGCGCCCATGCCGTCCAACCGGACGGAGCGTACAACGAAACGCCAACAGATAAAAGGCGGGCGCGATATTCCGCCCCCGGGGTGCGGGCACTAGACGAAACAAAATGGTAGCGACACCACAATTCGAATCGCGCTTGGCAGCGAGCGAGGGTACAATTCGCGCCGAGGGCTACATCGCCGACGAGCAAGGAGAATCGTTGGCGCGAAAAAGGTATCAACGAGGAACTTTGATCCTGAAAGAGAAGCGAGACGAACACGATCGAATCGACAAGGAGCGCAGTTTTTGGATCGGCCGGTGGCGAGAAGATGAAATCCGAGGAGAAAAGGTGCATCGGGCTCGCACGTGGCAAGAACTTGGTAGCTTGGCGTCATTGCCATCTCGCAGGCTCGCGCTGCGGGAACTAGAAAAGCAGATTGCTTCAATCAACGATCCAGGATACCGAGCTCGACCCATAGCAACATTTGCAGAGTTTGCCAAACGGTGGGAATCGATCGTACTCGTTCAACACAAACCCTCTACCCAGGCCACAGTCCGCTCTCACATAAAGAAGTATCTCGTCCCGTTCTTTGGAAATCTTGAACTCCGCGACATGCGCTCCGAGAACATTCAGGAGTTCATCGCCGGCGTGAAAGCGAGTCCAAAAACGGTGCGAAATATTTTCATCACCATGCAGCTGATGTGGAAGTTGGCGCGGTCCTGGCAGTATGTTTTTCACAACGTACTTGACGGCGTCGTGCTCCTCAAACCAAGGATGGCTCGCATTTTTTTCCTTACGCGAGAGGAAATATGCAAGATCCTTAGAGCGGCCAACGAGCCCTACCGCACGTTCTACTGGCTGGCGGCCGAGACTGGAATGCGAGCCGGTGAGCTGTGCGGCCTTCGGGTGGACGATATTGAATTCAATCGCGGGCTCGTAAACGTCCGACAAAGCGCATGGCACGGAAAGCTGCAGGAGCCAAAGACAGAGAATGCCGTGCGTATTTTCGCACTCATCGAGATTGCGTGAACACCTGCGGATTCTCTTAGTGACGTGGAGACCAAATCCAGAACGGTTGGTTTTCGCGACACGTAACGGAACTCCGTGGGATGCGAATCTGCTCGTAAAAAGAAAACTTCGCCCATTGCTTCGTGATCTCAAGATCCGGGAGTGCGGGCTTCATGCTTTTCGTCACGCAAACGCGAGTCTCATGGACGAGCTGTCTGTGCCAATGAAAGTCAGGCAACAGCGGCTTGGACACAGCGACCCTCGTCTCACAATGAACACGTACACCCACATGGCAAGCTCCGACGATGAGCGGATCGCAGAGCAGTTGGGGAAAATTTTGGACGCAGTTGGCCAAAATGACACAAATGAGAGCAACGAAGAAAAAGGGCCTGCCTTTCGGCAAGCCCTTATCAACTAAGAAGATGGCGTGGTTGCGGGGGTTGGATTTGAACCAACGACCTCCGGGTTATGAGCCCGACGAGCTACCAGGCTGCTCCACCCCGCGCACAAATGATACCACAGAGCTCGTTCGCAGCGCACATATGCCCGATGCCGCGAATTTCACCGCTCGCGTCGCCGAAGTCCGCGCCTCCATCTGAGCCCGCCGCCAGCCCCTCAATCCCCAATTCTCACCGCAGCAAACTGTGATAGCATTTTGCATCCCCGCAGGATATATACGAGAGGACTCCTCTCATGGGTCACCGCTTCACGATCGGCGTCGAGGAAGAATTTCAAATCATAGATCCCACCACAGGCGAGCTGCGTTCGCACGTCAGCCAGCTCGTCGCCGCCACCTCCGCGAATCTCGGCGAGCAAGTAAAACGCGAAATGCACCAGTCGATCGTCGAGATCGGCACCAAAATCTGCGAGAACGTTGACGAACTCCGCGTCGACATGCACCGCACCCGCGGCGAACTCGTTCGCTCCGCCGAAAGCGTCGGCCTGTATGTCGCGGCCTCGGGCACGCATCCGTTTTCCAACTGGATCGACCAGGTCATCTCGCCCGGCGAGCGCTACAAGAACATCGTTGAGGAATTGCAGCAATTGGCGCGTTCCCTGCTCATCTTCGGCATGCATGTTCACGTTGCCGTACCCGACCGCACCACCATGATCGACCTGATGAATATGGTGCGCTATTTCCTCCCTCACCTCCTCGCGCTCTCCACCAGCTCACCTTTCTGGATGGGCCGCAACACGGGCTTGAAATCATTCCGCACCACAGTTTTCCGCCGATTCCCCCGCACCGGAATTCCCGACCATTTCGATTCTTGGAGCGAGTACGAAGATTATGTCGGCCTGCTCATCAAGCTGCGCTGCATCGACAATGCGAAAAAAATCTGGTGGGACGTCCGCCCTCACCCCGTCTTCGGCACTCTCGAATTTCGCATCTGCGATGTGACGCCGCGAATCGAAGACGCAATCGCCATCGCCGCGCTGTCGCAGGCCATCGTCGTCAAGCTCCACTATCTTTACACCAAGAATATGGGCTACCGGATGTATCCGCGCGCATTGATCGAGGAAAACAAATGGCGCGCGGCGCGCTGGGGCGTCGAAGGCAATCTGATCGATTTCGGCAAGCAGGCCGAAGTCCCCATGCGCGAACTCGGCGAAGAGCTCCTCGATTTCGTCGATGATGTGGTGGACGATCTGGGAAGCCGCGATGCGCTGGCGCCGATCGAGCGCATTCTGCGCGAAGGTACCAGCGCCGAGCGTCAGCTAAAGACATACGCGGAAACGGGCGACCTCAAAGCAGTGGTGCACCAAATCGTGGAAGAAACGCGCGGCGAGGGATCCAAGCAGGTGTCGTCCGCGGCGCATTTTCCTGCTGGCGCATAAAGGATTCATCGCTCAGCGGCGCGGCAACGCGCGGCCAAAACGAATCGCAAAGGAGCAACCGTCGTGATGAAAATCGGAATTCTCTGTGGCCGCGAATACAGCTTCCCGCCTGCATTTATCGAGAAGGTGAATCAGCTGGGAAAAGCCGACGGAATCACGGCTGAGTTTGTGAAATTGGGCGGCACGCGAATGAACGAACCGGCCGAGTATCGCGTCATCGTCGACCGCATCTCGCACGAGGTGGAATATTATCGAGGCTATTTGAAACACGCAGCGCTCGAAGGCACCTACGTAATCAACAATCCGTTCTGGTGGACCGCCGACGACAAGTTTTTCAACTACGCTGTGGCCTCGAAGCTGGGCATCGCAATTCCAAAAACAGTTCTCCTGCCTCAGAAATCCTATCCCGCCGATGTGGACATCAATTCCGAATCGCTGCGAAATCTGAAATACCCGATCGAATGGGACGAGTTGCTCGATTACGTGGGACGTCCGGCGATACTGAAACCCTTTTCCGGCGGCGGCTGGAAGCACGTCTACAAAGTGAATAACAAAGAAGAGCTGCTCGCAGCCTACGACGGTACCGGACCGTACTGCATGACGCTCCAGCAGTTCGTTAATTTCGATCAGTACGTGCGCTGCTTCACGTTCGGCAAGATGGATATCACGCCGGTTGCCTACGATCCGAAAGAGCGCCGTTACCTGGTCGATCACAATTATCTTTCCGCGGAGCTTGGCGCGCGCGTCGTGAAAGATGCGCAGACGATCAATCAGGCGCTCGGCTACGAGATGAATACGATCGAGTTTGCAGTCGAGAATGGCGTGCCCTATGCGATCGATTTTTTGAATCCCGCCCCGGATTTTGAGCGCGACCGCATCACGGAATTTTATTTCGGCCACGTCGTCGAAAAGATGGCCAAGCTGGTCATCGACCGCGCTCTCAAGGGCAACGTAGCGAATTCCTGGCCCCGTTGGGAAGAAATGCTCGGCATCGGTGCGGCAAGCGGTTTCACCGCTGCTCCTGCGCTCACAAAGACCACCGCGAGTGCCCCGGCGAAAAGCGCGCCCGCGCGTGGCATTGGAGCGAAGAGCGCATGACGGGTTCGCCGCAGGCGTCCCGCTCATCATCGGACGAACCGCCGCACCCGGCCGTCAGACCCCAAGAGCCGCCTGCCGCGAAAGCATGGCACGCGCTTCTCCGGCCGGATGTTGAACTGTCCTTCGAATTTTGCGCTGAGCTCAACGCTCGGATGCGCGCCGAAAAACTGAAATTCGGCGACCGCGTTCATTGCCCTTTCCTGCGCCCGTTTTTCCTCACAGCGGAAGACGACCGCCGCGTGCGCGCCGTCACCGAAGCGATCGCTGCAATCGGCGAACGCGTCGTAAAGCAATCGCTGGCCGATCCCGCGCTGCTAGCGCAGGCTGCGCTAACCCCAGACGAAGAGCGGCTCGCGAGAATTTCTCCCGGCTACGGTCGGTCGAGCACCGCTTCGCGCCTTGACGCGTTCCTCTTGCCGAATTCCCTGCAATTCGCCGAGTACAACGCCGAATCCCCTGCAGGCCCCGGGTACGCAGAGACGCTCGCCGAGGTATTTCTCTCGCTTCCGGTGATGGCGCGGTTCAAAGAAAGCTATCGCGTCCAAAAATACGAGACGATGAAAATGCTGCTCGAAGCCCTCCTCGCGAGCTATCGCGAATGGGGCGGCAAAGCATCTCCGCCGGTCATCGGAATCGTTGACTGGCGCGAAGTGCCCACCTGGAGCGAGTTTGAAATCCTGCAGGCGCGCTTCGAACGCGAAGGCGTGCCCACAATCATCAGCGACCCGCGCGACCTCGAGTTCGACGGCAAGAATCTCACCGCGCAGGGCCGCCGGATCGATCTCCTCTACCGGCGCGTCCTCATCAACGACATTCTCGCGCATCAGGAAGAGTGCAACGCGCTGGTCGAAGCTTACGCGTCGGGCGCCGTCTGCATGGCGAACGCGCTGACGTGCAAAATCCCGCACAAGAAGGCCTTCTTCGCTGTGCTCACCGACGAGCGCAACTCCGCTCTCTTCAGCGATTCCGAGCGCGAACTGATTCGCCGTCACATTCCCTGGACCCGGCTCCTCGCAGACACCAAAACGACGCGCGACGGTGAATCCTTCGGCCTGCTCGAATACGTGCGGCGCCGGCGCGACGATTTTGTGCTGAAGCCCAACGACGAATACGGCGGCACAGGCGTCACGCTGGGCTGGGAAAATAACGAAAGCGAATGGGACGCCGCGCTCAATAGCGCGCTCGCCGATCGCGAGCACGCCTGGGTGGTGCAGGAAAAGATCGCGATTCGTCGCGAAGTGTTTCCGATGCAGACGGCGAATGGCGTCCAAATGCGCGACATGCTCGTAGACCTGGCGCCTTATCTCTTCCGCGGGCAAATGGCAGGATTTCTCACGCGACTCAGCTCCACCGGCCTTGCAAACGTGACATCGGGCGGAGGCCAGGTCCCCGCCATGGTTGTCGAGCCGCTTGGCTGATGTTTACACGCTGTGCGACTAACTATGGCAAAGAACCGGCGGCAAAATTACAATAGAAGATATGCCTACTGAGACGGCTCTCGAAGAGCTCATCCCGGGCGCGCGAAACGCAGTCGAAACCTGCCTCGCGATTCAGCCCGGTGAACGCGTCACCCTCATTACCGACCGCACCAGCGAAGAAGTTGCCGCAAGCCTCGCACGCGCAATTGAAATGCGCGGCGCGTCCTGCGAAGAATTTCTGCTGGAAGATCTTGCGCCTCGTCCCCTGGCGCGCGCGCCGAAACCTGTTCTCGATTCGCTCGAACGTGCCGATGCCGGAATCCTGTGCATGAATCCGATGCCCGGCGAACTGGGCGCGCGCAAAGACATCGTCGGTGTCGTCGAACGCCGCCAGATTCGCTATGCCCACATGGTCGGCGTCACGCCCGAAATCATGCAGCAAGGAATGCGCGCAGACTACACGCTCGTTGACCGCCTCAGCGAAAAACTCCTCGACAGGATGCACAAAGCCCGCTCCTTGACCGTGCGCACCGATGCGGGCACTTCGTTAGTCGCAACTTTCGACGCAGGCCTCGACTGGGTGAAAACCAGCGGGCTGATCAGTCGTCGCTACTGGTCGAATCTTCCAGCCGGCGAAGTTTTCACTACGCCAGCAAAAGTAGATGGCACGTTTGTCTGCGACGGAACCGCCGGCGACCACTTCTGCGGCAAGTATGGCGACCTGCAAAAAACGCCGCTCGTGCTCGAGATTCGCGGCGGGCGCCTCGCGAAAGCAACGTGCACGCGCAAAGATCTCGAAGAAGAATTCTGGCAATACTGCCACACAGACGAAAACAGCGACCGCGTCGGCGAGCTGGCCTTCGGCACAAACCTCAGCCTCTCAGACATGATCGGCGTACTGCTACAAGATGAGAAGCTCCCAGGCGTGCATCTCGCCTTCGGCGACCCATACGGCAGCCAAACACACGCAGCCTGGAGTTCAACCACACACGTAGATGTCCTAGCGCGCCACTGCAACGTCTGGATCGACGACGAGCAGGTAATCGCGAAGGGCCGCTACATGCTAGAAAAATTCGGCATTCAGTAGCACAGGCATTCCTGCCTGTGCCACAAGTACCAGCGGCTTAAGCCTCGCCATTCCTGCACTCACCGCGACCGCGGTTCTTTTTTCTTGGCCTTAGCATTCTGCTGGCTTGACCATGCTCCCTCAGTAATAGGTTCGTATCTGATGTTTCGACTGTCGGCATTGATGCTGCTGTCGCCTGGAACTTGAGTCCTTTCGCTCAGAAAAGCTGCGTGATGTACTCCCACATCTGATGCTTCCAATAGGGCCAATCATGCCCGCCCTGCGGTCCCCAATCATCGAGATGATGATGAATGCCCTTGCTCGCAAGAATGTGCGAAAGCCGATACGACGGCCCGCTGTGTTCCCACGGCCCAGTGCCGGTCGCAATGTGAATATCGCACTGGTTCAGCTGACCGATCATGTGCCCATCCGCGTTCGAAAGATAATCCACCGGGTTGTTGAAGTAGGTGTTGTCGTCGTACATGCCATCCATAAAATTCTTTATGTCGTAAACGCCGGAGAGCGCGAAGCATCGGCGAATCACGTCGGGATGTTTGAAGAGAGTGTTTGCGGCGAGATAAGCACCGAACGACGCGCCCATCGTCGAGATCGCGATGTCCCACGACTGGCAATTGTCGCGGATGAAAGGAACCACTTCTTCTCGGATATAAGCGTCAAATTGCGCTTGCACGTAACTGCGATGAAAAGGGTGCGCGCCTTTATTGTAAAAGCCTGCGGAGTTCACGGAATTCACGCTGAAGAATTTCACGCGCCCCGCATCGATCAGCGGCGCGAGCGCCCCGATCAATCCCTGGCCTTCGAGCTCCCACTCGTCGCCCGCGCTGGTGGGAAATCCGAGCAGCGGCGGCCCCCAATGGCCGTAGACCACCACTCCCATTTCGAGACCGAGGCGGTGCGAATACCAGCGATGATATTCTCTTTTCATATTGCTCCCGCGCGCGCGTGTTCCGGTGGATTCGCCGAGCCCTTCAAAAGGCGGGCGATATTATACGGCGTTTGCGAACGGCGGAAAGAGGAAACAATGCACGGAGAATTTCGCGTCTGATATTCTATTGATAGACGTGCGCAACTTTGGAGCCACCTTCGATTGTCCTCATTGATGCAGGCGAGTGAAGCCGCTGCGGCCGGTCCCGGTCAGCTGCGAAAATTCGAAAACTACCGATCGCGTTACCTTCCCGGTGAGCGCACCATCATCGTCTATGTGCCGGGCATTTACGAGCGGCGGCCGGATTTGCACTTTCCAGTGCTCTTACATGCAGGACGGGCAGAATCTGTTCGATCCCGCCACGTCATTCATTCAAGGTGTCTACTGGCGCGTGGGCGAAACAGCCGATCGGTTGATTGCTGAAGGCGCGATTCAGCCGCTTGTGATCGTGGGAATCTATAACACCGGCAAGCGGCGCCTGCGCGAATATTCGCCGTCAAAGGACCGCAGGCTCGGCGGAGGCGGCGCAGACCGTTACGGGCGGATGTTGACGCGCGAGATCAAGCCGTTCGTCGAATCGCAGTTTCGCATCCTCTCTGGCGCAGCGAACACCGGAATTGCTGGCTCATCTCTCGGCGGGTTGCTGACGATCTATCTCGGATTGAAATACCGCCAGATATTCGGCAGGATCGCCGCCCTGTCGCCTTCAGTGTGGTGGAATCAGCGCTGGATTGTGAATTACGTTGCGCGTGCGCGCGTCGAACCGAGGCCGCGTATGTGGCTGGATGCCGGTACCCAGGAAAGCGCGCACGAGATTGACGATATGCGCAAGCTTCGCGACGCCCTGGTCCATCGCGGATGGCATGAAGGCCACGATCTGCGTTACAGCGAAATTCAAGGCGGAAAGCACGACGAAGCCGCATGGGCCTTGCGGGTCGATCCATTCCTGCGATTTCTCTTCCCTGCCAGATAGGCCGACGTATAATCCGCTTTTTCACGGCGAGTCGCGAAGCTGCGATTCGTCGGGAAAAGATTCGAGGAGTCTCGTGTCCAAAGAACGTCCGCCGACAATTCTCTGCATCAGCTCCTATGAAAAGGGGCAGGAATTCATGCGCACGTGCAAGCGCGAAGGCTGGGACGTGTTTCTCCTGACGATGGAAAAGCTTCGCGATGCCGACTGGCCGCGCGAGGCGATCACCGAGGCCTTCTACCTTCCCGAAGAGCTGCCGCTGCAGGGCCTGATCAATGCGGTGAGCTACATGGCGCGCTCGCGTCCGATTGACCGAATCGTCGCGCTCGATGAATTCGATATGGAAAACGTGGCAGCGCTGCGCGAGCACCTGCGCATCCCGGGAATGGGCCTGACCACGATGCGTTATTTTCGCGACAAGCTAGCCATGCGCGGGCGCGCGAAGGAAGAAGGCATCGCGGTTCCTGAATTTGTGCACGTGCTGAATTATGACGACCTGCGGGATTTTATGGCGCGCGTGAAAGCGCCGTGGCTGCTGAAACCGCGCTCGCAGGCCTCGGGTATCGGCATGAAGATAATCAAGCATGAGAGCGAGCTCTGGCCCTGGCTCGACCAGTTGGGTGATCAGCAGTCATTTTATCTGCTCGAGCAATTCGTGCCCGGAGATGTATTTCACGTGGACAGCATCGTCTCGGAACGAAAAGTGGTATTCGCCGAGGCGCACGCGTACGGAAGCCCGCCGCTCGATGTGTCTCACGGCGGCGGAGTGTTCACGAGCCGCACGTTGCCGCGAACTTCCGCGCTGTCGAAATCGCTGCTGAAGATCAACCGCGAAGTGATCACGGCACTGGGACTCGTTCGCGGTGTGACGCACGCGGAATTCCTGCGCGCGCACGACGACGGCAAAGTTTATTTTATCGAAGTGGCCGCGCGCGTCGGCGGAGCGTACATCTCGAACGAGATTGAAGCTGCCACGGGAATTAATCTTTGGCGAGAATGGGCTCTGCCTCGAAATCGGAGTCGGGAAGAAACAACTATGCGCTGCCGAAGAAACGCAACGGTTATGCCGGCGTGATTATTTCGCTGGCGCGGCAGGAAACGCCGGATACTTCGGCATATAACGATCCTGAGATTGTGTATCGCGTGCCCAAGCATCATCACGCGGGGTTTGTCCTGAGCGCGCCGAAACCCGAGCGCATCGGCGAACTGCTCGATTCTTACAGCGGTCGATTTCGCGAGGATTTCTACGCTACGCAGCCGGTTCCGGACAAGCCAACCGCATAACGAAAAAGCCCGTTTTTGTCCCGATTAGAAATTTGCAAGTGTCATGTTTTTAAGCTAGATACGGAGAATTCTAATCGCGGTGTCTCGATTAGAAATTTGGGTCTAATCGCAACAATTGGCCTGCCGCTACCGACCATTGAGGCAGGCATTGGTATTTAGGTTTCGGAGCTCGTCAGAGCCTCCGTTCTCCGCAATTCAGGGAAACTCCACGCCCATACCGCCGCGACGAGAATGGCGCCAACTCCGCCCAACACGACGGCGGGCACCGTACCCAGCCAAGCTGCGGTAAAACCGGATTCAGCTTCCCCCAATTGATTCGATGCACCGATGAAGACCATGTCGACAGCATTTACGCGGCCGCGCATTTCATCCGGGGTCGCGACCTGAATCAGTACAGCGCGAATGATCACGCTCACCATATCTGTGGCGCCTACGAATACCAAAGCCGCGAAGGAAAGGTATAAGTTACGTGAGAGCCCGAACAAGATTGTGAAAACTCCGTACGCAGCTACGCAGATGAATAGCGTGATCCCGGTCCTCTTCCGAAGCGGACGATAGGCCAAAAAGATTGCCATCGCGACTGCGCCGACTCCCGGCGCGCAACGCAGGAGTCCGAGTCCCCACGGACCAGTCTTGAGAATGTCAAGCGCATACGCGGGAAGGAGCGCAACAGCTCCGGCCAGGAGAACTGCAAATAGATCGAGAGAGATAGAGCCCAGGATCACTTTTTTGCCCCAAATGTAGTGCATCCCCGCTAGAACGGTCTTTATGGTCACAGGTTCACGGGCACGAGGTTTGGAAGTCGGATTGACACCGAGCATTGAAAGCATTGCTGCCGCCGAAAGCGCCATCGAAGTTGCATAGACTGCGAGAGGGCCGTTGGATATGGCGTAAATCACGCCGCCTATCGAAGGGCCAAGGATTGTGGCGCTCTGAAATGCGGTCGAACTCCACGCAATCGCATTCGGCAGACCCTCTTCCGGCACGATTTGCGGAATGATCGCGCGAGTCGCGGGAAAGTTAAACGAGCGCACGATCCCGAGCAGAATTATTACGACGTAGATCCAGAGTACGGAGTGGACGCGGCGGAAAGAAATCCAGAATAGAAGAGCGGGGCACACCGTAAATCCTGCGTAACATCCAAACAAGATGGTCCGGCGGTTGAAGCGGTCCGCGGCTTGCCCCGAAACAAGAAAGAGCAAGATTCCGGGAAGAAATTGTGCAAGGCCAATCAGTCCAAGGTCCAGCGCCCGGTGAGTGAGCTGATAGATTTGCCAAGCGACCGCAACAGACTGCATTTCCAGGCAGGCAACGACGAACCATCTAGCGGTGAGAAAAAGCGTAAAACCCGGATAAGTGAAAGCCACTCTACTCGAGAGGGCAGAGGTCCCCGATTCGGCCATCGGCGAATACTTTGTCACAGAATTTGAATTTGCACGAGGGGCGATCGCGGGCTGCAATCATTCGAACTGTCTAGTGCTGCCCGTTAGGTTGGAACTGATTCGATTCAAGTAGGAGGCGCGCCACATCAAGCATCATAGGTAGTAAAATCACATATGAAAGCGGAGGATTCATGGCGAACACACAGACACTGATAGCTCAGGCATACTCTGCCTTCAATCACCGAGATATAGACAGTGCCCTCGCGCTCATGAGTGAGAACGTTAGCTGGCCCAAGGCGTCGGAAGGCGGGCGTGTCGTCGGGAAAGAAGAGATTCGGGCCTACTGGATCCGTCAGTGGAAGGAGTTTGATCCTCACGTGGAACCACTTGAGGTAATCGAGCAGGAAGGCGGGATTACCGAAGTCAAAGTCCATCAGCTCGTGAAGAGCCTTGGTGGCGATGTCCTTTCTGATAGCGAGGTGTGGCACGTTTATACCATCGCGAACGGTCTCATCGAACGCATGGATATCAAGGAAAGCGAAAAGAGCTCGGCCCTAACCCCATCTACAGCATTCTCCAGACACTAGGTGTCAGGATCTGCCGTTGTCGCCTGAGCGGGAACCGGCTCGCTGCGGCAGGATTAGTAATGGGATGTCGGCATCTCGCCAGCAATACAATAGCAAGCGCGTTTCTCGGTACTGATTCGCACAGCCATCAGGACACCATGTCGTCTGCGTCCGGAGAGGAATATTCAAGCCAACAAATTCTCAATCTTCACTGGCAGTTCCCGCACACGAACACCGGTCGCGTGGTGCACCGCATCCGTGATAGCCGCGGCGATTCCGGCCAAGCCGATCTCTCCAATACCGCGGGCCCCCAGCTCATTGATTTCTTTGTCCGGGTAGTCGAGGAAATGCACTTCGATCGGCGGTGCGTCGGCGTTTACCGTCATCACGTAATCCGCCAGATTACTGTTGATGGGCGCACCATTCTGCGGATCGTAGGCGGTTTCTTCGAACAGCGCCATTCCGATGCCCATCACCACTGCTCCCTGGATCTGGTTGCGGCCGGTAAGAGGATTCAAGATTCGGCCTGCGTCCATCACCGTCACGACGCGGCTGACGCGCAGGCGTGCGGTCTCCGGCTGCCACGTGACTTCCACAAAGTGGCAGCCGAACGAGTGCATTGAGAATTTCGGGTTGGGGATAAAAGTCGTCTGCTCACCCCTGCCGCTGCCTCTCACCAGCCTTGCATTCGCGCCCCGGAGCACGTCACCGAACGCAACACCTGATGCAGGACCTTCAGCCCGTACGAACACGCGCCCGCCTTCCAGCGAGAGATCGTTGGGCTTATGGCCCAAGAACGGCGAGCCGGGAGTTGTGACGGCGATGAGCAGCAGCGAGGTGATCGCTTGGTTCGCGGCCCCGAACACAGCTGGGATCACGGAACTCGTGGCTAAGGACCCGCCTGAGATCGGACCATCGGGTAGTGCGCTGTCCCCCAACTCGACATCGATCTTGTCCAGCGGGACGCCGGTTTTCTGCGACGCAAGCTGTGCCAGGATCGTATACGTGCCGGTGCCAATGTCCTGCGTTGCGCAGGCAACGCGAACCGTTCCATCATCTCGGAGTTCGAGACTGGCTTCGGCGGCAAATGCCCCGGCGATCCATGCCGCCCCGGCCATTCCCCAACCTAAGATCAAGCCATCGCGTTTCATTGCGCTGATCGCCGGATCGCGCTTCGACCAGCCGAATTTCTCGGTGCCAAGGTTCAGGCACTCCACGTAGTGCCGGGACGAGAACGGTATCTTCAGTGCCTCGTCGAGCTTTGGTTCATTGAGAATGCGGAGTTGGACGGGATCCATCTTGAGCCGCTCGGCCATCTCATTCATGGCCGATTCGGTGGCATAAAGTCCGGGGACTGCACCGGGACCGCGCATGTCGGAGGTTGCGCCGATATTTCGCCTTGCGCGGCCGAAGCTCACGCGCAAATTGGGAACACTATAATGGTAATCCGTGGCTTCGCCGCAGTTCTCGTGATAAGCGTCGGTCATCGACATGTCGTAGACGTAATCGTGCTGCAAAGACACGAGCTTGCCGTCGCGCGTCGCGCCCAAGCGAACCCGCTGCTGAGTGCGCGCCCGATGCCCGACGGACTGGAACATCATTTTGCGGCTAACGACCAGCTTCACCGGCTTGTCTAACTGGCGTGCCGCAGCGGCAGCAAGCGGGACATGCGACCAAGGATAGAGTTTGCCGCCGAATCCCGAACCCAGGAACTTCGAAATAACGCGAACATTCTCGTTGGGCAAACCGAACATCTGGGCCAGCACGCTGCGCAGATTCACAACACCCTGCGTCGAGTCGTAGAGCGTCAGCATGGGACCGTTCCACACCGCCACGGTCGAGTGCAGCTCGAGAGGATTGTGAGTTTCGGCGGGAGTGACGTAGGTTTCGTCCAGCTTGACGGCCGCACTATCGAACGCAGCTGCGGCGTCGCCGCGGTGGCTTTGCAATCGCTCCATCGGGCCGTAAGCAGTCAAAACCACGTCAGGATCACTGCCTGCTTCCAGGTGGGAGTCAACGTTGGGTGTTTCTTTGGAGTACGTCGCTCGGACGGCGTCGGCGGCAGCCTTTGCGGCTTCGAAAGTGTCCGCAACAGCCACAGCGATGTACTGTCCCCAGTAGCGGATCGTATCATCCTCGAACGGCGGCCTGCGCTCAAGGCACATGCGATCGAATGCAGGCGCGGGAGTGGAGCGGAAAATATTCCCAATGTTCCCGCGATGAAGCACGGCGCGTACGCCCGGCATACTTCTCAGCCGCCGCAGCATCCAAGGTGAGCAATTTCCCATTCGCGATCGTCGCTTCTACGGGCACGGCGTAAAGCATCCCGGGGAATTGGAAATCAGAGGCGTACTTTGCCAGTCCGGTGACTTTGCGCGGACCGTCTATGCGGAGGGTGTCGCGTGCGATGGGAGAAGAACTTGCCGGAGATTGCTGTGAAGTCGCCACGGTAGCTCCTCGGAAATCAACTTGTCGTGGCCATTCGCAGAGAGTGCATCACGCAGCGTTTGGCCAGTTCGATCTTGAATTTGTTCTCCGTCTGCGGCTTCGCATGCCGCAACGCCGCTTCGGCAGCTTGGCGGAATGTCTCTTCGGTTGCGGATTTGCCGGTCAGTGCAGTTTCGGCTTCGGACGAGCGCCAGGGTTTGGTTCCTACGCCACCCAGCGAAATGCGGGCGCGCGTAATTTTGCCGCTTGCGATCGTGAGCACTACTGCCGCCGATGCCAGTGCGAACTCGTACGACGCGCGATCGCGCAGTTTCAGGTAAACCTGCTTGCTTCCGGTGATTGGTGGCGGGAGTGTGACGTGCGTGATCAGATCGCCGGGTTCCAGCACGGTTTCGCGATGCGGCGTGTCGCCGGGCAGAAGGTGGAAATCGCCGAACGCGACCGCGCGTGAGCCCTTCGGTCCCTGAATGTGAACGGTTGCTTCCAGCGCCGCCAGGGCCACGCACATGTCGGATGGATTCGTGGCGATGCAATGCTCGCTCGCGCCGAGGATGGCAAGCGTGCGATTGTGGCCGGTGATCGCCGGGCATCCGCTGCCGGGCTCGCGCTTGTTGCAGGCCATCGCCGTGTCGCGGAAGTACACGCAGCGCGTTCGCTGCAGCAAGTTTCCTCCCGTAGTGGCCATGTTTCGGATCTGTGCGGAGGCACCTTGAAGGATGGCTTGCGATAGCACCGAATAATCGCGCTGCACCTGCGCGTGATGCGCCAAGTCTGAGTTGCGAACTGTAGCGCCGATGCTCAGGCCGCCATCGCGGGTCTCTTCAATCTTGTCGAGCGGAAGGCGATTGATATCGACCAGGCGCGCGGGAGTCTCGACGTTCAGCTTCATCAGGTCGATTAGCGTGGTGCCGCCTCCGAGGAAGCGCACGTCGGCGCCCTGCTGCGCCGTTTTCGATTGGGCGGCGGTAGCGATCGCCCCCGCTTGATCTGCTGGACGAATGAACTCGAAAGTATGCATCGGCAGACTCCTGCGCTAAGAGCGCTCGCGGACCTGCTGGATCGCCGCAACGATGTTGGCATAGGCGCCGCAGCGGCAGATGTTGCCGCTCATCAATTCCTTCACCGCAGCGTCATCGGGACCGCATGGCTCCTTCAACAACGCGACCGCGGACATGATCTGCCCCGACGTGCAGTAACCGCACTGATAGGCATCGTGGGTGAAGAACGCCTCCTGCATGGGATGCATCGCCTCCGGTGTACCCAGGCCCTCGATGGTTGTGACGTCTTCCCCATCGTGCATCACAGCGAAGTTGAGGCATGAAAGCACGCGCCGTCCATTCACGTGAACCGTACATGCGCCGCACTGGCCGTGGTCACAGCCCTTCTTCGTTCCAGTGAGGACCACGGTCTCACGAAGGCAATCGAGCAGCGTTGTACGAGGGTCGACGCGAAGCTGGCGGTCCTTACCATTGATGCGCAGGACGATCGGGACCGTTCCCTCGACATTTGCTTCACTGGTGACTGCCGCGCTGCTGTCGTTCCGCTCGACAGGGATGTTCGCGCCCACTGGCAGGTAAGCTCCCACGACACCTGCTGCGGCGGTGCTTCCAGTGGTCAATAGAAAGGATCTGCGGGACGGCTTCGGCGATTCCGATTGAGGATTGTCTGGCATAGGAATCTCCCATTACAGCGAAGAAGCTTCGGGATTATGACAATCTGGCTTTTTTGTGTCAAAGGAGGCGACAAAGAGGTGGCTCTCGGCACTGAGCTGTTCCTCGGTGAAAAGGTATTGTCCAGAAGCAAAATCTCGGCGTCCATATGAGATTAGTCCCGAGAAGTCGGCTTATGGTGAGCAATCCCTCCGGTCACCACAAGCGCGTTTGTCGGTACTAATCCGACGGAAGCACGGATCACTTCCGGGCTGCGCGTTATCCACTCCGCAAGACGTTCCAAAATAGTGGTTCAAATTCCGTCCGCATGAGCTTTTGCCAACTTCGCCTCGCTACCTTGCGGCCTTAATGCATCCTGAAAAATGGACGCTCCAAACGGGGCACCTGTGACTCCGCCATCCACCATCAGCTCAACTGCGTTGACGTACGAGGAATCGTCCGATGCGAGGAAGAGCACGGCTTTGGCAACTTCTTCCGGCTCGCCCCAACGGCCCTGCGGAACCGCAGAAGAGAAGAACTTCGCCAACTTAGCGGAATCTTCTGCGGAAGCAGAGGCGCGGGGCCCGCGCTTCCAAATGGGAGTTTTGATCGCGCCTGGTGCGACGACATTCACGCGAATGTTGCGCGGTGCAAGGTCGGCGGCGATGGAACGCGCCAGCGAGACGAGACCACCCTTGGTGGCTGCATATGCGGCGACGCCAGGTTGGCCGAGATAGTTATGTACCGATCCACTAAAGATGATGCTGCCGTTGTCGTTCAGCAGAGGGACCGCTGAATTCACCGTAAAGAAAGCGGCATTAAGGTTGGTGTGGATCACGTTCTCAAAAATGGCCTCGTCGGTCGAGCCGGTAGGAGTCCGGCCGGAGATGCCGGCATTGGCGAAGACAATGTCGAGCTTCCCGAAATCTTTGGCCAGGGCTGCGAAGAGCCGCTTGCGATCTTCCGCAATGGTGACGTCAACGCGGTAGCCATGCGCGCTCGATCCAAGTTCGGCGATCGCCTCATCAAGCGTCTTCTGGTCGCGACCAGTAATGGCGACCTGCGCGCCCTCCGCAATAAAGAGTCGGGCTGTGGCGAGACCGATGCCACTGTTGCCGCCGGTAATAAGAGCCTTCTTGCCTGTGAGCTTCATAATCCCTCCTTTTTGCAGGACCGCCATCAAACGTGATGACCGTCGTAGATATGGTGGAAACCGCCCTCAAGCCGCTGCCCGGTGGTCCACCTGGTTTTTGTTGCCCCACTTATTGCAGAAACGCATCGAGGCATCGCGGGCGATAGGCTCGCCGTGACCGAACCCGGCGGCATCGAAACAGAGACTGGCAACTTTGCGCTGGCTCGCGCGACCTTCCTGTAAACTCTCGAACCCGAGGGGATCACCGAGGCCCATGATGTTCATGCACACGTCGCCCGCGAACAGCATTCGTCCCGGACGCCACAGTAGCGCCACCTGTCCCGCGCAATGTCCAGGAGTATGAATCACTTCGAAGCCGCCAGCGATGGGCAGTATTTCCCCAACGGTTAGAGGCTGGTTGATGGCTACCGGGTCTACTCGCTCGTCGGGATGGTAGAGCAGGTTGCACAGCACGTGCCGCGGCAGACCCGGTGCCGCTCGCAGAGGCCGAAAAGGACCGCCACTCTCCGCCATGGGGATATCGAGCGGGTGCATGTAGGTCCTCGCGCCGGTTTGCTGCACGATCGCAGCGGCGCTCCCGATATGATCAGGGTGGCCGTGAGTGAAAATCAGATGCTTGAGCTGATCCGGCGAACGGCCAAGCCCGCGGATCGCTCCGAAGACGGCTGTCTCCTTACGCGGGTAACCAGCGTCAATCAGCGTCAACCCGTCGTCGCCCTCGATCAAGTACGCGTTGGCCATCCCCATCGTGATGAGGTGAACGCCTTCGATCACACGCTTCCCAGACATAGGCAGAACCCAACAGTATAAATATACGGTCGCTGATTAAGATTGATTAATACCGTAAACAGGGTATGCCAGGCCGGCACGTAGGCTGCTAGAACCGCCGACCGCTCGGACGCGCGAAACTTGACCACGACTAATCTTTGGATGACCAAGCAACGATTACTTCCGGGTAGGTGCCGAGTCGCTAAGAACCTCATCTTTACGCTTCCCAGAGCGCCGTTTGCGCGGCTAAAGTAGGCCGAGTCGCGCTCCTCTTGAAAGGAGGATGGGATGCGTTTTCAAAGACGCCAACTACTTCGAACCCTGTCATTTGCTTTCGGGTCGAGCTTCATCTTGGGACGGAACCAACTCGGCATTACTGCGCAGACAGCCACGCAGCCAAAGGTCTCCCCTCCCCCTGCGAGGGCCGCTGTTCGTGATGGGATCGCTGGAGGAACGGAAATGGAAAAAGTGACCGGAATCGGAGGATTCTTCTTTCGAGCCAAGGATCCGAAAGCGTTGGCGCTTTGGTACCAGCAGCACCTGGGGATTTTGACGATACCAACCAGCGACGGGGAAACCTCGTGGCAGCAAGAGGCAGGGGCAACCGCTTTCGCTGCCTTCCCTGAGACGAGCAACTATTTCGGCGATGCTAGCAAGGTTTGGATGCTGAACTTTCGAGTGCGGGATCTCGACAAAATGGCGGCCCAGCTACAAGCCGCGGGAATTGCGGTGAAGATTGACCCGGAGTCTTATCCCTACGGCCGGTTCGGCCGCCTGCATGACCCTGAGGGAAATCCAATCGAATTGTGGCAGCCTAAGGTTTCAGACACGAAGAGCTAGGTTGCAAAGCAGCGAAGGGGTCCCGATTCGGTCATCGCCGAATACTGTGTCACAGAATTTGAATTTGCACGAGAGGCGATTCGCCATTTGGATTGGCGCGGGAGGAATGCGATTCAGGCGACAAAACCTGCCGGTTTGAAGACCGGCGCTACATTAAGTCGCCGGTTCACGAAGGCGTCAGTGCAAGAGACCCATCTGGTAGTTCAGCACTGAGGTTTGAACCTGGTAGTCGTATTTTGCGCTGGCTTCGGCGATCTCGGCCTGGGTTTGGTTGAGTTGGGCCTGGCTGAGTTCGATGATGGAGCTCAGGCCGAGTTTGTAGCGTGCCTGGGCCAGGTCATAGGCCTGGCGAGCTTGGGCGAGGAATTGTTCGGTGACTGAGAGGCGCTGGAAGGCGGAATTGGTGTTGAGCCAGGCGGTGCGCACGTCGCGAGTGATGCGATTCTGAAGATCGCGAACGTATTGCTGCTGGGCACTGGCGCGCGCCTCGGCCTCTGAACGCAGGGCGCCAAAGAGATGGCCGTTGAAAATGGGAATGTTGAGGTTGAAGCCTCCGGCGGCGTAGCGCGGGGATATCAGATTGTCCGTGCGGAACGGAACCAAACCTGCGGTGCCAATCGCACTGAGCGTGGGAAACCAGAGATCGCGTTCGGCCTTTGCGTAGCTTTGTTCGGACTGAAGTTGGAAGCGCTGCCCGATGAGTTCGGGGCGATTTTGAATAGCTGTCTGGAGGATGCTTGGAAAATCAGGCGGAGGCGGCTGCGGATTGCTTGGCAGCGGATCGGCGAGCGTAAAAGCATGCTGCTCGGAGTATCCGAGGGCTGCGGAGAGGTCGGCGATCGATGCGTCCAAGTCATTCTGGGCCTGAATCTGAAGCAGTTGGGCTTGCGCGAGATCGACATTGGCAAAGCTGACGTCCAGCCCGGATTTGAGTTTATTTTTTTCGAGGGTGGTGATCTGATCGGAAACGAGCTGGCGGGCTTTGACGGTTTCTTGAGCGACCTGGAGAACGGCCTGGGCTCTTAAGACACCGTAGAAGGCCTGGTCCGCGCCGAGAAGCACATCGGCGCGAGAAAGAGTGACATTCGCCTGCTGGGCCTGAGCGGCATACCTCGAGCTCTTGACGAGTTCGTGGGTGCGGCCAAAATCCGTGACGAGCTGGCTGATCGTAACGCCATAGGCAAAGCGGTTGAACACCGTGGGATTGTTTAAGGCGCCGGCGGCGATTCGGCTGTCGTTTTCGGCATATGCGCCGGTGACGCTGCCGAAAGCCAGCGGGTAATAAACCGACTTCGTTTCTGTGACGCGCGCCTGCGCGGCCATGGCCAGGTAGCCCGCCGCTTGCACCTGGGGATGGTTTTGCAGCGCGATTTTTTCGGCGTCCTGCAGCGTGAGCGCTTGTGCTCCCTGCGGTGAAGCCGCCGCTTGTGGAGGAGGCGGAGCCAGTTGCCCGGGAGCAATGTGCATCGCGTCGGACTGCGCGGAAACCGTCTGTGCGGCGACGGGATGATCGAAGGAGGCAGCCAAGGCTAGCAAAGCGAGAATGAAGCGGAAGCTGCTGAAGCGCATCAGACAGCCTCCTGCGCGCATAGCGGGAGCGGCGGCCCCTCTGCGGCTATAAATCAGAAGATATGCGGCTGGCACCACGAAGATGGTGAGGACGACGGAAACGATGAGTCCGCCGATAATCACTCGTGCGAGCGGTGCGTAGGCTTCGCTGCCTGTTTCGAGCTTCAATGCCATCGGAAGAAGGCCAACGACGGTGGCCAGCGAAGTCATCAAGATGGGGCGCAAACGAATCCGGCAGGAGTGCGCGACGGCGTCGCGAATGGACCGTCCTTCGCCGCGCAGCTTATTTGCGAAATCGACGATTAGAATGCTGTTGGAAACGACCATACCTGTGAGCATCACGATTCCCATCAGTGACTGGACGTTGAGCGACGGTATCGGTGAAAGCGAGGGTGAGCATGACGCCGACCAAACCAGTCGGAACCGCCAGAACGATCAGAAAAGGATCAGTGAAAGAAGAAAACTGTGCGACGAGGACGAGATAGACCAGCAGAACCGACAACAACAAACCGAAACCAAAACTCCGGAACGACGATTGCATTGTGTTGACGAGGCCACGAATGTTGATGCGGAGATTGGGAGGAAGCTGGGTGGAATTGACAATCTTGGCGATCGCAGCTGCGGGCTTGCCGAGGTCTTCTCCGGATGGAGCAACGTAAACATCAATCGTGCGTTGCAACTGATAGTGGTCAACTTCGGTGGGAGTGAGGATGGTAGAGACGTCGGCGACCTGATCCAGATACGTGGGAAGTTTCAGGTTTGGCGCGCGCAGCGGCATGGTTTTCAGGTCTTCCAGAGATTTCACGCTGTTCTCTGGGTACTGCACGGTGACGAAATAATTGTTGCCGCTCTTTGGATCCACCCAATAGCTCGGGGCGATCATGGCGTTGGAGGTAAGGGCGGTGATGAGGTTATCGACAACCTCCTTGGGATTGAGACCAAGTTCGGCGGCTCTCCCGCGGTCTACATTTACTTTCAGAGCGGGGTAGTCCATATCCTGCGGGATGTAAACATCCGCGACGCCTGGAACGGTCCTGAATTTCCCAGCCAGGTCCTGCGCGATCTTATCGGCCTCTTTGAGATCCATGCCGCTTACCTGCACGTCAATCGGCGCAGGCTTGCCCTGGTTCAACACGGCATCGACCAGTCCGCCCGACTGAAAATAGGTACGCACCTCGGGAAGATCGGAGGCGATGCGGCGGCGAACCCGATTCATATAGTCGAAGCTGCTGACTTTGTGGTCTTCCTTGAGACCTACCTGGACGAAAGCGGTGTGCATGCCGGAGTTGGGCGTAAAGAGCGCGGAAAGGTCAGGCATCAAGCCGACATTGGAGACGACGCTGTTGAGTTCGTCGGCTGGGACGACCTGGTGAATGATATCTTCGACCTGTTTCACATAATTTTCAGTGAGCTCGAGGCGCGTGCCAGTGGGAGCTTTCACGTTGATTACAAACTGGCCCGCATCCGTGCGAGGGAAGAAAGATACGCCGACGAGCGGATACAGGGCAAAACTCAGGAGGAAAAGGGCGAGGAACCCGACCACTACAGCCTTCGGCTGGTCGAGGGCCCGCTGGACCGTGCGGTCATAATAGCCGAGCATGCGGTCGAATCTCTGATTGAACCAGAAATGGAAACGGGCCAGGGCGGATTTTTTGGATTCAGCCAGGGTGGAATGCTCATGGAATCCTTTCAGGAAGTGAGCGCAGTAGAGGGGAACAACGGACACCGCGACAAAGTAAGAGGCGAAGAGGGAGATCACGACGCCGAGAGCAAGCGCGGTGAAGAGATACTTGCTGACGCCGAACAGAAGGGTGACCGGAAAAAAGACGACGACGGTGACGAGAGTAATGGCGAGCACAGCGAGCGCAACTTCGTTCGATCCCAATTCGGCGGCGACGAGGGGCTCTTCGCCGAGCTCGATGTGGCGGAAGATATTTTCGAGAACGATGACGGAGTTATCGATGAGCCGCGAAAAAGCGAGGGCCAGTCCGCTCAACACCATGCTGTCAATCGTCTTGTCGGCAGAATGGAGGAGGAAAAAAGTGGCCATCACCGACAGCGGAATGGAAAGGAACACGGCGGCGGTGGCGCGCGGACTGCCCAGGAAAACAAGAATCATGATGGCGGTGAGAAACAGACCGATGCCACCCTCGCGCAGCACCGTGGAAATGGCCTGCTTGACGAAGAGAGATTGATCAAATTCGACGTGGGTTTTCAGTTGCGAAGGAATGTCGCGTAGGGACTTGATGGCGTTCTTGATGCCGTTGACCACGAGAATGGTGTTGGTGTTGCCGCCCTGCTTGAGGATGGGGACATAGACGGACTTCTGGCCGTTGACGCGGACGATGTTGTATTGCATGGCGGAGCCGTCTACGGCGTTGCCAACGTCGCCGATGAAGACTGATTTCTGGCCTTCCGTCTTCAAGGGCACACTGTTCAGGGCCTGGGCATTGTTCACCTGGGCGTTTGTGTAGAGGTTGTAATCCAACGGGCCAATTCGGACGTCGCCGGCCGGCAGAATTAAGTTCGAGGAATCGGTGGCGCGAACCACGTCCATGGGGCTGAGTTGATGCGCCTGCAGTTTGAGCGGATCAACATAGACCATCACTTGCCGCGTGCGGCCCCCGTAAGGTGGCGGCACAGTAGCACCGGGGACCCCCGCAATCTGGTTGCGAATCTGGAATTGCAGGTAATCATGAAGCTGGGTCTCATCGAGCCCCTGTCCACTTACGGTCAGTAGACAAACCGGAAGGCTCGACGCGTCCACTTTCATGACGACAGGCGGCAAGAGTGCCCTGGGGCAAGCGCCGCAGGTCGGCCATGGCGAGATTGGAGATCTGCGTGACGTCTGCATTGGCATCCGTGCCCGGCTGAAAATAGATTTTGATAAGGCTGACGCCGGACATCGAACGCGATTCCATATGGTCGATTCCGCTCCCCAGGGTGAAGAAGCGCTCGAAGGTATCCGTGATGTCCGCTTCAATCTGCTCCGGTGGCATACCGCCGTAAAAGGTGGCCACGAGAACGACGGGAATATTGATGGGGGGGAACATGTCCACGGGCATCTGGACGACACTGGTGAGGCCCAGCACGCAGATAAACAGGCAAATGACGATGATGAAGTATGGATGGCGCAGCGAAAAAGACGGCATCGTTGACCTTATTCCTTTTTGGAGTCCAAATCCGATGGAGCCACCAACTTGGGCTTCACGGTCTGGCCTGCTTTGTATTGGCCCAACTCGCCGAAGACGACGAGCTGGTTTTCGGCGAGGCCAGAGATAATCTCGACATAGCTGGCAGTTTGAAGCCCGACGGCAACCTCGCGCCTTTCAAGGCGATTGCTGGCATCAACGACTAACACCGAGCCCTGGCCCTCCCCGGCAGTTTGAACAGCCTGGACGGGAAGCGCGAGGACGTGCTGGGCAGAGTGCAGTGGAAGGCGTACCGATGCATACATGCCCGGCACGAGCTGGTAAGTCGCATTGGGAACCGTGACTTCCGTATGCATGGTGCGGGTGGCGGGATCAATTTGGCCGGAGAAGCGAACGACTTTGCCGGTAAATGTTCGCTTGAGGGCGGAAACTTCGACGGTGACGTCTTGCCCGATATGAATGTCAGGAACGGCGCGCTCGGGAACGGGAATCACCAGCCGCAAGACATCATTTTGTGAGAGGCGGCAAAGCGCGGATTCGCCTCTGCCTGAACCGGTACCGGCGGGGAGAAGCGCGCCGGTATAAGCATTGATCTGAGTGACGACGCCATCGAATGGAGCCGTCATGCGCGCGTATGCGAACATGGCTTTGTCCTTGTCGAGCGAGGCCTTGGATGCGATCGAGGCCTGTTCGGCGGCGGCCAACGCGTCTTTGGCGGCTGACACCCCGGCGCTCGCTTCGAGGTCTTTTCCTTGCGCGACGTCAATATCCTGCTGGGCGACGAGTTCGGGCCGCGTTTTTTGTACGTCGGCAAGGCGGGTATAGGTGACGTGGGCAACATCGTAGGCGGAGTGCGCGCGCCCAAGTTCCTCACGCGCTCGCTCTTTGTCCTGTTCGCTGCGGCGGAGAGCCGCTTCGTCTTGAGTGAGCTGCTGTTCGAGCTCGGGGATTTCCAGGACGGCGAGAAGTTGGCCCTGCTTGACGTGAGTTCCCCAATCGACGTAGAGCTTTTGAATGTAGCCGGAGACTTTGGCGTACACGTCGATTTCCTGAAAGGGAAGGAACTCAGAGGCGATTTCGAGATCGTTCGAAAGATCCTGGCGTGTGACCTTGACGACGGGGACGGTGGGAGAGTCTCCGTCATCGGCTTTGGTCTTACCCGCCGAGCCGCATCCGGTGAGAATGGCGACGAGGAAAAACGGGAACAACGTACTCAAGATCCGGAAGTGTGGACTTGGCGTCGGCCGGTTCGTTGCAACAATCTTCATCATGGACGTTTCTCTCCCGATGCCGCGCTATGCGCTCCGATCGGCTTGATGTTCATGAACTTCTCTTTGGAAAGATTCACGCAGTTTTTCAATCGAAAACTCCGAGCACCGGCATAAATCAACGATTCGATGACGGCGCTCTTTTATTTCAGTGGCAATTGGCGGGATTCGATCGGCGATTTCAGTGGGTACCGAAAGAACACCGTGGCGGTCGGCGTGCAGCAGATCGCCGGGCCGAATTTTCATTCGAGCCACGTCGACCGTGCCGCCAAAATCAAAAACGTGAGCGTAGCCGTGTGAAACGGAAGTGTTTCCCGCAAACATCTGGAAACCGGTACTTTGAATTGCGTCCAAGTCGCGGACGGCGCCATTAGTGACTAGCCCTACACATCCGAGTGCTTGCAATATGTTCGCGTGAACTTCACCGACAAACGCGCCGAGGCCCGGGTGGGAATCGACGTCCTGAATCACCACGATGCGAGGTGCGGGAATGGTCAGAATTTGGTTCCACCAATCGGTCCGGTCGTAGAAAAAGGCTCCGCCTTCCATCGGAGGCTCGGCCGTGCGAATCCGCGCTGTGGCCGCATAGCCAACTATCGGCGGCAGATCGTCAAAAATGCAGTGAATACTCGAATCGGAGAATCCGGTATTGGGCAAGCGAACCTGAAAGGTTTCGATCGCGCTCGCTACAACGCAGGTGCTGAATCGGCGCAACTGTTCCAAGCGAACAGGCGTCAGCGAAGGTGCAGTCATTCGGGCCTCCGGTTATAGTGCAACCCGCCACTTAAATTAGGCACAGCTTCCGACTACAGAAAATGGTTTTGGGACGCGATGTTGCTAGGAGAGCGTGACGGGAGGAGCGCGGTACCGCAGACATACTAGTAGAGAGATTCGCTGGACGAAGGGCGCTTCCCGTGGATCGAAACTGAAGACTGTAAGGATAGCTTCAGGAATCGCCAGCTGCGAGCTTGGCTGCGTAGGTTGGATTTTGATCTCGGCTACAGTGCAGTCTGAATCCGCCTTCATCTTGCTGGCGATTGAGAGATAACGAGCGGGGTTCGACTTCGGGAGATACTGAACGTTCTTAGCTAGAGTCGAAAATCCCGCCAGGAACACGAGTAGCGTGACGACTACGACCTGAATCGGGACAATCTTGAAGGACTTAGTCCGCACTGTACCTGTTCGGCTGCCAGAATTCCGCGCATGAGCATCGATCGCCCCGCGTCCAAATGATCTCACACATCGTAATGCCTAATACGATTGCAAAAGCAATAGATTGGATGCACCGGCGTTTCCTTGCGCGCATCTTCGAAGCGAGAGTTAGTTGGCAATAGCCTGAGCCAGGAGAGGCTCGATGGCAGCGATATTCGTTTCGAGGTCGGCGGGAAAGCCGTGGCGCTGCTGCAGGTAGTCGGGCGAATTGTAGCTGAGCCAGACTTTGCCGTCAGCGTCTTCCCAGACGAGCGCCTTGAGCGGCAGATCAATGGCGGTGCTGGGAGCAGCGAGCATTAGTGGGGTGCCCCCTTTCGGATTGCCAAAAATCAGCAATTGCGTGGGGCGCATTTTCAGTCCGGCTTTTTCGGCTTCGCCACTGTGATCGATGAGCGCGAAAATTGCGACGCCCTTTGATTTCAGCAGCGCGCAAAGCCGCTGAATTGTCTCTGATACCGAATGAGGACTGGGTTTGCTGATGAAACCTGGAATCGAACTCGTGCTCATGGCTCCTCCTCTCTTAATGAATCACTCAATCCAATCGAATGTTCGCGTGACGGCTTTCTTCCATTTGCGAAAGAGTGTATCGCGAGTGGCGCTATCCATTGCAGGGTGCCAGGCGCGATCTACTTGCCAGTGAGCGCGAAGCTCATCGGTGCTTTCGTAGAAGCCGACCGCAAGTCCTGCCGCATACGCAGCGCCCAGGGCTGTGGTTTCCTGAACTGCGGGGCGCACGACTGGGCGGTTCAAGATATCGGCTTGGAATTGCATCAGAAGATCATTTGTTACCATGCCGCCGTCTGTGCGCAGCACGTCGAGATGAATTCCGGAGTCGTTTTCCATTGCTTCGACCACTTCGCGAACCTGGAACGCGGTGGCCTCGAGCGCTGCGCGGGCGATATGCCCCCGATTCGCGAAGCGAGTGAGTCCGGCAATCACACCGCGGGCATTCGATTTCCAGTATGGCGCGTAGAGGCCTGAGAAGGCGGGAACAAAATAGACGCCTCCGTTATCTTCCACCGTGCGTGCCAGCGCGTCAATGTCCGAGCTCTTTTCGATCAGCTTCAGATTGTCGCGAAGCCACTGCACAAGCGCGCCCGTGATTGCGATGCTGCCTTCGAGCGCGTAGCAGACAGGTTGCGCGCCGAATTTGTAGGCGACGGTCGTCAGCAAGCCGTGCTTCGAGGGAATTGGCTTTTCGCCTGTGTTGAGCAATAGGAAGCAGCCGGTCCCGTATGTGTTCTTCGCTTCTCCCGGCTTGAAGCATGCCTGTCCGACTAGCGCTGCCTGCTGGTCGCCGAGAATGCCGGAAATAGGGACATTTTTTATGGAATCGAGTTGAGCGTTGCCGTAAATTTCGCTACTCGAACGAATTTGCGGAAGCATCGCCGCGGGAATTTCGAAATCTGAAAGAATTTCATCATCCCACATTAGCGACTCGAGGTTCATAAGCTGCGTGCGGCTTCCGTTTGATACGTCTGTGACGTGAATCCCGCCAGCGGTGCCGCCTGTGAGCTTCCAGGCTAGAAACGTGTCGACATTTCCGAAGAAGATTTCGCCGGCCTCTGCTTTCTCGCGCAGGCCGGCAATATTTCGCAGCAGCCAGCGAATTTTCAAGGCGCTGAAGTAGGTCGAGAGCGGAAGCCCGGTCCTCGCTCGATAGCGATCCTGGCCTCCAGCCGCTGAGAATTCACGAACGAGATCGTCTGTTCGCGTGTCCTGCCAGACGATTGCGTTTGCTACTGGTTCGCCGGTTTTTCGCTCCCAGAGGACAGCCGTCTCGCGCTGATTCGTAATCCCAATCGCGGCAAGATCCTTTGGACTCAGGTTGCGTTGGCTCATTGCTTCGCAGATGACTTCTCGCGTGCGTAGCCAAATCTCCTCGGGGTCGTGCTCGACCCATCCCGGCTGCGGATAAATCTGGCGATGTTCCTTCTGTGCCGTGGAAACGATCTGGCCGGCACGGTCGAACACAATGAAACGCGTGCTCGTGGTTCCCTGGTCGAGCGCTCCGATATAACTCGGCACGGTTCCCTCTTCCGCACTACCGGTGGTTTTACCCTCGTGCTTCTGGTGGGACGGTCAGTCCCGCTTTTCGCTGCAGGTCTCGAATCTTTTTGACGTATTCGGTCAAAGCATTGTCGCGATCCGCTTTTGACCACCCCAACTCGCGCATCAAAACTTCGGCGGTCGCCGGAGCCGCGGCGATTGCCTCGGTCCAGCCGTAGAACTGCAAACCGATACGTCGCGCGAGAACATCTTCAATCGTCATTGCCATTTCGAATCGGGCCGCGAATGCGACCTCTGCCCGCAGCGGCGCGAGTCCTTTCACGAGAGGCTCTGCGAGATTGGGGTCATCTGTGGTGAGGCGCAAAAGCTGCGCAGCGCGTGTGCCATACTTTTCTGCTAGATGTCGCGCAGTACGCTCTGGCACGTTGAAGTTTTCAACCAGGGTCTTCCAGTAATCTGACGAGTAGCCATCCGAACCGACCAACAGATGATTCATTGTCAGGCAGCGTGTGGGATTCCCGCCGAAAGATTTCTGAACAACGTCAATCGTATCCTGAGCCATGGCGCGATACGTGGTCCACTTGCCGCCTAAGATGCTGACCAAGCCGCTCTGCGAATCCAATTCAACCTCATGGTCGCGCGCTAATCTTTTAGTGTCACGCGAATCGTCTGCGCTCAATAGAGGGCGAGCTCCGGCGAAACCGCCAACCACTTGGCCGGGCTTCACCGGCAGAGCAAGGTATCGGTTGAGATGCCGCAATAAATACTCTACTTCTTCGTGCGTTAAGAAGAGTTCTTCGCCAACTGCAACTTCTTGTTCGGTGGTTCCGACGAGTACACGCCCCCTCCACGGAATCGCGAATAATACGCGGCCATCCTCCGTTTTGGGAATCAACATCGCGTCACCGCTCGAAAGCACCTCGGCCGGCAGCAGGATATGAACGCCTTTGCTTAGCCGGATGCGCGGTTTCGCGTCCGGATTCGCCATTGAGCGGATGGAATCCGCGAATGGACCGGTGGCATTCACAAACGCGCGCGCGCGAACCACGAAACTTTGCCTGCTGAACTGGTCTTGAACGGTGACAGCTGCCAGTTTCCCATCTGCGCCCCTCTCACACGAGGTCACGCGCGCGTAGTTCACCGCGACCCCGCCCGTTTCGGCAAACGAGTGCACGAGTGTTACGTTGTACCGAGCATCGTCGAACTGCCCATCGGTATATGCGACAGCACCGACCAGGCCCTGAGGATTCAGATTCGGAAGGCGGCGCAACGTTTCCCGGCGAGAAACAAAGTGGCTTGGAGCCAGACTCGCGCTGCCCGAGATCCAGTCGTACAGTTTCAAACCTGTTTCGTAATATGCGAGGTCGAGCCAGCTGTAACAAGGAGTGATGAATTCTTTTGCCCGGGTAAGAAACGGGCCATTCTTAAGCATGTGAATCCGCTCATGCAGAGCGCGATTCACCACTTTGTATTCAGCAGGATCGAGACGGCGAAAGGCTTCTTCGAGATAGCGCACGCCGCCGTGCACCATTTTCGTGGAAGCGCTGGAGGTGGCCGAGGCAAAATCGCCGGCCTCGACGAGTGCCGTGCTTAGGCCGCGCAACTGGGAATCAAGCGCGCAGCCGGCGCCGGTGGCGCCACCACCGATGACACAAAGATCGAAAGACTTATTTTGGATGTCTTTGAGCGCTTCCGCGCGGCTCTTCATTCTGGAGTCGCCCGCGTGCGAGGAGATGCTCAGGGATTAGCGGTCGCGCCCTTCGTGGCAACCGGGCTAGCCGCATTCTTGCCGTACATCGCTCCGCGCTTGTGAAGGGGATCGCGCCACTCACGTCTGTCGCGGCGAAGCAATTCAGCGGCCGCTTCCGGTCCCCAGGAACCGGCTGCGTAGTTGGGAAAATCGCGCGGGGGCAAAGCAGTCCACACATCCAGAATCGGTTGCACCACGCTCCAACCGGCTTCCACCATGTCGGCGCGCTGGAAAAGCGTGGGATCGCCCATCATGCAATCGTAGAGAAGAGTTTCATAGCCAGTGGAAGGTTCGGTTCCGAAATAATCGGCATATTCAAAATTCATGTCGACGGCACCGAGCCGCACGACAGGACCCGGAACCTTGGCTTCAAAGCTCAACGAGATGCCTTCATTCGGCTGAATACTGATCACCAATTCGTTCGATGGAATGTGTTCCACCGGCGTCTTGCGAAATAGAACGAAGGGCGGCCGCCTGAAACGCACAACGATTTCCGTGACCCGCGTAGCCATCCGTTTGCCAGTCCGCAGGTAGAAGGGAACGTCGGCCCAGCGCCAATTGTCGATGTGTAGTGCTACGGCCACGAAGGTCTCCGTATGGGAGTCTTTCGCCACGTTGGGCTCGGTTCGATATGCGGGCACGAATTTGCCGTCAATCATTCCATCGCCGTATTGGCCGCGCACCGCTTGGGTGAGCACTTGCTCGGGATTAAGCGGCTGAATGGCGCGCAGAATTTTTGTTTGTTCGTCATGGACGGAGTCCGCATCGAACGAAATCGGCGGCTCCATGGACATGAGGGTGATGAGTTGGAAGATGTGGTTGGGAACCATGTCACGAAGCGCACCGGCACGGTCGTAATAATCGCCGCGAAGCTCCACCCCCAGTTCTTCGGCGACCGTAACCTGCACGTGATCCACGTAGCGGCGGTTCCACACCGGCTCGAAAATTCCATTCGCGAATCGGAAGGCAAGAATGTTCTGAACCGTTTCTTTGCCGAGGTAATGGTCGATGCGATAAATCTGGTTTTCGTGAAGGACTTCGCCAATATCGCGGTTTAAGGCTACAGCTGAAGCCAAATCGTGCCCGAAAGGCTTCTCGATCACCACCCGTTTCCAGCCGCCGGAATCAATATTTGTCAATCCGGCCGCGCCTAATTGTTTCACGACAATCGGAAAAAAACTGGGACTGGTGGCCAAATAAAACAAACGGTTTCCGCTGGTGGCATGATCCCGATCCACTTGCGTGAGTTGATCTTGAATTTTCTTGTAGAGGGCTGGATCCTTGAAATCGCCCGAAATGTAATAAAGACGGTTGGCAAACCACTCCCACGCGTCACCGGCAGAACCCGTTAGAAACTCTTTCATCTCCTCAGTCGTTTTCTGTCGAAATTGCTCGGTGGAATATTCCTCGCGCGATGCGCCGATGATTGCGAACTGTTGCGGAAGGAGTTTGCTGTTGGCGAGATGGTAGAGCGCGGGAAAGAGCTTGCGTTTCGTCAAATCGCCGCCAGCACCGAAAATCACCATCGCGCACGCATCGGCGGGCTGGCCGCGCTCTTCGTGCACTAATCCTGCTGGATCGGATGAACCCATCGAATCGGCCTCCGCCTGATTTTTAGCGATTACAGAAGAGCCTGCCGCACTGCGCTGTTAAGGGCCCGCAATCCAGCCGCAACGTCCGGCTCCCAGATGAATTCGCAATGCCCGGCGATCCCGCTCCGCGAGAACCTGGAAGTCGCCTCGAGCCTGCGCAGCTTTGACGATCCCGAATGTATATTTTTGCTCGGGCACCGGGATATCGGCGGCGTCATCGCAAGTGATTTGCAGAAATACGCCGGTGTTGGGTCCGCCTTTATAGGCCTGCCCCGTCGAATGCTGGAAACGCGGGCCGAATTCCGAGCAGGTGGCAACGCGCTTCTTGTCGCGAATGGTATGACGGATCGACTGCAATGCCGATTGATGCGCATCGTTCATTTCGATGTAGGCGAGAATCGCGAAATAATCGCCGGGTCGGACACGGTTCAAATGCGCGCGCAAGTATCCGGTGAGAGTCAGGTCGCCGCCGGCAGCCTTCTTCAAGGCTTCCGTATTTTTGTCATCCGAATACAGCTTGATTCCGCCGCCTTCAAAGAAGGGATGCTCCGCCGGAAGCGAACCCTGCTTCTCGTACTCGGATGTCAGGTTCTTCGTAGCGATTTTCGCCGCTTCCACATCCGGCTGGTTGAAGGGATTGATTCCGATAACCGAGCCCGCGACAGCCGTTGCGATCTCCCAGCGGAAAAATTCCTGGCCGATATCATAGACATCCGGGACGGCGATGCGCACGACGGGCTGTCCCGCTTTTTCGAGGGCGGCCACTGCTTCATCTTGCTTTGCATCCGGCGCTGATTGCAGACGCAGGTAAGCAAAGATTCGATCGTTGCCATAGACTTCGGGCGGCCCGATCTGTTCGCGGTCGATTGGAATCAGACCGGTGCCCTTTTTGCCCGTGGATTCGGCTAGTAGTTGTTCGAGCCACGCGCCAAGATCGGAAATTCCGGGCGAAGCAAAGATGGTGACCTTGTCGCGCCCGTTTTTCTGTAGTGTGCCGAGAATTGCGCCCAGTATCGCGCCAGGATTCTCGTCTGCGGGTACGACCGACGCGCACGCGTGAACCATCTCTTCGACGCGATCCAGAAACTTCGGAAGATCGATTCCTTGAATGGCCCCGGGAACCATCCCGAAGTCTGAAAGCGCCGAGTAGCGGCCTCCAATACTCGGCACGCCGAAAAAGACGTGGCGAAAACCGTCGGCTTCGGCAACTTTTTGGAGATGCGAGCCAGGGTCGGTGATTGCGATGAAGCGCTTCCCTGCCGGTTCCGAGGTGACGGCTTGTTTCACCTGCTCGTAGAAATATTGCTTGAAGATATTCGGCTCGAGGGTGCTGCCCGATTTGCTCGATACGATGAAAATCGTCTTCGTCATGTCAAGCTTCTTCGCCAGAGTGCGGATTTGCGCGGGGTCGGTGGAATCGAGAACGAGAAACTGCGGATAGCCATCGATTTTTCCGTAGGTGAGTTCCATCACTTCCACGCACAAACTCGAACCGCCCATGCCCAGCAGCACCGCATGAGTGAAACCGGCTTGGCGAATCTCGTCTGCGATCTGCTTGAAATTGCGGCTATGAGCCACGTCGTCATCGGCAATCGTGAGCCAGCCGAGCCAGTTTGCTTCGTCCTCGTTTGTCCACAGCGAGGCATCGCGCGCCCACAAGCGCTTCATTTTTTGATTTGTCTTCCAATCTTCGAGGGTCGCTTTTACGGCAGTCGCGAGATTCTGTGGGAGTTTGTATGTAAGGTTGTTCACGGCCGACGCAGCGGGCTTCGCGGCGTGGGTTCCGACCGCTGCGAGGAGCTTGTCGAAAGCTTCCGAGAAAAGCTTCACGCCATCTTCGGTCAGTTGGTCGGTCGCCGCCTTCATGGAAATCCCGACGCGCTCGAGCGAATCCATCGTCTGTTGGGCCGCGGGGATATTTTCTTCCAGGCTCGCGCGCGGCTTTCCGTGGTCGCGGAATGCGTCGTAGGTGGCCGGAGGAATAGTGTCCACGGTGTCCGGCCCGATCAATTCTTCGACGTATAAAACATCCGAAAACTTGGGATTCTTCGTGCTTGTACTTGCCCACAGTACACGTTGCGTTTGCGCGCCTTGGGAAGCAAGAGCCGCCCATCGCGGCCCGCTGAAAATTTTCTTGTAACGCTGGTAGGTCAGCTTCGCATTGGCGATCGCTACCTTACCTACCAATTCTCGAAGCGCAGCTTGTTCGGACGGGTTCTGCGATTTCTTGATTCGATCCGCGATCTGGCTGTCGATCAGAGTATCGATACGGCTAACGAAAAAGCTCGCGACGCTTCCGATCTGACCTGCCTTGCCGCCGGACTTCGCGAACGCCTCAAGCCCGGCGATATACGCCTCTGCCACGCGCTCGTAGACATCTTGCGCGAAGAGCAGAGTCACGTTGATGTTGATGCCTTCGCTGATGAGCTGCTGGATCGCGGGGAGGCCTTCCGGAGTTCCCGGAACTTTCACCATGAGATTTTCGCGGCCCACTGCTTTCCAAAGCCTTCGCGCTTCGTCGATCGTCTCCTGCGTCTTGTGCGCGAGATACGGAGCAACTTCGAGACTCACATACCCGTCTCGCCGATGAGTCTGATCGTAGACGGGACGCAGCACGTCGGCGGCATCCTGAATATCGCGAATCGCGAGCGCTTCATACACCTGCTTGGCATCGAGATTTTTCTGCGCGCTCAATTCCTCGAGCGCTTTGGTGTAGTCGGTGCTGCCTGTGATGGCTTTCTCGAATATGGAGGGGTTGGACGTGACGCCGCGCAGGCCGTCCTGCTCGATCAAGCGGGCGAGTTCTCCCGTTGAAATCAGGTTGCGCCGAATATAGTCGAGCCAGACCGATTGGCCGAATGCATTCAGTGCCTTCAGTGGATTTTGCGATTTCTTTGGATCGAATTCCTTTGGGGTTGCTGTTACGCCAGTGCTCATGATCGTCCTCTTTTCACTGCATCTTAAGAATACAATTGCGACTGCAGCTCCCGATTAAGTCTGAATCCCGATTCTACCCCACTCCGGACGTGGCCGGACGTGAATCCAATGTAAAATCTGTCGGCGCGCGCCGGTGGTTCATACGCTTTCGCTGTCGTCAGTTCGGCTCTTGCCTTAGCCTCGAATACACCTCTGAGTGATTTTGCTCAGGAGAGAGCGACACATGATGCTGCGACGAAGTTTGTGGATGTTAGTGCTCGGAATCATTGCGATGGGCGCGCCGTGCCAGAAAATATATAGCGCGAACACTGGATCGTCGCCGGGCATCTCGCTAGCCCCGTCTGACGAAATTACCGTTTCAGCCGCGATCAGCCTGCAAGGACGCGCTGGACGAGATTGCGCACCTTTACAGCACCGAGCACCCGGGCACGGAAGTGCACTTCAATCTCGGCGGTTCCGGTACATTGCAGCGCCAGATCGAACAGGGCGCACCGGTCGATATCTTCATCTCCGCCTCCCCCAAAGAAATGAATTCGCTCCAGTCGCAGGGGTTGCTGCTAACTGATACCCGCAAAGATCTGGTCAGAAATAGCGTCGTGCTCATTGTTCCTGTGGAAAGCACGAGTATCTCCGGTTTTCAGGACTTGACGAAAGCAGGAGTCAAAACGGTAGCCGTCGGCGAGCCACAAACAGTGCCGGCGGGAAAGTACGCACAGGAAGTGCTCACACATTTTGGGATTTACGACGAACTAAAACCGAAATTCGTGCTCGCCAAAGACGTCCGCCAGGTGCTCACCTACGTCGAGACAGGAAACGCCGACGCCGGAATCGTATATGCCACCGATGCGAAGATATCGAAGAAGGTGACCATGGTAGCGACTGCTCCAGAGAACTCGCATTCGCCCGTGGTCTACCCAGCCGCGGTGATCAAGAACTCCAAGAACCCGGCTGGTGCAAAGATGTTCCTCGAATTTCTGGGCGGCGAAAAAGCGCGGGCGGTTTTTCAAAAGTACGGCTTTATTCCGGCAGGAAGTTAGAACGGTCTGAACCGGCGGCTTGTCAGCTCGCAACTAGCTAGCGCCGGTCTAGCCGAAGACCAGGTGCTTCACAAAGCGAGCTGGGCCATACAGCGCGAAGCTAGCGACGCGAAAAGCGCGCAATCAAGCGTCCCATCATCACGCGGCCCATCGACCCCATGTCTATATGACGGTTGCCTCGATGCACTCGAATCACGCGGCCTAAGAACTCCGCGCGCGTAACCGGCTCATCCTTCGCATCAAGCGCATCGCCTTTTGTTATTAGCGCGCCGCGCTCTCTCCGGCCTGCTCCAGCCACCGCCGCTCGGATTACGCGGTGAACAAACAACCTGCCCGCGCGCTCGAAGAGCACTACGTCGCCTCGCGACGCTTGTTCGTAAGCAAAGCTTCTAACGAACACCAGATCGCCAGAGCGAATCCATGGAAACATGCTTGCGCCTAACACCCGAAAGCAAACCGACCCATCGGCTCGCAGCTTCGCAGCAATCGGATTCGATTCCTTTTCCTTGGGCGCGACGAAGCGCTCGTCAACGCATCGCGCGCGAGCATACGCAGTCGAGGGGCTCATCAGGGATTGATCTGCACCGTTTGAGAGGTAATGGCCTTACCGTCCAAAGACACGCGAACGCTCCATTCCCCGGTCATTCGCCGCTGCGAAATCCACGCTCCCGCCACTGGCAGCGTTCGCGTCATCGTCATAGAGCTTTGCGACGCGTCGCTTACCAAAAAAGAGCTTTGGCTGGCCTGATAAAGCCCGCCGCCCGGTTGAAGGACCTCAATCATTTGAGTGTGGTTACCGGCAGAAAGATTCTCCCAATTCACATCTGATCACAAGATCGCGCAGCGACGCGACGCTGAACGAAGTTGCCGGCGTGCAAGCGCCATCGCCATCGTCGCAGAACGAAATGGTCGCATCCGTTGGCGGTGGCGGATTTCCGCCTCCGCCGGTGCCCGAAGTCATTCCCGTTTGACAAGCTGAGAAGCCGGCCGCCAGGCACAGAACAGCGCAGCCCAGTAGACTCGTGCCCCACGCGCGCCTCGCTGGTGCTTTTTTTTCGGTGTACATCAATTCAATTCCTCGCTCATCCCCACTCAGAACGGAAACGCAAAGCCATATGCGCGCTGGTCGTTGGTCGATATGTAAATTCGAGAAAGCACCGTGTCCAGCGCGGGATCACCGACAATGCCGGGCTGTCCCGTATTGGCCGTTCGCTGTTTGCCGTCCACACCGGTTATGGCATCGAGCTCATGAATCTTTCCGTCGGCCGAACCAACGTACACCTTCGCCCCCCCGGTAAATCCGATGGGGGCCGAGGGTCCGTTGATCGTTGTTGACCAGAGACTCGTGAACGTGTTCGCCGTCTTGTCATACGTCATGGCATGGACCGCGGTCTGTCCCGAGAAGATCACTGTGTAGGGAGAGGTCAGACCCAGAACGATTGGAAACGAAATGATCGCACCGTCGCCGCCAGCTACTGACTTGAGCGTCGCCGCTGTGGTCGGATTGATCGCAAAAATCGTGCCAGCGTTATTCGCCACGAATAAGACGTCTCCCGGAATCGAAAGCGTAGGATCTGTGTCCGTATCGCCGAGCGCCGCCGTAGTCAGAACTGCGCCGGTATTCGGATTGAGCTTCCAAAGACTCGGCTGCGCAGTACCGCCACCGCTCCGGCTGGTCACCCAAATTGCATGGTTCACGAAATCAACCGCCGGCGACGAGCTGATGATATCCATCTTGGCAACGCCACCGGTGTTGCCGATCGTTTGCCACGCGGTAGCGCCCGTGTTTCCATCGATTCCCACGATTCGATTCGCCGTGGTTGAGGCGCCATTTCGCGTGCCCACCACAAGTAGATCGTGCGCGAGCGTAAACATGGAATCGCTGAATGATTTCACCTGTACGGAGGGCGCGCCTACAAATCCATTCGTCGTCTGCCCGGTAGGATTCACCACCCACAGAATTTGGCCCGTATCGGTCGCAATTGCATACACGAGCCCATCGTTATCGGCGACGTACATCACGTTTGACGCAAGCGAAGAATCGCCTGCGTCGATCACGGGCGATCTCCCAGTCACCGGCCCGCCCAGCGAAACAGGTGGATATTTTCTCAAGCCCGTAACCGCGTCAATGCCGAACGATAGATTCGTCTGCGAACCCGCCATCACGATAGAACCGGGAAAGAGTGAAGGCGCGGCGAGCGTGGTCGAAAATGTTGCCGCGATCCAAACTGAATTCTGTCGATTCGCGGCCGTGGCGCTCGGAGTCGCGGAGATTTCCTCAGTGAACACGGAGCCCTGCGAAATCGGCTGCGTCGCGTAGTAGTTTTTCTGGTCCCGCAGGAAAACTTTATAGAACCACGTCGTATCGTTCGTCGGTGCCCCGCACGGATCGGAACTATTGTCCGTGAAACTCGTCGCGAGCGACGTGTTGTCAAATACGACCGTTCCGCTCCCTATCACCGAGCACATCGCCGGATCCTGCGTGTCCGTTGGAACGGAACCCTTGTCGACCGGGAAATTCGCGCGCCTGAGAATCAGAACTCCGTTGTAGTTCTCACCCGTGTTCACCGTACCGATCGGTGTTGGATAACCCCAGCTTACCGTCACCGTGCCGTTGCCGGGTGCCGCCGCTATATTGGTCACGTTCTGCACAAATGTCACATCAAGTTCAGGAGCATTCGCGGCCGTTCCGTTACGCGAACCGAAAATGGTCACGGCCCCGCCCCTATTTAAACCCTCAGTTTGGTCCTTAATCAGGGTGCCGTAGTTCGGCGTCCCGTTGTACCAATTCTGAACCTCGGACGTGATGTCGAATTGAATCGGGGTTGAGCTCGATATTCCTCCCGGTACCGACGCCGTAGACGTCGCAGTTCCTCCAATATCTCCTCCGGCGGCATTCCAGCCTAGGTTCGCAACCCGGGTGTTCCAGGTCACATCGGATTCGCGGAAAAACGAAGTCACCCCGTACGCTCCGTACGTTCGCGGGAAACCGAAAACGCTGCTGGCGGTGGCATGCAGCGTAAGCAAAGCCTGTTTGATCGCGACGTTGGGAAGTACAGAGAGGTCAAATTCGACGATTGCGCGCTGGTTTGAACCTCCGCCTGAATTGAGAGATTCCACCGTTAAGGTTGCAGCGCCGCCGGAATTGGTGTTCGGTGCCACTTGGTTGAGCGTTGCATCAGCGCCGCGGACTTGCGTGGCCGTCGAGTGAATCGCAATTACTTCTCGCGCCAGCATTGGCTCGGCCAGAAGTAACGAAAGTCCGAGGCAGAGCAGCCTCCGCCATGCGCCATATCGCTGATCCTGGTAACTGAACCGGTCATTCATGAAGCGTGCTGCCTCCATCTCAGGAACTTTGCATGCAAAATCAAGATTGATTACGACCGCCTCGGCACAGCGTGACAAATCCCTTGCTGCCCGGGTATTTTTCCGCAGGCCAGCGCGAGCGTTTCGTAAATTGGCTCGGAGACACAGGAAGGCTTCACGTATGGCTTCTTTCCCGCCGCCGTTCCGCCGTTGCGCTCCGCGTTCTTCTTCGATTGTTCCATTGCTTCTCCCAATCCCATCCCGCAGGCCTACAGTGAAACTTGAACCAGGTCGTTTCGCCGCACGATTCCACTTTGAACGGAGGCCGGTCCGCTCTCGAGATGCATGGCGCTGATCGGATTCTCAATTCCCGCCAGACGAGCATTCATTTCCGCCAGTTCGCAGGCTCGCTCGTATGCACCAAGCAGGTCACCACCTTCCATCTGCGCCAGGCCCGGACAGCGTTCACAGTAATTCCGAATCGAGCAGGACGAACACAGCGGCAACTGCGACTCGCGCACTGCCCGGACACGTTTCATCTCTTTCGAGCCGTACCATATTTCGTCGAATCGCTGTTTCCGAAGATTCCCTGCCGGCTTCGGCATCTGCACACAGGGAGAAACATCCCCATACGGCGAGATATAGCAGCTGTTGTGCCCCGCGCTGCACGGGATGTCGTCATACGCGCTGCTTTCGATTCCGCTCGACGTCGAGCTTCCTGTGATGAACGCAGACTTCGGCTCGGTTTCAGGCGGTGTGCATGCCTCGCGAATTCAGATTCTGATCCTGCAGCACCTGCAAAAGCTCTGTCGCCGAACTGCGCAGCGCCAGCACACCGTCGCCGCCGTCCATCATCGGCGTGATCGTCAAATCGAGCATGTACGGCACACCTAGTTCTTCTGCCAGCGCCTGAACTTCGCGGAATCCTGCCAGGTTCTGTTTCATCAACGGGCAGGCCAGCTTTACTTGCAGGCCCTCCGCAAGCAGAAACTGAACCGCTCGCAGCGAACGATCGAGAGATCCCGGCACTTTCGTAATCGCATCGTGAATGGCAGCGTCGGCGCTGTAGATGCTGATCTGGATTTTGCGAATGCCCAGTTCGCGAAGCTTCCGCGCCCGGCTTTCATCAATTAACAAAGCATTCGTCTTCAGACTCACGTCAAAATTCAACCCGCGGCCGTAAGCGATCAACTCGAACAGGTCCGGGCGAAGAAAAATCTCGCCGCCGCTGAACGTCAGGAATAGCGCTCCCGCTTCGGCGAGCTGGTCGAGCACGTTCTTCACCTCGCGCGTCGTCATCTCGCCATAATCGTGATGGTCGAGATAGCAATGAACGCAACGCTCATTACAGCGATACGTGAGATCGATATGCACGTTCCACGGCAAATGCCGCTCCACCGTCTTGCGAACGAGCCGGTCCATGACGGGTGTGTTAGGCACCAGCTTGTACCTCTCGCCGCTCAGGCGATACCAAGAGGCCCTTTGCTGAAAGCATCTCGATCAATTCGCACGCGTCAGCCTTCGCCACTGGTAAAGAAACGTCGTACTTCGCCGTCATCACGCCCGCAATATCATCCACGCTGTGTCGCCCGTCGGCGCTTGTCCAAATAAGACTGGCCGTCTCGTTTAGCTCGTGCACGTGGCTGTCTTCCGGCGAAATGATCACAGCCTCGCCATCTATTTCGCGCCAGGCCAGCTTGGGATTCCGCTCGGGAAAGAGTTTCATGCTGCGATCACCTTCCAGAACCCGCTGTCGCGCCGAAAATGAAGCCGCTGACAGCGAACTTGTCCTACGAACCCGAGCAATAAACGCAGCAGATCTTCGTTTGCCTCGACCCTCGAAGTAAAAAACAGCACGCAAGGCAACAGGGCTCTTATCATTTCTTTCGTGGTTAAGCTCTCTACGCGGTCTTCAGCGGATTGAACGAGCGTGTAAATTCCCGCGATTGGGTAATGTTCGTTCTGCCCGGCCGCCCGGAATTCTCCCCAGAACGGCGTGCCGTACGCTTGCCAGCAGCCGTCCGTAAACCTCAGGAGCGAAATCTCGTCGGTCAGCACAGTTCCTGCCGGCGATAGCGATGCCACGGTGCTCTTTCCCGCGCCGGATCGGCCTGTAAACACATACGCGCGGCCATCGCGAACTACCGTCGCGGCGTGCAGCAAAAATCCGCGCTGCGGCAGCAAAACCATCGTCAGAAGAATGCGCAGCAACGAATCGAGCGCATACTCATGTCGAACTCCGCGAAATTCGGCGCCGAACGAGTCCAACAGCATCGAGGCATCATCGAGAACGTAGGAGAAATTTGGGTCCTTGCGCGCAGGCCGGACGTCGCTTTGAGCGTCGCTCCGCAATACCACCGGCAGTCCACCGTCATTGTCAGCCGTAAATTCGCGATATCGGGAGAGCGCCTTTTCGCGCAGATGAGAACCGGGAATCAAGAGCGAGAGCGGCACTCGCCCGATCGAAATATTGAGTGGACGCAGGCTTCCCTGCGCGCTGGCTTGCGGTCCCAAGTGTCGATGACCCCTTTGCTAAACGCTGCAACGCAACATTCGGGTCGCGTCCCGAAACGCTTTCCGCTCAGAACGATGAGCCAAATTCCCAGTAATTATTGAGAGGAAGCGCTACTAGTCTTGCCGGGGGTACCCAAGGGGTCAACAAAGAATTGCCCTCGCGTGTCGTACTTGTGACTAATTTCCTGAAGACGTGCTTGGGGCTAAACAGTGTAGTGACTTCAATTTGGCGGCTGTATGAATCGGCCGGGGCTTTGACCCTTCCTTAGCGAAAATGGGGCCGGCGACAGCCTAGCTCACAACGACGCATCCTGGCGTCGCCGTGCCCATCCATACTTGTGCAACAACCGCAGCGGGCGCAGCACAAGGTAAAGCGGCGCGAGCGGGCCAGGCAATTGCACCATCTCCCAATCCTCTTCCGCTGGAACCATTGCAAGACGCAAGGAGTATCGCCACCCGGCCAGCATCCCTCGCACCATCCGCCGGCGGAACCGCAACCGGCCTCCCGTGCTTGCTCCAGGAAGGCCTCGGCTCAAAGTTCGCTGCCCCACTTCCCGCGCCACGGAAACCGCTTCCCTATCTTCACTCACCCGTTTGCGAATCTCCGCAGGCATCGGTGCTTGTAACAAGTCATCCGCCAGCGCGAGTCCCAGATGAACCATTCGTTCCACCCTCAAACTCTCCGCCGTTCGAAACGCCGCATCCCAATCGAGATCGGCATGCCTCTGGATAAGCTCCGCGACGTCCGCGATCCACGATATTCGTTCCCAAAAATCCTTCGAGCCGTGGACACAAAGCGCGGACAATAAATCCTCTGGCGCAAATGTCGGCACTTCCTGACCCGCCACCATCACCTTGGCCAGCCGCTGTGCGAACCGGTCAATGTCTGGCGCAACCGGAAAATGTCGCAGTGTCAATTCGGTGTGGAGTTCGACAACCGCTCGGCGCTTTTCGTCGCGATAGTTGTACTCTCCCGGCACCAGCTCCGTTTTCGAATCCTTAGACAGAATCCACGGAAATCGCGCCTGATACCCGAGCCGCACCATCACCTCATGCGCTTTCATCAAATCGCGCTGCAGCACGATGATGTCGAGGTCGTCGAAGTCGCGCAGCGTCAGGTTCCCATAGGCCTGCTCGGCAAGCACGGGCCCTTTGTAAGGAATTGCCACGATCCCAGCAGCTCGGAACAGTTCAAGAATTTTGTGCAGCTCCGCTGCTAAGAATAAGCAGCGAACTGTGTTAGCCCGGCACATGATCTTCAGTCGCTCCATCGCACTGGCAGGCGCGGACTCCGGCACCACGGCCCGTAGATTCAATTCCAGCAATGGCCCTACTGAATTTTCCGTGGCTTCGCTGAGGACAAAATCCCAATCGAGCGGCCCGGCGGTGATCTCGTGAATTTGCTCTGCGATTTCCGGAACCATGCGTGTCCGCGCGCAGCTCACCAGCAGCTGCTTCTCCGGACAAACTGCTTGCCTTCCTTTTGAGCGCACCATCTCGTTATCGCGCAACGCTCCCCTCGCGAAATACTACGCTATTTGAAGTTGTGCCACTGTTGGATTCCGCTCGAGGAGGGAAGCACCTGCGCCGCCACACCGTTTGGCAGCGCAGGAAACTCATATGAATTAATATCTATAAGAAGTTATGAAGTATTGCGAAAACCCGAATAATCTAAGCCTGAATAAAATGATCATGCCGCCATCGGCTGAAGATACGGCCCGTGCATGTGAACGCGCTGCCCAATTTTCAGAAGTCGCGCCCGCAGAGTGGCCGGATCAAGGCCCGCGCTGGCGCACACAGCCTGAAAATCCGCGTTGTCCTCAAACAAGAACGATTGTGCCTCCCGGCGTGCGCGCAAAGATCCACTGCGCCAATCTTCCACTGCCATCACGACGACCGCCGTCCACAACCGCCGCTCTGAAATGCAATCTTCCGTCACGCCTTCCTGCTCCACCATCCTTGCGCCGCCATTTGTTGCTTTTGAGTCCATCGCTGGTCCCCTTATCCCCGGCGGCTTTTTTTTGCTTTGTTCTCGCCGCTCACTCCTGACAAATGCACCTGATGGACCAATCGCACTGACCGCAAATAGAAATCGCATAGGTCGCGCAATGGCTGCATCTACAGGGGGTTACAGTGGTCACAAACTCCCGAGCCAGCAAATCACAGCCGTACTCGCCACTCTTGTGAGGGCCCACACCAGCACACCTGTTTCACAGGCGTACATGACGAACTATCCTGTTTGGCTTGATTTGCTGCGATTGGCTGCTACTAATTCCTATTGAACGGCGGGGACCGCAAGCATCTCACGCAGCTTTGCAGCAAGCGTCATAAGCGTGAAAGGCTTCTGCAGCAGCACTGCATCATTCCGGAGAATCCCATGATGCACCACGGCCTGATCCGTGTACCCCGACATGTATATAATCTTGATTCCGGGCCGGATCTGGCTCACTCGTTCCGCCAACTCCCGACCGCTGATTCCCGGCATCACCACATCGGTAAGCAGCAAGTGGATCGGCCCCACGTGCATAGCAGCCAACTCCAGCGCCGTGTGACCATCCTCCGCCTCAATCACGGTATACCCGCTCGACGCAAGATACTCGCGCGCCAGCTCCCGCACACCTTTCTCGTCCTCTACAAGCAGAATTGTTTCAGAACCGCGCTCCGGAATCTGCATCTCGCTCTTGCCATCCCGCCCGGCAGGCACCGCAGTCTCTTCGATTCTCGGCAAATAGATTTTGAAGCTCGTCCCGCGCCCAGGCTCGCTGTACACCCAAACATACCCTCCGCTCTGCTTCACCACGCCGTACACAGTCGCCAGTCCAAGACCCGTCCCCTTGCCTTTCTCTTTCGTCGTAAAGAATGGCTCGAATACATGCGCCTGCGTCTCAGCATCCATGCCGCAGCCATTATCCGTTACCGCCAGCATCACGTATCTTCCCGGCGACAGCACCGCCGGCGGATGCGAATACGACGCATCGAGCTCCACGTTCGCGGTCTCAATCGTCAGTCGGCCGCCCTGCGGCATGGCGTCGCGCGCATTCACGGCTAAATTCAAAATCACTTGCTCGATCTGGCTTCGATCCGCCTTGATCAATCCGAGATCGGGCGCTGACGACGTCTCCAGCTGAACATCTTCGCCAATCAGCCGCCGCAAAATCTTCTCCATCTCCGCCACGACGCTCTGCACATTCAAAATCTTCGGCGCCAGCATCTGTTTCCGGCTGAACGCCAGCAACTGCCTCGTCAATGACGACGCCCGCTGCGACGCCATCTGAATCTGCTCGGCATTTCGGCGCAATGGGTCGCCATCCGGAAGCCGCTCGACCAAAAGATCGCTATAGCCCTGAATCACCATCAGCAAATTATTGAAGTCATGCGCGATGCCGCCGGCCAGCCGCCCCACCGCCTCCATCTTCTGCGCCTGTCGCAGCTGTTCCTCCAGCTGCTTCCGGTCCGTAATGTCGAGCGACATGCAGATCGCGCCCGACACCTGCCCATCCGAATCTCGCAGCGGCTCCACGTGGCACGCATACGAGCCGCTCTTCCATTCCACGTGAAAAGTCATCGGCTCGCCCGCCACCGCGCGGCGATGCGCCGCAATCGGCAAAAATGTCTGGTCCGCCGTTTCGAAATAATCCAGCAGCGACATTCCCACCAGCTCGTCCGGCTTTATCTTCAGCCGCGCAAATCCCGCTCCCAGCGCGGACGTAAACCGCAAGCCTCGATCCACCGTCCACAGCACCGCAGGCAATTGCTCCACCAGCACTCGCAGCCGCGCTTCGCTCTCCCGCACCTTCTCTTCCGAACGCTTCCGCTCAATCGCCAGCGCAATCTGCCCGCCCACCGACCCCAAAAATTCCTGGTCGCGCTCCGTGTACGCGTTTTCGTCCTCGTAGTGCTGCACCACCAGCACGCCGATCGTCGCCGCCGGCGTCCTCAGCGGCACGCCCAGCCACGAAGGCGACGGCGTCCCGACCAGTTCCACCTTCCCTTCCTCCGCCAGCAAATCGAAAGTCCGCTGCGGAATCAGCATCGCCTGCCCGGTTCGATACACGTGCGCCGTGCAACTCTTCCCCACACGCTGCGGCGGCGGCGCCTGGTCAAACTGATCCACGAAAAACGGAAAATGAAACATCCCCGTCGCCGGCTCATACAGCGCGATAAAACAATTCTCCGCGTACAGCACCTTTTTCAGCGCAATATGAATCAGCCTCAGCAAATCATCCAGGTTGTCCGTCACATTCACCGCATGGATGATTTCGAAAGTCACCTGGCGCTCCAGCTCCGCCCGCTTCCGCGCCGTAATATCTTCGATCGTTCCTTCGTACGACAAAATTTCGCCGTCCGGATTCCGCACCACGTGCGCGTTTTCCGAAATCCAGATCTTCGCTCCGTCTCTCCGTCGTACCTCGTATTCGAAATCCTTCACTGATTCATACTTTTCAATCAGGTGCTTGAACACTGTTCGAACGTTCGGGTCCGCATATATCTCTTTCCCCAAATCCTCGACGCTCGAAATCATTTCCGAAGGCGACGCAAATCCGCACATCCGCGCCAGCGCCGGATTTACGCTGAGGTACCGGCCATCCGTGGTGCTCTGAAAAATTCCTTCCGTGGCGTTCTCGAAAAGACTGCGAAATCGCTCTTCCGCTTCCCTCTGCGCCTGCTCGGCGCGCCGGCGCTCCGTGATGTCCTCATACATCCCGAAGCTGCCGACCAGTTTTCCGTCAGCCGAAATCGGCACTCCCAAAATCTGCACGTCCACAAGCGATCCGTTGCTTCGCAGCCGCTTCGCTTTCTCCCGCACCACATTTCCGGCGGTCGATCGCCGCGTCAATGCCACCGCTTCTTTCACCAAATCCCCAGGCGCCAGCAGTGAATCGAGTTCCGCGCCTATAATTTCCGATTGTCGATAGCCGAACAGCGTTTCAAACGCAGGATTGCACATCAGCACTCGATGCTGCAGATCGAGCACTACGATTCCCAGTGGATTGTTTTCAGTTAATGCCTGCAGATAGGCGGAGTGCGCTGCGGAAGACGGACTCTTCCCCTCCGCTGCCGCACTTCTCTCTTTTCGTTTCTCGGTCCCGCGTTGCGCTCTAGATCGCTCGGCGCCGAGTTCCTCAGTTCGTGATGGCATAGGACAGGTTTCGGAGCCGCACGCAGCTCCGCGGGAACACCCCACGCTCTAGATATAACGGTGAGTGACATGGGTCACAATGGTACCTTCGTACCAAAGTGAAGCATTTAGAGGCACTTACGACACACTGCGTAGTCTTTCAAAGCTTCGCAATCACCCTGCGAAGAAGCCGCACTGCGTTGGCGAGGATTTCACTTTCCGAGGTTCGTCTGAGGTATAGCCGCTCCATCTTTGCGCGGATCGGATCCGCCAAAATTCACGCCCGTCGAGAAATCGCGCCGCACGGCCTGCCCGCCGCCCATGTCCGAAGAAAAGCTGCCGACTTACCTGAATCTCATGCCCGCGTTCGGCAAGCGCCTTTCGCACCCCGGCATCAATGCGATCCTCCATCTCCACGTCGCATCCAGCAAACGTATGTTTCGAAAACCGCGCCGCCTCGAGCGCAGCCTGAATATTCATCCCAAAATCCACCACATTCGCCACAAACTGCGCGTGCGCCTGCGCCTGATTGAATCCGCCCATAATTCCAAACGCAATCCGCTCATCGCCTCGCGTCATAAATCCCGGAATGATCGTATGCAAAGGCCGCTTGTGCCCCGCCAGCGCATTCGGTGACGCTGGATCGAGACTAAACAGCGCCCCCCGATTCTGCAGCACAAAACCAGTCCCATCAGGAACGATTCCCGATCCAAACTCCGAGAAATTGCTCTGAATCAGCGACACCATATTTCCGTCCCGGTCCACCACCGTCAGATACGTAGTGTCGCCTTTCGTCGGAAATTCAGGCTCTCCCGCTGACACATCGCAATTCGCTTTCGCCATATCAATCAGCTTCGCGCGCCGAGCACGCGTACTCCTTCGACAGCATCCCCGAAACCGGCACGCGGCTGAATTTTTGATCCGCCACGTAGCGGTACATATCGGCATACGCCAACTTTTTCGCCTCAATCATCGCGTGCAACGCATCCGCCGAATTGTGCCCGTACTTCGCGAGCGGAAGTGTCTCCATCATGTTCAACATCATCAGCGCCGCGATTCCCTGCCCATTCGGCGGAATTTCGTAAACGGTCCAGCCGCGATAAGTCGTCGAGATGGGTTCCACCCATTCGCTCGAGAACTCCGCCAAATCCTCTGCCGACATCACGCCGCCCAGCTTCGATTCGGTCGCCACAATGCGCTGCGCAATCCCGCCTTTATAGAATCCATCGCGCCCATCTTTGGCAATCAATTCGAGAGAACGCGCCAGATCCGGATTGCGAAACATCTCGCCAAGCCGCGGCGCTCGTCCATCGATCAAAAAAGTTGCAGCAGCATTTGCATCGGTTTTCAAAACGCCTTCGGCGGAATTCCAGTAAGCCGCGTCCCACTCCGGCACGGGAAACCCTTCGTTCGCATATCGAATCGCCGGCTCGAGCACTTCCGAAAATTTCTTCGTCCCCAATCGCGAAAGCAGCTGTGACCATCCATCCACCGCTCCAGGCACAGTCACGGATTGAATGCCACGGTCCGGCATCTTCCCGCTGATTCCCTTTGCTTTGAGAAATTCAATCGAAAGCTTCGCAGGCGCCCAGCCGCTCGCATTCAATCCGTAAAGCTTCCCGGTCTTCGCCTCGTAAACAATCGCGAAAAGATCGCCGCCAATCCCATTCATCATCGGCTCCACGACGCCCATCACCGCATTCGTCGCCACAGCCGCATCCACAGCATTCCCGCCGCGAGCAAGGATCGTGGCGCCAGCCTGCGCCGCCAGCGGACTCTCCGCCGCCACAATCCCCTCCCGCGTCAGCACCATCGAACGCCCCTGCGTCCGATCCTGCCCCCGCGCCGGCGCCACAACAATCGGCAACACAGTCATCGCCACCACCAGCCAAGCCAACGCCGCTCCAGCCTTACACGTCGCCCCATCACGCACCGCTCCTCCCGCCCTGCACACTCATCGCCAAGAGCTCGGCACCCCTACAGTGGCACAGGCACTCCTGCCTGTGCGCCTTCCGCAGCTCCGCAACAACCTTGCCACCGAACCATCTCGCTACGCTGAACCACCTACTTCTTCGGTCTCGACTCCGGTGGCACCCCACCACTAGCCCTGTAATAAGCCACCAACAACCCGTAATGCTCCCCCATGTGCTCCGTATACCCATCCCAATACTCAAGCAGCTTAATCACGCCCGCATCGCCCTGCTTCTTCGCCACCGCCGCCCCATCCGCAATCGACTTCTTCAAAAACGCCACAGTAGCCGCCTTCGTCTTGTAGTCAGCCACCGCCGGATCATTACGTCCATCTCCCAATTTCGATTTCGTCATCTTATTCAACATGTCATAATTCGACCCCGCCACATGCAGAATCACTTCCTGGAAAGTGCGAGTAGTGGGCGCAAGCTTGTAGTCGTACTTATCCTCCGGCCAATCCTCCGCCATCGCCACTAGCCGGTTGCCCACATCGTTCCAATTCTCAATCACAGCTTCCGCAGCCGTCGGCGGTTTCTTCGATGCCGCATTCTCCTGCGCGCGCACAACCCCGGCAAAAAACGCCATGCACAAAGCAGCAAGCACAAAAATCGGGCGAACGAGTCGTATCATCGAATTTCTCCTTGATCTGGATTGCCCCGCTGCCTGCCCCAGGGACGTCGCTAACCTACCTGACTTTGACACTCAAGTCCAACAGGTCATGGAGGCCAATCACCAGGGCGGGGAATGTGCAGAGAAGAACCGGTCGCTGCGGTCAAATGAAGACTTCGACGCCTACGTGAAAGAACTCTGCAAGTTTTTTTGCCTGGGCTTTGCTGATGGATCGCTTGCCGTGAAAAACCTCGGAAGTAATACCCTTCGAACCGAAGACCTTCTGAAGATCTTTCTGCGTTAGCCCGCGCGCCTCCATCAAATGCTGCAATGTATGGTGCGGACTCGCTTTCTGAATCGGATAACGCCGTTCCTCATACTCATCAATCAGCACCGTCAACAGCTCAGCGAGTTCGTCCTGTTCTCGCGTCGGCTCCTCCAATTCGTCCAAACGCAGTAGTTCGTTCGTGAACCTCTCATATTCATCCTCCGTGCGGATCACGTGCGGAAGCGCCTGTTGCAGAAGCCTGCCGTAATTTTTCTCGTCCAGCTCAACCGGTCTGCTGCTCATGATTTCCAAAGCCCTCTCTCGTACTCCGCATGCGTAAGCAGGAACAGAACAAACACTCTTTGACTTCGATAGTTCACCCGCGCGATGAGTCGGTACTTGTTTCCGGCAATGTTAAAAACTGTCCGGCGCCCGACCATATCGGCATTGTGATATATCTGCTTCATCTCCGCCGGCGTCTTCCACGTAGCCGCCCTTACCACCGAATACCACGATTCCAGACTCGGCTTCGAGTCAGGATGTATGCGCCAAAAGCGCTCCAATGCTCCGCGCTTGATAATGCGCATTGATTCAAGTTCTCATAATGAGAACCGGGAGTCAAGTTCTGGTTGAAACACGGGTGCCCATCTGCTACCGTCATCTCAGAGTTGTGAACAGTCAGCGCCAACTCGGCCGTGGAATCCGCGACGCGCTCGCGGTCGAGACGGGTGTTCTAATACACGGTAACGCGATTAAAACTTCTCGTAACGCACCTCTTTACAATCACTTGCAATTTTCTAATAGGCGGCAAATGGCCCCCCAAGCCGCGCAGAACCGAACCCAAAACTGTTCGTCTTTTCTTCCACAAGAACTTCGCCCAGGCCAAGAACCAAGTGAGTTCGCCCATGTCAACACGAGATTCCAAATCCGAAGCAGCCGTTAAGCCTCTCGACGCGAGGCAGAGCGAAATCGAGCGCATCGTCCGCGCCGAGTCGTCTGACCCGTTCCATTTCCTCGGGCCGCATTGGCTCGACCGCGATGGGAAGCGAGTCTTGGCGATCCGCGCCTATCATCCCGCAGCGAGCGAAATGGCCGTCGAATGGCTGCCCAATTCTCCCAAACGGCACTCCGCGATTGCGGCAGAGAAAATTCATCCGGGCGGCGTGTTTGAAGCCATTGTTCAGAGTAACGTCAGCCAGCTGCGTGACAACCAGGAAATTCGCGCCGACTTCTTATCGCCTGTATTTCAGATTCCCGGATGGCAATTCGCTCGACACGTTTGACGCTTACGCTTTTCCGCCGCTGCTCACCGACTACGATCTCTACCTTTCCGGCGAAGGCACGCACTACCAGAAATACGAAAAGCTTGGCGCGCACGTGCGCGAAATTGCCGGCGTTCGCGGCGTTCACTTCGGCGTGTGGGCGCCGAACGCGCTGCGCGTCAGCGTTGTCGGAAATTTCAATTTCTGGGACGGCCGCGTTCATCCGATGCGTTTGCGCGGCGAGACCGGAATCTGGGAACTTTTCATCCCGAGCCTCGATGAGGGCACGCTGTACAAGTTTGAAATCAAGTCTCGCGCCGGCTTCTGGGGTCTGAAATCCGATCCGTATGGATTCGCTGCCGAGAAGCGTCCCAACAATGCTTCCGTCGTCGTGGATATCGACAAGCATCAGTGGAACGACGCCGCATGGCTCACGCAGCGCGCCTCGCGCGATTGGCTGCATTCGCCGATGTCAATCTACGAAGTTCATATGGGCTCGTGGCGGCGACGGCGCGATGACGGAAATCGCTGGCTCACCTATCGCGAACTCGCCGATGAGCTGATCCCTTACGTCAAGGGAATGGGCTACACGCACATCGAGATGATGCCGGTGATGGAGCATCCCCTCGACAAATCCTGGGGCTATCAGACCGTCGGATATTTTGCGGTGACCAGCCGCTTTGGCACGCCTGAAGATTTCATGTACTTCGTCGATCGCTGCCATCAGGAAGGCATCGGAGTGATTCTCGATTGGACGCCCGCGCATTTTCCGCGCGACGCGCACGGCCTGGCGTTCTTCGATGGCACGCATCTTTATGAGCACGCCGATCCGCGCAAAGGCGCGCATCCCGACTGGGGCACGCTGGTCTTCAACTACGGCCGCAACGAAGTGCAGAATTTTTTGATTTCGAACGCACTGTTCTGGATCGACAAATATCACCTCGACGGCCTGCGCGTGGACGCGGTCGCCTCCATGCTCTACCTCGATTACTCGCGGAAGCCGGGCGAATGGATTCCCAATCGCTTCGGCGGCCGCGAAAATCTCGAAGCGATTGGTTTCCTCAAGCATTTGAATGAAGTGCTGCACACGCAGCATCCCGGCGCGCTGACGATTGCCGAAGAATCCACGTCGTGGCCGGCGGTTTCGCGCCCTGTCTACCTCGGTGGGCTCGGCTTTGATTTGAAATGGAATATGGGCTGGATGAACGACACGCTGCGATTCATGGAATACGATCCGATTCACCGCAAATATCACCACAACGAACTGACGTTCTCCATGATCTACGCATTCACTGAGAATTTCATTTTGCCGCTCTCGCACGATGAAGTAGTCCACGGGAAACGTTCCCTGCTTGAGAAAATGCCGGGCGACGATTGGCAAAAGTTTGCAAATCTCCGCCTGCTGTTCGGCTACATGTGGGCGCATCCGGGCAAGAAGCTTCTCTTCATGGGCAGCGAACTCGCGAAGCGAGAGGAATTTTGGGAAGAAGATAGCGTTGATTGGGGACTTGAAGATTCTCAGGCCCATCGCGGCATCCAGCAGCTAATGGCGGACCTGAACCGCCTGCACGTACAAGAACCTGCCTTGCACGAGCTCGATTTCGAATGGGCTGGCTTCGAGTGGATCGAAGCCAACGACGCCGCAAACAGCGTGATCGCATTTCAGCGGCGCGCGAGAAATCAGGACAATGCCATCGTCGTGGTGTGCAACTTCACGCCCGTCGTTCGCGATGAGTATCGAGTGGGCGTTCCTCGCCCCGGCTACTACCGCGAAATTCTGAACACTGACTCCGGCTATTACTGGGGCAGCGGCGCAGGAAACGGCGGCGGAGTGAACGCCGAGCCTATACCATGGAACGGGAAGCCGTGGTCAATCAACCTGCGCCTGCCTCCTCTCGCCGCGAGTTATTTTAAGTGCCCTTCCGATTGACGAACTGACGTCCTCATTTCTAGAACGCAGTTTTTAGAAAATTCCAGGGAACATTCTCGCGGCCGCCTCCGTACATAGCGACAAGGAAACAACAGGAGGTTTCACGATCATGCGAAGAGAGAAATCAGCGGTCGCGGTTTCGTGCTTGCTGCTAGTGGCGACGATCGCAGTGGCGATCGGCATCGCGAGAGGCGCAACGACGGCAGCAAAACCCGCTGCCGAGCGCTACCTGCACGTGAAGGTCGACGGCGGGACGAAGGGTGAAAGCGTCAACGTCAACGTGCCGCTTTCGATGGCGGTGAAGATTCTGCCGACGATCAATCATGGAGACTTGCACAACGGCCGCGTGACGATCTCGAGCGCCGATATCAACGACGTTGATCTGCACGCGATACTCGACGCCGTTCGCACCGCGCCTGACAACGAATTTGTGACCGTGAAGAGCAGCGAACAAGATGTGCGCGTGGCCAAGTCCAACGGAAATCTGATCATCCATGTGCGCGACTCCGGAAAAGAGAGCGGCAAGAGCGGGCAGAAAGTTGACGTTACCGTTCCGATGAAAGTGGTCGACGCGCTGTTTTCCACGGCGAAGCAGAACGAGCTTGATGTGGCAGCGGCGATCCGGGCGCTTGGCGAGGCGGGCGAGACCGTGCTGGTGACGGTGCAGGACGCGGAGCAGAGCGTGAAGATTTGGATCGATTCGAAGAGTGGGGCGGAGTGAAGCGTTGCTTGTGGTTTGCTTGGGTGGAGGATGTTTACGCTGAGATCCTTCGCTTCGCTCAGGATGACAACGATCTTGCGGCCGTTGACGAGGCACGTTTGAGGTGATGAATGATTCTGCTGGGTAAAATTGGAATCGGGATTGTGGGGACCGCGCTTGCTGGGGCTGGGATCATCTGTAGCGAGGGGATGATTTCGGTGAACGTGGAAACGAGGCAGCCGGAGAAACATCACCTCTATGTTGTGGCGCCGGCGATGCTTGTGCCGATTGCGATGGAGTTCATTCCGAAGGAGCATCTCGCGGAACATGCGCACGAAATTCAGCCGTGGTTGCCGACGATTCGAGCGAGCCTCGATGCGCTCCGAGAATCGGAAGACATCACATTTGTGGAAGTGAAGGAACCGGGGCAAAACGTGCGGGTGGCGAAGAGCGGCGGGTCCATCGTGGTGGATGTGGATGACAACGACGAAACCGTGCACGTCTCGACGCCGATTCGCGCCATGTCCAGCGCGATCGAAGAACTTGCCGCGGCGAGTCCTGCGCCCACGCGCTAGACGCGCTGCGGATTCCATTCCGGCGGGCGTCGCAAGCCCCTTGCAGGCGCTCGCCCGGATTGAGATTGCGTCAGGCGCCGGCTTTCGGCGGAATCCAGTAAACTTCCTGCTTCAGCGACTGGTTCGGAAATCCGCGGCGCTTCAAAATTCCCATTCCCAATTCAATCATCTGCGGATGGCCGCAAAGATATCCAGTTGTGGTATCGCCAGTCAGTCCCCATTGGTCGCCATATTTGCGAATCAAATCTTCCACGCGGCCCGTCTCGCCTCTCCATTCCGGATCTTCCCAGGGACGGCTGATTGACGGAACGTAAGTGAGCCATGGAACTTCGGCAGCGACTCGCTCGATTTCCTCGCGATATCCAAATTCAATGGATCGGCTGGCAGCGTTGATCATGTAGAGATGCAGATCCGCGGGCATATTGTTCTCTTTCCAATCCTTGTAGAGGGTTCGGATGTATGAGACGTACGGAGCAACACCGGTCACGGTGCAGAGCAGCAGATGATTCTTGTGGCCGCTCTTCAAATCGAGCGTGAAGCGACCCTTCGGAATCTTGCGCATGCTGACTTCATCGCCGACATGCAACTGATGGAGCTGGGGAGTCAACTGCCCTTGGGGAACGAGCTCGAAAAAAATCTCGAGTTGCGCTTCGTATGGCGAAGAGACGATCGAATAGGCGCGCTCGATCAAGCGGTCGCCGTCCGGCACGCCCAGCGTGGCGTACTGACCCGCAACGAAATCGAACTTGCCGCCGGGATCGAGCTTGATCTTCCAGAGGTCATGGGAGATCTCGTCGCGCTCGGTGATGCGGGCGCGGTAAAATTTGTCCCCGCTGAGCGCCATGCGTGGGGTGCCTCCCAAGGTTGCCTCCGAAGTTAGATGACATTCCTGAGGCTCGGAACCAATAAAAAAAAGACGCCCCGGCAGCACCGGGGCGTCTCGCGCGATTCGTTAGGGAATCCTACGCGAATACTAGCGCTGTTGTCCACCGCCAAGCATCATGGGATTGAAAGGCTGGGGCGTGCCCGTGATTTTGTCTTTGTAATCTGAATACACTTTGGTCAGCACCATGGTCGTGTCCTTCCCTTGATGCTTTACGAGGCCGTAGGGACCCGCGTTCTTGGCGACCCAGGTGTCACCGGAGCCGTCTTTTGCGCGATAGTGTTCGGCTGTGAAAGTTCCGGCTGGGACGGTGATCGATTCGCTGCCAAGGTCTTCGGCACCGTTTCGAACATCGGTCGGCACGCGAGAATGATCTCCTCGTCCCATTCCGGCAGGCATCTCCATCGGAGGCTTGCCCGGAAGCTGCATGACCATCTTAGAGGCGTGGGTGTTCTCGCCGTCCATTACCAGAAGTGTCTTGAAAACGAGTTCGCCGCCCATTCTTTCGTCGGGCATGGCCATTTCCCACCAGTAGGCGTCCTTTCCATCGACCGTGTCTTTACCAACGACAGCCATCTCCATGTTCTTTTTGCCGTCCTTGGTCTCGACTTCGTACGCGGCGCCAACTCCAACCTTGGGATTGAAGACGCCGGCAAATTGCGGTGGGCCGCCGCCGCGCATCATCTGTGCAAATGAGGCTGAGGCCATACCAAGGCTGCAAAGAGCTATCGCTGCAAGACGGGATAGGGACTTCTTCATGGACACACTCCTTCGATTTCCGGGTTAGGCACCCCGATATGGCCCCTATTGAACTACAAATCGCGGCCTTGTGAGTCTTCCATTTTGGAGAAGTCGAACGAAGCGTTAATCTTCGTGCCGCTCAGTGAGGCGGAAAATTCCGCACCTTTTTCATTCGCCGGTATTGCGGACTCACCGTTTGCGGCTTTCTTGGGAAACAGGAAGACTATGCTTTCAATCGAACCGTCGGCCTTGTGCTCGATCTTTACGTCGCTCGGAGCGAGCTTCTCTTTTGTGCGTTTCAGTTCCAGAACGGCGCTTTTCTTGATGGCGTTTTCATCCGCGGATTGAAAAGCCTTCATGTTCGGGCCGGCGACGAGCACCTGATACATGTCGATGGGTTGTGCGAGGTCTTTCGCCGCGTCTTCTGGTTTCAGCTGGCCTTTGAGAACTGCGTTGCGTATGGCAGCTTCGCGAATCGTTCTGGAGGAAACCCAGCGAACTACAAAGGGGGTCGCCGCGGTCGGAGATGCTTGTGGGGTTTGGTAGCCGCCGGAAGGTTGAGGAGATTGTCCTGCGCTTCCCCCCATGCCACGGCTTTGCTGACCAGAAGAGGCACTGCTGGGCTCAGGCAGCATGCCGGAGTCGGACGGTAAGGAGTTTGCAATCTGAACGACTTTGGACCAAGGGGAATCGTTGAAAATTCTTTGAACGTCTTTGTCATCCCATTGATCGTAAGGCTTTGACTTCCACGGGTCGTTGGCGGCCCAAATTAGTGATGCGGCAACAAGGACTGTTGCGGCGGACAAGATTGCTTTGCGAAACATGTGTCCTCCATTGTTGGGCGGGCATTGTTGGGCGGGTTTCACTTTCAAATTCTGCGTCACTTAGAGACGAGGCACCGAGCACACGAGCCTCCCTTATTTTGATGCGTAAAGGAGGAAGGAGGCAGTCGAGGAAACGCTGTATTTATTGGCCAGCCCTGCGGGCGGCAAGCGGATTATCAACGAGACGACGGCCCGATTCCGGAGGCGCGGAGGCACCCGTTACGCGCTCGACGCGGTACATGGGCTCGACGCGGGATTCGAAGTGAGTGCGCATCAGGAGTTCGCCGACCAGACCCATCGCAAGCAATTGCACGCCGAATAGAGAGAGCATCATGCCGAGAATGAGCAAGGGGCCGTGCTGCACGAAAATCGAAGTACCGAACAAAACCTTTTTTGCAAACAGGACTGAAAGGATTCCGCCACCCGTAATCATGCCGAGCAATCCGGCTGGACCGAAAAAGTGGAGAGGCCTCGTCATATAGCGGAGGAGAAATCGTATTGTGAGCAGATCGAAGAAGACCCGGAGAGTGCGCGAAATTCCGTAGTGGGATTTTCCGCCGGGACGAACGATATTCTTGATGGGCACTTCGACGATTTTTGCGCCGTTGAGAGCAGCGAGAGCGGGAATGAAGCGGTGCATTTCGCCGTAGAGGCGGATGTCCTTGATGATTTCGCGGCGATAAACTTTGAAAGTGGTGCCGAAATCGTGGATGTCGACTCCGGAGAGCTTGGCCATCATCCAATTGGCAACGCGCGAAGGCAAACGGCGCATGATGAAATTGTCGACGCGCTTCTGGCGCCAGCCGCTGACGATGTCGCTGCCGGTGGATTCAAAGGTTTCCAGCATTACCGGGATGTCGTCCGGATCGTGCTGCAGGTCGCCGTCCATGGAGATGATGATTTCGCCGGAAGCGTAGTCAAAACCGGCGGCGAGAGCGGTGGTCTGGCCGTAATTGCGCTTGAGACGGACGACGGTGACGCGAGAATCGTCGAGAGCAATCTCATTGAGAATCTGCGGAGTTGCGTCGCTGCTCTGGTCGTCCACGTAGACGAACTCGACGGGTTCGAAGCGGCCGGTCATCACTCCGGCGAGGCGGGCGTGGAGATCGCGGACGCTCTCCTGTTCGTCGTGAAACGGGACGACGATCGAATATTTCGGACGCAAGTCGCGAGTTCCCAAGCTTCCTCCGGTGTCAGAGCTACTACAAGCAGTATAGGCCGGGCTGACTACCGCATCAACGCGGAGTTAGACCGCTCGCAGCGCGTCGAGTACGTTTTAGTTTAGCTCTCCGTAGGTGATTAAGCGAATGCCATGTTCTTCGATGGCACTCTTGACGGCGGGATCGATGAGAGCGTCCATTTCCGAATTTCGCTGCCAGGAAAGGCGCGTTTCGATCGTTTGCAGTTCGGAGTCTGAGATTCCGGGATGAAGCATGATTTCGGTGCTGCCCTCTTGAACGGCGCCAATCATGCGGCGAAGAGCTTCGGGACGGAGGCGGCCAGTCCTGGCGAGACCCAAGAAATAATCTGGTGACCGCAAGTCATACCTTCGCGCAGTAGATTGGAATACGGGCGTGATCATGCGAGCCGCGGCGGCGGCGAAAAGTTCCGGCAACATGGCTGGGCGTTCGCCGCGCGAAGACTCCCACGAATCTCGCAGGTTCTCCATGGGTTTACGCACGCGCGGAATTCCGAGTTCTCGCGCTACACGGCTGAGAGCTCCCATAACGACCGGGTGGGCGTGGGTGTGCTTGTGGGTGTCGAGGTGGGTGGGCTCGATGCCGGCTGCGCGAATTTTCAAGATTTGAGCTCGCAATTCCCTTTCGATTTCTTTGGGGCGGATCATTCCTGTGGAGAGTCGCGCGACGAAGGTGGCCAGCGAATCGGGGAGGCGGCCCTCTTTGGAAGCGAGCGATGAGATTTCTTCGAGCGGAGCAACTGCTTTTCCACCTACGAGAACCAAGTGGCAGCCGATTCCCAGGCGCGGATTGAGTTTCGCGAGTTCGACGGCGTGATCGAAGGCGGGGCCGCAGGCCATCAGGGTGGCGCTGGTGAGGATTCCTTCGCGATGGGCTCGGATAATTCCTTCATTTACTCCGCGGGTGAGGCCGAAGTCGTCGGCGTTGAGGATGAGTTGCTTCATCTGCGAGCGGGATGTCTCCGTGGAGAGGAAATGATATCACGCGAAGCTCGCTGAAAACTTTTGGAGAAGGCTAGATGCGATTGATACCGTGAGGAGTTGTTGTGGCCTTGCCGTAAATAACGGCGCACAGGCAGGAGTGCCTGTGCCACTGGGAGGCGTCTTGCAGGGAGAGATGTTGCGGAGTTTGGGAGCGAATGGCGCGAAAGTCAAAAGAGCCGGCGGGACGGAAGTGAATGCGCGGGCCGAATCGGCTGGAATCTGAGTTTGATATTGCTTGGAGCGTCGCATCATCGGGCTGCGATTTTTTTTGCAGGGGCAATTTGCGAGCCATATGTTCGCGCAGCAAGAAGCACGAATGATGAATGGCCGGTGAAAGTTTTCAACAGTTCTGTTGAAAACCGTGTGGAAAAGCATTGTTGCGAATCAAAAACCGCAGAAAACGTGGGGCTGATGCACTTTGCACAAGTTGTGTGCAGTTTTTACTGTAGTCGGAAAATTCTGGCGCGGGCGTTTAATACCGGCGTTTAATACCAATGAGCGGGCGGTTCGAGTTTTATTTCGACGGTCATCGCTTCGGACTCTATCTCGTACCACTTGCCGTACGTCTTCCAACCCTTTGCGACGACTTGGATTAGGATTTTGCCGCGAGGAATATCGGGAACCTTCACGGAGCCGTCCTCGTTTGTTTTTAAATTCAGTTCGCTGAGTTTGTCTTTATGGAATATTCCGCCGGCGACTGGGAAGCGGACGTAAACGCTGGCGTTGCCAACAGGTTTATCGTCAGCGGTGATGTGAATTCGGAGTCTGGTTGTCGTTGGATCGGAAGGTTTGGAATCCTTCTTGCTGTCGGTGGGTTTATCTTGAGGTGGTTTTTCCTGGGAAGTGGTTTGATTCTGCTGAGATTCCTGAAATACCGCGGCCCTAGACGTGCGTGGCTGCACGGCGCTTACCGTCGCATAGAGCAAGAGCAGTGCCAAGATGATTCCGAACGCGCGTGATGGGCGAAATATTTTGGGGCTGAAAGCGAATCGCATACCACTTCACTTCTACTCCATTCGGGCGATTGCCTCAACAGTTCTGTGCGTTCGAGACCTTTGCGGGTTGCTTAACGCTCGGTGGAGCGACGGAGTCATTTTGGCGGTGTATCTTTGCGAGCCATTGATGCCGCCGCTGACTCGCCCAAGCGTATGATACCGTTGACCGAATATATCCGATTCGTTTTCATTCAGGAGGAAGCATGGGGTTTTCGACCGACGCCATCCATGTGGGACAAGAGCCCGATCCGCTGACTGGATCGATCGTCGCGCCGATTTATCAGACGTCGACGTATGTGCTCGAGGAGATGGGCAAAGACAAGGGTTACGACTACGCGCGGACGAATCATCCCAACCGGAAAGCGCTCGAGCGAACGGTGGCGAAGCTGGAAGGCGGTCATGCGGCGTATGTGTTCACTTCCGGGATGGCGGCGATCGATGCGGTTTTCCGGCTGCTGCGTCCGGGCGAGCACGCGATTCTTTCTCAGGCGGTTTATGGCGGAGTTTTCCGGCTGACGACGAAGCTGCTCGTCGATTTTGGTCTCGAATTCAGTTATGTAGACACTTCTTGTCTGAAGAAGATTGAAGAAGCAATCAAACCGAACACGCGGATGATTTATGTGGAGACGCCGACGAATCCGACGATGATCGTGACGGATCTTGCGGCGGTGGGAAAGATCTGCAAGGCGCGGAATCTTACGTTCGTAGTGGACAATACTTTTTTGAGCCCTTATCTGCAGCGGCCGATCGAGTTTGGGGCGGACATTGTGGTCCATTCGATGACGAAATATTTGAATGGGCACAGCGATTGCACGGGGGGCGCGGCGATTCTGACGCGTCCGGAAGACGCGGAGAAAATTTATTTTATCCAGCGGTCGGCGGGGGCTGGGCTGGCGCCGATGGATTGCTTTCTTGTGTCGCGAGGGATCAAGACGCTCGCGGTGCGGATGGACCGGCACAACTCGAATGGAATGGCGGTGGCGAAATTTCTCGAGTCGCATCCGAAGGTGAAGAGGGTGATTTATCCGGGGCTTGCTTCACATGCTCAATATGAGATCGCGAAGAGGCAGCAGCGCGGATTTGGGGGGATGTTGTCCTTTGATCTTGGATCGCTGGAGGCTGCGAAGAAATTATTGAATCATGTGCGAATCTGCTCGCTAGCGGAGAGTTTGGGGGGCGTGGAAACTTTGATTTCGCATCCTGCGCTGATGACGCACGCGTCGGTGCCGCCGGAGATTCAGAAGGAGATCGGGATTACGCAGGGGCTGGTGCGGCTGTCGGTGGGAATCGAGGATGTGGAAGATTTGATTGGGGATTTGGATCAGGCGCTGGCGAAAGTCTAGTCGATTTTGTGCTGCGCCTGCGGCGATTGTGATTTGTTTCGCTGGCGGCGCGGGATGAATGGCGCAGAGATGGGGCGGGCTTCGCGGGCGCGTCTTAGACGCGCCCCTACTGAGATTCTTATCTCCGCCCCCACCGATGACGAATTTCGCCGGGATTTCCGCAACAACGAATATTGCAAGCGGGGCGGCGGCGCGATAGGGTAGCTTCGGTTTTGTGCTTGGCGACTGCTTTCGCGGGCGGCAGGCTGCGTTTATTTTTGTGAGCGAGTTTGTGAGCGAGGCTGGAATGAGCGATCGTCAAGAACCGTTGAAGCTTCAGGGCGGCGTGGCCGTGATTACCGGAGCGGGTTCGGGGATTGGGCGAGGGCTGGCGCACCGATTGGCGAGAGAGAAAATGTCGTTGGCGCTGGCGGACGTGGATTCTGCCGGTTTGACCGAGACGGTGGAACAGCTTGGCGGGGCGAGCGCTTCGCTTTCATGCCATCTGGTGGACGTGGCGGATCGAGGGCGGATGGAGCGGTTTGCGGCGGAGGTAGTGGAGCGGCACGGGCGCGTGACGCTGCTGATGAACATTGCCGGCGTGGCGATGCATGGAACGTTCGAGCAACTGACGCTCGAAGAGTTTGATTGGCTGATGAAGATTAATTTTTATGGCGTGCTGTATGGCGTGGCGAATTTTCTTCCGATTTTGCGGAAGCAGCCGCGGGCGCACATTGTGAATATGTCGAGCATTTACGGGATTATTGCGCCGGCGGGACAGACGGCATACAGCGCCAGCAAATTTGCGGTGCGGGGATTTACTGAGGCGCTGATGCACGAGCTGGATGGGAGTTCGGTGAGCATATCGTGCGTGCATCCGGGAGGGATTCGGACGCCGATTGCGAAGCGGGCGCGCGTGAGCGGAAAATCGGATCCGAAGGCTCGCGAAGTGACGCTCGAGATGTTTGATGTGTTGGCGCAGATGCCGCCGGAGAAGGCGGCCGATCGAATTGTGGACGGCGTTCTGGCAAATGAGCCGCGGATTCTGGTGGGTGGCGATGCGGTGCAATTGGATCGTATGCAGCGGTTGATGCCGATCAAGTATTGGGATTTTCTGGTGCGACGCAGCCGGAAATTGATGCGGGTGATCGGCGAGCGGCGCGCGAAAAGCGAGCAGGCTTGATGAGGGCGAGTGGCGTGATCTGCTAACGCTTTTTGCGCGGGGCGACGGATTCTGCCAGCCAGGAAAGATAGCTCTGGGAACCGGCGGCGATCGGCAGCGCGATGATTTCGGGGACTTCGTAGCTGTGCAGGCGCTTGATTGCGGCCTGGAGCGCCGGGAACCTGCGGCGCGAGGTTTTTATTATCAGCAAAACTTCTCTTGCTGATTCGATTTTTTCCTTCCAGCGGTAAATCGAGCGGATTGGGCTGCGCAGAATATTGCCGCACGCGGCGAGGCGCGTCTCGACGAGGCTGCGGGCGATGCGCTCCGCTTCTTTTGCTGAACTGCATGTAACGAGCACGACCAGTTTGTCCGTCATTCGAGCGTCATCTTGTCTGCTTTGTGCGCGGCGGTCGCAAATTTACTCTTGCGAATCGCGTATTGCGTTCACCTTGCTTGCAGGCCAAGATACAATACGTTTTTATGGCGAGTGAAGCGATCCATTTCGGAACTTCTGGTTGGCGCGGCGTGATGGCCGAAGACTTTACGTTTGGCGGCGTGCGCCGAGCGGCTGCTGCGATTGCGGGGCACGTGCTTTCGCTGAAGAAATCTCCGACGCTGATCGTCGGTTACGATACGCGGTTCTTTTCTGAGGAGTTTGCCCGGACGGCCGCAAGCGTGTTGGAGAAACACGGTTGCAAAATTCTTTTCTGCAATGAATTTACGCCGACCCCTACAATTGCACACGCGATTCTCTACGGAAAACTCGACGGCGGCGTGAACATTACTGCCAGCCACAATCCTGCCGAGTACAACGGACTGAAATTTTCGGGGCCTGATGGCGGTCCGGCGCTGCCCGAGATCACAAAAGATATCGAGAAGCGTGCTGCGGCGCTTGGCGAGCTGCCGGGGTCGATGCTTGAGGTGGAGGATGATTTCCCGCGCATCAATCCGCGCGAGCCGTATTTTGCGCGACTCGAGAAGCTGGTTCGTTTCGATGTGATCAAGAAGGCGAAAGGCAGCTTCGTTTGCGATGCGCTTCACGGATGCGGCGCGGGGTGGCTCGACGGGATACTCGGCAGCCATGGTGTGGAGCTTACGGCAATTCGCAAATCGCGCGATGTGCTCTTTGACGGCAGCGGGCCCGATCCATCGGAAGACCATCTTGCGCCGCTGAAGAAAGAAGTGATTGAAAAGAAGGCGCTGGCGGGCTTGGCGACGGATGGCGATGCGGACCGGTTCGGGATTCTCGATCGAGATGGGTGGTTCGTTTCGCCCAATCACATTCTCGGACTCGTATTTGACTACTTGCTCGAAACGCGCGGATACAAACTGGGCGCGTCGCGAAGCGTGGCGACGACACATCTGCTGGATGCGGTTGCGAAACTGCATGGCGTTCAACTCTACGAAACGCCCGTTGGCTTCAAGTATGTGGGTCCGCTTCTGCGCGATGACAAGATTGCTCTCGGTGGAGAAGAGAGTGCGGGGATGACGATACGCGGGCATCTACCGGAGAAGGACGGGATTCTGGCTGGTCTGCTGGTAGCGGAAATGATCGGAGCGCGGCAGAAGTCGTTGAGAGAGCAGCTTCAGGATCTGTTTCGTCGCGTGGGCCAGGAATTCTGGCCGATTCGCGTGAATTTGCATCTGGCGCCGGATGTGCAGGCGCGGCTTGTCGAACGGCTGAAGGAAACGTTTACGGAATTTGCGGGGCGGCACGTGGCCAAAGAGAATCGTCTCGATGGGATGAAACTGATTTTTGACGATGGCTCGTGGGTGCTGATGCGGCCGTCGGGCACTGAGCCGGTGGTGCGAATTTATGCGGAAGCTTCTTCCATAGCTGCTGCTGAAAAACTTGCTGAGGAGGCTCGCGCATGGATCGGAAAGTAGTCCGCAGGAAGAGCGCGCGAAGAGTGTTGCCGGAACAAGAGGCGAAGGCGCCTGGGATACGTTTTGGCGACCAGATGCGCGAATTTTTGCGCCGAAACATGAATTGGTTTCTTGTGGCAGGTTTTGCCTTGCTGCTTCTCCAGGATATTTTTGGCACGCACGGGGTGCTGGCGATGCGCCGCACGCAGTTACAAGCCAAGGAAGTGCAGCAAGAGATCGAGCGGCTTAATGAGGAAAATCGCAAGCTGCAGAGCCGCGTTCAGCATCTCAAGTCCGATCCGGCAACTCTGGAAGGAATCGCGCGGGACGAGATGCATTTGAAGCGTCCCGGGGAATACGTGTTCCCGATACAGCCGAAAGCGAACCCTTCAACCAATCCGCAACCTGCAGATGCCCCGAAGAAGCCCTAACTCTCTGTCGCCGGTTTTGCCGCGCGGAAATTTCGTACCCGCGTAAGAATTTCAGCGCCACGGCCTTTGTATCGAGTGCGCGCAATTGATAGCAGAACCATCGCGGTAAAAATAACGGCTAAGCCAAACGTCGCCATCGGAATGGTTTCGGCGCGCTTCGGCAAAATCGAAAATCGTCCGTACACAAATTCGATGTGCACCCAGTAGACGAGCAAGGAAGTCTGGCCGATCTGGATCAGCGGGCTGAAGCCCCACTGGCCTGCTCCCCAGCGGCACCATGCGTATGCCAGGAAAACAATCATCATCAGAATTCCAACCCGCGCCAGGAAGAAGTTGGGACTCGTGTGCCAGTAATCGTACACGGCGTAGAATTGGCCCGGACGCCCATCGAGCCACGTTGAGAAATAGAAAAGCCCCAGGCCAGCCACGCCCACCAACGCCGTGAGCTTCGCTAAGTTCTCTTTGGCCCAGTCGCCGAACAGCAAAAATCCAAGCGCGAGACCGGCGAACGCGAATGCCGTCCAGGGAAAAATTGGGAAGAGCCACGGTTGCGGCTTGTCGTAGGTGTGAACGCCGTTGATGTATGACTCGAAATACCAAGGCAGCCAAAGGATTCGCCAAGTAGTCCAAAGGGGCGGGGTCGCGAGCGCGATGGCCAATGCCACGAGCGCGGCGACAATTGCACTTGCAGCTCTGGTTTTCGTCAGGCGCGAAACGATTCCCATGATCATCATGGAGAGACCGATTGTGTTGAGGATGTCCACGCGCAGGAGATCGGTCCAGGGCGCCCAAGGCTGTCCGAGAACGAATTCCTGCACGCGGAACAGCAAACCGAGCGCATAGATTTCCGCGCCGCGACGGATCGTGGTGAGGGCGATTTCGTTGGCGGAGATGCCCTTGCTGCGCATCCGGTCGGTGACGAGCGCGAACGAAACTCCGGCAAGGAAGAGGAAGAGCGGCGCGGGGAGCGTTCCACCGAGTTGAGACCATTTGATGAAGGAGCCTTCGCGCGCGGCGCCGCCGAGCCATGAATCGTAGCAATGCGTTTGGAACATCAAGAGGCAGGCGAGACCGCGCATCCAGTCGATATAGGCGAGGCGTTGTTGTTTTCCGGGGGCTGCCATCAGTTGAATCGCGCCACAGAATCGCCGAGGCGGAAGCGCAAAGCAAGTTTTTCCCGGAACGCATGCACGCTCCAGTAAAATCCTCGGCGTGACGCCTAAATCGAGCTCGTGGCAGATGAGTTTGCCAGTCGCCGTGGCGATCTGGGCCGTAATCGTCTTGCTGGCGGCGTTTGCTGGAATTCGCCTCGGTTATTCCGGATCGCGATTCGCGATTGCGCTGGGAGTTGCGGCCACGCTTTTTGCTTTTGAATTTTTCCTGGCCATGCCGAAGGTGTTTGGCACCGTGCAGGGTGTCCTCGGGCAAAGAGGAGCGTTTGTGGCGGCGCTGGTGCCGCTTTTTGCGGTGCTGATTTATTCCCTGGGAGTTGGTGGCAACTGGAAGTACACACTGATCGGTGCGGCATACGCGGTGCTACCGAGCCTGCTGCTTGCCGCGAGCGCAGGACGATCAGGTGCTACGTGCGCGGATTATGCTGCTGCGGCGATCGTCTGGTTACCGGTCGAGTTTCGCTGGATGTACCGGCTGTTTCCTTTTCCACCGCAGCTAACGCACACTTTAACAATCCTTCTGGCGCTGAGCACAGGTGTAGCTGCGTTTGTTGTGTTGCGGAGGCTCGAAGGCGTTGGCTACGCAATCGAGTGGGTGCGCGGCTCGGGCTGGATCGTGCTTTCACATTTTCTGTTGTTTGCGGCGATTGCAGTTCCACTCGGGATTGGCATTGGCTTTATTGCGTATGACCCGTCCATTGCACGCCTGCGCTCGCTGCCCGTGGCTGTGCTCGGAATCACGTTTCTTACGGCTTGGCCGGAGGAATTTCTATTTCGGGGGATCTTGCAGAATCTTTTCTCGCGCACGTTGAAGAGCCAGTGGAGCGGATTGGCCGTGGCATCTGTTGTTTTTGGCTTATCGCACATTCTTCATTCGCCATTTCCGAATTGGAAGTACGTGATTCTTGCGACGATCGCGGGGATATTTTACGGGCACGCGTGGATGAAAACTGGCTCGCTGCTGCCGGGAGCGCTCGTGCACGCGCTGGTGGATATTTCCTGGCACGTGCTGTTTCGTTGATTCAACCGAGCGTTCTCAGGTAACGGCTTCCGTGATGTTTGCTGAAAGCCGCTAACGAACGACACCTGCGAGCGGGCTTGACGCGTTTGCGTATAGCTTTTTCTCGATGCGACCGGCGAGAAACGCCTTGCGTCCAGCTTCGACTGCGGCCCCCATCGCTTCCGCCATCAGGATGGAATCCTGCGCGCCGGCGATCGCGGTGTTCATCAGGACGCCATCGGCGCCCAACTCCATTGCCAGAGCGGCGTCAGAAGCTGTGCCGACGCCTGCGTCAAGTATCAGAGGCACTTCGGTGATGCGTTCGCGCAAGATTCGCAGATTCGTCGTGTTCTGAATGCCCATCCCTGAGCCAATAGGCGCACCGAGCGGCATGACGGCGGCGGCACCCGCGTCGATTAACTTGCGCGCGACGATGAGATCATCGTTCGTGTAGGGCAGAACTACGAAACCTTCTTTGACGAGGGTTTTGGTGGCGCTGATGAGCGCTTCCGTATCGGGGAAGAGGGTTTGCTCGTCACCGATAACTTCGAGCTTTACCCATTCGGATAGTCCGACTTCGCGGCCGAGGCGCGCGGTGCGAACTGCTTCGTCGGCGGTGTAACAACCAGCGGTGTTGGGGAGGATGAAGAAATTCTTGCGATCGATGTAATCGAGCAGCGATTCCTTAGAGCGATCGGAGAGATTCACGCGCCGGACGGCGACGGTGACCATGTCGGCGCCGGAAGCCTGGTGAGCTCGCGCCATTTCCTGAAAGCTGCGATATTTTCCTGTGCCAACGATAAGGCGCGAATGAAACTGGCGCCCAGCGATTGTGAGTTGTTCGGTCATTTCTCTTCCCTTCCCGGCGCTTATTGTACTCCGACGATAGCGATTCACGCACGCGCCGGGCATGGCGAGGCGGCGATGGTGCGGGCGGCCGATTTCGTCAGGCCAGGTGATGAGGGCGCGGTTCCTCCACGTCGGCATAGAGACGGGCGATCACATCCTGGTAACGCTGCTCGATGACGCGGCGTTTCATTTTCATTGTGTAAGTGAGTTCGCCGCCGGCGTAGGTGAAATCCTGTTCGAGCAGAGCGAAGCGCTTGGGCTTTTCGTACTGTGCGAGCGAGCGCGGTGAGGCGCTCGATTTCGCTGCGAGAGAAGATCGCGCACCCACGGATCGCCGGTCATTTGAGTGGGCGTGGCAAAATCGTGGCCGGCTTTACGCGCGGCGGCTTCGATATTCGCAAAATTCGGAACGATGAGGACCGAGACAAATTTTCGCGTGTCGCCGACGACGATTGCGTTCGTGATGTAGGGCGAGGTTTTGAGTGCGTTTTCGATTGGGGCGGGCGCAACGAACTTTCCTGCGGCCGTTTTTAGCAGTTCCTTTTTGCGATCGGTGATGATCAGGTAGCCGTCTTCGTCGAGGCGGCCGATATCGCCGGTACGAAACCATCCATCGGAAGTGAAGACCTCGCGGGTGGCTTCGGGCTTGTGGTAATAGCCCTGCATCACGTTCGGGCCCTTCACTAGAATTTCTCCGTCCTCTGCGATTTTTACTTGAACGTTCGGAATCGGGCGCCCGACGGTGCCGATTTTGTTCGCCGCCGGAGTATTCGCGGTGACGACCGGCGAGGTCTCGGTGAGTCCGTAGCCCTGGTGAATCGTCACGCCGACGGACCAGAAAAATTCCGCTAGCTCCGGCGCGAGCGGGGCTCCGCCAGCGGAGAATCTCTGTGTGCCACCACCCAGCCCTTCGCGAATTTTTGAGTAAACGAGAGCGTCTGCCACTCGCCAGCGCAGTTTCAGACCTGGCGATGCGCTTTTTCCATAGGCGCGCCACGGAACGGATTCTTCAGCGACCCGAAGCGCCCAATCGAAAATATTTCGTTTGATGCCCGATTCGCGGTGGCCTTTCTCGAGAATATTGGCGTAAATCTTTTCGAAGAATCTGGGGACAGCACAAGCAAGGCTTGGATGCACGTCGAGCAGCGCCTGTGGGACATCTTCAATTCTTTCGAGATAGGCGATGGCCACGCCGTTGCAAATGTAGCTGTATGCGGCGGTGCGTTCGTACACATGGGCGAGCGGCAAGAATTCGAGCGCAACATCAGACGGCAGAAGCTGGTGGTTGGCCGCGCTGTCGATGGAATTCGAGCTGAGATTCGAATGCGAGAGCATTACGCCCTTAGGCTCGCCGGTCGTGCCCGACGTGTAGATGATGGTCGCGAGATTGTCGCCCGTGATCTCCGCTGCTCGGCGGCGATATTCGGCAACATCGGCGTCCGTGGTTGATGCGATCAGGGTTTCGTACCGGAGGATGTCGCCGTTCAACTCGGTATCAGGCGCGGCCGAGATTACATGTTCAAGGGTTGGAATTCGGCTGCGGCACTCGGAAATCTTTTTTGCCTGTGCGGCTCCAGCGGTGAATACAACGCGTACACCTGAATCGTTGAGGATGTAGATGAGACGGTCGTGCGACTCATTAAAGTAGATCGGGACATTGACAGCGCCGAGGCCTTGAATCGCGAAATCCGCCGTGTGCCACTCCGGGCAGTTGGGCGCAAAAAGCCCTACACGATCACCTGATACGATGCCGAGCGCAGCCAGCGCTTTCGACAGGCCGGCGACTCTGCGAAGCATTTCCTGCGCCGATATGGACTGCCAGCCGGCGGGGGTGCGATACATCTGCGCGCGCGGGTTGGCGAAACGATCGATGGCATCGAGGAAAAATTTTGTGAGGGCCGGATACTCGCTCGCCATTTCTTAAACTCTAGCGTATGGGCTCGAGGAGCGCAACGCGGCGCTACTCAGGCGTGCCTTGGTGAGATAAGATGCCCGCAGAGGGAAATTTTATGGCGAAGCTTTCAACCGAAGAATCGATCGGTTATCAACCGGTGCGCGCCGCGCGTGGTACACAAATTTCGTGCAAGGGATGGCAGCAGGAAGCCGCGTTGCGGATGCTGATGAACAATCTCGATCCGGAGGTTGCTGAGAAACCGGAGGATCTGATCGTTTATGGCGGGCGCGGAAAAGCGGCGCGTAATTGGAACTGCTTTCACGCGATTGTCGAGTCGCTGAAGTCGCTCGAGGGGGACGAAACGCTGCTGGTGCAGTCTGGCAAGCCAGTGGGGATTTTTCGCACGCACTCCTATGCGCCGCGCGTGCTGATCGCCAATTCGAATTTAGTTGGACATTGGAGCGACTGGAAACATTTCGACGAGCTCGATCGAGCCGGCCTGATGATGTATGGGCAAATGACCGCGGGCAGCTGGATTTACATTGGGTCGCAGGGAATCCTTCAGGGGACGTACGAAACCTTTGCCGCGGCGGGCCGAAAGCATTTCCATACAGCGGACCTTGCCGGGAAACTTGTGGCGAGCGGTGGGATGGGCGGGATGGGAGGCGCGCAGCCGCTGGCAGCGACGCTGAATGGGGCGGCGTTTCTGGGGATTGATGTGGATCCGGAGCGCATCAAGCGGCGGGTGAAGAGCGGTTACTGCGATGTGATGGTAAACGATCTGGATGAAGCGCTGCGCATTCTCAAGAACGCCGTGCGTACGCGCGAGGCGACGTCGGTTGGGCTGGTGGGAAATTGTGCCGACGTGATTCCTGAGCTGGCGCGGCGCGGAGTGGTTCCCGATTTGCTTACCGACCAGACGAGCGCGCACGACCCGATCGGCGGCTATATTCCTCAGGGGCTTGATGTGGCGCAGGCGGCGGAGCTGCGGCAGCGAGATCCGGAGACGTATCGCAGGCGTTCGCTTGAATCGATGGCCAAGCATGTGGAGGGAATGCTCGCGCTGCAAAAACTGGGCGCGGTGACGTTCGATTACGGAAACAATATTCGGACGTTTGCGTACGAGCAAGGCGTTAAGAACGCTTACGATTTCCCTGGGTTCGTACCGGCATATATTCGCCCGCTCTTTTGCGAAGGACGCGGGCCGTTTCGCTGGGCGGCGCTTTCGGGAGAAGCTTCGGATATCCATCGCACGGATCAGCTGGTGCTGGAAATGTTTCCGCACGACGAAATTCTCTCGCGCTGGATCAAGCTGGCGCAGAAGCGGGTGAAATTTCAAGGACTGCCGGCGCGAATCTGCTGGCTGGGATACGGCGAGCGCGACAAGTTTGGGCTCGCGCTGAATGATCTGGTCGCGCGAGGCGAACTGAAGGCGCCGATCGTGATTGGGCGCGACCATTTGGATTGCGGCTCGGTTGCGTCGCCATTCCGCGAGACGGAAAAAATGCTCGATGGTTCGGACGCGGTAGCCGACTGGGCGCTTTTGAACGCAATGCTGAATACGGCGAGCGGCGCGAGTTGGGTCTCGATTCACAACGGCGGAGGCGTCGGCATCGGCTATTCGCAGCATGCAGGGCAAGTGACGGTGGCGGATGGAACGAAGGAGATGGCTTCGCGCATCGAGCGCGTGCTGACGAACGATCCGGGAATCGGCGTCGCCAGGCATGTGGATGCCGGGTATCCGGAAGCAATCGAGTTCGCGAGGAAATCCGGCGTCAAAATTCCGATGGGTTAAGGCGTAGGCATTATCCCAACGTAAATTGGAGATAGCGGATGATCGTTATTACAGGAGCGACGGGACACACAGGGAAGCCGGCGACAGAAGCGCTGCTGGCGGGCGGCGCGAATTTGCGCGTTGTCAGCCGGGATGCGAAGAAGCTCGACCAGTTTGTGGCCCGTGGCGCAGAAGCTTTCGTTGGTAACGTCGAAGATCGACCCGCGATGACGAAAGCATTCGAAGGTGCCGACGCCGTCTATCTCGTGCTGCCCGAGGACGCTTCACAGCCGGACCTGCGAACCCATCAGGAGCGCGTTTCCGATTCTTACGCCGCGGCGGTAGCAAGCGCGCGCGTTCCCTATGTGGTCGCGCTAAGCAGCATCGGAGCACAGCACGCGGAAAAAACGGGCCCCATCGTCGGCCTGCACAACATGGAAGAGAAGCTCAATCAAGTGTCAGATCTTAATGTCCTTCACCTGCGGGCGGGGTATTTTATGGAGAATCTTCTGATGAGCATCGCGCCGATTGCGGTCAATGGGATTCCTTCCCGGTGGTATGATAGGTGACCTGGCGACGCCTTGGATTGCTACAAAAGATATCGGTGCGTATGCTGCCAGCCGCCTTGCTGCGCGGCGATTTCTCCGGCAGTTCCACACAGGAGCTTCACGGACAACGCGATATTTCGATGAAAGAGGCGGCATCCATCGTGGGTAACTCAATCGGGAAGCCTAATCTAGGATACATGCAAGTTCCATTCTTGATGCTTGAACCTGCGCTTGTCGAGATGGGGTTGCCGAAGAGCACCGCGGCGCTGCTCATTGAGATGTGGAAGGGCGCAAACGCAGGTCTCATCACGCCACAAGAGCGGCGCTCGGCCGAAGAACACAACGTCGACAACGCTTGAATCGTTCGTGCGGAAGTCTTTGCGCCAGTATTTCTGAGCAAGACCGTCAAGTGCATAGGCATTCACGGGTGTGCCGCGAACCGAACAATCACACAATTGCTGCCGCATTTAGTGAGAACGGCGCTTGTGACCCGGTAGTTTTTTGCCTAACGTCAGGCTAGTATCACAGTACCCTTCCTGTGCCTGACTGGCTGATTACCGGCTGCTCTCAGCTTCTAACCCTTCGCGGCGCTATACCCCGGCGCGGTCGTGCGCTTGGCGAGCTGGGAATTATTCGAGACGGCGCTCTTCTGGTACATGACGATCGCATCGTGGCGATAGGAACGCGTCGCCGCATCGAAGGCTCGCGGAAATCGCGCCGTGCGGAAAAGCTCGATCTCGCGGGTCGCGTTGTCTTGCCGGGTTTTGTCGATTCGCATACCCATCTGATTTTTCCAATGAGCCGCGCGCCAGAATATGAACAACGAATTTCAGGGGCCACCTACGAGGAGATTGCGGAGAAAGGAGGTGGAATCCATTCGAGCGTGCACAACCTCCGGCGTGCTTCGGCGAAGGAGCTCAAATTGCGCGCGATGGCGGCATTGCAACAGTTCGCGGCCTATGGAACCACCACGATCGAAGCAAAAAGCGGGTATGGCCTCGACTGGAAGAGCGAGTCGAAGATCCTGAATATTCTTTATGAGCTGCATCAGGAGCAGCCGATTGATATCGCTGCAACTTTTCTCGGCGCTCACACCGTGCCTGTCGAATACAAAGGGCGGGCAGACGCATACGTAAGCCTTCTGACGAAAAAATGGATTCCGAATGTCGCCATGGCAGGCCTGGCTGAATTCTGCGACGTGTTCTGCGATCGAGGATCGTTTACGGTACCTCAGGCACGCAAGATTTTGGCGGCTGGACGCGCCTGCGGACTGGTCCCGCGCCTGCACGCCGAGCAGCTAGCACACACGGGCGCAGCGCGACTGGCGATTGAGATGCAAGCGGCCAGCGCAGACCATCTTGAGAAAATTGACGAAGCGGACATTCGCGCCCTCGCACTTTCAAATGTAGTTTGCACCTTGCTGCCCGGATGCTGCTTTCATCTTGGGCTGGCGCATTACGCGCCGGCACGCAAACTGATCGAAGCGGGGGCCATCGTTGGCTTAGCAACCGATTTTAATCCCGGCACCAGTCCGACAGTCAGCATGCCGATGATCCTCTCGCTGGCGTGCACGCAGATGCGCATGACTCCTGCCGAGGCGATATCGGCCGCGACCATTAATCCGGCCTATTCTCTTCGCCAGCAAGATCGCATCGGCTCGCTGGAGGTTGGCAAGTATGCGGACTTCGCGGCGTTTGACGTGGCTGATTACCGGGAAATTCCGTATTATTTTGGTGTGAACCTTTGCAGCCTGACGATGAAGCGCGGAACCGTCATCTATTCAAACAACTGAATTCATGAAACGACTCGTCGAGTGTGTACCGAATTTTTCCGAAGGCCGTGATACCGCGAAAATCGACGCAATCATCGCTGCGATGCGCGAAGTTCCGGGTGTGTTTCTCCTCGATCGTGAAAGTGATGCTGACCACAATCGCAGCGTCGTAACGCTGGCCGGGGAACCTGAAGCGGTGGCGGAAGCGGCCCTTCGCGGCGTGGGAAAAGCCGCTGAGCTGATCGATCTTACGAAACATTCAGGAGCGCACCCGCGGATGGGTGCGACGGACGTGGTGCCGTTCATTCCCATCGAAGGCGTGACGATCGAAGATTGTGTGGTGCTTGCGAAGAAAGTTGGACGCGAAATCTGGGAACGCTATCGCATCCCCGTCTACTTTTACGAAGCGGCAGCCCAGCGGTCCGAACGTACAAACCTCGAAAATATCCGGAAAGGCCAGTTCGAGGGATTGCGCGAGGAAGTGCTTCGCAATCCGGACCGCGCTCCCGACGTGGGCGAGCCGCGATTGCACCCGACGGCAGGCGCAACGGTGGTCGGAGCCAGAAAGTTTCTGATTGCATACAACATCAACCTGAACACGCCGGATATCGAAATCGCCAAACGTATCGGGAAAAATATCCGCTTCTCGAATGGCGGGTTGCGCTACGTAAAGGCAATGGGCGTGGACCTTCGCGCGCGAAACCTGGCGCAAGTCTCGATCAACATGACGGATTTCGAGCAGACGCCGCTTCATCGCGTGTTCGAAATGGTGAAGCGCGAAGCAGAGCGCTACGGAGTGTCGATCGTTGGAAGCGAAATTGTCGGCCTGATACCGAAGCGTGCAATCGAATTGACGGCCGACTTTTATCTGCGGCTCGAGAACTTTTCGCCCGCGCAGGTGTTAGAGAATCGTCTGGAAGCCTCGCTTGGCGGAACGGCCTCGGAAGGCCCAGGACGTCTCGCGGCGATGGCGCAGCCGTTTCTCGATGCCGTGGCGCAGCCAACTGCAGCGCCAGGCGGCGGCTCGGTATCAGCGCTAGCGGGCGCGCTGGGAGCTAGTTTGGGCCAGATGGTGGCGGGGCTCTCGCGCAAGAAAAAGTCTCAGGCCGCATTCGTCGAACAACTCAGCGAGGCCGTGTCAGAATTTCACGCGGCGGGACAGGAGTTGGCGAAAGCAATCGATCGCGACGCATCGTCTTTTGAGTCCGTGATGGCTGCTTACAAGCTGCCGCAGGGCACACCCGAAGAACAACGCAAGCGTGACGATGCCATACAGCGTTCTTTGCAGGGTGCGGCTGAGGTTCCGCTGGAAGTGGCGCGCAAGGCTGTTGACGTGTTCGAACGACTAGGGCAACTGGAATCGATGTCCAGCGCGTCTATGTTGTCAGACCTGCGCGTGGGACGTTTGATGGCAGCGTCAGCGGTTCGAGGCGCCCTCGAGAATGTAGCCATCAATCTGGAGTCAATCACGGACGCAGGATTCGTCGAGCGTCTGCGGTCGGAATCAGCAACTCTTCTAGCTCGCGTAACTGAAGGCGTTAGCTGTAATTGGTCGATAGCACTGAATGAGCAAGAAAACTGAGGACAAAAAAGTGAGACAGCCTAGCATTCGCTTGACCGCATTTGCATTCCTCGCACTAGCAGCAATATTTGCATCGCTCGCTGCGATTCCGTCTCCCAGCGCGGCAGGTTCACTGAGCACCGGAGTCATCGGTCTGTTCCCGAAACAGGTTGGGGAGTTCGCTTACGCCGATCTGAAAACAGCCCGGAAGTATCCCTGGTTTCCCAAGTTGCGCGAGCAGCTTCTACCCAGCAAGTTCCGCCAGTTCGAGCAGTTTCTCACCTCGTCGGGCGTAGATCCGAATTCGCAGGTGGAAGAACTCGCATGGGGCGGGCTGCCTGTTTCGAAGGCCGGCGGCGAGGACGTGGTCGGCGTAGCTCTCGGACCATTCGATCCGTCGTCTACCGAGGCGCAATTCAAAGCGAAGAAGCTGCCGTCCGTTGAGTACCACGGCTACCACCTCTGGGCATATGGTAGCGGAAGCGGCGAAGGCGACATTTTGTTTACTTTTCTTGACAGCAACACCGCGGCCTTCGGCCACCGATCGGCGCTTGAACAACTGATCGAAGTTCGAATGGGCGGCGCAGCAAGTTTGTTGACAAATGACCAGCTATTTCCGCTCATCAACGAAGTGAACGGGAGCGGGCTCGTCTGGGGCGTGCTGGATAAGAACTACACGCACCTGGCGATGCAGCAGTTACTCCCTGAGACCAGCCAGTTCCCTCAAGCAGCCGCCATCGTTGACCGCCTGAAGGCTATGACCATCAGCGTGGACGCGGACAGCGGCGTGAATGCGAAGTTTCAAGCTGTGTGCAACTCAACGGATGACGCCAATCTGCTCGGCGCAGCTTTCCAGGCGGGCTTGATGTATAAGCGTTACCAAGAGGCGCAAGCCAATCCCGACTTCGCGAAGGTGCTCGACGGCGTGACTGTCGTGCCGGCAGGTGATCGCTTGAAGGTCGAAGCTCCGGTGAGCGAAGCGCAGCTCGGATCACTGATTAACACAAGGATCTTCGCCGTTCCGATGTAGATAACGCTGCGGTGAGTGCTGTTCCTGAGGCGGTCGCAGACTAGACGTTCGCGCTGCGTTGATCTCGATACTTGATGAGCGTCATTCGCGAGCGGCCTTCGTGAGTATCGTATTGCACGCGGTCAACTCGCGTATCCTGGAGCGAAGCGCTGATTTTCCCGGCGGCATGATCTTTCGAGCCGCCGCCCACGAACGTATCAAGTCCTGCCGTAGGTTTTGATTCACCCGAATGCTCGATCGTCACCTGCACCCGATCCGGAAAATCTTCGATCACCATTCGGAGGTCTCGATCTCCCGTGCTGTCGTTTCCGAGGAGAGGAAATGTGTCGCGAACGGCGTCGACGGCCGCTTCGGCGAATCCCTGTTGAGCTTCCCGTGGGAGGCCCGCGCGATGGGCGGAATGGGACACAATCGCCCCCACGGCGGTGAGCAGCCGCGGGTCGTTGTGCACCTTAAGCTCAGTTCGTGCCGGGTCAGTGGTCACTGTCACTGGTCTCCACAACGCGGACATCGCATGCCTCGCGACAGTCCGGACAATAATACAATCCATCCACGCAAAGTCGAATGTTGTATTGCGATTGACAGAAGCAGCAGAATTTTTCGCAGGTGCACTGCGTCTCCGGCTTGTCACATTGTGAGCAGAGCACCGTCACAGAATCGCATCTCCAGCGGACTATATTGCTTTGGACAATTAATACTAGGCTAGTCGCGAATGGGCGACAAGCAGGTTCACTCGCACGATTGCCGAGAACGAGACGGGCTTGCGTAGTTTTCGCTGCGAGCTTGCAAACGGAGATATGGAGGCTTTCTTGACACTTCGAAACACGCATGCTACGTTGATTTTCTTGTCTCTACGATGAGAAATCCCCAGTGACAACGCCGGCCACCGCGGAATTGCGCAAAACAGCCCTGAATTCGCTTCATCACCGCCTGGGCGCAAAGATGGTTAATTTTGGCGGATGGGAAATGCCGCTCGAATATTCCGGAATTCTGTCCGAGCACGAGGCGGTGCGAACACGGGCTGGATTGTTCGACGTGAGCCATATGGGCGAAATCGAAATCCGGGGCAAGCAGGCGCTCGATCTCGTCCAGCACGTGAGTTGTAACGATGCAGCAAAGCTGATCATTGGGCAGGCGCACTACTCGGGCTTGATGACCGAGCGCGGCACTTTCGTCGATGACCTGCTCGTCCATAAGATCTCGGACACGCACTATTTGCTGTGCGTCAACGCTGGCAATCAGGATCACGATTTCGAGCACATCCAAACGAATAACAAATTCGATGCGAAGGTCGAGAACGCCGGGCCGCGGTATTCACAGCTGGCAATTCAGGGCCCGCGAGCGAAGGATATTCTTCAGCGCCTCACGACCGTTTCGCTCGATTCGATGCGCTACTACCACTTTGCTTTTGGCGAGGTTGGCGGGATTCACTGTCTGATCGCCCGTACGGGTTATACGGGTGAGGATGGATTTGAGATCTACTTCGATCCCGAGCACTCCGAAAAGCTTTGGGCTGATCTGATGGAATCAGGCAAGTCGGCTGGCCTTTTGCCTTGCGGGCTTGGGGCGCGCAATACGCTGCGCCTTGAAGCTGGGATGTGCCTCTACGGGCATGAGATTGATGAAACCACGACGCCGCTCGAAGCCGGTCTTGGATGGATTTGCAAGCTCGACAAAGGGCCATTTCTAGGCAGCAATGTGTTGAGCGAGCAAAAGCGGTGCGGAATCGATCGGCGGCTTGTCGGGTTTGAGATGCTCGATAAACGAATCGGCCGCGATGGTTATCCCGTTTTGATCGACGGACGCGACGCGGGACGCGTAACGAGCGGCGGTCCGGCGCCCTTTCTCAAGAAGAATATAGGCATGGCCTATGTTCCGTCTACGACAGGCTCGGCCGGAACGAACGTTGAAATCAGCATCCGTGGGCAGGCTGTGCCGGCGCGAATCGTTGCGCTGCCTTTTTATAAGCGACCTCACTGAACGGACAGCATCGAATCTCGCAGCGACCAGGGGGCGGCATGTACCCGAAAGACTACCGCTACACGAAAGAGCACGAGTGGATCAAGGCAGACGGCGCGACCGGCACAATCGGAATCACCGATTACGCTCAGCATGAGCTTGGGGATGTAGTGTTTGTCGAGCTGCCGAAGGTGGGAACTCAACTGAAGGCGGGCCAATCACTCGGCACCGTGGAATCCGTGAAGGCTGTGAGCGAGATTTTCACGCCCGTGAGCGGTGAAGTTACGGAGACGAACCCGGCGCTTGCTGATGCGCCTGAGAAAATCAATTCCGATCCGCACGGATCCGCGTGGCTGATTAAGATTCGACTTGCTGATCCCAAAGAGCCAGCGTCGTTGATGGATGCCGCAGCGTACGAAGCGTATATCGCCCAGAAAGCGAAGGAACACTAGGCCTGATGCGTTATCTTCCCAAAAGCCCGTCCGAGCGTCAGGAAATGCTCACGGTGATCGGCGTCCAGTCTGTCGACGAACTTTTCAAATCCATACCGGAAAAGTTCCGGTTGCGCAGTCCCCTTCCCCTGCCCGGGCCACTTTCCGAGGCGGAAATTGTTCAATATTTTCAAGCGCGCGCAGGTGAGAACGGGAGAGGATTCACTTCATTCCTGGGAGCAGGTGTCTACCCTCATTTGTGCTCGGTGGTTACTGACGCACTCGTGCAACGGGGTGAGTTCCTGACTTCCTATACGCCGTATCAGGCGGAATTTGCTCAGGGCACGCTGACTGCGATTTTTGAGTTTCAGACCCTGATGGCGCAGCTCACCGGCCAGGAAGTGGCGAATGCCTCGATGTACGACGGGTCGACGGCGCTTACCGAGGCTGCGCTGATGGCAGAGAGGCTCACGGGCAGGAATAGGGTGCTCGTCGCGCGCAGTGTGCATCCGGAGTACCGGCAGGTTCTGGCCACGTACGCGCGGAATCTGGGGCTTGAAATCGAAGAGTTGCCTTACACGCAATCCGGGCAAATCGATCGTAGTACGTTGACTCCAGAAAAACTTGCTGACGCCGCTGCTGTGATCGTTCAGACGCCGAATTTCTTCGGCGTTCTGGAAGAAATTCCGGCTCTCGCAACCGCCGCGCATGCTGGTGGCGCTTTGCTGGTGGCATCCATCACCGAGCCTGTCTCGCTCGGGATCGTGCGCCCGCCCGTCGAGGCGGATATCGTCGCGATGGAAGGACAGGCCTTTGGCGTTTCGCCGAGTTATGGCGGCCCTTACGTGGGGGTAATTGCAACGCGCGAAAAATTTGTTCGGCAAATGCCGGGGCGTCTCGCTGGACAAACGACGGACGCTGCCGGACGGCGTGGCTTTGTGCTGACCCTGGCAACCCGCGAGCAACATATTCGCCGCGAGAAGGCCACCTCCAACATCTGCACGAATGAGGCGCTCTATGCGCTCGTCGCAACCATCCATCTTTGCCTGATGGGCAAAGAGGGATTGCGAGAGGTGGCGTCGCAAAACCTGGCCAAAGCGCGCTTCGCACAGGCCGAGCTCGAGAAAATTCCCGGCGTGCGGCGTGTCTTCTCTGGGCCAACGTTTAATGAGTTCACGCTCGAATTTCCGCGCTCGGTAAAAATGATTAATTCGGCCCTCTTGCGCGAGAAAATCATCGGGCCATTTGCACTCGGTACGCAGTACCCGGAATTGACCAAGCGCGCACTGGTCTGCGTCACCGAAACGATGCCGCGAGCGGAAATCGAACGTTTCGCCGGTGCGCTGAAGAAAATTCTCGAGACCCCGGTATAGGAGCTTCTGACTTGAGTTCGAAAGTTGTAGATACGGAAACGGCCGCCGCCTCGATCAAGAAGGTGCGTCCGCATCCCAATCAAAACGAGGGACTGATATTCGAGAAGTCCGCTCCGGGCAAGCGAGGTATGGAAATACCGCCGCTCGATGTGCCGGCAGTTGATCCTATCGCTGCGCTTGGCCCTGAATTCACGCGCGACTCGATCGAAGGTTTTCCTGAAGTCAGCGAGATCGAAGTGATCCGGCATTTCACGCGGCTTTCCACGTGGAATTACGCGATTGACCTCGGAATGTATCCGCTCGGCTCCTGCACCATGAAATACAATCCGCGCGTGAACGAATTCGTCGCGCGGCTCGATGGACTCGCGAGCGAACATCCTCAGCAGCCTGCAGAGGTGTCACAAGGCTGCTTGCGCATTCTTTGGGATCTGCAAAATTGTCTGCTGGCTATCACGGGAATGGATGCCGCGACGCTGCAGCCGGCGGCGGGAGCGCAGGGCGAACTCGCCGGCCTTTTGATGATTCGCGCTTACCTCGCGAGCAAAGGCAATCCGCGCACCAAAGTCCTCATACCCGACTCCGCTCACGGAACGAACCCGGCGTCTGTGGTGATTGCGGGTTACGAGGTGCAGAATATTCGTTCCAACGCACGCGGGCAGATCGACACTGATCATCTTCGCGAATTCGTCACCGAGGACGTCGCCGCGTTGATGCTAACCAACCCAAGCACTCTCGGCGTATTTGAGGAGCGGATCGCGGAGATTGCGGACATCCTGCACGAAAAAGGCGCGCTGCTTTACATGGACGGCGCCAACATGAACGCCCTGGCAGGCGTCACGCGGCCCGGAGATTTCGGCGTGGACGTGATGCACTTGAACCTGCACAAGACCTTCTCGACGCCCCACGGTGGCGGAGGCCCGGGTTCAGGCCCTGTGATGGTCAAGAAAATTCTCGAACCGTTTCTGCCGGTGCCCGTCGTCGTGAAAAAGGAAAATGGGCAGTTCGCGCTCGATCAGAATCGTCCGCAATCGATTGGACGGGTACGCGCCTACTGCGGCAATTTCGGCGTTCTGCTTCGTGCCCTCGCTTATACGCTGGCTTACGGCCCCGGGATTCGGCAAGCCACCGAAGACGCCGTTGTGAATGCGAACTATATTCGCAAGAATCTCGAAGACTATTTCGATTTGCCTTACAATTTACCTTCGATGCATGAAGTGGTTTTCAGCGACGCGCGACAGAAGAAGCACGGCGTCAACACGATGGATATCGCCAAACGACTCATCGATTATGGTTTTCATCCCTACACCACCGCGTTCCCGCTGATCGTTCCCGGCGCGATGATGATTGAACCGACCGAATCCGAGTCCAAGGAAGAATGCGATTTGTTTATCGATGCGATGCGCTCGATTGCCGCCGAAGCCGAAGAAGATCCGAATCTCGTAAAGACAGCGCCGCATTCCACGCGCGTTGGCCGGCTCGATGAAGTTGCTGCAGCCCGGAAGCCGATTCTTCGCTGGAAGCCATGAAAGACACGTCCCCAACACGCGAAGAGGTCCTAGCCATGACACCGGAACAAGCGGCCTTTCTGCTGAACATCCAGCTTCCGATCATACGAAAGGAATCGGAAATTACATCGCGCGTCATTAAAGCCGTTCCCATCACCAAGGAATCCTACCGCCCCGCCCCTCACAGCCGCAGCGCCCTTGAGTTGGTCTGGCACATTGCTGGCTGTGACATCTGGTTCCTGGAGGGTTTTCTCGCGGGGAAATTTGAGATGGAAGACGACAGTATGCCTGCCGATTTCTCAAATTCTGCCGACATCGCCGCTTGGTATGACGATGAATTCGGCTCCAAGCTTGATCAAGTCGCCAAGCTCCCTGCCGATTTCTGGGCCACTCCTATGCCGTTCTTTGGAATCTACAATCACCCTGCGGTTCTGTATTGGCACTTCATGATGCTGCATACGGCGCACCATCGCGGGCAACTCTGCTCTTATCTGCGGCCGATGGGAGGCAAGGTGCCTAACATCTACGGTGGCAGCTTCGATGAACCGATGGAGCCACCGAAGTAGGATTCAAAAAAAACCGCTCGTCGCTTACCTCTCGAATCATTGACCCGTACAAACAGAAACGCGGCATATCCTGTAACAGGGCATGCCGCGGAGTTGTATCCCGGACCGTGGTAGCTCGCGCTACGACTTGTTCTTGTCGTTCTTAGCCTTTTCCACCGGAATCGTTCGGTTATTCGAGGACGCCAGCTTTTTTGCTGTTCCAACGTCCGCCGTCGCAGTTGCTGCGGGAAACATCGGAACCGGGCGGCCGTCAGAGTGCGCGGCAGCGGCCTCAGCCATCGTCTCCGGAACCGGAGACGGGACCGGAACAAGCGCCCCTTCCGCTTCCTTTGAAAACCTTAGGGCTTGCTCGGCCCCATCCCAATCGATCGAAATCACATCGCCGAGGGTCACTTGCTCGGTAGCCAGCAGGCTCGCCAGTGGGTAGACGATGTGTCGTTCGATGGCCCGCTTCAAGTGGCGCGCTCCATATTTCAGGTCAGTCCCTTCTTTCAGTAAGAACTCGCGCGCGGACTGAGTAACGCGGAACAAGAAACGGCCCTTGGCAGTCTCGAGCACGCGCTGTTGCACCATTCCCAGTTCGATCTCGAGAATCTGCTCCAGCTGCTCCGAACGCAGCGGATGGAACACGATCGTCTTGTCGATCCGGTTCATGAACTCCGGTGCGAATTTCCTCTTCGCCGCTTCCGATGCCGTCTTTTCCACCTTCTCGTCCAGGCGTGGCTTCGAGTCCGCCGGTACCGTCGGCGCGAATCCCATTCCGCCCGTCATCAGTTCCGTGATTTCGCCGCCGCCCAGGTTCGACGTCATGAAAATCATCGTCTGCGACAAATCCACTCGCCGGTTGTCGCCCAACGTCAGCGTCGCCTTGTCCAAAATCCCCAGCAGCAGTTGCCACAGCGCATCCGACGCTTTCTCGATTTCGTCGAACAGCAAAAACGAAATCTTCAGCTTCTCCGTGTGATATTGCGCGAGCGCTTCCTGCGTGATCAGCGGATGCGTCTCCCGGTGCCCCAAATACCCTGGAGGCGACCCAATCAATTTCGCGATCTCGTGCGAGTGCTGAAACTCGGCGCAATCCACCTTAATCACCGCCCGCGGATCACCGAACAGCACCTCGGCCGTGGCTTCCACCACGCGCGTCTTGCCGGCTCCAGTCGGTCCGAGGAACAGCAGGTTCCCCACCGGCCGCCCCGGCGAATTCAGGCCGGCACGAAACACCTGGTACAGGTCTACGACGGCCTGCACCGCTTCGTCCTGCCCCACAATCTTCCGCCGCAGCCCTCCCTCGAAATCACGCGACTCCACGCTGCGTTGGGTCGGGTCGAGTTTTAATGCATGCGCGCCCACGGTATTACTCCCCCTACCGGAACTTCCTTCCGCTTACTGCGATTTGCGGTCCAGATCTCTCGAATTGGTCGAGCTTGATATCGAGAATCGATCGCAACATTCGCAATTGCGTGACCAGTTCACGGCTTGAATTGGCTCGGTCTGTCAGCAGCAACATCGGCGGCGACAGATCGGCCAGGTCCAGGTTTAAGTTGCGTAGTGAGTGCATAAGGCTCTGCACGTACGGCGAGCGAACGTTGAACAACTCCACTCGGCTATTCACGGACTCCCGCAAACGCGGCCAATCGAGTTCGAGGAACGGATGGTTCCGCGAAACCCGACGCACCACGTCATCCGTGATTCGCGGCCGCTCGCCTAGCCGCGCCAGGTGAAGCTGCTGCACCTTACCTTGCCGGCGCACGTTGTGCACCAGGAAGTAGGTGTTGCCTTTGCGTCGAACGAAAGCCACAACTGCCTCCTTTTCGACGGTTCGTGGCGTAGTGTATGAAGCGTCCACTACCCCGTCAATGGTACGATGCCCTAGAGTTATGAAGGTTGCTTCGAATTGGTTATTAGTCTTGCTGCATCCCGCGGAAGGGCGTCAGGGGCACGAACAAAGACCTTGCGGCTCTACCACCGAAGGCTTTCGAACTGAGCAACTAGCCAATCATCACCTCACATACTTAGATGCTTGATTTGTAGTGAAAGTAGTCTTGACGGAAACTCGCTGAACCTAAGCTGTAACCAACAGCGTTTCAGGGAAATCAGCATGCGAGAAGAAGGGGCAGCGAACAATGCCGTCTTGGGATCCGGTTTACAAATTGGTGAAAAAAATTCCGCGTGGCCGCGTAACAACCTACGGAGCGCTCGCGAAGGCGCTCCGCCTGCGCGGCGGCGCACGAGTTGCCGGATACGCGATGGCGGCCTGCCCTGGCGGTAGAAGGCATCCCTTGGCATCGGGTGGTTGGCGCAGGCGGACGCCTGCTGATTCGGGAGCCGCACGCAAGTCTTCAGCGGCGCTTGCTCGAGACCGAAGGAGTCATCATCGAAGGCAAGCGCGTAAACATGAAAAAATACGCCTGGTCCGGCCCGAAGACACGGGCGCAATCGAAAAGAAGCGCGCAGTCGCGCCAAACTGGTCGCGGCCGTGGCCGCACGACGCGCGATAGACGAAAGCGTTGATTCGCGCGGGCTTTGCTGACTGTGGTATAGAAGATGGCTTCGCAAATCGAGGGATTCCTGAGTGGGCGCACCCGTTATACAAGTCGAAGGGCTTTACAAGAGTTACGGTGCCGTCGAAGCGCTTCGTGGCGTGAGTTTCGAAGTCGAAGAAGGAGAAGTATTCGGGCTGCTCGGTCCCAACGGAGCAGGAAAGACTTCTACGGTCGAAATTCTTGAGGGCATGCGCACGCCTGATCGTGGCCTCGCGCGCGTATGTGGCCTCGATCCTGAAAAGAGCGGTTTCGAGTTCAAAGAGCAAATCGGCGCCGTGCTGCAATCCACTTCCCTGCCGGACAAAATTCGCGTGAAGGAAGCGATTGAGTTGTTCGCGAAATTCTATCGCCGGCATGCGAATACAGACGACCTGCTGAAGCGATTCCAGCTCGAAGAAAAGCGAACCGCGTTCTACAGCCAGCTTTCAGGAGGACAAAAGCAGCGTCTCGCCCTGGCCATGGCTCTCGTGAACGACCCGAGCGTCGTGTTTCTTGACGAGCCCACGGCTGGCCTGGACCCGCAAGTGCGCCGCGAAATCTACGACATCATCGAGGAGCTCAAGCGCAGCAAAAAGACAGTTCTGCTTACCACGCACTACATCGAAGAAGCCGAGCGTCTGTGCGATCGGGTGGCAATCGTTGATCAGGGACGCGTGATCGCCCTCGGTACGCCGCGCGACCTGAAACATGCCTCAGCAGGGACGACACGCATCGAGGTCCGCTTGGCGAAGCCGATCACCGATGGCTCGCTCGGCCGCCTCGATGGCGTCACTGATTGTCGGCAATTCGACGGCGCTTATGTGATGCACTCTTCGCGGCCCCCTCAAACGATCGTCGCGCTCGTAAAGCAGCTTGAAGCCGAGAACAACGAACTGCAAAGCCTCGAGATGTTTTCGCCGTCTCTCGAAGACGCATTCATCGAACTCACCGGTCGCCGGCTGCGAGAATAATGGGCGCAAATTCGCTTGTAAACACCTGGACGCTGACGAAAATACGCATGCGGCTCGCCATGCGTAATCGTACCTTCTTGTTTTTCAGCCTAGTCATGCCGCTTGGTTTTCTTTTCTTTTTCGTGTTGGTTCTCGCCAAGGGGCAGGCGGGCTGGATCGCCTACATTCTCGGCGCGGTGCTTACAATGACGGTGATGGGCAGCTTTTGGGGGCTCAGCGTGCAGCTCGTGACGTTTCGCGAGCAGGGGATTCTGCGCCGCTTCCGTCTCGCGCCGATCGGCGCCGGTCCGATGCTGGCCTCCAGTATCGTCTCGAACTACCTGATGACGATGCCGACCGTTGTGATCGAAATTCTGGTTTGCCGTTTTGCCTTTCACATGATTTCGTGGGGAAACCTCTGGGCTGTCTTTCTTTTGGTCACATTTGGTTCGGCAGCTTTTTCATCGTTTGGCTTAATCGTGGCCAGCGTGACAAACACGATGCAGGAAACACAGGTGATCAATCAGCTGATCTGGACGGCGTTCTTATTTCTCTCCGGCGCTACGATCCCGCTGGCTATTTTTCCGGGATGGATTCAACGAGTGTCACTGTTTCTGCCGGCCACATACCTCGCTACGGGCCTCGAGGCTGCGACTACAAACCTGGCAACCGCGGGTGAAATTCTCACTGACGTGGTCGCCCTTGACCATCGGTGTGCTTGTGGCATTTGAGATTTCGCGCCAGCTTTTTCGGTGGGAACCCGAGGCCAAAGTATCGCCTCGCGCAAAGCTTTGGGTCTTAGCCGCTATGGTTCCCTTCCTGGTGTTTGGTATTTATGAAAATGCGGCCGGTACGCGCCTCGAGCGAATCCATAGGGACTACCAGACCTTAAAGAAGTTCGAATCGCACCAAGGCGCGCCAACCGACAATTGAGAGTCCCAGTGTTCTCGTCCACCGGAATTTTTCCAAATCCGGGACCCTCTGGCTCACATCCAATTCCAACCAGGCAGGCTATCCGTACAAGGAGAACTTCATGAAGGCCATTCGCGTGAAAGAGTTTGGCGGCCCGGAAAAGCTGCAACTCGAAGAGGTTCCAAATCCAAAGCCCGGGCATGGCCAGGTCGTCGTAAAGCTCGAAGCGGCGGGCGTGAACCCGGTTGACGTCTATATCCGCGCCGGGACGTATCCGCGCAAGCCGCCACTTCCCTACACGCCAGGCACCGATGGCGCGGGAACGATTCTTTCCGTCGGCGAGGGCGTTGACAGCGTGGCGCCCGGAGCGCGAGTGTATACAGCGGGCAGTCTCAGTGGCACCTATGCGGAGCAAGCTCTCTGCGAAGCCTGGGCGGTGTTTCCGCTTCCCGCCAATGCGTGGTTCTCGCAAGGCGCCTCGATGCATGTTCCCTACGGCACTGCCTATCGCGCGCTGTTCCAGAAGGCCAAGGCTCTCCCCGCAGAGACTGTGCTGATTCAAGGCGCAAGCGGCGGGGTTGGGATTGCAGCTGTGCAACTGGCGCGCGCGGCCGGACTCCACGTGGTTGGTACTGCCAGCACCGAACGCGGCCGGAAGCTTGTAGCGGATGAGGGCGCACATCAGGTGCTCGATCACAGCGCGCCAGACCATTTCGAAAAGGCCCTCGCGCTTACCAATGGACGCGGCTACGACGTCATCATCGAAATGCTCGCAAACGTCAATCTCGCTAAGGATCTTCAGATTCTCGCGATGGGGGGCCGCGTGAGCGTCGTCGGTAATCGAGGCAGTATCGAAATCAATCCGCGCGACGCGATGGGACGCGACGGCTCGATCGTCTGCATGTCGCTCTGGAACGCTTCCCAGAAGGATCTCATCAGCATTCACTCGGCGCTTGTTGCGGGCCTTGAAAATGAAACGCTTCGCCCTGTGATTCGCCATGAGATTCCGTTGTCCGAAGCGCCCCGCGCGCATGAAGTCATTATGGAGCCGGGCGCTTATGGCAAAATTATCTTGGTTCCCTGACGCGGGAAGCTTCCCTCAACACCGCGTCTGCTTATGATTTCTAGCAGTCAAAGATACAGCTTTTATTTCTAAAGGAGGCTCAATGGAACGCACCGCATCGGCCGTCTGGAACGGTTCGCTGAAAGAAGGCAAGGGGACGATCACCACCCAGAGTGGTGTTCTTTCCGACGCTCCCTACTCGTTCGTCACGCGCTTTGAAAACGGAAAAGGCACCAACCCCGAAGAACTCATCGCTGCCGCACATGCGGGATGCTTCACGATGGCGCTGTCCGCACAACTCGGCACCATGAATTTCACCCCGCAAAGCCTGCGCACTTCCGCCAAGCTCACGCTCGAGAAACTCGACGCCGGCTGGACAATTTCGAAAATTCATCTCGATGTTTCGGCTCGCGTCCCGGGCATCTCGGCAAGCGCATTCGAATCAGCGGCGGCTAGCGCAAAAGCAAATTGCCCGGTGTCACGGCTCCTGAAAGCCGAAATCACCATGGACGCGCATCTGGAGCAAGCTGCTTGATCCTTCCGGCCATCGTCGGCTTTCTCATTGTCACCGTCGTCCTTTGGGACGCGTTCGAAACCATCATTCTGCCCCGGCGCGTCGCCCGATGGTTCCGCCTGACGCGAATGTTTTATTTGTCCACGTGGATTCCCTGGAAGGGTCTCGCTCGAAAGATTCATTCCCCGAGAATTCGCGAGTCTTTTATCAGCTATTTTGGCCCGCTTTCGCTCTTGTGCCTGTTCGTAGTCTGGGCCGCAGCGCTGATTTTTGGGTTTGCTTTCATGTACTACGGCGCGGCCGCTCACACCGACACCACCCAGCCCAGCTTCAGCACCCTCCTCTACATGAGCGGAACAACCTTCTTTACCCTTGGCTTGGGAGACGTAGTCCCTCACACTGCCGGCGAACGCAGACTTGCTGTATTCGAGGGTGGACTCGGATTCGGTTTTCTGGCGCTAGTTATCAGCTATCTGCCGGTGATCTATCAGGCGTTTTCGCGCCGCGAGGTCAATATCGTTCTACTCGATGCTCGTGCCGGCTCCCCGCCCACGGCGGCGGAGCTCCTTCGGCGGCACACCGGGCCCGGCGGTTTTGACGCCCTCCAGCGCCTCCTTCGCGATTGGGAAAGGTGGTCTGCAGAACTGCTCGAGAGCCACATTTCGTATCCGGTGGTCAGCTACTTTCGGTCTCAACACAGCAACGAATCCTGGCTCGGCGCCCTTACAGCGATCTTGGATACGAGCGCATTTCTAATCGCCAGCTTGGACAATGCGTGCTCGCGCCAGGCGCGCTTGACCTTTGCGATGTGCCGCCACACGGTTGTCGACCTGGCGCAGGTCTTCTATGCCACTCCGCGCGAAACGATCACCGATCGGCTCCCGACTTCGGAACTGAAGCGATTGCGATCTTCGCTCACGGAATCAGGCTATAGCCTTCTTGAAGGTCCGGAAGTGGATGAAAAGCTGATCAAACTTCGCGGAATGTACGAGCCTTACATCAACGCATTGGCTTCGTACTTGTATGTCGATCTGCCCCCTTGGATCCTGGCCAAAGAGGCCGCTGACAATTGGAAGACCAGCGCCTGGGGCCGCATAAGCGGTTTTGCAGCAACCCCCAAAGAGGAAGTCACCGTGGACGATCACCTCTAATTTTCGGCGGTGCGCGCACCCAAATTGAGCATTCAGAAGGAAGGCTCATGTCAAAGCGTTTGGAATCAATCGAACGAATGGCTCGTGGCGAAGTACCGCAAGCGCCGGTCGCGCGTCTGATCGGGTTTGAACTTACTTCGATCCGCGAAGGCGAATCCGTTATCGAGCTCGAAGCCAGCGACATGCACGCGAACCCGATGGGCACGCTTCACGGCGGAATTCTGTGTGATATCGCCGATGCCGCTATGGGTATCGCCTTTGCGTCGACCCTCGAGGAGGGCGAATCGTTTACAACCCTCGAACTGAAAATCAACTTCCTCCGGCCGGTATGGAAAGGAAGACTTCGCGCCGCGGGCAAGGTGGTAAAGCGCGGGAAGTCCGTCGGCATGGTCGAATGCGACGTAACGAACTCGCAAGGCGCTCTCGTGGCGCGTTCTTCCTCAACCTGCATGGTACTCCGGGGCGAACAAGCCTCGGGCCGCTAGTTTGGAGTGTCCGAATCCGGTAACGCGATTGAGAAAATGCGGTGAATACCTCTTCCCAGTGCGCCCTCGGGCTAAGCCAATTTGGCCGCTAACAAACGCCCCAACCCGCTCGTCATATTGCTTATCGCGCTATCACTCTGTTCGCAGCCAGGCGCGTTCACTTAGCCCGGAGAGGAGGCGCCATGAATTCATTCTTGCAGGATCTCCGCTATGCCGCCCGGATGCTTGCCAAAACTCCAGGCTTCACCGCCGTCGCAATTCTCACCTTGGCGCTTGGCATTGGCGCGAATGTAGCCGCATTTAGCGTCGTGCGAGCCGTCCTGCTTCGGCCGCTTTCCTATCGTCAGCCCGGGCAGCTCGTTCGCGTGTTTGACGACCTGCGCGCGTCCAACGTGCGCGACGTGGGAATGTCCCAACCGGAACTCGAGGATCTTCAAAATCGCTCAGGGGTCTTCGAAGACATTTCCGCCGTTTGGCCGATAAGCGCGAATTTGACAGGAGGCGATCGCCCGGAGCGCGTTGAAGTGGTCGCCACAAGCACTAACTACTTCACGCTGCTTGGTGCTAACGCTCAACTGGGCCGCATTTACACGAAACAAGAAACCGTACCAGGTTTCATCGAAGCGGCGGTTATCAGCGACGGATTCTGGCGTCGCGAATTCGGTGCAGACCCTCACGCAATAGGAAAGAAAATTCGCCTCGACGGCGATCTCTATACCATTGTAGGAGTGATGCCTCCCGATTTTCGCCATCCAGGCCGCACGCTCCAAACGGACGTCGATCTCTGGATCGCTGCCGGATATGCCGCGGACCCATTCCCGCACCCACCACAGCGCGCGATCCGTATGATGCCCGGCGCAATTGCCCGCTTGAAACCGGGCCTTTCCGCTTCTGAAGCACAAGCCAAGCTGGACACTTTCGCAGCCAATCTGAGCCGAGAATATCCAACCGACTATCCCGCCGCTGCTTCATGGGGAACTCGCCTTGTCTCGGTTCAGGATGACCTCGTTGGCGGTGTTCGCACCGAATTGTTTGTGCTTTTCGGCGCGGTCGGCTGCGTTCTTCTAATCGCCTGCGTCAATATCGCGAACTTGCTGCTGGCACGCGGAGCCGGACGCCAGCGCGAAGTTGCAATCCGCCTGGCGCTTGGCGCGAGTCGCGGTCGGCTCATCAGTCAGCTGCTGACCGAAAGCGTACTGCTGGCTGCGATCTCCGGCGTTATCGCTCTTATCACGGTCGTCGTGCTGAAAAACTCTCTGCTGCGGTTCGCTCCGGCCGATCTTCCTCGGCTCAACGAAGTCTCGATCAATATCGGCGTGCTGGCTTTCGCGTTCTTTGTCTCTATCCTCACCGGGGTAATTTTTGGCCTCGTCCCTGCGCTGCAGGCCGCGAGTGCCAACCAAATTGTCAGCCTGCGAGAAGGCAGCCGAGGCTCGGGCTCGTCAAAAAAACACACCCGAATCTCTCGTGTTCTTGTCGCCTCCGAAATTGCGTTGTCTTTGATACTTCTGATCGGGGCCGGTCTGCTCCTGCGCAGCTTTTGGCAATTGCTGCAAGTGAAGCCGGGATTCAATCCGAGCTCGGTCGTTACCGCGCAGATTTGGATGGCCGTGCCGAACGATCCAAAAGCTGATCCATACCGTCCGCCGGAGAAGCGGAGCGCTTTCTATCGCGAGCTCTTGCGCCGCGTTTCAGGGATGCCGGGCGTGCAGCGAGCCGCGATCGGGAGTGGTGGCAGCCTTCCCATGACCCGCGCCCGCAACAGCTTCCCGTTTACGATTCAGGGCCGGCCGGCCGATGCGGAAAGAGTCCCCGTCGCTGAATTCGCAGCCGTCACTCCCGAGTATTTCCGCACCCTCGAAATCGCGCAGGTTTCCGGCCGCAATTTTTCGGATTCCGACGACGTGAATTCTCAAAAAGTCGCCCTCATCGACGACACGCTTGCGCACCGCTACTGGCCCGGCGAAGATCCCATCGGAAAGCAAATCAAAGCGGGAGCGCTTAATTCCACCGCCCCATGGACGACCATCGTTGGCGTCGTCTCCTCCATCAAGTCTGATGGCTTCGACGCGCCAGCCATGCCTCACGTTTATTTTCCGCTGCTTCAGAATCCTGGCGTGACGGCCGCCATCTACCTTCGCACCTCCACCGATCCGGGCACATTGGGCGATGCGATTCGTGGCGAGGTTCAGTCCGTCGACCCCGGAATTCCCGTTTTCGCGGTTCGCACGCTGAACGAAGTGGTGGCCAAATCTCTTGCGGATCGCCGTTTCGCGCTGACGATCCTCGCTGTCTTCGCGGGTGTCGCGCTGCTGCTGGCATCCATCGGCATCTATGGCGTGATGGCGTACACGTTCAGCCAGCGAACGCATGAAATTGGTGTTCGCGTCGCGCTGGGGGCTCAGCGCGGTGACATTCTTCGCATGGCGCTCGGAGAAGGCATGCTGCTCGTCGCTATTGGCCTCGGAGTCGGCCTCATCGGCGCGGCTATCGTCACGCGATTCCTTCGCTCGATGCTGTTTTCGGTGACGGCGACCGATCCGCTCACATTCGGTTCCATTGCGTTGTTGCTGGCAGCTGTTGCTCTGTTCGCTTGTTTCATTCCTGCACAACGCGCGACGCAGGTCGATCCCCTCGTCGCGCTACGCGAGGATTGAGTCCAAACGAAGGATTTTCTCGCACGAGAAATCGGCCCGGCCAATATGGATTCCGCGCCGAGCTAGTTCTACTACCTCCTTCCCATTGACGTCCCAACTACGCTCCTGTACTTTCGATTCGCGGGCGCACAACAGCGCGAAAAATCGCGCCGCGGAGACACTCAATGAGCTTTCCGAAGACCGGTCAGATCTGGCACAACGGCAAAATGATCGAATGGGACGATGCGAAGATTCACGTTCTGTCTCACGTCATCACGTATGGTTCCACCGTCTTCGAAGGGATTCGCTGCTATAACACCGAGCAAGGCCCGGCTATCTTCCGTCTTCGCGAACACACGCAACGTCTTCTCAATTCCGCCCGCATCTACCGCATGGATATCCCATTCACAGCCGATGAACTTGCACAGGCGGACCTGGATGTGGTTCGCGCCAACAAGATGAATGCCTGCTACATCCGGCCCATGGTGATGCGAGGCTACGGCACAGCCGGCGTGAATCCAGTGGGCTGCCCGATTGAGGTTTACATCGCGTGCTGGGAATGGGCACAGTATCTGGGAGAAGAAGCGTTGCACGCAGGTGTGGATGTCTGCGTCAGTTCCTGGAATCGTCCCGCCCCGAATACGCTCCCTCAAATGGCGAAAGCCGCCGCAAACTACATGAACTCCCAGTTGATCCGCATTGAAGCGCACGCGAATGGCTATTCGGAAGGAATCGCGCTCGACGTGCACGGTCAAGTGAGCGAAGGCTCCGGCGAAAATATTTTTCTCCTTTTCGGCGGTACACTGATCACCCCTCCGCTCTCGAATGGCGCGCTTCCCGGCATCACTCGCAACACCGTTATGCAGATCTGCCGCGATCTCAACATTCCGGTCGCCGAACAAATCATTCCGCGCGAAATGCTCTACATCGCCGATGAACTTTTCTTCTGCGGGACGGCTGTTGAAGTCACACCGATTCGCTCAGTCGACCGCGTCAAGGTAGGCAACGGCACCCGCGGACCTATCACCAAGAAAATCCAGGACGAATTCTTCGCGCTCACCGGCGGCAAGAAAGCGGATCGCCACGGCTGGCTCACCCCGGTGGGCGTTCCAGCATCTGCGACGGTTCGCTAACAAATCGTTCCAAGCGGCAAAGGTCACCGCTTCACTCTCATATCCGAAAAGTATCGGCCCGTCTCGGCGGTCGTAGTAGAATTCGCGCGCGATCGCTCGCCCCTACGCTCACTTTGCCATGATCGTGGAGCATCCGTGTACAGCCTGAGCCAAAAGCTCTTCGTTGAATTTGTCGGGACGTTCACGTTGGTTCTTGCCGGTGCAGGCTGCATTTGTGCCGATCAATACCTTCGCGCCAACGGTCAGGCAAACATAGGCTTGCTCTCAATCGCCTTAGCAAACGGACTTGCGATGGCCGTGATGGTGAGCGCCATCGGGCACATATCCGGAGGCCATTTCAATCCTGCTATCACCGCGGGATTCTGGGTTACGCGCCGGCTCGGCACAATGAAAGCCCTTTTCTACTGGCTCGCCCAGCTTCTCGGCTCGGTCGCTGCTGCTTTCCTGCTCGTCACAATTATTCCTGAATCCGTCTGGCGGCCGGTGGCTCTCGGCACTCCGGACCTTGTCCCCATCACGGATTTCACCCGGATGCACGCGATGATCCTTGAAGCGGTCCTCACGTTCATTCTTGTCTTCGTCTTCTTTGCCGCCATGGTAGACCCCAAGAGCCTCGCCAACAGGCTCGCTGGCTTCGCCGTTGGGCTCACGGTCACAGCCGGAATGCTGGCCGGTTATCCCTTTACGGGCGCCGCTATGAACCCTGCTCGCGCGTTTGGCCCGGCCCTTGTTGCCCGCCACTGGTCAAATCACGGCGTTTATTGGGTCGGCCCGCTGTTCGGTGGTGTGCTCGCCGCCGTCATCTACGATCGTTTTTTTCTCCGCGACCAGCTGTCCGCCTGAAGAAACCGCAAATTCGAACGCACCTGTCCACTCGTACAGGTTGTTCGCTTAGAAATTGCCGCACCGCGCATTCTTGCCCGCCCATAAATCCGCGTGCTAGCGTCACATAGAGCAGAAAGCGGGGAGTTTATTCATGGCCATCAACATTGACGATCTCTTACGCCGCGCAGTGGAGAGCCGGGCTTCCGACTTGCATCTCAAGGTCGGCAACCACCCCTACCTTCGCGTCGACGGTATCCTCAGTGGTTTGACCGACGTCCCGCGCATCACCCCGGAAGAAATGCTGTCGATGGCCTTCAGCATGATGACCAACCGGCAGAAGCAGAAATTCAAGGAAACCGCCGAACTCGACATGGCCTATGGCGTCGCAGGCCTCGGCCGCTTCCGTGTCAACGTATTCCAACAGCGCGGCAACGTCGGCATGGTTCTGCGCGTCATTCCAACCAAGATTCGCACCATCGAAGAGCTCGAACTCCCGCGCATCCTCACGCAGATTTGCGAAGAGCAGCGCGGCCTGATTCTCACCACCGGCACCACCGGTTCTGGTAAGTCAACGACGCTCGCCGCGATGATCGACCGCATCAATTCGCTCCGCGCCGAGCACATCATCACCATTGAAGACCCGATCGAATATCTGCATCGCGATAAGAAAGGCTTCATCAATCAGCGCGAGGTGGAAGTCGACACTTCTTCGTTCTCCACCGCGCTCCGCGCCGCTCTTCGTCAGGATCCCGACGTGGTGCTCGTCGGCGAAATGCGCGACCTCGAAACGATTTCAACAGCGCTGCTCGCCGCAGAAACCGGCCACCTCGTTCTCTCGACCTTGCACACCCTTGATGCGACCGAAACCATTCAGCGCATCATCGCCGTCTTTCCGCCGCCCGAGCAGAAACAGATTCGCTTGCAGCTCGCCTCCACGCTGAAAGCCGTCGTCAGCCAGCGCCTGGTGCGCAAGAGCGACGGGCAGGGCCGAGTCCCCGCTGTAGAAGTGATGGTATCAACCGGCTACATTCGCGATTGCATCATCAACCCGGATAAGACCCGCATGATTCGCGACGCCATCGCCGCCGGCACCAGCCAGTACGGCATGCAAACATTCGATCAATCGATCTTCGATCTCTACTCGCGCAACCTCATCACTCTCGAAGAGGCCATCATGCGCGCTTCCAACCCGGACGATTTCCGCCTCCGCGTCCAGGGCGTCCGCTCCTCCGCCGATACTGCTCGCGAGGAAATGGAACGCGCCATGACCGAATTCGAGCGCCTCGGCCACCGTTAGTTTTTTCGTTTCACAGCAACCCCGAGCACTTCAAACCGCGAATCTACGACAAGCTTAGCGATTTGCACAAACGCTCGGGCTGGGTAGTCGCCGTGAAAATATGTCTTGTACACTCCGTTGAACGTCGCGTAATCACTCACAGACGTGCAGTACACCTGAACGGAAACCAGATCGTCCATCGTCATGCCTGCTGCTTCGAGTGTCTGCTTCACCCCGTCCATCGCGAATTTCGCGTCTTCCTCGGCGGTGATCCCTGCTTTGCCGGTCTTTGGATCTATTCCAACGTGTCCGCCGACATAAAGCGTTTCTCCCACCAGAACGCCGTCGCTGAAGGGCAGGCCTTTAAATTCGGAAGGCCGCGGCAACACGATGTGCCTCCGGTCACCATCCGCAGCCATGCAATATGCTGTAAGAAGCACAAAAATCGCGAAGCCAATCACCTTACGTTTCATGTTCTTCCTCCTCCATTCTCACGACCGCGGTACGATTAATGCCACATCGCAGGATGCTTGCACAACGCCTCGCGAACGCATAGTCTACCGCCAGTATGACTCCCGACTTCCTCGTTCTCGGCGTCATCTGGTATATCGTTTTCCTGTTTTCTACCACGTGCCACGAAGGCGCCCATGCCCTCGCAGCCAAGATCGGCGGCGATACCACGGCCTTCGAAGGCGGCCAGGTGTCACTCAACCCCATTCCCCACATCCGCCGTTCGCCGGTGGGACTCGTTGTTGTGCCCATCATTTCCTACTTCGTCGCACACTGGATGATCGGTTGGGCCAGCGCTCCTTACGACCCCCAATGGCAGGAGCGGCATCCTCACCGCGCCGCTTGGATGGCGCTTGCCGGACCAGCGGCAAATTTCACGCTCGTGATCCTTTCGGCACTCGCCATTCACGCCGGAATTCTCGCTGGCGTATTCGAGCGACCGGCTTCTGCTGGCTTCACTAGCGTCGTGGTTGCCAGCGTGCCCGGCATCGCCGGGTTTGCAGCCACATTCCTCAGCATCGTTTTCGTTCTAAATCTGCTCCTCGGTACCTTCAATCTTCTTCCCGTGCCGCCGCTGGATGGCAACACGGCTGTCACGCTGATCATGCCTGAAGATACCGCCCGCCGCTTCCTCGATTGGTTTCGCACCCAGGGCTTCGGAATGCTCGGCCTCGTTCTCGCCTGGTATCTATTCGACAGGATCTTTAGCGTGGTCTTCCGATTTGCATTGGGCGCCCTTTATCCCGGGTCACATTGGGGCTGATCTGAATCTCGGAGACGCCCAGCTCCCCGCATATCTCTGGGCCGAGGGGTGAAACCAGGTTCAATCCCGCACAGTTCGCGTCTTTGGTACACCTGATCGCGGATTCGCTCGCAACACGTCTTTTAACCTCTTATTCCTGAACGCGAACCCCTCCTTTGTTTGGCATGTTTCCTGCATTACCCGTGTCTGCACGGCGACTACATAAAATCATAAGAGGCAACCATGGACTCGGACCTGAATTTGACCGTGAACGGCGAAGACAACTACCGCGTGGAAGTATCGGGCTGGGATGCCAAAGAGAATTTTTTCGTGGAGAAAACCACTCTCGAATGGAAGCCGGACGATAAGAAATCGATGTTGTTGCGCTCAGATATTCGCCCAGGTTGTATCGTGTTTGTCCGGCTGCTCCAACCGCAGGCAACGGCCGCCAGTTTTCCGATCGCCTATGAGGCTCTCACGAACGCCGAGAAGAATGCGAATGGCGCAGCGCGCGTCTCGCTTGAGCGCCTGCGTCCTCGCGCAAGCTACAAGGAGACATTCGCCGAGGGCCTCCTGGCAGTCCGCGTTGCGTAGCCAAGTCGCACAGCGAAGTTGAATTGGGAGCAGCTGAATTGGCGGGCGGAATTAGCGACGGCCGCTCTGTAGTTTTCCCGTACAGTTCGGGACAGGAGTGATGCTCGCCTAATTACTCCAGCTTCTGTCGTGCCAGAGGCCGTTTTGGCACTGTTCGCGTTCCGAAGTCCCGAATTGGAATGCGATATTTTAGGCCCCCAACATGGAACGTGCCCGGTTTTGTACCCATACGCACAGGCGTTCTTCTTCCCGGCATTTCACAAATCCATTGTGGGCCGATAGTTACCGGTAGCTGAACCATTTCACTTCGCTCTCTGCCCCTTGATCCCAAACCTCTGGGCCACCGTTGAGCACTCTGGAACACATCGTGCCTATACCGCTGCATGCTCACAGTCGAAGAAAAACCCATCGTCAGCACGGCTCGAAAAAATCTTCCGGTCTGCATTCTCGACGACGAAGCCGATCTTGTCGATCTCGCCACGGACCGTCTCACAAAGCTCGGCTTCCCCACCGTCGGCACGACTGACCCTCAAGCGGCTCTTCAGAAGATCCGCCTCGGCGGATGCCGCGCCGTCATCGCAGACTTCAGAATGCCGGCCATGGACGGGCTCGCATTTCTCGAAAAAGTTCTCCAATACGACCCCGGCATCTACGTCATCCTCGTCACTGGCTACTACTCCGTGGATGCTGCCATCGACGCCATCAAACGCGGCGCCTACGATTACCTTGCGAAGCCTCTCGATTTCGCGCGCTTGACCAAAACACTCGACGATCTCGCTGAGCTGTTCACGCAGCGATCTCACATACGCGACCTCGACAATCGTCTTCTCGAAAATCTCCAATTCCACGGCATTGTCGGGCGAAGTCCGGCAATGTTTGAAGTCTTTGACCTGGCAAAAAAGGTCGCGCGCCACTACTCGAACGTTCTCATTACCGGCCCCACCGGCTCAGGTAAGGAGCTCATCGCTCGCGCCCTGCATCACATGAGCCCGGTCGGACAGGAGCGTTTCGCCGTCTGCAACTGCTCGGCACTTGTCGACACGCTTCTCGAAAGCCAGCTCTTCGGCCACGTCCGCGGCGCATTTACCGGTGCGACGGATACTCGCCCCGGCCTTTTTGAATACGCTAACGGCGGCGCTGTGTTTCTCGACGAAGTCGGTGAGACCTCACTGCAAATGCAAGCGAAGCTCCTACGCGTCATTCAGAACCGCGAAATCCAGCGCGTCGGCTCGCCGGAAGTGAGGCACGTGGACGTGCGCCTGATTGCCGCCACCAACCGAGACCTGCGTGCAGAAGTCCTCGGCGGCCGCTTCCGCGAAGATCTGTTCTACCGCCTCAGCACGGTCGAGATCCGCGTTCCCGGCCTGCGCGAAAGAACGGAAGACATCCCCATCCTGATCCAGCACTTTCTCAAAAAATACAGCCAGGCATATTCCAAGCCATTCCAAGGCCTCTCCCGCCGCGCACAGATCGCTCTGCTGCAACATGACTGGCCGGGAAATGTCCGCGAGCTCGAAAATGTCATATCCAGCGCGGCCCTCACTGCCAGTGCCGATTTCATTGATGTCACTGATCTTCCCGCTCATCTCCAGAAGCCGCGCCGTTCCGTCGCATCCGTTGCCGAGGAAAATTGGCGACCGATTCCTCTCGATGAGGTTCGCGGAGTTCATATCCAGCGCGTCCTTGAAATGTGCAATGGTAACCGTGTTCGTGCCTCGCAGGTGCTCGGCATCGGCCGCACAAGTCTGTACCGCTTCCTGAAGCGCACAACGAAGAAAGCACAGGCCAAGGGCGCTGCGCAGTAGCGCGTCGCTGTTGCCTAGCTGGCCGTAAGCCTCTGTGGGCCGAACAGCTGTCATCCGCGCCTGGAGTTTAGTTGCTCAGTAGATTTCGCCCGACGAAGGAGGATTCAACATATGGCCAACATAGCGGCACACTTTACAGAATCAGAAGCACAAGCCCCGGAATCCATCCGCCAACCGCGCCGCGAACAGCGCATCGCCAGCGCATTCCGTGTTGAAGTCTGCGGTTTCAATCGCTACGGGCGTTTCTTCACGGAACGCACGCTCACCTCCAACATAAGCGACGGCGGCTGCCAGCTCTCGCTGCATGTCGAAGTCGAGAAGGATTCCATCGTGGCGCTCCGAGTCATCGAACGTCGAAACGGATGTGAACTCGATTCGAGTCCTGTGCTGTTTCAGGTGGAAAGAATGGTCCCTCAACCATCGGGCTGGACGCTGGGTGTTTCAAAGCTCCAACCGGTGCCCGTATGGGGCGCTGAGGCCGCTGCACCGGCATTTCTCGCATCGGCTTCCTAAGCCGTCGGTCCTGTCGCTGCGCGCGTTGGTATCCCCGCCGGACTTAACCAGTTTCACAGACATCTGGCTTTCGAGTGTCGCCATGTCCTTCGATCGCCAAGGACAGACGATGGCCGAAAACACCGGGCATCGTATCGATCCGCTCCTGTACCTCCGTACAGTTTGCGCTGGCGACACTCATGCTCTTATTCGCCGTCGGCGCTCCTCTCGCGAATGCTAACCTCGTTTCAGGCGAGGTTCAGAGCCTTCGTCTCATCCTCCGATTTTGTAACAAGGTGTTACGATGCGGACTCGGATTCTGATTTCCACGTTTTTGCTCTTGCTATCGGCTGTGGGCGCCGCATTCGCCACCGACTTCGCCGTCATCGTGAACCCTGCGAATCCCGCCAAGGCCATGACGCTTGCCGATCTCGGAAAAATATTTAAGGGCAAGACGGCCACATGGGCCAATGGCCGTAACGTGACGATCGTTCTGCGCGAGCCGTCGGCGGCTCCCATGAAATTCATCATCGAAAAGGTGATGGGCGTTGACGCCGATCAGGGCAAAACCATCCTGGCCGACCCCACGCGAAAGTCCGCCTCTCAGGTGGTCTTCCTGAATAGCGATGAGGAAATTGTGAAGGCAGTCGAAACGAATCCGACTGCGATCGGAATCGTCGACGTTTACAGCATCACCGGCGGCGTGAAAGTGGTCAAGATCGACGAAAAGCAGCCATTCGATCCCGGTTACGTTTTGAAGGGTCACTAAAGTTTCATGCAATCCCCGGAAACCCATTGCGAGGAAAAATGACGCTCTCTACGTTCAGCAAGCAGGCACTCATCGCCACTTTCGCCGTTGCAATCACCGGGGCAATGAGCTTAACGCGCGCACAAGAGGCGCCGAAGCACCGCATAAAACCGTCAGCCCCACCCGCGTCCGGTTCGAAATCTGCGATGGCCGCTCCAACATCTGACACGATTCCTGTCACCACAAAATCGGAAGAAGCGCGCCGCCTCTACGAAGAAGGAGTCCACGACGAATTCGATTTGCTTTACGTCTCGCAAGGTGTCGAAACGATCCGCAAGGCCGTGAAAGCCGACCCGAAGTTCGCTCAGGCCCACGCCATGCTCGCTTTTAACACCACAAATCCTGCCGAAGGCGAGCGTCACCGCGCCATGGCCAGGCTCTACATGAACTCGGCAACGCCGGACGAGCAAAAGCTGATCCAATTCCTGAACGGCACCAAGGACGGCCACCTCGTTTCGGCCATCGCTGCAATGAACGATCTTTTCGAGCGTTACCCCCGCGACAACCGTTTCATCGCCATGGCCGGAACATGGATGTGCTCGAACAACCAGGAATTTGACCGTGGCGCCGCAATTCTGGAACGCGCTCTGAAAAACGATCCGAACTATGCGCCGGCGCTCAACAACGTCGCCTATTGCTATGCTTACGCCGGGCACGCGCAGCTATCACCGCCTTACATGGAACGCTACGTCGCCGCTCTTCCGGGCCAGCCGAACCCGCTGGACTCCTACGGCGAAATCCTTCGCATGATGGGTGATTTCAAGGGAGCTCTCGCGCACTACGAAGCTTCCAACAAAATGGTTCCCGGCTTCTCGCAAATCGGTATTGCCACCACCTATGCATTGATGGGGGACCAAGACCGCGCCCGCTCCGAATACGATAAAGCCATCGAACTCGAGCAGGACCCCGGAACCAAGGTCACCGACCAGATGCTCAAAGCGATGACCTACTTCCGTGAGAATCGATTCGTTGAAGGCCGCAAAGCATATTTGGCTCTCGGCCTGGCGGTTCACAAGGACGGCCGCTTTCCCGTCGCAGAAGCCGAAATACACCGCACCGTGGCGCTTTTCGACACCGATCCAAAAGCCTCCATGCGCGACCTGCGCGACGCCGAGCTGGTGCTCTCGGAAAAACACGCTATCTCGCGCGACGAACACGATACCGAGCTCGCCACGATTATTCAGACGCGCACCTTCATCGCGGCACAAGCAAATATGAAGCCCGAGGCCGAGCGTGCGCTTGCGCCACTCAGTGCCATGGCCAAGACGAGCCGCAGCACTCCGATACAAAGGTCCTATCACTCGGCCAATGGCGCCGTAATGCTTCTCGATGGACGCTATGCCATGGCCGTCGCCGAGTTCCAGGAGGACCCGCGCAATCCGCTCTCTCTGCGCCTTCTGGCTGAAGCCGAAACCAAAGCCGGCGAGCCTGTGGCTGGACAGCAAGCTCTGGTCACTCTCGCTGCTATCAACGACGAGCGCGTCGAATCGGCTGTTGCGGTTCCCCAGGCTCGAGCCGCCCTGAAAGCGGCGACTCCAACAACCGCTCAAGCAACCCACTAGTCCTTATTCATAATTCATACACGACGCCACTGTCCACTGGGCGGCTGGACGCGCGAAGACGCCTTGGCGCGCCCGGAACCGTTATTCGCCGGTAATTAGCCGCTATTCGCCGAATACCACGCGACACTCTTCGCCTTTCCCCCTATTCTTGCGCCATGGACGTCAACACAATCGGCGCAGGAGGCATTGAAATGATGAGCCTGAATCAGCGAATTCCCGAGAACGGTGCGATCTATCCAACAGGAATGCTCATATTCTTAGCAGCGCTCCTGATTGTGCTGGGACTCGCCTTCGAAGGCGTCGAGATCGGCTGGGCGCACCTGCTCCCGCACAGCCTCTGGCTCTTTTCCGTGATTGTGCCCGGATTATGGAATATGCTCGCCGTCCAGTGGAACGATCCAGTCTGGCGAGGGCTCGTGAAGATCGCGCCGCTTTGCATGGTCGCGATCGGCATGATGATCCTTCTCGTGCAAAAGCGCGCTTATCCACAGGAACGATCCACACGAGCCCGCAGCGGAGGCAAGCTTGATGAGTAGACTCACTCGCGGCACGCGAGGCCTGATCTTCGGGATCATCATCGTCATCGTGGGCGTCACGCTGCTTCTGGACCAGATGAATCTGATCGATGCCAACCGGATATTCCGGTTCTGGCCGTTGGCGCTGATTTTTTGGGGTGTCTCAACACTCTTGACCTGTCAAGGTTCCGGGCGCCGTTTCTGGGGTGGTTTCCTGATCCTCGCCGGAATCGCCTTTCAACTTCAAGAGTTGGGATATCAGCGAGTCAGGATGGAAACACTCTGGCCAGTGTTTCTCATTGGTGTGGGGGTCTTACTTGTGATCCAGGCATTCGGCAAGGGAGGGAAGCCGCTGGGGAATAAGTGGAAGTCAAAACCATTTGAAACCGGACAGCAATTCAACTCGACCGGCTCGCACGTTACATGCACCAGTATTTTTGGAGCCGGCGAACATCAGGTCAGCTCGCGAAATTTCCAGACCGGCGAGATGACCTCGATATTTGGTGGCGGCGAAATCGATTTCACCCAGGCCGAGATTGAGGGCGATCAAGCCATCCTCGAAGCCACGATGATTTTCGGCGGTGGCGAAATCCGCGTTCCACGCACATGGAATATAGTCATTGACGGTGTCGGAATTTTTGGCGGCTACAGCGACAAGACCAGCCATCCCCCACCGGAAACGCCAGCCAAGAAACTGATCATCCGCGGCGTCGCCGTTTTCGGCGGGCTGGAGATCAAGAACTAACCTCAACATGCATCCCATTCTCGGCAACCTCCGGCGGCTCATCCCTTACCTGCTCGGCTGGCTTCCTCTCGCCGCAATGCTTGTTTATCTGCTCGCGGTTCCCGGCGGACTCACGTGGATGGAAGCCTCCGCCCTCGGGGTTCCGCTCTGCCTGCTCTATGGATTTATGTGCCTGTCGGCATGGTATTCCTGCCGCTGGACACCGCTCGACCGCTCCAGCTCCCTTCAGCTCGCCCTCACGCATCTGCTGGGCGCGATCGTGGTCAGTGGATTCTGGATTCTGGCCGCGAAAGCGGTGGCACACGAATTATCCGGCTTCTACGCATTCAACGGTCTCGAGCCCCGCCTTTCGAAGAATCTCCCGCTTCTCTTCGGTACGGGAATTTTGCTCTATTTGCTTGCAGTCGCTTTCTTTTACGTCCTTCTCGCGGTGCAGCAATCTCAAGAAGCGAAAGAGCGCGAAATGAAAGCAGGGGTGCTCGCGCGCGACGCGGAATTAAGAGCACTCAAAGCCCAGGTGAATCCGCATTTCCTCTTCAACAGCCTCAATTCCATCAGCGCGCTCACTAGCTCCGATCCCGCCAAAGCCCGCGAAATGTGCGTCCTTCTCGGCGACTTTCTGCGCCGCACGCTGGGCCTCGGTGAGAAAGCCGCGATTCCGCTCGATGAAGAGCTGTCGCTGATCCGCTCATTTCTCGCCGTCGAAAAAGTCCGGTTTGGCGCGCGCATCCAGATGGAAGAAAATATCGATAAGGACGCCCTGGACGTTTTTGTGCCCCCGCTCCTGCTGCAGCCGCTGGTTGAAAATGCCGTCGTCCACGGAATCTCGAATTTGGTCGAGGGAGGCTCCATCAAGCTCGAAATCCATTCTCGCAATGGCACGCTCTCGATCGCCGTGGAAAACAGCTTCGATCCCGATTCACCGCCCCGCCGTCGCGGAGGCGTCGGCCTCGCCAACGTCCGCCAGCGCCTCGCCACTCGCCACGGGAACCTCGCCAGCTTCGACGTAAAAACCGAAGGCGACCGCTATCGCGTCGCGATCACGATGCCCGCTGAACGCCCGGAGCGCGGCCAATGACGCAAGCGACGGACAAGAAATTTCGCACGGTGATTGTCGACGATGAAGAACTCGCACGCCAGGTTCTCCGCGAATTCCTCACCGCGCATCCCGAAATTGAAATCGCCGCAGAATGCGCCAACGGCTTCGAGGCCGTAAAATCCGTCTCCGAACTAAAGCCCGATCTCGTCTTCCTCGACGTCCAAATGCCCAAGCTCGATGGTTTCGAAGTCCTCGAGTTGATCGGCACCAGTGCCGCCGTCATCTTCGTCACCGCCCACGACAATTACGCAATCCGCGCCTTCGAAGTCCACGCCGTCGATTATCTACTGAAGCCGTTCGGCTGCGACCGCTTCGAAGCCGCCCTAACCCGCGCGAAAGAGCGTCTCAGCAGCGCATCCTCGACTGCAATGCCGCCCAGCGCGCCGCCAGCCCGTCCAGCGCCCTCACCATCCGACCTCGCCGCCGCCGCCCGCCCCCCGGCTCAACATCTCGATCGCATTCCCGTCCGCGACGGCACCAAGGTTTTCATCATTCCTATCGCGAAACTCGACTACGCCGAAGCCCAGGACGACTACATCGCCCTCTGCTCCGACGGCAAGAAACACCTCAAACAACAAACCATCTCCAGCCTCGAATCCGCCCTCGACCCTTCGCGATTCCTTCGCATCCACCGCTCCTACATCGTGAATCTCGAACGAGTCTCCCGCATTGAGCCCTACGGCAAAGATAGCCACGTCGCCGTGCTCCACAACGGAGCACAACTCCCCGTCAGCCGCGCCGGTTACGCCCGACTCCGCGAATTTCTCGACCGCTGACCAACGTCAGCACTCGCTCAAACGCGCCACCCGCGGCGAAAACGCAGTTCCATGACTCCCAAACCACTCGTACCTGCGCCCCAATGCACGCGCTTGTTGCGACAAAACCTACTTTCATAGTAGTGTCACGCGATGCCCCGAACCACCTCGCGCAGGTCCCGTCGTCAGGGCATACAGACTCGCAAAAGGAGACCTCGTAAAATGGCATCCCCGGCGGAAGCAAAACTTCCTAACAATTCATCCGGCAAAGAAGAAGGCGCAAATGTAGACAAGATTCGCGACATATTATTCGGCTCGCAGATGCGCGATTACGAAAAGCGCTTCGCGCGCCTGGAAGAAAACGTCTCGAAAGCCGTCGAGACTCTCCGCGAAGACACCATGAAGCGCCTCGAAACTCTCAGCAGTTTCGCCCAGCAGGAAGTCGAATCCCTCAGCCAGCGCCTGAAGACCGAAAAATCCGAGCGCTCGGAAGGCCTCAAGGAGCTCGCGCGCGAGCTGAAAGAAGCCGCGAAAATGATCGAGAAAAAACTCGGCCAGCTCGAAGAGCAGACCTCCGACGCGCAAAGCGACCTCCGCGCCAAACTTCTCGAGCACTCCAAGTCGTTCTCGAACGAAATTGACAAGCTGCGTCGCGACTCTTCAGCGTCTCTCGATCGCGAAGTTGAGGCCCTGCGCAACGACAAGACCGATCGTGCCGCTCTCGCCGACATTTTCGCGGAGTTCTCGCTGCGCCTGAAGGACGATCTCGAGCTGCCAGAAAAGTAGCGCCGGATGTCAGCCGGTCAAAAACTGCAACCTTCCAACATGGCCGAGCAAGCCCAACGCCGAGCCTCGCAGGAGAAAGCAACCGAGAACCCGCCTGTAGATAACTCCGCCCGCGATGGCAATTCTCCGGATAGCCACGCGTACGAAGAGCTACGTCATCTCATCGTCGGCCCCGAGCAAGAAGGCCTGAAGGAAATCCAAGAGCGCCTCGACGACACCGGGCGCCGCATCGAAGACGTAAGCTCCGTCGTAGCCGAAGCAATCCAGAAGCGCCGCGAGCAGGGTGACACGCAAGCTCTCTCCGAGGCCCTCGCCCCGACGATTCAGGACACACTGCGCGAATCCGTCCGCCGCGACCCGCACGTTCTCGCTGACGCTCTCTTCCCGGTAATGGGTCCCGCGATTCGCAAGTCCATCACTGAAACCCTCCGCAGCATGCTCGAATCCTTCAACACGGCGCTCGAGCACAGCCTCTCCTGGCAAGGCCTCAAGTGGCGCCTCGAAGCATTTCGCACAGGCAGACCCTTCAGCGAAGTGGCCATGATGCACAGCCTGCTCTTCAGCGTAGAGCAGGTGTTCCTGATCCACCGCGAAACAGGCCTGGTTCTCAGCCACGTCGTCGCTCCACGTGTCGCCACGCAGGATCCTTCGCTCGTTTCAGGTATGCTCTCCGCCATCCAGCAGTTCGTAAAAGATTCGTTCGAATCGCAGCGCGGCGATAATACGCTCGACTTTTTGGAAGTTGGCGAGCTCGAAGTCTGGATCGAACAGGGCCCTGGCGCCGTTCTGGCCGCCGTCATCCGTGGTCACGCTCCTGAAACCTACCGCGTCGCGATGAAGGAAGCTCTCGAAAATATTCAGCGCCACTACAGCGCAGCTCTCGCCCATTTCGAAGGCGACGCCGCTTCATTTCGCCCCGTCGAAGAGGATCTGACGCACCTGCTCGAAACGCAGTTCAAGAGCGGTTCGGAAAAGGATCACCGCCGTCCCCGCGCCGCCCTGATTGCTGGCGCGGTCATCCTTGCCCTGATTGCGATACCGGTCGGCTACTCAACGTATCTGCTTTGGGAATGGTCGTGCTTTTTGAAAGTTCTCCGCCAGGAACCCGGCATCGTCGTGATGTCTTACGCGCGCGACGGCGGCCGATATCACGTCCAGGGTTTTCGCGACCCGCTCGCAGCAAATCCTGAAAATCTGCTTTCCAGCGCAGGTATCGACCCCAAAACTGCCAATCTCGAATTGAAACCCTTCTATTCCTTCGATGATCCCATCGTGCTGAAACGCGCCAATGTCTTCCTTCACCCTCCCTCCGGCGTCACGCTTTCTGAAAAAGATGGCCAGCTTCGCGCCGAAGGAATCGCCACGCCCGCATTTATCGCGCGATTCGAAGAGCGCGCCCCGTGGATTCCCGGCGTCACCGCCGTCGACGACTCACACTTGCAAAATAGCGAACAGCTCGAACTCAATCGCCTGCGCTCATCCCTTGAATCAACTGTGCTTCTCTTCCCCATCGGACACGCCGAACTCGAACCCGGCCAGGAAAACAATGTCGCTGCAGCCCAAAACAACATTCGTGCCTTGCTCGTAGAAGCCGGGCGCTTGAACGGCAAACTGGCAATCGATGTCATTGGTCACACCGATATCACCGGCGTGGAAGGCACCAACCTCGTCCTCAGCAAACAGCGCGCCGACCTCATCATCAATCTCCTCGCTCGCTCCGGAATCAAGCCCGCCAATCTTCGCGGCCGGGGCGTCGGCACTTCCGAACCGCTGCACGACGAGGCCACGGAAGAAGGCCGTCGCTTCAATCGCAGCGTCACTTTCAAAGTCGCTTTTTCTCCCGCTCCCCCTGTAAACTAGCCCGCATTCCGATGCTCGAAAAGAAAATCTGCATGCTCGGCACGCTTGCGGTCGGCAAGACGAGCCTCGTCCGCCGCTTCATCGAAGGCATTTATTCCGAGGACTATCACACCTCTATCGGTGTGAAGGTTGATAAAAAGCTTGTCCGTGAAGCCGGCCAACCAGAAGTAACCCTCGTGCTTTGGGATATTTATGGCGAAGACCGATTCCAACACGTCCAACCCTCCTATTGGCGCGGTATGTTCGGCTATCTGTTGGTAGCAGACGGAACGCGGCGCAACACTCTCGATGAAGCCCTGGCGCTGAATCAGCGCGTCACCGACACCGGCCTCAAAGTACCGGCCGTCCTTCTCGTGAACAAAGCCGATTTGGCCGACCAATGGGAAATCGATGACGGCCGCTTGGCTCAGCTCACTCAAAGTGGCTGGGAAATCATGCGCACCAGCGCCAAGACCGGCGAAAATGTGGATGCGGCATTCTCCCGTCTCACACTGAAAATGCTCGGCAAATGATGGCTCCAAACTCGACCCTCGAATCGTTTCTCGCCGCTCAGGGCTATGCCCTCTTCGAATACACGGGGAACGGCGTTTTTCATCCCATCGGAGAATATCCGAAGTGGTGTCAGAATCTCTGGAAAGGCGCCCTTGGCCGCGACAATTCGATTCGTCTTGCCGAAGCCTCCCCTCTCCTCGAAAATTTCCTGATTGACGCCGAAGGATTCTGGAATTCGAACCGCGAAGGTTCCGCTAATTCACCCGTCTGGATCGAACGCGATCGACTCCGGCCGCGAGGTGCAGCTCGAAGCGGCAGCGCTCCATGTCGACGGCAAAAACGTGCTGCTCATCCGCAATCTAGCGAGCACGTATGCCGAACGGCAAAAGCTGTATCAAGCCGCCCGCGATTCCCTTCTCGAACACGAACGCCTCCTCCGCGAAATTCAGAAAAAGGAAATCCTGCTCCACTGCATCATCCACGATCTCTCGCAACCGCTCACCGCCATGCGTGGCTGTTTCAACTTGATGTCACTCCAAGACCTCTCCGCCGATTTACGGCGAATGGTCGAGACGGGCGAGCGCGAATCCAATCGCCAGGAGCAAATGATTCGCAGCATCCTCCAGGCGTTTTCCGCCGATCTCGCCGGTCAGCAGGCATCTACGGAAAGCGCGCCGAGCGCCGCGGATATCGGAGCTGCCGCACAACGCGCCGTTCAAGAATTCTCGCCCGCATTCGCAGAGAAACAGATAAAGCTGCAAGTCGATCCGGCCGTCGATCTCTCGCGGGATTGGATTGTCGCCGGAGACGATTCACGCCTCGATCGCGTGTTCGGTAATCTTCTGGAGAACGCCCTTCGCTACAGCCCGCCAAATACCACCGTCACAATCGGCCTGGAAGAAAAAGGCAAACAGGTCCTCACATTTGTCGACGACCAAGGCCCCGGTCTGCCGAAGGATCAATCCTCCGATCAGATGTTCGCGCTCTTTGCGAAGGGAAAAGACAAACCCGGCAAAGCCGGCCTGGGACTTTACTTTTGCAAGATTACAGTCGAACGATGGAGAGGTACAATCGGCGCAGAAACCAAGACGAAAGGCGGAACCCGCTTCTGGTTCCGGTTGCCACGTGCAGCGAAGACTACCCGCGACGCCATCAAGAAAGAAGCTCCACGCGGCCTACGCGGCCAGGATGCGCCATCCGCGCCGCAAAAGAGTTCCATGTCCGTGACGCGCCCCCGTCTCGATAAGCCGGCCAGGAACTTGCGCGTTCTCGTCGCCGAGGATACGGATGAAAACCGCGAGCTTGTCAGCGAGTTGCTCAAGAAACGCGGCCATTCGGTCGTTGCCGTTTCCGACGGCCGCGAGGCGCTCGATGAACTGGAAAAGAATCGATATGACATTGTGCTGATGGACGAACAGATGCCGCGCATGGACGGCCTCGAAGCCACTCGCGCGATCCGCCAAAAAGAAAAGTCTACCGGAAAGCATCAGTTGGTCGTAGCGCTCACCGGAAACGTTACCGAAGAGGATAAACGGCAGCGCGTCGAAGCCGGCATGGACGGCTTCGTTCCGAAGCCATTCGAAATGCACGCGCTCTTTGACACGCTTGAATTTCTTGTGGCTGGTGCGCAGGTGATTCCTGCGTCCCCAATGCCGGCTCCGCCTTCAGCAGCAAAAGAACGCTTCGCCGAACAGGCGACGCCAGCTCAGTCGCCGGCGCCTATGCCGACCGAGGATGTCGGAGCGCATCTTCTCCGCACGACCGGCGGAAATGAAAAGCTGGTCAAGTCGCTGACGAAATCCTTCCTCGCTGACGCGCCCAAAAGGCTCGCCGCAATTCGGGCCGCACTCACAGCGAAGAATGCCGCTAAACTCGATACCGCCGCGCACGCCCTGAAAGGCTCCGTAGCAATCTTTGGCGCCCAAACCGCCGTCACCGCTGCCAAAAACCTCGAAGCAATGGGCCGCAGCCGCAATCTGAACGGAGCCGATGCTCAATTTCGCGCCCTCGAAGCGGCGATGCAACAGCTTCAGATCGAGCTGATCAAAATCGCGCCTCAAAATAAAACAAACACCACAACAAAAACAAAAACCAAGGCAGCAGGTTCCGCTAAACGTCACAAGAAGTAGCTGCCGCCGCTTTACACCCTGACTAACGCAGCACTTCCGCGCAGCCACAGCTTGCCGCCCACTCTTAGCGGCGCGATACTCAGATGATGAAGAGAACTTCACCATTCCCAATGCTGCTCGCAACGCTGGTCATGATGTCACCGCGCGCGGCGCATGGTGACGAACTGAAGCTGAAAGACGGAACCAAGATCGTCGGCACGATTGTCGGCTTCGAAGAAAATTCATTCAAAGTAAAAACGAACTACGGATTCGCAGTCGTCCAGAAGGATCAAGTTCTCTCCATCAGCATCACGGAATCGGCAAAAAAGCTCGACGCCGAAAAGAAGCCCGATCCATCTGTCGAGAAACCGGCGCCTCCCGCGCCGACCGTGAATTCGTACAAGAAATACAATACGACTCCGTCGACGCCACCAACCGCTGCGCCGGTCACTGTTCCCAACACTTCAGATCCCAAAGCTCCTTCGTCCAATACTTCGCCCGCTGCCGGCGCCCCGACGGCAACACCTAAGGCTGCGACGACAACTGCGCCCGCAAATTCCGCACCGCCTAAGGCTCCAACACCAACCGCTGCGGCTGCTCAGCCTCCCGCTGCACCCGCCGCGCTCGCTCCGCCCGAATCAATGCGTGAGCGCGTGACCGGCAATCTCTACGCCAACGAAACCTATGGCTTTCAAATGTACAAGCCTCCCACATGGCAATTGGTCGAGGGCGCGCGTTCCGTGCTGCCCGGCGCGATCACGGCGCTTGGCACCTCCGACCAAACCACTTATTTGCTCATCGGTCGGCAGCCGATTGAGAAATCCTTTGCGAGCGATATAGACGCGACCGATCGTCACCTGCGAAGCACCCTCGACAATTTCCGTGCCCTCGGCGAGAAGAAAATCGTCGTCTCCGGCGAACCCGCGGTGGAAAAGCGTTTCCGCGTCAGTGTAGACCAGCACGATTGGTCCGGTGTCGCAGTCTTCTTCCAGCACGATGCGCATCTCTACACAATCTTTGGAATGACGGCCGCCGAGTCCGATCTCGTCCAGATTCAAGAGAACGTGATTTCCCGCGCTATCTTGAGTCTTCAATTCGCGAAGCGGTAGCGAGATTCCTTCGCCCTTGCAACCAAGCCGCCTGAGTGCGTAACTAAACCTCCTGTGCTCATGCGCCGCTGCTACTTTCAAGTCCTGATCCTCGCAGTTCTCGCCGCTACGGCGTTTGCAATATGGCACCAAACCGTGCATGTCTCCGCAGCGAATCAATCCGAAAGCACGCCAACTTTCTACCGCGATGTGCTGCCGATTCTTCAGCAGCGTTGCCAAAGCTGCCACCGCCCGGGCGAAATCGGCCCGCTGCCATTGATGACCTATGAAGAAGCGCAGACCGAAGCTCGCTCGATCGCTTTCATCACCGCGAGCCGGAAAATGCCACCATGGTTCGCCGATCGCGCCATCGGCCATTTTGCTAACGACCCGTCGCTCACCGCACAGGAGATTGCAATTCTCGGCGCATGGTCGAAAGCGAAAGCTCCCGCAGGCGATCCGCACGATGCTCCGCCTCCACGCGTATGGACCAATGGCTGGAACATTCCGCAACCCGATGCAATCGTGAAGATGACGAAGCCAGTCGCGCTTCCCCCAAAAGGCGATATCGAATACACCTACGAAATCGTGCACACCAACTTCACCGAAGCAAAATGGATTCAGCTCTCCGAGATTCGCCCGTCAAGCCGCGAAAGTGTCCATCACGCCGTTGTCTACGTCCGGCCGCCCGGATCGAAATGGCTCGAGCACGCGCCCGTCGGAGTTCCCTTCACCGCCGCGGACATGGCTGATGACAAAGCAAAGCGCGACGCGCTCTGGACCGACGCCGATATCCTGCTCGTCTATGCGCCGGGAAGTTCGCCGGACCGCTGGCCCGATGGAATGGCCAAGCTCGTACCGGCAGGCTCGGATCTCGTCTTCCAAATGCATTACATGGCACGCGGACACGCAGCGACGGATCAGACCGAGATTGGATTGATCTTCGCGAAGCAGCCACCGCAGCAACGCGTCCTTACGCTGCAGCTAACGAACGATCACTTCGTGATACCGCCCGGCGCTGATAATTTCCGCGTGGAAGCGCGCGGCACGCTGCCGAACGATGCGACGCTGCTCAGCTTCCTTCCGCACATGCACCTGCGTGGAAAACGTTTCGAGTACAACATCGTGCACAAGGACGGAACCATCGAGCCACTGCTGCGCGTCAACTGGGATTTTTACTGGCAATTTAGCTATCAGCTTGCTCAGCCGCTGCCGCTCGCCGCAGGCACAGAGTTGCAAGCCGTCGCGTGGTACGACAACTCAAATTCCAATCCGCACAATCCCGATCCCATGGCCGCCGTGCGCTGGGGCGATCAGACCTACGACGAAATGATGGTCGGATTCTTTGACGTCGCAGTGCGCGCGGATCTCGACAAGTGGAAATACTTTGAGCGCCCAGCCCGCGCGCCCGAAGCGCCGCACTGAAGCCCGCCCGGAAAACAAAAGCCCAGAGCCTTTCGGCTCCGGGCTTTGGTCTTTTCACTTGCGTGGGTTTTTCTGCCGTTAACCTCTGGAGCCTGCTGCCATCTGCTTCTGCTGGCTGCCGCTCGTGACTTCGATTCGCCGCGGCAGAGCCGCCGCTGAAATCGGCGCGGTAATTTCGAGCACGCCATTGCGGTAGTCTGCTGTGATTTTCTGTGTATCGACGCCCTCCGGCAGAGACAAGGTGCGCTCGAACGCTCCGTAGATGAGTTCGTTGTAAACGGTGTCCGCTTCCCGCCGCTCGTCGGATACGCTGCGCTCTCCGCTGATCGTGAGCATGTTGCCCTGCACCGAAATGTCTACGTCCTTGGGATCGACGCCCGGTAGAGCGACATGCGCGACGAATCTCTTCCCGTCTCTGTCGACGAACGCATCGACGGCGGGAGCGAACGCCGCCATCGACATGCTGCCTCTCTGCTGTTCTTGACCAGTTTGCAAGCCGCTACTCAAGAAGCGGTTGAAAATATGGTCGAAGTCGCGCCGAAAATCGAAGAGATTTTGAAATACGTTGTTATCGCGGTAGGTCAAATTTGCCATGGCTATCTCCTGTAGGTTTTTTCTGAGGCCCCTCGAATGAGGGGGACCGGGCCGGAGGACACAAGTCTTGTGCCGTGCACGGCGCTTGTCAAGTCAAACGGCGGAAATTTTCACAATTTTAACAAAGCGCTTGATTGCAATAATTTGAGACTCAGAATTTTGTGACTTCGCTGAAATGGAAGTTATTGACCTTCATCGCGGGCACGACCATCTCGAAAGATTCTTCTCCGGCGGCGCGCACGGCAGGGCCCAGCATCTCGACGTTCGAAAGCATTTCGAGAATATTCTGGTTGAAGCGGAAATTTCGGATGCCGCCGGCGACGCGGCCGTTTTCGACGAGGAACGTTCCATCGCGCGTCATGCCGGTGAGAACCTTTTCGTAGGGATCCACCTCGCGGATGTACCAGAGGCGCGTTACCAAGATTCCGCGCTCCGTGGTGCGAATCATTTCGTCGAGAGACTTGTCGCCGCCACTGAAAACCAGATTCATCGGCGCTTCGCCATATTCATTCGGCAGGCCGAAGCCGTGGCCGGTGGGCTTCTTTTTCATTTTCTTTGCTGTGGCGCGGGAATAGACGAGATTTTTCGGAGTGCCGCGATCCACCAGCAGAACCTTCTGCCGCGGAACACCTTCGCCGTCGTAAGGCGCGCCTAATTGGAATGGATGGTACACATCGTCCCAGAGCGTGATGTTGTCGCCGAAAACTTTCTTGCCCATGCGGTCGTTGAAACAGGAACGTTTGTCCATCACTGAAGTTCCCGAAAAGTCGTAAAACAGAAAACCGACGAGATCGAGGACGGCGGAGGGTTCGAGGATCGTCGGTGTAATGGCCGGGTGCAAGCTCGCGCGGCTCCCGCGACTCGGATGCTTTGCGGCTGGCGCGTTCGGCGAGGCGGTCGGGATCGAGTTCGCGAATGTCTGCCGAATTTGCTTTTGCCCAGCCTGAGGAATTCGGTTCGAGGATTGTGACTGAGAATTCCGAGCGCGTTTGTTCGTGGTGCGCGAAAAGACCTTTTGAATTTGCGAGGATTGTTTGCATCGCACCACTGGAGAAAATTCCTGCCGCGGTCTGCTTGTTCTTTTCTGCGAGTTTGCAGACGCGAGTGACGGCGCGCGCGCGATCTTGAGGCGTCGCCTCGGCGGTTGCCGCGAAAAAGCGCTGCACTTTGGGAATTTTTTGCGGGCCAAGCATGGGTAGAAGGCCTGGAATTTTTGGCTGATGCAGCGCGAGTTTCTCCGCCGCCGCCATTACGCGCCGAAGTGAGTCTTCGTCGGTCTTGTTGGTTGTGGCTCGGGCAGTGCGGCCATCCATCACGGCGCGGACGGAGATGTGAAGCACCTGCTCGGCTACGTTCTGATGGATGATGTTGTTGGCGAAGCGGGTGAGCGCGTCCGTCGTGACGTCAATTTCGACTTCGGTTTCGTCGGCTTCGCTGAACTTCATGATGCGCTCGGCGACGGCTTTGAGTTCCGACGCGGTGAGGAGCGGTTCGGAGGGCGCGTTGGTTTCGGCGCGTCGAATCCGGCCCGAGAGCGATTTTTTTGCGGTGCGCTTCATTGGCAGCTGAGATCCTTCGCCCCGCAACTACATCCGGGACGCAAGCGGCGCGCTGCGCTCCCTTCGTTCCTCAGGGCAGGCAGGATGACAAATGCTAAGAGGGCGTTCGCAAAATTTAATTCGATGGCCAAGTTGAGCGGGTGGCGCGAGCGGGCACGGCATGCCGTGCCCCTACTGTGCGAAACTGCTGCGTCTTGCGAAAGAGCGGCGTTGCTCAGAAACTGCAGATCCCTCGCTACGCTCGGGATGACCGCGACTAAGCCGGCGGTCGAAACCAGCACGGGCGCTCGTGGTGCCTCGGCATTCAGTGATCTCTTGTTCACGAGTCGTGGTCATTTGGCGAAGGCCACTCCGATTTTGATGTTGCGGAATCGGGCGGGTGAGGCGCCGTGGCCTGTGCCCATGGTTTGCATGGGCTGGCCTTTTCCGCAGTTGGGGGTGCCCCAGAGCGTCCAATCGTCGCGGGAGCAGATTGCGTCGCAGCTATTCCAGAACTCGGTGGTGATGCCGCTGTAGCTGGGATTTTTGATCATGCGGCCTTTTTTGCCGCCTTTGATTTCCCAGCCAATTTCGGTCGAAAACTGAAAATGATAGCGGCGGTCGTCGATGGACCAGGAGCGATTCGTGTCCATCAGAATTGCGTCGTCTGTGTCGGCAATCAAATCGTCATACTTCCATGTGCCGGGATTGATGCTGATATTCGTCATGCGAATGATCGGCAGGCGGTTCCAGCTTTCCGTTCGCATCGTACCGTTGGAGCGATCTTCCCCGATGGCGGAAGCCGTTTCGCGATTGCTCAGGTAACCGGTGAATAGGCCATTCGGTAATAATCGGCGTGCACTGCGCGGGGACGCCTTCATCGTCGTAGGCAAACGTGCCGAGACCGGGCCCGTGCGCGAGGCGAGCGTCGGCGACGACGTTTACGATGTCTGAGCCGTATTTCAATTTTCGCAATTTGTCGACGGTGAGAAAACTCATTCCCGCGAAATTGGCTTCCTGACCGAGGACGCGATCGAGTTCGATGGGATGGCCAATCGATTCGTGAATTTGAAGGCCGAGTTGCGAGCCGCCGAGGATGATCGTGCCGGTGTTTCTCCGGGCACTGCGCGGCGGAGTGAAGCGCGACCGCTTCTTCGCCGGTGCGACCAGCGTTGCCGACCAGGTCTAGCGCTTCGATCAGCTCGTAGCCTTCGAGGGCGTGCTGGCCGCCGAAGCTATTGGGATACGAGCGCTTCTGAATTTCGCTGCCTGCGAAACTGGTGGCGACGATTCCGGCACCCGACTGCATTTTGATCTGGTGAATCACGGAGCCGATCGTCGAGACGAAGAGCTGGTCGATTTTGCGAAACGTCATCGAGCCTTCGGCGAGCGTGACGCCCTTCACGCGGCGCATTTCCTTGTCGGCGGCGAGAAGCACTTCGATTTGGCGCTCGACGGGAACGCGGAACGGATCTTTCACGAATGGATTTTGCCAGGTATCGACGTAGGCGTTCTCCGGGGCGAGCGCGACGTCCGCATGCTTCGCGAGCGCGGACGCTTTGGCTATAGCGACAGCTTCTGCGGCGCAAGAGTCGATTCCTTCGTGGGTGAGCCGGTCAGTGGATGCAAATCCCCACGCGCCCGACGCGATTACACGGATGCCGATTCCGAGCGATTCGGACTCGACGAGGGTGCCCACTTCGCCGTTTTTCGTCGAGATGTCGCGCTGGCGGATGTCCATCACGCGCGCGTCGGCGTAGGAGGCGCCGCGGCGCTTGGCGGTATCGATGGCGCGAATTGCCCAGTCTTGCATTACGAGTGACCTCTGACGAGAAATCGGCAGCGCAGCGAGCGAACGATACTAGTCCGGGGCCGCTGATGTGTCAAATGGGCTACGATCGGCGCTGCGGAGCGAATTTCGGGATTAAAAACCGTCAAAAATTTGCGATTAGAAAAAGTTAGTGGGCTTTGTTTGCTATGACTTGGACTGAATTCTAATTCCAGATTTGCGATTAGAAACTGGGAGGCGGGAGTGAGTTTTGGTTCGCCCACGCTGCTGAGAGCGTGGGCTGAGAATCGTGGGACGTCTTGATCCTCGGTCATCTTTCCGGCCGTAAGTCCTTATATCTCATCACACCTGCCATATTAACAAACAAGTAACGATGCGTCAAGCCGATTCTGAAGCACCGTAGGTAACGGGGCAATGGTTTGCCGAGACCACTCATCCGGATTGTGGCTTTCATAGGCGCTCGCCAAACATATAATCCGCGGATGATTACCGATACCAGCGACATTCTTTATGAGGCATGGAAAGGTTATGCCGAGCGTTTTCCGACGTGGTTTGACGCATCGCATCCAGATTTGCGATTTGCCTGCGCGGGGATACCGATCTCGCTATTTAACTGCGCGTATCCGACGCGGGCGATCAGGTGCGAGGAATTTGAAGGGTTGATGGCAGATTTTGCGGAGATTCTTGCACCTCGCGGCATTCCGGGGTTGTTGATGGCTCGGTCGGATCGCTTGCAAGTGCCGCCTGGTTTGGAGCCCGTGGTCCGCATGCCGGGAATGGTGGCGGATGGCCTGCTCGCGCCGAAGCATTCGGGAGCCAAAGTGGATTTGCGGGAAGTGCGCGGAGAAAAGATGGCGGAGGAGATCGCGCGGTTGAATGTGGTGTGTCACGGGATGCCAGAAGAGGAAATTGAACCGATGACTTCTGCGGCGCTTTGGGAGCCACCGAATCACGGATTCTTGATCTATGCCGATGGACAGGCGGTTGCGGCGGGATCAGCTTCGTATGTAAATGGGTCTTTCTATGTCGGATGGATGGCGACGCTTGAGGAATTTCGGGGGCGTGGATATGCGGAGACGATTTTGCGTCATATGGACGACATGATGAAAAGAGAATATGGCGTGACAGAGAGTGTGCTGCATGCGACGGAGCTGGGGCGGCCGGTGTACCAGCGTGTGGGATATCGGGCGGTGGATGAATTTGTTGGGTATTTATGCGCGCCGGCTTCGGCGTGAGGCGGAAGAAGATCTCAAATTGAAAATTTTACATTTCAGATGGGAGGAAACGCAGATCCCTCGACTGCGACGGGCGCCATCGCCCCGCGGATGCAGCCGGGACGCACGATTCGCGCTTTGCGATGCAAACAGAGGCACGCGCGCCTCCCTCCCTTCGTTCCTCAGGCAAGCGGGATGACAGGTTGGTCTTGGGGCTAAGACCCAACCGTGCTACTTGGGAGGGGTTTCGACTGGCGCAAGAACCTGGGCCATTGTTAATCCCGGGGGAAATTTTAGTTTTACTTCGAACTTGATGTATTCGATCGAGCCTGGATAGAGGGGATCTTTTAAAGAGGTGACACGAGATCTCTGGATGGAAAATTCGCCGGTGCCCAGCTGGATGTTGGACGAACTCATGGCGATGCGCTGTTTGTCGTCGTCGGATACGGAGTTGGGGTAGAGCATGGCGTTGACGACTTCTTCGGCGCGGTGCTCGTCGTCAATGGACATGACAAAATTGAAACGCCGCGGAGTCATTTCCAGAATTTCCTGGGCGGAGAAATTGTAGGTGGTTTCGAGGTAGCGCTCATTGAAATTGTGATAAGGGGGCGTCGCGATAGCCGAGAGCTCGATGGGACCGTCGCTGGGTTGCGTTTTTGGCGTGATGCTTATGTCCCAGCCGGCGTAATCGCCTTCGGGAGATACGTCGAGGCGAAATTGGAGATCGTGGCCGATGTCGTGGATATAGGTTTTGCCTCGTTCGATTTCTCCGGTGAAGACCAAATCCGGGTCGGTGATGGCGGGTTGGGTGGATTTTGGTTTGTGGTGATTTTGGAGAGAGGCGGAGGCGACAGCGATCAGCAGAGCGATTCTGAGAGTTGTGGTGATTGTCGTCACGGTAGGAAATATAGCAGAGTGGGTTTTGGAGTGGGAGGGCTGGAGGGCGTGTGGAGAGTGCTACGTTGGGATCCTTCGCTTTGCGAAGGATGACGGGTAGTTGTGTGGTTGGAGTGACAGGGACGTGCTGGGTGGATTCTGGCTCACGGAAGTTCTGACGAGTTTGTTGTGTGCACATTGTTGGATTCGTTGAGCGGCAGAGGACAGGCAGGAGTGCCTGTCCCACTTGAAGCAGAGTGACGTGGGCGTGCTGGGTGAATTCTGGCTTGGGGGATTCTTACGATTTTGTTGTTTGCATGTTGTGGCGGTGGTGAGCGGCAGAGGACAGGAGGAATGCCTGTCCCACTTAAAGCGAAGAGAGAGCCTTCGACTGCGTCCCGCGCCTTCGCTTCGCGAAGGAAGCAAAGACGCGCGGGACTTCGCTCAGGATGACAGCAGCGAGAAACATGAAAGACCCACGACGAGGACGGCGGCGGCGTGGCTACCCGACCGATCGCCAGCTAATTTTGATTACTGGGTGGCTGGGACGAAGATTGGGGTGGCGGTTTTGCTCCAGCCTTTCATTTCGATTTTGCCGTCGGGGCGGGCGGTGCCGGTGATCATGCCGGTGGTGTTGAATGGGGTGGCGACGTTGCCCTGGTGGTCGAGGGCGATTACGCCGCCTTCGCCGTTTTGTTCGACTAGCTCCTTCATGACTACGTCGTTGGCTGCCTGCTCGAGCGGGACGTGGAGGTAGCGGACGCGTTCGCAGATATCGGCTGCGACGATATTGCGCATGAAGAATTCGCCGACGCCTGTGCCGGAGACGGCGCAGCTTTCGTTGTTGGCGTAGGTGCCAGCGCCGATGATGGGCGAATCGCCGACGCGGCCGGGCATTTTGTAGGTGGTGCCGCCGGTGGAGGTGCCGGCTGCGAGGTTGCCGTGCTGGTCGAGGGCGACGACACCTACTGTGCCGTGTTCGCGCATAGGATCGGCGGGTATCGCGGAGGATTTCTTTTTGTCTTCGTCTGCTTTTTCTTTTGCGCGCTGATACTGCTGCCAGAGGTGTTCGTTGTAGAAGTAGTAAGGCGAGACGAGTTCGATGCCTTGCGATTCGGCGAAGCGCTCTGCGCCGGTGCCGACTAGCATCACGTGCGGCGTCTTTTCCATTACGAGGCGCGCCAGATGGATGGGATTGGCGATGTGTTGCAGGGCGGCGACCGAACCGGCGGCGAGAGTTTTACCGTCCATGATGGCGGCGTCCATTTCGGGGATGCCGTCGCGGGTGTAGTAGGCGCCGCGGCCGGAATCGAATAGGCCGGCGTCTTCCATGGAGCGGATTGTGGATTCGACGGCGTCGAGGCTTGTGCCGCCTGCGGCGAGGATGGCGTAACCCTTTTTAATTGCGACGATCATGGCAGCGCGACGGGATTCGATGAATTCGGGTGGGGCTTTGCTTATGTCGCCGGCGCCGCTGTGGGCGAGTAGGATGAAGTTCGGAGGTGGGGGTGGGGGCGGCATTGAGGCGGTGTGGGTGCGGGTGGTGAGGGACATTGCTGCGATTAGGATTAAGAACAAAGAGATGCGGGCGAGTTTCATGGGTAGCCTCTGGCCGTGCTGGTTGCCGGCGCGGGGTAGTGTAAGGCAATTTGAAATTGGAAATTGGAAATTTCAGATGGGAAGGCGAGAGGCAAAACCCTGCCGGTCTGAAGACCGGCGCTACAGAAGGCGGTGAGGCCCGCGACGAGGACGGCGTCGTGGCTACCCGTGTACAGCGGAGCCGGAAACGAGACGGGAGAGATCCCTCGACTCCGTCCCGCGCCTTCGCCCCGCAGACACAACCGGGACGCAAGATTCGCGCTTCGCGAAGGAAACAAAGACGCGCGGGACTGCGCTCGGGATGACAGCGGACACGGCGTTGCCGTGCCGTACTGTCGATTATTTGCGAACGAGACTAGGTGCCTTCGGACCAAGAGGCCAGGTAGTGCTCTTGCTCGGGCGTTAGCTTGTCGATTTGGAAGCCCATGGATTCGAGCTTTAGCTTGGCGATTTGCTGGTCGAGGTGCTCGGGAACCGGGTAGACCTGAGGCTTGAGGTCCTTGGCGTTCTTGACCATGTATTCGGCGGCCAGGGCTTGATTGGCGAAGCTCATGTCCATCACGGACGCGGGGTGGCCTTCGGCGGAGGCGAGGTTGATGAGGCGGCCATCGCCGAGGAGATAGATGCGGCGGCCGTCTTTCATGGTGTACTCGTCGACGAAGGGACGGGCCGGCTTCTTGCCGCTGGAAAGTTTTTCGAGCGCGGGGATGTCGATTTCGACGTTGAAGTGGCCGGAATTGCTGACCACGGCGCCGTCTTTCATTTTCTCGAAGTGATCGTGGGCGATGACGTTCTTGTTGCCGGTGACGGTGACGAAGACGTCGCCGACTTTCGCGGCTTCGTTCATGGGCATCACGCGGAAGCCGTCCATCACGGCTTCGATGGCTTTCGTGGGATTCACTTCGGTGATGATGACGTCTGCGCCGTGACCCTTGGCGCGCATGGCGACGCCGCGTCCGCACCAGCCGTAGCCTGCGACGACTACTTTGAGGCCGGCGAGAAGGAGATTCGTGGCGCGAATGATGCCGTCGAGCGTGGACTGGCCGGTGCCGTAGCGATTGTCGAAGAAGTGCTTCGTGAGCGCGTCATTGACGGCGATGATCGGGAATTTCAGGGTGCCGTCTTTGGCCATGGCGCGGAGGCGGATTACGCCGGTGGTGGTTTCTTCGGTGCCGCCGATTACGCCGTTGAGTAAATCTGTGCGCTTGGTGAGGAGCTGGGTGACTAGATCGGCGCCGTCGTCCATGGTGAATTGCGGTTTGTGGTCGAGAGCGGCGGAGATGTGCGAGTAGTAGGTGGCGTTGTCCTCACCCTTGATGGCGTATGTGGGGATGTTGTAATCGCGAACGAGGGATGAGGCGACGTCATCCTGCGTCGAGAGCGGATTCGAGGCGCAGAGAACGACATCGGCGCCGCCGTCGCGAAGCGTGATGGCTAGATTTGCGGTCTCGCTGGTGACGTGCAGGCAGGCGGAGACGCGGATGCCCTTGAGGGGCTGGTCTTTTATGAATTGCTTGCGGATTAGCTGCAGGACGGGCATGTGCTGATTGGCCCATTGGATTTTGCGCTTTCCGTCGTCTGCGAGAGCGATGTCTTTTACGTCGCCATTCAGTTTTGTGACTGTTTCCACGGAGACTCCCCTTTTGAAGTAGACGCCGAAATTCGAGATCAAAGGCTGCCGGTCTAATGACCGGCGCTACAAACTGCAGATTCGCTCGCTGCGCTCGGAATGACAAGTGACCATTTGGCAGCGCACGTGCACTTTACGGCGCGAGACGGCTACTGCGCCGCGTGAGCCGGCTTCCTTGCGAATGGCGTCGGCTTTGTCCGTTTTTTCCCAGGTGAAGCCGGGGCCGGTGCGGCCGAAGTGGCCGTAGGCGGCGGTCGGACGATAGATCGGCCGGCGAAGATCGAGCGTTTCGATGATGCCCTTCGGCGTTAGCTTGAAATTCGCGCGAATTAGTTCGGTGATTTGCGAATCCGGGATTACGCCGGTGCCGAAGGTGTCCGTCATGACGGAAACGGGCTCGGCGACGCCGATCGCGTAGGCAAGCTGCACTTCGACTTTCGTGGCGAGGCCTGCCGCGACGATGTTCTTCGCGACGTAACGCGCCATGTAGCAGGCGGAGCGATCGACCTTGGTTGGATCTTTTCCGGAGAGAGCGCCGCCGCCGTGACGGCTGTAGCCGCCGTACGTGTCGACGATGATTTTGCGGCCGGTGAGGCCGGCGTCGCCCATGGGGCCGCCGATGACGAAGCGGCCGGTGGGATTGATGTGGAATTTTGTTTTGCTGTCGAGCATCTCGGCGGGAATTACCGGCTTGATCACTTCGTTGAGAATCGCGTCGGTCAAATCGCGTTGGGAAACTTTTTCGCTGTGCTGCGTGGAGATGACGGCGGTATCGACGCGCGCGGGGCGGCCTTCGATGTACTCGACTGTGACTTGGGATTTGCCATCGGGCCGGAGGAAATCAATTTTGCCGGACTTGCGAACATCGGCGAGGCGCTTGGTGAGTTGATGCGCGAGTTGGATGGGCATGGGCATCAGCTCGGGAGTTTCGTCGCAGGCAAAGCCGAACATCAAGCCCTGGTCGCCGGCGCCGCCGGTATCGACACCCATGGCGATATCGTCGGACTGCTTCTTGATGGCGCAGATGACGCCGCAGGTTTCGGAGTCGAAGCCATATTTGGCGCGGGTGTAGCCGACGTCCTTGATGACTTCGCGCGAGAGGTCGGAGAAATCGACATAGGTCTTGGTGGTGATTTCGCCAGCGACGACTACCAGACCGGTGGTGACGAGGGTTTCGCAGGCAACGCGACCCATCGGGTCGTCTTTCATGACGGCGTCGAGGACGGCGTCGGAAATCTGGTCGGCAATTTTATCGGGGTGACCCTCGGTTACAGACTCCGAGGTAAATAGGAACTTCTCATCGGCATGCGCCAAAACAGTATCCTCCCAAGGAATGGAAAGCAAATGCGGGGCCGTATTTAGCTAGCAAACGCGAAACCCACGAACATCGACGGTAGCATGCAGGTAGGGGGGTGTCAACGCGATGCAGGGAAATGGGTTAAAGCAAAGGTGAATGGGGATTTAACGGATTAAAATGCGAGGCAAACGGAACGCAAATTTGCTCGGGGGCAGAAGTTTGGGGGACTTTTGAGGCAACGAAATTCCGCGGGTAAGTTCGCCAGATGAAAAGCCTTAAATCCATAGTTGGACTCAATCCATCGTTCACAGCGTTGCTATTTGCGGGCGGGAGCGGCGTCGAGATCGCGGCGGTAGAGAAGATAAGCGCGGATGAATTCGTCGAGGTCGCCGTTGAGAACTTTGTCGACGTCGCCTCGCTCGACTTTGGTGCGGACGTCTTTGATGAGCTGGTAGGGCTGGAGAGTGTAGGAGCGGATCTGGCTGCCGAAGCTGATTTCGGGCTTGGAGGCATCGAGCTTGCGCAGATCCTCGCGGCGCTTTTCGATTTCGAGTTCGTAGAGCTGGGAGCGCAGCATCTTCATGGCGATTTCGCGGTTCTTGTGCTGGCTTCGCTCATTTTGGCATTGGACGACGATGCCGCTCGGGAGATGAGTGATGCGGACAGCGGATTCGACTTTGTTGACGTTCTGGCCGCCGTGACCGCCGGCGCGGAACGTGTCGACGCGCAAATCTTCGGGGCGGACGTTGATTTCGATCTGGTCGTCAATTTCCGGGATGACGAACACGGACGCGAAAGACGTGTGGCGGCGTGCGGCCTGGTCGAAGGGAGAGATGCGGACGAGGCGGTGGACGCCGCTTTCGCCTGCGAGCATACCGTAAGCGTTCTCGCCTTCGATGAGCACCGTGGCGGATTTGATGCCCGCTTCTTCGCCGGGAGTTGAATCCACGAGCGAAGCGCGGAAACCTTTCTGCTCCGACCAGCGCATGTACATGCGCAGCAGCATTTCGGCCCAGTCCTGCGATTCGGTGCCGCCAGCGCCGGGCTTGATGGTGACAATCGCGTTGAGACGGTCGTTTTCGCCGGCGAGAAGTGTTTTTGTTTCGAGGCCGGAAACGTAGGCATCCGCGGCGGCGATTTCTTTGGCCACGTCTTCGAGGAGCGAGGCGCGCTGAGCGTCATCTTTTTCTTCTTCGGCGAGGTGGAAGTAAGTTTCGACGTCGCTCATTTTGCGATTGAGCGTGTCTTCGGCGTTGACGCGGTCTTCGATTACTTTGCGCTGCTGCAGGACGGCCTGGGCCTTTTCCTGATCCTGCCAGAAATTTGCGTCGCTGACTTTTTCTTCCAGTGCGGCTAATTGCTGGCGGGCGGATGGGGCGTCAAAGATAGCTCCGCACGAGCTCCATGCGCTTCTTGAGGTCGATGTAGCGGTGTTGGATGTCTTCGATATGTTCGGGCATGGGGATATCGTACACAGAAGTGAGGAAAATCGAAAATTGAAAATGAGTCACGAAATTGTGTTGTGGATATGGGCAAGTTGCGGCGTGCGGCATTCGGGCACGGCATGCCGTGCCCCTACTGAAAGAGATCCTTGCTGGTCAGCTTTGCAAAGGATGTGTGGGTCGAGCGAACGCGATACCCAGAATCAATAGCGACGCGAAAAGCGAGAGCCAGCAGAGCCAGTCGCCGAAGCGGACGTATGGCGTGATGTCGGAGCGGAAATCGTAGGGAGCTTCGAGTTCGCCGCGGACGTCGGTGGGAAGGCGCGCGACGATGCGACCATAGGGATCGACGGAGACGGTGAAGCCGTTGTTCGTATCGCGCAGCATCCAGCGGCGATTCTCGATGGCGCGAACGCGCGCCATCATCAGATGCTGTGCGGGAGCCGCGCTGCGGCCGAACCAACCGTCGTTCGAGAGATTGATGAGAAGATCTGCGCCATTGGCAGCGAAGTGGCGGACTTCATCGGGGAAGATGGCTTCGTAGCAGATGAACGTGCCGAATTTCGCTCCGGCCGACGGAACATACGTGGGGATCATCGGGATACTTCCCACGCTATAGCTTTTGCCCCGCGTGAAATCCGAAATATCGGCGGTGAGACGGCCGGCGAATGTGAGCCATCGGCGCAAGGGCACGTATTCGCCAAACGGGACAAGATGGACCTTGTAATAGGCGTAGATGCGGCGGCCAGCGGGATCGAGAAGGATGGCGCTGTTATACGCCGACCATTGATTCTGCGCGTCGCCGTATGCGTTCTTCTGCCAATCAACAACGCCAACGAGAAAATCGCTACCCGATTCTTTTGCGATACGCACCATGCGCGCCGCGAACGCCGGATCCTGCATGCTGAATGGCGCGGGAACTTCAGGCCATACGATCAAGCCGGGTTGTTTCTTGGCAGCGTCGATGCTGATTTGCGCGAGCTGGTCGAGATCGCCTGCGTGTTGCTCCATCCAGTCGGAGGGATACTGTTCAGATTGGGGAAAGTTTGTTTGGACGAGATGGGCGACGAATCGGGGTTGCTCGTGAGGAATCAGATATCGTCCACCTACGGCAATCGCAATCAACGCCACAGTGACAGCAAGAACAGCCTTCCAGATCTGCGAGTTCCGCGCCAGAACTGCATAGGCCAGAAGCGAGCCGTAGGCTGCGATGAGAAAAGACAGTCCCCAGATTCCTGTGATGGGCGTTAGTTGCAGAAGCGCGAGACTGTTGCTCGCGGCATAGCCGGTGAGATTCCACGGGAAGCCGATGTAGGGAAGATGGGTGCGCGCAAACTCAAGCGTGACCCAAAAGAACGGCGCAAGGACACACGCAAGCGCGACACCTCTTCTTCGCGCGACGAACGCGACGCTCATTGAAAACGTGGACCAGATAATTCCTCCCGCGATTCCGAAGAGGCTAAGTATCCCAGCGGAAAGCCACGGATCGACGTTGCCGTATTGCCGCATCACCGTGGCAATCCACGGCAAGCAAATCGGATAGAAAACGAAAGCGTGGAGGAAACCGTAGAGCGGAGCTTCGCGAGGCGGCGCGCCGATCGAAGCGAGGACGAGCATGCCGATCGAAATCCAGGCAAGCAGCGGCAAATTGTAATTGGGAAAGGACAACGCCAAGGCAATGCCACTGCCCAGGGCGAGCAGGACTCGCGTCTGCCGGCTAAATGTCATCTAGCGTTTAATTATAGACTTGAAACCGGCCTGTTCGAGAGCGCGCTTGGAAGCGTCGGCGGATTTTTCGTCCGCATACGGCCCCACCTGGACGCGGTAAAAATTGTCGGTGGTGGGAGTAACAACGAAAGAAGGAAACCCTTTTTGCTGAATGGCGTCTGCCATGGCGAGCGCGTCGCTCTGACGCGTGAGAGCGGAAACCTGCAGGACGATTGAGCTCTTTCCCATCTTCGGTGGCTGGAAGCGGCCCGAAGGCGTCGTGGAAGCGACTGGCTTCGTTTTCGCCGCAGGTGAGGAAGAATTGCCGGCGTTGCGGGTTCCGGCCGCTGTTTCATCGGCCGTGTCTGGATTCTTTGGTGACGACTTCCCGTAAAAATCCCAATCACTGGATGCTGAGGATGGCGCGGGATCGGCCTGTTTCGATTTCGCTGCGGCCGGAGCGGGCGACGGTGTCTCGCGGATTCGTTTATCCTCTGCGTGTACAGGGCCGCCGAACTGGTTGCGTCCCATCACGTAGCCCAGCGTAAAGAAAACGCCGCAGAGCAGGACGACTCCGAGGAAAAGTCCCACCAAGTGACGGCTCTCGAGCACTCTATCGCCGCCTCCGCCTCCGCGTTGTCCTCTTCCTGCCATACGCTCCTATTTTTTCGTCGCTGCCGCCTGCACCCACTGCGAAATAATATCCACCGGCAGCGGGAACACGATCGTCGTGTTTTTCTCGACGCCGATTTCGGTCAAAGTCTGCAAATACCGAAGCTGAATCGCAGCGGGCTGCTTTTCCAGCACTTCGGCTGCGTCCGCCAGCTTCGCCGAGGCTTCGAATTCGCCTTCCGCGTGAATAATTTTAGCGCGACGCTCGCGTTCCGCCTCCGCCTGCTTGGCGATGGCGCGCTGCATATTCTCCGGAATATCGACTTGTTTGACCTCAACCTTCGTTACCTTGATACCCCAAGGCTCCGTATCCTGGTCAAGGATTTGTTGCAGCTTGGCGTTAACCTTTTCGCGCTCGGAGAGAATCGAGTCCAGTTCAAACTGGCCTACCAGGCTGCGCAGGGTGGTTTGCGCCAGTTGGGAAGTTGCGTACAAGTAATTTTGGACTTGCGAGAGAGCGAGATTCGCGTCCACCACGCGGAAATAGCAGACCGCATTTACCTTTACGGAGACGTTGTCGCGCGTGATTACATCCTGCGGAGGCACGTCGAGCGTTTCGATTCGCAACGAGATGCGGAAGAGCTTGTCGATTGGGAAAAAAACCAGTCGGAGTCCCGCGCCTTTTGCTTCGGGAAGCATTCGACCAAGGCGCAGCACTACGCCGCGCTCCCATTCCTTGATCACGTATACAGAATTGAAGAACCAGATCAGAAAGATCAATACACCGATGGCAAAAACGACCGTCATGAAATCCATTACTGCCTCCCCTCGAGCGTCTCGTGCGAATGGGCCGGATGCGGTGCGTGAGCCGGTTCCACCTCAAGCGTAAGCCCTTTCACTTTTCTGACGCGCACGCGCGCGCCCTTGGGAATACTGACCCCCGCCGGAGCGGCGGCCCGCCACAACTCGCCGTGGACGAAAACCATTCCGGCGGCGTTCCCGGTTCCAACGGTTTCGGTGACTTCGGCTTCCTCGCCCACCAGCTCTTCTTTACCAGTGGTTTGTTTCCAATTCCGCGAACGAAGCACGAGACGCATCAGAATAACGATGATGACCGCGAACGGCAGGGCAACACCCAAAGCAGTGCTGAGGCTCACGCCCATTCCTGTGAACGGCGATCGAATCAGCATGAGCGCGCCGAGCACCATGGCAATCACTCCACCTACTCCGAGCACACCGTGCGTCGGAAATTTCGCTTCCAGAACAAAAAATATGAACGCAACGATGATCAGCAGCAAGCCCGTGAAGTTCACAGGCAGCATGTGCATCGCGAAGAGAGCCAGGACAAGAGCGATACCACCGATCACTCCCGGCGCAAACATTCCGGGATGCGAAAACTCAACATAGAGGCCGAGAACACCGACGATCAGCAGAATAAAAAACACATCGGGCTGGACGATTCGCGTGAGGAATTTCTCGCGCGCGGTCATTTCGTGCGCGGTGACGACGGGCTGTGCGAGGGCCAGTTGAAGCTTCGCGCCGTCGAGACGGGTGATGGTGCGGCCGTTTAGTTTCGTAAGCAGGTCTTCCGGGTTGGCGGCTACCAGGTCGATGAGCTTGCCGTCGAGAGCTTCTTTTTCGCTGAAGGCTTTGGCGTCGGTGACGGCAGTGGCCGCCAGCTCCGCATTGCGCCCGCGTTGCGTGACGTAGCTGCGAAGATATGCGGTGGCCTCGTTAACGATTTTTTTGTGCAGCGTGTCGTCAATCTGCACCGGCTGGCCGCCGAACGCCAGAATCGGCGAGGCGGCGCCCGTGTCTGTGCCAGGGGACATGGCGGCAACGTCGGCGGAAAGCAGAATGAAAAATCCGGCTGAGGCAGCGCGAGACCCGGTGGGCGCAACGTAAGTACAGACCGGAACCTTGGAGGCGAGGATGGCCTGAATTATTTCGCGCATCGAGGTATCGAGGCCGCCCGGTGTATTCATGGTGATGAGAATCAGGGAGGCGCGGTCGGCATTCGCTTCGTTGATGCCACGGACGATGTATTCGGCGAGCACCGGCTCGATTTCACCGTCGATGCGAAGTTCGACGACATTGGCAGAGGAGTTTGGCGGCGCTGGAACAGATCCTGCGGACTGGATTAGGGTGAGGGATAGTGCGGCGAGCGCGAAGAAAACCACAGCATAACGCCGCAATCTTTGGAACAGCATTTCAGGAAGCCATTATAGCAAGAGAAGGGCGCGGAGATGTGAAGGTTCGCGAGACAAACTCGTACAAACTTTGGCGCAGGACGAAGGATGAGAATCCTCCTTACCCGGCTGAACCGTCTGAGGCGACCGCATTAATCGCCGTGTGGCACTGAGCCCTAATTTTGCTGGGGCGGCTCGGCGCGCTTCGCGTCGCTCTGGTACGACGGCATCACGTGCAGAACGTCCTGCACCCGCGCATCTTTGATCACTTTGGCGAAAGCCGGATCTGTTTCCGCAGAGAGGAAGTTCTTGTATCCATCATCGCGCGCCAGCCTCAAAAAATGCGCGGCGCGTTCGGCGTCGCCCATCGAGGCATAGGATTTCGCGACGAAGAAATTGAACAAGCCGGGATCGGTGGTCGTGCGCTGCTGAATGATGGTGCCGTAGCCACTTTTCCGCTCGAACAGCTCGGGATCAATGGCGAGAGCCTTGTCAAAAGTGGCCATCGCTTCCGGATACTGTTTGTTCGCGAAGTAGGCATAGCCCAGATTGCTGTAGATGGTCGAAGTCTCCATCTTCAGCACCAGAGCCTTTTTGTAAAGGGCAATGGCTTTGCTGTAGTGCTTTTTCTCGTACTCGACAGTGCCGAGATTGTTGATGGGACTGGCGAAATTCTTATCCGCCTTCATCGCCCGGTGGTAATAGCGCTCGGAACGGTTCAAACTACCCAGCTCTTGATAGGCGATCGCAGTCTTGTTCAGAAGCTGTGCGTTCTTCGGTTCAGTTTCGAGAATCGCCTCGTATGCAGTAGTGGCCTCGCTGAATTCCTTGCGCGCCATGAAAACGTCCGCCTTCAGCTCCGCGGCTTGACGAGGAGTGAGCTCGGGCCTGGGAGAAGCGACGTAGACAATGTCGGACGAGGATGAAGTGGACGCGGACTGGGTAGATGCAGGCTGACTTGCGGCCGGCGCGGACTGCTGTGCTCCGAGCGACGGGACGAACACATACAACAGCGGAACGGCAAAGAAGACGAATCGCCTCATTGCCCTGCTCCTTTTTCCGCGCCCGACCTACGGTTGGGGTTTCGAGCTGTCCGCAGGCTTTTTGCTGCCACCAAAGATACCAAAAATCTTATCAAGAAAGCCCTTTTTCTTTTCTGGCTCCTCGGCCGGCTGTGATTCACTAGTACTAGGCGCGTTCTTTGGGTGCGCTTTCGGCGCGTTTGGACTGTTGGACGCGCTCGCCGCCGAATGGGGAGCCGGGGGAGGCTGCGGGGAACCTTTGCCAAACAGGTGTGATAGCCACGAGCCGGAAGTAGACTGCGCAAGATGCCCATCATTTTCGCCGCAATACTGGGTCGGCTCGGTGCCCGCGATGAAATACTCTTCCTCGGATTGAGGGCAGGTGTTGGTGGCGAGTTCGCCCGTTTTCGGATCGATTGCTTCCTGAATCACGCCTGGCGGCGGATCGAATGGAGCGGTATTCACGTAGGCCGGGAGCGCGACGGCACGTTTCATGAATTCAGCCCAGATAGGGGCGGCGGTCTGGCTGCCGGAGAGACCAAGATCGCGGTTATCGTCGAATCCAATCCAGACAACGCAAAGCAGATTGGAGGTGAATCCCGCGAACCAGCCGTCATGCGAAGTGCCGGTTTTCCCGGCCGCTGGTGGCGTAAATCCAAGCGAGCGAACGGAGGCGCCTGTGCCGCGATTGATCACGTCTTCCATCAAGCTGGTCGTAAGGTAGGCCACACGCGGGTCGAGAACCGGGCGCGTTTTTGGCGAGTCAGATTCCTCCACTTTGCCGTCACCCCCTACGACGCTGCGGAGATAGAGCGGTTCGGCGCGGGTTCCGTTCGTCGCAAATGCGGTGTAACCAGCGGCGACATCCACGGGCGTCATTTCATACGCGCCGAGCGCTACCGCCGGAGTTGCCATGATGTTGTTACCGAGCCCCAATTGCCGCGAGAGCTCGACAACGCGCTGATAGCCAATCATTTCGGCCACTTTTACCGTGGCGACGTTCAGCGAATGAATCAGCGCATCTTGTACGGTAACGGTGCCGTAGAACTCCTGGCCAAAATTGTCAGGCGTGTAGTCTTTGCCGTCGAATTGAAAGGTTGTCGGAACGTCATCCACGGTGGTAACAGGCGTAATCACGGGCTGCAGATCTTTGACCGCGTTATCGAATGCGGCGGCATAGACGAAGGGCTTGAACACAGAGCCGGGCTGGCGATGGGCGAGGGCGTGGTTCAACTGGCTTTCGCCGTAGTTGCGTCCGCCGACCAGGGCGCGGATTTCGCCCGTCTTCGGGTCAAGCGCGACGAGCGCCACCTGCGGGTGAGGCACAGACTGGCCGGCTTTTTTCCAAATTGCATACCGCTTGGCGAGAAGCTTATCAACCTGCTCCATGCCCTGATGCACGGCAGCTGTGGCGGCGCGTTGCAAACTGGGATCGAGAGTCGTATAGATGCGATAGCTCTGGCTCTGCAGGTCATTTTCCGAGAATTTCTCGAGAAGATGATCCTTGACCATGTCCACGAAGTAGGGCGCGGAACCGCTGTCGATGCCGCCGCTGACGAATTTAAAGGGCACTTTCTTGGCGGCGGCAGCCTGATCTTCGGTGGCGTAATTGTTTTCGACCATCTGAGTGAGAACGCGGTCGCGCGCTTCGACGGCGCGGTCCATGTGGGTCTCGGCGGTAGCGTAATGGTTGGGTGCGCGGATGATGCCACCGAGGAATGCGGCTTCGCCGAGCCTCAAGTCGCGCACATCTTTTCCGAAATAAGCTTCCGCAGCTTCGCCAAAACCTCGAATCGCAAAACTGCCGCGATTCCCCAGATAGACCTCATTGGCGTAGAGCTCGAAAACCTGTTGTTTCGAAAAACGGTGGTCGATTTCAATCGCCATTAAGACTTCTTTCACCTTGCGCCGCCACTCTCGCTTGGTGGTGAAGAAAAAGCTGCGAGCCACCTGCATGTCGATCGTGCTGGCCCCCTGCGCTTTCTGCCCTACGCGGAGGTCAGCTAAGGCAGCGCCAATCACGCGCACCCAGTCGAGTCCGCCATGCTCGAAAAAGCGCTTATCCTCCGTGGCGATCACGGCATCCACGAGCACTTTCGGTAGATCGTCAAAGCGAACGACCCGGCGCTTTTCTCGTGAGCTGTCAAAAAGATTCGTAATCAGCTCTGGCTCGATCTCGGCAGATTCACGGGAGACGCCGTTGGAAATCTGCGCAATCCGCGTGATTGCAGTTGCAGAAAAATTGACGCGCAGGGCGTTTTCCTGGTGGAAATAAGAATCGGCCGAAGGCCGAATTTCGACGGCGGTGCCGGAAATCTTATACAGACCGGGCGCTCCGGCAACCTCAGCTTCCTGGTATCCGGCGCGGAGAAGATAGGTGGCCAAATCCTTGGGATGGAGGGCTTCTCCCACATAGATCAAGGCTGGAGCAGCATAAACCCGCGAGGTATTCTGAAAAATCTGGCCCGTGAGGCGTTCGTTAATCAGACGGCCGAATTGAACGTAGTAGTAAGCGAAGAGCGAGGTTCCGGCGAGCAACACCGCCAGAGCCATGCACAGCAGCGCGATACCGTACCGGGAAGTCCAGAAGCCCGGCGCGATTCGAATTCTAAACCGGCGATTATTTTCCATCTATCAGCACGTGTGAAAAGGTCATTGCTCAAACGAAAAGCTGGTTTCCAGCCAGCGCGCCGCCGCCAACGCATTTCCTGCCCCCTACTGTATGGATTCCTATTCTAAATCGAGCGGTTGTCCGCGTGGTCATGAAAATCGAGGGTGAATTTATAGACTAGCAAGTCGACGGGAACCGAATAATCGAGCGATATTTGGACGGCGCCGGGATTGGCAGTCACCTTCAGGCTGTCCTGGTCCGCAGGAATGCCAATCTCGTTAACCTTCTTCAAGACGTTATCGCGAATGTCCTTGGCACCCAGCCGATTACCAATGGCAAAGCGCGCCTCGCTCTCGATGGCGTCCTGCATCTGGTAGTTATTCACGTAGATTGGCAGGATCTTGACACCCGCAAAAATCATCGAGCCTAGCAAGGCGAGCAGAAGGAATAACTTCACGCCGCTGCCGCCGCGTTGCGAATTGTCAAATCGTCGAGAGGTGACGAGACTCAATGGCCCTTCCTCCGGAAACCTAAAGAAATAAGAGGACAATCGAATGTTAGCATTCATCGGGCGTGGAAGAATAAAACGTCAGAATGCCTGTTTTCGATGAGTAAACGGGGGTTCTTAGGACCGCTTGAAGCGGCGGCTAGGCTTCGTTAGTAGGCTCGTGCGAATATGCCCTTTTCGCGGGCGGGCTTCGCGCAAAGAATGCACTGGCCAGACCCGCCGGGCTGTTCGAGCGGGATGCAGCGCATCGTCGCTTTCGTCTCTTCTTTGATCTTCGCTTCGCATTCCGCGCTGCCGCACCACCAGGCGAAAGCGAAACCGGTCTCGACGGCCTTCTTGAATTCGCCATAGTCGGCAGGCTCGATGGTATGCGCTTTGCGAAACTCGAGAGCGCGGTCGTGAAGTGCCTTCTGAATCTCAACGAGCAACTGCGAGACCGCGACCGCAATGCCCTGCTGCGGCACGAAGGATTTTCCTTCCTTGCCGGGACGGTCACGTCGGGCCAAAACCACCGATCCCTTCGCGACATCCTTGGGGCCAAGTTCAAGTCTCAACGGCACGCCGCGCATCTCCCAATCATTAAATTTGAAACCCGGGCTCATGCCGTCGCGCTCGTCCATTTTCACTCGTATGCCCGCGTCGATGAGCTCCTTTCGAAGCCTGTGAGCATTTTCGAGGACACTCGACTTTTCCTCGTCGGTCTTGTAAATCGGAACGATGACGAGTTGGAACGGCGCAAGACGTGGAGGTAGGATCAGCCCCTGATCGTCGCCGTGAACCATGATGATGGCGCCTACCGTCCGCGTCGAAAGCCCCCAGGACGTGGTCCAGCAATGCTGCAAAACGCCTCTCTTATCGAGATACCGTATATCAAATGCCTTGGCGAAATTCTGGCCCAGGTTGTGCGACGTGCAAAATTGCAGTGCCTTGCCGTCACCCATCATTGCTTCCAAAGAATACGTCACGTCCGCACCCGCGAACTTTTCAGATTCCGATTTCCGTCCGGGAATCACTGGTATCGCGGCTTCATTCCTCGCAAGATCCGTGTAAACGTCCACCATCTGCCGCGTCTCGAATTCCGCCTCTTCCAAAGTAGCGTGAGCTGTGTGGCCCTCCTGCCAGAAGAATTCCAGTGTGCGCAGGAAAAGCTTGGTGCGAAGCTCCCACCGAACCACGCTGTTCCACTGATTGATGAGAATCGGCAGATCGCGATAGGACTGAATCCACTTCGCATAGGCATGCCCAATGATCGTTTCCGAGGTGGGCCGGATTACCAGAGGCTCATCGAGCTTTTCTCCGCCTCCGTGCGTTACCACCGCAAGCTCGGGCGAAAATCCCGCCACGTGAGATTTTTCTTTTTCAATGAAACTGCGCGGAATCAGCAATGGAAACGCAGCGTTTACGTGTCCGGTCGCTTTGAAGCGGCTATCGAGCGCCGCTGTGATGTTCTCCCAGAGCGCCCAGCCATAAGGCCGCACAATCATGCAACCACGAACGGGCGCGTAGTCTGCAAGCTCGGCCCGCAGCACAAGCTGGTTGTACCATTCCGAAAAATCCTCGGCGCGCGTGGGCAGTTTCAGGTCCGACATGAGCTTGCAGTCCTCTTTCAGGCCGATCCGCGACGCATAAACCGGGACAATCGGCACTTCGATAAACGCTAAAGGTTAGGGGAGACGATGAGCTAAGTCAACCAACCGCGGCGCCTGGTAGTGTCCTAAATTCCTTTTGGAGAAAGTTTTTCTCTTGTTTCGCCGTTTTCGTCATCACCTCCAGTTTCTATCCAATGGCCGCCACCGCCGCGTTCCGCAAGCCACATATATCGGAATTTGCATACCCAAGCATATTCATCGAAAAAAATATCTTGATATTTAATAAGACCGCAAAACTTGATGATCAAGTTTTTGTCCTCAATTCTTTCATCGAGCAATTCGGAACGCCCATTATCGCTACGCAAGGGTACGGTCAGTTCCATTCCCTCATTAGTGGGAGCAAAATTTCTCAGGAGTGGCATCGGACTGTAATTTTCTGGATAAATGAGGTTTTCAGATGGGCTGACTTCGGCCCAAACACGACTTTCCAATATAGTTGCTTGAGTTGTTCCTATACATTTAATTCTATATATCATTTCTTGCGTCGGCGGTTCGTATTCATCCAGGGAATCGAGAATCCTGAAATTCAGAGGCTCGATTTGAATCCTCGCTCGTTCTTTATTGATCGTAAGGGCGATACTGTTTTGGGCGGCCGTCGCAGCCTTATCAGTGGCACTAGTTTGGGCTTCAAGAAGTTTAAGCGTACCAAGGGCTACAGCAATGCCACCCATTCCAATCAGAACGAGGTAAATAGTTGGAAGGTTTGTAGGAGTCGCCACGCGGCAGAAATAGCTATTCGAGTTGGATTTGGTCCAGCTTGTTTGGTCTGGGGACTGCTTTTGTTGGCCGTTGCTATCTGGACTATTGGCGACCGCAAGCATCGGATTCGTGGGGAGTTGTGTATGTGGGGTGGCTGGGTATTCTTGATTTTGAGTTTCGCAGCGATATGCTTGCCAACTTATTATAATTGCGATGATTATGACAACAATAGCCGTACCAGCAGCGACCTTCAACATAGTAATACTGTACCACACAAATACCTCTTGACAAGCGATAATTATTGGGGTACAGTAATTGGCATAGGGAGAACGCAAATGCCAAACATCCTGCCGATGGAAAAGAAAGTAGCGGTAATCAGCGCATTGGCCGAGGGTTCTAGTATTCGTTCGATTGAGCGGATTACGGGCGTCCACCGCGACACAATCATGCGCTTGGGTGTTCGCGTGGGCAACGGGTGTGCGGAATTGCTGAATGCTAAAATGCAGAATCTTCATTGCCACCAATTGCAATTCGATGAAATTTGGGGATTTATCGGCAAAAAAGAACGGCATTTGCGCCCCGAAGATGACCAGAATCTAGGGGATGTTTGGACGTTTTGTGCGATTGACCCTGATACCAAAATAGTTCCTTCGTTCCAGGTAGGCAAGCGGAACAGCGCGACGGCGAATGCGTTTGTTGCGGACGTGGCGAGTCGGATGGCAAATCGCGTTCAGATTTCCAGTGACGCACTCCGCGAATACGTTGATGCCATCGAACTATCGTTTGGAAGTGAAGTGGATTTCGCGCAAATCATTAAGACCTACACCCATGATGATTCCATCATTGCTGAACGGAAATTCAGTGCGCCGGAAGTCGTGACGACCGAAAAAAGGCGTGTTTCTGGATTCCCGAACATGCATCTAGCGTCTACGAGCCACATCGAACGATTGAATGGCACCACTCGCCTTCACATGCGCCGACTGACTCGTTTGACCTATGCATTCAGCAAGAAGCTAGAAAACTTTGAGGCAGCGACAGCATTACATTTCGCTTACTACAATTTTGTAAAACGGCACAATACGCTTCGCACTACTCCCGCGATGGCCGCTGGAATCGAGCGAGACTTTTGGACAGTTTCCGATCTGGTTCGAGAGGCCGCATGATTTCAGACAAGTATTTTGATAATGCGGCCCTCGGGCCTAGCCCAACCCCTATAATGGCATCGCCAATGCTGTTGGGGGTTCTTATGTATTTCGCGTATTTTGACGATTCAGGGACAAATAACAAAAACCGTAAGTTTCAAGTTTTATCTGCCGTTGCGATCAAAGATGACTCATTTCAAAAAATTGAATTGTTAATGCCACTATCTGTGGAAAAGCAAATATTGGAAGATAGTTTAAAGTCGTTTGAAGAATTTCACGCATGTGACCTATTCAACGGCCATGGAGCATTTGAAAAGGTAGGGCAGGAAGATCGCTTTAAAATCATTCGTTTTCTTCTGAACATAATAAGAACTTTTCACATTCCTGTTATTTGGGGTGCGGTTGATCTTTTGTCATTACAAGCAAAGAATTATGCTTCGGCGAATCCGTTGGATGTCACTTTTCGTTTGTGCGCTAAAGGTATAAATCGGTGGCTGCAAAGTAATGCCAAAAATGAAATTGCTTTGTTTATCGCAGATGATTCCGATAAGGCGACGAGAGCTACTATTAAGAAATCATTTCGAGACATGCGAACCAAGATCAGGCCACCCTCTTATGATTCGGGTATTCTTACCTGTGTTCACGACGATATGTATTTTGGGGATTCAAAGGATTCTGTAGGAATACAACTAGCCGATCTCTGTAGTTATTTTATTTCAAAGCATCTTGAGGGTGACGAATCAGCAGAAGGTTTTTATAAAATCATTGAAGATCAGGTCGTTGATTTCGAAATCGAGCCACAATCATAATGAAAGGCGTTAATTACATCAACGAATTACGAAATGTGATTAAGAATCTTCATGGCGTTGAATCGAAGCATGTCGAGAGTGTTCCTGTCAAAGAAGTCTTTCAAGGAAGGACTGTTTGGGAGGGGGTTGTAGAAGTCTTTGAGTTGATCGGGCATCCAAAAGCGCCAAAGGTTTATGTGTGGGCACACGATACCGATAATCCAAAGCAGCCTCGCCGTCACGTCACAGTTCTTCATGTGCACCCCATTACATCGCCGCTATTGGCTGTACGAGCCTCTATCGTCCAGGAGTTCAGGAATGCCGAAGCAAAAGGCTAGGAAAGCGGGACGTCCTCCGTTGCCCAAAGGAGATGCCAAAGCGGGGACATTACGTGTTCGAGTAACGCCGAACGAACTTGATGCTATCGAAAAGAAAGCTAAAAATTCGAAGAAGACCGTTTCCGAATGGATTCGTAGCAGGTTGAATGCCGCAATTCGAGATTGAGATTTGAAATTAGGACACTACCCGGCGCCAGCCCGACAGAAATTTGTGTGAACAAGAACCCAAAATAGAGTAGGCTACACGCCGGTCGAAATGGCTAATTAGCGTGCTTTCCAATCTATGAGGAGAAAATAGAAATGAAGATGCAGCGAGTGGTAATGGCATTCTTATTTACAATTTTCGTTTGCGGATCCTTTCCGCCACTCGCGAAGGCGCAATCATCCTCAGGAAACGGCGCGTCGTCGTCCACCCCGAGCGCGCAGTCATCGGCTCCGACCCACACCCAGCCAGGTCAGACGTATCAAAAGCCATCGAATGCGCAAAAGTTTAGGAACTACATTTTCGACTCGTTCGGCCCCTATGCGATTCTCGGAAGCGCCGTGGCCGCCGGTATCAACCAGGCGTCCGGCAACAGAATCAACGGCACCGGGTCAGGCACTCCTCCAGAATGGGGAGGAGGTACGGGCCCCTACTTCGAACGTTTCGCTAGCAACTACGGAATTAACATCACCGCGACGACGGCACGCTACCTCATGGCTGAAGTCTTCCGTGAAGACACAATCTACTATCGTTGTGAGTGCACAGGGTTCAGTCACCGTCTGGTTCACTCTCTGATGTCAACAGTTGCGACTCGCCACGGCGACGACGGACACTATCGTTTCTCGGTCAGTAACCTGGTAGCCCCCTATGCAGGCACCATGACGGCCGCACTAGGTTGGTACCCCGGGCGGTATGAACCATCCGACGGCTTTCGGATGGGCAATTATCTTCTGCTAAGCTATGCCGGCCTGAACGTCGCTAAGGAGTTTGTCTACGGCGGTCCGCATACTCTGATGGCACACACTCCCCTAAAAGGCATAACCGGAAGTAACAAGCCCTAAAAGACCTGATTCGACATCGGCGAAAACGCTGGCATACTTACGCTACAACTCTCTCATGGCAGGCTGGCGATTTCGTTCTCAGCGTAGTGTTGTGAATATCCGTTAATAGAGTGCTCCCGGCCCATCTTGCAAATCGGGATGCTCCGAGGGATGCTACAAATATGGCGTTGGTGAGCTGACGGTAAATTGATACAGGAATATCCCCCTTGAAATACCGTGTGCGAAAATGGGAATCTCTAAACCCATGAAACCTATGACCCTACACTCACGTCCTGTTCCTCCGATGCGAAACCC
>CAVOOU010000014.1:0-81468 GCA_963697645.1 uncultured Acidobacteriota bacterium | reverse complement strand
CTCCATCACCTACAAGTCGATCGAGAATCACGCGAGCGCGAGCCGCGGAGAATTCTGCTTCGGGGGCTTTGGCGGATTTGGACCAGGGCGGGCGTGAGGCGAGCAGCGAAAGAAGAAAAACGCCAGAAATAACGGCGACACTAAACAGGACTCGGCGAACTCCTGGCACGCTTCTGGGCTCCAAGCGGACCTCCCGTGGGCGCCATGCTAGGCCGTAAGTGCTCGGCAAGTCAATGCGTTGCGTGAGGAAGGCAGTGGCGAGTGACCCTTCGTCGGCTTTGCCGCATCAGGGCAGGCAAGTGACGAGTGGCTAGCAAGGCCAGACTTTGCGGGACTCGGCGCGAGATGGGAAATAGCCATCCGTTCTCGATTAGAAATTTGTAGTTGGCTGATTTTCAAGGGGCTTAGGTGGGATCTTAATCGCGCGTTCTCGATTAGCCGCCTACGCCAGTGGCCACGCTTCGGCGGCCGGACTCTGCGAAGCTGGAACCTTGAAGCTCGAGCCTGAACAAGGTCGGAGATGCGACACAAAATCGCCGAAAATTTGCGATTAGGAATTTTTAGTTCGCTGATTCTTATGGGGCTTACGCGGAATTCTAATTCCAGATTTGCGATTAGAAGGAGACCCTTCGACTCGCTCAGCATGCCGATGCTGGACGCATCGGCATTTGCGATTAGGAACGCCGAAATGAGATTGGCGGCTGACGGTGGGCGCCGAGTCGAGTTGTCGATAATTCGCACGACCCATGTTAGCTTACTGGTAACCATTTGTCAAGATAGAATGGGGCTCGCTCCCTAGCGGACAGGGCAATCCCACAATAGGACATCCTTCGGAACGTGGGAGTCGGCGGAGAGTGTCATAAGTCACGATGCTTCGGTGACTTATCACTTTTGCAAGCATGGCGGCTGACTTGCCCACCACTATATCGCTAGACGACATAGTGAGCACCCTTGGCGATGAAGATGGATAAGAGGCACGCGGTGAGTCCGAAGGGGATGAGCTACAGGAGCTTCTGGGCGATAAGGTCGCAGCGGAGGAAGAACATGAAGAGTGGCGTTTGGTTTATGGCGGCGGCGTTGTGTCTTTCTGTGCTGGCTGCGGCTCGGGCGGTGAAAACGCAGTCATCGGGCTCGGGTACAACCGACCGGCCGGAGTTTACAGGGACAAAAGATCTGATTCGCCCGGAAAACTATCGCGCCTGGGTCTTTCTCTCGGCAGGCTACGGTATGACCTACAGCGCCGGCGGAAATCCTCAGTTCACCAACGTCTTCGTGCCGCAGTGGGCTTATCGCGAGTTTATGGGCTCAGGACGTTGGCCGGAGCAGACCATGTTCGTGGTCGAGGAGCGTAGCGCGCAGAGCAAAGGTTCAATCAATAAGGACGGCCACTTCCAAACGGATCTGATGGGTATTGCCGTCGAGGTCAAGGATGCGCGCTTGTCGGATAAGTGGGGCTACTTCGCCTTCGATGAGAACAGCAAGACTGCACGGATCAACGCCAAAGAAGGATGCTTCGCCTGTCACGATGCGCATGCTGCGGTGGAGCATACATTTGTGCAGTTCTATCCTACGTTGAAGCCGGTGGCCAAGAAGTTCGGTACCTACAATCAGGAGCGGGAAAACGTGGTGAGCGCGACGGCCGCTGCTTCGGTTCCAGCGAAGAAACAGTGAGTGGATCTTGATGGGCAATAGGATTTTCGCTAGTTGCGGGTCTGATTGGCGTGGGCTTGCGCTGACTCCTTACACCGTGCGTTTTCTCCGATCCTCGTGACCCGGCGACGCCAATAACAGTTTGTAATTAGCGGCCCGGCTCGTGTAGAGTCCTGCCAATTCCGGGAGGTGAAATGTGGCAACTCGCCGAAGCTTTCTTGAAAAATCGACGCAATTAGCTGCTGGCGTACTCGCCGCTGGGGCCGGGGCTATTACGGCTTCCGCCAGTGAGGCGCAGACTCAGCAACCTCAAGCGCCCAAGAAGAAACTGCACATTTTGATGAGGAGTTCCTGGGGAACCGATGAGCCGACCCGCGCATCTTTCGCCTTTTCCCACGGGCTCGCACTGGCCGAGGCCGGGCATGATGTGCAGATATTTCTCACTCACGACGCTACGTACCTGATGCGCAAGGTGACGGTTGATGTGGTGAAACCCATCGGATGGCCTCCCCTGAGCGAGACCATGGCGAAGGTGGTAGCCAAAGGCATTCCGGTATTTTCTTGAGGAGCCTGTTCCCGGGCCCGTGGGGTCACGGAAGCGGACTTGAGCAGTTGGAACGCGCAATGGGGCACGGTTCCGATCTACGTTTCGCTGGTGGAGTGGGCCGACCACGTGATTAGTGAATGAAGCCGCATGCTTCGGGGAAAAACCCCCCACCTTTCGAAAAGCGCGAAAGATGGGGCACCCTTAAAATCTAAGGCGGGCCACATCGAACCGGTGGGTACCCGCCCTTACGCGCACTTATGAACCGCGCAGAGAAGCAGCAAACCGTCGTTTGAGCTCTTCGGGAGATAGATCTTCTTTGTGGGTGGCGATCGTCCAGGCCTGCTCGAATGGATCGGCGATACTTCCGGCGCGGTCTCCGTAAAATTGATCTTTGATGGGCAATAGGATTCTCGCGCCGAGAGCCACAGCCCGCGCAATCACCGCGTCCGCATCGGCAACGTAAAGGTGAACAAATGACGATGCGCCGCCAAGTGTCCGGGGGCTCTTCGCAATGCGCCAGGGCGCCTCATCGCCGACACGGATAACCGAGTCGCCAATCGTGATCCCGGCGTCTAGAATTCTTCCGGCTGGATCCGTAAGCCTGCCCGGCAGCTCGGTGGCCCCAAAAGCTTTGCAATAAAATGCAATCGCTTGCGCCGCCGTGCCATCGAAGATCAGGTACGGCATGGCGCTATGAAGACCAGCGGGTATCGAGGATGCTTGTGGCGATGAATGCATTCTAGCCTTCGGAGATCACGAGCAGTCCGAATCTAATGGGTGAGCCACCCGCCCGTCATCTAATCAGCCAACTTAACTTGATTCGCCGGCTTCACTTCAGGCGTTCCACTGGCGGTGGAGTCCAGTCCAGAGTGATTGCTTCGGGACGGGGGTTGTAAAGACGCATTGTCAGATTGAACGGACCATCGGGCGCCGGCAGCCAGTTACCTCCCTTGTCCTTGCCGGGGCTATCTCGCTGGATATAGATGGCCGTCGACCCATCCGGGTCGAGCTTGAGGTTGTCGTAGGTTCCAATCTGATAGCGCAGAATGGGATTTTCGATTACGAATCCTTCCGCGTCGTACAGCGTAACCGACCAGAACGCGTTCACTGGGGGAAGCTTGCCCTTCGCGAAGCGCAACACGTATCGGTTCGTGCCGGTGAGCGGCTGACCATCAGAATCGCTGAACGTGAACGGGAACATGGCTTCCGACGAGTGTTGGCCGGGTTGCGCTTCCTTGGCGATGGCCGACCGACGGACAAAATCGACCTGGTCCGTGTCGGGCGTCTGCCAGCTTCCCAACTCAGTTGTAATTTGCCAGCCGTTGATGAGTTTGCCGACCCTCGCCTTGAAGTCCGCGGTCAGAATCTGCGGCCCGATCTCCAACGCCCGCTTGAGTCCCGCTGCCGTCGCAGTATCGAGCTTCGCGGGGTCGAATATCTTGTTCGGGCCTATGTTCAAGGTCTCGAACAGGCCTAGCGTGACGAGATCGACCCCTTGGGGCGGGTTGTGCTTCAGTCCCTCGTTGAGCAGCGCGAAGAAGTTCAGCGGGTTGCTTGCCTCGTAGGCGGGCCACTGGGGATATGCGTTTTGGCCACTCAGTGTTGCGGCGGCCTTCCACCCATTCGCGCAGCGACGTGAGGCTGTAGCGGTCCTGAAGCGTGTTGACGTTTTTGACGTCGTCCGGCCCTTTGACCTCGGTGCGCCCGATGATCCAGACGGTGTCAGACGCGACATTGACGCGATGGATGTTGTCGGGAAGAGCGCCCTTCCAGTCGGTCCGACGAAGGCATATGCCCCGCCTTTGCGGCCAACGGTCACGTTGCTGATATTTTCGTTGTGTTGAAAATAGTCGACGTAGTTAAAGGTAAAGTAGCGATCCGCAATAGCTGGGAATTCCAGGATGATCGGCTCGACTGATAGGTCGAGCCACGCGGCCGAATAGAGCGTGGCGCTGTTGGCACGCACTACTCCCACCTTGCGCGCCAGTTCGGGCGTCATAAGCACGCGGAGGTGATCGAACCTGTTGACCGTATTTCCGGGCTTGGCGAGGTGAACCGAGCGTACGCGGTAAAGCTCGTTCATCGTGAATCCCCAGAGATAAGCCGCGGTGCCCAGCGTGTAAGCTTGCTCTTCGCGAACCTTATCGGTGCTGGGTGCGTCTTGGCAATGCAGAGGCACTGGCGCGGCCAAAGCCAGCGCACCAACGAGCGCCGCGGCGATGATACGGTGGGGGCGGATCACTTTCATGGCGTGATCTTCCTTTCCCTGTTATCTGGAATTTCCTTTTTGATCCCGAAAACGGGAACATTGTACCCCCGCTGGTTGTCGAGCCATCCGCGTCTTTTGTTTTCCATGCGATGGGCCAATTTGGGCGCAAATAACGGATAGCGGGAGGGGGCGGGCGGAGTCTAAGTTCGGGTGGAGAGCATCGACAATAGTGACGGCGTCGGGAATGTTTGCGGCGCTTTGGAGCAGCCGGATGCACCCACTCGATAATCCGATTTTCAATGCGCTGGGGACTTGCCAGGCGAATTTTGCTGAGACTTACGGCGTGTTGCGGCGGTTTCCGCCGGAGGTGACGCCGCTGGGTGGGTTTCCCGAGCCGAATGCGGAAGGATTCGCGGCGGTGCGCGGGTTGCTTGCGGCGGGCGGCGGGCTGGGCTTGTTTCTTCCGAAGCGGATGGACGCGCCTGAGGGGCTTGAGATTGTGCTCGACGGCGGTTTGTTGCAGATGATTCTGGAGGACGATGCGCGGCTTGAGCCTAATCGAAACTCGTATGATTTCATCGAACTTCGGGAGGCGGATGTGGCGGAGATGGTCGAGCTGGCTACGTTGACGAAGCCTGGGCCGTTTGATACGCGGACGCGGGAGATGGGGACGTATCTGGGGATACGCAAGGATGGAAAGCTTGTCGCTATGGCTGGCGAGCGGCTGAAGCTTCCCGGTTATACGGAGATTAGCGCGGTGTGCACGCATCCTGAGCATTTGGGGCATGGGTATGCGGGTTTTCTGATGACGATTCTTGCGGAGCGCATTCGCGGGCGGGGTGAAACTCCTATTCTTCATGTGCGGGCGGAGAATACGCGGGCTGTGCAGCTTTATGAGCGGTTGGGATTCAGGCGGCGGTTGCTTTCTTATTTCGCGGTGTTTCGCGCGGCGGCGGGTGGTGGGGGTGAGGCGCGGCGCTGAGGAGCGAAAGTCAAAGGCGCCGGCCGGAGGCCAGCGGTACGAGGGGCCGCGCGATCACAGCCGTGGATGCATAGCGTCATCCAGGTCCTAGCGACTTCGGGCACGGCATGCCGTGCCCCTACTGCGGAAAATGCAACGTCGCAAAGAACGCTAGCGCGTGAGCGCCAAGAATTGTGCCCAGCGGCGTGTTTTTGCGATGGCGCAGGCTGAAGACTACGCTACCAGAAGCAAACAGCCGGCGCGGCGTAGTTCCATGGCGTTAAACATTTCGCGATTCACGCTTTACAGGCTTTGCTGCGCGTGTTAACTTTTGTTCCCGTAACCGCCGATCCGAAGCGCCAGGCGGCAGGGCCATTCATACCGACCCTTCCAGCGTTGTTGTCTCAAAACTCCTCCCGAGGAAGATTAAACTGAAGCTTCTCCAGCCGATGAGGCTAATGGAGCAAACTGTGCGAGGGTACGGGTGCTAAAACTGCGTAAGGTCGAATTACTGGGCTTTAAGTCGTTCTGCGAGAAGACGCCTATCACGTTCAGCGGCAGCGGGATCACGTGTATTGTGGGCCCGAATGGCTGCGGGAAGTCGAATGTGGTGGACGCGATCTCCTGGGTGCTGGGCGAGCAGAGCCACAAGATGCTGCGGGCCGAGCGGATGTCGGACTGCATCTTCAACGGGACCGCTAAGCGGCCGCCGATGGGGCTGTCGGAGGTTACGCTGACGCTTGTGGACCCGGAGCTTGCCGACGCCGTGGCGAAGGTGCTGGCTGCGCCGGAAAACCACACCGTGGGGGCTCCGTTTACGGTCGCTGAAGATTCCGCGCCGAGCGAAGACACTCTCACGATGCCCTCGCCGGTAAACGATTCCTCCGACACATCCTCCGACACAGGCGCGCCTAGTGAGGGACTTGCGGCCACCGAGTCCGAACCGGCCGGCAAGGGCAAGCCCTGGAAGAAGCGCGGCGCCGAGAAACCGGCGATGCACCTGAAACCGGGCGAAGTGGTGGTGGGGCGGCGGCTTTATCGCTCCGGGCAGAGCGAATATGTGATCAATGGGCGCGTGGCGCGTTTGCGCGACGTGCAGGAACTTTTCATGGGCCTGGGCCTGGGCCCCGACAGCTACGCGATTATCGAGCAGGGGCGCATCGGTCAGATTCTGAATTCGAAGCCGATGGACCGGCGCGCCATTATCGAAGAAGCTGCCGGCATCACGATGTACAAGACGAAGCGGCGGCTGGCGGAGGCGAAGCTCGAAGCGTCGAAGATTAATCTTTCGCGCGTGAACGACATTCTCGTGGAAGTGGAGAAGCAGCTTGCGTCGCTGAAGCGGCAGGCTTCCAAGGCGCGGCGCTATGCCGAGTTGCGCGAGCAGATGCGCGGATTGCTGCGAATTGTGCTGGCCAGCAAGGCGGAGCATCTCGATATCGAAGCGGCGCGGCTTGAAAACCTGCTGCGCGATATGGAAGCGGCGGAAGAGCGCGATGCGCGCTCGGTGCACGAGCTCGAAGCTGAACAGGAACGGCTGAACGCGCGCACGTACGAACTGGATGCGGAATTGCGCCAGACGCACAACCTGCTGGGGCAAACTTCGCTCGATCTCGATCGCGCAGAGAACCGCATTACTTTTAACCGTGAACAACTGGCGCAGCTGGCATCGCGTTCGACGCGCGTGACGCTCGAAATCGAGCAAGCCGAGAGGCAAGCGACCGATTTGGCGGCGCGCATGAATGCACAGCGGGATGCGGTGACGCAATTGCGGGAGCAGTCTGGCGCGGTGGAATCGAGCTTGCGCGAGGCGACGGAGAAGGTCGGACTCAGCACCGCGGAACAGGAACGGCTCGAAGCGAGTATTGCGGAATTGCGCGCGCTGGCCGGAAAGCTGGTGGAAGAATCGGCGCGCATGCAGGCCGAATCGCTGCAAGCCGAAGAAGCTGCCGCACGTCACACGGCCGCGGAAGAGCAGAGATCCGAAGCGGCGCGGACGATGGGCATCGAATGGGCTGCGCTGGCGCTGCGCGTTAAGAACGAAGAAGATTTCTATTCGACAGCGGAGCGGCGCGCTGAGGAACTCGGGCGCAGCGGCGCGAGATGCGCAGGCTCGGCTTGTCGCGCTGCGGGGCGCGCAACAGGAAAACGCGCAGCAGCTGAAGCAGACTCGCGAGGCGCTTGCGGCGGAGCGTGCGCGGCACTCGTCGGTGGAGCAGATTCTGAGCGAGCGCGCCTATACGGCTGATGCCGTGCAAAAGCTTTTCAATGCAGGCGGCGAAGCTGAGACGCAGGGGTTTCATGCCGTTGGTTTACTGGCCGATTACGCCGAAGTGCAGGAACAGTATGAAGGCGCAATCGAACAATTCCTGCGCGATGAGCTCGAGTATGTGGTCGTCGAATCATTCGATCAGGCGCGGGCTGGCGTTGCATTGCTGCGCGACGAGATGGGCGGACGCGCTACCTTTTTCGTCGATTCGCTCAGCAAGCTGAACATTCAGACATCCGAAATGGATGGTTCCCTGCCGATGGCTGCGGGCGTGATCGCGCGGCTCGATCGATTGGTGGATTTCCGCGATCCGCTTGGTCCGGCGGCGAAGCATTTCCTCACGCGTCTTCGTACCGCGTACCTCGTTGAAACCGGCGCCGCAGCAGAAACGCTTGCACACGAGAATCCGCACAGCTATTACCTCACGCTCGATGGCACCTGTTATCACGGGCGGATGGTTTCCGGCGGACGCCAGGGCGATGCGGGGCCGCTCGCTCTGAAGCGCGAATTGCGCCAGCACGAAGCGGAAGCCGCGCGGCTCGATCGAGTAGCTCAGGAGCAGCAGGAGGAACTGACGCGCATCGAGATGGCAATCGCGGGAGGAGAAATTGAAGTTGCCGACGCGAACGCCAAGCATGTGGAGGCTGAGAAGTCATTCGTAGGCGCGATGCACACGCGCGATCAGGCGCGCGCGGAGCACCGTCGTGTGGAGCAGCAGCTAGCCGCTGAGCAGCAAGAGATTGCATGGCTGCACCAGGAAGCGGAAGCGGCGCGCAATCGCGTGGAACAGGCGCGCAACGAACACGCTGAGGCGCTTCGTTCTCGCGCCAACGCGGAAGCCGACGCTGCCGGCGCGGCCGAGAGGCTCGCTGAGTTGCGCCGCGATTTTCATTCGCTGCAGGAGCAGGTGGTGGCGCAGCGCGAAGCACTTGCCACGATGACCGAGCGCTTTACCAGCGCGAAGGCCGCCGAGCAACGGCTCGTGGAGGAGATGGCGCTGGCCGGCGAGCGAACGATCGCATTGCACCAGCAGCACGGCACGCTACTTCAGGAAAAGACCGACCTCGAGGCTGCGTGCGAGCAGCTTTCCGTGCAAGTGGAAGATTTGCGCAAGGAGAAAGTACGCGCCGAAGAGTTGAAAGCATCTCTCGAAAAGGAATGGGACGACGCGCGATCTCGCGCCGGCCAACTCGATGAATCGCTGCGCGGCAAACGGCAGTCGCTCGACGAGCTGCGTTCCGAACGAAGCCAGCGCCAGATCGAGAAAGCCCGAAATGACGCGGACCGCGACTATCTGCGCCAGACCTGCGTGGCCGAACTGAACGCGCAGCCGGAAGAGCTGATGGCGCAGGAAAGCCAGCTCTTGATCGGCGAAGAGTTGATCGCAGCTGAGACGAATTACAACGAAATGAAAGCTCGCGTCGAGGCGATGGGCCCCGTCAACATGATGGCCCTCGAAGAATTCAAAGAATGCGAAGAGCGCGAGATCTTCATGCGGCGCGAACGAGACGATCTCGTGCAGTCCATCGAGAACACGCAGCTCACAATCACCGAACTCGACCAGGTATCGCGCCAGAAATTCGAAGAAGCCTTCAACTTCATCAACAGCCAGTTCGCGGTGGCCTTCCAATCGCTTTTTGGCGGCGGCCACGGCGAAATGCGGCTCGGCGAACCGGACAGCTCCGGCGAAATGGGAATCGACATCGTCGCGCAACCGCCCGGCAAGCGCCTGCAAAATATCCTGCTGCTCTCAGGCGGCGAAAAAGCGCTCACGGCGCTCGCGCTGCTCATCGCAGTGTTCCGCTACCAGCCAAGCCCGTTCTGCATCCTCGACGAAGTGGACGCCCCGCTCGACGAAGCCAACGTGGGCCGCTTCAACAAAATGCTCGCCGATATGTGCGGCCAAACACAATTCATCGTCGTGACGCACAACCGCAAAACCATGGAGATGGGCTCGGTGCTCTACGGCGTCACGATGCAGGAGCCGGGCGTCTCCAAGCTCGTGTCCGTGAAATGGGAAGAAGCGGAACAAGCCAGCACGCCGAAAGCCGCCAGCAACGCTGCGTAGTACCTAAAAAGCAGCGCATTGCAAAACTTTTTTACCACATTCATCTGTGGAAAATATTTCTTCCGCCTGTACCTCTTAGCGGTTGACAAGCCGCGACTCTGCGCTAGAATACCGCCCTCTCAGTAAGGAAAGATTAATCCTGTGGCTTCTCCGCAAATGAGCGCTGTGATTTCGCAAACGGATTTTGCCGGGCTGAACCTTCGAGCTCGCGGCAAAGTGCGCGATATCTACGAGCTGGGCGATCAACTCCTGATCGTCGCCACCGATCGGCTGTCCGCTTTCGACGTAGTACTTCCTACGCCAATCCCGGATAAGGGCCGAGTACTCACACAACTATCGCTTTTCTGGTTCGACAAGCTCGCAAGCATCGTGCCGAACCACGTGATTTCCGCCAGCAATTTCACCGGCGCGCTCGCTCCTTACGCCGATGCGCTCAAAGGGCGGGCCATGCTGGTCCGGCGCACCGAACCTGTTCCGATTGAATGCGTTGTGCGAGGCTATATTTCCGGCTCGGGATGGAAAGATTACCAAAAGACAGGCGCCGTCTGCGGGATTGCGCTGCGCTCAGGCCTGCGCGAGAGCGACCGCCTCCCCGAACCGATCTTCACGCCGTCGACAAAAGCGACCACCGGTCATGACGAAAATATTTCCTTCGATGAAACCGTCGCGCGGATCGGCCGTCCGCTTGCTGAGAAATTGCGCGACACGAGCCTCGCGATCTACAAGAGCGCAGCCGAGTTCGCCTCAGTCCGCGGCATTATCATTGCCGACACGAAATTCGAATTCGGTTTAATTGGCGACGAACTCATCTGGATTGACGAGGCTTTAACTCCGGACTCGTCCCGATTCTGGCCGGGAAGCCTATACATGCCCGGCAAGCCGCAGCCTTCATTCGATAAGCAATACGTTCGCGATTACCTCGAAACGATCGGTTGGAACAAGCAGCCTCCGGCGCCGGCATTGCCGCCTGATGTCGTCGCCGCTACAACGGACAAGTACCGAGAAGCCTATCAACGCGTTACCGGCCACGCACTCGACTGAGCCCAGGGAAGAGCTCATTCCGAAGCACCATTGCGGAGCGTGCAATCGTGAAAGATCAACTGGAATCTCTGGTCGGAATGATGGTCGAGCGAGGAATCCTGCTCGAAGAGGCAGTGGGCGAATTCGAGAAGAAATTCATCCGCCGCGTGCTGGAACGCTGCAAAGGCAATCAATCCCGCTGCGCGAAAGAGCTGGGAATCCACCGCAACACCCTGAGCCGCAAAGTAGGCGAGTACAAACTCGAACGCGTGGGCCGCAACGGCCACCGAGGCTAGCGGAGTCGCCAGCCGTTCAACGCACAACCAGAAAGACCCCGATCCCATCCTCTAAGGCCGTCATCCTGAACGAAGTGAAGGATCTCAGCTTTGAAACATGCGCCGGCTCGACTAATTGGCGAGCAATGCTCTCTCGTTCAACAGACCACGCAAATAAAAATGACCGGCTCGTGATGAGCCGGCCATTCTCACTTCAGATTTTGTAGTGAAGTTAGTTCTTCTTTGCCGCCGGTTTGTGGACTGGCTTCTTAGCCCCGCCCTTTTCCGTCGGAATATCCTCAGGGTTCACTTTCGCCTTGTCCCAATGCAGCATGAAGTTCGGATCAGGATCGTAGCCGACCAGCGTGCCGCTGAAGCGAACGCCCTGCTCTTTCTCAAGCCGCGAAGCTTCCGGCTGGCCAACCACTTTCACATCCAGGTTCGCAGTCGTAGCGGCCTGAATTTCTTCAGGCGTCGCGCCCGTGTAAAGCTTCAATTCGACGAAATCGGCTCCCGGCGTGATGTCGATCAGCTTTCCGACCACTTCCGGAAACTCCGCGCCGCACAACGCCAGCCAGGTCATTTTCGCCTTGTCTCCACCAGCCTTGAGGTCGGCGAGAACGGTAAGGATATTGCTGGAAGTGCGGATTTTATTTAGATCGTCCGCGCTCGGAATCGTGTACGTCGCGGGACGCTCGGGCGAATTCGCGGATAGCTGCAGCAGTTCGTTGAGCTGCGCGTCAGCAAGTGAATCGCAACCGGGCTGCTCGTACGCCAGAATCTGGCGGCGCAGATAATCCTTGATCTTGTCGCTGTCCGGAATCTTCAGATTGATCGCGCGGGCTAAGGCCCAGAAACCGTCCAGCGGCTGCGGCGGCTTCATTTCGAGGTACGCAACGCCCATCCGATAGGACGCAACGGCATCCGTGGGCGTCAAAGCGAGCACCGCCTTGAAAGCGGCAATCGCACACGGATAATCCTTCAGCTGATAACACGCAAATCCGGCAGCATTTTGGAAAAAGGCAATCCCCGGCTTTTTCTGCTCTTCAAATTGCGCGTCGGTCATCGTGGCGCCAGCCGGTTTGGGAAACGCGGCGAGCAGTTTCGCGCCTTCCTGGGCTGCGTCACGCTCTTTATTCAGCTGATCGGTGGCGTCAGGAGCCTTCGGATTGAACGCGTATGGGAACACCTGGCAACGCGCCTGAAGCGCCTGCAGCTTCCCTCCCGCGTCCACTTTGTCGCCAAGCGCGATCACCTTGTCGGCGTATTCGATTACTTTGGGATAATTCTTAAGGTCGGTGTAAGTCTTGATATAAAGCTGATACACGTAGGGATTCAGCGTGGAGTTCGGAAACTTGGCGACGAAATCGTCCAGCAGCTTGAGCCGCGCCTGCGGGTCCTTTTCTGCGTTGGCGGCTTGAAATGCGTTGTATTCGGGGATCGTGTAGGTCGGCTTCGCCGCCTGATCCTGGGCCTGTTGCGCGCGGGTCGCGACCGGGTGCGCGAGCATGCAGGTCCAAACGAGAGCACTGAGCAGAATCGCCTTCGTGAGTAAACACTTTCGTATCATCTCTTTCCCTGCCTCCTGGACCAGTTTACATCAGGCGAGCATCGACACTTAGGACCGCGCCACCCGTCGAGACGCGCGAGCGCAACAAAATCTTCGGGATTATAGGGAAAAGCATCCCGAACGCGCAAGGTGAAATGCAATCGCGGATTGCAAAGATGAATAGGGCCTACCCCTGTCGTGACGTCCACGCCCCGATGATAAGATGGTGAATAGAGGCATTTTTGTCGCCTCGCCGGAGCGAATTATGGATGAAAAAGTTCTCGCGGGAAAAACGGCGCTCGTCACAGGCGCAAGCCGTGGAATCGGATTTGCAATCGCTCGAAAACTGGGCCTCATGGGCGCAAGAGTTGCGATCTGTGCGCGCGACGCCAAGAAGTTGGACGACGCTGCCGGCCGCTTGCGGAACGAAGCCGTGGAGGTGCTCGCCGTCGAGGCGGATGTTACCAGCGCCAGCGACATCAACGCTCTAGCCTCCAAAACGGAAAAATCGCTCGGTCCGATCGAGATTCTCGTAAACAATGCCGGCGTCGGTTACTTCGGTCCCGTTCAGGAAGCAGACGAGAAGAACTGGGACTCGGTGTTAGACACCAATTTGAAATCTGTGTTCCTGCTCTCCAGGGCCGTCGCGCCCGGAATGATCGAGCGCCGCGCCGGCCACATCATCAATATCGGCTCGCTGGCCGGCAAGAATGCTTTCAAGAATGGCTCTATTTATTGCGCGTCGAAATGGGGCTTGATGGGCTTGACGGAGTGCATGGCGGAAGATCTCCGGGAGTACGGCATTCGAGTGAGCGTGATTTGCCCCGGTTCCGTGGCCACCGAATTTGGCTCGCCCGCCAGCAAGAAGAATCCGCAGAAGATGCTGCAACCCGACGACATCGCCCACGCCGTCGAGATGCTCGTCACGCAGGCGCCGCAAAGCTTCATCAGCGAAGTCCTGATTCGGCCCACCCAAAAGCCCTGATTCCCTTGGACTTACGCTCGCTGAATCTTTCGCAGTAGGCGGGCATCGAATCATTCAAGTTCAAATTATTTCAGGTTGAACGATATGCCGACTCACTTCAAAGGCCGCGAAGAGACGATCCGGGCGCTCAACGCCTACGTGAACCTGATTCGCGCCTCGGACTCGGTGGCGGCGCACATGAGCCACCAGATCGAGGAGAGCGGCCTCACGATGGGGCAGTTCGGCGTGCTCGAAGCCCTGCTGCACCTGGGGCCCATGTGCCAATACGCAATCGGGGAGAAGCTGTTGCGTAGCGGCGGCAACGTGACGCTCGTGATCGACAACCTCGAGAAAGCACGGCTGGGTGAGGCGCGAGCGGCAGAAGGACGACCGGCGGCTCGTGAAAATCTATCTGACGCCGAAAGGCAAACGGCTGATCGCTCGCGTGTTTCCTGAACATGCCGAAGCCGTCACGCAGGAGATGAGCCGGTTAACGCCGGACGAACAAGAGACTTTGCGACGGATCTGCCGAAAGCTGGGCACGAACGACGCGGAGAAACTCTGCGAGGAAAGACGTAAGAAGGAGCACCAACATGATTCAGATTCGACCCAGTGAAGAGCGCGGACGCAACAAGCTTTCGTGGCTCGACACCCACTTCACATTTTCTTTTGACCAATATTACGACCCCGAGCACGTTCAATTTCGCTCGCTGCGCGTGCTGAATGAAGACGTCGTCGCTCCCGGACAGGGCTTCGGAATGCATCCGCATCGCGATATGGAAATCCTTACCTGGATTATCGACGGCTCGCTCGAACACCGCGACAGCATGGGCACCGGCGCAGTGATTCGTCCCGGCGAACTGCAACACATGAGCGCGGGCACGGGGATCATGCACAGTGAATTTAATCCCTCGAAGGAGAAGCCGGTGCACCTGCTGCAGATCTGGCTTTTGCCCGAACGCAATGGATTGAAGCCGGAATACGAACAGCTATCGTTTTCGGATTCCGAGCTGCGCGGGAAATTCCAGCTGGTCGCGGGCCCGAAAGCGCCCGTCACGATTCATCAGGACGCGAATCTCTACATCGCGCGCCTCGACAAAGGCCAGGAAGCGAAGCACGAACTCAAGAAGGATCGCCATGCCTGGCTTCAGGTGGCGCGCGGATCGGTTCGCGTGAATGGAACGGAGCTGAAGCAAGGCGACGGTGCGGCCATCTCGAAAGAAAGCCAACTTCGCGTGGAAGCGCCGGAAAGTTCGGAAGTATTGCTGTTTGACTTGGCGTAATTCGGCCCCGTTTCAGAATGAAAACGCAGTCGCTAAAAAAGGAGCAAACGATGAACTCTTCGAACAACGTGGTATCGCTGGCCGGCCGAATCCTTATAAGCGCGATCTTTATTTTCGCCGGAATCGGAAAGATCGCGGCATTCTCGGGAACCGTTGGCTATGCCGCATCGGCGCATGTGCCCATGCCGTCCGTGGCAATTGCGGTGGCACTCGTGGTTGAACTGCTCGGAGGCCTGGCAATCCTTGTTGGCTTTCAGACAAGAATCGCTGCCTGGATTGTGTTCTTGTATCTGATTCCGGCGTCGTTCTTCTTTCACAATTTCTGGGCAATGGAGGGCGCAGCCAGAATGAATAACCAGATTCATTTCTTGAAGAACGTCGCGATCATGGGCGGCTTGCTCATCCTTGCGGCCAACGGCGCGGGCGGCATGTCTGTGGATGCGTCCCGCGCGCGAAAAGCTTAATCGAAATGCTCCGGTGAGAGGCCTCAATTGGCCTCTCGCTTTCTCGTAAGAACGATCTCGGAACCATATCTATATCCCCCAAGGAGGAATCATGGCAGTTCTTCAAAAGCACGCTGAAACGAGCGCACCTGTTCACGACATCATCGGCAAGCGTTGGAGCCCGCGCGCTTTCGACAGCCGACCGGTGGAACCGGCGAAGCTGCGGAGTCTCTTCGAGGCGGCCCGCTGGGCTGCTTCCTCGTACAACGCGCAGCCCTGGTATTTTCTCGTCGCTACCAAAGACGAGCCCGAAAGCTACAAGAAAATCCTGGAGAGCTTCGTCGAATTTAATCAGAGTTGGGCGAAGGGCGCGCCGGTTCTGGCGATCAGCGTGGCTGCGTTGAATTTCGCACACAACGGGCAGCCGAATCGCCATGCGTTTCATGACGTCGGCCAAGCCGCAGCCACGCTCGCGCTCGAGGCGGCGAACCTCGGCTTGCAAGTTCACCAGATGGCCGGCATCTTGCCGGACAAGGCCAAGCAGCTGTTCCATATCCCCGACGGGTATGAAGCCGTCGCGGGCATCGCGATTGGCTACCCCGGCGATCCGAATTCATTGCCCGAACAACTTCGCGCGCAGGAGCACGGTCCCCGTCAACGAAAGCCGCTCGAGTCGTTTGTTTTCGACGGCGATTGGGGCAAGCCATCGCCGATCGTCGCGAAGAAGTAGTTTCGGGCACCTGAGGGGCCGCCCGCGATCACATTCGGCTCAATTGCATGCGGCGAGTTATGAGGAGAGCGGTAAACGATACTGGCATAAGATAACGCCGTGCCTTTACCGCGTGAACTCGATCGCCTGCGCGTCGTTCTCGTTTCGACGCGAAATCCGCTCAACATCGGCGCGGCCGCCCGCGCGATGAGCAACTTCGGGTGCTCGCACCTGCGAGTGGTGAATCCGTTCGAACGCGCCTTTCGCGAGGCGCGTTCCGCCGTGGGCGGCGCTTCGGTTCTGGCCAGCGCCGAGGAATACACTTCCGTCGCGGACGCTGTGGCCGACTGCACGCTCGTAGTCGGCACCACCGCCGTTCGTCATCGCGATTTGCAGCATTCGCTGCGCCGCCTCGAGCCGGGCGCTCGCGCGATACGCAAGCATCTCGCCGCAAGTCCCGTCGCGATTCTGTTTGGCTCGGAGAAGTTTGGCCTCTCGAATGAAGACCTCAGCCATTGCCATTGGCTGCTCAATATCCCCACAAGCGAGAAGAATATTTCGCTGAATCTCGGGCAGGCAGTCGCTGTTTGTCTCTATGAATTGATTCGCGACCAAAAGGCGGCGCGTCAATCGGAGAAGGTAGACTGTCGCGAGCGCTGCCGAGCTGGAGCGAATCACCACGCTGCTGCTCGAAGTGCTGCGCGAGAGCGGTTACATCAATCTTCGACGAGTGGCAGACGTGGACGAAAGAATCCGCCGGCTCGTTCGTCGCCTGAAATTGCCCGCGCGCGACAGCGAACTATGGCTCGGCATGTTGCGGCAAATTTTATGGAAGATGAAATCCGGCGAACACTCGCCGAAATAACGCGGCGAAACAACGGGCAATGATGCTGAAGATGAGGACTAAATCTTAGGCAGCACAATTCCCTGCTGCGCCTGGTACTTCCCCTTCTTGTCTTTGTACGAAGTTTCGCACTGCTCGTCAGACTCGAAGAACACCACCTGCGCGAGTCCTTCGTTGGCGTAAATCTTCGCAGGCAGCGGCGTCGTGTTGCTGATTTCCAGCGTAACGAAGCCTTCCCACTCCGGCTCGAACGGCGTCACGTTCACGATAATCCCGCAGCGCGCGTACGTAGACTTGCCCACGCAGATCGTCAGCACATTTCGCGGGATGCGAAAATATTCAATCGAGCGGCCCAGCGCGAACGAATTCGGCGGCACGATGCAAACGTCGCCTTTGAACTCGACGAACGACTTCGCGTCAAACTTCTTGGGATCCACGATCGTGGAATTCACATTCGTGAAGATGCGAAACTCATCCGCGATTCGCAGATCGTATCCATACGACGAAACGCCATAGCTGATCACGCCTTCGCGCACCTGCGCGCCCGCAAACGGCTCAATCATCTTGTGCTCCTGCGCCATCCTGCGAATCCATTTGTCAGACTTCACCGACATTCCTGGCCTCCCGGGGCTGATACCGCTCGAGATTCGCGCAACGCAAGGGCGAAAAGCGCGAACCGCATCCACTTTTCGTGTCGCGGCTAAGAAAGGAATTGTGGAGTTTATTACAGCGCTCGATGCTTGACAACCCGCAAGTCCCTGTCTAGCATGGGCTTCCGGTGCTGTCGCGGGAGGTTAGCGTGATCAAGCTCGATATCGTCAACGCCATCGTTCAAAAAACCAACATCACTCGCACCAAAGCCGAACAGGCCGTGGAGACCGTCTTCGAAGCCATGAAGAACGCGCTCGGCCGCGGCGAACGTATCGAGCTGCGCCGCTTCGGCGTCTTCAACGTAAAGCCGCGCAAGACCGGCATCGGCCGTAACCCGCGCACCGGACAGCAGGTTAGCATCCCGCCCGGCAAGGCGGTCCGCTTCAAGCCAGGCAAGGAACTGCAAGCGCTGCCGGCACCGCCCGCTTCGAAACCCTGATCCAAGAGAGCAAGCGCTGCGTCTTAAATCAGGCTACGATAGAAGTGTCGGCAGGGCACGAATCGGCGCCCTAGTGGAAGTGCCGGGTGAAGTCGGCGCTGTCGTTAAGCAGGATCATTGAGCCGGATCGTCGCCCGAAACATATTTTCACGCCGCACATCTAATTCCCATGAGCCACGGCAACGGCCACAGCCGCCTCCCGATTGACGTCATCGACCTGCAATTCCCGCAAGTCGTCGACATTCCGCCTCCGCTGCCTCCCCAGCGTCCGCTCTGGCCGGCGATCGTCATGTTTCTGCTGACGGTTCTCACCACGCTCGCCGTCGGCTCGCAGCTCGCAGCTTCCTACGCGGATAATCAAGCGCCATTTTCCAACGTCGATAATCCGTTCACGATGATCTGGCAGCCGATCGCACACCCAGCTATTCTGCTGACCGGAATTCCCTTCTCGTTCACGCTGCTCGGAATTCTGTTCGCCCACGAAATGGGACATTACATCGCGTGCAAGCTGTACAGAATCGATGTGAGCTACCCGATGTTTATCCCCGCGCCGAATCTCTTCGGCACCTTCGGAGCGTTCATTCGCATTCGCTCGCCGTTTCCCACGAGGCGCGCGCTATTCGACGTTGGCATCGCCGGGCCGATCGCAGGATTCATCGTCGCGATTCCGGCGATTGCGTATTCCGTTGCGGCGGCGAAAATCGTCCCCGATTTGCAAACGAACGCCGACATATTGCTGGGGGTTCCGCCGCTCGTTAAAATTTTCGCCGCGTTGTTTCATCCCAACGTGCCGGTGAGATGGCTGCTTCTGAATCCCGTCGGCTGCGCGGCGTGGTTCGGCCTTTTTGCGACGGCGCTGAATCTGCTGCCGATCTGGCAGCTCGATGGCGGTCACATCCTGTACAGCCTCGCGAATGAAGGCCATCGCAGAATTTCGATCGCGCTCTCGCTGGTGCTGATTGCGCTGGGCTTTCAGTGGCTCGGCTGGGCGCTGTGGGGATTTATTCTGCTGGTGCTCACGCTGCGCTTCCGGCATCCGCCTGTAATGAACCGCTGGGAATATCTCGACGGCTCGAGGCGGCTGCTCGCGGTGGTTGCGGTGGCGATTTTTGCGCTGTGCTTTACGCTGGTGCCGCTCATCACGCCGCAGTAAATCCAGAATCGCCCGGCTCGCGCCCCTTCACGACAAGCTTGCGGGATCAACATCCACAATCACAGCTGTCTCCGGAATGTCCTTTGAGGCGCAGAAATCCAGGCATCCGCTGAGCGCGCGCGAAAGCGCCGAGCGCTTTGGCGATTTCAGCACGAACTGAAACCGGTATTCGCGGCGCAAACGCGCCAGCGGAGCAGCGGCCGGGCCGAGGATTTTCACGCCGCGATTTTCGAATGGCTCGAAGAATCCGGCCAGGGCGCGCGACCAGCGAATCGCGTTCTCGATCTTGCGGTCGCGAATCAGAATGCTGGCGAGCGCGGCGAACGGCGGGTAGTGCAGCATGCGCCGGAAGTGCGCTTCCTTTTCGTAGAACGAAACGTAATCCTGCTTCACCGCGTACTGAATCGCGTAGTGCTCGGGGTAATAAGTTTCGACCAGAACTTCGCCCGAAAGTTCGCCACGGCCCGCGCGTCCCGCCACCTGCGTCAAGAGTTGAAATGTTTTTTCGGCGGCGCGAAAGTCGGGGCGGCCCAGCGCCAAATCGGCAGCCACTACGCCGACTAGAGTGACGCGCTGGAAATCGTGCCCCTTCGCAACCATTTGCGTGCCGACGAGGATGTCGATCTCGCCGCCCGCAAAAGCGCCCAGCACCTGCTGGTATTCGCGCTTCGTTCGCACCGTGTCGCGGTCGAGCCGCGCGATGCGCGCCTTCGGAAACTGTTCGCGCAGATATTCCTCGACGCGCTCGGCGCCATCGCCGACGAAAAACAAATACTCAGCTTTGCACTTCGGGCACTCTTTGGGCGGTCGAATCGAATAGCCGCAGTAGTGGCACTCAAGCCGCTGGCGGCTTTTGTGATACGTGAGCGCGATGCTGCAGTTCTGGCACTGAATCATCGCGCCGCAGCTGCGGCAGAGCAGCGACCACGAATATCCGCGGCGATTGATGAGAATCATCGCCTGCGTGCGTTCTTCGAGGCGCAGCTGAATTGCGGCGCGCAATGTTTCGGATACCGGCGTGGCGCGATGCTCGCGGCGAAATTCTTCGCGTAGATCGACGATGCGGACTTCAGCCAGCGAGCGATTCTCGACGCGTGAGGTCAGTTCGAGCAGATAATATTTTCCAGCGCGCGCATTGTGGTAAGTCTCGAGTGACGGCGTTGCGGAGCCGAGGAGCGCTACCGCGCCTTCGAGTTGCGCGCGATAGACCGCCGTGTCGCGTCCGTTGTAGCGCGGCGTTTCTTCCTGCTTGTAGCTCGACTCCTGCTCCTCATCCACGATGATCAAGCCGACGTTTTCGAGCGGCGCGAAAACGGCCGAGCGCGTGCCGACCACCACTTTCGCTTCGCCGTGCCGCACGCGCCACCACTCGCGTGCGCGTTCGATATCCGGCAAGCCGCTGTGCAGGATGGCGACGCTTGCGCCAAATCGCGCGCGAACCAGGCGACCAACCCACAGGGTGAGCGCAATTTCGGGCACGAGTACGATTGCCGTTTTGCCGCGCGAGAGAGCCGCTTCGATTGCGCCGAGATATACTTCCGTTTTGCCGCTGCCCGTGACGCCGTGAAGAAGCGCCTGCCGCAAATTTGCCCGCTACGATCCATCGCCAGATTTCTTCGAGCGCGCGTTTCTGCTCGGCGTTCAGCACATTCGTGGGCGGGGTGAAATCCGTGTCCCAGGAATCTTCCTCGATCGTGAGCGGCTCTTCCCAGGCGAGCAGACGGCCTTTTTTCTCGAGGCGCAGAATCACGGCGCGCGAAACGCCTGCCTTCGCGGCGAGGATTGCGAGCGGCAGCGGCCCGCGCACGGCTGTGAGGACTTCTTTGATTCTTTCCTCCGCGTCATTTTTGAGCGGACCTTTTTGCGCAGGCGGATCCGTTTGCGCGGGCGAATCTGTTTGCGCCGGATTCCAGGCCAGAATTTTCTGCGTGCGAGTGCGGCGCTTCCGAAGGACCTCGCGAGCGCTGAGGTAGCCGCGGCGAACGAGCCGTTCGGCGGCCGCTTCTCCGCCGGGCCAGCGGCGAATTTGAGCGGATGAGGCGGCGCCGCCTTCGTTATTCACTCGCTCGAGCAAGGCGCGCTCGGTGGATTCTTCTTCGGTGGTTTCGACGCCCGAGGTTAACTGGGTGAGGTAGGCGCGTCCGGCGTCACTCAGCGAATATTCGCGATCGTGGCGTACTTCAATTTCCGGCGGGAGCATGGAGCGCATCGTCTCGCCAATCGGCGCGACGTAATAGCGGCTGATCCATTGGCCGAGCTCGATCAGCTTCGGCGGCAGGGCTGGAAGCGCGTCCATCAGCTCGACAATTTCCTTGATGGATTTCTTGCCGCCGGCAATTTCCGGCGCGCGATCCGAGAGCGCGAGGCCTACGCCGACCATGGCGCGATTGCGGAATGGCACCACCACTCGGCGTCCGATTAATTCCTCGCCGTTGAACGACGCGGGCACCGCATACGTGAACGTGGAACGCAGCGGAACCGGCAGCGCCACTTCGCAGAATCTTTGAGCCATGGAGGTTGATAGTGTAGCAGCTAGGAAGCTGTGACTTGAGACTGGTGACTCGTGGTTCGTGACGCGGGAAGAGGGCGCGGGATGATCGGCCGCGTGACAGGGCCTAGAGATTGCGGCGACCGGGACAATCCCAATTATAATGAGCCCCTGTGGATAGCTCCAGCGTCAATAAAGAAATCAGGCGCGTAATTTGGCCGGCGCTACGGAATACCGGCTTTACGCAGTTCACTGCACGATCCGCTTGGCGATACGTACCCGGCAAAATAGACGTCGTCAATTTCCAGTCTTTCAATTCCTATCTGGCACGTGGGGTGGGCTGCACCACGTATTCGTTCGCGCTCAACCTGGGATGTAGTTTCGACACGATTCCGCGGCTGAAGACAGTGGAAGAAAAGAAAGGGTATTTGCGTCCTAAGGAATGGGAATGCCATTTTCGCCTTCGTTTACACAAGACAATTCGACAGCCGGAACTGGAGCGAACAGACACGTGGTACGTTGACCCTGCAGGACGTTACCTAAATTCCGCTGTCGAGGACGTCAAGGAGGCAATTCTTGAAACGGGCCTAGGTTGGTTTAGCCGATTTAACGACTCTAACGAAGTCCTGCGTACCCTGCTTGACGATGCCATGAAGATGGACGGCACTCATGGTTTCGGAAACAAGCCCTCGCCCATCCGGGATTTGATGACCGGTTATATCGCATGTTCGTTGGGAAAGACTGAGCTTGCTTCCGATCATCTTCAAGCGGCCCTGCTTTCTGGCTGCTTCAACGATTTGGACTCCAATATCCGTTTGTTACTCGAACAAATGAGGCAAACGTCCGGACAGTAATTTACTTCCCCAGCGTGGCTAGATGCTTACGAGGATGATTCCTATGAAGATGAGGACGATGCCGAGCCACTGGGTGCGTTCGAGTTTCTCGCGCAGGAAAATCCAGGCGAGGAGAACTGTGACTGCGCCGTAGAGTGAGGCTAGGACGCTGACGACGGAGACTTGTCCTGTGTGCAGGCCGGCGTTATTGGCGACGAATGCGGCGGTATCGAGAAAGCCTACGGCTGCTAGCAGCCACCAGACGCTGCCAATGGGAAGCTTGAGGCTCTGGCGGGCGGGGATGGCGGCGATTGCGAGGACCGAAAAAGCACGTTAGACGGATCACCCACACGGAGATCGCGGGGCCGACGGCGGGCACGACATAGAAGCCGAGGAACCAGAAGAGCACGCCGAATCCGAGAGCTGCGAGGAGAGCCCAGCCGACGCCTTTCGACAGATGCGCGGTTTCTTTCGCGGCGGTTTCTTTCGCGCGACTTTCTTTCACGGGATTGGAGTCCACGGGATTGGCGTTCACGGGACTGGCGGCGCTTGGCGTGAAAGTCGTCGCGGCCAGAATCACTCCTACCAGCGTGACGGCAAGGCCAACGCCGCGCAGCGCCGTGATTCGTTCGCCGCTCGCGATCGCGAGCGCTACGGTGAGCGCCGGATAGGCTGACGACACCGGCGCGACGATGCTCATCACGCCAATCTGAAACGAGTAGTAGAGCGAGAGCGACGCGATCATGTTGATCACGCCGGCGAGAGCTGCAAGCGCCCACGGATGCCATCCCGGGGCGATGCCTTCGAAAAACCCGCCGCGAAATTTCAGATAGACGCTGAGAGCAATAAAACCGAAGAATTGCATGAAGAAAAGCGTGCGGTAGGCGCCGACGCGACGGGAGGCAAATCGCGCTGCAAAATCGGCCCCGCCCCAGCACACGGCGCCGGTGAGTCCCAGGATGATGGCGAGCGATAGTTGCAAGGAAGGGCGCTACCGTTTCTTCGGCTGAAGCCCGAGGACCGCCATCACTTTCTGCAAATCCTTCCAGACTTCGCTTTTTGCGGGCGGATTGCGCAGCAGATAGGCGGGATGATAGGTGGCGATTAATTTTGAGCCGCGAAAGTCAAACCACTCGCCGCGAAATCGCGAGATGCCTTGAGTGGTGGCGAGCAAAGTCTGGGCAGAACATGCGCCGAGGCAGCAAATCACTTTCGGCTGAATGGCCGCGAGCTGACGCAGCAAGAACGGCGAGCAGACGGCAATTTCGTCTTTGTCGGGGAGTCGATTTTCGGGCGGGCGGCATTTCACGACGTTGCAGATGTAGACGTCCTCGCGGCGAAGCGACATTGCCTCGATCATCTGCGTGAGGAGTTTTCCTGCGCGGCCGACGAACGGCTCGCCCTGGATGTCTTCATCATGCCCCGGGCCTTCGCCGACGAAAACCAGCTCGGCTTTGGGATTTCCGACGCCGAATACGAGTTTCGTGCGTGCTTTGTGCAAACGGCAGCGCGTGCATTCGCCGAGGTCGGCGCGAATGTCTTCGAGCGTTTCGTTGGGCACGCGTTCGGCCGCTTCGAAGAGGGTGGGGCCGGCGGCAACGGAGACGATGGGTAAAGATAAGCCGGCCTTGCTGCTTAGCGCCGCGGGCATGCTGCCCGCTGCGGCTGCGACGGATTTGGCTGAGGATTTCGCGGCGGAGGCCATGCTCATTGGCGTTGACGGAGGCGGGGCCGATACCTGCGGGGACGAAACCGCTGATTCAGTTCGCGTCAAAAAATACGGCCCGAGGCCGAGATCGTTGCCGTACTGAAGCCAAGCTTCCACACGGCTACGCTTCGCCGAATCCATTGATTCCCCACTTTCCGCCGACTAGAAATATTTTCGCCGCAGGGAGTGTAACCGATTGCGTGGAAATTGTGAGTAGGGAAAAAACGAACGATCGCAGCGCCGCCGAATCTAACGAATGATCATTTTTTATCCGCGGGTCTTATCCGCGGGAGTTTTTTCGGCAGGAGTCTTCTCAGCTGGGGCTTTATCCGCTGGTGACTCAACCATGGGAATGTCGGCAGTGCCATCCGACCATTCACCAACCGGGACCAGGAAAATCGTCAAGCGGTCCTGATCGACTTTAGCTGCAATGATCGGTGAGCCTGTCGCGTCTGCACCCCAAGCTGCCGGATCCGTAAGTGGAACGAAAAACATCAGGTGGGGATGCCAGTGCCCGCCGCTATCGCTCAGGTAGCCTTGCTTGGACAGCATGTAGCACATCGCACCGGGTTCGATTGCGGGCAATTCTTTCTTGTCGAATGCAGCGCTCATCGCCTGGGACATCTGAGCCTTCGATCGTCCGGCCAGCACTAACTCCGTCTTCTTGATTGTGAGCGGAAGATAGGATCGGGCAGCGGGGGCGTTGAGGCAGATCGGGCCTCGCAACTTCGGATTCCAAAAATCTGGATCGTCAGGGGGAGCAGTCCAAGAACGTTCCACAATGCACACAAAACCGTTCTTGCCTTTTACCGCATTCTCATAGCCATGGCTTCCGAGAACCATAATCTCGGCATCCGTTGAAATGGATTCTGGCGCGGCGCTTCGTGCGAGCGCGATCTCCGCGTTTCGCTCCATCAAATATTGGTCGATGGGGGCCATGTTTGGGTATGGCGTCTTCGCGTCCTGCGCTTGCGCGCGCGACACGAGCGCACAGCATGACGAGTAGCGCGAAGGCGATGGGTGCAATCGTTCTGAGAGGTCTGAGCATCGCTGTTCTCTTCTCGGGAAAATTTTGCTACTGAGCAAGAATCAGGACTTGATCGAGGATGCGGTTGGCCACGTCGAACTTGCTCATCTTTGGCAGTGCAATTTCGCGGCCATCGCGCAGGTACATGGTGACGATGTTGGTGTCCGTGTCGAAGCCGGCGCCTTCCTGAGTCACGTCGTTCGCGACAATCATGTCCGCGCCCTTGCGCTCGAGCTTGCCGCGCGCATTTTCCGCGACGCGATCGGTTTCGGCGGCGAATCCGACCAGGATGCGGCGATTGTGCGCGTCGTGCGGGGCACGGCCGAGTTCCGCGAGAATATCGGGCGTGGGCTCGAGATCGAGCGTGATGCTGCCTTCGCGCTTCATTTTCTTGTCATGCGAGGTGGCGGCGCGATAATCGGCGACAGCCGCGGCCATGATAACGATATTCGCATCGCGCGCGCGATCGAGCACGGCTCGGCGCATTTCTTCGGTGGCGCGCACCGGCACCCAATCGACGCCGTCTGGAATTTTCAAATCGGTGGGGCCGCTGACGAGCACCACGCGCGCGCCCCGGCGGCTGGCAGCTTCCGCGAGCGCGTAACCCATTTTGCCTGACGAGCGGTTGGTGAGGAATCGCACCGGGTCGATGTCTTCGCAGGTGGGGCCGGCGGTGACGAGCACCGTCTGGCCGGCGAGATCGTGGCGCAAGCCGAGGACGTCGCAAACTTTTCTGGCAATAGTTTCGGTGGCAGCGAGGCGGCCGGAGCCGGTCATGCCGCAGGCGAGATAGCCTTCGTCCGGATCGACCACATTCACGCCGCGCGCGCGCAACGCTGCGAGATTCTGCTGCGTCGCCGGGTGCTCCCACATGTTCACGTTCATCGCGGGGGCAACCACTACGGGAGCTTTCGTGGCGAGATAGAGCGTGGTGAGAAAATCTTCGGCGATGCCGTGCGCGAATTTGCCGAGGATGTCGGCAGTGGCGGGAGCTACGAGCAGCAGATCGATGCGCTGCGCGACAGCGATATGCTCGATCGCGCTTTCGACATTGGCCGGCGCGGAATCGGCCGCGCTGAACATGTCCGTAATTACTTTTTGACCGGTGAGCGCGGCAAACGTGAGCGGGGTAATAAACTGCTGCGCGGCGCGCGTCATCACCACTTGCACGTCGAGCTTTTCCTGCTGCAAACGGCGCACCAGTTCGGCGGCTTTATACGCCGCAACTCCACCAGTGACCCCAAGTGCAATCTTCATCGCAATCGCAACGGCGGCGGCCAGCTACTTGCGCCGCTTTCCGTCCTTGTCTTTGTCCTCGGTGGCGTCCATGGCTTCGGTCGTCTCGTATTCGAGGAGACCCCTCTGCAATTCTTCTTCGGCAATGCGCGTGGTCTTGCGCGCTTGCGGGTTATCAACCATGGGCCGGCCGCCCATCATCAACTGCCGGGCGCGCCTCGCCGCCACTACCACATAGGCGAACTGGCTTTCAGGTGCTTCGCGTGAAACAGCCATATGACGGTCAGCCTCCAAAGGACTTCAGAATTTCTCGAATCCGCTCTTCGTTCCGTTCCACCCGGCAACGCGACCCGATCGCGATGGCTTGCACTTCTTTTCCGGCGCGTTCGAGATCGTCGTTGATAATCGCAAAATCGTAGCTGCTGTAGTTCAACATCTCCTGCCGAGCCCGCTCGAGGCGCCGCGCGATTTCATCTTCCGAATCCTGGCCGCGCGCCCGGATGCGATTTTCGAGTTCGGCCCGCGACGGCGGCAGCACGAAGACCGCGACGGCTCCGGGCAGCTTGTGTTTCACTTGCAATGCGCCCTGCACGTCAATCTCGAGCACGAGATCCTTTTTCAGCGCCAGCGCTTCGTCAATCGATTTCCGCGGCGTCCCGTACCAATTTTTCCCGAAGACCTGCGCGTACTCCAGAAAATCGCCCCGCGCCACCATCTGCTGGAACTCGGACTCAGTAACGAAATTGTACCATCTGCCGTCACCTTCCGTCTTGCGCGGCTGCCGGGTGGTGCACGAAATCGACAGCATGGTCCCGGGCAGCTCCAGAATCTTTTCCACCAGCGTGGACTTGCCCGAGCCGGACGGCCCCGACACGATCAGCACGAGCGGCTCGCGGTCGCTCATTCGATGTTCTGAACCTGCTCGCGCAGCTTTTCGATCTCGGACTTGATTTCGAGCGCGAGCCGCGTGATTTCGAGCCCTTCCGCTTCGTTGCCGGGAGTTTTCGAGAGCAGAGTGTTCGCTTCGCGCTGCATTTCCTGCAAAAGAAAATCGAGCTTCTTGCCGATGTCGCCGGCGCCGGCGAGCAGCGCTTCGAATTGTTGCACATGGCTGCGCAGACGCGTGATCTCTTCGCTCACATCGCTGCGCTCAGCGGCAATCGCAGCCTCTTGCGCAAGACGCGCCGGATCGAGTTGCGCTTCGCCGAGCAATTCCTTCAAGCGCGCTTCGAGACGCTTGGCAAAGGCGCCGTGCGCCCGTTCTGCAATCGCTTCGGTCTTCGTCGCAAGCTCGGCGATTGTGCGCAGCCGCTCCGACATCTCGACGCGTAAAGCATTCGCTTCATCGGCACGCATACGATCGAGCTTATCGAGCGATTCCACCAGGCACTTCGTCACCGCCACTTCGATCTCAGCAAGTCTGTCTTCGAGCGAAGCCGCAGCCGGACCAATCACCCCCGGCAAACGCAGAATCGCAGCCAAATCCGGCTGCGGCTCGATTTCAAAATCGCGTCGCAACTGATTCACTGCCTCCAAATATGCCGCCGCAACTTCGCGATTCACTCCCACCGCCGCCGGCCCCGCCAATTCGTAATGCAGCGTAACATCCAGATGCCCGCGCCGCACCCGCTCGCGCACGATCTGCCGAATCCGCGGCTCCACCGGCTCGAATCCTTCCGGCACGCGCAAATGCAGATCGAGAAAACGATGATTCACGCTGCGCACCGCAACGCGCAGGCTCCAGCCGTTCTCGACGATGCGCGTCTGGGCGTAACCTGTCATCGACTTGAGTCCGCCCGATCGCGCTAACCGCGCCCGCGAAGATTCGTCCGCGACGGGCTTTGGCCCCGCCCCAGAAGAAGCCGTCATACGATTCCCGCCGTTCGCGCAGCCGGCTCCGCGTCGCGAAATTGCATTTCGTAGAGCCTTGCATATAATCCGCCGCCGCGCGCAAGCAGCTCGTCGTGCGTGCCGCATTCGCGAATCGTGCCGCCTTCGAGAACCGCAATCATGTCCGCGCGCCGAATCGTCGAAAGCCGATGCGCGATGACGAACACAGTCCGCCCCGCCATCAAATTGTTCAACGCACTCTGCACGAGCATCTCCGATTCAGAATCGAGTTCCGAAGTAGCCTCATCGAGAATCAAAATCGGCGCATCCTTCAAAAGCGCGCGCGCAATCGCCAGACGCTGACGCTGACCACCCGAAAGCCTCTGCCCGCGATCGCCAACCAGAGTTTGATAGCGCTGCGGCATCTCCATAATAAAGTCGTGCGCCAGCGCCGCTTGCGCCGCAGCATACACCTGTTTCTCCGGCATATTCGGGCGGCCGTAGCAAAGATTGTTCCAAATCGTATCGTTGAAGAGGATGGTTTCCTGCGTCACGATCGCCATCTGCTCGCGCAACGAACGCAACGTCACGTCGCGCAAATTGTGGCCGTCAATTCGCACCGAGCCGGAACCAGCAGCATAGAAGCGCGGCAGGAGATTGACGAGCGTCGTCTTCCCCGCCCCGCTCGAACCGACAATCGCTACGACGGCGCCCGCCGGCACCGTTAGATTAATCGCTTTCAGAATCAACGGCCCATCGTAACCGAAGCTCACATTATCAAATTCAATCTGCCTCGCAAATCGCGGCAGAACTTTTGCATCGGGCGCGTCCATCATCTCTTCGCGCAGATCGATGAACGAAAACACCTGCGTCGACGTCCCGAGCGCCTGCTGATACAGTTGATAAATATTTCCGAGATGCTTGATGGGCTCATAGGCCTTGAAAAGCGCAAATGTGAACGCGCCAAACAAGCCGATCGTCAGCCGGCCCACCTTAATCTCGTCGCGCGCATACAGCAAAATCATGCAAAGCACCGCTGCGCCAAGCAGGTCCATCAGCGGCGACGTCATCAGGAACGCGCGCACCCAGCGCATGTTCTCGCGCAGCAATTTGCGGGAAGCCTCGCGGAACTTGCGGATTTCGAATCCTTCCATTCCAAACGCCTTCACCACGCGGTTGCCGCTGATTGTTTCCTGCAGGATCTGGCTCAGGTCGGCAAGTCGCGACCGGCTCTGTTGCGACGAATTGCGGATCTTTCGGCCAAATTTAGCCACCGGGTAAAGCACCAGCGGAATCAGCACCACAGCGCCGATGGCCATTCGCCAATCCACCACGAGCAATACGCAGATAAAAGCAACTAACGAAAAAATCTGCCGGAAGAAATCCACCAGGTAATCCGAGAACACTGCGCGCAATTGCTCCACGTCGCTGATCACCGCGGACATCACCCTTCCCACGGGATTGTGGTGAAAGAATCCTACCGGCTGCTGCACCAGTTTTCCGTACACCTGATTGCGCAGATCCGTGATCGCGGATAGCCCCACGTATTCGATCAGGCTGCCGCCAAAAAACTCGGCAAGCCCTTTCATGAAAAACAGTGAAACGAGAGCAACGGCGAACACGCTCCACACGTGACGGATGCGTGTGGGAACGAAAGAATTCAAATACACGGTGTGGCCGTTCCAGGGAATCTGGAAGAGAGTCAGCTTCTGCGCGGTCGATTGCGGATTCAGGACCACGTCCAGCGCCGGCCGAATCGAAAACGCGGTGAGGAATTCGATCGCGCCCATCGCCATCATCAGAAAAATGCCGCCCGCGAGAAGCGGCGTGTACGGCCGCAAATAGCGCAGCAGCCTGCGAAGTTCGCCCTGATGTTTCAAGCGCGGAAGTCCGTCCATCGTTTAGTCGAAAAATCCTTTGAATTAAGCCCCAAAACGCCCGTGCTTATCCGAACCCGTCACCCGCGCAGTGGTTGCCTGCCGAGATAGTACCGTGTCACGGTGCCTCGGCAAAATGCCCTACAGCTCTTATGTGCCTGATTTCTCCAAATCGCGGTGCACGACCTTCGTCGCATAACCCCGCTTCTTCAGGTTCCGGCGAATCACCTCGGCAAGCATCACCGAACGGTGCCGGCCTCCGGTGCATCCCAGCGCGACGGTTAAATAACTTTTCCCCTCGCCTATGTAGTGAGGAATCAAATAAGCCAGCAAATTTTCGATGCGGCGAAGGAACTGGCCCGTCTGCGGAAACGAGCGGATGTAGCGCGCGACCTTTGGATTCTTCCCGCTGAACGGCCGCAAGCGCGGCACAAAATGCGGATTGGGCAGGAACCGCACGTCGAATACAAGGTCCGCATCCGACGGAATTCCGTACCGGAATCCGAAGCTCACCAGGGAAATCAGCAGCGGTCGCGGAGCGGTTTTCTGGAAACTCCGGGTCACGTACTGCCGCAGCTCGTGCACGTTGAATTTCGACGTGTCGATCACCAGGTCCGCAAGCCGCCGTATCGGCGCCATTCTTCGTCGCTCGGCGCGGATGCCTTCCGCCACGGACAGGCCATCTCCCATCGGGTGTGGCCGGCGCGTCTCGCTGAACCGCCGCATCAGAACTTCGTCGCTTGCTTCGACAAAAACCAGCGTAGCCGGACGGTCGGCCGTGAGCGCGCGATAGATTCCAGGAAGATTTTCGATCTGGCCGCCCTCGCGCGCGTCCACCAGTAGCGCAGCGCGCTCGATTTCGCCCGCGCCGCTCCCATAAATCTCGCTGAACATCGGAATCAGCGCCACGGGCAGGTTGTCAACGCAGTAATAGCCCAGGTCCTCAAACGTATTCAGAACCGAACCTTTACCCGAGCCGGAGAGCCCGGTGAGAATCACGAGTTGTCTGGAGTCTCTTGCCTTGGAATTGTGGTTTTTTTTCTGGCGGGTGCGCTTCACGGCAGCGGGCGTGCTTAGCTCTTAACCCTGCGGCGATGGGTGCTGGGAATGCGAAGGTCTTCGCGATATTTCGCGACGGTGCGGCGGGTGACGTGGATTCCTTCGTCGCTCAACTTTTTGGTGATCTGTTCATCGGTGAGCGGCTGCGTCGCATCTTCGTCTTCGATCATCTTCTTCACGCGCCGCTTCAACGAAAGCAGCGACATTTCGCTGCCCTGCGGCCCATTCACCGATTCGGAGAAGAAATAGCGCAGTTCGATCACGCCTTGCGGCGTGTGAACATACTTATTGGCTACTGCGCGGCTCACCGTAGAAGGATGAACGCCCACTTCCTCCGCCACTTCCTTGATCATCATCGGCCGCAAATGATCGGCGCCGTAATCGAGAAAATCGCCCTGCCTGCGCAGGATCGACTGGCAAACGCGCAAAATCGTGTGCTTGCGCTGCTCGATATTTTTCATCAACTGAATCGCGGCCGTGAATCGTTCCTTCACGTAGTTGCGAACGTCGCGGTCTGCCGCGTCGCGCGCCAGAAGGCGCCGGTAGGTGGGATTCAGGCGCAATTGCGGCAGGTCGTCATCGTTCATGAACACCTGCCACTCGCCGTCCACTTTGCGGAACTGCACGTCCGGCTCAACCAGCCGCGGCTCCATCTTGTTGTAACGCAGCCCCGGCTTGGGATCGAGCCGCTTGATCACGTCCACCGCGCGCTTCACTAGCTCCACCGGGCGGTTCAGCGCCCGCGCCACTTCCTTCAGCTGATTGTTTTGCAGCAGTTTCAGGTGCTCGGCGATGATCTGCTGCGCCAGCGTATTTTGCGGGTCGATAACTTTCAGTTGCAGCGTGAGGCATTCCTGCAAGTCGCGCGCGCCTACTCCGGGAGGATCGAATTCCTGCACCATTGCCAGAGCTTCTTCCACGTCTTCCATCGAATAATTTCCGGATTGCGCGATCTCGTCGAGCGTCGCCGTCAGGTAACCGTTCTCGTCGAGGTTACCGACGATGGATTCCGCGATTTTGCGAACCACTTCGGTGCAGATCGCGACGCTCAGTTGCCAGCTCAGGTGGTCGGCGAGGCTCTGCGCGGACGAAAGAAATTTTTCAAACGAGGGCTTTTCCGATTCTTCGCGTTCGCTGCCTGCCGTGCGCTCGGCGCCTGTATCGAGGTACTGATTGAAGAACGAGCCAAAATCGAATTCGTCGAAAGGATTCGCGGCGGGAGTTTCGGGAACTTTCTCGACTTCCTTCTTCAAAAACGCTTCGTCCGTGTAGCTGTCCTGGGTGGGAGTTTCTTCGGCTGCTTCCTCGAGAACGGGATTGGCCATGATCTCCTGATTGATCATCTCCCGCAGCTCGAGACGGTTCAGCGCCAGCACGCTGACCATCTGCACGAGGCCCGGCGTCAGAATCTGCTTCTGCGCCACGCGCAAGCTCAATTTTGGCTGGAGCCAGTTCATAATTTCAGTTGAGCCGGAAACTCTCCCCTAAGTAGATGCGGCGAACATCGGCATTTGTTGACAGCTCGGCCGGCGTACCCGCAAATAAAATTTTGCCATCGCTGATAATGTACGCGCGGTTGGTCACGGCCAGCGTTTCGCGCACGTTGTGATCCGTCACCAGCACTCCGATTCCCGCCGCGCTCAAATCCGCGATAATTTTCTGGATGTCGACCACCGTGAGCGGGTCGATTCCGGAAAACGGCTCGTCCAGCAGCACGAATGACGGCGAAAGCACCAGCGAGCGCGCAATTTCCAATCGCCTGCGCTCTCCGCCGGACAGCACGTACGCTTTGCTTTCGCGCACACCCTCTAGTCCCATCTGTGCCAGAAGCTCCTCCACACGGTCACGCCGCTGCTCAGTTGTGAGCGGCAACGTCTCGAGCACCGCCATCAGGTTCGCTTCGACGGTCAATTTCCGAAAAACGGAAGGCTCTTGAGGCAGGTAGCTGATCCCACTGCGGGCCCGCAAGTACATCGGAAGGTCAGTGATGTCTTCGCCGTCCAAAAGCACGCGCCCGTAATCGGGACGCGCCAGACCGACGAGAATGTAAAATGTGGTGGTCTTTCCCGCCCCGTTTGGTCCCAGCAGCCCAACTACTTCGCCCTGATGAATATCCAAGCTGACTTCATCAACTACCTTACGCCCTCGGTAAGCTTTGCTCAGGTCGGCCGCTTGGAGTCTCAACATGCCGGTTCATTTCTCAACCCGGTGCTTGGTCAAAGTGCGTAAACCTTCCTGGGAATCAATCAAAATCGTATCATTCGCAACAAAGAAGGTCAACGAATGGCCCGTGGTTGTGTCGCTATTCGCATCAATAATCGTGGGTTCGCCGCCGGAAAGGACGAATTTCTGGTCCGCGGCGGTGTAAATCGCCTCCTGCGCCGTGCCCCGGCGATCGCCCTGCCGAACGACCACTTGCCCCTGGGCCACGATGCGGGTGAGCTGGCGGCCTCCTGCACCGGCGCTGGCATGGCTCGGCGCGGCGCTGCCCTTCGCCCCAGTGGCAGGGGGAGCTGGGCCGAGATACGCATCCAGCGTCTTCGATGTTAGTTCGCCTTGTTGCGAAGTGGCGGTCACGCCGCCCTCTAGGCGCGCCTTGGATTGGTCGTCCCAGTAGGTGAGCGACGGCGCGTGGATTACCCATACCGTCGGGCTTGCTTTCGACGTGGCTGCCGCTGGGCTCGCCGGTGGTCCTGAACCGGCCGCGAGATGCCTTCCCCGCCGGCTTGTTGATTGGCATACCGAATCCGCCGCCTATCGGGCTCGAAGCGCTCTGTGGAAACACGGCGGTCACGTTGCCAGTCGCTTGAAGCTTCTTATCGTCGCGCCACACTTCGATCTGGTTTGCGTCCAGCACCGATTCACCTTGCCACAAGCGGGCTCGGCCCGTGTAGAACACATGGCCCGAGGTCGACGAGCCTGCGAGCGCATCCGCAGAAATGTGCGCCGGACCGCTCCCGAGATTCACAGCGCCAGCCTGTCCGGTGGAGAAGTATGTGGAAATCACATTGTTCGTGGCGGTGATAGCGCCTGACTTCTGGTTGATGGTCACGCTGCCCGCCGAGGTGCGGCTCGTCGCATCCGATATTACCGGGGAACCATCGAGCGCAATCAGGTCAGTGGTGCGGACGATCTTGGCTCGCTGGGCGCTGGCGCGTTTGTCGGCCTGCTGGAAACGGACGTTGCCGCTCTGGTCGAGCGTGTCCCACTCGCCGTTCGCGCCGAAAGTGGCCGCGAGCTCTTCCGACGAGCTTGTCTGCGGCGTACCTTTGCCGATTGTGCGCCGCACTTCGACGGCTGAATGCCCTGTGAGTTTTTCGAGCCGGCCGCTCGATCCAAACTGAGTGACAAACCTTTTGGCGCGGAGCTGCGTCGTCTCATCGGCTGTTTTCGTCTCGATCACGGCGGGAGCAAGTGTCTCGGCGCTTTCGATTTTTTGCTGGTCCGGCTGCGCGCCTGCGCCGAATTTCACGAGCAAAGCTTCCGTTTTGAGCGAACGCGATGCGCCATCCTGGCGAGAATCCATTGTCACGCCGCCCTTCACCGTCATTTCGCGCACCAGATTTCTTTCCGGCTGCATCGCTATTTCCACTTGCGATGCCGTGAAATGGTCGGTTCCAGTTTTAGCGACGCGGCTTCCGTTGACGTTGCCAGCCGCAACGATGCGCTGCATCCATCCTGCAGGGCTCAGGAACCCCTCGAATTTTTCGGCAGCGACGTTCATGGTGGCGCCGTTCTCGTTCGACTTCACAACCGGATGACCTTCCGCTGTCACATGTTGCGCGTGAAACGCGGGATCGAGTTCCATCGATATCTTCTCGGCGGAAAGCTCGCGCGCCCCTTGTTTTATGGTCGCTGGCCCGTTCAGCACCACGAGCCGCTCATTGCGCCGCAGCTCCAGGCTGCTGCTCGTGACGGTTACAGGAACACCGGTGATGAGCGGGCTGTTTGGATTGCTCGGCTGCTTGTCCGCTTTCTCGGCATTCCCGTTCGCGGGAATCATTTCCATCGCCACATTGTGTTCGAGGCGCACCACCGCCGTTTGCGAGCTGTATGAAACTCCCACCGCTGTGCCGTGCCCTTGTGGCGACTGGAATTCTACCTTCTCGGGCGTTGATGCTTCGCCGGTGTCGCGATTGAATGAGATGTTGCTGGTCGTCACCTGCAGTTGCTTGTCAGCTGGTTTTCCTGAGGCGGGGTTCGCGCCTTGAATATCGATCTCCACGTTGCCCGCGCAGCGGACTTCGCCGGATTTCGGCTCGTAGCTGCATTCGCGCGTGTGGATGTTGTCATTGCGATCGCCGGCGCGGCCGTAGATCGTGATCCAGACATCTTCTAGTACGCTGCGGTCTTCGTCCTTGAATCGAGTGGCCGTAGAAGCACGAATCGTGAAGATGGCGCGGTCCTGCTCCATCTTGGTGAACTTGAATTCCGCGGATTGCTGCTGAACGGTGGCGGGCACCGAGGCAGGCGATGAATGGCGCGCACGCGCTGCCTGAATCGCGCGCTTCGAGTACACGCCGGCGACAACCAGCGCGATCGCGGCGGCCGTCACAGCCGCCCAGCGCGCGTATCGCGCCGCTTCCTGGTTTCGCACCCGCGATTCTCCTCGGTTCGGTTAGAAGTCGAGTATAGGCGAGTGGTTTTCTTCGAACAACTTACAGTTCAGGAATAGCGGCGGTTGGAACGCAAGCAGCAGCTCGCGCGTTTGCGATTCGCTTGTTTACGCTTCAATGCTGAAGGTTGCGGACTTTGTGATTGCTTGTGTGGCTCGAAAAATCTGCGGTTGCTGCAAATCCAAAGCCCGTTTTACCGCCGATTAGAAAATGGTAAGTTGCTGATTTTAAGTGATTTGGAAGGAGTTTTAATCGCGCTACCGTAGATTAAAATGGCACGTTATAGCGGGCGTCCAGAAGCCGTACCAAACTCTAACCAACATTATACCACGCCTCCGTCAGGTGATCAGCATGCCGACTGCGGCGGCTGTCATGATCGCGAACGTCACCCAGCCTAGAGTTTTTAGCAGCGGCGAGTTGGTGCGTTGGCCCATTACCTTCCGGCTGCTGGTTAGCAAAATCACAAGAAGGATCAGGGGCGGGGCGAGGAGGCCGTTCATTACCGCGGAGAAGAAAAGCATCTTCACGGCGTTCAAGCCGAAGAAGTTGAGCGCCAGACCCAGCATCATCGCGACTGCCATCACCGCATAGAATTTGCGCGCTTGATATGGCTTGTCGGCTACGGACGCGCGCCAGCCTGCCGCTTCTGAGATCGCGTAGGCGCACGACCCGACGAGGACGGGCACGCCCAGCATTCCAGTCCCAATCAGGCCGAGGGTGAAGAGGAGGTATGCGCCGTTGCCGGCGAGCGGACGAAGCGCGGCGGCGGCTTCGCGGGCGGTGGTGATATCTGTTTTTCCGTGGGCATGCAAAGTGGCGGCGGTGGTGAGAATGATGAAATACATAATTAGATTCGAAAAAAACATACCGGCCAACGTATCGGTGCGCGCTGACTTTAGTTCACCGGACGTCGCTCGTTTGAGCGGCAAAAAGGCCCTTCCTTTTTCGGCTGCTTTCCCCTCCTTCTCCTCTACTTCTTCAGCGGCCTGCCAGAAAAAAAGATAGGGAGAGATGGTGGTACCGAGAATCGCTACGAGCACGGACAGATAGCCGCGGGTGAATTCGATATGAGGCACGAGCGTGACGGACAGGGCGTGCCTCCAATCGACATGCGCGTAAAATGACGCAAGCACGTAGGAAAACAGAACCAGCGTCAGCCACTTAAAGATTTCGGCCATGAGTTTGTAGGAAACCCAGAACATCAAGACAACAATGAGGACTGCGTAGACCGGAGCCCAGATCAACATGTGGACGCCGGTGATGAGCTGCGTGACGTCTGCCATGCCGCCGAGATCGGCGCCGATGTTGATGATGTTGGCGACCGCGAGAATCGCACAAGCGCCCCACAGCACCCAGCGCGGGTAATACATGCGGACTGAAGCGGCCAAACCGCGGCCGGTGACGATGCCGAGGCGCGCGCACATCAACTGCACAGCCGTCATCAGGGGAAATGTGAGCAGGGCGACCCAGAGCGTGGCATAGCCGTAGGCTGCCCCGGCGACGGAGTAGGTGGAGATTCCGGAAGGGTCGTCATCTGCGGCTCCGGTGATGAGGCCGGGACCCAGAATCGCCAGGAAGCGACGCAGAGCCTTGTAGGGCTTGCTGTGCTGCGGGCGTTTTTCCGCGTGCTGCAGGTGATCTTTAGGACGCTGCTCGGCCTGTGGAATCGGCACTGGGATTTTGGCCGTCATGAGGATGCACCTGACGATTCGCCCTCTAGCAACTGCCTACAATCGCACAGTTTAAGTCTAGCAATCGTTACAATACGGGCTTGCATGTACGAATTGGCCAAGGCGTAAGCAATCGGAAAGCAGAGGGTCGGTGGTAGAACGTAGCGATCGCAGTTTTGGTCTGACGGCAATGGCGGGTCTTCTGGTTTTCGGCGCCACAATGGCGACGCTGGCTGGAATTACCTTACTTTTTCCGGGCAGCTTCCTTGATCCGATCTGGCGACTCAATCCCGAGGCGGGCGAGCAGTTGCGTCAATTGGGCCGCGGTATCGGAATCGCGTTCCTAGGCCTGGGTGCGGCGATGGTCGCTGCCGCGATCGGATGGATCAAACGGCGCTTCTGGGGCTGGGCGCTCGCTGTAATTATCATCGCGAGCCAAGTGCTGGGTGATCTGGTCAACGCGCTGCGAGGGGAGTTTTGGAAGGGAGCGGTAGGCGTGGCAATTGCAGGTGCGCTGCTCGTGTATTTATTGCGACCAAACGTCATGCGGGCATTTCGAGGTGGGTAGCCACCTCACTGGAACTGAAAGATCGATACTTCGATCCTTGCGTATTTTCCAGCCACTGGGAACAAGAAAATCATCGTTTGAAATAGGATCAAACGTAATATTTGTGACTGCCGAAAATCGTTCGCCGGAAATCGGGCTCCCATAAAGTCCGATCCCCTCACCGCCACCTACTTCGCTCTTCGCCGCGTGTTCGAGAACGAGTCCGTTGAGAGGGGCAATCAAGAGAAAAAGAGCGCTATCGGTTTCAATGCGCGTCTGGTCGGAAATCGAACCTGGAATATAGTCTTTCATTTGGCCGGCGAAATTCGCGAATTCTTTGCTTCCCGGCGTGTCCCGCGCGATACAGAGCACCCCGGATTGATGCCGGAACGTACTGATAAGGTGGCCATCAATCATGTGGCGCCGGTCGGGAACGTAGACGTCATATCTGTATTCTTCACAATTCATACCAAGCAATTGTTTCGTCTTGCCGGTCGGATGGATCGAGGATTTCAATTCACCCATTCGACGTTGGAGCTTAATGCTCTCTTCAGATAGATTGAACACGCTCGCAACTCTGTGCTTAGGTTGCAAGATCATTTCCTGGCCGGAATCGAGGTCATAAATCGTCACAAAAGTTTCTTTGTCGTGCTGCGATTCAATCCGCATTTTCGAACCCTTAATCTTGATGATTCGATTCCATTCGTAGTTCGGACCAACTCCCTTGGCTACGAGGTGTTCAGTGATCGTCACATCGGCGCTTGCGGGGAACTGAATAACCAAAACCGAGAGGATTACTCCGGCCATTCGTCTGAAAAGGAGTTTGCCGCCCACCAGACCATTCGGTAGCCTCACGATTCGCCGGTCCTTCGCCTTTTGATTATTCATCGAGCTGGACAGCCCGCCTGTGCGCAACGTCGGGGGTCAGTTGTACGGCGTTTCCTTTGCGTGCGTGGGGCTGCGGGTGCCTTTCACGAAGCAGGAGTCGCAGACGCGGGTGCCGTCTTTCAGGGTGAAGTCTACGCGGCGCGTTGGGTCGATATCGGCGCCACATTTTCCGCAGCGGTCTTCGTTGTTGCGATTATTGCGATCATCGTTTAGTGCGGCCATGGATTCCCTCGGATGTTTCCCCGCGTCTATTCAAGCATAAAAAGATGGGCGGGTGATGAATGAGGTTGATGGGTGTTTCGATGGGGTGATGCGCGATTTGTCAGGATTCGGAGTGACGCTTTTTCGTGGCCGGGACGATATCGGTCATGATGAAGATTTCGTGTTCGTTGCCGAGATCGCGGGCAGAGGGAGTGAGGATTGTTTTGGGGCCGATGTAGAGTTTGCGATTGCGGGTCAGGGCCATGCGGACGTCGTTTTCGCTGAGGAATTCGGCGACTTCGATGGGTGGGGGAAGTGGGTGGGCGGGCGCCGGGGGAGCTGCGGGCGGAATTGGCCCGGATTTCGGCGTGGGTGCCTCAAGGGGTGAATTCTTCGGCACGTATGCCGTACTTTGAGCAGCTTCGGGGGATGGGGCCGGCGGGTTCCCGCGACGAGGGATGCCGCGTGCGGTGAAGACTTGCTCGACGATACGGGCGATTGTCTGGCGGTCGGGGACTGGTGCTAGCGCGGCGGCTGCGGCGACTATCGGGGAGAGCGTCGCCTTCAGAGTAATTGCCTCAGGGGCTAGAGCTCTGCCCTGACGTAAGTCAGATGCAAAATCCCCACCCTTCGCAGACGACGCGAAGGATGGGGCACCCGCTACTGAAGAACCTACACCCGAAAGATCACGGCCCGAAAAACCTGTTGCCGGAGAACCAGAGCTTGTGGGATTGGCTGAGGCACCGGCACTTGCGGCGGCGGATTTCTGCATCGGTAGAGGCATGGCTACGAGGCGCTGGTCGGCTGGGATGGTGCGGTGCTCGACGGGGCGGGATTCCCAGGCGACGCGTTTTACGTTCATCAGATGTTGAGGGCCGATGTTGTCGGAGGTGATGTTGCCGCCCGGGGAGCCGCAGCCGAGCGTCATCGCCGGAAACAAATTTGTGGAATAGCCGATCGAGCCGTGGACCGAGGAGGTGTTGACGGCGATGCGGAAGGCGGGGACGGCGAGGCCGTATTGTTTTACAGCGGCTTCGCTTTGCGAGTGGATGGAGGCGGTGTGTCCGGCGCCGCCGTGTTCGAGCAGGCGGACGCAGAGGCCAATCGCGGCGGCGAGATTCGGCGCCGAATAGAATGCAAGAATCGGCGAAAGCTTCTCGGCGGAGAGCGGCACGTCGCGGCCGATTCCATCGAGCTGGGCGATCAAGACGCGCGTCGAGGGCGGAACTTTGATGCCTGCCATTTCCGCAATTGTTGTGGCGGGGCGCCCGACAACCTGCGTGTTGGGTACATGCGCGCCACCCAGAAAAACGAGCGAGCCGAGGCGGTTGATTTCATCGGCGGAAAGAAAATATGCATCCTGCTTGCGGCACTCTTCGAGCACCTGCTCGCGGATGGCTTCTTCGGTGACGATCGCCTGCTCGGATGAGCAGATGGTGCCGTAGTCGAACGTCTTGCCGGCGAAAATATCGGCGACCGCTTTCTTCACGTTGGCGGTGCGCTCGATCAGCGCGGGAACATTGCCGGGGCCGACGCCGTAGGCTGGGCGTCCTGAGCTGTACGCGGCGCGCACGAGACCCGTGCCACCGGTGGCGAGGATTACTCCTGTGAGCCGGTTCTTCATCAGCTCCTGCGTGCCCTGCATCGTGGGATGCTCGAGGCAGGTGATGAGTCCTTCGGGGGCGCCCATTTTCAGCGCGGCTTGGCGCAGCACGGCGGCGGATTCGCAGATGCAGCGCATGGCGGTGGGGTGGGGGCTGAGGACGATGGCGTTCTGCGCTTTGAGCGAGATGAGCGTCTTGTAGATGGCGGTGGAAGTGGGGTTCGTCGAAGGAATCACGGCGGCGACGACGCCGACTGGCGCGGCGATTTCGATGATTCCCTTTTCGCGGTCTTCGCGGATTATGCCGACGGTGCGGATGGCGCGAATGGCGCGGGGGACGTCAATCGAGGCGAGGCGATTCTTCGTGATTTTGTCGGGGACGTTGCCGTAGCCGGTTTCTTCGACGGCGAGGCGGGCGAGCGATTCTCCGGCTTCGGTGGCCGCGTTGGCGCAGGCTTCGACGACGGCGTCAACTTGCTGCTGGGAGAATGCGGCGAACTTCTTCTGGGCTTCGTGGGCCCGCTCGAGGGCATGGCGGGCTTCTTGGATGGAAATCAGGTCGCGATCGCGCAGGCTCAAAGACCGGCCTCAGGTTTGCCAAGCACTTACGGCTGAGATTCTTCGCTTCGCTCAGAATGACAGGCGCGCTTTTGAGCCACGCCTGACCAACATGCCAACGTGCGCGGCGTTTACTTCTTACGCGAGAGGCCGCCGCCGGGCAGAATGTCTTCTACTAATTCGTGCGGGCGCGGGATTACGTGGACGGCAACGAGTTCACCGACGCGCCTTGCTGCGGCCGCGCCTGCGTCGGTGGCGGCTTTTACTGCGCCGACATCGCCGCGCACCATCACCGTGACGTAACCTGCGCCGATGTATTCCTTGCCGATGAGAATCACGTTGGCGGCTTTCACCATGGCATCGGCCGCTTCAATCGAGCCCACCAGGCCTTTGGTCTCGATCATTCCCAGCGCTTCGTTAGCCATGAATTCTCGCTCGCCTCCGGCTTGATTTTGTTGCAAATGTAAGTGTTAGCGTGGGCGCAGACTAACACGGTGACACGGGTGAATCAAGGAGCGGCGCGGCGGTTGTGCAAAAAGCTGAAGCGGTGGGCGCGCAACGGACTCCGCCGCCGAACGGGGTGCTGGTTTGACGCTGAGATCCTTCACCGATCCTGGTCGGATCGGTTCAGGATGACAGGTTTATCTTTTGTGGTCATAGGAAAAGTTCGATCCTGTTGGATCGTTTCAGGATGACAGGCGATTGAGATTCGGATCGAACGCTTATTGCGAATGGCCGGAACGGCTACTCGGAATGCTGGAGGAGGCCGACACCTGCGGCTGCGACGCTGTCGCGCGTGGTGTTCTTGACGAGGTACATGGCTTCGTCGGCCAGGTGGAGGAGTTCGGCTTTGGTGCGCGAATCGGTGGGATAGGAGGCGACGCCGACGCTGGCGGTGATTTGCACGTTGAGGCCCGGCTCCTTCAGCCAGACGGCTTCGCGAATCAGGGTGTGCAGGCGGCGGGCTACGCCGAGAGCGTTTTCTTTGGAGGTCTGCGGCAGCAGGATTACGAACTCATCGCCGCCGTAGCGGAAGGCGAGATCGATCATGCGGCACTTTTCTTTGATGGCCGAGCCGATTTCGGCGAGGAGCTTCGAGCCCATCAGGTGGCCGTAGGTGTCGTTGACATTTTTGAAGTGATCGAGATCGATGAAGATGAGCGAGAACTCGAAGGCGTAGCGATGCGAGCGGTAAAGCTCAGTGTCGAGCATGAAATTCAGATGGCGCGCATTGTAGAGGCTGGTGCAATCGTCGGTGATGGTGAGTTCGTGGATGCGCTGGACGTGGCGCGCGTTTTCAATTGCGATGGCGGCGTAATCGGCGAGCGCTTCGAGCAGGGCGAGGTCGCGTTTGCTGAAACCTTCCGGGCCGATGCAATTGATCAGCTCGATGACGCCGAGGCAATGATCGCGGAAGCGCACGGGAACGGCGACGATCGAGCGCGTTTCCATTTTTGTGCGCTCGTCAACCTTTGCGAAGAAGCGCGAATCTTTTGAAGTATCGGGAACGACGACGACTTCACCGGTTTGTGCGACCCATCCGGCGAGTCCCTGGCCGAGTTTGATGCGGACGTCTTTCAGGGCTTCAGCGCCGACGCCGGTGGCAATCTGGAAATACAGCTCGCCTTTATCCACGTCCATGAGGAGAAGCGACCAGGTATCCGGGCGGAGAACTTCGTTGATTTTCTCCATGATGGTGCGCAGAACCTGATCGAGCTGCAGGGATGAGGTGAGAGCTTTGCCAAGCTCGTGGAAAACAGTGACTTCGGTAGCTTGCGCGGCTTCCGCGGCTTCGGGTACTGCGCGCGCAGTTCGGCGCCGTTCGACGCCGCCGAAAGGCTTGCCGTCATTCGCCCTGCGGACCGGTTCAGTCGGTGGACGTGGGCTCGGGTCTGGGGTCTTATCGGGCAACTCTGACATTATAAGAGGCCATTTTCAGTAACTGCAATGGACATCGCGAGGGGTTTGACCTAAGGCCAATCAGCGGGCATTTTGCGATTATTCGGCATGGTGTGATTGACACACCTCCGACCGACGCCTATATTTTCCTTGGCTGCGGCCCTCCGGAATGTCATCGACACCATTTGGCGAACACTTGAAGCGCGAGCGGGAGATGAGAGGCGTTTCGCTGGAAGAGGTGTCCGCCGCGACACGGATCAGTAGGCGATTTTTGGAAGCGATTGAGAGCGACCGTTGGGAGTCGCTGCCGGGCGGAGTGTTCAATCGCGGATTCATTCGGTCGGTGGCGCGATATCTCGGGCTTGATGAAGACAGCATGGTGGCGGAGTATGCGCTCGAGACGCGGGGACGGGTCGACGTGGGCGTGGTGCCGGACGCGCCGATGGAGATGCCGCGCAATTGGAAACCGGCGATCGTGGCGGCGATTGTGCTGGTGGTGATTCTGGCGGGCGTTGGCTTCGCGTATGCGCGTTACGGAGGAAAGATTGCGGCGCGGCTGCACTGGGGGCCGACGGCTGCGAGTGCGCCAGTGGCTTCGGCGCCGTCGGGCGATGCGGCTCGCGGGGCAAATGATGCTGCTGGGGGCGCTGCTGCTGCGGGAAATGGTGCGGTGCAAAACTCGAGGCCGAGCGATGGAGCCACTGCAAGTGCGGGGGCGGCCGCGGCTGATCCACTGGAACTCACTCTGCAAACGAGCAAGCTGGTTGATGTGACGATCGTGGCCGATGGCGCGACCGTTTTCAGCGGGCCGATTGATGCGGGCGACAAGCGGCAGTTTGAGGCGCGCGACGTGTTTGAGGTTACTTCGAGCGATGCGCTCGCGATCGTTCTCGAGCTGAACGGACAGCATGTCGGCGCGTTCGGGCAACTCGGGCTGCCGGGTAGCATCAAGCTCACGCGGAATGATTTGAAGGCGCCCGCCGGAGATTCCCATTAGCGCTGAGGTGCGAGCGGAGATCCGGTCGGGGCACGCGCGGCCGGAGCGGAAGCTTGCGGTGTGCTCGGGCGGAATTTCGCTTTCGCCGGAGGATCGGGCGGAATTGCTGGCGGTGCTTGCCGCGGACGCCGATGCCGCGATCGCCGAGCGCGCGAAGAGTGTGCTAGTGACGCTGCCGCCGGAGAGTTTTCTGGTGGCGCTTGGCCGGCCGGATGCGGATGCGCATCTGTTCAAATATTGTGCGGATCAGATTGGCGACAAGCCCGGGGTGGCCGATGCGCTCGCAAGAAATGAGGCGTGTCCAGCGGCGCTCGTCACGCGCGTGGCGCGACATTTGACCGCAGCCGGAATTCAGGCGCTGCTCGACAATATGGAGCGGCTCAGCTCGCACGAGCATTTGGCGACGGCGTTGGTGCAGTCTCAGGGAGCAACTGCGGAGCAACAGGCGCTGCTGGCGGAAATTCACAAGAACGAGCCGATTCCGGCGAAGGATCTTGAAGACGCGGCCAAGGACGCGGAGCCCGATCCCGTCAAGCGCGAGACACTGTTGAAGCAAGTGGCGCATATGAACGTGGTGCAGCGGCTCACGCTGGCTCTGAAGGGAAACCGCGAGGCGCGGATGATCCTGATCAAGGATCCCAACAAGCTGGTGCAGCGGTGCGTGTTGCAATCACCGCGGCTGACGGATATGGAAGTAGAAAGCTTCGCGAAGATGACGAATCTGTCGGAAGAAGTGTTCCGAGTGATTTCGTTGACGCGGAAATTCATCAAGAGCTATGTGATCATGAAAAATCTGGTGAACAATCCGAAGACGCCCCTCGATATTTCGCTTCACCTGATTCCGCGGTTGAACGCCAACGATCTGAAACTCCTGACGACGAATAAGAACATCCCCGACACGTTGCGATCGATCGCGGTAAAGATGCAACGCCAGCGCACGATCTCTAACCTGAAATAAGGCCTGCCGGACGTAGGCTTCCCGGAGCTATTTCGCAGCGGGCGCTAGGAGCGAAGCTTCGATCTTCTTTTTGTATTCTTCGGCTTTGGCGAGGATTTCTGGCTCGTTGAGTGTGAGCATGCGGCGATCTTCGACTACGATCTTGCCGTTGATGATGACCGTTCTCACGTCCGCGGACTTCTGAGCATAGACGAGGCTCGAGTAGACGTTGTACATCGGCGTAGAGTGCGCGGTGCCGGTTTCAACCAGGATTAAATCCGCCTTCTTGCCGGCTTCGAGCGAACCGATCTGCTTTTCGAGGTGCAGCGCGCGAGCACCGCCGATTGTCGCCATCTCGACTACTTGCTGGGCGGGCAAGGCGCGGGGATCGCGGCGGGCGATTTTTTGCAGCTTCGCGGCGAGGTCCATTTCCTCGAACATGTCTTGATTGTTGTTGCTGGCAGCGCCGTCCGTGGCGAGTCCGATCGCCTGGCCGGCCGCGAGCATATCTACGACGGGCATCACGCCTGCGGCTGTTTTCATATTGCTCGAGGGATTGTGGGTGCAGCCGACGCCGAAATGGGTGAGGATCGCGATGTCGGCGGCATCCACCCAAATGCAGTGGGCGCCGATCACGTCAGGCCCGAGCAAGCCGATGCGTTCGAGGTATGCGACGGGCGTGGCGCCGTGTTTCTCGCGGCTTAGCTGAAGCTCGAAGGGCGCTTCCGCGATGTGAATCGCGATTGGCGCATGGTTGCGACGCGCGAGTGCGGCTGAATCCTGGAGCGTTTTTTCCGAGAGCGTATAGATCGAATGCGGCCCGACGGCGGCGGTGATGAGTGGGTCACTCTTCCAGTGGTCGATGAATTTCTGCGTGTAATCGAAGGCCTGCTGTGTCGTTTTGTTGTCTGGAGCGGGAAAATCGATGATCGTTTCGGCGAGGACGCCTCGCATACCAGCTTCCTTCGTCACTCGCGCGACGGCATCTTCGAAATAGTACATGTCGCAATAGGTGGTCGTTCCGCCGCGCAGCATTTCGAGAAGACTCAAACGAGTGGCCCACACGACAAAATCCTCGGTGACGTTGCGCGCCTCGGCAGGAAAAATATATTTCTTGAGCCACTCGTCGAGCGCAAGATCGTCGGCGATGCCGCGGAAGAGGCTCATGGCCGCGTGCGCGTGGCCATTGATAAGGCCGGGCATGATGATGCCGCCGCGCGCGTCGATTATTTTCAACGCTTCATACTTGGATTCGATCTCGGCTGACTTACCGACCGCCACGATGGAATCGCCAAGAACGGCGACCGCGCCATCGTCGATGACGCGACGCTGTGTATCCATGGTGACGACGGTTCCATGGACGACAAGCAGCTCGACTTTATCTTTGGCGAAGCTTGGCAACGCCAGGAGCAACGCGACGAAACTGCAGATCAACACGGGCGAACGGAATCGAAGGAGAAAGTCAGTCATCGCGCAGCAGAATTGACGAATCATGATCCCGCCTATTCTTGAGTCGTGTTGTGAAGAATGTCTTATAGGAACGAGGAATCGAAGGCACGCGGCAGAAGACTAGACATCTTCTCCTGCAGCACTTTGCCTTTCAGATTCGCCATGATGACGGGGACGTCACCGCAAAATTCCCAGATGATCTGGCGGCAGGCCCCGCAGGGCGGCGTGAGCGTGTCGGTGTCCGCCACGACGGCAATCGCCTCGAAGCCGCGCTCGCCTTCGGAGACCGCTTTGAAAATAGCGGTGCGCTCGGCGCAACAGGTCAAGCCGAGCGTCGCATTCTCTACGTTGCAACCTGAAAACACGCGCCCCGATTTTGCGCGCAGCGCTGCCCCTACCCGGAAATTCGAATAGGGTGCGTGCGCGTTCTCCCGAGCCTGCTTTGCGGCGGCGATCAATGCGTCATATTCGGTCATTTATTTACGCTCTCTGATCCTCATTAGTTCTTTTCTGCGGCGATACGTGGAATCACGGCGCGAAGCAGGGCAATGAATTGAGTCTTCACGCGCTCGCCGGTCTCCATCACTTCTGCGTGATTGATCGGTTGATCGAGAATGCCCGCGGCCATATTCGTGACGCAGGAGATTCCCAAAACGCGAATGCTCATGTGACGCGCAACAATCGTTTCCGGCACCGTGGACATGCCGACCAGATCGGCGCCGATAATTCTGAGATAGCGAATTTCAGCAGGCGTTTCGTAGCTCGGGCCCGAAAGCGCTGCGTAGACGCCTTCGTGCACTTCGATGCCCAGGCGTTTCGCTTCGGCCAGCGCGATTTCACGATATTGCTTCCAGTAGGCCTGCGTCATGTCGGGAAAGCGCGAACCGAAGCGTTCATCATTCGGCCCAATCAGCGGATTCGCTCCCTGAAGATTGATGTGATCGCGTATCACCACGAGCGCGCCCTGCTTGTATCCGAGATCAATGCCGCCTGCTGCGTTGGTTAGGATTGCTGAGCGAATTCCCAGCCTGCCCAGTACGCGCATCGGGAAGACGACTTCCTTCGCGCTGTAACCTTCATAAAAATGGACGCGGCCCTGCATCACTGCCACTTCAATACTGCCTACTTTGCCGATGACGAGCTGGCCTGCGTGACCCACGGCCGTCGAGCGCGGAAATCCCGGAATCTTCTGATATGGAATTTTTGTCGCGCCACTAAGCTCGTCAGCAAAAGCTCCGAGGCCTGAGCCAAGAACCAATGCGATTTTGGGCCGCAGCTTTGTTTTCGAAAGGATGAATTTCGCAGCACGCTCGGCTCGCGCGAATTCGCTGTCTCGCGCCGCGGCCGCCGCACGGACCGTCATTGCAACATGACTCCGACGATGGACGCGGACATGAGATTCGCCATTGTGCCGCACAACATCGCGCGAAGTCCGAGCCGCGCGAGATCGGTTCGCTTATTCGGGGCCAGTGCGCCAATGCCGCCAATCTGAATGCCGATAGAACTGAAATTCGCGAAACCGCAGAGAGCAAACGTAGCGATGGTAAAGGAACGCGGATCGAGCGTCTCTTTCATTGGGCCGAGGCGCTGGAAGGCCACGAGTTCATTCGTCACCATGCGCAGACCCAGCAAGTTGCCGATCACCGGCGCGTCGTGCCACGGAATTCCAATGAGATATGCGATGGGCGCAAGAATCCAACCGATAATTTGTTCCACGCTTGTGGGAAACCATCCAATGCGATGAAGCGCGAGGGCGTTGTGGATCGCGCCAAAAACTCCGTCGACCAGATAAATCATCGCGATGAAAGTAATCAGCATCGCGCCCACGTTGAGAGCGAGGCTCAGTCCATCGGTAGTGCCACGCGTCAAAGCGGCGAGCACGTTCTTGTCGCGCTCGACCTCCGCCATTTCCACTCGGCCGGAGGTGACAGGCTTTTCAGTTTCCGGCACAAGCATCTTCGAGAGAAGAATCGTTCCCGGCGCCGTCATAATCACGGCCGCGAGCACATGTTTCGCTTCGACGCCATAGGCGATGTAAGCAGCCATCATTCCGCCCGAAACGTGAGCCATGCCGCTGGTCATGATGGTCATCAATTCCGAGTGCGTCACTTCTGGCAGAAACGGTCGAATCGTGAGCGGGGCTTCCGTCTGCCCCATGAAAATGCTGGCGGCAACGTTGAGCGATTCCGCGCCGCTCGCACCCATCAACCGCGTCATCACGATTGCGGCAATCTTGATGATGAACTGCATGACGCCGAAGTAATACAGCACCGCAAAAAACGCGGCGATGAAAATAATCGTGGGCAACACCTGAAACGCGAAGAAAAAGCCCATCGGCGAACCTTTTTTGCCGAGGTCACCGAATACGAAGGAAGAACCATAGAACGCGAAATTGAGCATCCAGTTCACGCCTTCGCCTGCCTGATGAAAAATCCACCGGCCGTATTCCCAGCGCATCACGAGAAATGCGAAGACGATCTGAAGCCCCAAGCCCCACGCGACGGTCTTTTTTCGGATGGCGCGGCGGTTCGTGGAAAAAAGAAAGGCGAGCGCCATCAGAACGAGCATTCCAACCAAGCCAATCAGGCGATGCATTCGATGTGCTCTCCCCGCACTGCAGCCAGAATCACAAGTTTCCTTCCGCGCCAATCACTTTTCGCACGAGAGGCAACACGTGCGGCGGTTTCGGTCCAATTTCAAAGCTTTTCGCCAGCAACCCCATCGAATGCGGAAGACGAGAGTCGAGATTGTAGCGCACAGTGCAGAGCGTCTCGCCTGCCTTCACCGGATCGCCAAGCCGCTTCTCGACGATCAACCCGACACCCGGGTCAATCGTGTCTTCCTTTTTCTCGCGGCCGCCACCCAGCATCATGCTGGCCACGCCCACCTGCTCGCACTGAATTGCGGTGATGAATCCGTCGGCCGGCGCGGTGACTCGGGCTTCGTGCCGCGCTTGCGGCAACTTGTGCGGATCGTCGACGACACCTGCATCGCCGCCTTGCAGACGAATGATCTCGCGGAATGTATCACGGGCGCGCCCGGAAGCAATCATTTCCGCTGCGAGAGCGCGGCCGTCAGCGATTGATTTCGACTTGCCACCGAGCAAAAACATCCACGCCGAAAGCTCGATGCATATTTCGCGCAAGTCCGCCGGGCCCTTGCCGTTCATGATCTCGATGCACTCTTCCACTTCAAGCGCATTTCCCACTTTGCGGCCGAGCGGCTGTTCCATGTCGGTGATAAGCGCGACAACTTTTTTGCCCATGCGCGTGCCGGTCTCAACCATCAATTCGGCGAGATATTCGGCATCCGCCTGCTTTTTCATGAAAGCGCCCACGCCGGTTTTCACGTCGAGAACAAGCGCGTCGATGCCTTCCGCCATTTTCTTGCTCATAATGGAAGCGCAGATCAGATAAGGGCTTTCGACAGTGGCGGTGACGTCGCGCAAGGCGTAAAGCTTTTTGTCGGCTGGGGCGATTTCGGGAGTTTGCCCAATCAAGCCGCAATGGCATTTCTCGAGGACGCGCCGGAATTCATCGAGCTTGAGATTCACGTTGAAGCCTGGAATCGATTCGAGTTTGTCGAGTGTGCCGCCGCTATGACCCAGGCCGCGGCCGCTGATCATTGGGACGTAAAGTCCAGCTGCAGCAACCACCGGCGCAATCACAAGTGAAGTCTTATCGCCGACGCCGCCCGTAGAATGCTTATCGACTTTGGGTGCGGGAAGACTCGACCAATCGAGGACCGAGCCCGAATGCAGCATGGATTCGGTGAGAGCCGCGAGTTCGGCGCGCGTCATGCCGCGCCATAGGACAGCCATCAGCCAGGCGGCTATCTGGTAATCCGGGATGCGTTCGTGCGTGGCGCCTTCGATGAGAAAATTAATTTCTTCGCGGGATAATTCGATGGCATCGCGTTTTTTGCGGATGATGTCAACAGCGCGCATAGATTGGAATCGCGCGCGAGGCTAGCACTTGGTTCGTATTCCGTCAACAAACGTGACGAACCCTTTGGTCGCTTTGCTTTGACGTACGTTGCGAGGCAAAACCCAATCTCATTGATTCAAGCGTGATCCGGTTTCAGACGAGGTCTCCCTCCAGCTCCGGCAGCCGATCGCCCGGTCTTGCGCACCACACATACAGTGTGGGCAGGACAAAAATGCTCATTACCAGATTGACGATCAGACCTCCCACGATGACGATTGCGAACGGCCGCTGTGAGTCTGACCCAATAGCGTGCGACAAAGCCGCGGGCAGCAATCCGAGGGTCGCTACGAGCATCGTCATCATGATGGGACGGAGCCGCAGGACAGCTCCTTCGATCGCGGAATCTTCTATCGAGTGGCCTTTGGCGCGAAGTTGGTTGATGTATTCGAGCATGATCACGCCCGTTTGAACGGACACCCCAAACAGCGCCAGGAAACCGACGCCCGAGGAGACGCTGAAATTCGTACCGCTCACGAGAAGCGCGAACGATCCGCCTATCGCAGCCAGCGCCACGTTGGCCAGAATCAAGATCGCCCATTTAAACGACCGAAACATCGTGTAGAGAATTAGGAAGATCACCAAAATCGTCAGCGGCACGATGACGAAGAGCCGCGCTTGCGCGCGCTTTTGGCTCTCATATTCACCTTCCCAATCGATGTGGTAGCCGCGCGGCAATTCAACCTTGGCATTCACCTTCTTCATTGCTTCTTCCACCGTGCTTCCGAGATCGCGGCCACGGACGCTGTATTTGATCGCTACATAGCGTTGGTTTTCCTCTCGGTAAATTTCTGATCCGCCATCCTGTTGCTTGATCTTGCAGAGTTGCGCAAGCGAGACTCGCTCCCCTGATGGGGAAAGCAAACGAATGTTCTCGAGAGCTTCCTTCGTGGTGCGGAATTGTGGGAGATACCGCAAGACCAGGTCGTATCGCGCTTCGCCTTGCAATACCTGCGTGAGAGCGCCGCCTCCAGCGGCCGTTTGGATAGCATCCTGAATGTCTGCGACGTTAATCTGATAGCGGGCCGCTTGCTCGCGGTCTACTTCGAAGTTGATGTTCGGCTGGCCGAGAACGTGGAAAACTCCAAGGTCTTCCACTCCCTTCACCTGCCGCATCGTATTCACAATTTGATCGGCCTTCTCCTCGAGAACCTTCAAATCGTCGCCATAAACCTTCGTGGCCAGTTCGCCCTTCACGCCGCTGACGGCTTCCTCCATGTTGTCTTCGATGGGCTGCGAAAATCCCCAGCTCACGCCTGGAACTTTCTCGAGTTCGCGATCCATAGCAGCGATCAGCCGGTCCTTATCCTCATCGAATACGGGCCGCCACTGTTCCTTGGGTTTCAAGTCAACGAAGTACTCGGTGTTGAAGAAGCCGGTGGTATCTGTTCCGTCATCCGGACGCCCTACCTGGCTGGTGCACTGCGGCACTTCGGGAAACGAACAAAGCATTACGCGGACTTGATTCGCCAGCCGGATTCCTTCCGTCGGCCCCGTGCTGGGGGCAAGAGTGCCTCGCACCCATAGGGCGCCTTCATCCAAGTGCGGCAAGAACTCGGAGCCAATCACTCCGCCAAACGACACATACAAGGCGATACACAATCCAAATAGAGCGATGCCCGCGGTAACGTAGCGATGCTCGATCGCCCATTTCACGGCGCTGCGATATCCCGATTTAAGGGCTTCCATCACCGGATTTCGCCACTCGTGCGCGCCTTTCGCAAAAAACATGCTGGCTAGCACTGGGGCGATGAGCATCGAAAATATCAGCGCACCCAGCAACGCAAACGCGACCGTCCACGCCATCGGCCTGAACAAGCGCCCTTCCACTCGCTGCAGGGTGAATACAGGCAGATATGCGGTAATGATGATGGCGATCGCGTAGAACACTGGCCGCTGCACCTCATGCGCGGCCTCGCGAACTACTTCGAGTATCGGTTTCGAAACGTCTCCGTTTTCACGCAGGTGTATGTGGCGGACGATGTTTTCCACCATCACGACCGCTCCATCCACTACCATGCCGAAATCCAGCGCGCCGAGTGACAGCAGGTTCGCGGGAATTCCTTTCAGGTTGAGGCACGTTGCGGCGAACAACAATGCGAACGGAATGGTCAGGGCCACGATGATTGCTCCCCGCACATTCCCTAAGAACAAAAACAGAATGATGACCACCAGAATCATGCCTTCCGTCAGGTTATGCAGGACGGTATGGGTGGTGAAGTGCACCAGGTTACTGCGATCAATGAATGGAACTACCTTTACGCCGGGCGGCAGAATTCGTTCGTTCAGCTCTTTCACCTTGGCGTGGATTCCGGCCAAGGCTTCATCGGCATTCGCGCCTTTGCGCAGCAGCACGATTCCGGACACCACGTCGTCGTTGTCGACGATCTTCCCGTCTTCGCGATGGAGTGCTCGCGCAAATTGGCCGAGCCGGATCTTCGGGCCTTGCCCAACGACCGCGATATCTTTCACGCGCAGCGGCGTGCCAGTCTTCGAAACAATCACGGTGTTCTCGATATCCTGGACGTTCCTTACCAGGCCTACTTCGCGGAGATTGAGTTGCTGGAGGCCTGCCTCGATAAAGCTCCCGCCCGCATTCGCATTGTTGTTCGTGAGCTGCTGCTCCACTTGGGCCAGGCTCAGTCCATAAGCAATCAACTTATTGGGATCAACGCGCACCTGATATTCGCGGGTGGGACCGCCAAAACTCGCAACGTCAACAATGTTGGGAATAGCCTTGAAATTCTTCTCGATCACCCAGTCTTCGATCGATTTCAACTCCATCACGTCGTACTGGGGATTTGTGCTGCGCAGTGTGAAGAAGTAGATTTGGCCGACCGGACTCCAGTCCGTCCCCATTTGCGGACTCACACCTGGCGGCAAGGTGACGTGCGAGAGTCGCTCGAGCACCCGCTCGCGATTCCAGGCGTTCTCCTCCTCGTCATCGAAAATCAGCTTCAGGTCCGACAATCCGAAAAGGGAGAACGAGCGCAGGTGAACCACGTGAGGAACACCGTTCATAACGATCTCGAGCGGAATCGTTACTTGCTGCTCGATTTGTTCGGCAGAAATTCCCGGCCACTGCGTGATGATTTCCACGTAGTTGTCCGCAACGTCCGGATATGCTTCGACCGGAAGCTGATGGAATGAGATTACGCCCCATCCAAATAGCAAGAGCGCTCCTGCCAGAATCAAAAAACGATTCTCCAGAGCGAAGTCGACGAGCTTGCGTATCATCTACTGCTCCACATCTACTGCTCCACCGTGTTCTGGAACATCAGCGCGCTCTGAATCACTTGCGTGCCTTGCTGGATTCCGGAAATGACCTCCTGCATATTCCCGGGGAGCATCATTCCGCTCGTGATTTCCACTCGCCGAAACGTCTTGTCTTCCGCTGGGACAAAAACCCAATCGCGGTCATGCAAATGAAGAATCGCACTGGCAGGAACAGCCGCCCGTAGCTCGGGTTTCTTCCCGTAAAAGGTGGCCGTAACGAACATACCCACGCGCATCAGTTGTCCGGGGTTGGGCACTTCGAGCCGGACTTTTGTAGTGCGGATGCTAGGATCGAGAATCGGGAAAATGTTGTCGATGCGGCCCTTCAGTGTCCTATTTGGATAGGCGTTCAGCCGGACGTCCGCGCTCTCCCCAAGATGCACAGCATCCAGGTCGTTCTCGTAAACGTCACATATGATCCACACATAGGAGAGATCGGAAATCATGAACGGGTTGGGACCGGGCAGACCCTGCACTCCCGCGGCGTTGGTAACCTGTTGGTCGGTAACTACGCCAGAAATCGGCGCGACGACGTCGACAATTCCGGACGGATGATCTTTGTCCACACCGAGCAATCTCAATTGTTCGGTCGCTGTGTCCAGATCGACCTTGGCATCCTGTTCGGTGTCCTCGGCTTGTTCCAGAAGACCTTTTGAAGTGGCGCCATAGGCATAGAGGTCCCGCGCTCGTTCCAGTTGCAGGCGATCTAGCCGTTCGTCGTTTACGGCCTTGAGATACACCTGGTAAGCGCTGGATACATCATTGCTTCTAACTCGCAGGAGCAGCTGGCCCTTCTTAACGACGTCGCCAAGCCTTGCCTTAATTTCCACTACACGGCCTGCTGCTAAGGAGATCACCGGCACTGCGCGGGCTACATCCGGCTGCACTACACCAGTCACGTTCAAAGCCGGAACCGCCTTGTGCTCAACTGCTGTCGCCAACGGAAACTGCTCGGGGTGATCAACGCGAATAACACTTCCATCCTGCTCGTGCTCCACCTGAGCCGCTGGCGGCGCCTCTGCCTTGGGGTCTGCCTTGCCTTCGTTGCAACCCGCAGCGAACAAGCCCGAAGCCATGCAGATAGCTGTGACCATAAGCGGACCTGCAAACTTGGTTTTCACTGGATACCTCCTCTCCGCCGATCGGATAAAAGTACGGCGCCCATTCACCCGGTGGCAGCCGTGATCCTTGTTAATAAGGCCGATAAACCAATGCCCCGGCGTGTTCGGCGCACAAAATGCAAAATGCGTGCGTGACAAGACTCAGGGTTCGGCGCAACGGGCTGCGTGAACGGTTACAGGACTGCGATGGGAGGCGCACGACTGCAGGACAAGTCGGGCGTAGAAACAGGACACGGATATAGCGGCACAAAAACAATCGACGAGATGAGCTGCGGAGGATCGAGCTTTGTTATTCGAGGAAGAATCGCCGGACCACACTCCGGAGCGACGCGTTTCGCTTGCTGCGGGTGATGGCTGGAGATCGAGTGGCGGCGGCTCGCCGAGCATTCGTCCAGAAGCATCGCCGGTGCGTACAAATCATCGGTGAGCGAAACCGCGAAGAATAGCAATACAAGCGCGCAACCCATCGCCGTCCATTCGCGCAGCGAGTCCCGACGGCTTCGAGGTTTCTCACTCCGCCAACACGTGCGCCATACACCGATGGCGCCGGCGGCAATCAGAACCCAAAGCAGATTAAGGAACAGTTCCATTTTGTGACTTAGGTTGGAATTCTATGGGATGGCACAGGTTGCATGCAAACTTATCGCTTGGCCGCTTGCTCCCCTATATCGGCCGCCACTGCCTGCATCTCCGAATGGATCTTCCCATTGGACGCGAGCATTTCGCGGTCACCAGGATGATAGGGCTTGCCAGAAAAGTCGGTGACCATTCCGCCGGCTTCCTTCACTAGAAGCGTACCCGCCGCTGTGTCCCAGGATTTCAGGCCAAACTCCCAGAAAGCCTCGAAGCGGCCGGACGCCACCCCGCAAAGATCAAGCGCAGCCGAGCCGTCGCGCCGCACGCCGTGCGTTCGAAGCGTGAAACCAGCGTAAAAAGCGATGTTCGTTTGCTGGCTGCGCTGATCCGGCGGAAATCCAGTGACGAGCAGACTGGTGGCCAGCGTATCAATCTGTGAAACATGTATGCGTTTGTGGTCCAAATAGGCGCCTTCACCGCGCACAGCCGAGAACATCTCCCCGCTCACCGGATTGAACACCACACCCACAATCGGCTCGCCATCTTCGAGCAATCCGATCGAAACGCCAAAGCACGGATATCCGTGCGCGAAATTCGTTGTCCCGTCGAGCGGATCCACGTGCCAGCGATATCGCGCGTTTCCCGTCGGCCCGCCGCTTCCCTCCTCAGCCACAATCTCGTGTTGCGGAAAATGGCGGCGCAATCTCCCGACCACAATTTCCTCCGAGCGCCGGTCGGATTCCGTCACGATGTCCACTTCGCCCTTGTAGGTGATGTTCTTCGGGCGATCGAATTCCGTCCGTAACAGCGCACCCGCTTCGCGCGCCGCGTCAATCGCGACTTCGAGGAATTGGTTCATCATCGAGGCATTGCCGAAGTAAAATATTCCTTGCGGTACCGCACAAGGTCTCCCGATTTTACCGTCACTTCCACATGCCGCGTGCTGCCGGGTTTCGGCGGCGGGTTTGGATAGTATCCAAGCAAATACTGCGTGCGCAGTTCGCGATTGATGCGGTCGAACATCGCATCGAGCTGCTGAAGATCGTCGAGAATAAAAAATGCTCCGCCCGTGCTATCCGTGATGGTGATGAGCGCATGCTCGCCGGCGGTGTTGCGGCCATTCTCGTTCTTCACTGGCCGGATGATGATCGAATAAAGCAGCGTGCCCGACCGGATTGCCGCCCGCCGCGCGTCGTCAAACTTCGAAACGCTCGTCGTCTCCCCGCCATCGGTAACCAGAACGATCGCGCGGCGCCTTTCCTGCGGAAGCTTTCGCAGCGCGTTCGACGCGAGCACCACCGCGTCATACATGGCCGTTCCTGCGCCCGGGCTGATTCTCTCCGCGGCAGCCTGCAGTCTCGGAACGTCGTCCAAAAATTCCGACAGCTGTATAACCGAATCCGAGAATTCGAAAACTGAGAGCGTATCCGCCGGTCGAACCACCTGCTTGATAAAGTGCGCCGCCGCTTCGGCCTCGAATTTCAGGTCCTTGAACGTGCTCATGCTCGAATCGACCATCAGCGCGAGGTCAAGCGGTCGGTTCGTCTGGGCCTCGAAGCGCTCAATTTTTTGCGGCACCCCTTCTTCTTTTAATTCGAATGCGTCCTGCGTGAGATCGGGAACCGGCCGCCCGTTTGCATCAATCACGCTCGCGAGAATGCTGACCAGATTCACATTCACGCGAATCGCAGGCTTCTGCTGTTCCTGCGCAATCAATGGACGAGGCAACGAACCATACAATCCCGCACACATCACCGCTGCAGCCAGCGGCAAGGCGCTGAAAGTTCGAGGCGATATTTTCATCTAAGAGGTAGATTCATCTGCGCGGGAAATGGCTTCCTGTGACGGTATTTCCCCCGCGATTTCGCCCTCGGCCCACACCGCACCGCCGGCGAAATATTCCTTCTTCCAGATGGGCACGGTGCGCTTCAAGGTGTCAATCGCGTAACGGCACGCGTCAAACGCGGCAGCGCGGTGTGCCGAACTCACTGCAATCCAAACGCTGGTTTCGCCAATCTCGAGCCGCCCCAGGCGATGCACGATGATGATGCGGTGAATCTGAAATTTCTGCCGCATCTGCGAGCCGATCTCGCGCATTTTCGCCAGCGCCATCGCTTCGTAGGCTTCGTATTCGAGGTAGAGTGTCCGTTTTCCGCGGAAGTTGTTGCGCACAAATCCATCGAACATCACCGCCGCGCCATCCTCCGGAGCTTTGATGCTTTCAATCATTTCCTGCGGGCGAATCGGCTCGCGTACGAGCTGAAAGATATCTTCGACGGTCGCAACGTGTTGCCCGCCGCTAACCGGCGGAAGAAACGCCACTTCGTCACCCGCAGAAAGCGATTCGCGCCAACCCGCATATTCCTGATTCACCGAAGCGGCAATTGAAGGACGAAATTCCGCAAGCTTCGGAAAGCGCCTGCCGTAGCGCTCGAAAAGATCTTCAACACGAGCGCCGTCAGAAAGATCGGCCTCGTCCTGAGCGAGTCCTACAATATCCTTCAGTTGTCCGAAAAATAGGACGCGAACACGCATGGCCCTCATTCTAACGCGACCTCGCGCAGTAGGCGCAAAATTGGTGCACAGGAAACGACACAACAATCAATCAATAGCCTGAATGGGTGCCCGCCGCCGTCTTCGCCATACCGCTCACCTCATCGAGTCGCACAGCCGCCCGGGTTAGGGCCGCGGCCAGCGCAACAGCTTCGCGGTGGAAAGTGGCGGGGTCGTTTTGATCGAGCGCTTCATTCACGCCGGGCATCGCCTCCGCCGCGTAACCAGCATAACTGCCCGGCGCGAAAATCGCGTGCTTGTACCAGGGTCGGCCCGCGAGCCCCTCAGGGACGAGAAGCGACTGTTCCACACTTGCGAGCGCGCGATTGAGTTCGCGCTGAGTGGCTGGGCTGAGCATTGCGGATGAAATCGCGCGCAGCGCCACGGAAGTGCGACCAGCCGAAGCTGTCAACTCGCCAGCTGCCTCAGACACAGCTTTCCAATCGGACGCCTCTGCTCCCTGCGGCGCTCGCACTCGAGCATTCACGTCGCTCGTCATGCGTGCAATTTCGCTCGCATAAGCCGAATAGTCGAACGGCAGTACATCGGCTTCGTCTAGGCGCAGCGCAACGGTGCCCACAATCCGCGCGAGCGTCGCATGATAGGCAAACGTCGGATCGCCAAATTGTTTCATCCAGTAAAAATCGTCGTACAGCGAGTGATAGACGCCGTAGTCGCCGCTGAAGCCCATGTCCAGCGAAGGAATGCCCGCAAAATCGAAGAACGGACAAAAATCCGAGCCCGCTCCCAAGGCGCCGACAGGCGTCTCGCCTGGAGTCTCCGCCTTGAGCTCCGGCCGCGCGACACCGTTCGGCGCGCCTTTCTTCTGCGAGGAATGCTCTCGCCACATTTCATAGACGCTGCGTTTGGTCTCGGGATCCCGCACTTCACCCGCCGCGTCGCGCACAACTTCTTTCAACGATGGCGTCGCCGCCGCTCCGAAATTCGGCCCGGTTACGCCCACATCAGTATTCATATAGGCAACGGCCTTCGCTTGAAGCTCAGCGCGATTCGCTTCTACCCATTCCGTCGAACCGAGTAGCCCTGGTTCTTCTCCATCCCACTCGCACATCACGATTGTGCGACGTGGTTTCCAGCCGCTGCGGACCAACTCGCCAAGCGCTCGCGCTGTTTCAAGCATCACAGCCGTGCCGCTGCTTGGATCGGCAGCCCCGTACACCCATGCGTCGTGATGGTTGCCGAGCAAAACCCATTGGCCATCATCGGTGCCTCGCAATTTTGCGATCACGTCATAGATCGGGCGCTGCTCGAAGTCCATCACCAGCTTCATGTGAACTTCCGATTTGCCCGGCCCCACGTGATACGTAAACGGCAAGCCTCCCTGCCAATTTCTAGGAACGTGCGGCCCGCCGAGATGCTCGAGAATTGCCCACGCGTCCTGCGCGTTGATGGGCATCGTCGGAATGTGCGGCAGGTTCGTCGCATCGGCGGGCGCGATTCGTTTCGCATTGGGCGTCGCTCCAACTCCCGGCGTCAACGGGTCCCCGGGATAATCTTCGGTGTAAAGAATCGACCCGCGCTGAATCCCGCTCATCGGCCGCCACGGCCCATTCGGAAACACATCGCCTGCCATATATCCGTCGTCGGCTGGATCGGAGAAGATGATCAAGCCGGCCGCTTTGTGCTCTTCCGCCAATTTTGCTTTGATGCCGCGATAATTGTGGCCGTAACGGGCAATCGCGATCTTTCCCTGCACGCTCACGCCTAGCGAATCGAGCTCTGCATAATCCTCCGGCGTTCCGTAGTTCACGTAAACAACCGGCGCCGTTACTTCACCGGAAGGCGAATAGGTGTTGAAGGCCATCACCGCGCGAGGATCTTCTGTGTCCTTGTCTACTTCCACCGGCTGCTCGGGCGTAGCCAGTGCTTTTTTCGCCGGCGCAACGAGATCGAGCTTCACTTCGCGAGGCTCGGCCATCCACACGCTGTACGAAACGATTTCGGCGTCGAACCCAAAACTTCGATACTGATCTCGCAGCCATTCCGCCACCTGATGACTCGCCTCCGTGCCGGCCCTATGCGGTTGGCTCGTTAGATGGCGCAGATTGCTCTCAGCATGTGCGGCGTCGGGGATCGCCCTGCAGCTTCGATTCGAGAGCGCGTTCAGGCTTGACGCGCTCGGGAAAGAAACCGCGGATGTCTCCGTTGGCAGCTTTGTCAGAAGCGAACGACAGCATCAGCGGTATCGCCAGAAGAACAGCTGCACCATATCTCCGTGCCAAACGATTCATCGTCACCTCATAAGCAGCCGATGAGTTTATCTTAGATGGACGCGCGAGCCACAAAGCGGTTTCGGCTCTTTCGAATCTTAAATCGGGCGAGCCGCGCTCATTCTATGACTGTGTCGGACGCTTGACGCGCAGCATCTCGCACTTTAGGGTAGATTTGTGATCGAAACGGGAGAGATCACGGCACATGAAAATCCTTATTTCGGGAGGCTCAGGACTGATTGGCACGGCAACTTCCGACGGCGCTGCAAGGGGATGGTCACAGCGTCGTCCGTCTGGTCCGGCCAGGTAAAGGGGCAAAAGCAGGAGACGTCCAATGGGATCCGATGCGAGCAACTGTTGACGTCGCGGGCCTCGAAGGCGTCGATGTCGTGATCCACCTGAGCGGCGCTGGAATTGCCGATGGCCGCTGGACCGAAGCGCGCAAACAGATTCTCCGCAGCAGCCGCATCGACACCACTCGCGTGCTTGTGGACTCGCTTTCACGCCTGAAGCAAAAGCCTCGCGTGCTGATCGTAGCGTCGGCGATCGGATACTACGGCTCTCGCGGCGATGAAATTCTCACCGAATCGAGCGCCATCGGGACGGATTTTCTCGCTCTGCTCTGCCGTGACTGGGAAGCCGAAGCCAGCCGCGCGGCTGCGATGGGCATCCGCACTGTCATGCTGCGCTTCGGAGTCGTACTTTCCGGCAAAGGAGGAGCGCTGCCGAAGATGCTCACGCCTTTCAAGCTCGGCGTTGGTGGACGCCTCGGCGACGGCCAGCAGTGGATGTCGTGGATTGCCATCGAAGACGTGGTCGGAATCATCCGCCACGCGATTGCCAACGAGCAGGTGAGCGGCCCCGTAAATGTCGTTGCCCCAAACCCGGTGCGAAACGAGGAATTCACCCGACTGCTCGCCGCCATGTTGCATCGCCCGGCGATTTTTCCAGCCCCTGCATTTGTGCTGCGCCTCGCGATGGGCGAAATGGCCGACGCTGTCTTGCTCAGCAGCGATCGCGTAAAACCGGAACGAATGCTTGCAGCCGGATATAAATTTCGTTTCGAGATTTTGGAACCTGCACTGCGCGCGGCTGTGCTCTCGCGGATGTAATCAGTCGGAAGGGCTAAAGATCGAGACGTTGGAGCAAGGCATTGAGATTCGATTCGTCGACGACCAACGCGGGCCCCGTGGCGGAAAGCTCCTCGCCTGCGTCGAATGCCTGAAATAGCCTCATCTTGGCCGCCGCATATTCTTCAGTGCCGGTCAGCGCGCGTCCCGTTGCTTCGCCCCACCTTTTGATCGCATCCTGCCCCACAAAAATGCGCACCGGAAACATTTTCTTTCGATCCGCAGACACGTAATAGACGTACTCGTTTCCCTTCGCGCTTCCCTGCTGCGCGGGATGCGCGTCTTGGAACTGATACTGATAGACGTAGCCGCTTTCCGCTGAATAGCTCTTGATCCGTCGAACCGTCTCCGGTTTTGCCATGCCGAGATTATTTGGCGGGTTCTGCGCTGCTGTCAACCTCGCTGAACCTCGTCTGGACGCATATCAATTGCCTCTTCGATTCGTGACTGCGCCGATCGCCTCCCAAAATGAATTGCAAACATGCCGATTTGGGACGATTAGCCGTGCGCGCAGAAGCTTTTCGATCATCGCACCTCAATCCGTTTTCGCATCGGCGATCCTTCCCTATTCTCGTGAAGCGATAAGGCTTAGCTGCATCAATTACCCGCCAAGCCGCGCCAAAAATGCCTACGGCTCGCAATGCTCCGCGATGGCACATCCCTTGCGTTAGGCCATCGCGCAGATGATGCCCTCAATCAAGCGGCGGTGGCTGAAAACGACTTTGAGTCGGGCTGCCACCACGTTTGACCGATCGAATCGTCCGCCGAATCTGCTCTTGCTTGCGATCTTTTGTATCGCTGCCGTCGCGATGCCCGGTTGCGCGGGAGTCACCTCCACAGGCCCGTCCGTCGTTACCGTGGTCTTGCAGCCAACACAAGTAAGCGTCCCCTTGAGCCAGTCACAGCAATTCCAGGCAACCGTCACAGGCACGTCAAACAAAAGCGTCACGTGGTTTGTGGGCGGCGTGGCTGGCGGAAGCGCGAGCGCCGGCACAATTTCGCCGAGCGGTTTATACACAGCTCCAAACTCGATGCCCTCGCCTGCGACCGTCACCGTAACAGCATCAAGCAACGCCGACAGCAGCTGCCACGGCGTCGGCCGTCGTCACGCTCACAGGCGGAATCGTAATCGGGATCTCGCCCACTTCCGCCACGGTCTCAACTGGTGCCGGACAAGCATTTCACAGCAAGTATCACGGGCGCAGGTGCCTCTTCGAGTGCGGTCACCTGGAGCGTCAACGGCATCATTGGAGGCAACTCGACTCTCGGCACCATCACTTCGAACGGAGCCACAAGCGCGCTCTATGTCGCTCCCGCAGTTCCGCCTTCGCCTTCGACCGTGAGCGTCACCGTCACTAGCGTTGCCGACCCATCGAAGTCCGCCACAGCAAGCGTCACCATCACGTGTTCAGCGACGAATACAATCTCGCCGCCCGCAGCCACAGTTTCACTCGCGCAAACGCAAACTTTCAGCGCGTCATTCTGTCTCGCCGCAGGCGCTTCCATCGCGTGGGACGTCAACGGAATTCCCGGCGGCAACTCAACCATCGGAACGATTACCCCGAGCGGCGCGAATACCGGGGTTTACACGGCGCCGATAGATCTGCCTTCGCCCGGCGCAGTTGTGGTTCATGCCACCGCTGGCCTGCTCGTCGCTTCCGCGTCCGTGACTCTCGCCAGCAACATCATCGTCACGGTGTCGCCGTCATCAGCAACCGTTCAGGTCGGCCAGCGCGCATCCTTCGCGGCAAACCTGACCAACACGTCCGACACCGATGTGTCCTGGGTCGTAAACGGCGTTCCCAACGGAAATCCAACCGTCGGACAAATCTGCCAATCAGGTTCCAATCCATGCGTCGCGCCTGATGGACCAAACCCCAACGGCATCGATTACCTCGCGCCCGCCACAGCGCCGGCGGTGGATCCTGTTACCGTCACCGCCGTGAGCCATGCAGATCCGTCGAAAGTAGGCGCCGCAATCGTGTCCGTCACCGGCATTTCAGCTCCGCTCTCGGTTTCCGTCTCTCCGTTCTATGCGTTCGTTCCCCATTCCACCAGCACTCTCAGCACTCGCCAGTTTTTCGTCGCCGTCACAGGCAGCGGCAACACCGCCGTCACCTGGAGCGTTCAATCCGCAATCGCCGGCCAAGGCTGCGGCGGCGCGGCCTGCGGCTCCGTAGATGCCAACGGCGTGTTCACCGCACCCACAGTAGCGCCTTCGCCGAACGCAATCTCAATCATCGCCACCAGCCTAGCCGACAACACGAAGTCCGCCTCGGCAACCATCGCCATTACATCCGGCCCGACCATCGAAGTGATTCTGCCCTCCAGCGCGATGGCCGGCGCGATAGAGGGCTTCCCCGTGGTCAATACAGGGTTTGAACTTTGTACCCGGCAGCGCCGGCACAGGCTCCTCAATTCTCCTCAACGGCGTCGCGCGCCCCACCACGTGCTCCACAGCCACCACCTGCGCGATCGCGCTCACTCCCGCCGACCTGCAAACAGCCGCAACATTCACCCTGCAAATCTCCAATCCCGGCGCTCCCGCTCTTCTCTCCAATCCTGTCCCCTTCGTCATTCTGCCGTTCGACGTCTCGGAAGACATCATCACCTTGAATTCCTCGCAACCGACCGCCTCCAACAAGAGCATCACGGTAGTCGAACCAACCACAGCCGCCATTTCAGTTCCGCTCGACGTGGACTTCGACGGCCCGCTGACGAACGCAACCTGCGAAGTAGAAGGCACGCCGCTCACCGTCACGCGGCCGCTCTCCGGTACGCAAACGGTGAGCCTCTGCATTCATGGCAACGGCCTCGATCCCACCATGACCTACGCATTCACAGGTCCCGGCACAGGTCCCGGTACATCGCCCGGCGACATCCCCGTCACCGCATCAGCCATCGTCGGCCTGTTCCCCAACACCATCGAACTCGATCTGCAGATTTCGAGCACAACTGTTCCCGGCGTACGCACGCTTTTTATCACTTCGCTCAATAACGACAGCGCCTCAGCCACCGGAATCCTGGAGGTGAAATGACGAAAACAATTCGAACACTCGCCGCGCTCGCACTCGTAGCCGCTTCATTTGCGGCAAGCAACTCGTCCGCCCGCGCCACAACGCTCAAGCGCATGTCCGTCGCTGATTTATCCCGCGCAGCTCACACAGTCGTCCGCGCGCGATGCATCACAAACGCCACCCGCTGGGACGCCGGCGAAATCTGGACCTTCACCACCTTCGACGTCGAGGAAATCTGGAAAGGCTCCGCCCCCGCGCAGATCACAGTCCGTCTGCTCGGCGGTAATGCCGGAAATTTCACGTCAACAGTTTCCGGCGTCCCGCGATTCGCGCCGGGCGAAGAATTAATTCTGTTTCTCGAGCGCACTCCAGCCCCGGACTTCTCGATCGTCAGCTGGATGCAAGGCACCTTCCGAATCGGCCACAGCCACACAACCGGCGAAGAAATCGTCACGCAAGACACCGCCGCCTTCCCCGTCTTCGATCCGGCATCGCACAACTTTGAAACCACCGGCATCCGCAAAATGCCAGTCAGCGCATTCCGCACTCTGGTAACAGCCTCAGCTGAAGTCCAAGCTCAGGCAGCGCAAGGAAGCCGCCAATGAAGCGCCCCATCGCCCTAGCCGCCCTGTGCCTCTTGATTTTTGCCGCGGTTCACACTCCCGACGCCTTCAGCTACACCACAGATTCCACGGTTCCGCTCGCCGGAGGCTGCCCGCAACCAAACCACTGGAATCTCTCGCTCGCCTCGCCCCTGAATCGACGCTGGAGCACCTCCCTCCCGCTCATAAGCAACACGATCCTCACTATCGCCGCTCCGGGCACGCCCGCCCAACTCAACGAAATCGAGCAATCCATCTCAGCCTCCTTCGCAGCATGGACCGGCGTTCCCGGCACCACCTTCAACACCTCCGCTCATCCCGGCCTCATCGCACCGCTCGCTCGCGTCACCGCCGCAAATTCCTGCACGAACGACCAGCAAAGCAACGCCGACGGCCTCAACACAATCTGCTTCAACCAATCCAGCGCCGCCTTCACCACCGGCGTCCTCGCCTTCACCCGCGTCATCACCGCAAATGCCCCCGGCGTCTCCATTGGCGCAAGTGGACCCGCCACTTTCGCCGGCCAAATTCTCGATGCCGACATCCTATTCCGCAACGACAACCAAGCCACCTACGCAACTCCCGCCGCGCTAGCCACTCCTCAAGGCCAGGGCGCCTACGATCTCGAATCGCTTCTCGCCCACGAACTCGGCCACTGGTTCGGCCTCGACCATTCCGCCGTATGGCGCGCCCTGATGTTTCCCTACGCGCCGCCGCCCGGACAATTCCTCGGCGATCGCCCCACCGCGCAAGCCCCCGATGGCCCGCTCTCCGACGACGACCGCGCCGGCATCCGCTCTCTCTATCCCGATCCCGCCGATTCCGTAAATATCGGCACAATCAGCGGACAAATTCTCCCCGCCAATCCTTTCGCGCTCGCGAATATCTCCGCTCCCGCCACCGGATCATTCGTCACGGGAATTTTCGGCGCCCACGTAGTAGCCGTCGACGCCGACACCGGATCGGTGATCGCCGCCACGCTCGGCGGCTGGAGCTGCAACGCAGCCAGCCAGCAGTTGCAGTTCGACGGCTCCTACGAAATCGAGCGTCTCCCTATAAATCACAATTACAAAATCTACGCCGAGCCTCTCGAAGGATTGGTAACGCCCGGCCAATCTCAGCGATCCGCTCATAAGCCTCTGCGGCCCGCCATCAGCGCCCTCCTGCGCCACGCCCGCCGCAAACACAAATTTCAACCCCCGCACCCGCCCCGCCTCGCCCTGATTCGCCAGCACATCAAGCGCCCCAAAATAAAAGCGGCTCCCGGGGGGAACGGGAGCCGCTAGGGGTGTTGCGGGGTAAGCGCGTTCGAATCGAAAACTAATCCACTCCTTCCGTCGACAGAATCAGCTGCGTGAAGCCGAGCGTATTGATGTCGCGGAACATCGGCGTTCGCGGCGGCAGCAGGCTCGGAGTCAGGAACTCTGTCTGGAAGCTGTATCCGCGAGTGGGCGGGCCGTAAACGGTAGTGCAGCACTTGAACGTGCCCACGCCCTGGTGGCTATAAAAGAGAGCCACGATCGATCCTTTATACCAGAGCGTCTGACCGCCCCAGGCCTCGATGTAGCGCAGGAAGTTGTGGACTCCACCGTCGGTTCCGAAGTCCTGCCCCACACCGCCGACCGTCGGCTGCTTGAACGGAATCGTCTTGCCGCCGACGATGGCCGTGCGGTAGGTCGTGGTTATCGCGGCCCGCGATCCGGGGGCGTAAGGAAACGCGAAGGAGTTTACGTCGTTCCATTTGTCAGACAGAAGTGTGACCGCGTCGCCGATTACGGACGCCGCCACAAACGGCGTGGCGAAATTGCCGTTGATTCCTGCGTTGTAGTCGCCCTGCACGTAGACCGGATTCTCGGCAACGATAGTCAGACCACAGGCGACCCCATCGCATTGTCCGAGACTGATCGTACTTCCGTTCACGATTTTCAATGCACGGCGGAAGAACACCGGCGGATTCTCGCGTAGGTCCTGCGCATTCGTGGCTACCGAGAATGGCCAGTCCTTACCGGGGACACCGCAATTCGGATTATTGGCAGTGACGGCGTTCAGCACACCGTTGATCGCCATGGGAGTGACGCCAATGCTCCAAAGATTATTCGGGTTCACACCGACGTCGGTTGGGAACTGGCCTCCGTAGTTTCGTGGCGTCGCCGGAGGACTCGGATCTGTGCCGTGCACAAAGTCCGATTCGAAATCTTCGGCCTGAGCCAATGCACCATCGGGGCAGCCACTGGCGCTCGCCGGGTTGACGATGTCATCGTATCCGAAAGCGCCGGTTTTCGCCGGACCAGGGCCTGTTGAAGCGGGTGAGTTCGGATCCTTGCGGTCTCCGCGACGATCCGAGAAATAGACAGTGTAGCCGGTCGTGTTGTTAGCTTGCCCTCCGCTCGCTCCGAGAGTTCCGCTGAACCAACGATCGAGGTTATTCACATCCAGCTCAACATAATGCATGGCTCCGGCGAGCGTCTCAGCATTACCGGCCAGAGCTGTATCTCTCAAGTTTGCTTCGCGAGCGTCAAACAGCACGTTGGGCCATTCGTCGGTGCCTAGTTGGGAAGCTGCTGAGCCGGCAGCCGTACATCCGCCGGCACCAATCGCCGTCGAAGGATTGTCACGCAAGCGTGCCAGGCGAATGATCGCATTCGGACTCGGGTCCGGCCCGCAACCCGCCACGGGAACTCCACCGTTGATCGTCGGTCCGGACGCATTCACCTGCCCGCCCGGCAACGGAACGCGAGTAGGAGGAGGATTCGTCGCTATCTGCGCCTTGCTCACCGGATTGATATTTCGGCCGGTCCAACCGAGCCTCAGAATCTCTTGTGTTACATCCACGAATGCTGTGGCGTCCTTCTTTTGGTAATCGATTCTTATGCATCCTGTCTCAATCGGAAACCACTTTTGATACCAATAGCCGTCAGCCGCGGTATATACCACGTTGCTGGTCGCCGCCGACACCGGAAGAGGAAATACGCTCGTCCCGATCGTTCCAGCGTTGAACCAAGCCGCTCCGCCGGGCGTGTTCGGAAGTTTGCCGACTTTACCGCCCGCAGGCGCCGCTGGACCGTTTGAATCCCATGCGAGCCAAGCCAGATCGACGAATGGTCCTCCCGAAGTCATCGGCAAATTGACGAGGTCGCTATCAGCACAAGTGCCTGAAGGGCCATAGTCCGCCAACAAAATGCGCAAACTCGCTTGGCGATAATAACGCTCATTTAGTTTTCCGGGATTTGTATTCTGCTCGTTGGGCACACCCGGGCGGATCATGTCGATGGCTGTTCCACCGATCGCCGGTGTGGCGATCGTTAGGTCGAGTGTCTTCACGCCAGTGGCGCCGTCGCTCACATTGCCGTTGTAACTGTTCGACACGATTTGGAAGGCCGGCTCCTGAGTTCCAGCGATGTTGCCGAACCAGCTCTGCCCCGTGGTGCTTCCCTGACCTTGCCCCAAGGCATTGAAGGGACCCGAACCCGGGTTCTTTGTAATGCTGACGGTGCCGTTGTAAGCGGTTGTGAGCGCCCAGCCGTTCTCGAGATTCGTACGAACCACTTCGCCCACTGCGGTTACCTTGTCTCTCATCGTCAACGTGGAGCCATCGCCTTCGGCCAGCCACAGGTTGCCGTTCGTATGTACTCGCCCGCCAAAATCGAAATTAGGACCGGCGAAGAAACTCAAATCAGTGTCGGAGAAAATTCCAAATTGAAACACGGGGATCGCAACGGTCTGAACCGTTCTCTGGAGCCTTACTTCAGATCCAAACGCACTGCGCGACGTTACCTGCAAAGTGTATGGGGTCAAGAGACCGACCAGGCCTGCATACGTGCCCGACAGAATCGTGTGATTCACGGCGGTCGGATTCCCGAGGTTACTTGCAGCCGTATCCGGCGTGAAATTGATTATGAAGCCATTCGTCCCATCAGGATTCAGGAACTGCATGCCGGGAACGTTCGTGGTCGTGGTCTGCGTATTGTTCACAATGGTGGTGATGTCGTTCGCGCTTAGCGCATAGTTGTTGGCGAAAGCGTCCTGCAACGATGTCGTGAGAGACTCCATGCCGGCTTCAGCGCCGTAGAAGGCCCTTTGCCGGTCGGCGTTATTTCCGCCGAGTTTCTGGTCAGTCAGCACCAGAAACGACATCCCGACGATCATGGACGAAATCAGCAGCAGCACCAGAAGCGCTGTTATCAGTGCCATGCCCTGTTCGCGACGGTTCCTCACGGATGTTCTCCTTTGCGGCAGTTACTTGAAATCGTTAAAGAACGCCAGGCTGCGGACGCTGACCTGAGTCTGCAAATTATTCCGGAAATACTGCTTGTTTTGGCTGTAGGCGTTGTCCGCTCGGGCCGCCAGCGAGAGATTCACTTTTCGAATCGCGTTTGGCGAAAAACGAGCGCTTCGACCGGCCCTGTATTCGGAGGACCGCCGTTAATATCGTACGAAATCGCAAGATCCTCAATTACTTCGGCAACGGGTGTCGCTGGCCGGAAATTTACCTGCCGCATTAAGCATCGGCCGTTGCTGATTCGTCGTATCCAAGTAGTACGTAATCATCCAAATGCGCGAAGCGGTTGTGGGGGGAAATGTCCCGTCGGCGTTCCTTATGTTGACGATCGTTCCGCTCGGTTGCGCGGTTCCATTCAGCGCGAAAGCGTCTCCCGCTCCGCCGCCCGCAAACGTGAGCGTTTGACCCGCTACTGCCGTTACCGTTTGAAGCGTGGCGCCATTGGCATTCTGGAACATGATCAGATCGCCGGGCGTGATCGCTGTGTTGCCGGCGGGCAGAGTTATGCAGGTCGCGTCAAAAGTTGCGGTGAGGCCGGTAGGATCGAGGCTACCCGCCGGACAACCTGGGTTCCCACCGCTCGCTGCCAGGAATATGGGTAGCGAATTAAGCGTAGTGTTGTGAACCGTATCGACGATTGTGTTGTCGGCATAGATCACTGTAATGAAATCGGTCTTCGTGCCCAGCAACACGCCTCCCGGCACATTCGGGTTGGGCGTAACGGCCTGAGGACCTTGCTGGAACCCATCCGTAATCGCAGGAAGCGTCAAAAAGCTGGGTGGAAAAGTTGCCGGTCCCCCAATCGGAGCCGGGGCGGTTCACGGCGGAAGCGAGTGCGGGAGCCGGATTTAACAACGTCGCAGAGTTCGGGATTGGAATGCCGCCTTGGGGCAGTCCTTCTCCTGCTTCTATGATGTCCTTCGTCATGTAGTTCATCGCTGCTCGCAGGTTCTCCTGCGAGTCTGCCATCAGCGTAACCGCCTCATTCGCGTGCGTGGCATCGGACAACGCGCGCAGCGTTGTTCCCATGATCACGACCATCAGGGCCGTGGCCACCAGTGCTTCCATCAGGCTGAATCCTGCTTGGCGTTTCATACTCGATCTCCCTCGCAGCTTTCTATGAGTACGCCGAAATATTCGTGGTCAGGGTGTACGTCCGATTGAATCCGCCTGCCGTGTAATTGATGGTCACCGTAATCTGCCGCACTTCCGTGGTGCCGGGTATCGCGGTGATAGTGATCGTGCGGGTGAAATTCGAAAGGCCGATGAACACATCATCTGCCGTACCGAGTTTCCCGTCCGGTCCGGGAGTCACGATGCTATCCAGGAGAGCGCAATTATCGTCAGCCGTTCCCACGATTCCATCTGGACCAGGATCGCAAAGCTGCGTCGGCGTTGCCGTGAAAATGCCGGCGGCGCAAATGGCAGATCCGATGTTGCACAACGTATTCCAGGTCTTCTGACCGGTGTTGCGAGCCGTGAAGATCGATTCAACTGCTTCCGCCGCTTTCTGCTGCGCAATGTACTCGTCCTGCGACACGTTCATGTGCGCCACACTGCTTGCCAGCATCGCAGCGAGACCCAATACGCCGATCGCCAGGACCACGATGGCAACCATCGTCTCGACCAGCGTAAATCCCGCGTTTGAATTCCGCCGCATCTCCGCCTCCGAGCTTTCTCCGCCGCTCTTTAGTAGTCGAACCATGTCGTCGTCCCCGAAATGTGATAGGACCTCACTCGACCGGTAGTTCCAAGAATCGTAATGGCTCGGGCTGTGATCGCCTGACCCGGAACACCCATGAAAACTGTCCCGTTGATAGGAATTCCCGTCCCGGCCGCCGCAAATGTGCCGTCGCTTTGATACACCATTCCAGCTGCCGGCCCGTTATTCACTCCGCCGAAGAAAATCGGCCCGCCATTTCCGAAGCCGTCTGGTGTATCGGGCACTAGGGGAAAGGTTGTGTAAATCACGCTACCCGGAATCGGGATCATCTCTATCACTGTGTTCGGACCAACTCCTCCTCCCAGCCGCGTCAATCTCACGTAGGACCCAGCTGGATTTGCAGGAGGATTTACCAGGAACTCGACCTGTACAGATCGCCGATCGGAAATCGCCGATTCCCGCGCTCGTCGCAAGGTACCCTGCACCAGGTCTTTCGCTGTATTGGCGCGAATTTGTATCAGCGCCGGCTGCGCTTGGATGATTGCGATACCCGCGATTACAAGACTGATCGCAATCACCACGCACATTTCAATCATCGAAAAGCCGCGCGCCTGGTCCCCACCTCGGCGCGCATTCAATCTAGTTTTCAGCTCGCTCACGCTCACACCCTCGGGTCGCCCGTGCATGAAACTCCCGGTGGGCGAGCCCTTCAGTCGGCGGTAGAAGTGCATTCGGAAGGCCAGCCGCAGAAGCGCGCAAATGCTTCAAATGCTGCTATTTGCGGATATGAGCAGTAATTGTCAGAAGCCAGAGTGGTTTTGGTGGGGAGAAAACGTTACCGATTTGAACGCCACATCCAGTTTCGAATGTCGTTCGAATCTTGATCAGAACGCTACGAACTGCAGGCGGACCGGATTGCTTCGAGCAGGATTTCGCCACATTGAACGACAGAATCCAGCTCCACGTACTCCTCTTTTCCGTGCAGTCCTCGTCCGCTGGGGCCGAAGACGATTCCAGGAATCCCGGCTTCGGCGAGAAGGGCTGTGTCTGTCCACGCCGCCATTCCGACGAACTGCTCTGCGGCATCCGAACCGAGAGTCTTTCGAATCGCGTTGCTGACGAGTTGCGCGATCGACGCATCTCGCGCGATTTCGTATGCCGGACGCGAGCCGAGCCCTCGCACCGTCGCACGAAAATCCGGATCGCGAGCCGCAGAGTCCCGCGACAAGGCTGCGCAATTCAACTTCGATTTCGCCGGCGGATTCTTCGGGCAGCATTCGCCGCTCGAGCTGCAAACGGCACTCTGCGGGATAGCTCGAAAATTCCTGGCCGCCGCGAATCACAGAAGCGTGCAGCGATCCGTGGCCGAGAAGGGGATGAGGCGTGAGCGAGGCGAGTTTGCGATCGAGTGCATCCAGAATATTCAGCACGCGGCCCATCATGCGGATCGCGTCGCGACCTTCCGACGGCAGGCTCCCGTGCGCCGCGCGTCCTTGCGTCACAATTTCAAACCAGGCATAACCCTTGTGCGCGATCGTGAGGCGCAAATCGGTCGGCTCGATCACGATCGCCGCGTCCGCGGTGTAGCGCTTGAGCAAAGCTTCGGTGCCGATGCTGTCGCACTCTTCATCTACGACGGCTGCGATCAGCAGCGGCTTCTGAATCGCCCCCGCTGTCGCGAGCCGCAATCGCGGCAGCGCACATCGCGGCGACGCCACTTTTGATGTCGAGAGCGCCGCGGCCGTAGAGACGCCCTTCGCGTTCGCGTGCAGTGAATGGGTCGGGCATGTCGCCGGCGCCGACCGTGTCGATGTGAGCGAGAATCGCGAGCGCCGCCGATTGTTTTTCACTGATTTGCTTCGATACGTTCGGGGATGAAAGCAGCGCTACGACATTGGGTCTGCCGGGCGCGGCTTCTTCGAGTTCTGCCGGAATTCCGCGTTCGCGGAGAAATTTGCAGAGGAATCCTGAAGCGGCTGCCTCGCCTCGAGCGCCGGGGACGAGCGTGGGATTTACGGATTCGATTGCGACGAGATCCCGCAACAGATTGACTGCGAGATCTCGGTCAACAGGCATCGAACGAAGGCAGCGCGCGAACTATTCGCGGCTGCGAATTTTTGACAGCAAACGCAGAATTTCAAAATACAGCCAGATGAGCGTGACCATCAGGCCGAACGCGCCGTACCACTCCATGTATTTCGGCGCGCCGACGCGGACGCCCGTCTCGATGAAATCAAAATCGAGCACGAGATTGAGCGCCGCGATAATCACGACAAAAACGCTGAAGCCGATTCCGATCGCGCCCGATCCGTTGATGGCCGTGAAATGGATGCCGAAGAAGCCGAGCACGATTTCGACGATGTAGAAAAGCGCGATGCCGCCCGTCGCGGCAATGATGCCGAGACGGAACTTTTCGGTGACGGCAATCAGCCCCGAGCGATACGCGAGCAGCAAAACGACGAGCGTGCCAAACGTCAGACTGACGGCTTGAATCGCGATTCCCGGAAAGCGCACTTCGAGAATCGCCGAAATGCTGCCGAGCACGAGGCCTTCGAGCAGCGCGTAAATCGGAGCGGTGATTCCGGCCCACTCCTTCTTGAAAATCGTGACCATCGCGACGATGAGTCCGCCGATGCCGCCGAGAAGCGCAAGCGGCATCACGGTTTGCGGCGAGTGCGAATGCAGGAAAAGATTCCAGGTCCAGGCCGCGGTGGCGACGACGCAGATCAGCAGCACGCCCGTCTTGTTGACGGTGCCTTGCAGCGTCATCGTGTCGCCGAGGACGGCGCGCTCGCCCTGAAATGCGCGCTCGTTGAGGGCCGGATTCGAAGTTCTCATCAGATCTGCCACGGATTGTCTCCTTCGCGCGGAATTGGCCTGCTGCGCGAAAATGCCGTTTTTGTGCCTATTAGAAAATCGCTAAGCCGCTTCTTTGCAAGCACTTGACCCTTTTTCTGAAAGTTCGATTGTTCCTATTAGAAATTCGGCGCCGCTCTAATCGCAACAATTGGCCTGTTCGACCTCGCGACGGTTTCGGTAAAGAGAGAGCGTATCAGAATGCGGGGAAAATGGAAAACGTGGCGCGGTTCGCTCGAGCGGCTGGACAGAGATGCTATTCGGCCACACCGTCCAGAATTTTTTGACAGTCCATTCGTAGGACGCCATTGTCATTGAAAATCGCTCCGCGGAATCGCACAACGCTGCCTACTGCGATGGATTCGGTCGTCATGAGTTGTGCGTTTTGATCGGCGTAGACGGTGATGACGCTTGGGTTTGCGAGATTTTGCGACGCCGGCGCGGCCGCGGCTTGAACTATGGGGAATAGGTCGTACGCGCGAGAGAGACGGTATAAATGCTAAAACCATTGCTGCTGGAGATGTTAGTCACTGTACCGTTTATCGTTTGCGGCCTGAGAGTGATTGCTGTCGCAATCGGAATACCTTGCGGGCTCCTTGTACCCAGCGAATAACTTGAAAAATTTTGCCCTAAAACGGCGTTGGAACTGGTGAAGGTGGGAGTGAATGGGAGATTCTGCAGATTGCTGAGTTCTCCAGAAACGCGAAAGACGGTGGCGCCGCTCGACTGAACTGCGCTGTCGCATACCGGATTGTCAGGGGCGGGAAAGCAGTCGTTCGGCAGTATAGCGAATTCCCCGGGCAGGGACGACAGCGCTGTCCAGGGGCCCACGAATTCAGCCAGTGCGGTAGGGTCGTCCACTTGAATGCGAGTTGCGAGCAGCGACCCATCGGCTTGCACGGCGGCATCCATATCGACAAGCATACCCACCGTAACCGAAGACAACCCGGAAACACCTTGGTAGACGGTGGCTGGCATTTGCCGCGAGGCTCAAAGACGATCCGTTCGGTATGGTCGCGACAAACGCAGTTGCCCGCGGCATTGACGCGAGGTAACGCGCAAGTCGAGTGCCGTAACAAAGCCGCTGGCCGGCTGAGCGGAAATGCTGAGCGGACTGAGCATGAAGACCGGTGAAATCGTGTAGCTCTGCGTGGGGCCGTTGATACCTTGCGTCGTCGTCAGCGTGTATGACTGTGCGACCTGCAAGTCCAAAGACAAAACGGCGGAGGTACCGCTGATGACAATCGGCAAAGGGAGGTTAACGGTGGTGAGGCCAGTGCCCTGCGAACAGAGGCCTTGGGCAAAGAACGCGGTGAGAAGGCCGCCTGACGGTTTGACGGAAACATTGGTGAATTGGCAGGTGGCAACCGTCACGGTTGCAGAGGTGTAAGTATCTTGAGGGATCGTTGCGCTCACGAGCGGAGCGAAGGCGCCATTCAGATGCATGAATTCGAAACCCACGAGCGGATCATTGGCAGCATTCGGATTGTCCAGCACGGTTACTGATTGTCCTGCTTTGCTGGTTAGAGTAAGGCCCGTGATCTCAATGTGGAAATCCGCTAATTGGTCGTTCGCGGTGCTGGTGAGAAGGACAGCCACGTTTGTCGTTCCACCATTCTGTTGCATACCGTTTCCTGAGCCCCCGCAACTCGCGAGACAGGTCAGTAGGAAAACGAGTGGCATTACTGAGAGTAGCCAAACGACCGTGGAGACACGTGGGTGTGCTGGGTTCACGTCGATTCGTCCTCTAAGCAAATTTAGGAGCTAGAATTTCGCCTGTGGCAGCTTGGCGCGATCAATGATGTATTACCATAGCATAAATTAAGTTAATGCGTTAACTACTTATCGGTTGTGGTGTGATGAAGTTAGGAGTCGTAGAAGCGAAGAGAAGATAGGAGCGATGTCTTGTGTTTGCCAAGCATTGATGTCCGACTTGCGGCTTTTGCGTGGGGTGGGCGCCGCGTAAATGAAATGGGCAGGGCGTGGGGTGGGCTTCACGTGAATGGATGGCGCGGGGCGCGCGAGTGGGCGTCGCGGGCGCGTCTTAGACGCGCCCCTACTGGGACGTGTGTGGAGCCTGCGCTACTTTAGGGATTGAGCTCCGCTGAGAATGTTTCTGTGCCTGCTGGGGCGAATTCGAAGCGGAGTAGCCACTCGCTTGGGACTTTTTCGCCGTTGGAGCTGGGTGGAGCGAAGGTCCAATTTTTGGCGGCGTGGATTGCGGCGTCGGCGAAATATTTGCTTGGGCCGGGGGCTTCGAACGCGGCGTTGGTGACTTTGCCTGAGGCGTCGACGTTGACTTTTACGCTGACGCGCACTTTGCCTCGAATCGTTTCGAGGGCTTTCTGCGAGACGTCGGGCATCGCTTTGTGTGCGACTTGGCCGCGCGCCGGTGTTGAGGCGGGCGAGTTGATGGCTGGGCGCGGACTTGGCGAAGCGGCGGCGGGAGCGGTGACGCCGGGTGCGGACTTGGCGAAGCGCGACGCGAGCAGCTGGCTTTTTGGCTGCAAACGGCTCGGGTTCACGCGCGTTTACGCGCGGTGCGCTCACGTGCGCGGCAGGCTTGGGAGCGGGCTCGGGCTTCGGGGATGCTGGTGGTGGCGCGGGTTGAGCTGCAGGCCGAATCGCCGGCTTAGACAGCGGTTGTGCGGCTGGCTGAGACACCGGTTGAGTTACGGGCTGCGACGCTACTTCTATTTTCGGGGCGTCGGTTTTTACAGTGTCGGGTGCGGCGGCACTGGCGGATAAAGGTTCTGATTCGGTCGACTTGGCGGAGTGGCGAAAATATCGCGGGATGGCGATGACGGCCGCGAGAGCCAGCACGAATGCGGCTGCTTGCACAATGAAACGCGAGTTCGATTTCTGCGGAAGCGGATTCATCGCGGGCGCGCGTTCGGGTTGGGACGATGCAGCTCGATAAGAAGTGGTCTTCAAGGTTGGCGCTGTGTTTATCGCTGCAATGCGGGCCGATTCGGGCTGTTGAACCGGTTGAGGTTCGAGATTTTCCGAGATTTCCCGCAGCGTGCAGCGCATGGCGGGATCGCGGCGCAAGCAATTGCGCACGATTTCGAGAAAAGGCAGCGGGCAGGGTGCGCGGCGCGGGCGGATCGGCATGACCAGTCCATTCCCAGATCGGCAGACGCTGCGTGAGCACCTCGACGATCGTCATACCGAGTGACCAGACATCACCGGCGGGAGAAGGTCCCGTGGGCGCGAGCTCGGGAGGATCATACGGGCTGGACTTTTCGCCGGAAGAGCCGCGCTCGTGTGGAGCGCAGACTCCGTCAATCGAGAGCTTCAGTTGATCGTTGACCGCCTGAATATTGGAGGGCTTCATTCGCGCGTGCGCGAAACCGTGTGAATGCAGATACTGCAGCGTGTCGACAATCAGGGGCAGCATTTCGCGCACTTCTTCGGGCGAGAGCGCGCGATCGGGCAGGATCAGCGACAAATCTTCCTCGGCGTAATCGGTTACGAGATAGACGACGTGCGCGCTGCCGATTTGCGCTTGCCCGATTTCGAGGATGCGGGCGAGATGAGGATGGGAAAGTTTTGCGGCGCGACGCAAGCGCGCGAGCTGAGAATCGGTTTCGGCCGGATCGGAACCAATCAATTTGATCGCGGCGCGCTCGCGGGTATTGGGCAACTCGGTGAGGAAGACGGCGCTGTGGTCTGAGCCGCCGAGGTAGAGGACGAGACGGTATCGTCCGTCGACAATCTGGCCTTCCTGTTGTTTCCAGGCGTTGGTCATTTGGCACCTGCAGCTTTCGAGTGGAGCGCAGAGGCGCTACACCCGATTTGAGGGAAACTATTGGGCTTTGGGTAAGGGGTATTCTGAGGCGGTTGGGACGGAAAGGCAAAGAAAACATTTGCGGGTTTGGGCGTGAAGTGCAAGGCCTCAGGTCAATTCTGGCCGAGGGTCGGCCAGAATGGGACCTGAGCTACGGGCGATGCTGGAATTGGTGCGATGTCGCGTGAGCGGTTGAGATTGAATGGATTGCCGCGTAGTAAAAGCGCACAGGCCGGAGTGCCTGTGCCAATCGATTATTCCTGCGGCGGTAAAATCGGCGTGGATCATATTTTTGGTAGCGCTAACGGGAATCGAACCCGTATTTCAGCCTTGAAAGGGCCGCGTGCTAACCGTTGCACCATAGCGCCACGTGGGGATTTCAGGGAAATGAGACATTCAATTATCGGAGAAAGAGGACGGAATTGACAAGGAGCGGAAGCGAGCGTTCGGTGCGCTAGGCGCAGTCGTCCATGGGATTGACGAATTTTCCCTGGCCGCAATCCCAGAGGCGGTACTCTGCCGGAGCGGTCGAGACCAAAGTGAACAGGCGCTTTTTGGCGGTCACGATATCTTCGGCGGCCTCAATCCAGACGAAGTATTGGCGCCGGAGCTTTCTTGAAAATGTCATATGCCGGAGTCATACGACCTTCCCATGCGGCGCGCCGCGGAATCCAGTTCGCTAGACGACCAACCCGATCTGCGGCTTCGAGCGCCATTTTGGATAACGGAACTAGCGCACCGCGCCGAGCAGATACAGGACGAGAACGATGACGATGACAGTGCCGACGATGCCGAGCCCACCGCCTGCGCCCCAGCGAGAGTATCCGTAATAGCCGCCGCCACCGGCGAACAGAAGGGCGAGAATTATGATTAGAAGAAGCATGTTTCCTCCCTTGGTTTCTGCAACGAAAAATCACCCAAAGTCAGACGCCCTCAGGTCACCCGATCCAGAATCGATCGGGAGGGACCTGAGCTACGGGCGGGGCGTTGCGTGATGCGCGCCGAGCTGCGCGCAATTTCAGTCGCGAATGGGCTACGACTTTGCGGAGCGAGTCTTGGCGCCGCTCGAGACTGTTGCTTCGCTGGTGGATGAAATATGTTCGGCACCGGTGCCTTCCATCAGATTTTTGGCTCGTTTGATTTCGTCGGACGTGTTGCAGTGAACGGAGAGCAGCACGCCGCCCTTGTTCAAACGGCTTTCGTAACGCTTGGCTTCATATTCGGGAATGCCCAAGCCGATCAACGCTCCGGCGACTCCGCCGACGGCTGCACCGACTCCGATGCCAGCGAGAGTGGCCATGATTGGTCCGGCAGCGATCAGCGGGCCGACGCCGGGAATTGCGAGAGCACCGATACCGGCGAGAAGACCGATTGCGCCGCCTACCACTGCGCCAGAGCCGCCGCCGGTGGCAGCACCTTCCGGAGCTTTCGTAGATTTTTCTGTGGCTATGGGGCGAGAGCCGAGATTATCGGGCAGCAGGGCGGAAATGTCGGAAGATGGGAACCCGCTCTTAACGAGAACATCCGTGGCGCTATTTGCCGCCTCGAGGCTCGGGTAAATTCCGAAGACTGCAGTTTTTTTATTTCTGTCCATTCAGCTCATCCTTTCGCTTCGAAGAGCTTTTGCAGATTTGGTTTTGGAACTCGATCACGAGAACGTGAGAGCGTGCGCTCGAATCAATAGACCCTATCTTCGGCGATGCGACCATACGCAGAAGCGGGTAGGAAAAGAGGGGGTAAGCGGTATTCGGCGCGGCGGACGCGAGTAGGCTTTGAGTGTCAGTAAGTTGAGGGAGCCGGATCATGCTGACATTCGGCGTGGTGCGGAAACTCCTTCGGCAAAATACGCGAATTCACGTATTCGCCGGGTGGATGAGCGACGTGGCATAGACGTGATACGTCTACTCAACCGGGAGGGTTTATGGGTACGGGAGCAAGGCAGGCGCCGGGACGCGTTCACGGTAGTGGTGAAGAAGTCGATTCTGGGAGCGAAGGTGATCAACACCGCAGCAGGAGGATTTGGGAAAGATCGAGGACTTGGTGATTGATGCGCGGAATCAGCCGTGTGGCGTATGCGATCTTGTCGTTCGGCGGCGTGCTTGGATTGGGCGACAAACATTTCGCGATTCCGTGGGAAGCGCTGACCTTTGATCTGTCGCAAAAAGTGGCGGTGCTGGACATGGATAAGGACCGGCTGAAGAATGCGCCGGGATTTGATAAGGATGATTGGCCGGATTTGGCGAATCAGACTTGGGGCGCCGAGGTGTACGACTATTACGGGTATCGGCCGTATTGGCAAACGTAAGAAGCTGCGTCGAGGCGGATGTGAGCGGCTGCGGCCTCAGGTCAATTCTGGCCGAGGTCAGGCCAGAATGGGACCTGAGCTACGGGGCTGTGAATAGGTTTCGATGACCCTGTCAATAAGACTGGTGTTGTGTTTTGAATCGACGCGCGGCACACACCGTTGAGGCTGGAGCTGCGGAGTAAGATTCGTCAGCGGCTACGCCGCAGAATAAAGATTTATCGTCGCACACATATCCATTCCTATTTTAAATCCAGAAAATTATCGCCAGGAATTGCGTTCGCGGAGTGCGGTGATGTGTGCGACGTGGTGACGGCCATGCCAGGAGTAGAGCGCGAGATTCTGGTCGAGAGACATGTTCTTGTTGTGTTCGGGGTGAAGGAATTCGCGCTGCCAGTCGGCGGGCGCGAGCGAGCGCAGGAGGACGACCCAGCGCTTGTGCAAGGCGTCGAGAAGATCGAGAGACGGGGCGATGGGAGCTTTTGCGTCGGCGAGTTCGGCCCAGCGGGCTTCGAGGTAGGGCTTGATGGTGGGGACTTCTTCGGTGAGCGCGAGTTTGAAACGGGTGAAGGCGTTCATGTGGCTGTCGGGAACATGGTGGACCAGTTGGCGGACGGTCCAGCCGCCGGGGCGGTAGGGGGTATCGAGCTGCTGGTCGTTGAGGCCGGCAACTGCGGCGCGCATTTTTGCGGGGGCTTCTTCTATCTGCGCGATGGAGGCGCGGCGCTGGCTATCGGTGAGGGTTTCGGGGCGCTCGAATTTTCCGATGGGGTAGCGCAGGTCTGTTTCGGTGGCGAAGGCCATTCTGCTTCTCCTCGATTGCGGCAGGCGTATAGACGGTTTTCGGGCTATTCGGTTTCTTTGGATGCGAAAGGGCGAGGCAAGATTCTGCAAAAACCGTGGGGCGCTTTGCGGCGTTAGCTCTGGCGGTCGGTGTATTCCTCCTGCCAGGCCATCTGGATGCCTTCTAGTTTGCCCTCGTTTGAGAGTTTGGGGTCGCCGGTGAAATTCGGGAGTTCGCAGACCCATTTGTGGAGATCGGTGAAGCGCACGGTGAGAGGATCGATATTCGGATATTTGTCGGCTAGTTGGATGCCGATTTCTTCTACGTCGTCCCAATCGAATGTGGGGGGCATGCGTCTACGAGCCTCCTTGATAACCGCTTCGCCGAATCCGAAACCCTGAGAGAGATCCTTCGACTGCACCGCGTGCCCTCGCCCCGCAGACAAAGGCGGGACGCACGATTCGCGCTCCTCGAGGGAAGCAAAAACGCGCGCGGCTCCGCTCGGGATGACTGGCCAAGTCTGATTAGTGCTCGGCTTCCTTGGCGTAATTTTTATTCCATTCGGGAATTTCGACGACGATGTCTTTTGTACCGTCGGGGACGCACTGGCAGCCGAGGCGCGAATTGGGCGTGACGCCCGGCGCTTTGTCGAGTTGATCGATTCTGCGTCCGTGGCTTCGTTGCAGGATTCGAGGCCTTCGTGAACGATCACGTGACAGGTGGAGCAGGCGCAGACGCCGCCGCAGGCGTGATCGAGGCCTTTGTGAAAGCCTTGCGAGATATCCAGGATGCTGCCGGGGAGACCGTCGTGACCGTAAGGGACTTTGTCCGGGTCGACCTCGATCGGC
>CAVOOU010000013.1:0-152374 GCA_963697645.1 uncultured Acidobacteriota bacterium | reverse complement strand
GGTGCCGGTTCTAGCCGCGAAGGAAACCCAACCGGTGCTCGAGCGGGAAGGCCTTCCCTACTCGCTGAAGCCCTACCACCTGAACGAATTCCTCGAGAAAGTAGGCGATCTCCTGGTGGAAGCCGGAGCCATAGCAGCCCCCATCCGCAGCATGGACTTCACCATCCGCAGGCGCCGCCACGGCTCCCGTTCTGCGCGTGACAAGCGCAGCGGCGCGATGTTCGCTTCCCGCGACGACTACCAAATGAGCGAAGAAGAGATGATCGAGTTCGAGCACCAGGAGGAAGAAGACCGCAAGAAGCGCGAAAAGCAGCAGAAGGACCGCGAACACCTCTAGATTAGGCCGTTACCGGCTGGCCCAAACCTCCCGATTCCCCTCAAAAAATCGTGCAAGGAAATCGCGCCCGCTCGTTCTCATCACCGAAGGCCGCGAAGTGGCTCCAGGCGGGGAGACCGGCCGAGGGGGACTCGTCATGGCACCCAGACCCAAAAGCAGTAACGTCTTCGGAATTCTCGCACTCTCCGTTCTCGCCCTGGCGGCGGGAGTAATTCTAATGACCAATGTGGATTCGAATGTTCGCGCTGCTCCTGGCGGTGATGGCGGTGACGAAAAATCCGCGCGAGGCTGGCGGCTCGGCGAGGCCGTCACCTATGAAAATCTCACCGTGTTTCCCGTATACGCTTCGCAGCAAGCCGACACGAGCGCCTTCGCCACGCTCGATGAGGCGCTCGCTTCAGGCGACGCCATTGTCACCGAGCAAGGCAGCTACATGCGCCGCACTCGGGACGACGGCGGCGGCACCGCTTCCTACGGCAGCGCACAAGTGAATCAGCTAGTGCTCATCAACCGTGGCAAGCGTCCGCTGCTCCTTCTTGCAGGAGAAGTAGTTTCCGGCGGCAAACAGGATCGAGTGATTGGAAAAGACCGCATCGTTCCGATCGGCGCCGAGCCTTTACCTCTTAGCGTTTTTTGTGTCGAGCACGGGCGCTGGACCGGCGGCTCGGATAAATTTCAGGCTTCCGGCACAATCGTGCACCCGAGCGTGCGGGAAAAAGCAGCTGTAGATCAAAGTCAGGCGCAGGTGTGGGCCGCTGTGCGCGGGGCTGCTCCGATGACAAGCGCTCGCAACGGCGCCGCAGCGGGAGAAAGAACAACGGGCGCGCCCGCGGCAGCGCGAGCACCAGCACCAGCGATTTCCCAAAGCGAAGTTGACTCAGTGATCGCTTCGAATGCTCCGACAATGTCGTACAAACAGATCTACGAATCGCCGCGCGTAGGAAGATCCGTCGAAGAACTGGCTGGACAATTGCAAAAGCGGTTCGAGCGGTCGACGAAAGATCACGATGTAGTCGGCGTGGTAGTGGCATTCGGCGGCGAGGTGTCCTGGAGCGACATTTTCGCTTCCTCGTCTCTATTCGAAACCTACTGGCCGAAACTTTTGCGGAGCTACGCCGTGGAAGCGCTCTCACGGCCGGCCACGCGCGAAATTGCTTCGCTCGATGACGCGCGCGACTTCCTGCGCCCAGCGAGCGGCCACGTGCGCGAAGAGACCGAGCCCGGTGTTTACCGCTGGCGCGAACGGACAGAAGGACCAGCAGCCGAAATCGAGATCGAGGCGCTCGAACCCAAGCCGGTTACGTTGCATTGGCTGAAGGTCCTGCGAGCGAGCTAATGAACGCCAGCCTTCAATTCGTATGCAGGACTCTCGCGGCTGCATTTGTTAGCGACCGAGGAGTTTCGCAAGCGCTTCGAGCTCGCCTTTGGCAAGGTCCAGGTAAATTTTTGCCTTCTGAACATCGGCAGCTTTTAGAGCGGCATCTGCCTGACTCAGGTCGTTTTGGAATCGTTGTTGCGAAAAAGCAAGATCTTCGCGCGGCGCAGGCTGCCCCTTCTGAGCTGCTTCGATACGATCTTTCATGGCGCGCGCACGGTCGAAGAGACGGTCGCGTTCTTCACGCTCGAGGGCGACCAAATGCGCGGTTGCGTCTTCTGTCGCGCGTAAATTTTCCTCAGCGGCGCGCTCTTCTTCAGGCCATCGCGATGGGTGTGTCGCATCTTGCGATTCGGATGAAGCCAGCGGATCCGAAGGCGGCGATGCATGGGAGCTCGCCCCGGCATCGGCAGAGGATTTGTGCGCGGGGATATGTCTTTTCGCAGTCCTGGCGTCGTTGTGGACTGCAGCAGAACCTGACCCCGATTCCGGTTTTGTTGCCGGTGCGGGGCGAGATGCGGCCCCTGAAGGAGCGGAGCTATTCGATGAAAAAAACGAGCCGCTGTCGCCCGGCCCGGGATGCAGCCACCGCGGGATCGCGTACTCAGCGGATGCGAGAAGCGCCATGACGCCGAGAGCCACCAGGATGCTCAGCATGGGGGTGCTCACTCTTCCCGTTTGTGTGCCGCCGCGTGACATTTTTTGCACCATGGTCGCGCACCAATTCGCACCGTCGCGTCCGTGGTTATCCCAAATGATAACCGACGCAAAAACGCCAGGCAACGCGCCCCGAGTCCGGACAATCTCACTTGGATGCAGAAAGTCGGCCTCCTGGTTAGTAATCACAGCGTCCGTGTGTGAAAAGTCCGAACCTGACTGATTCTCAAGTGAATCGTGACGGGAAACGGCCACGAAATACGCAATGCGAAGTGACAGGTGTTTGGATTCGGCAGGTTGGAATGGTCGGCAGGCTAGAATTCGGAAGCTATTAGGCTAGGGATTGTTCGTAGACGGGCGGTGCAGCCACTCGAAACAACGCTGCGACTAGGGTTGACATGCGAGTTACTCTGACCTATTGTTTGCTCAAGATTCCGCGGAAAAGCTGGAATCCATCGAGTTTCTTGCCTTCTATTTCGAACGGAGCCGCTATCGCCTTGAATACCTCCGGCGACGGCTTCAAGACTTAAATCGCGCCTGTGGGCGGCGCGCCAGCGGGGATAGGCGCGGTGGGAATGCGAATTTCGGGGACGCTGCAAATTTCATAGAAGTAGCGCGGAGAGAAAGCTCGGATGAATCAGGAGGCTGTGAAAATGAGTCTGGCCCATTTGAATCGAAAGCTTGTTCAGTTGTTGTTTGTGTTGGTCGCCCTCATCCTCGTCCCCGGCATGGCTCGCGCTCAGAAGAACAAAGGAGGAGGCGGCGGTGGTGGCGGTTCAGCGCCGCACTCGGCGCCCGCGCCGCACCCTTCATCGGGTGGTGGTGGAAGCCACCCTAGCAGTGCGGGTGGCAGCGGTCATACCACCACAAACACCGGTGGTCACACCACGACTAACACCGGCGGACATACCACCACAACTACGACGGGTGGTCACACGACCACAACAACCGGCGGCAAGACCACGACGGCTGCAACTGGTGGCAAGACCACGACGACTGCAACTGGTGGCAAGACCACGACGACTGCAACTGGTGGCAAGACCACGACGACTGCAGCTGGCGGCAAGACCACGACTACTGCGGCTGGCGGCAAGACCACGACTACTGCGGCCGGCGGCAAGACCACGACTACTGCGGCTGGCGGCAAGACCACGACGACTGCGGCCGGCGGCAAGACCAACACTGCCGCGACGGGCGGCAAGACCAACGCAACGGGCGCAGCAGGTGGCAAAGGCGGCGCATCGAACACCAAAGGCGGCGCCGGTGGAACCAGCAAGGCGGCAGCTCCCAAGACCGTCACCACCAAGAGCGGCGCGACGGCTCGCGTCAATTCCAACGGACACGTAACGCAAGTCCACACGGCCAAGGGCGCGACGATCAACCGCAACGCTCACGGCGGCCGCACCGTCACGTCCGAGCACGTGAATGCGAAGGGCGAGCACGTCCGCACGGTTAGCACGGGCCGGGGCCGCGGATACGTCGATCACCGGTATTCGCGCGGAGGCCATTATTATTCCCGCCGCACTTACTGGGATCACGGCCATCGCTACGCCTACGGCTACCGCGGTTATTACTACGGCGGATACTGCTGCTACTACGGCTACACCCCTGCCTACTACTATGGCCCGGCATTTTACGGATGGGCGTATAACCCCTGGGCAGCGCCAGTGGCTTACTCGTGGGGATGGGGCGGAGCGCCGTGGTACGGATACTATGGCTACTACTTCAATCCGTATCCGGCTTATGCCAGCGCAGCCTTGTGGATGACCGACTACGTGATCAGCCAGAATTTGCAGGCTGCCTACGCAGCGCAAGCTCAGGCCAATGCAAATGCTGCCGCAGCAGCTAATGCTCAGGCGATGGGTGACTATGCGGGCGGCGGTCAGCAGGCGGCAAACGCCAGCGGTGGCGACAGCGGGGGGCCTGCTCTTACTCCCGAAGTGAAACAGGCAATCGCTGACGAAGTGCGCGCTCAGCTCGAAGCCGAAAAGGCGGCAGCCGCCACGCCTCAACAACCGGCTTCCGCCTCTGGCGGAGCAGCCGCAGGCGGACAGCAGAGTGCGTCGGCGGGAGGAGATGCGGCACAGCAAGAGGAAGTGCCTGCCGCGCTCGATCCGAATCATCGCACGTTTATCGTTGCGACGATCCTTACCGAGCAGGCGCCAGATGGCTCCGATTGTTCTCTCTCGCCCGGTGATGTCGTCACGCGTATTGACGACACCCCGGACGACAAAAAGAACGTGAAGGTCCTCGTCAGCAGCAGCCAGAAGGGTGATTGCAATTCAGGTTCGCAAGTGGCGATGGCCGTGGACGATCTGCAGGAAATGCACAACCACTTCCGCGAGCAACTCGATCAGGGTCTCAAGACTCTCGCCGAGAACCAGGGCAAGAATGGTATCCCGGCAGGCCCCAAGCCAGGCGGCCATGCGAATCCTGAGGGAGAAGCGCAGCCCGACCTCGACGTGGAAGCACAGTTGAATGATCAGCAGAAGGATGCCGATGCAGCGGAAACCGAAGTGCAACAGCAACAGCAGCAAGGCGGCGCGCAGGGCGGCAAGTAACGCGGTTGATCGAACGCGGGGCGCCGGGCAGCATAAGTCCGGCCCCCCGCGGCTCCGCTCCAAAATTTGTTTTTAACGTAAACCCTAAAAATTCCGGACGGCTGAGACGTTGCAAGAAATTCTTATAAGTGAGGCATCTATGGTTTCGCGGAGAGCAATCCAATCAATCACAGCAATCTTATTTTCGTGTCTCGGGGTGAGTCCTTGCCGAGCTGACCAGGCAGCCGGACTCCAACAAAAGTTGGAAGCGAAGTACGCCATCACAAAGACTACCGATGACAAAACCGACATCGTCACCGCCGGCTCCGTTCTTGTTCTGGAGAAGGATAAGCTGTTGATGTATGCCACCACCACTGGCGCCCCGCCGCAGAACACCTATAAGGACGGCAGGCTCTCTGCAGGAGCTTTTGGAGCGCATGAGAAGATGCAGAGTTTCGGCAGCTTCATCGGGCATCCGCCGCCGAAGACTGTAACCACGCGTTACTACGTGACCGGAGAGAAGTTCTGGGTCACGAGAATCGACACCCTGGCCGATGGCGTCGTTTTCACGTTGTTCACTGACGCCGTTGACGACATCCGTTACTATTGCACACTGAAATTTATTTATCCGCATGGCGCCACGCCCCCCGCCGATCAGGTGTTGAGCATGGTCGGCGAAGTCCTCAAAGTCCAGCAGGACGATTCGGCGGCTGCGGACAACAAAGGCGACCAGCAGCAGGCAGCGGCAGCAGGAGGCCAGGATCAGGGGCAGCAACAGCAAGCCGCCCAGCAAGAGGCACAGCCGGCTCAACCACCTCCCACCATTCAATTGGGTCAGACGGAGGATGAAGTGGTCGGCATGATTGGGCAGCCGGAAAAGAAAATCGCCCTGGGCTCCAAAGAGATTTTCGTTTACAAGGACATCAAAGTCACATTCATAGGTGGCAAGGTAGCAGACGTCCAGTAAAGCTCACCAGACTTTCAGAATCGCGGGCATGCACAATGTGCCCGCGATTTTTTTTGCTTTATACTGCGGGCAAGTTGGGAATGTGAATAGCCGAAAGGAGATTCGATGCTTGTCAGCTACTTTCGCACACTTCTCATTGTGGTATGCACAGGACTGTCCATGAATTTGGTGATTCCCGTGTTTTCCTCAGATATTGCGACGCTGTCGGTCACGGTTATCGATTCTACGGGCGGTGTCATCCCGAACAGCAGCGTCATCGTGCACTGGGATTCAGCCGGCCTTGACGGTGTCAAGGAGAATATTGGAACGAAAGAAGACAAATTTGCGACGACCGACGCAACCGGAAGTTTCTCGTTACAAATGCCTCCTGGAGTTTACGACGTCTTCGTGGCGGCTGCAGGATTTTCACCCCATTGCGAGAAACTAACCATAAAGCCCCGAGAGATTCATTCCGACAGGGTGCAACTGGAAGTCAGTCGGATGACAACGATAGTTATCGTAAAATAGCAGTTTTCCAGTTTTCTACTGAACATCGGCGACCTTGCCGCTAATAAAGACCACCTTCATATCCGGGTAAAAGTAAATTTCCTTGGTACCCAGGTTCACCTTTTTCTGCGGCGCCCCTAGAATCCCCACCACTTCATCCTCCGTCTGGCCCAGGGCGATGGTCTTGGTCGCTGCCGCTGGCGCCTGTCCGCCGGCCGCTGGAGCTTGCGGCGGGGCGGAATCCGCCGGCGCGGCCTCCTGAGTCGCACTATCATCCGTCACCACCTCAGCGATCGTCTTCATCATATTGTCCGCCGGTGGAAACGCGCCCTTTGAAACCGGAAATTTCAGCTGTGCGTAATAACGGACGTTGTCAAACGGGTCGCTGTAAAATAGAAAATAAACCCCGTCCTCTTTCACCTGGAAATCGGCCAGCCAAATTTTTTCGCCGCCAACGAACTTGCGCTGCGGAATATTCGCAGATTGCTGGCCCACCGAGCTCAACGCCATGTTCCACGACATCGTGGCGCCCAGCCCCATGGAAATCGCCCCGTTCTTATAAGTGTTCGTCGGCGCGCCATGTGCCTCCATGCTGCACATAAACAGATTGTCTTTATGCAGCGTAAGAACGGTGCCTGCCTTGGCCACATCCGATCGGTCCGCCGTCAGCGTAGTTCGCTTGAACTCCGAACTCAATCTCTTTTGAATTTCTGCTTTCTGATCCTGGCCATAAAGCGAAGGAGACGCACTCGCCAACGCCAAAATCAGCATCAAGAAAATTCTTCGTCGCATGAGGTCCCTCCACTGAACCGGGATTCATTATTATGACCCGCAGGCAGGCCGATAACGTACACCGACCGGCCGCCAGATTTCAATTCTTCAGGCCGCCTTTAGCCGACAGGCATTTTACCCGGCCACTTTTTCACCTCGCTCCGATCCGCCGTCGCTTCGAGCATCTCTGCAATCGTCATCATCGCGACCGGATGATTCGCCTCCCCCGCAATCTCCGCCAGCGGCACAAGCACAAATTTCCGCTCCGCCATTCGCGGATGAGGAATCTCGAGCTCTCGGCTCTTTCACGATATTCGAGCCGTACAGCAGAATATCCATATCGATCAATCGCGGCCCCTTCGGCAGGATTCTCTCGCGGCCCATCTCGCGCTCGATCTCGAGCAGCACCCGCATCAATCGCTCCGGCGAAAGCTCTGTCTCCGCTGCGATCGCGCAATTTAGGAACCATGGCTGCTCCCTTATCTCCAGCGGTTCGGTCTCATACAACGAAGACTCTTGCGTAACGCGCACTCCGCGCCGGCCCAGCGCCGCAATCGCTCGCGCGATATTCTCCGCGCGATCCCCCATATTCGATCCCAGCGATAAGTACACTGTCGTCATCTAAGCCGTAGCTCCCAAATTTGACGGTCGGGCCATCATACCCGCACATTTCCGCCCGGAACCATTTGCTCCGCCAGCGAAGCTTCGTCGCGTATACTCTTCTAGACGTTTGTACCCCCTTCCTGAGGTGATTCATGCGCTGGACTCCTGGCGGCGTCAGCGGCGACATCGAAGACCGTCGCGACAGCAGCGGCGGCGGAGGCTTTGGATTCGGAGGCGGCGGCATACCGTTCGGCATCGGCGGACTTCTCGTTCTGCTCGCTCTGAGTTTCATCTTCAAACGCGACTTGATCTCGCCTTTTCTCCACACTGGCTCCCCAGGTGCTTCACCAGGCGTCAGCCGACCGGTTGACCCCGCGCGCAAAGCGGCCGAGTCGCGCGAAGTCCAGTTCGTTTCGTTCATTCTCGACGACGCACAATCCGACTGGGACAAGCTGATTCCCAATTACCGCCACGCCAAGCTGGTTCTCTTTCGCGACCAAACAAACTCGCCCTGTGGCCAAGCCGGCACAGCCACCGGCCCGTTCTACTGCCCCGGCGACGAAAAGGTCTATCTCGACCTCGGATTTTTCGACGAACTCCGCAATCGCTTCGGCGCCTCAGGCGAATTCGCGCAGGCCTACGTCATCGCTCACGAAATCGGCCACCACGTCCAAAAAATTCTCGGCATCGAACGCACCGTCCGCGCCGAACAGCAGCGCAATCCCGGCGCAGCCAATCAGCTCTCCGTGCTTCTCGAGCTGCAAGCCGATTGCTTCGCGGGCGTCTGGGGCAATTCCACCGAGCAGCGAAATCTGATCGACCAAAGCGACGTCAGCCTCCGCCCTCAACGCAGCCGCGGCAGTGGGCGACGACCGCCTCCAAAAACAAGCCACCGGCCGCGTGATGCCCGATAAATTCACGCACGGCACTTCCGCCCAACGCACACAATGGTTCAAAACCGGCCTCACCTCCGGCAGCATCAAATCCTGCAACACATTTTCTTCGGGCCCATAAGAGACCAAAACTCGCGACCGCCGTCTAATCCCGGCAGCTTCCCAAAGCGCTCATCTCAATGAATCGCTCGCAAATGAACGGCTCCGGCTCTCGATGAACGCCCTCTTCGCGACCTCCGCTACGCACTCCGCACCCTCGCCAAAAATCCCGGCTTCTCGATCGCCGCAATCCTGTCTCTCGCCATCGGCATCGGCGCGAACACTTCCATCTTCAGCATCACCAGCGCGCTTCTGCTGCGCCCGCTTCCATACAAAGACGCCACCCAGCTCGTCATCCTCTGGAATCGCTCACCCGGCCTCGGCATCACGCAAGACTGGTTTTCCACCGCGCAATATTTTGACATCAAGAACGACCACTCCGGCTTCGAAGATGCCGCCATCGCTTTCGGCACGAACGACAATCTCACCGGCAATGGCGATCCCGAACGCATCGGCACAATTCGCATCTCCTCAAATCTTCTCCCGATGCTCGGTTATCGCGCCGCGATGGGCCGCCTGTTTCTCCCTGACGAAGATTTCGCCGGCCACAATCCCACCGCGATTCTCAGCTACGGCACCTGGACGCGCCGCTTCGGCTCCGACCCGCACATCCTCGGCAAAAAAATCGCCATCAACGGCACACCGCGCGAAGTCGTCGGCGTCCTTCCGAAATCCTTCTCACTGCCGCGCGAAGTGATGCCCACGCTCTACGGCGCCGAAAATCAGGCGGAAATTCTTCTCCCGTTTCCGATGCAGCCCAACGCCGCGCAAGATCGCGACCACGAAGACTACAACATCATCGGCAAGCTCAAGCCCGGCGTCACCGTCGCGCAAGCGCAAGCCGAAATGAACACGCTCACCGCCCGCCTCCGCCAGGATCATCCCAAGGAATATCCGTCCAATGGCGGCCTCACCTTCGGAATCGTGCCGCTGCAGGAACAAGTCGTCGGCGACGCCCGCCGCACCTTGATAATTTTGCTCGGCGCCGTCGCGTTCGTCCTCTTAATCGCCTGCGCCAACGTCGCAAATCTCCTGCTCTCCCGCGCCGTGGCTCGCCGCAAAGAAATTGCCGTGCGCACAGCCTTAGGCGCCAGCGCTCGCCGCATCATTCGCCAGTTGCTCACGGAAAGTATCCTGCTCGCGCTTTGCGGCGGCGCGCTGGGAATTATTTTCGCGATTTTGAGCGTCCACTGGATTCACGTGCTCGGCCCGAAAAGCGTTCCGCGCTTGAGCGACATCGGCGTCGACCGCCAGGCCCTGCTCTTCACGTTGTCGCTTTCCGTTTTCTCCGGAATTCTCTTCGGCCTCGCCCCAGCGTTGCGCATTGCGCGCCTCGATATGCACGCCATACTGAGCGACGGCACTCGCGGCTCAGCCGGCACAGGCGCCGTCTGGGGACGCGGCAATAATCTTCGCCGCCTCCTCGTGGTCTCCGAACTCGCGCTTTCGGTGGTGCTGCTGATCGGCGCTGGCCTGTTGATTCGCAGCTTCGCGAGTCTCGAGAACGTCGCTCCCGGTTTCAATCCGCACAACGTCCTCACGCTTGAGCTCACCACCAACGGTCTGCGCTACAAAGATCGCGCCACCGTCCTCGCCACCTACCGCCAGCTCAATGAGCGCCTCGAGCACATCCCCGGCGTCTCAGCCGCAGGCGCCGTCACGTCGCTTCCGCTCAGCGAAATGTTTGCCTGGGGCCCCATCACCATCGAAGGACGCACGCCGCCCCCCGGCGAAAATTTCATCAATGCCGACGAACGCATCGTAAGCGGCCACTATTTCGAAGCGATGCAAATCCCGCTGCGCCAGGGCCGATTCTTCAACGACCTCGACACGCCAACCACGCAGAAAGTCGCCATCATCGACGAATATTTCGCCCAGCAATACTGGCCGCACGAAGATCCACTCGGCAAACGCATCCGCACGGGCGGTCTCGACTCCAAAGAACCGTGGATTACGATCGTCGGCGTGATTGGCCGCGTGAAGCAGGACGCGCTCGATTCCGATTCGCGCATCGCCTTCTATTTTCCGCATTCGCAGTACACCACGCCCGCGATGAACGTCGTCCTGCGAAGCAACGTCGCGCCCGCCGCCCTCACCTCCGCCGTAAAAAAAGAAATTCGCGAGCTCGACCCCGATCTCCCCATCTACAACGTGCGCACGATGGACGACCGCGTCCAGGAATCCCTGGCCCGCCGTCGCTTCTCAATGGTGATGTTGGGTCTTTTCGCCGCTCTCGCGTTGGCGCTCGCGACAATCGGCATCTACGGTGTGATGGCCTACATGGTGAATCAGGGCACGCGCGAAATCGGAATCCGCCTCGCGCTGGGAGCAACACAGAAGAACATTCTCCATCTCATCGTCCGCCAGGGAATGATTCTCGCGCTAACAGGCGTGGCCATCGGCCTCGCCGGCGCTTTCGCGCTCACCCGCCTGATGCGCAGCCTGCTCTTCGGCGTACGCTCCACAGACCCGCTGACATTCGTCGCAATCGCCGCGCTTCTCACCCTGATTGCGCTTCTCGCCAGTTACATCCCAGCCCGTCGCGCCGCCCGCATTGACCCCATGGTCTCCCTGCGCTGCGAATAATCACAAAAATTTGCCATACCTCGCATCGCCTCAAGTGGCACAGGCACTCTTGCCTGTGCGCCTTCCCTCGCAGCACCCATTCAAAATCGACGAGCACACGCTCTCGCGCAAACCACCATTCAGGCAATCCCGATTTTCTCAAGTAGATGTAGGCGGCACCGTTACAATCGCAGCGGCCGCTCCGAAAAACCCACGTCCCAGTAGCGTCCGAATTTGCGCCCAGCCTCACTGAACACGGCAACCTGCTTGAATCCGAATCGCTCATGCAGCGCAACCGTAGCCGCATTCGGCAGCGTGTAGCCACCAATGATCCGGTGAATATCCTCGCCCGCGATCGCTTCAAAAAGCGCGGCGTAAAGACGGCTACCAATGCCGCGCCCAAGCGCATCATGACTGCAATAAACCGTGGTCTCAACGCTCGTCTCATACGCCGCTTTATTGCGAAATCGCGTGGTGCCCGCATAGCCCACCACGATGCCGTTTTCTTCCGCCACCAGAAGACGATGACGGCCGGTAGCCGCGAACTGCTCGAACCAGGGCACACGCGCCTCCACCGTATGCGGCGCGAGATCAAATGTGATCGGCGTATGGATTACGTAGTGGTTGTAAATCTCGGTGAGCCGCGGAAGGTCGCTCCGAAGAGCAGAACGAATGTGGATGTCGCGCATAACGGATGGTAGCTGCGATTAAAAATGCGGGTAGAGCCAAAGTGGACTGCTGCGGATCGTCGATGAATTCGTTGACAGCACCATGGCAGCCACGTAGCCTCGATTAGTCCGCAATTATATGAAAAAATACTCGCACAACTCGATTCGCAGCCGGTCGAAAAGAAGCTTTGCGGGGTTGCCGTTGGTCGACGTCGCCCTTGGCCCCGATCCGGATCTCGACGAGTCCCACGGCAAAGCGCACGGCATCATCGCCATCGGTGACGAAGCGCGCGGCTGGCTCGCGCTAGGCGGCTCCGCCCGCGGATACATCGCTCTCGGCGGCAGCGCTCGTGGCATCCTGGCCCTAGGCGGCAAAGCAATGGGAGTCGTCGCACTAGGTGGAATCTCGATGGGTCTGATTGCGATGGGCGGCTTAGCGCTGGGCGCGATCGCAATGGGCGGTCTGGCTGCGGGCGGAATTGCCGTCGGCGGCCTGTCAGCGGGCGCGTTGTCTGTTGATGGCCGCGAAGCCCGAAAGAAGATCTGAAAACCGTTCGCCGCGAAAGCCCACAGGCGAATGTTCTCCTAGCGCGTTTCCGTTTTGAAAGTTTAATCGGTGGAGGAAGTCAGCACTAGAGAAACCGGCGCGTGCGAAGCTTCGGGAGGAGCACTGGCAGGAGCCCGCAGCGAACGCGCATATTCTCGAGCCTCAGCGTTGCGCGTGCGGTCGCTGCGTAAGGCGCGAATGCTCATCCGGCTAAGGTCGAAAACTCCGTAAATAATATTCCCGCGCAGCACGTCGCCGCGGAACGAAAGCACCTGCATTCGAAAATAACGCGCAAATTTCGACCGCGGCCGCGCCTGCAAATTTGTCTCGGTTTCTGCCTGCGCAAAATCCGGCCGTTCGCAGTTTTTCAGCTTCACCACACTCACGCCGCCATCCGTGTGCATGTCATCTCTCGTCGCATTTTCAAGGGTTCGCGAAGCTCCCGGCCGCGCAGCTACGAAAACCGCATCCACACAGCCGGCCACGGAGAGGTCGCGCACGATCTTGTCGCGTTCCTCATCAATATTTGCTTCCACACGATGAATTAGTTTTTTCTGGCGAAGGGAGAGCACCGCGTCCGTATCCCGCGTTCCCGCCGCCACCCACGCCGGCTGTCCATCCCAGCGTTCGCCCGTGCTCCACACCCGCGAATGATCTCGCTTCGCATAGCTGTTCAGGCTTTTCTGCCGGGTCATGTCCGACGCGCGCCCCTCGAAGAATTGCCGCGACATCGGTTCGGTAGGATAGTTCTTGAGCGCCAAGAACGCGTGAAACTGGCGAAACGACGCGCGCTTCGATGCCGGATCGCTGCCTTGCCAGCCGGCGGTCACGAATGCATCTTCGAGTTGTTCGCGAGATCCCAGAAAAACAAGATTGATTGCGTCCGCTTCTTGACCTTTTCGCGTGAACGTACGCTCGGGAAGCGACTGCACCATCATGCTCAACTCGTCCTTTTCGGACTGGTCGAACTCGCTCACCATTGATTCCGCCGGCGGCCGGTTGATCACAGGCATCGGAGACGTTAATTCCAGCCGCATGTCCGTGCCGGCCGGAAAATAAATTTCCGGCTCGGGGAAAATTGGAAAAGTTGCCCGGTAGGCGAGCAGAGAACCAATCAGAATAGGGATTGATCGTCGGAAGATATTTCAGCCGGCTGGTGATGCGCCCCTGCGGCGTTTGCGTTCCAAGCACGCCTTGAATCACGCCCTTCTTCACGTTCTCGCGGGCGTTGTCCACGTCAACCACTTGCGATTGCATCACCGACGATTCACCGTTGGCGCTGGAAAACCGGTTGAACACCAGGTGAAGCGCCGCAGTCTCGTGGCGAATTCCCATCCCCACTCGGTGAACGGACTGGATATATCCTTCGACGATCGTGCCAATCGGAAAAACGGCTGACCCATCGCACTGCGGAGATTCAACCAGAAGAGCGCGAACGCTGGTGTTGGGCTTTGAGCTGTATGACGCGAGCGGCTGCAAAAGCCTGACTTCAAAAGTCTGCCCCGCAGGAACCTGATCGCACGCGCCCACGCCCCCAGCAGCAGGAAACGCTGCGAACGCAGCCAGAATAATCGGCCGCCAGTCCGCGCCTCTCCAGCTTCCAGCTTCTCTTCGCTCTCACGCTGACACCACACCCCGAGCAGTCGTCTTCGTACCAGTACTTCGATGTTGCCACAGTTCCAAGTGGATGCCATGAACTTTGCAGTCTGCTTTGTGGAAATTGGCAACATCCAAGCACGGGCGAGATTTCTCGCCACGAAGCTACCGGCTAAGCTGGCCACGCATCTAAATGAAGTAGGATTGCAGGTTTGGAGTCGCGACCGGGAGTCTTAATACACGGTAGCGCGATTAAAAGTCACGGCAAACCATTACGAATCAGCAACTTAAACAATTCTAATCGGCGGTAAAAGGGGTGACGGCGCAAATGCCAGTTGGACGGCCTAGCTGAAAAGCGCAGGCTGCCGCCGCGGCTCATCAAAGCCGAAATGTTTATAAGCCAGCGCCGTCGCGACGCGGCCGCGCGGTGTGCGGTCAAGCAGCCCAAGCTGCATCAGGTAGGGCTCGTAGATTTCTTCGATGGCGTCTTCTTCCTCGCTGAGCGAGGCGGCGATCGTATTCAGGCCGACGGGGCCGCCTGAATACTTCTGAATGATGGTCAGCATCAGGTTGCGGTCCACTTCGTCGAGACCGTGCTCGTCGACGCCGAGCATTGCGAGCGCGTCGCGCGCGACGCCGAGCGTGATGTGGCCCTTGGCGCGCACTTCGGCGAAATCGCGCACGCGGCGCAGCAACCGATTCGCGACGCGCGGGGTGCCGCGGCTGCGGCGCGCGATCTCGGCGGCGCCTTCGCGGTCCATCGTGATGCCGAGAATTTTTGCGGAGCGCTCCACGATGCGCTGCAAATCTTCCGGCGAATAAAATTCCAGGCGATGGACGATGCCGAAACGCGAGCGCAGCGGCGCCATAATCAGGCCCGCGCGCGTGGTGGCGCCGATCAGCGTGAAGCGATTCAGCTGATACGGATGAACGCGCGCGCCGGGGCCCTGGCCGATGATCAGGTCAATGCGGAAATCCTCCATCGCGGGATAGAGAATTTCTTCGAGCGCCGGCTGCAAGCGGTGAATTTCGTCGAGAAAGAAAAAATCGCGCAAGTCAAGAGAAGTGAGCACGGCCGTGAGATCGCCTTTTTTTTCGAGAAGCGGGCCCGAGCTGATTTTGATGGCCGAGCCCATTTCGTTGGCGAGAATCTGCGCGAGCGTGGTCTTGCCGAGGCCGGGAGGGCCGTAGAGCAGCACGTGATCGAGCGCGTCGCCGCGATTGCGAGCGGCGTCCACGGCGATTTTCAGATTTTCTTTTACGCGCGACTGGCCGATGAAGTCCTCGATCTTCTGCGGACGCACGGTTGCGTCGATGCGCGCGTCTTCCTCGAGTGCTTTGCCGGAAATGATTCGGCTGCGATTGTCGGTCATTCGTCGCGACCTGCGCGGGCCGATTTCTGCATCGCGGAGCTGCCGAGAATCTGGAGCGATGAACGCAGCAGTTTTTCGAAATCGTTGCCGCTTGCCGCGCGCGATTTTTCAACGGCGCGCTCGACCGACTTCGTATCGTAACCCAGATTCATAAGAGCTGACGCCACGTCGTCCTCGAGTTGAGAGCGCGTGCTCGGCTTGCCCGCTTCCGGAACGTCAATTACGACGAGCTTGTCGCGCAACTCGACGACGATTCGTTCGGCTGTCTTGCGGCCAACACCCGGAATTTTAACAAGCTGGGCGAGATCGCTTTTGCGGATTGCGGGAACCAGCTCTTCGATGCTCATCCCCGACAGAATCTTCAACGCGAGCGAAGGACCAACGCCAGACGCAGAAATCAGCAGCTCAAAACACTGCTTTTCGCGTGCCGTCGCAAAGCCGTACAGCGTGAGCTGGTCTTCGCGCACATGCGTGTGAATCAACAGGTTCGTTTCGGCGTGGAGCGCAGCGAGGCTCGCGAACGTGGAGAGCGGAATCTGAACCTGGTAGCCCACGCCATTCACATCAACGAGGAGCTGGTTGGGCCGTTTCTCAATGAGCTTGCCGCGAAGCGAACCGATCATGTCGAGCGATTATTCCTGAGCGTCGTCAGGGTGTCAATGCGAGCCCCGCAGGCCAGAAAAAGCGTGTGCACCAAAAGGGTGCAATCTAATCAGCAGCACAAATCCGAATTTGAGGAACATTGTTAATTTTCTATTACGCCGGAACTAATCGCCGCAGCGTTCCGTATATATGAAGAGCGCAGCGAAAAAGCATCTCGCAGCGTTCGGCATTCTCCGAAAATTCGGAGAGTGTTGATTTTTTACTCATTTTTTAGCCGCTGGACCGAGCGGGCTGTTCGCTTTCGCACGCACGGTGTCCGCATGCGGAGCGATTTCGTCATAACGATCGCTGCAAGGCTTTTTTTATGAATCTTTTGAAATGGCGCTCTCGGTGCAGAAGCCATCGCGTCTAAGCATTTGCAAGGGGCGAGTGAGAACAAGGAGAAATAAAAATGGAACATCGTCGAATGAATTTTGTAATGACAATCCTGGCGGCGCTTGCTCTGCTGATTCCAATCGCAGCTCGCGCCGACGATTCAAAAACAGTCAAGCCGGTTTCTCATGTTGCCGTCGATCTGCATAGCTCCGCGACGCTAGCCGGCAAAGATCTCAAGCCCGGCACGTATCAAGTGTCCGCAGATGAAACGAAAATGACGATCTCACGCGATGGAAAAGTGGTGGCAGAAGCACCGATCGAGTGGAAGGACGGGCAGAGCAAGGCTTCGTACACCTCCGTCGTGCTGGATAGCAACCAAATCGCCGAGGTTCATTTTGGAGGCAAAGCAAAATACATTTCGGTGACGAGCGGCACGGTTGCGGGAAAGTGACGATTTGACGGGGCCAAGGACTGTTTGTGGTCGCGGAATGGGCGGCGCTCGATGCAGCGAGCGCTGCCTTTTTTTTGGGTGAATGTTTCGAAGCAATCAGAGGTCTCGGAACACTTCGACACGGCGTGCACGACCCGGAGGATCGGATGTGGGTTGCGCGGCGGTGGTGTGCGCTGCGCGGGCGGGTCTGAGACCCGCCCCTACTGTGGCGGGGGCGAAGATTACTTTATGTTTTCGATTAGGGTGACTTCGTCGATTATGCCGATTACGGCGGTGTCGATGGGAGAGTTGGGGCGGCCGACGGCGGTCATTGCGCAAAAGCCTTCGGAGGAAAGCAGCACGCGCTCTCCGATTCCGGCATCCACGGCATCGAGGGCGACAACAGCTTCGCCGCGATCGGAGCCGTCGAGATTCAGCGGCTGCACGAGCAGGATTTTTCGGGCGTGGTGCGACGGATCTTTTTGAGTAGCCACTATGTCACCAATGACGCGTGCGATCAGCATTCAGGAATTTCCGGATTTCGCGGGGACGTTGATTTCATCCACAATTCCGACGATCGTTGCCTCCGTGGGAACCTCGACGGGAAGAAACGGAAAGCTGGCTTCCTTGCCTCGGCACCAATAGACGGTCTCACCCGCTCCGGCACCTACCGAATCCAGCGCGACAATCGCTTTACCTTTGTCGCGGCCATGACGGTCGATAGGCTGCACGATGAGCAGGCGCTGGCCGACGAGCGTTTCGTTTTTCATCGTGGCGACGACTTTGCCGATGACGCGGCCGAGAATCATTGGTTGACCTTTGCCGTATTCATGCCGAAGAGCCGGTTTGGACTCGCTTCAGCTCTTTGATCATTTCTTCGCGCTCTTGCTTCCTTTTGTCGATTCCGCGGACTTGGGAATTGAGATGGCGCTGACCCTTGATCGGAGTATTTTGCAGGAAGTCTGCCCAGGCGCGGAGTTGGCGTGGAATTTCTTCCGCCGCTGATTTCAAATTTGAAATTTCAAATTTCAAATGACTGAAAGAGGGCAAGCGTTCGATCAAGCTCAGCATTGAGCGTACTTCGCCGGCTGAGCCTCTTGCTATGTAGATGAACGTGAGCAATTCCTGTGTTGTGCCGCGCTCGAACCCTTCCGCGATATTGTTTGAAATTGAGACGGTTGCTCGCTCGAGCTGGTCGCGCAGGCTGCGTTGGCGGAGGAAGCTGCGATCTTGCGTGAGTTTGTAGATTCGCAGGGCTAGTTCGATTGCGGCATTCCAGACCGGTAATTCTTCGAAGCGCGAATATTTCATTTGGAATTCCGTGATGCCGACACGGCGATGACGCGGCCGAGAATCATTGGCTCCGTCCGTCGCAAGAGTGGTGCAAATTGCGTTGAGAGGCGGGCGAGACGCTGAGATCCTTCGCTGTGCTCAGGATGACAGTGATTCGCTGGTGGGTCATTTTTTTCGGGCGGCGGCGAGTTCGGCTTCGTGATGGGCGTCTAGCTGGATTGTGTCGACGATGCCGATGATGGCGGCGTCGACGGGGCGGTCCTTGCATTCGGCGGCCAGGCGGGCAGAGCTGCCGGAGACGACGAGGACGGTTTCGCGGAAGCCGGCGTCAACGGTATCGACGGCAATCAGGTAGCCGGATTCGTCGCCGCCTTCGGGATTGATGGGCTTCACGATGAGCAGCTTTTTGCCTTCGAGGCGCGGGTCTTTGCGAGTGGAAACGACGGTGCCGACGATGCGAGCGAGAAGCATTCAAGTTTTTAAAATCGAAAAGCGCTTGTGAATCAAAAACCGAGAGCGGCGAAGATGATTCTGCGTTCGTGCGCCGAGACTGTGCGCTTTGCCGCTTGTGATGGCTACTTCGCGGCTACCATCGGAGTTTTGCCGATGGGCAACACATCCTCGAGCGACTGATGCGGCCGCGGGATGACATGGACGGCGATCAATTCGCCCACGCGGCGCGCGGCGGCAGCGCCGGCATCGGTGGCCGCTTTCACGGCTGCCACGTCGCCGCGGACCATTGCGGTGACGTAGCCGGAACCAATCTTCTCCCAGCCGACGAGCGTGACCTTTGCCGCTTTTACCATCGCGTCTGAGGCCTCGATCATCGCAACCATGCCGCGCGTTTCGATCATACCGAGTGCTTCGCCCATTCTGGATCCTCCGGCAACCACTTCTGAACGTTGTCTGGTGTCCGTCTGAAACAGGCCTGATGTACGTCAGGGGCTAAAGCCCCTTTTCTATGGTTTGGCAATTGCCGCGGTTAAAACCGCGGCCTACAAAGCTCCTGCGATTCACGCTTCGCGATCGATGGCGACTTCTTGCTGATGGTCGAGCACGGCCCGGCGACCCCATCCGGGATCTTCGACATGCCGTGCCCCTACTTAAAGAACATTCAGCTGCACCGAAAAAAATCAGCGGCGCGAGCGCTCTTTCTGTACGGCTTCATCTACGAGCGCTTCGAGTTCGCGACGCGTCAGGGTGATTCGCTCGGAATCGGCGGCATCGGCCGTGACTGGACAGTCGGGGCCGATCGACGAAGCTGTTTGAACGCCGTAACGGGCGCGCGCCGCGAGCAATTTTTCCACATCTCCGCTGGAAAGCAAGACTTGTTTGCCGATTAATTCGGTGACGAGAGAGACGCGGGCGAAGTGTTCGGTGGTCTCCATGCGGAAAAAAGCGGAGAGGAGATCCTGCCCGTAGCAGACCACGCCGTGATTGGCCATCAGGATTGCTTCGTAGCTCTGGACGAGCGGTTCGAGCGCTTCGGTGAGTTCGCTGGTTCCGGGAGTGCCGTAGCGGGCAACCGGAATGCAGCCGAGGGAGAGAACGAGTTCGCAAAGGATTGCTTTGTTAAGCGGAATGCCGGCGGCTGCGTAGCCGGTGGCGGCAGGCGGATGCGCGTGGCAGACGGCATTGATGTCCGGGCGGCGGCTGTAAATCAGGAGATGCATGCCGAGTTCGGAGCTGGCATTGCGGCGGCCGCTCAGCTTGTGGCCTTGAAGATCGGTGACGACGAGATCGTCGGGCGTCATCATGCCTTTGCTGATGCCGGTGGGCGAGGTGAGAATGCGGCGAGGATCGAGGCGAAGCGAGATGTTGCCGTCGGTGGAGGCGACGTAACCGCGGTCGTGAATCCAGCGGCCGACGGCGCAGATGTCGCGGCGGTGTTCGTCCTCGGTTTTCAGAGCGCCCGGCGAAATGGCTTCAGGATACAGACTTGCCTCCGTTACAGGATTGCGAGTGCGCGCAGCTGAGATCCTTCAGGCATCTGGACGGATGCCTTCAGGATGACAGGCTGCCTTACCAAATCACGCGTAGATGCCGCGCAATTTCAGGGCGCGGGCCACGCGATCGATCGCCACAATGTATGCAGCGATACGATTATTCACCCCGTGGGTTTCCGCGTAAAGCACAACTTGATCGAAACTTTGTTCCATCACGTCCTGCAGGCGTTCATTCACTTCGCTCTCGCGCCAGAAAAAGCCCTGGCGATCCTGCACCCACTCGAAATAGCTGACGGTGACGCCGCCGGCATTGCCGAGAATATCCGGGATGATGAAGATTCCCTTTTTCTCGATGATCGGGTCGGCGTGCGACGTGGTGGGGCCGTTGGCGCCCTCGCATAGGATTTTGCAATCGACGCGGTGAGCGTTTTTCGTGGTGATCTGATTTTCGGTGGCCGCGGGGACGAGAATCTCGCAGGGATGGAAAAGCACTTCCTGCGCGCTCATTTTTTCGCCACCGGCCGGGAAATCGGGAAGCGGTTTGCGCTGGCCGTATACCCACTCGATCAGCTTGGGAATATCGAAGCCACCTTCGTTGTAGAGACCGCCATGGATGTCTGCAACGCCGATGATTTTGTAGCCCGCCTTGTGCATCAGGTCGGCGGCTTGCGAGCCGACATTGCCAAATCCCTGAATGATGACGCGAGCGCCGCGACGTTGCATTCCCAGCTTCTGAACGGCTTTGTCGCAGCAAATCATCAAGCCGCGACCGGTGGCTTCCGTGCGGCCTTGCGAGCCGCCGAGTTCGAGGGGCTTGCCGGTGACGACGGCGGTGGTGGCCTGGCGGACGTGCATGGCGTAGGTGTCCATTACCCAGGCCATAGTTTGCGCGTTGGTGCCGATGTCCGGCGCGGGAACGTCGCGCTCGGGCCCAAACCATTCGCTCAGCTCGGCGGTGTAGCGGCGGGTGATGCGCTCGATTTCGGTCTTCGAGAGCTTGCTCGGGTCGCAGATGACGCCGCCCTTCGCGCCACCGAAGGGAATGTTGACGACGGCGCATTTCCAGGTCATCCAGGCGGCGAGGGCGCGGACTTCGTCGAGGCTGACGTCCGGAGCGAAGCGAATACCGCCTTTACCTGGGCCTCGGATTGTGGAATGCAGCACGCGGTAACCGGTGAAGACTTCGAGCTTGCCATTATCGAGCGGGACGGGAATGTAAACCGTGATTTCCTTGCTGGGATACTTCAGATAGCGGTAAAGGCCATCTTCCAAATTCAGCTTATGCGCGGCGATTTCGAAGCGCGCTTCCGCAGACTGATAAACGTTTAATTCATCCTGCGCAGCCGCAGACATGACACCTCCTGGAGGAATCTGACGAGCATGAATGAAAGCGTTCGGAATTCGACGTTGTTATAGGCGGTCACAAATTACGCCAATAATGGCTTATAAACAGCGCGGGCAAGTATACGAACAGGCGGAACGAGGCGCAAGAAAAGGCTTTTTGAAAGTGCCTTTAGACTGACGCAAAACGGGACAGTAATCAATGGCGGGGATGCTGCGTGACGAATTCGCGGAGAAGAAGATTGGCGAGGCGGCCGGTATCGTGGCGGATCTTGCCGCGCTGTTGCAAGAGATCGGAGGTGATATAGGGCAAACCCATCCGCTTCAGTTCACTGAGCGAAGGCTTCACAATCTCGGCGCCCTGTTTGCGATAGCGGCGCAACATTTGCGGGGAGGCCGGAGTGCGATTGATCACCGCCGAGTGGAATATGCGAACGCGGGTGTGTTCGTAGATGGCGCGGACGTGATCGGCGACGGAGTAGTGCTCGGTCTCGCCGGGTTGCGTCATGAGGTTGGCAATGTAAACGCACCTGGCGCTCGAGCGTGTGATCGCTTTTGTGACGCCCTCGACCAGAAGATTGGGAATGATGCTGGTGTAGAGCGAGCCGGGGCCGACGAGAATCAGGTCTGCGTCGTGAAGCGCGGCGAGCACTTCGGAGAGCGGGCGAACGCGGCGGGGGACGAGACGAATGCGGCGGATTCGCTGCTTCGAGCGGGAAATCCTTGTTTCGCCGGCGACGATGGAACCATCTTCGAGTTCGGCTTCGAGGGTGACGTTCTGGGCGGTGGAAGGAAAGATTCGCCCGCGAATCGCGAGCACCTGCGAGGAGACGATGCACTGCTTCCGGAAAATCGCCAGTGATGTTCGTGAGGGCGGTGAGAAACAGATTGCCGAAGCTGTGGCCGGCGAGGCCTCGGCCGGCGGAAAAACGGTATTGAAACAGCTTTGCCGAGAAGATCCTCGTCCTTCGAGAGCGCGACCATGCAATTGCGAATGTCGCCCGGCGGGAGGACGCGATAATCGCGGCGAAGGCGGCCGGAACTTCCGCCGTCGTCGGTGACGGTGACGACCGCAGCGAGATCCGAGATGGGCCGCTGAATCCCGCGTTTGGGATCGCCGATATGCTGCTTGAGTCCGCGAAGAACTGTGGAGAGCCCGGTGCCGCCGCCGAGGGCCACAATGCGAACTGGGCGGGCGCGAGGGTGCGAACTATTTTTCACGGAAGAAAATCGAGGCTAGGCGCTCGAACCGTCTCGCTCGGGGTAGAGCAGTTCGGTGAATCGAGGGTCTTCCTGCAAAAATGCGAAGTCCTCGTCATTGCGAGCGTGGTAGCGATTTTCGGGGCGAAGCTGGATGGCGATTTTCAGATTTTGCATCGCTGAATCGGCTTCGCCGGTGAGGCAATCGAGCGCGGCCATCGCGTACACGATGTGGTCGGCTTTAGGAGCGGATTTGCGGGCGCGATCGAGATGCTCGCGCGCTTCGTCCCAGCGGCCGAGATTCATGAGCGCGACGCCCTGCGTGTAGTGATCCTCGGCGGATTTTGGCGCAGCAGCCGGCAGGCGCGAGATGCGCTGTTCGCAAATGCGGACGTGAACTTGCGCGCGATCGCGAAGTTCTCTGCTGGGACCTTCCAAGGCGCGTTCCAGGGACTGCTTGGCGCGTTGAAACTTCTGCTGCTGAAAATACTTAAGAGCCTCTTCGTAGAATTTGAGCTGGGCGAGCTTGGCACCCGCTTCGGGGTCCGGAGGCATGACTTTTGCCTTGGCGGTCGCCTTCAAGCTCTTTGTTTTCAGCATCTTCTGGCTGCTTCGCGGCGAACGAGAAGTGCGGGCTGCGCGATGCTTCACGTGGTGGCTCCGTATTACTGTCAAGGAAACATAGCAAAGTCGGGCAGTTGCGTCAATGCAGGGCTCAAGGTAGGCAGCGCGGAGGCTTTTGGCGAATTGGACACAGAATGTCAGTCGGCGGGTGAATTCCTGCTAACTGGCAGTGCGGTGGAGAGTTGTCAATTGCGAAGCATGGGGTGGCGGTCGCGTTGGCGGTGATGCGAGCCTGTGCTATAAGTAACCTCGGCTGCAAAACTGAGGAAATTGTGCCGTTTATTAATTTTCCCGCGCGCGAAATTAACTGCAAGCTTGTCTACTATGGCCCCGGCCTCGGCGGGAAGACCGCGAACCTGCAGTGGATCTACGAGCACACGGGGTCGAATCAAAAGGGAAAGATGGTGTCGCTCGCGACCGAGACGGATCGCACGCTTTTCTTCGATTTTCTTCCGCTCGACCTGGGAACTGTGCGCGGATTTCGGACTCGTTTTCATTTGTATACCGTTCCGGGGCAGGTGTTTTACGAGGCGAGCCGGCGGCTCATTTTGAAGGGCGCGGACGGAGTGGTGTTTGTGGCGGATTCGCAGGAAGAGCGGCTGGACGCGAACCTTGAGACGCTTGATAACCTGCGGGAACATTTGAAGGATCACAATCTGAATTTCGATACGATCCCTTACGTGTTGCAATTGAATAAGCGTGACCTGCCGAATGTTCTGCCCGTGGATGAATTGCAGAAACAGCTGAGCGTGAAAGGCGAGCCTTCGATGGAAGCTGTTGCGGTTACCGGGCAGGGCGTGTTCGATACGCTTAAGGAAGTTGCGAAGCTCGTGCTTGCGGACCTGAAGAAGAACGCGTAAGCCGTCCCTTTATTTATCCCGCCTATTATTTTTGCTTTCCTCGAAGCGGACTTCCACGAAATCAAATACTGCTTGCGGCCGGATTAGGCCATGGCGACGCCGCTGCGGAAGCTGGCGACGGCTTTTGCTTCGTCGGTGTAGGTGGGGATGGATTGGATGAGGCGAGTGAGTTCGAGAACTTCGCGGACGTGGCCGATGGGATTCAGGAGCTTTAAGCTGCCGGCGTTGCGTTCGAGCGTGACGAAGGAACGAACCAGCGTGCTGATGCCGGAGCTGTCTACCTGCTGAACGCCAGCAAGATTGACGAGGACGTCGCAGGGGGCGATTTCGGCGAGGCGTCGCAATTCGGCACCAAGTGCGTCATTGCTGACGCCGATCGTGATGCGGCCCTGCAGATCGAGGATGGTGATGTTTCCGGCTTTACGCGCGGCAATTTGCAGGCCCATGTCCCCTCCGCCACATTCAAAATACTGGCGCGATCCTAAGTGGCTGCCGAGTGCGCATTATAACCCCGCAAGTGCTTGAGTAAGCAAGCGATCGCGAGGCGGCGCGCCGCTGCGCCGCAATCAGCAGAAAACCGGCATTACAAAGACAGGCATAAAAAAGGGAGGTGAAAGCCAAGCGGCATTCCACCTCCCGGGGTGGGTGGGCTCGTTGCGGGATCGTCCTTTGGGTGGTACTTCCGCGTCTGACGACCCAGCAACCCGGCAAGAAGCCGGTGTCCACGGATTAATTCTGAAATACCACGAGGGAAGAAATGGTGTCAACGCTAATCGTGATGAACTGCGGCGGGGTGCGGCGAGTCACAAGGCTTTTCTTGCGCAACGGGAACACGGGGTTGATCCAAGGTATCGCGAACCTTACGCGCTAAGTTGCGCGGGGAGTAGGGTTTTTGAAGCATCGGCAGCCCTTTTTGCAGCTCCTTTTGAAGCGAAGCCATATCGGCACTGTAACCTGTTGCAAAAATCACCAAGACATCGGGTTTGATTTCGCAGATGCGCGAGTAGATGTGCGGCCCGCTCAGTTTGGGCAGAACGACGTCCAGAAGAAGAAGATTGATTTGGTCGCGGCGGCTTTCAAACTCATGCAGCCCTTGCTCGCCGTCGGAGGCGAGAATCACTTTGTAGCCGAGGTTGGTGAGAGTTTCGAAAGCGAGTTCGCGCAGGCCGGGATGATCTTCGACAACGAGAATCGTCTCGACGCCGCCGCGAACCGGTTGCGTGTCTTCGACCGTTTCGACAGATTTAGTCGCGAGCGGGGCGGCCGGGAGATATGTGCGAAACGTAGTTCCAACACCCAATTCGCTGTAGACATGCGTGAATCCGCCATGTTGCCTGACGATGCCGTAAACCGTGGCGAGGCCGAGGCCGGTGCCCTTGCCGAGTTCCTTGGTGGTGAAGAAGGGCTCGAAAATGCGGTCGACGGTGGCAGCGTCCATACCAGTTCCCGTGTCGGTGACGGAAAGCATCACGTAGTCGCCGGGGCGCGCGAACGGCTGGTGAGCACAGTATTCCGCATCGAAGATGACAAGCGCGGTCTCGATGAGCAAGGAGCCGCCCTCGGGCATGGCATCGCGAGCGTTGATGCAGAGATTCATCAGCACCTGCTCGACTTGCGTAGGATCGGCGCGAACCAGGGAGAGAGCTGGAGCGAGAATGGTCTTGATTTCGATGTTGCTGCCGATTACTTTTTCGAGGAGGTTGAGAGTTTCGGTGACGCTCTGGTTCAGGTCGATATTGCGTGGTTCAAGGATCTGGCGGCGAGCAAAGGCCAGGAGCTGGCGCGTGAGTGCGGCGGCGCGTTCGGCCTGCTGATGGATTTTCTGGAAATGACGGCGGAGGCGAGCGCCTTCTTCGGTCTCTTCCATACCGATGTCGGACCAGCCCATGATGGCGCCGATCATGTTGTTGAAGTCGTGAGCGATTCCGCCGGCGAGCTGGCCGATGGCTTCGAACTTTTGAGCCTGCAAAAGCTGCTTTTCGAGGGCCAGGCGCTCCGTGACATCCTCGACGATGACTTCCGCGCACTCGCCGTTCTGTTCGGGGTCGATGACGCGGCGGCCGCTGAGTCGCACGGTGATGATTTTGGAGTCTTTGCGTTTCCATTCGACCGTGGTTTCAACGTGCCCACTGGCCTTGTACTTCTCGTGGAGTTTAATGGCAACAGAAGGATCGCGGTAAAGTTCCGTGGTATTGCCGATGGCAAGAACTTCCTCGTGTGAATCGTATCCCAGCATGCGGACAAAGGCAGGATTCACGGCTAGGAGATCCCCATCGGCGGTGACCCAGAGCATTCCGTAAGTTGCATTCTGAACCAAACCTCGATAGCGAGCTTCGCTGGCACGAAGCGCGTCCATGGCGCGCGTTTCCGCGTCACGCAATTCCTTTTCTTCGCGCGCTCGAATCAGGGCAGCGGGAAGGCGCGCCAGCTGGTCTTTCAAGACGTAGTCGGTGATTCCTTCTTTAATGCACTCCACGGCAAGTCGATCACCCAGCGTCCCGGTAACAAGAATCAGGGGGATATTGAGGTCCCGCTGTTTGATCTCGGCTAGTGCGTCCATTCCGGTCCAGCCAGGCAGACGATAGTCGGCGATAACGACGTCAAACGGCTTCTCAGTCAATTTCTGAACGTAGATTTCTCTAGTCGCGACCGTGTCAACTTCGAACTGAAGTCCGGATTTCTTCAGCTCACGAAGGCAGAGCTCCACATCGTCCTGCTCGTGCTCGACTTGCAGCAAACGGAGCGGGGATTTTTCTCGCAGAGTTTCTTTTTCGGACGACATCTCCGACATGGGACGAAACTCCTATGAAACCGAAAAAGCAGAAGCGGGTGGCTTGCTGTTGACAAGCAACCAATACATTCCCAGCTGCTTTACGACATCTTGAAACTCCGTAAAATTCACCGGCTTTTGGATGTAGCTGTTCACGCCAAGCTTGTAGCTTCTCGCCACATCACGCTCTTCCTTCGAGGATGTAAGAAGGATCACGGGTATAGCCTTCGTTCGAGTGTCGCTTTTGATCTGTTCCAGGACGCCAATGCCATCGACCTTCGGCAGTTTCAAATCGAGCAGAATCAGCCGGGGAGGAGCGTCGAACTTCCGCGTGGAATAGGCGCCACGGCAGAACAGGAAATCGAGAGCCTCCGCGCCGTCCTGCAGATGGCGAATGTGATTGATCAATTTGCTTTTCTCGAGAGCGTGAATCGTCAACTCTGCATCAGCAGGATTATCTTCGACCAATAAGATTTCGATGGCATCAGGCACGACTTACCTCCACGGGTTGGGGCACTGGTGCGGCGGCTGGCCGGGTGCCAAGCGAAAAAAAGAATGTGGCGCCACGATCTACTTCGGATTCGGCCCAGACTTCGCCTCCGTGCTTGCGAATGATTCGTTGAACGGTAGCCAAGCCGACGCCCGTGCCCTCGAAATCTTCCTGGCGATGAAGGCGCTGGAAGACTCCAAAAAGTTTATCGGCATATTTGGGATCGAAGCCCACGCCATTGTCGCGAACAAAAATCGTGGTGAGGCCGGCGGAATCGCTGGTGCCGATCTCGACTACGGCGGGCTGGCGGCTGCGGGTAAATTTGAGCGCGTTGCCAAGCAGATTGTTGAAAACCAGTTTGAGCAGGCCCGGGTCACAGTCAACTTCGGGTAAAGGCTCGACGCGCCACTCCACGCTTCGGTTCTCGGTCCCCGGCAAATCCGCGAGGGCCTCGCGAACGAGCAGGTCGAGCTTGGTTTTTTGGCGGACCAGATCCCTCCTGCCGATCTTGGCAAGATTCAGGAGGTCATCCACCAGGTGGCCCATGTGATTTGCGCCGTGGAGTACACGGTCAAGATAGCGTTGGGCTTCTTCGGACAGCTCCGCGGCGTGCTCTTCTTTCAAGATGCGGGCGAATCCATCAATGTGGCGTAGCGGAGCGCGGAGATCGTGAGAGACGGAGTAGCTGAAAGCTTCCAGTTCCTGGTTCGCGGCGCCGAGATCGGCGTTGGACCGCGCCAATTCTCGCCGATGCCGTTCGACTTCCTGTTCGGCTTCCTTGCGTGCGGTGGTATCGGAGACAACTCCCATCATGCGCACTGGCTTGCCATTCTCGTCTCGATAGACACGTCCTTGAGCGAAGGCCCAACGGATGGCGTGGTCTTGCACTCCGCTGACACGGAATTCTGCGGAAAAGGAATTGGTGACTAGTGCTTGGGCGAAATTCGATTGAAACTGCTCGCGATCTTCGGGAACTATGTGCTTTAAGGCGATTTGCACGCCCCACTCGGGCTGGAGCGAATCGTAGCCGAAGATCTGATCGTGGCGAAGAGAACGGAATGCGCGATCATTGATCAGGTCCAAATCCCACACACCCAATTGCGCCGCTTCGAGAGCCAACTGCAACCGTTCTTCGCTGGCCTTGAGGGCTTCGGCTGCTTGCCTGCGGTCGCTGACATCCCGGATGGCGCTGGAGATGAGCTTGCCCTCCCCGGTTTCGAGCGGGCTCAGACTGATTTCGACGGGAAACTCAGTGCCGTCCTTGCGGCGGCCGTAGAGTTCCAAATCGGCCCCCATGGCGCGCGGGCGAGGCGATTGAGCGTAGGCGGTCCGATGCCCGGCGTGTTCCCCATGAAATCGGTGAGGGACGAGGATCTCGACAGGCTGGTCGAGCAATTCTTGGCGCGGGTAGCCAAACAACTTCTCCGTCTGCGCATTCGTGAGCACGATGTGGCCCTGTTCGTTCACAATTACGATGGCATCGGGCGCCGACTCGAGCAGATCGCGGAATTTTGATTCGGCGCGCTTGCGATCTGTGATGTCGCGAATGGCGCTCGATATGAGAACCCCTTCCTGCGTTTCGAGTGGACTCAGGCTGATCTCTACTGGAAACTCTGATCCGTCCTTACGACGCCCGTAAAGCTCCAAGCCAGCCCCCATTTCACGCGGCTTGGGTGAATGAGAGTACTTGTCGCGATGAGTGGAGTGTTCGCCGTGGAAGCGCTGGGGAACGAGGAGCTCCACCTGCTGTCCCAACAGTTCCTCTCTCGAATAACCAAACAGCTTCTCGGTCTGGGCGTTGACGAGCTGGATTTTGCCGGCGCGGTCCACGATGACAATGGCATCGGGAGCCGATTCGAGCAGATTTCGAAATTTCTGCTCTTCCTGCTTGCGATGGCTGATGTCGCGATTGCTTTCGAGAATCGACACCGGTTTTCCAGCGGCATCCACCCGCAGAGCCCAGCGGCTGGAGACTGTGATCAGCGCTCCATCACGCCGCGTGTGGATCAGTTCGCCTTCCCAGTAGCCTTTCTCGAATACTTCCGCCTGAATTTCAGGCAGGGGTTTTGGGAAGACAGTGTGAAGAAGATCGTGGGTAATTTTTCCGCGAGCCTCTTCTTTTTGCCAGCCATAGAGCCGCTCGGCAGCGCGGTTCCAATAGAGAATTTTTTTTTCGAGACTGCGGACAAAGATTGCATCGTGTGTGAGTTCGAGGAGTTCGGCCTGTTCGCGGTACATCGACTCGCTCATGCGGAGATTGAGTTCGAGTTCGCGGCGGTCTTGTACTTCCTTTTGAAGCGCTGCGTTCGCAAAGAGCCATTGCTGCGGGCTGGGAAGGTCTAAGGCCTGCGGCACCAGCCGAATCAGAAGGAGCGCAGTGACAATCGAAGCGGCAGCGGTAACAGCCTTGATTGTGCCCGCAAGCCAGTAGTTTGCATGCCAGAGGTTCCATATCTCCATTGCATGGGTGGCGCCGCAGGCAACGATAAAAACTCCGAAACAGACAAACATCCAACTGAAGGGAAGATCGCGCCGTTTGCGAATGAACCAGACGAGCGTGATTGGAATCGTTAGATATGCCAGCGCAATCAGCAGGTCCGAAATCGCGTGCAGCCAGACCAGCCGGGCGTTCCAGAGATAGCAAAAGCCGTGTGGCTGGAAGTCACCCGAGCCGAAAAGTTGCCTCAGGAAGTCCACAGTTCCCCCGCAACGACACCTGTGACGAAGGCGCCTTGAATGTTGTATCGGCAGCTAGGAGCGAATAGATGAGCCAATACGCATCAGTGGGGAAATTTCAGAATGGAACAGCGGATTTGCAGAGATGGATAAAGAGCTAAGGCAGCGTCGTTATTTGGCGGCCTGTGACGGCGGTGTGGGCGGATGCTCGGCGAAGTACTGGCCCATCTCGGAGGTGAGCTGCTGCATTCCGGCGCGCACGTTCTTGTCGAGAGCTTCGACAACCGCCGTAACAGTCTTGCTTCCGACCGGTTCATCGCGGGAGTAATCGCCGCTCCAGACAGTGGCGCCCTTCTTCGGGTCGTATAGATCGAGATGGATGGCGAAGCGGGCGACAAAATCCGGTGAGTCAATCTCAGCGAGGGATCGCAGGTAAGAGCGGACGATGTAATCGCCCCTCGCATTACTTCCGGGGCGGAGAACGGAGCGATATTGTTTGGAGGCGCGCAAGTAGCTGACGAGGAGATCCTGCATCATGTCGGCGGGGGATTGAGCCCAGCGCTCGAACTCATAAGTGCCAAGTTCAACCGGACCCGCGCCGAAAACGATGCGATCATCCCGATAGAGGTGCGAGGTGACGGGCCTGGCGACAAGCAGGGAGACAGGGTACGCCGTGGACGACTGAGTGGTGGGCGGAGCAGGAACGTCGAGCACGTAGTATTTGGTAGGACGCGTGCCGCCACATCCTGACAGAACTCCTATAAGTACCGCCACTAGCACAGCACAGTTCGCGCGACGCATTAATGTTCCTTTCAAAGCTCCCGTCTTTTCAGCCCTACTTCGGCGCCTGACCCGTTTGGTGCGGCTTCGGGCTTGAGGTGCGAATCAAAGTGTACGGACGAGTCTTAATGGTTTCCGTGAATTCGCGCATGTTGTTCGAGACGGCGCGCAGGTTGTCGATAATCTCGTCGAGGTTCTCGGAATTGGCATCCATCAGGTTGTTCAACCGGGTGGTCAATTCGTTCGCTTGCGTCAGAGTTTGCTTCAACTTATCGATCGATTCCTTGACGTTGGGATCGGTGATGACGCCGTCCATGTGGGCGATCAGCTCGTTGGCTTTATCGGAGAGGGTGTTGAACTTGTCGAGGAGCGGGCTGAGCTTTGCGCTCGCATCGTTTATGTGATTCAGCGACGAACGAATGGCGGGGCGATTTTCAGCGAGCATGCCTTTGATGTTGCCGATGGTGGCTTTGATATTGGCGCGATTCTCGTCGTCGAGCACGTCATTCACGCGGGCCAGCGTGACCTTCATCTCCATTACGCGATCATTCAAATGGGTGATCAGCTCCTGAGCGGAAGGGCCGAGGCCGGAGAGCATGTCACCGAGGTCTGCAAAGCTGACGTATTCTTTGGAGGGAAGCGTCGAACCCGGCGGCGCGTGCGGGGCCGGAGGGGTTCCGGGGAGAATGCCAAGAAAGTTTTCTCCCAGGGGGCTGGTGCTGGCGACTGTCGCTTTGCTGTCGGTTTTCACCGGAACGCTGGGCTCAATCTGGAAATCGATCTCCATGCGCGTGGGATCTTTCGGATCTGGAGCGACCTTCGTGACGCGCCCTATTTTCGGGCCGCCGGCATAGCGAACCTCGGTGCCAGGAATCATTCCGCCTGCGTTCTTGAAATAGGTGCGATAGGGAACCAGTCCGCGGCTGAGACTTCCGGAGAGATACAATACAGTGGCAATCAGCAATGCCGACGCCACGACTACGAAGAGACCGACGAGTGCCTGTTCTCGCTTCGATTCCATTGGCTTCCTTAATATCCCGCCCGATGTTTCGGGAGGGTCCCCCTCAGGCGCGCGGAGTATAGCACGAGCTCCGCGCCCTCCATCATTGCCGCAACGGCGGAATCTCCCCCGTCAACATCTGCAGATAATCCAGCTCCGTTGAAATTTCCGGCTCGGGAACGCGATCGAGAAATTGGCGCACGCGCGGCTGCTGGCTCTTTTGCAGCTCGACCGTCGTTCCATTGGCGACGATGACGCCTTTATCGAGAAGAATCATTCGATCGGCGATTAAATAGGCGCTGGCGAGTTCGTGGGTGACGACGACAATCGTCATGCGAAACGCTTTTTTTAATTTCAAGATTAGTTCGTCGATGCCGGCGGCGATGATCGGATCGAGGCCGGCGGAGGGTTCGTCGAAGAAGAGAATCTCCGGATCCATGGCCAGGGCGCGCGCAATGGCGGCGCGCTTTTTCATTCCTCCGCTCAGCTGCGCGGGCATGTAATTCTCGAATCCTGAAAGGCCAACCTGATCGAGTTTCAGGCGGACCATGATTTCAATTGTGGAGTCGTCGAGAGGCGTGTGCTCGCGAAGCGGAAGCGCGACGTTATCGCCGACGGTCATCGAGCCGAATAAGGCGCCACCTTGAAACGACATGCCCATTTTTTTTAGGAGCTCATCGCGGCTGGCGTCGTCCAGCGCGGCAAAATTCTTTCCACGAATCCAGATTTCGCCGCCGCTGGGTTTTTCAAGGCCTACCAGCGTGCGAAGCAACGTGCTCTTGCCGGAACCTGAGCCACCGAGGATCACGAGCGTTTCGCCGGGATTGATGTCGAAGCTGATGGTGTGCAGGATTTCGCGCTCGCCGTAGTTCACGCGCAAATTGCGTACGGAGATCGCAGCGCCTCCGTCGGCGCGGCTCTCTGGCGGCTTCGAAATAAGGTCGGGCGACATAGTCCGTTCGTTAGTCCGGCATCGCGAAGTAAAAAATGGCTGTAAAAATAACGTCCACAAAAATGACCATGAAAATTGATTTCACCACCGCTGAGGTTGTGGAGCGGCCCACCTGTTCGGAACCGAGGCCGGTGGAAAATCCCTCCATGCAGCCGACGGCGGTGATCACGACGCCGAACATGACGCTCTTGACCAATCCGGTGAGTATGTCGCGCCTCACCAGCGCGTTTAGAGTGGCGAGGAAATAGGAATGCCACGTAAAGGGACCGCTGGTGACGCCGAACAGTCCTCCGCCTACGACGCCCATGAAATCGGCCCAGGTGGTGAGGCAGGGCAGCATGAGCATCATGGCGAGCAATTTGGGAGCGACGAGGAAGCGGACGGGCTCGAGCGCCATCGTTTCCATGGCGTCGATTTCTTCGTTGACCTTCATCGTGCCGATTTCAGCGGCGAAAGAAGAACCGGAACGGCCAATCACCATGACCGCCGTCATCAGGGGGCCAAGCTCGCGCGTGATTGCGATGGCGACTGCCGCGGCAACGAATTGGAGAGCGCCAAGTTTGCGAAGCTGATAGGCGCTCTGAAGCGCAAAAATCAATCCGATGAAGAAGGAAATGAGCGAAACGATGGGAAGGGCTTCGACGCCGACAGCCATCGCTTGATGAATTGAGCGACTGAGGAGCTTTCCAACGCGGCCGGGTTCGACGAAGAGGGCTTTCGCGGCGCCCCCTGTGATGCGAGCCAAGCCGCCAACGTAGGCCAAGCCGTTAATTGTCGCTGCGCCGACTGATTCAGTAAATGCCATTGGTGAAACCGGACGGGTGGCGACATCCCCGAAAATTGGCCGCCGAAACCGACCGGAAATTACCTCGCGGGAGCGGCTGGTGCGCCGCCACCCTGCAGAGCCTCTTGTTCGTTGTTATAGACCTCAAAAACCTTTATCAGGCGCGTGAGTTCGAGTACTTCTCGAGCCGTGCGGCTGAGACCGAAAAGGGCAAAGCTGCTCTTCAGATCCCTTGCAATTTTTAGACCTTCTACCAGAGAAGCAACGCCTGCGCTATCAATATATTTCACGCTGAGCATATTCACGATCACGCGAGGTTTGCGCTGCGTCTTCAGTAGATCGATAAGCATTTTGCGCATGTCCGGCGAGTTATAAAGCGTTATGTCGCCGACCACATCCACAATCGTGGCTGCGCCGGAATCACGTGTAGATAGTTCCATTTACAGAGGCCCCCTGCAGGCGTGCAGGGTGTTTTGCCAGAGATTAGGCCCGAATGCAATCACTTTTCGGAAAAAACCGATGGAGTAAGGCCACACCGGAATGAGTCAAAGCGGGACGGGGAAAGAGCAGTTTTCAGCTGCGGTCGTCAAGTGGAACGTACCCGCGCAAATCGTGTCCTAGATAGATCTGGCGCGGACGGGAAATCTTTTGCTCAGGGTCTAGCAACATCTCTTCCCATTGCGCGATCCAGCCCGAAGTGCGTGGTATCGCAAAAAGGACCGGAAACATCGTTACGGGGAAGCCCATCGACTGGTAGATGAGACCCGTATAGAAATCCACATTGGGATACAGGCGGCGGGTGATGAAGTATTCGTCTTCGAGCGCGATACGCTCGCATTCGAGCGCAATCTCGATGAGAGGGTTGCGACCCATCACGTCGAAAACCTCGTACGCGATGTGCTTCACGATCTTGGCTCGCGGGTCGTAGTTCTTGTAGACGCGATGGCCGAAGCCCATCAGAAGCTTTTCGCCGGCCTTCACGCTCTTGATGTATGCCGGCACATTCTTCACCGAGCCAATTTCGAGGAGCATGCGGAGCACTTGCTCATTCGCGCCGCCATGGAGAGGGCCGTAGAGCGCTGCTGTAGCCGCCGCCGTTGCCGAGTAAGGATCGACGTGAGAACTTCCCACGCCCCGCATGGCGCTCGAGGAGCAGTTCTGCTCGTGATCCGCGTGCAGAATAAAAAGTATGTCCAGGGCGCGCTCGAGAGTGGGATTCGGCCGGTATTTCAATTCCGTGGTGCGGAAAAGCATGTTCAGAAAATTGCCGGAATAGCTGAGATCGTTGTCGGGATAGGCGAACGGCATACCCAGGCTGTGACGATAGGCAAAAGCCGCGAGGGTGGGCATCTTGCCGACCAGGCGATAGGTTTGCTTGAGTCGTGACTCGGGGTTGAAGATATCTTTCGCGTCGGGATAAAAAGTGGAGAGCGCAGCAACGGTGGAGATCAGCATGCCCATCGGGTGGGCGTCGTAATGAAATCCGTCGAGAAATTTTTTGATGCTTTCGTGAATGAAGGTGTGATGTGTGACGTGATAGGACCAGTCGGCAAGCTGCGATTTGGTGGGTAGTTCGCCGCGAAGCAGCAGATAAGCCGTTTCGAGATAAGTGCTCTTTTCGGAAAGTTCCTCGATCGAATACCCGCGATAGCGCAGGATTCCCTTGTCTCCGTCAATAAACGTGATTTTACTGATGCACGAAGCCGTATTCGAATAGGCCGGATCGTAGCTCATCATTCCGAAATCGGAAGGATCAATCTTGATTGGGCGAAGGTCGATGGCGCGAATCGTATCGTACTTGATGGGAACTTCGTACTGGCGCCCGTTGCGGTTGTCGGTAATCGTCAGCGAGTCGCGGCGGCCCGTGGTCGCAGGATTCGGGCTAACCGCAGATTCTGACTTGGTAGGATTCATCGCTCAATCCCTTCGCGCCCCACATACTACGCTGTCCGCGCGCAAACGCTTGTGTCTAGCCTAAATGTATACCAAATTCGCTCGCCCACAAAACTGGAATCGGCCCGACGCTACCTCGTGTTAATGTCGCCGTCACCATACGCTGCCGTACGTCGAAGTAGGGTGCCCTGATTAAGCTACTTCCGGCGACGCGCCCCTACTGCTCTGGCCGGCCAATGCTTCTGCCGTGACATTATGCCGATACCGAAATAGTTTCCTCAGCTTCTTGTCCACAAACCAACCTCCGAGGAGGTTGCCAACAAATCCTAGGGGCAATTCGTACTCAACGCGATCTTCGAGCCGACAGGATTTGGGACCCTCCGGCATCATTCGATGGGTATGATCCCAACGCCGAAATGGACCTCGAAGCTGGACGTCGCGAAATTGACGCCCCTCCACATAGTCGCGGTGCTCGAATTCCCAGCGTACACGAAAGGGGCCGAGCCGCACTCGCAGCACTCCGTGATCGCCATTGCGGATGCCGGGTGCCGGCTGCAGGACTTCCAGCGGTTCCCAGGGTGGGGTCAATCGCTCGAGCACACCGGGCTCTGCATGCCAGCGAAAAACGTCTTCCGCAGGCGCGTTAATTATTGACTGCGCGACGAAGACTTTTTTGCGGCCCATATTCTTCGCAGTGTCTCATGCCAACGGTTCAGAATGATTCGGCTTTGATAGCGTCATCGGAAACTGGCGACCGCCCGGTCGAGGTTGCGGCGGCCGGCTCCGATGAAGGCGCGACTTCCACCCGATTGCGTCCCATCTGCTTCGCGCGATAGAGCGCTTCGTCCGCCATCTGCAAGAGGGATTCGGCATTGAAAGTATTCCGTCCTCCACTTGCGGCGATTCCGAGACTTACGGTGATCGCAATCTTGTCACGCTCGGTCACGATTGGCTGCGATTCAAAAGCTTCGCGAATTCTCTCCGCGACACAGACAGCGCCAGGCCCGTCGGCCGTAGGCAGAACGATCAAGAATTCCTCGCCGCCGTAGCGTCCCAAGGTGTCGTAGGGCCGAATGCAGCTCTTGATTCGCTGAGCCGCCTCAGTAAGTACGGCATCTCCCGGCGAGGTGGCCGTACGTGTCGTTGACGTATTTGAAATGATCGATGTCGAGCAGCATGATGGAGAAGAAGCCGCTTTCTCGCGTTTGGCGAGAGCGCTCACGGCGAAGGGCGTCAAGACTGACGCCGCGATTCGAAATTCCCGTAAGCGCGTCGTGAGTGGCCTGGTAGAGCAGCTTTTCGCGGGCAGCAATCAAATTATCCTGCAATTCCAGGATCCGCTTACCGACGTGCAGGCGCGCTCGCAATTCCTGTGCGTCGAAGGGCTTCGTCAGATAGTCGTCGGCGCCTGACTCAAGCCCGCGCACGAGATCATCCTTTTGGCTGCGGGCGGTGAGCAGCAACAGGTACATATACGGTCGCGTAGTGTCCTGGCGAATTCGCTGGCAGACCTGAACGCCCTCCAGGCCGGGCATCATCCAGTCCAGAACGGCGAGCCGCGGAGCCTCCCGGCTCTCCAGCAGGCGCACTGCTTCCAGACCATCATTTGCGACCACGATCTCGTGTCCCCATTTTTTGAGCAGGGTTTCGAGCACGCGCCGCGAAACAGGATCATCCTCGGCAATGAGGATTCGCTCTTTGTTTTCTTTTTCGTCCATCATCATCGTACCCTCTCTGGATGGTTTGGCTGGATCGCATTCAAGTGCTCCGCGGCCAGTAGTCCAAACCTTGCGGTGAACACAAAGGTGCTGCCTTTTCCCGGCTCGCTTTCCACCGAGATTCGGCCTCCCATCAACTTGATGAGGCTGGTTGAAATCGCGAGGCCGAGACCCGTGCCGCCGAACCTTCGCGTGGTGGAACTATCCGCCTGCGTGAAGGCGTCGAAAATCAGAGACTGCTTTTCGAAGGGGATTCCAATTCCCGTGTCGCGCACCCGGAATACCACCTCGAGACTTTGACCTTCGCGATGACCGCAAGCGACATCCACATCGATGCCTCCGCGCTCTGTAAATTTGATCGCGTTCCCGGCCAGATTGATCAGTACCTGTCGCAACCTCACGGGGTCGCCAACCAGTACCGGCGGAACGTCGGAGGCTATCCGCCATTCGAACGCGAGGGCTTTCTGCCGGGCTCGAAATCGCATCAGTTTTAAAGCTTCGTCCAGGTTCTCCTGAACCGCGAACTCCACCGGGTCCAGGTCCATCTTTCCGGCTTCGATTTTTGAGAAATCGAGAATATCGTTCAGAAGCGCCAGTAATGAATCGGCAGAAAACTTCACAAGCTCCATATATTCGCGCTGATCGGCGGTCAATTCGGTATCAAGCGCCAGTTCCGTCATCCCGATAATCCCGTTCATCGGAGTGCGTATTTCGTGGCTCATATTGGCGACGAATTCGCTTTTCGCGCGGCTTGCAGCTTCGGCGGCATCGCGGGCGCTGCGCAAATCTTCTTCGGCTCTTTTGCGATCGGTGATGTCGCGCGCCGTCATGCAAACCGTTTTAGGCACGTCTCCCGCCGTTGGAATCGCGGTCACACGGCCCAGGAACCAGCGCTCGCCGGAAGGAAACGGAATGGGATATTCAACACTCTCGCCCCGGCCGGTACGCAGCACACGCTGAAAAATGGGAGGAAATGGGCGCGTGATCTCTTCGTCGAGAAACGCGGTGACTGGTTGCCCAATCAAGTCAGCTTTAGGCCGCACGAGAAGCGTTTCGTCGTTCGTCCAGACGTTCTTGTATTTATTATCGGCATCAAATTCAAACACCAGTTCATCAATGGACTTCACGAGAGCCTCGAGCCGCGCCTCGCCTTCCCTCGACTCCTGCTCGGCCAGTTCGCGCTCGGAGATCACGGTTCCAACCGAGAGTCCCGTGAGCGAGACGATCAGCATCAAAATCTGCAAGAGCGTCAGCCGCTGCGGGTCCGACGAATAGATGCGAAGCATCAGCATCGCTCCGGAATTGAGAAGCACGACGGCGGTAGTCGCTCCCTCGCAATCCCCGGCGCACCGCAATCCAAAGAATCGGCAGAAAGAAAAGGTAGAAAAGGTCGTAGCTCTTCACCAGGTTCCAACCGAACACAAGCCACAAGGAAAGAAGGATGCTGGCGCCTTGCGCGCAACTTTCAATCGCTCGGGTAACGGGAGAGCCGCTCACGGCTCGAATGGATGGCGGCGAACCAGGTTGTGAAAATACCGAATCGTTCGGAAAAGCTCGTCGCCGAAGCCAGGGAGTGAAATGAATGAGCAGAAACGGCGTGAGACAAATCAGCGCGACTGCATCGCCTACCCACCAATTCAATACTGCTTTGGGATAATCGGCTCGTCGAAGCGTTCCAGCCCAAACGAAGGCTGCCGAACCGGTGGCCGCGACACAAAATGAAGCTGCCAACGCCACCATCACAAACAGATTCACATCTCGAAGGGAACGGAAAGAAATGTTCACACGTAGACGGCGCATCGTGTAAGCAGCGCACTGTGTATCCGATCGCGACGACGAAGTTGACGGCCCAAAATCCCGCCGAAAACGCCGATAGGGGATAGTTAACGCATGCCGCGCTCATCCCAGCGATCAAGAGCAGCGGTGCGTAGGCAAGATCGAGCCCCAGGAGAAGTGCCAGGGCAAGTCCCGCGGGAGGATACCAGGCGCTGATTCCTTCCCACATCTGGAAAAAAACCACGGAGCGATCCAACACCACGTAGAGGACGGTGAATCCGATCGCAATCTCCAAACGATATGGGATCGCCTCGCGAAAAAAAATTGGCAATTTTCCGCCGAGCGAGTCCCGCGGCGACTTTCTTCCAAAAATCGAAAGCGATGTCAACTCGCCACCTTTCGCGAGAAAGCTTCGAGTTCGCGTAGAAGTTTTTCCACTTCGCTTTCAAGCCCCTGAAACTGTTCGTGAGAGCGTGAAGAGTCGCCGGAACGCGCGGATTCTTCCAGCTCCGCGGCAGCCTGAGTCACGCCGGTCGCGCAGAGGTTGGACGCTGAGCCTTTCAAGGAATGGGCGGCTCGCTCGAGAACAGGAAGATCGGCGGCGCGAATAGCATTCTGGATCTCGTACATTGTTTTTGGGCATTGTTCTGAAAAAATTCGAACGATTTCATCGAGCAAGTCGCGATCGCCTTCGACGTGCTTAAGCGCAGCATCGCTGTCAAAAGTGTTTGTCTCCGGTGCATTCGTGAGGGCAAATGCTTCAGGAGTGGCATTTGTTTTTGCGTTTCTCAAACGCTCGACAGCTGCAAAGAGATCCGCTGTGCGAATCGGCTTGGTCAGGTAATCGTCCGTGCCGGCCGCCAGACACTTTTCCCGGTCTCCTTTCATTGCATGAGCGGTGAGCGCAATAATGGGCAAATGATCGCCCGTTCCTTTCTCCTTTTCGCGAATCGCTGCCGTGGCTTCAAGGCCGTCCATCTCCGGCATCTGCACGTCCATCAAGACCAGATCGACAGTTTCGCGTTCGAGCGCTTCCAGGGCTTGGCGTCCGTTTTCGACCACGACGACGGTGTGGCCGTGTTTCTGAAGCAGGCGAGTGGCGAGCGTGCGATTGACCGCGTTATCTTCCGCAAGTAAGACTTTCATTCCTTGCCTCCAGTCGCTTTGTGGCAACACTTCCTGCGTCTCGTCCTGCGTCTTGCTGGGGTCACTGGCATGCCGCGATAGAGCATTCAAAATCGCATCGAAAAGCTCCGACGGCTGGATCGGCTTGGCCAAATACGCTGAAATCCCCAGTCGCCGGCACCGTTCGTGCTCACCTTGCTGCACACTCGAACTGAGCAGGAGCACCGGAATTTGTCCGAACTGAGCACTCTTGCGGATGTTTTCCACGAACTCGAATCCGTCCATATTTGGCATTTGCAAATCGGAGATGACTGCGTCAACGCGGGATCCCCGATTTCCCGCGCGAGCAAGGATTTCGAGGGCCTCTCTGGCATCTTTCGCTGTCACTATCTGCATCCCCCATCTTCCGAGCATCTCAACCAGGATGATCCGATTTGTCTCATTGTCGTCGACGACGAGAATCGAGGCGTGCGACAGGATTTTGGGATCCGGATAATCCGTAGCTGGTTGGGCCGATCCCCTTTCGAATCGAATCGTAAAATGAAACGCGCTGCCCGCCCCCGGCTGGCTTTCCAGCCATAGCTTGCCGCCCATCAGATCTACGAGACGTCTTGTAATCGCCAATCCAAGGCCGGTCCCGCCATACTTTCTCGTCGTGGAACTATCGGCTTGGGTAAATGCTCCGAAGACCATGTCCTGTTTCTCTCTTGCGATTCCGATTCCGGTGTCGCGCACGCAGAAATGAAGAACGACCATCGCCTCGCTCGACTGCGGATCCCGCTCGATTTCAACGACCACTTCTCCTTCTTCCGTGAACTTCACGGCATTCCCAACCAAATTCACGAGCACCTGCCGCACCCGACTCGCGTCACCCGCCAGATAATCCGGCACGTCCGGCGCCACGCGCCACGCAAGTTCGAGGCCCTTCTGGTGCGCGCGAAATCCGAGAGCCTTCAAGGTTTCGCCGATGCTTTGGCGCAGCGAAAAATCGGCCACGTCCAGATCTAGTTTTCCCGCTTCGATCTTGGAGAAATCGAGAATGTCGTTGATCAGTGTCAACAACGAGGCGGCCGAGGTCTTTACCATGTTGAGGTATTCGCGTTGTTCGATTGTCAATTGCGTGTCGAGGGCCAGTTCCGTCATGCCAATGATTCCGTTCATCGGGGTGCGAATTTCGTGACTCATGTTGGCCAGGAACTCGCTCTTCGCGCGACTCGCGCCTTCAGCAGCATCCTTGGCGGCTCGCAATTCTTCCTCAATTCGTTTCAGCCCTGTAATGTCCATACGGATCACGATGAACTGCTTGGGCTTGCCAAGGCCGTCACGGAAGGGAACGATTGTGGAGTCAACCCAGTAAAAGCTTCCGTCTTTGGCGCGGTTCTTGATTTCTCCTTTCCACACCTCTCCCGCTTTGATCGCCTTCCAAAGTCCGGCGAAGAATTCCTTGCTGTGATACTTGGAATTTACAATCCGATGGTCCTGCCCGAGCAATTCTTCGCGGGTGAATTGGGAGACGGAACAGAACTTGTCGTTGGCAAAGGTGATAATTCCGCGCTCGTCGGTTCTGGCGACGATGGCATGTTGGTCGAGGGCAAATTTAAGATCTTCCAACTCCCTCAGAGAGCGCTGAAGTTTTTCCTGGGCCGCTGTCTTCTGAACGATTTCCTTTTTCAGGTCGAGGGTGCGTTCGTGAACGCGCAGCTCCAGGCTCTCGCGCGCCTGCTGGAGAGCGATGTCGCGTTCCTGTATCTGGCCCAGCATTTCGTTGAAACGGTCAAACAGGAAACCGATCTCGTCGTCATTCCGCTTCTTGGCTCGGAGCGAATAGTCTTTCCCGGACGAAACGGCGAACGCGGTGCGGGCCAAATCCAAAATCGGATCGGAAATGAGCCGCTGCAACCTCGCAGCAGAAAAATATACAGACACGAACGAAAGAAGAATGACGCCGAGAATCGTCCACGCGAATTGAACGGTTCGGTCGCGCAGCTCTCTAAGATCGGATTTCACGTAGATCACACCGACCACGTCGTTCTTTAACCGAATTTCACGGAAAACTTCCATGAACCCGGAGACCGAGCGAACCCCATCGGGAGAAACCGGAGGGGGCAGAAAATCTACTGTGGACGCGCTGCTGCTGTACTTGGCAAATACGCTCCCGTCACGCTTGTAGATGCACGCTTCGACGATGTGTGGTTTTGAGCCGAGCGAACTGAGAATTTCGTTGGCAGATTGTGCGTCGTCGAACGAAAGGGCAGCGGTGCTGTTGGATCCCGTGATCTGCGCGACCGTCGTGAGGTCACGCGCTAGCGCGGCTCGGGAGCTCAGAATGTCGTACACCGCAAAAACACCGCATGCCACCAGGACTGCCACCGCGCAGGTGACCAAAACCAGTTCCGTAATCTTGCGCCGGATTGAAAAGCCGCTTGATAGCATCATTTCAGCGCACTCCCCGCAACGGACCGATTCGGATCGCGCACGATCTTGGCGAGCGCCAGAAGCTTCGAACTAATCTTCAGGCCTGCTCGATCCGCTGCATCAGGATTGATGACGAAATGGACGCGGTTATCTTCAATCGTGAACTGGATGGTGCCGCCTGAGGCCGCGAAGCCGTCGCTTTCGCCCACTAGTAGGACCGCACGGCCTTTCAACCGATTGGCCAAGTCCGCCACGGATTCGTGTGCCGAGGCACCGACAAAAACTACATGGCAACCCGCAAGGTCTTGGAATTGTGTAGCTCGTCCGAGGGCGACGCGGCGTTCACCTATCGTCTTCCCTAGCAGCGCATCCTCAAGAGCATTGCCGAACGGATCGCGGCCGTAGACACAAATGTCGAGCGGTTGCTTCGGATCGGCGAAAGCGGATGGCGGCCAATCAACAAATTTTGCGAAATTGTAGAGGAACGCGGCTTTCACCTGATATTCAGTGGCCGTCTTTGTTTGAGCAATGAGGACTGACGAATCCACGATCGAAATCAGAATGATGAAGGCGAGCGCCAGACCCCGGCGCATTACGGGGACACCCGGCACAGCAGCGCCCGTTTGCCTGCAGGAAGGTCCCATGCCTTGTCCGCACCTCAATCGGGTTCACTCCTCTCTAGAACCGCCAAGTAAATTTGGCGTAGATGCTGCGCGCCACCTGCGAGGAATTCACGCTCTGGAGTGGATCGTTGAACTCCACGTGATGATCGCGGAGTAGGTTTTGACCGACTACACTTACGTTCACGGATTCCGCGATTCGCCAGCTCAGTTGCGTATCTACGCGGGTATAAGCGGCAATCTGCGGATTGGGGAGGCGATCTACAAAGTACGCGGCGGCATCCCAGGAAAGACCATGGAACATCTCGACGTGAGACCGAAGCTGGGCCTGATTAACGGGGTTTGTGCCTTGAATGTCGGAGATACTTGTTGTGTCCTGGCTGTTCCGCGCGGCGTGTAGATGCATCTCCAGAAAGGAATATCCGGGGCTTAGCGTCCATCGATCCGTAACCTTCCAACTTGCGAATAGCTCGACGCCCTCGGTCTCGCCGTACAGGCCATTGCCGAAAGTTTGCGGATGTATCAGGAGAGGAGGATTGGGTTGAACGATGTCAGGGAGTGGCTCGACACTCTCCAGAGAGTAATAGCTATTGTAAAAGACGGTCCCGTCGATCGAGAGGCGGACAAGAGGCTGGGCTCGGTAGCCGGCTTCGTAAGCGATGACGTGCTCGGATTGGAAGCGTTGATTGCCCAGCAACACCACCTCGGCTGGACCGGGCAACGCTGCGAGAACCGCATCGAGTCCTCTGTCACGACGAGTCGGGGTGCGAGCCGCCCGTGAAACGGCGGCCCAGAAAGTATGCTGTCCATTGGGAGTCCAAGCGACGCGAGCGCTGGGCTCCGGATCAAATCCTGTGAAATACTCATTTTCAAGCTTCGTTCCAATTGTCAAAAACACGCGATCTGGTTTTAGGGTGATTTGATCTTGAACGAAGAAATTAAACAGTTCACCGGCAAAGTCCGGGGGAACAAATGACTGATCGATGGTGCCCACCGTCTGATCCGCGGTGTGACGATAACCGAAGCCCCAGATCAGATCCTGACGCGAGCCCCACGCGAAGTGGTGGTGAAAATCGAGGTCAACCGTATTGCGCTCCTCGCGCGCTTCGGGTCCGGAGCGTGTGTAGCGGTCGAAATAGACCTGCAGTGTGGCGTCTGACCCGTTCGAAAAAGTGTGCTGCCAGCGGCTCAGGATGTTCCCTCCCGAGAGTCCTGTGAGGCGAGCAACATTGACGTTGTCCGGAGGGTTGAATTCGCTGTGGACAATCACAGCTCCTTCGGTCCCGCTGTACAGATCTCCTTCCGTCGTTAAAGAGTCTTTCGCGGAAAGGCTCGAATCCATGCGGAATCCGCCATGCAACAAATGCCATCCGTCCTGTTCGTCCTGGCCGTTCAGACCCAGAAAACGATCATAGTTCTGATATTTCGCATAGAGCCGGTAGTCGGTATTCCTGGCCGCATCGCCTCCATACTGAACGGTACCGAATTCCTGATCGACGTTGCCTCCGCCCGCTACTACCATCCCGCCATGAGTATCTGCTGCCTTTTTCGTAATGATGTTGATGACTCCATTCACTGCGTTGGAACCCCAAACAGTCCCTCCCGGTCCACGAATTACTTCGATTCGCGCGACGTCCTCCAGCGGCACATCCTCCGTGTCCCAGTTAACGCCGCCGAAAAGCGGCGTGTAAACCGCTCGGCCATCGATCAGCACAAGCAGTTTGTTCGCGAACTGAAGGTTGAATCCTCGAGAACTGATAGCCCAGGTGTTGCCATTGATCTGCGCCACATCCAGGCCCGGCACCATGCGAAGCAGGTCGGGGATGTTGGTTGCGCCTGAGCGGCGAATGTCTTCCTGGGTAATCACGAAAATGGCTGCCGCCACCTGCGATATCTTCTGCTCCTTCTTGGAAACCGAGGTGACCTGAACGTTCATCAAATCTTCGAGGCTGGAGTCTGCGAGATCAGAGGGCTTCTGCTGCGACCTTGCCGGCAATGCGAAGAGTGTGCAAGCCGCCACGCAGAGCGCGGCTCGGGATATCCCAGTGGAGCGCCCTTTGACTCGGCTGGCTAAGAACTCCAACATTTTCCCCCCTGGAGGTTTAGTTTGGGCATTGCCGGTCGGAAGGGTCAGGGGTGGCCTGGATCCCGCGAGTAACGGCAGAGCCCTCAGCGTGTCGGCCGGACCGGCAGCCGTTCGGCGACAGCCAGTCCAGGCTCGACCGGTATTGCCTGGCCTCCCGAATTAGTAACGGCGGCCTCATTTGTTTTTTGCAGAGCGGGAAGAGGGATCAGCGCGCCTTCGGCTTCTTTCAGAAACACAAGATCGCCGTCGGCGCCGCTGCAATCCACCGAAACCACATCTCCCACGTGTACCTGCTCGGTTGAGAGCAAATTCGCGATTGGGTAAACGAGCCGGCGCTCAATGGCACGTTTCAAATGGCGCGCTCCATATTTCAAGTCTGTGCCTTCGCGGAGCAGAAATTGCCGCGCGGCTGGCATCACCCGGAATAGGAAACGTCCCTTGGCCGTCTCGAGCACGCGCTGTTGCACCATTCCCAGTTCAATCTCGAGGATCTGCTCCAGCTGCTCTGAGCGCAGCGGATGGAACACGATCGTCTTATCGATCCGGTTCATGAACTCCGGCGCGAATTTCCTCTTCGCTGCTTCCGCCGCTGTCTTCTCCACCTTTTCGTCCAGCCGCGGCTTCGAATCCGCCGGGACCGTCGGCGCAAATCCCATTCCGCCCGTCATCAGTTCCGTAATCTCGCCGCCGCCCAGGTTCGACGTCATGAAAATCATCGTCTGCGACAAGTCCACTCGCCGGTTGTCTCCAAGCGTCAGCGTGGCTTTGTCCAAAATCCCCAGCAGCAGTTGCCACAGCGCATCCGAGGCTTTCTCGATTTCGTCGAACAGCAGGAACGAAATCTTCAGTTTCTCCGTGTGATACTGCGCGAGGGCTTCCTGTGTGATCAGTGGATGCGTCTCCCGGTGCCCCAAATACCCTGGAGGCGACCCAATCAATTTCGCGATTTCGTGCGAGTGCTGAAACTCGGCGCAATCCACCTTGATCACTGCCCGCGGATCGCCGAACAGCACTTCGGCCGTGGCTTCCACCACGCGCGTTTTGCCAGCTCCCGTCGGTCCGAGGAACAGCAGGTTCCCCACCGGTCGTCCCGGCGAATTCAGGCCGGCACGAAACACCTGGTACAGGTCTACGACGGCCTGCACCGCTTCGTCCTGCCCCACGATCTTCCGCCGCAGCCCTCCCTCGAACCCCATTGACTCAGGGCTTTTCCGCCCCGGATCCAGTCGCTTTCCAGCGCAAGCGTTCATAAACGCCTCCCCTGCACCTGTTATCGGCAGGTTGGAGAGTCGGCATCGCACTGCTTCGAGGGATTTGGGTGGCTCTCCACGTTCGCGAAAGGATCTTGCAGGGCGGAAATAGACGGCGAAATCGTCTCGGCTAACTGCACCGAAATGGGAAGGCTCGAGGATGTTTCTCGAAAGCTGGCTGGGTAAGAATGGAACAGAAGCCCAGGAACTGCTCTTAACAATCCGTTAATCAAAGGATGCTACAAGCGTCAGCTTGCTTCGGGGACTGTGTTTCCCGTATGTTGAGGGCGTCCAAAGAGAGAAAACTATGAAGCGGATTCTGGTTGTTGAAGACGACAAAGACATTATCGAGCTGGTTCGGTACAACCTGGAGAAGGATGGCTACCAGGTGGGTGCGACCGGCGACGGGGCCACCGGGCTGGCTCAGCTTCGCAAGACGCCGCCCGACCTTCTGATTCTCGACCTGATGCTGCCGAAGCTGTCGGGTCTTGAGATCTGCAAAGAGGTTCGCAAGGACGTGAGCTTGAACCGGCTTCCGATCCTGATTTTGACGGCCAAGGGCGAAGAGGCGGACCGCGTCGTGGGTTTGGAATTAGGCGCCGACGATTACGTTACGAAACCGTTCAGCCCGCGAGAGCTCGCTGCGCGTGTGAAGGCGCTTCTTCGCCGCGCCGATCCGGGAACGCCCTCTGAGAAAGCGCTCGAAATCGGAGCTTTACGCATCGATCCCGCTGCTTATCGCGTGACGCGTGCGGGAAAACCGGTGCCGATGAGCACGCTCGAGTTCCGTCTACTCTATTTTCTTGCGGCCCGGCCCAACCGCGTCTTCACACGAGACCAATTGCTGGATGGCGTGTGGGGCACGGAACGATTTGTTACGCCGCGGAGCGTGGACGTATATGTGCGGCGGCTGCGGGAAAAGATCGAAGCCGATCCCCAGCACCCGGCTTACATGAAAACGATTCGCGGCGCCGGGTATTTATTCGAGACCCGTGCGAGCTAGAATTTTCTGGAAGATTGGGCTCACGTATCTCGCCCTCCTGGTTGGAGTTCTGCTTGCGGTTGATTTCTACTCCGCTGAAGTGCTGCGTCGCGAATACATTCGCAAAACCAACGAAGAACTCACTTCGCTTCTAAATCTCGGCCGAATGCGCCCACCTGCAATCGATGATCTTTCGCAGCTTCGCTCCTGGGTCGAGTGGATGTCGCAATCGGGGGCTCGCGTGACCGTGATCGACAGCGGCGGCAAGGTGCTCGCCGATTCCACTCAAGACCCCGACACAATGGGAAACCACTCCGATAGGCCGGAGGTTCAGCAGGCCTTCGCAAACGGTCAAGGGCAGTCTCTTCGCTTCAGCACAACCTCAGGGCGCCAGATGGTCTATCAAGCTGTGCGTTACCAGTCGCCGAGCGGCTTGCCCGTGGTGATTCGCGCAGCGAAGCCACTGACCAGTCTTGATCTGGCGCTCAGTGAATTGCGTCAACGGCTACTATTTGCATCGCTAGTGATATTTCTAATTGGCCTTATCGCGTCACTTATGATCTCGCGAATGTTTTCGGCCAGAGTGGAACGCCTGACCGAATTCTCGAAGCGCGTGGCAGAGGGAGATTTCCGTCCGCTGTCAGGCGACAACTCAAGCGACGAGCTTTCGGAATTGGGAGCATCGCTCAACGAAACGGCGCGACGCCTCGAATCCGAGATCCGGTTGCTGAGCGGCGAGCGCAATCGTTCGAGCGCGATCCTGCGAAGCATGGTGGAAGGCGTGGCGGTGATTGACGCGCAGGAGCGGCTTGTCTTTTGCAATCGAGCGTTTTCGGAAATTCTGAACATAGATTCGAAAAGCAGCGAAGGGCGCCCGCTTATCGAGGTGGTTCGGAATTCGGAATTGACCGGGCTGATCCGCAAGGCGTTGGGCGGCGAGGAAGGTTTGCAGAGCGACATCGTCACCGGAATCGTGTTGCAGCAGAGTTTCTCCGTGACGGCTGCGCCCGTAAAAGCGCTCGAACCCACAGCCGGCGCGTCCAACGCGAGCACGCCGTCTGCGGTAATGCTTTCTTCGCAAAAACCATCGGGCGCGGTTGTTGTACTTCACGACGTGACCGAACTGCGGCGGCTCGAACGGGTGCGGCAAGATTTCGTAGCCAACGTCTCGCACGAATTCAAGACTCCGCTCACGGCGATCCAGGGTTTTGCGGAAACGTTGCTGGGCGGCGCGCTCGAAGATCCAAAAAATAACCGGCGATTTCTTGAAATCATGCGCGACCACGCCAATCGGCTGGCACGATTGACGGACGATCTCTTGAAGCTCGCACGCATCGAGGCTGGAAAGCTCGAACTGGAATTCTCGCCGGTCGGTGTGATCGAGTTTATTGAGCGTTGTGCGGAAACGGCTCTGATGAAGGCCAGCCGCAAGCAGATCACTCTCGACATCGAAATCCCGCCGGGGCTTCCACCCGTACGCGGTGATGCCAGCTTGCTACGTGACGTTCTGCAGAATCTGGTCGATAACGCAATTCAGTACACGCCACCTGGCGGCCGCATCCGCGTAAGCGCGCGCGTCAATTCCAACGAAATGGTGATTGAAGTTGCCGATACCGGAATCGGGATTCCACTTATCGACCAGGAGCGAATCTTCGAGCGCTTTTACCGAGTCGACGCGGCCCGTTCCAGGGAAGCAGGCGGCACAGGCTTGGGTCTATCCATCGCGAAGCATATTATCGACGCGCACGACGGACGCCTGCGGGTGGAAAGCACTGTCGGCGAAGGCTCGCGATTCTCCTTTTCGATTCCCTTGGCGAATTAACTCCTCTCTGCTAGCCAGTCTTGAAACATTCACCCTGGATTCAACCACTTGCAACATACGCCTCGAATCATGTAGCTGCTGAAAAAAGATATGGCTGGACGCATAGCCATCGGGCCCTGGGAGGAACGCAACGTGGCAGGAACAAAGGCCAATTCGGAAGCAATTTTTCAGAACGTGTTGGTGAACTACCTGATTTCACAGGCGCGGACTGTGGAGTCTTCGCTGAACCGCGCTCTGTGGGCGCTGATGGAGCGCAACGAACGGCTTGCCAGCGAAGTGTTCCTGACCGAGCCGCGGATCAACGAAATGGAGATCCTGATCGATGAACATGCGATTCGCATGTTGCGACAGCCGAATCTTCTGGAGACGGACGTTCGTTTGATTGTGGCCACTCTCAAAATAAACAACGATCTCGAGCGCATGGGCGACCTGGCCGTCAATTTAAGCGAGCGCGCTATCTCTCTAGCCGGAATGGGCAAGATTGAGACGCCTTCCGAACTCGAGCCAATGACTACGGCTGTTCGCGCCATGGTTTCGAAATGCCTTGGAGCTCTGATCTACCAAAATGTGGATCTGGCAACGCAGGTCCTTGAGAGCGACGATATCGTGGACCAATATCGCGATCAGGTCTTTGAAGCGCTTCTCGCGGGAATGACAAAGGACTCATCGCTGGCCGCGCCGAACCTTCATTTCGTTCTGGCCTCGCGACACTTGGAGCGAATCGCCGATCACGCCACGAATATTGCGGAAGACGTCCTGTTTTGGGTCCGAGGCCTTGAGGTTCGCCACGGCCGAGCGCGGCTGATGGACACGCAAGAAGACGCAAAAGCCTCGTAACAGTTTTTTCACGCGTCGGTCATCCGGCAGTGAACACGGGCGCCTACGCTGCGCCATCCATTTTGTAGCCGGACGGATGCCGCTGAGATGACTTCTGCCGCAGCGGCTGACTGGGTTCGGCTCGACAAGTTCTGGCGCAACAGCACTTTGCGCTAGAAAACGCAGTCTACGACCTGCGCCCACCAAGGAGGCGCGGCCTGGACAACCCCCGGGGCCACGCCTCCTCAATTTTTCGTAAAGGCTTTCCCGTTTCACTTCGAATTGTTGTGTATGTAACGCGGCTGTAACAATTCCGGCAAAAAATACGCACCTAAGGAGAGTACTGCCACCATGAAGAAGACTTCGCTCGTTGTGTCGATCCTGTTGGCTCTCGCAATTGCGGTTGCAGCGCAACCCGGCACGATATTGCTGAATGCCGCAGGCGCTACCTTCCCCTATCCGATTTACTCAAAGTGGTTTGATGTTTACCACCAGAAGGATCCGAACGTTCAGATCAACTATCAATCGATCGGCTCGGGCGGCGGAATTCGCCAACTTCTGGCCGGCACGGTAGATTTTGGCGCCTCCGATGGGCCGATGAGTGATGAACAGCTCAAAGAAGCAAAATTCAAGATTCTGCATTTCCCTACAGTGCTCGGCGCGGTGATTCCGATCTACAACGTCGCCGGCGTATCGGGTGAGTTGAACTTCACACAGAAGGCTATGGCGGGCATCTATCTCGGTACGATTACCAAGTGGAATGACCCGGAAATTGCTAAGGCGAACTCGGGAGTGAACCTGCCGGCGACCGATATCGTGGTTGTGCATCGTGCGGATGGCAGCGGTACGTCGTACATTTTCACCGACTTTCTCTCAAAAGTCAGCGACGAGTGGAAAAACAAAGTCGGGAAGGGCACTTCCGTACAGTGGCCCGTCGGGCTGGGCGGTAAGGGAAACGAAGGCGTATCCGGTCTTGTAAAGCAAACGCCTGGTTCAATCGGATACGTGGAATTGATTTACGCCCTTCAGAACAATATCACCTTCGGAAAGGTTCAAAACGCTTCGGGGAAGTTCGTCAAGGCGGATTTGGCGGGCGTCACTGCGGCAGCAGCTGCGGCGGCGAAAGACATGCCGACCGACTTCCGCGTTTCGATCACGAACGAGCCCGGCCCAACCGTGTATCCCATATCGAGCTTCACATGGCTGCTGATCCCGGAGCAGATTTCGGATGCCACGAAACGCGATGCGATCAAAGGCTTCCTGAAATGGATGTTGACCGATGGACAGGGATATAATGAAGGTCTCGCTTACGCTCGCCTGCCCAAACCAGTAGTTGAGAAGGAACTGAAGGCCATTTCACTGATCCAGTAGCATGACCTCAACGGCCACCACGATTCCGCACGCGGCTCCGCCCTATTCGGGGCCGCGTGCGTTTGTTCAGCGCCTTCGCCACGGCGATGAAATCGCACATCTAATCACCCTGACCTTTGCCGCCGGCATTCTTCTGATTACGTCCTTGCTGGTCTGGGAGCTGTGGCAGACTTCCTATCTTTCCCGCACAAAGTTTGGTTGGCATTTTTTTTGGACGCAGACTTGGGATCCGATTTTCGACAACTTTGGCGCTCTGCCTTTTATCTACGGGACCCTGGTAACTTCTGTGGTCGCGCTGATCATTGCCGTTCCCCTGGGGCTGGCAAGCGCCATCTTTCTTTCTGAGCTTGCGCCGCGAAGAATCAGCGATGCCGTCTCGTTCCTGATTGACTTGCTCGCTGCCGTTCCCAGCGTGATTTATGGACTGCTCGGCATTTTCGTGGTGGTTCCTCTGATGCGTTCGTGGCTGGGACCTCTCCTCATCAACACTCTTGGAAAACTTCCAGGAATCGGAAAGCTATTCGCCGGGCCCAACTACGGCGTGGGCTTTTTCACGGCTGGAATTGTTCTGGCCATTATGGTGGTGCCGTTCATCATTTCCGTCTCGCGAGAAGTCTTGCTCACGGTTCCTCGCGAGCAGCGCGAAGCTGCTCTCGCGCTGGGCGCCACGCGGTGGGAGTCCACCTGGAAGGTGGTGGTTCCGTGGGCTCGCACCGGAATCATGGGCTCCGTATTTCTTGGCTCTGGCGCGCGCGCTGGGCGAAACGATGGCCGTCACGATGGTGATCGGTAACGACCCGAAAATCAGCGCCTCGCTTCTGCATCCGGGTTACACAATCGCCGCCGTCATCGCCAACGAATTTACGGAAGCGACGGGAGACCTTTACCTGAGCGCGCTCATCGAGCTCGGTCTCGTCCTGTTCCTGATGACTTTTATCCTGAATGGACTTGCGCGGATTTTGATCGTCGCCACTGAACGCGGAGGAGGGCGCCCCGCATGAACCGCGCGCTCCTGATGTGGCGGAAGTCGCTCAACGTTGTGATGCTAACTCTTACCGGCGTGGCCGCTTTCTCCGTCGTCTCCGTCTTGTTCCTGATCCTCGGCTATCTGATCTGGCACGGCGGTACATCCCTGAGTTGGAACTTCTTCACGCAATTGCCAAAACCGGTCGGTGAGACGGGCGGCGGCATGGCCAATGCCATCGTCGGCAGCTTAAAGCTCTTGTTGCTTGCTGCCGTTATCGGTCTGCCCAGTCGGTCTAATGGCTGGCGTGTACCTTGCGGAATTTGGCGGGCAGACTTTTTCTTTCGTCATTCGTTACACCACGGACTTGTTGAACGGTGTCCCGTCTATCGTTATCGGCATCTTCGCGTACTCAATAGTTGTACTTCCTGTGAAGCATTTCTCCACTCTGGCGGGCGGCTTCGCCCTGGGAATGATGGTGATTCCGATTACCGTCCGCAGCACGGAAGAGTTTCTGCGAGCGATTCCAGGAACCCTGCGCGAAGGGGCAATGGCTCTGGGGGCCAGCAAATGGAAGACGATCGCCACCGTGGTGCTGCCCGCTGCGAGCGGCGGAATTCTTACAGGAATGCTGCTGGCTCTGGCGCGCGTAGCCGGAGAGACGGCTCCTTTGCTGTTTACCGCCTTCAGCAATCGTTATTGGAGTCCCGGATGGTCCCAGCCTATCGCTTCGCTTCCGGTGATGATTTACACCTATGCGATTGCACCCTATGATGATTGGCACCGCCAAGCTTGGGCCGCAGGTCTGGTGCTCTTGGGAATCGTGCTCCTAGCGAATCTCGGCTGCCGCCTCGCCTTGAATCGCGGGGGCAATGTTCGGAGCGTATGACATGGCATCAGCAACTCAGGGAAAGAACCCCGCCGCTGAGCGGATTGCAACGGAGGTCCGGATGATGGAGCCGACACCAACGGGTTCCGAAAAAGACTCACCGTTGCGTTTTAAGATTTCGAATCTCGACGTCTTCTATGGACCTAAGCAAGCAGTATTCGGACTCAATTTGAACATTCCCACCAATAAGATCACAGCACTGATTGGACCTTCGGGATGCGGAAAATCCACTTTTCTACGCACTTTGAACCGCATGAACGAAACGATCCGTAACACTCGCGTCCAAGGCGAAATCCTGCTTGATCAGCAAGATATTCACGGATTAGATGTGGTGGGGTTGCGGCGCCGAGTCGGGATGGTCTTTCAGCGGCCGAATCCGTTTCCCAAATCCATCTACGACAATGTGGCTTACGGCTTGCGGGTGAATGGGTTCAAAGGACGCCTCGACGATCTTGTGGAAAAAAGCTTGCGCCGCGCCGCCCTGTGGGAAGAAGTGAAAGACTACCTCAAGAAGTCAGCTTTTGCGCTCTCCGGCGGGCAGCAGCAGCGCCTCTGCATCGCGCGGGCTCTCGCTGTCGACCCGGAAGTTCTTTTGCTCGACGAACCGTGCTCCGCTCTCGATCCCGTAACCACCGCGAAAATCGAGGAGTTGATGTTCCAGCTCAAGGACAGCTGCACGATGGCCATTGTGACGCACAACATGCAGCAGGCAGCGCGCGCCAGCGATTTCACCGCGTTCATGCTCGATGGCAAATTGATCGAGCACAGCGAGACTTCGAAATTGTTCACAACACCGACCGACCCGCGCACAGAAGCGTACATAACCGGCCGTTTCGGATGATTCTCGGTGCAGCTTTGGGCCCGACTTTCAGCTTTCGAATGAAGGGGACTGAGATTACATGGAACGCCATTTTGAACGCGACCTCGAGGAACTGAAGCAGCGTCTGCTCTGGATGGGGAGCTTGGCCGAGCGTGCGGTGCACCAGGCCGTGCACGCCGTGTTGGACGCCGAAGAACACCTCGCTGAAATTGTGCTTAGCGAGGAAGATGCCATCAACGAAATGCAGATTGAAATTGACGAGCGCGTCCAGCGGTTACTCGCATTACAGCAGCCCATGGCCGCAGATCTTAGGTTTCTGCTGGCCGTTTCCCGTATTAATGGCGATCTCGAACGGATCGGCGACCAGGCAGTCAACATCGCGCAATCCGCGATGCGCGTTCTGCGCCATCCCCAGGTAAAGCCTTACGTCGATCTGCCGCGCATGAGCGAGCTTGCCGAAGGTATGGTGCGCGACAGCTTGAATGCGCTGGTCCGGGGCGATATTGATCTCGCCCGCAGCGTGCTTCAGCGCGACGACCAGGTGGATCGTCTTCGCGACCAGCTTTTTCGCGAGCTGCTTACTTACATGATGGAAAATTCTGCGGTGGTGTTTGCTGCTTTCGAGCTGATTCTCGTCGCCAAGAACCTCGAGCGCATCGGCGACCACGCCACGAACATCGCCGAGGACGTCATTTACTTTGTCGCTGGCCGCGACGTGCGCCATCCCGCTCTCGACCGCCGTTAGGTGCCGCGGCTGCTGCGCAGCGCTACCGCCGAAATACCAAGAGACAAACCAGAAAAACGGCCGTGGCCTCTATAGCACCCAGGACTACGTCCAGGAAATAATGGTAGCGGCCGAGAAACGCTCCGATCGCAATGCTGGCTGCGACTACGAGGAATATGGCGCCCGTTAACGGCAAGAATCGCGTCAATACGAGGGCTACGGCGGTTGTGGAAGCCACGTGCGCGCTCGGAAACGTGATGGCCTGAATGCTGCCGCGATTCAGGACTTCTAAATTCAATTTGCGAACCTCATTCGCAGCGACTTTGAATTCCGCAGCCCGTCCTGGAACCAAGCGAGGCGGCATGGCTGGAACAAAAATCGTGACGGCAAAGCAGATGTCGCTCGCTAACACGACGACAATCCAATAGAAATCGGCTGCCGCACGGTGATGTCCCAGATACAGAGCGGCCAGTCCGATGGGCACGAGCGGATAGCACATCAGGTAGGCTGTTTCAAAATATCTGGCCCATCCCCCGTTCTCGTTGCTTCCGATTATCCGTTGGAGCATGCGTAGCACGTTCTCGTCCATTTGCGCGAGCCACTTCTGAATTCGTTCGTCGGGCCCGGTGAAAAACTGCCCCACTTGCCAGTAGGGAATGAGCAATAGCGCAGCTGGGAGCCAATCGCGCACGACGGAGCCCACGAATCCGTGCAACGCAAATCGCGTTAGAAAGATCGCCGCCGGCACGATGACTGCAAGCAGTGCAATGCGCAGTCGCCGCCGCATTTCCAGGGGGCGCATCCACGCCAGCAAACCAATCCCAATTACAAAGGCGATTTGGATCCATTCGGAAGCACGCATCTCGGCCTGGAACTATAGGACAAACAGGAGGGAACGCGAATCGTTCAATCTCAAGGCGGGCGACGAAAGCAAAGCTAAATGCGCGTTAGTGCCGTAGCTTCGTCTTCCGAAAGGTCCAGTATCGAATCCAGGCGCACCATTTTCAGCAGCATCATCACGCGTTTACTCGGCGCGAAAAACGTGCATTTTCCGCCCGCGCGCTTCAACATCGTAAAAGAACGAACGAGAGCGCCAATGCCCGAGCTATCAAGCTCGGTTACACCTGCCAGATTCACGGCGACGCGAGTCGTTCCCGAATCCATTAACTGTTGAATCTGACTGCGGAATGCCTCTTCCGCCTCACCAAGCTTGAGTGGGCCCTCAAGATCCAGGATTGTGGCCTGCCCGGCTTTGCGAATACCAATATTCACAGGTACCTCACAGCGAGTTGCAAAGCTAACTGAATTGCGCTCCGCAATCAAGGGTTTGCACTCTTATATGTCTTGTTTATTGGGTCGATTACGGGACAGTTCCTTGACGCGCTACAGCCCCTTTTGTTAGGCTCCGCGCGTTCTCTTTCCCCCGGTCTCCGGGCTCGGCGCGGGAGCGGGTGTGAGAACGCCCCTCCAGGGAGAGCAATGGAAACATCTTCGGCGCTCTTCGAACTCGCGAGCGTGTCTCTGGCGTGTCGCGATCAGGACACGCTTTTGAAGACGTTCGCGGCTCGCGTCGGCTCCACGCTTGGAGCGCGCGCGGTATTCGTGTGGCTTCACGATTCTGAATCGGAAGGGCTTGTATGCCGAACGCGCTGGACCGAGACAGGCGAGCGGATTGTGCCCTCCAGCGAACCGGTCACTGAAGGGCCTCTAGCCATCGTGTTTGAGTCGGCAAGCACGAGCCGCCTTAGGACGCAGGATCTGTCGATTGATGATCTCGAGCATCTGGAGGAGACCAGCCGGGTCCGCGTCAAGTCTGCAATGTTTGCCTCCCTTCCCGGCGTTGAAGGCCCCGAAGGGGTGGTCGAAGTCCTGAACAAGAGAGCCGGGGACTTCACGGAGCAAGATGCGCATTTTCTCGAGGAAGCGGCGCGACTTGCAGGCCAAGCTCTCACAAATCTTGAAGCTATAGAAGGCGAGCGCCACGCCCAGCTCGCAACTCTCGAACGCCTCACTGCACTCTACGACCTTGGCCGCACCTTCACATCCACGCTCGAGTTAGAAGAGCTGCTGCCCATCGTCGCTGGCAAGATCAAAGACATTCTCGGAGCCGGGGCCTGCAATCTCTGGCTGGCGGCAGGAGACGAACTTCGGCTGGCCAATACCGCTGGAGTGGATCCGACAGTAGAGGAAGGTGCGAGCGTTTCTGTGACCGAAGGGCTCCTCGGTGAAATTGCTCAGGCGGGGAATCCGAAGCTCCTCGAGACACCCTCGGAAGAGCCCGGGCTTGAAGAGCGCATCAAGGCTGGCGGTGAATTCGAGATCGAGTCGTGGATGGCGGCGCCGCTGCGAAAAGAAAATGAAGTGCTCGGCATCGTCGAGCTGGTGAACAAGACAGACGGTACGCCCTTTAATGAAGAGGATCTTTTTTTCCTTGAAAGCATCAGCGAGCAGGCCGCAGTCGCCTTACACAATGCGAATCTCCTTGAGTCTGAACGCAAGGTTCACGCCCTCGACGCTCTTCTGAAAATTTCGCAGGAAATCACATCCACGCTGGACCTCGACCATGTTCTTTCCACGGTCGCCCAACAAGCCGCCTCCGTAGTTCCGTTCGACAAATTAGTAATCGGCTTTTTCGATCGGCGCAAATTCGTTCTGGGCGCCGTCTCGGGCGAAGCGGAGGTTCCAAAAACGCGCGAAATGAGCGAACTGCGTGACCGCCTGGAATGGGTATCCCAGCAGGAAGGTCCCGTTGCCGTCGATAAATACGACGATGGCTGGCACGCCGATCCGGAAGATGCTCGCGCGCAGCTCGTCTCATACCTCGAAGCCTACGAGCTCAACGGCACATATGCCTTGCCGCTGCGTGACGATCAGGGCGTTCTTGGCGCGATGATACTTCTTAGCAGCGACGCCGACTTCCTCACCGACGCCAACAAAGAGACGGTTTCGATTTTGGCAAACCAGACCACTGTTGCCATCCGCAATGCGCAGCTCTACCAGCAGGTTCCGCTCGCGAATATTTTCCAGCCACTTGCCGAACAAAAAAAACGCCTCGCCGCCGCGATGCCAAAGGAACGGTGGCGCCTATATGCTGAACGCGCCGCCATTGTTGCCGCCATTCTTATTCTGGTTCCATGGCCTGTGCGCGTGCGCACGGATGCTACCGTGGTCCCCGCTGAACGGCGCATTGTTAGCTCGATTGAGGGCGGAGTCGTGCGGCACGTTTTCGTTCATGAGGGCGAAACCGTGCAGCAGGGCCAATCGCTCGCACAACTTGACGATAGCGAGGATCGCATCAAACTTGCCCAGGCTGAAGCCGCTCTCGCACAGGCTCGTCGGGAAGTCGCGGAAGCGGAATTTCGGAATGATCCATCGGCCGCCGGACAGGCAAAAATGCGCGCCGATCTTCACAATGCCGAAGTGCAGCTCGAACAACAACGCGTTGCTGCGGCAGACCTTCGCGCTCCGATCGCTGGCGTCGTTGTGACTCCGAAAATTGAAGAAAAAACGGGTGTGATGGTCAAAGCAGGAGATCCCTTCGCTGAGATCGTCGACCAGGAACGAATGGCCGCCGAAATGAGCGTGCCTGAAGCAGATTTGGCCCTGGTCCATCCTGGCAAGGAAGTTGCCCTTAAGCTCAATGCCTTCCCGACGGCGACATTTTTCGGGACCGTCGATCGCATCGGCGCTCAAACTCATTCCGATGCCGGGGAACAATACTTTCTAGTCCGTGCTCTGTTTTCGAATCCCGGCGGGCGCGCTCGCGACGGAATGGTTGGCCGTGTTCGCATCCGTGCAGCGGGCGAGTGGGAATGGTTTGGCAGCGGGTGGTATCCGGTTGGCTATGCACTATTTCGTGATCCATTCCGCTGGATTTGGCAGAAGGTGTGGAGTTGGCTTCCGTAAGCTGAAGGGGCAGGCACATGATGAGACGTTCAACGTATCTTCCAATCGTAATTTTGGCGCTCGCGTTGGCGGGCTGCGGCGATTCTTCTCACGCGCCGGATTCCACTTCTGCCGCTCCACCTCCGTCTTCGGCAGTGCCTTCGCGACCGTCACAACCGCCCGGACCAACCGCCGCCGTGAAGCCGACAGAGCCTAATGACGTTCTCAGCGTGCTGTCTGTGGAGCATCAAGTGGATCTCTCTGCCGAACGTGACGGTGTGGTCACCTCCCTCGCAAAAGACGAAGGCAGCGCCGTCAAAGCGGGCGAGATCCTCGGCCAACTTGACGACCGCAGCCTTCAGATGGAGCTCAACAAGGCCCGCAATGATCTCACCGTTGCCGAGAATAACGTGAAATTCAAAGAGGCGGAGTTAAAGGCCAAAGCCGCCGCCCTGAGGCGCCAACAGCAGCTGCGTGAATATGGGCTTTCCAGCGAAGCGGACCTGGAAGCCGCCGAGTTTGAAGCAAAAGGCGCCGAATACGATATGCATGGATGGCAGGCCCTGGTCGAAAGCAGCCATTCGGAAATTCATCGCCTCGAAATTCAATTGGACCAAACCCGACTGCGCGCCCCATTCAGCGGTGTCGTCGTGCGCCGCTATGTTCGTGAAGGTCAGACGGTGGCCAAGAATGACAAGTGTTTTCGCATCAGCCAGCTTTCGCCCCTTCAGGTCCAATTTCAGGTTTCCGAAGCTTCCCCAAAGCGTCCCGAGCGTGGCGCGCCCGTCGATCTCTCGCTTGTCGACAATTCCGGCCGCACGTTTTCAGCCCGCGTGGTGAAGGTTAGTCCCACCGTCGATCCCGCAAGCGACAGCTACGACGTCACCGCGCAGCTTGTCGGAACCGGAATTTCCGATTTGCGTCCCGGCATGGCTGTACATGTAATTTGGCCGGGAACTTCGCGAGCGAAACCCTAGGCACCGCAATTTATGCGCTTTGGTCCCACCAGCATTCAGGTCTCGAGCGTCCTTTCCAAAGGATTGCGGCGCCCCAAGCTTCGCTCTGATCTGCGCATCAGCGAACAGACCGTGAACGGTGAAAAAAGTTACGTCATCAAAAATTACGAAACCAATTCCTACAATCGTTACGGTGAATTCGAATATCAGCTGCTTTTGCTGTGTGACGGCACACGTACACCGGCCGACATATCAGAGGCGCTTGCCGAGCAAGACCCCGATTCTGCAGTCGCAGAATCCGAAGTTCTCGAATTTCTCGATTCGATTGAGCCTGCCATGTGGGAGCGGTCCCTCGGCGAAAAGAATCTCGCTGTTCTCGAACGCATCCGCGACGAGCGTAAAGGCCGCGTGGACCAGTCCAGCATGCTGTACATCGCTTTCAAAGCTTGGGACCCGAACAAAACTCTCGATAAGCTCGACCCAATTCTGGGCTGGATGTTCACCGCTCAGTTCGTATTTTTCTCCATGCTCTTGTTTATTACCGCCATGTATTTTGTCGCGGGGGATTGGACGCGAGTTCAACACGATACAGAGTCCCTCTATTCGTTTGCCGACAAGAGCGCCTACGACGTCTGGTCCTTCTGGTTGCTGCTTCTCCTGCTGGGCGCGATTCATGAATTCGGACACGGACTGACCTGTAAGCATTTTGGCGGTGACGTTCACCAGATGGGCTTCCTGCTAATTTATCTAACGCCGGCGTTTTATACAGACACCACCGACATCCTTTTATTCGATCGCACATCGCGCCGCCAATGGGTGATCTTTGCCGGCATCTGGGTAGAGTTGGTCGTTTGCAGCTTGTCCGCCGTCGTGTGGCACTTCACACCACCGGGCTCAACCGTCAACGATCTGGCCTACAAGATGATGCTTTTAAGCGGGGTTCAGGGTGCTCTATTGAATCTGAATCCCCTTATTAAGGCGGACGGCTACTACGCTCTTTCTCAGTTTCTCGATATCGATAATCTGCGCGAAGATTCCTTTGCGTTCCTGCGCGTCTGGGCGGAAAAATACCTTCTTCGCCGCAATATCGACTTGCCGGCATCCAGCCGCCGCCAGCGCCGTATCTATTTTATCTTCGGAGTCGCCGCGCTTGCCTACAGCGTGGGTCTAATCGCCATCGTGCTCTTGTTTGCGAAAAATGTCCTCCTGACGAAGTTTGGCGATTGGGGGTATGTCCTTTTTGCGGGAGTAATTTATTTCGTCGCGCGCAAGGGCATCGAGTCTTCACTGCCCCTTGTTCGCACCTGGATTCGAAAACAGCGGGAGTCTTATATGACTTGGAAATTGACCCGCGCCCAATCGTTTGGCGCTCTCGGAATTGCGCTTCTCTTATTCTTACCGCCGGTTCCTTCAAGCGTCTCCACAGATCTGGTGCTCGAGCCCGGCCGTGATGCCCATGTCCGGACGCAGGTCGCCGGAAAAGTCGCTCAGTGTGTTTGTTCATCAGGGTGACGAAGTGAAGGCCGGCCAGATCATCGCCGCTCTCGCAGAACCCTGAAATTGAAGCCGAGGCCCAGGTGGCTTCCGCTGAACTCACGCTCGCCAGCAGCAATCTCCGGTTGAATCAGGATGACCCGGGATCCGGCAAATCCGCTCAAGCAGTCCGCGAACGAATTCGTATTCAGAAGCAACTAGCCGTCGCGACGCAAAATGTTGAAGAACTGCAGATTCGCGCACCCTTTGACGGGGTCGTGGCCACAGCGGAAATCCACCAGCGCGTCGGAGAATATCTTGCAGCTGGTGACGAATTCTGCCGCGTTTCTGACCGGCACACGATGAAAGCGAGAATTCTGGTTCCCGATCGCGAGTTCGCCGATGTGCGCCCCGGCTCGGCGGTTAAGGTGAAAGTTCTTCCGTACGCATTTCGAACCTACTCGGGTCGCGTCGACCAGATTCTTCCAGCGGCAGCTGCGGACATACCAGTCTCACAAACGCAAAGGTTAACGCGGCTCGGACAGGAACTCACCAATCACATCGCCGTGATCATGGAATTTCCCAACCCGGACAACTCCCTGAGCGGGGGCATGACTGGAATCGCTAAGATCAAAACTGGGAGCAGGCCAATTGCGTGGCAGGCGGGTCGCGCCGCTTGGCACTGGTTGCGATCCCAGGTCTGGTGGTGACCTGGATCGTTATTTCCCCGTCGCAAAAAGAAAGGGCCGCCGTTCCTGGGACGGCGACCCTTCGGGGTTGCTGCTACTTCAAACTCCCGGCCTAGCGGAGCGCAAGGTCGGAAGATCGTTAAAATTTCAACCGATGCTTGTCGCTTACCACTTCACCGTCAAGCTGCGGACAGACATCAGCGGCGTCTTGCGCTCGAGCTTCTTGGCCGGCTCGGCTTTCTTGCTCTTCTTCACTGGTTTCGCGGTCGGATTCATTGCTATTCCTTCGCCCAAGGTGAGCGTGTGAGAGGCTTGGTCGGTTCGATCTTGGTCGCCTTCTTCAATTGTTTGGATGTTTTTTTCTGCTTCATAGCTTCGTCTTACCGCGTTTTGCCTGCCGATCGTCTGCTGGCTTACCTGCGAGGAGTCCTAAAAGAAAGGACTGCCTCTTTTGTGGGAGGCAGCCCGTTCCCGGAAATGCTATTTCTATGGCTACCCAATTACGCCGATTTGCGCAACGGCTTGGTGGATTCCATCTTCTTCGACTTCTTCAAGTGTTTGGTTGTCTTCTTTGACTTTACGGCTACTTCGCCTTCTGTGATCGCCCTATGGCTTGGTCTAACTAGAAGGGCTGCCCCGATTCTTGAGGCAGCCCCGGGTCCCATTGCAATCCTGCCCTCGTTTACCGGCACATAGGTCGACTGTGCAGATTATTCAATGGCCGACTTAAGCGTCTTGGCTGACTGGAGCTTCTTGCTCTTCTTCAAGGTTTTCTTTGCCATTTTTTTGTTCCCTCTTTTGAATTGCCCCTCTGGGGCGATACTGAGCTACATGCACGTCTCGCTCCATTGTCATCCGCGATTCTGGGAGGGGTTTAAGTCGTTATGCAACTGCAACATACACTCGCATTTCTGATTCAGTGGATTCTCGCAAACAAATGCCGCGCGTTGAGTAAATCAGAGTTTGTTGACTTTTTCACCATTGAAGGGGTCGCCGAGGACTCTTCGGGACTGCGCATCGGTATCGGGGATTAGCACGGGTATGCGGAGCGAATGCTGGTCGATTAGGGCCTTTCCCTGAATCCGAGTAAACGCTCCGGCTGCTACGCCATCGATTGTGTAGATGCCTAGACAAACGTGGCCAGGGCCTCTCTCTGTGGGCACGGCGACAGACTCGAACCGTCGCTGTGCCACCCACTGGGTCGGATTTCGCCTCGCCCTGTCGGCAGTCTCTCTGAACGCTTGCCTTTTGGTCAAACCTGCGACCGCTATGCCTTTCCCATCTCTCCCGAAAGTTGGTTTGAAAACCCAGTCCGTTACGGATCCGCCGGGAAGCTCCCCGGGACAGCGCGTCTCCGGTAGAAACGACCGCCACGCGGACATTCGGGTATCCAGCTCACTCCAAACCACCGGGAAGCGTTTGCCTGCGGTTACGACTACTGTCCCCGGATTGCTCATCGGCGTTTCTCCTCCGCAAAACCAAGGCTCCCACTCCGCGCGCTGGCTTGGCCTGGTCAGCCAGGCCGTCAGGAGACGCCGGACGAGCAAATCAGGTCTTTGCATCCCGGACGACGCTTTGGTTCGGGCACGTTTTGCTCTCCATCTCAAGCGGCCGGGAAGAAGCAAGATTGTGCGCATGCCGCTTTGTTTCAACTGTCGCGCAAGGAATTGCAAATGAAGAACATATCTGCGCGTACTTACAAGGCCTATCAAGCTGTCTCTTCCCGCGGCTGCGCGGATCGCTTCGGCATACTTGCGGACGGGGTCGGGAGGAGCTGAGAATCCCGGATAGTACGAACTCATTGCTTTCGTAAAGCCAAATCCTTCGAACCCACCGGGCGCATCTGTATTCCCTTCTGACAGAAGCCAGCCCTCTTTTGTGACGTGAAAATCGAAACGTACGAGCCTTGCCGCGCTCTTGGGCTGGCAACGCGGGCCGCATTCTTCCATCACTCTTCGGATGCTCGAGGGTAAACCGAGCAGGCGGTGGAGATCCGGTCTCGAAGCCAACTCCTGTTCGGCGGCCAGCATTTCCCGGGTCAGTTGCTCTGCGACATTCGCAAGTCTCGGCCACTCGCCGGGCTTCAGGAGCAGCGCAAAATCCGGTCCCCACGAGCGAAACTCCCCCGGGCTAAAATCGCAGTCAATGCAATCGGAGATCACCCCTTTGCAATAGCCTTCCCACTCCTCTGAAGTCAGAACGCGCCCCGCCTCCCAGGGCACTTTCACGCTCGGCTCCCCGGCTTGACGCGCCATATCGAGTCGGCGTGCTCTCGCATCCGGCAATTCCACAAGATGCGGTCGAAGTGCGAACCAAGTTGGATGGATCTGGGGCTTGCAGGATATCGCATTGCAGTCACAGGGAGTTTAGCACGTCCAAACCGCGTCGTTTTTTGAGGATTTCAGTCCCTGCATGTTGGCTTACGCTCTGTGCACGCTAGAATCAGCGTCGAGTTAGTCAGCGCACGATGAAAACTTGAACATGGCGCTAGACATTGTACTTGCGGCACAGGTAGTTCAACCGGTTTCGATCAACCCCCAGCAGCCGCGCCGCCTCGGACTTCACGTGCTTGGCCTGTTCCAGCGCCTCCTGCACCCAGCGCCGCTCGAAGGCCTCGAGCTCCTTGTCCAGATTGATCCCGGTTCCCGACAGCCGGAATCTGCCGCGATCTCGTCCCGCCGCCTGCACGATGTCGGGCGGCAGGTCCTTCAGCCCGATGATCTCGCCGTCCGTCATGATTACCAGCCGCTGAATCGCGTTTTCGAGCTCCCGCACGTTCCCCGGCCATGGGTACCGCTTCAGCGCCTGCATCGCGTCGTCCCCGATTCGCTTCGCCGGAAAGCTATTGGCCGCGCAATAGACGCTGACGAAGTACTCGGCCAGCACCGGGATGTCCTCCACGCGTTCGCGCAACGCCGGCACGAAAATCGGCACCACGTGGATCCGGTAATACAGGTCCTCGCGGAACCGGTCGTCCCGCACCATCTCTTCCAGGTCCTCGTTCGTCGCGCTGATCAGCCGGAAATCCACCTTGATCTGCTTCTTTCCGCCCAGCCTCGTCAGCGACCGGTCCTCCAGCACCCGCAGCAGCTTGCTCTGCAGTGGCGGCGTCAGCGTCGCAATCTCATCGAGGAACAGCGTCCCCTGGTGGGCCAGCTCCACGCGGCCTTCTTTCGTTCCCACCGCTCCTGTAAACGCCCCCTTCTCGTACCCGAAAAGCTCAGCCTCCATCAGCCCTTCGGGCAGCGCCGCGCAATTCACGCTGACGAACGCGCGGTTGCGCCGCGGGCTCTGCTCGTGGAGCGCACGCGCCACCAGCTCCTTGCCGACGCCGCTCTCGCCGCGAATAATCACGTTGGTCGTCGCCCGCGCCATCCGCTTGATCGAGTCGAACACATGCCGCATCGAGTCCGTCGTTCCGATCAGGTCGCCGAGCGCGTTCTTCCGGCTGATTTCCTCGCGCAGCAGCCGGTTCTCGCGCTGGATATGCAGCTTCTCAACTGCGCGCTCGAGTAGGTGCCGGAGCACGTCCGTGTCGATTGGCTTGATGAAGTAGTCGTAGGAGCCCGCGTCGATTACCTTCAGCGCCGTCGATTTCTTTTCGTCGGAACTCAGCACGATCACGAGCGTGTCGATGTTGCTTCCGTCCAGCCTTGACAACAGCTCCGTGCACTCCCGCACGCCCTCCCGACGCGATCGGACAGGCCCAGCAGCAACACATCCAGCTCTCGCTCTTCCAGCAGCTTTACCGCTGCGTCGTAATCCTCGCCCTCGAGAACTTCAAAATCTGAACGCAGAGCCGACGCAATCTTTGCGCGCAATGCCGCGTCGTCGTCCACGATCGCTATTTTGGGCTTACCCGGACCGGGCGTGATGGCTGTCTCCGCTAGCTTGCGGCTCCGCGAGAATCGCACTCGTTCTCGAATCGGAGCCTAGCCTGTGCGATTTAGGCCGCGATTCTAGGTGCGACGCGCCCACATGTCAACGCGCCTGCGTGTCAACGGACGGGTGCGCTGCGCCTTAGCCCACGACGAGAGTTCGCGCCGTGTGGCTAAATGCCCTTAAAATTTGGAAGGTTTGATTACCGGGTGAGTCGAATACGGAGCTCGGCCGCCGTCTAGACGAATAGAGCAGATGGAAGGCCCGGATTTTTCCGCGGTTATGCCCCGGCCGCTGACTCGGCTGCTTCGTCGGACTCGCCTGCATCCGCCGAAGATCGCACCAAAATCTCGACACCGTGTTTCTGCATGTCGAAATTCTGCTTTCGATCCGTCTTATCGAGAATCTCGCGCACGCCTTTTCCGATTGCCGCCGCCATGGTACCGGCCGTAACGATGGCTTTCCCCGCCACGGTTCCCGGCCCCTTCTCGCGATCCTGAAACTTGATTTCCACTTCGAATGTCTTAGCCACCGATTTCCTCCGATTTTCTTCCTATTAACAAAAGGCGATTCGCTAGGTTCCAGAGTACTTTGCTCCCGTGTCGCTTCGCAATACACTCTTCAGTTTTTTGCCGTGCCTGTTGAGCCTGGCCCCGTTCCTCCAGCTATGTGGCCCGCAAAGTACGTCTTTCACTGTATCGACCGTCCTGGAGGACGCTCGATACGATTTTATGTTGCCGACTAGGAAGTTCCGGCGAATCCCGCTTGCAGAACGGTAGGAGCCTTGAAACCAGGTTGTGATTTGTTTCACAAAGACTGACCGATGCCCACGAAAATCAAAACACGTGGCGTTCTTGCTGACCCGACACGTCTGGCCTCATTCGATAAAGAGCTTGAGAATCGGATCCAAGTGATCATCGAAACTCCCAAAGGCAGCCGGAACAAATTCGCGTTTGACCCGGAACAGGAAGTGTTCGCGCTCGCGAAGGTGCTTCCTGCCGGCATGACTTTTCCCTACGACTTCGGCTTTATTCCCTCCACAAGAGCGGAGGATGGCGATCCAACTGATGTTCTTGTGCTGATGGACGAGCCGGCTTTTCCGGGCGTGCTTGTGAAATGCCGCGTGATCGGAGTGATAGAAGGTGAGCAAGGTAAGAAAAAGAACAAGCAGCGCAATGATCGGATCGTCGGCGTCGAGGAAGAAAATCACAGCTATGCTCATATCAAGCACGTCCGCGACCTAGGCCAGAAATTCGTGGAGGAACTGGAAGAGTTCTTCGTCAACTACCACAGGCATCTGGGTAAGAAATATCGAATTCTCGACGTAAAAGGTCCAGCAGAAGCATGGCGTCGAATCGAAGACGGAAGAAAAGCGGCTCGCCGTAAAGGTTAGTCACCCTTTGACGAAACAGGCGCGTGCGATGCCGCGCTGGCGTGGCCTTTGCGGAGAAAAAGACGGTGCCTGCGTAGACGCCAGATCAAAACCGAAATCGCGGCCCACGCCACAAGCGCTGCGAAAAGCGCGATCGCTCCGTTCGATATGGGCAGCAGCTTCCATGCTATAAGTGCGAAACCGACGAGGCCGATACTTCCGATGGCTGCACCGCGCGCATCCAGAGCAGCAGCCTCTCGCCCGCGACTGGTACTTGCTATTCCCGCTCTTCTTTTCTTCTCTCGCTCGTGCGTCTCGAGCAGAGTAGCGCTCGCGGGAAAAAGTGCAGGGAAAGCGAGGAACAAACCGCCGAATACGGGCCCATAACGGTTCGCCAGCATTCCTGTAATAGCCGTGATTGCACCTCCGAAGAGAAAGCGCACGGCTAACTCATACCATTTCGTATCTTTCAAATCCGAAATGTCGAAGTGAACTCTCATTCGCAGTCATCGCAACAACACGTACCAAACTCCCATCGCGCAAATCATCCACACCGCAATGGCTGAGAACGCTGCTGGAGCAGCATTCAGCTTGTACCTCATCATCAGCCGCATCGCCGCCATCGCGTAGAAGAACAGAGCAATGGCGCCGAAGATCATCGACCGTGCCTCGGTGGCCGCGAATAATTTCCCTTCGCTCAAAATCGTCAACCCAAGAGTCCCTATCGCTACCGAAGGCGCCGCGGCGAAGAGGCCGGCAAAGCTCTTGGGCTTCAACGCGTCGGCAAACGCGGCGAACAGCGATACGACAAGACCGCCAATGATGAACCGGAATAGGATTTGCATCGGATTAATTGCCCGGCCAAATTATGCGCCGCCGTAAATGTTACGGGGACATTACAACGCAGCTCTCGACGCATTGAAATCAGCACTTCTAGGTATGCGGGCGCGCGCCTCTGAGCCTTTCCAGCTATTTCTTACTTGATACAAGCTCCCGCAACGAAAAAGCCTTTTTTGTCCCGATTAGAAATTTTCAAGTGCATGTTTTTAAGCCAGATACGGACATTTCTGATCGCGGTGTCTCGATTAGAATTTGGGTCTAATCGCAACAATTGGCCTGCCGCTACCGACCATTCGATAAGGTTCGTTTAGTGAATCTTGGCTGGGAGGTATTTCTTGTCAATCTTCGCAATGATCACGTAGTTCGGGTCCACCATCTCGGTAACGTGAATCTTCGCCACCTTCGAGAGAAGTTCATACGCGTCCAATTCCGAAAGCCCGTAATCGGCATGAATCCACCCGATCAATTGCGTGAACGCGATTCGCAGCGAATCGTCGAGCGGGCGGTAGATTCCGGCGGCCATGATTTCGTCGGCATTTTCGAAGCGTGGCCAATCGATTTTCTTGCCTTTGATCACGGAAACACGCATCCGAACTCGCAGCGGAACCTCAACCGCTGTGCCCGCCACTTCGCCGTCGCCCATAGCTGCGTGCCCGTCACCCATATAGAGCAACGCGCCGCGAACGTTTACGGGAAGGTATAGCGTGTTGCCCACGCTCGCTTCCGGCGCGTCCATATTGCCCCCAAACTCTGCCGGCACCACCGAACTGCGCGCCTCACCGCCCGCCGGCGCCACTCCGATGCAGCCCAGGAACGGATGCAGCGGGAACTTGACCGCAAAATTTGAGTCGAGGGCATGAAACGTGGCGGTGCCCGCCGCATTGTCGATCGGATAGAACCAAATACGCTCGGGCAGCGGAGGGTGGACCATCGGGGTGTAGAACGTCTCATTCAGCGCGCCGAAACCCGGAGCGAACGCGCCAACGCCCTGCGCAGAGTCCACATCCATCTTGAGAAATTCAATCGCGAGTGTGTCGCCCGGCTCCGCGGTCTCCACGTAGAAGGGACCGCTCAGTGGGTTGTCGCCTTTTACGAGGGCGAGCGTGTCGCCCGGCTTTTGAATCGCGTTGCCGAACGCGTCCACTGTGTTCGTTTCGAGGATGTCTCCAGGAGCCAGCTTTGCGACCGGCGCCGACGTGCTGTTGTACGTGTACTTCACGTCGTCCATCGTCGTGTGATACTTCACCACATTTTGAGCGCGAGCAAGCGGTGCGCAAAACAGCGCGAGTGCGAATCCCACTACGGACCGATTCATCATCAACGGCTCCTTTGTAATCACGAGCTCCCGATTATGATCCCCACAGCGAACACGAGACCGCCACCCACCACCACCTGCAGTGAGGACGCAAAGAGGGGCGTGTCCATATAGCGATGCCGAACATAACTGATAATCGCCAGCTCGATCGCCACCACGACCATCGCCGCAATGAGCGCCGCATGAAAATTCGTGATTAGAAACGGCAGCGTGTGTCCGATTCCTCCAGCAGCTGTCATGAGACCAGTGACCAACCCCCGGATAACGGGCCGCCCTCGCCCTGTGAGCGAGCCATCATCTGAAAGCGCCTCGGCAAATGCCATCGAAATTCCGGCTCCGAGCGACGCCGCGAGTCCGACGCGGAACGCGTCCCAACTGCTATGCGTCGCGAGCGCAGCGGCAAAGATCGGGGCCAGCGTCGACACTGAGCCGTCCATCAATCCCGCGAGCCCCGGCTGAATAATCTGCAGCATGAACATTCGCCGGCTCGCTTTTTCTTCCTCGCCGCGCGCGCCCGTAGTGACCTGCTGCTTTTCGAGCGATTCTGCCTTGGCGTAATGCTGGCGCTCGACCTCCGCCAGGTCGCCCAGAAGCTTGCGAATCGAAGCATCCGTCACGTGGCTGATAGCGCGCTCATAGAAGCGCCGCGTTTCAAGTTCCATCACCTCGGCTTGCTTGCGGACATTCTGGATTCCCAGCGGACGCACGAGCCATTCGGGACGGCGTTCGATAAAACCTTTCACATCCTGCCGGCGAATCAACGGGATGTGCTCGCCGAATTTCTGGCGATAGAGATCAATTAGCGCCTGCCGGTGACCCGATTCCTCGGCCTGCATCTCCTCGAACATCTTGGCGGTGGCTGGATAAGTCTCGCGAAGACCGTCGGCGAAATCGCCGTAAACGCGCCCGTCTTCCTCTTCGAGAAAAATCGCCAGCGCCAGAATTTCTCGCTCGGAAAGCTGCTTAAAACTCTTTTTCGCCATCGCTGCCCCCGGGACATTAAATCACGGAAGGGCGCGCCCTCGCGCGGCAACCGGCGGCACCGAGATTTAACACTCTGGAAATGAGTCATACTAATCGTGCGGCGCATCCATTGAATAGCGGTCTGCTCGCTCGACCAGCTTCACGCCCGACGGGAGGACATCCAGAATGCCAGAGACACTCGGATTCATAGGATTGGGAAACATGGGAGCGCCGATTGCCGCGAATCTGCTCAAGGCCGGTTATGGCCTGCGGGTGTACAACCGAACGGCTGCAAAAGCTGCTCCGCTCGCCGAAAAAGGCGCCACGCTTGCGTCGAAACCAGCGGACGCCGCGCAGCCCGGCGGAATCGTCGTGACGATGGTAGCCGATGACCGCGCATTAGAAGATCTGTGCCTCGGCAGTGGCTCATTCGTCGAACGCCTCGGCCCCGGCGGAATTCACCTTTCGCTCAGTACTATCTCGCCCGCCACTTCCCGCCGCCTGGCCGAGCATCATGCCAAACATCAAGTCGCGTATGTGGCCTCGCCCGTGTTCGGCCGCCCCGATGCTGCTGCGGCAAAGCGTCTGTGGGTTTGCACCTCCGGTCCGGCCGCTGCCAAGCAGCGCGCCGAGCCGATTCAAAACGCCATCGGCCAGGGCCTATTCGATTTCGGCGAAGATCCCGGCGCCGCCAACGTGGTGAAGCTGTGCGGCAATTTCATGGTGGCCGCAACCATCGAGACGCTCGCGGAAATGTTGACGCTGGCGGAAAAAAGCGGCGTGAGCAAGAAAGCCGTCGCCGAGATGATCGGGAAATTTTCCCCTCTGCACGCCGGCTACGCCAACCAGATAGCCGAACAGCGCTTCGAACCCGCGGGATTTCGGCTCACGCTGGGGTTGAAAGACGTCAATCTGATCTTGCAGATGGCCGCCGCCGGCACCACGCCCTTGCCGCTCGGCAGTCTCTTACATGACCGGTGGGTTTCAGCGGTGGCCAAAGGCCGTGGCGATCTCGATTGGTCCGCCATTGCCCTGAACGTCGCCGAAGACGCGGGATTGGGAAACGAAGGAACCAAGAATGAAAGCGTGCGTACTGCGGGCCGCAGCACGGATTGAAACGAATCCTCTGGAATTTGCCGACGTTCCCGTTCCGCAACCCGGAAAGGGTGAAGTGCTGGTCCGCGTGCATTTTTGCGGCGTCTGCCGCACTGATTTGCACGTTGTCGAAGGCGAACTGCCGCCGCGAAAATCTCCTGTGATCCCCGGGCACCAGGTCGTTGGCACAGTCGAGAAATGCGGAGAGGGGGCCCGGCGATTTCGCGTGGGGACGCGCGTGGGAATTGCGTGGCTTCATAGCACGGATCAGACTTGCGAATACTGCCGCGCAGGAATGGAAAATCTCTGCGACCATCCGGAGTTCACTGGCTACACTGTCGATGGCGGATACGCGGAGTACGCCGTGGCGCGGGAAGATTTTGTGTATGAGATTCCAGAAAACTTTGACGATGAACAGGCCGCTCCACTTCTCTGTGCCGGAATCATCGGCTTTCGCTGCCTGCGCATTTCGGGAATCAAAAAAGGCGGACGCCTTGCGTTGTACGGCTTTGGCGCGGCGGGGCACGTGGCAATTCAGGTGGCGCGGCACTGGGGCGCGGAAGTATACGCGGCCACGCGGGGCAAAAAGCATCAGGAGCTTGCCCGCAAGTTGGGCGCCGTGTGGGTAGGCGAAGCCGCCGAAGCGCCTCCCGACAAGATTGATGCGGCCATTATGTTTGCGCCCGCCGGTGAATTAGTTCCGCCGGCGCTGAAGGCGTTGAAGAAGGCTGGAGTGCTGGTCCTCGGCGGAATTCACATGAGTCCGATTCCGGAATTTGACTACGAGCTGCTATACGAAGAGCGCGTGATACGAAGCGTCGCGAACAATACGCGCAACGATGGCAAGGATTTCCTCCGCGTCGCGGCCGAAATTCCGATCCGCAGCGAGGTGACTCTCTTTCCACTGCGGGATGCCAATCGCGCCCTGAATGACCTAAAGGCGGATCGCATCAACGGCGCGGCAGTGCTGGATTGCAGGTCGTGACAGAGAGACTTCCGCAATGAGGCTTGTTTCGCTCAACGTTGCTGTGCCTCACACCGTGGTCTGGAAGGGGCACGAAGTCCGCACCGGAATCTTCAAGGAACCAATCGACGGACCTGTGCTGATGCGACGCTTAAATCTCGACGGCGATCGCCAGGCTGACTTGACCGTGCACGGCGGCCACGCCAAAGCGGTCTATGCGTACCCGTCCGAGCACTATCCGCTCTGGAAAAGCGAACTGCCGGAGATGGCGCTGCCCTGGGGAATGTTCGGCGAGAATTTCACGACCGAAGGAATGATCGAGCACGAGATTCACATCGGCGACAAATTTCGAATCGGCGAAGCAATCGTGATAGTTACGCAACCGCGAACGCCGTGCCATAAACTCGCGCTCAAATTCCAGCGCGACGATATGTTGAATCGTATGCTCACGAATGGACGATCCGGATTTTATCTTGCGGTGGAGCAACAAGGAATCGTAAGAGCCGGTGACCCAATCCAAAGAATTCACGAAGACCCCGAAAGAATCAGTATCGCCGAAATCAACACCCTCTACAGAGATGGCGGCAAAGATGCTAATCTTTTGAAACGCGCAGCGAATCTGGAAGCCCTGCCCGAAAGTTGGCGAGACTACCTCCGCGAAGAATTGAAATCGCTCGAACACGCAACCTGACGGGATTCATTTGAAACTTGGCGGCTCACTCCTCGATAAGAGTTTCCAGGCCGGAATTGCGATCAAGGGATTCGACGGCTTGATCGAGTGCATCGGCGGCGTGCTGATCTGGTTTATCAAGCCGAGCGCGATGAATGAATTTTTTCGGTTTGCTGCGCTCCACGACCTGCCGGGCAAGTACGACGAAGTGATCGTTGCTCACCTTTTTCATTGGACCCAATCCCTGGCGAACGGCGGGAGGGAATTCGCTTCGATCTATCTGATCACGCATGGGCTCTCGAAAGCCTTGCTGGTGGCCGGCCTCTGGATGAACAAATTGTGGGCCTATCCGCTGACGATGGTCGTGTTCGGCGTGTTTTGCGTCTACCAGATGCATCGATTCACGCACACGCATTCGATTTTTCTGGTGTTGCTTACGATCTTTGACCTCATCCTGATTTACCTTACGTGGCGAGAGTATCTACAGAAGAAGCGAGCGCGCGACGAGGGCGCCAAAACCGCCAAAGAAGCGCCGAAGCCGCAGGAATCGAACGCGTAACCGCCTCGAAGGTTAAATCGAGGCCCTCCAAATGTTTTTCGTTCGGTCGCGCTTTTTCAGCTTTCCAGAACGACTGACCCCGCACCCTGCGGTGCCATCTCCGCGTGGAGCTGTTTAGCTCGTTCCAGGGCTTCCTCCACGTTCCTGCAAATGTTTTCAGCGCCGACGTGCTGCTCAAACTCAGCCTGCCTCATTAGCCGCGCCGGCTGTTCGCGTGCGCCACATAGGACGAGCTCCCTGCCGGAGCTGTGGATCACGTCCGCAAGTTTTTCCAGGGCTTGCAGGCCGGTGGCATCAATCGCGGTCATGTTCCGCAGTCGCAGAATTATGATTGGCGGCAATTCGGCAATTTGCGAGAAGATTTCTTCGATCTTATCGGTCGCGCCGAAAAGAAATGGACCGTGAATACGGAAAATGGTTACGTACGGCGGAATTTCCTTGTGCTGCAGCATGTGCGCGTAACCTTCGCGAACATATTCTTCGGTCACCTGGGAGACGGTCGTTGTGGAAGTAACCTTCCGGATGAATACGAGCGCGGCAAGTATCATCCCGACTTCCACCGCAACGGTCAGATCTGCGAACACAGTCAATAGAAATGTGACCGCCCAGGTCCCGATTTCCAGATGCGACAGCTTCAGCAACTCAGGAATTTCTCTCCACTCGCCCATGTTGTAAGAAACCACGAAGAGAATCGCGGCGAGCACCGCCAGGGGGATAAAACGGGCAAGTGGCGCGGCGAATAGAACAATCGCAAGCAACGTGAGTGCATGAATCATTCCCGCAACCGGGGTCTTGGCGCCCGAGCGAATATTCGTCGCAGTGCGAGCGATCGCTCCGGTGGCCGGCAAGCCTCCGAAGAGCGGCGAAAAAATGTTGGCGACGCCCTGCGCTACGAGTTCGACGTTTGGATTGTGTTTATCTCCGCTCATGCGGTCGGAAACCACCGCGGACATCAGCGATTCGATGGCTCCCAGCATTGCGACGGTAACGGCCGGAGAAATCAGCGGTCGCAGCAGGTCAAAACGAAATTGCGGCACTTGCAATTTCGGCAAGCCGGAGGGAATTCCTCCGAAGCGCGTGCCGATCGTTTCCACCGGCAGCTTGAAAATAGCGACGATCGCCGTTCCGATAAAGAGCGCCACGATATAGCCTGGCACTTTTTTCACATAACGCGCGAAAACAATGATCAAAGCAAGAGCGAGCACGCCGAGTCCCGTCTCGAGCGGCGAAAGAGTTCGGAAATTCTGCGCAAGAACTTCCATGCGCGCCAGGAATTCCCCGGGAACTTTATCGACTTTGAGTCCGAAGAAATCCTTGATTTGCGTGCTGGCGATAATTACGGCAATTCCATTTGTGAAACCGACTACCACAGGCCGCGGAATAAATTTCACCGCGCTTCCGAGTCCGGTTACTCCTAGAATTACCAGCAGCACGCCCGCCATCAGCGTGCACATGTACAGGCCGTCCAAGCCGTGCCTCGCGACAATCCCGTACACAACGACAACAAACGCCCCCGTGGGTCCGCCGATTTGAGTGGTGGAACCTCCCAACGCGGAAATCAAGAAGCCTGCAACGATCGCAGTGTAAAGCCCGGCTTGCGGCGGGACGCCTGAAGCAATTGCGAAAGCCATCGCGAGAGGAAGTGCAACCAGGCCGACGGTGACTCCAGCCACAACGTCCGCGATAAATTTTCGGCCGTTGTAATTCCTGAGGCACTGAACCGATTTCGGAAGCCAGTCGTCGCGGATCATTTGTAAGGGTTTGGGGCGGTGAAGGGGGCCGCTCGAGCAATCTTAGCAGCCACCGGCATTCGGGCTGTGATGGATGTCACAGGGTGGAGCAAAGAAGATAAGGGCCACCAGTTTCGAAAAATGGTTCGCGCGATTGCGGAAAAGGCGGGGAGCGACGGTCTCTCGAATCACCTTGTAATAGAACGAACGGTCGTGCTATTATCTGGGCATGGCCAAACACTCCCGTCCTCATCGGCTCGACCGCTCGAGGCAGTCAGTCACAGTCGCTGCGCCGGCCGCCGTTTCGGGAGCGGTGCAGCGCAGGCGTGCGCGCGGTATAAAAACTCGCGGCGCGATTCTGCAAAAAGCGGTGAATATCGCTTCGCTCGAGGGCCTCGAAGGGCTCACCATTGGCAAACTCGCCGCGTCACTGAAGATCAGCAAGAGCGGCCTTTTTGCTCACTTCGGTTCGAAAGAAGACCTTCAGTGCGCTGTTGTGCAAGAGGCTGGTCGTATCTTTCGTGGAGACAGTCATTCGGCCGGCCTTCGAGGCACACGGCCTCGCGCGCCTTCGAGCTCTCTGCGGGAACTGGCTCGGCTATGCCGAAGATAAAGTTTTCCCTGGCGGATGCTTTTTTGCGGCCGCGTCGCTCGAATTCGACGATCGTCCCGGCAAAGTGCGCGACGCAATCGCGGAATCGATTAAGCGATGGCTTGGGACGCTGGAGCAGGCGGTGCGCGACGCTCAGAATGCCGGCGAAATTAGAAAGACCATAGTCCCGCAGGATTTCGTTTTTGAAATTCAGTCCCTTGCCATGGGAGCGAACTGGGCATCCCGCTTGTTTCGCGACGATGGCGCGTTTCGCCGCATCCGCAGGGCAATTCTCGAACGGATCGACCAGGCAATCGAGCCGCACGCGAGGCGATAATGCGAATTCGACGAGGCGGGCCCATGTGCGTGAGCGCCGCTCTCGTTTGTTTGTTCGCAATGCCGTCGGTTCGCGCGCAAACTCCGCTGGCCGAGTCGGAAATTCCTTTGCAACGCTGTGATCGCTTGCCGGTGGCAATCGTCGAAGTCAATAAAATCGAGAAGCGATTCCTCGTAGACACCGCGGCCACTTCGATGCTGAATCAGAAATCATTTAGAACCGGGCGCTCCACGGACGTTCGCATTCAATCCTGGAACAAAACCACTTCTTTAAGCGCACGTGAAGTAGTGCTGGACGAGCTGAGTTTGGGCGGCCATCATCTACAAAATCTCAAGCTACCGGCGATCGACCTGAGTGCCATCGCAAAAGCGTGCGGGGGGCCAATCGATGGGATTCTCGGCGTCGATCTTCTGGAACAGCTCGGTGTGACGATTGATTTGCAACGCAGCGTCGCCCGGCTCGGCGTGCCACCCCCCAATTCATCGGAGCTTTCGCTGATCGCGGATATGGAGCGCTCGATGCAAGCCTGTTCCGCTGCGTTCAACGATGCTGATGCCGTCGGGCTGGCGTTCTGCTTCGATCGCGATTTTGTGTTGAGTTTGCCCGAAGCGGAGTATCGCGGCAGGGATGAAGCTGCCAACTATTTCCGCGAGCAGTATTTCAATATGCGTCCGCACGTGCACATGTCGATGACTATGAACGACCAGCGCGTCGTCGGCGACATCGTCTGGAGTTCCTACGACTACACGCTGGAGTCACCGACGTTCCACTTCGCCGGACGCGGAATGATGCTCTGCCGCAAAAGCGAAAACCGCTGGTACATCCTCAGCATGCACGAATCGCCGACAACAACGAGCGCGATTCCAAAGCACTAATCCGCCAAGGGTGCGCGAGAGAAATCATCAAAAACCGAGTTCCGATCTGATTATGCTGCCGGTTGCTTCAGGATTTGCGCCAGGGCATTCAACCGTTTGGCGTCCGCTGGACTCTTCGCAGTGGCAGCGCTCTTCTCCAGTGATGGGGCCATGCGCTTCAACTTCGCCACGTTGCTTTTGCTCATGTGTGAACTCTCCGCGCTTTGGATCGCCTTCTGCAGCGATGCGATTCGGTCTGCCGGCAAAGCTTGCGAACGCGCCAGTTGATCCAGGTATGCTTTTGCCACGACCAGCTTTGCGGGCCACTCGATCTTCTGCTGGTTCTGGACGTTCAGCGCAGCCACCTGCACGGTTTTCGCGGCATCGATTTCGTTCTGGGTGAGGAATTTCGTCGGCGACAAGTCAAAGACGTCGAGGCCGCGCGCGATTTCCGAGCCGTAGATATTGCCGTTGTACCAGTAGGCTGACCAGTAGCCGCCCAGCACCAACATCTTGGGATCGATCGGTCCGCGATCGAAATAGGCGATCTCCATCGGATGAGCCGCGTCGGTGAAGTCCACCACCGAGATGCCGCCTTGATACCAGGCTTGCACTTCGATATCGCGCCCCGGAACCGGGATCAGCGAGCCGTTGTGCGCCACGCAATTCTCCGTGTCGCCCTGCGCGGCCGGCAATTTGTAATAGCTCGCGAGGCTGAGCTTATCGTCCTTCAGATGGAAGATGGCATCTGCGCCCCACTTGTTCGGGTCGTTCGCGCGGCAGCGCGCGCCGAGGCCGCCGCCCCACTCGTCGGTGAAGACGACTTTGGTGCCATCGTTCGAAAATGAAGCAGAGTGCCAGTAGGAGTAGTTCGGATCGTTCACGGCATCCACACGCTTTGGATGCACTGGGTCCTTGATGTCCAGCAGAATTCCATTGCCCGAGCACGCGCCCGCCGCGAGGCCGATCGCCGAGTAAACCGTGATGTCGTGGCACTGGTCTGTGTCCACCGGCTTCTTCTCTTTGTCGCCATGGCTGCCGCCATTGTTCAGGCCGTTGAGCGCGCCGGTGCGCGGATCGATGAACAAGCGAGGGCTCGAAACGATTTTCGCGTCTTGTGGCGCCGCCACCGGAACTTTGATCACGTCGATGCGAAACAGCGCCGTATTCGGATCTTTGTCCGGAGCTTCGCCTGAACAGCCGGCCAGTTCTTCCGGTTGTCGCACGAACGATGTTCCAGACACGTAGATATACACATTGTCTTTATCGTTTGGATCGAGCACCAGCGTGTGAGTATGTGATCCGCGGCAGGTCTGCACTGCCGCTACCTGTTTCGGATTTTTGATATCGGAAATGTCGAAGATTCTCACGCCGCGAAAGCGGTCCTTCTCCGGCGGAGGGGGGCGACGTTCTTTTTTCTGGCCTGCAACCGGAGGAGGTGGCGGAGGCGCCGGCGGAAATCCCTGAGCGCCGCAGTCGAGGCGTCCGTTCGGCATTTCCACCGACATGAACAACAGATTCTTGTACACCGACACATCACCCTGCCCGCCGGGGCACACCATCGTGGTTAGCAGCGTCGTCTTGGCCGGATCGGAGACGTCAAAAATATTTACGCCATAAAAATTTCCCTGGAACAGGTGATTGCCCTGGAACGCGAGATCCGAGTTGCCGAATGCGAGTTGCGCGATCACGATTTGCAACGGCTTGGGGATTTTCGAGAGAGGAACGGGCAGACCAAGTTGGCTAATCGTCTTCGCCACTTTCGGATCGTCAGGGTCGGTAGCGCCCAGTTGAAAAGCGTCAGGCTTCTTGAGCAGCAAGAGATGCTTCATGCCCATCGACGTTTCACCGGCGTCATACAGCCCCGGTGTGAGCTTGGCGCGCGGATCGTTCACATCCGATCCCGTCATCCCCGCCGGGAGTGGTCCAGCCGGCTCTGGCACAAATGGATTCTTGTCGTCGTCATCCTGCCCTTGAGCGGCTTGAGGCTCGGAGGCCTGCGGTGCAGGCTGCTGAGGCGCAGGCTTTTGCTCCTGCGCGCTCACACGAGGACACAAAAGAATCGCGGCCACAGCCACGCAGACCAGATGCAAAGCAACACGCTGCAATCGGTTCATCATTTCTCCTCTGAAGATTTCTTCTCACGCTCCGACGAATCCTTATCCAACATAGACTGCATAATTCTGATTTCGGCTCGTTGCCCGGTGTCTACATCGGTCGCGAAGTTGAACAACTCGGCATCCTGCCCCGCTCCCGGCGTATCGAACAAATCCTTCACCATGATCAGCGCGCCATTGTGGTGCTGAATCATCCCCGTCAAAAAGAGGCGATCGAACTCCGCGCCTTTCGCCTTCCTCAGCGCGTCCATCTGCTCAGGAGTCAGCATGCCGGGCATAAGAGCCATCGAATGCGTCGAATGATCCGCGCGTTTGTCCATGTCCGGCATTTTCGAATCGGGCATTTCCGGCATCGCCATGGACAGCGGCTCTCCGCGAGTCGCCAGCCACCGCTGCATAAATTTGATCTCGTCCGATTGCGAGCTGCTGATTCGCGCGCCGAGCGAGCGCAATTCTTTGTTCTCGGTGTGCGACGGAATCAGCGCCGTCATCTCCACCGCCTGCGAATGATGCATGATCATGCCCTGCATGAACTCCGCGTCCGCCTGCGATGCCTGCGGCAGTGTGGCTCTTGTCGATGACGGCAAAGTTTTACTCGGTTTTCCCGGCGCACCGGGCTGGACTACAACTGGCGTCTCTGCAGCATGAGTCTGCTGTCCACGCGCAGTCGGGGAAAACAAGCCAGCGATGGCGCTGGCGAGCAGTGCCCCAGCTATCCTGGCGGAGTTACTCTTGCGGTTGCGGCGAAAACTGTAGAACTTCAACGGCGGCCCGTATCCTGGCATTTTCAGCGCTCTACCCTATCACGAAGTGGAGGAGGAATCGAAGAAGCGTCCCGATTCAGGCTGGTTCCGACGCTGACGCTGTCATCACGCATGATGATCCTCGAATTGAAAAAGCGGGCCTCAAACTCTGCTCGCAAATATTCCAGAGCCGGCAACCTTCACCATGGCCAACATATTAGATTAGATGGGATGCCTTTATTCATTCTGCGGTAACTCGCCTGCAACATACGGGCGTGAGAGTGCGGCAGTTGAAGTGAGCGTCCCTTGCCTCGATGGCGGCCCCAGCGGAAAAAGCCCTCTTGCCCGATGACGAACGAATAGCGCGCCTTCCTGATGTGCCTTCTGAGTCGATTGAAATAATTTCCGCTACGCCAAATTGGGTCGAACTGCTGATTTCATCCACGCGGGAAGCCGCCGAAATGGCTAAAGCCTTTGTCGCGAAGCTGGAGGCAGATCTTCCGAACGAGCTTACCAACTCAATCACGCAGGCGTTGCGGGAGTTGCTCCTCAATGCGGTAGAGTGGGGAGGAAAGCTCGATCCGAATCAGAAAGTACGCGTTGCTCGTTTGCGCTATCCACGAATGCTCTTATATCGCGTGGTTGATCCCGGCGCAGGCTTCAGCTTCGAAGGTCTCACTCACGCTGCCGTGCATCAGACTTCGGCGGAGGCGATTGCACGCGTAGCCGTCGTTCGAGACGAACTCGGCATGCGCCCGGGCGGATTCGGCATCGCAATGGCCCGTGCCATTGCCGATGAGTTGCTCTACAACGAAGCTCAGAACGAGGTAGTTTTGATTAAATACCTAAATCGAGAAATGCAAAATCACGCCGAGGCCATTCCAGCAGACGGTAGCACGGAAAGATAGAAGCGACACACACTCTCTCGTAAGCGCGGATTTTACTTAGGACTTACGAGCGAGGGTTTCGGCGGTGAAAATGGCAAGCCTTCTGAAGATCGGTTCGGTAAGCGCCTCTCTTTCTTCAATGGGCAATTTCAAGTGCTGCTCGACTTCCGATTGCATGTCCTGAAGTTCTTTGGATGGCGCAATTTCCGCGAGTCGCCGGAAAAGAAGCTGATGCGCACGTTTCCGTTCCATCACCTCCAGTCCATCTAGAATCTGGCGGTGCGACGTTCCTTCCCAGATCGCGAGGATCATCGCTTCTCGCAGCCAGCGTTCCGCGCCGTATTCGGCCAAGACGCCCAGACCACCATGCACTTCCATCGCCCACTTTGCCGTGTCCACCGCGAACTCGGCCGTCCAGTATTTCGCGAGATGGGCCACCAGTCGGAAGAGATGATAGCGATCGGAATAAGGCGCCCGCTCCATCCACACGTCGTTCAGGAGCTGAACCGATTCCCACGCGAGCGCAAACGCGGATCGTAGCGCATTCAGCCGATTTTCAAATTGGTGGCGAAGCAAAGGATGATCGAGAATAGGTTTGCCGAACGCAGCGCGTTGCTCGGCATACGAAAGCGCATCCGCCATGGCGCGCTGTGCCAACGCGACGCTCACGACGCTGTTTGCTACGCGCGAGAGATTCAATACTTCGAGGATGAGATAAATTCCTGACTCAGCGGTGCCGAGCAGATAACCTTCGCTCGCTTTCAGCTCCACTTCTCCGGTGGGAACGGAGCGGGTGGCGATTTTGTCCTTCAGGCGGCGGATGAAGTAGTTGAGCTCGCCATCTTCGCGATAGCGCGGCACGAGGAACAGTGCCAGGCCTCGCACCCCCGGTGCAGCTCCTTCGGGCCGAGCAGCTACAACGGCTAACTCTGCGCCGGCGTTGCTCGTGAAATATTTTTCGCCTGTGAGAAGCCAACGATCGCCCGCTGGCCGGGCAATCGTCTCGACAGCAGCTCCCAGATCCGAGCCGCCTTTGATTTCCGTCATCCACGTGGCGCCCTGCCACACAGAATCGTCCTTGCGCGTGAGTTGAGGTAGAAAGCGGGACTGCAAATCGGCGCTGCCATACTTCGCGAGAGGCACGGCCGTGCCGAGTGAGACGGTATAAGGGCAGCAAATGCCCGGATCGTAGTACGAGATGGCGTACATCAGGAGATAGGTGGGAATCAGAGATTTTTCCTCGAGAGCGCGCCACACAACTCCAGCCTGGTAGCCTCTCTTCAGAATCGTCTGATATTCGCGAGGGTAAAGAATTTCATCGACGCGTTTTCCGAGCCGATCGAACATCCGCAGCCACGGTGTTCCGGCGCGATCGATCGCGTCCGAAATCGCGACGCCTTCGCTCTTCCACCAGGTTTCTTCGGCGTCGAGAATATCGCGGTGCGGAATAGTTTGAAGCCTACTTTGCAAAAAGGTCAGTGGCGAACGGAGAGTGTCGAGACTTTTCATTTCCCCGGCATGTTAGGTTGGCGACACAGACTCGTCAAGTTGACCGAGACTCATCTGTCAGACTGGAGGCGAGTGGAATGGACGCTTGCGTTTCGGTGGCTGAAAATGAGGAGCTGGCGTCCTCGATGCACGGCATGCCCGCTTCGAAAAAAACCGGACATGTGGCTTCGGGGCGGGGCCACATGTCCGGTAAGCGCGTTGAGGTTACATCCCGGTTCCGACGTAACTGTCTTCTGCAGCGATCACGCCGATGTTCGGCATTTCCGTCTTTATTTTCACTGGCTGAAGAGTCGGCTTCTTCGCACTCTTGGCAAGAAATGTAAGCTCGTATTGGTGTCTCAAGCTGAAGCTTACATCCTGTAAGTACGGCGAGATATCGACCGGACTTCCCGACGCCGAGGTAATAGGTGGCGCCGCCCGTTTTCTGCGCAAGCATATCCAGGCCAGTTTGCGCTAGGTTGCCGCGGAAGAAACCGCGTCCCACGCGTCCTGCTCCCGGCGTATAGATCGAATAGACGATGAACCCGCCTCGTTGCGCGCGATCGACCGCCGCACTCAAGTAGGGATTGGTGAACGGACTACCACCGAGAGCGTCGATTCCGCTGGTGATCATCAAAATCTCCCGGCGATCTTCGCCCACCGGCCATTTCTTCATCAGGTCCGAGAGTGACAAGTAAGGGCTCGTGTAGCCCACGGTCCCGATCGGCAATCGCAATGATTTTGCAGCCAGGGCATGGTCCTTGGTCAGGTTCTGGACGGTGAGCACCGTGCCGTTTCGCATGTAACCGACACCGATAGCGGTGGTATCCGGCTGCTCCTCGATAAATTTCTTAAGACTGTCGAGTTGCAGGCCGAGGCTGGCTCTCGCTGTGTCATCGATCAGGATGAAGAGTTGCAGGCCTGCCCGATCTCCTTGCAACGGTACCCAGCTTGTCACCGCATTCTGCTTGTCGCGTTGATACACCTTCACATCCGTTGCCGCCAGCGCCGGAACTTGTCCGCCGTTGTGGCGCGGCTTCACCGTGACGACCATGTGCACGGGCACTTCATTTGACGAGTCCTCTTGTTTGTCGCTTGACGCTGGCGTCGGTGTAGAAATCATGCCAAGAAAAACAAGAATCGCTGCCAAGCCTATCGAATAATTCCTTATAAAATTCTTTTCTATATTTAAGCTGCGCATCGTCTATCCTTCTTTCTCAGAATCTGAGAGTTTCAGCTGGCGCTGGCATCGCTCCTGCCGCTGCCTGCGTCGCCAGCCGAATCACAACATTTCTCCCCTATTGATGAGACGCGCTCGCGGGGATCTTGGATACTACGATGCTCACCCCTAAAACTAAGAATACAAATCACTTGCCAAAAATCAGCGCCGTGACGCATGTTCTACCAGCGATTTATGTGGGATCGCGGCTGTGGAAGAATTCACAAGAGGTTAGCTAGTGGTGGAAGACGAATCAAAATGCCCGGTCAGCGGAAAGAGGAAGTATGCAACCGAGGGTGAAGCTCTCGCGACCGCCGCACACCAGATCGCGACTGCTAACGCTCCAAAGGAACTTCGCGCCTATCGATGCTCCTGGTGTGACGCTTGGCACCTCACGAAAAATGCTGGACAAGCCCGGAAGAATCAGAGACAGCCGGATCATCGGAAACGACACAAATAAAAGGAGAGTTTGCATGAAGAAACAGACGACTACGTTCGTGATGGTGGCCGTTTTCGTTTTTGCCGGCATCGCCGCACGCTCTCGAGTAAATACGTTTGCCGGCGCTCGCCCCGACGTGCGAGAACAGCTCCTGGGAAGTTGGAGTCTCGTTTCTCGCGTGTCGACTCTTGCAAACGGGGAAGTGTTGCCCGATCGCGGTCTCGCCACCACTCCGAAGGGTCTTCTTATATACGATCGAACGGGCCACGTGGCGGCGCAGCTTTCGCGGCAGGGGCGCACTGTGGAAATGATTGGGGAAGAATGCAACGAGGCGGCAAAAATTCGCGGGACGAATGACACGGCGCAAACCGTGCTCGGGTATGACGCCTATTTTGGGACGTTCAAAGTGAATGAAAAAGAAGGCTTCGTTGTCCATCACCTGGAAAGCGCGCTCTTTCCCGGTGACGTTGGAAAAGACATCAAGCGGAACTTCACGATTTCCGGCGACAAGCTAACGATCAAATTCAACACGACGACGGCAGATGGCAAGCCGGTCACGCGCACGTTGGTCTGGGAGCGCATGAAGTAAAGGCGCAGGAAGTAAACTCACGCCTCAGATCGGAATATCCTGCGACGCAACGACGTAGCTCAGGTCCCATTCTGGCCCGATTCGGCCAGAACTGACCTGAAGCCTTCGCCTTGCGGCATCGGTACCCCGCGTTCCTGATACACTTTCGCGAATGAATTTTACGTTTGAAATTCTGGCCACGGATCCTACCGGCGCGCGACTCGGCCGGTTGACCACTCCGCATGGAGTGATCGATACGCCGGCGTTCATGCCCGTGGGAACAGCGGCTACGGTGAAAGGGCAGACGCAGGAGGATCTCGAGAATCTCGGCGTGCAGATTCTCCTCTCGAATACTTATCACCTCTATCTTCGCCCCGGGCACGAACTGATTCGCTCGATGGGTGGGCTGCACAAATTCATGGCGTGGCCGCGCGCGATTCTCACCGATTCGGGCGGCTACCAGGTTTTCAGCTTGAGCGAGCTGCGCAAGGTGACGGACGAAGGTGTGACGTTTCGCTCGCATCTCGACGGCTCCGAACATTTTCTCTCGCCCGAGAAAGCGCTCGAGATCGAGATCGCGCTTGGCGCGGATATCATCATGGTTCTCGATGAGTGCATCGAAGCGCCTTCGACAGAAGCTCGGGCACGAGATGCAGCGGCACGCACGTTCACTTGGGCGCGACGGTCGCGGGATTATTTTCAGCAGCATGGCGATGCCGCACGGCAGGCGCTTTTCGGAATCGTGCAGGGCGGCACATATGAAGCGCTGCGTCGCGAAAATGCCGACGCGCTTGTCGCTCTCGATTTTCCAGGCTATGCGATTGGTGGACTTGCAGTCGGCGAGCCGCACGAAACCACGTGCGCGATGACGCAAGCGGCCGCTTCGCGCTTGCCGGAAAACAAGCCTCGCTATTTGATGGGCGTCGGCAAGCCGGAACAGCTTCCCGATTATGTGAGTCTCGGAATTGACATGATGGATTGTGTGCTGCCTACGCGCAGCGCGCGTCATGGATGCCTTTTTACTTCACAGGGACGCCTGCTTATCAAGAACACTCGCTACGCAAATGATCAGCGGCCCATAGACGAAAAATGTCAATGCGCCGTTTGCCGCCGGTACTCCCGTGCATATTTGCGGCACCTTTATTCCTCTGGCGAGGCGCTAGCGGGCATCTTGAACACCCACCACAACATCTACTTTTACCTTGACATCATGCGGGAAATTCGGGAGGCTATCCGTTTTGGAAAGCTCGAAAGATTCCGCTCTGACCTTCAGGCACGCCTCAAAGGGCAAAATTAAGGTGGGCTGGGCGCGGGAAGCAGCGGGTGGTATCTTCTGTGAGCGAAATGAGCCTGCCGGCCACGGCAGGTGACGACCCGCCTGGGCGGGAAAGGCGAAAATGATCGTGGAAGTCGGTGTGATGTGTTCGGGGACTCTGCTCCTCCTGGCGCAAGCCTCGGCGCAGCCCAGCGGAATAGCACTTTTTCTCCCATTAATCCTCATAATGGTCATTTTTTACTTCTTGATGATTATGCCTGCGCAGAGGCGGCAGAAGAAGGTCGCCGAAATGCTTCGTAATCTGAAGACTGGCGACAAAGTCCTCACCAATGGCGGGATTTACGGCACGATCGTGGGGTTAGAAGATGACTCCGTCCAACTGCGCATTGCCGAACAAGTGAAAATAAAAGTATCGCGCGCCGCTATTGCAGGCTTGCAAGCGGAACCTCCGAAGGAGACTTAACCAGCCAGCATGAGTTCCGATCTCAGGTGGAAGTTCATTCTCATAGCCATCATCATTTTGATCTGCATATTCGGCGTTGTCGGGCTGCCGGAATTTCCCACCTCTGCCACACAGTTGAAGCAGAACCTCGCCGATCGCATCAAGCTGGGGCTGGATCTGAAAGGCGGGAGCCACCTCGTCCTGCAGGTGCAGGTGGACGAAGCCATCGGGCAGCGTTGCGACGAGACGATTGACGCGTTGACGAAACAGCTGCACGAAAAGAACGTCAATGTAGGTGAAATTCGCCGCGTGGACGATACGCACATTCTCGTCCGCAACATTGACCCAGCGACGTCGTCAACCTTCCGCGATATTGTCGCCAACCAGTTCCCCGATTGGAGCATGTCTCCCGCGCCCGGTGAACAGAATGGCTACCTCCTCACCCTGAAGCCTTCGGTCGTAGCGGATATTCGACGCAATGTAATGGATCAATCCCTCGATACAATTACACGCCGGATCAACGCGCTTGGCCTGACGGAGCCGACGATCGCCTTCACCGGCCGCGGTGACAATGAAATCCTGGTTCAGCTTCCCGGCGAGGCGGATCCCACCCGCGCGAAATCCGTGATTCAGGCGACCGGACAGCTCTCGTTGAACCTCGTGGTCGACGAGCAGACATATCCATCTGAGGCGGCTGCTCTGGCCGCACACGGCGGCGTTCTGCCTCCCGGAACGGAAATCGTTCCCGGCAAATCGAGCGCTCAGCCCGGTCAACCCTCGCAAACCGTCTATTACATTATCAATCGCGCTCCCATCGTCACCGGACAAGACCTGCGAAGCGAAAGCATCAGTCCCAGCTCGAATTTCCCGGGCCAGTATCAGGTGGATTTCAAGCTTTCGACGGCCGCGGCCAGCCGTTTCGGTCCCTTCACTGAGACCAACATCGGCCATCGAATGGCGATCGTCCTGAATCATCAGGTGTATTCAGCGCCGACAATCAATGGGCGCATCGATGACTCAGGCATGATCGAATCTTTTTCGCAAGAGACAGCGCAGGATCTGGTTCTCGTACTACGTGCCGGTGCGCTTCCGGCCTCGATTAAATATCTCGAGGAACGCACAGTGGGTCCATCGCTCGGAGCCGATTCGATCCGCCAGGGCGTTCGCGCTTCGATAGCAAGCCTTGTGGTGGTGATGATTTTTCTTGTGGTCTATTACAGGCAAAGCGGTGTCAATGCTGTTGTGGCGCTCATTCTGAACCTGATCATTCTCATCGCGTTCATGGCGTACGCGGGTGCTGTCCTCACGCTTCCGGGAATTGCAGGCGTGATTTTGACTATCGGCATGGGCGTGGATTCGAACGTCCTTGTTTTCGAGCGCATCCGCGAGGAATTGCGGAACGGCAAGGCTCCGGCTTCGGCCGTGGCCCTCGGCTTCGATCGCGCATTTCTGACGATTATCGATACGCACGTCACGACAATCGTCTCGGCCATCTTCCTGTTTCTCTTCGGCACCGGGCCGGTGCGAGGATTTGCGGTCACCTTAGTCATAGGTTTGCTCGCCAACGTGTTTACTTCGATTTACGTTTCGCGAGCCATTTTCGATTATCACCTGGCGCACATGGAGCGGCAGGCGGAACTGAGCATTTAAAAGCACTTGCGTGTGATGGGCATGCCGGGAACAAACCCCGGCAACCCGGTGTCCAATTAAGACGGATAGGACTCGATGGAATTTTTTAAGGGCGTAAACGTCGACTGGATGGGGAAGGCGAAGTACTTCGTCACCCTTTCGCTGGTTCTTCTTGCAGTGGGATGGGCCTCGATTCTGAAGAATGGAGGACTGAGGTACGGAATCGACTTCCGTGGCGGCACGCTGGTGTATGTGCGGTTCGCAGGAACGCCGCCGATCGATCAGATTCGAAAGGGATTGCAGTCAGCCGGTCTTGCCAATAGCACCATTCAGACCATCAGTGATATCGGAAACTCGGCATCGCAGCGCGACGTGGTGATCGGCCTCGAGCAAAAGGGCACGGGCGATGAGTCGCTCGATGCGGGCAAGGACGCAATTCTCAACGTACTGCACAAGACCTTCGGGACTGACACCTCCGGCAAACAGGATTTTAATTCCATCACCGCACCGGCGCTTGCGGATTACCTCACCACGAAAGACCCGCTGACTCTGGGCACGAATGCCGGCGACCGTTACAAAGAGCTGGCCCAGCGGCTGATAGATGCCCGCGATAAGGATCACGGCGGCATCGTGACCAGCTTTGATGACTTGAGGAGCGTGCCAGGCGTTACGCCGCAGGTGGTTAATGCCTTGACCAGCGGCTTCTCTCTCGGCAATTTCACGATCCGAAATGTGGAGATCGTCGGGCCAAAGGTCGGCGCTCAGCTCCGGCGCCAGGCGGTGCTCGCTACGCTCTATGCGTTGCTGGGTATGTTGGTATATATTGCATTCAGGTTTGAGTGGATCTACGGAGCTGCCGCGGTAATCGCCGTCTTCCACGACGTGCTGATCACCCTAGGCTTTTTCTCGCTTTTCCATTATGAGATTTCGCTGACGGTAATCGCGGCATTGCTCACTCTGGTCGGCTATTCGATGAACGACACGATCGTGATTTTCGACCGCGTGCGGGAGAATCTACGGTTGATGCGGCGCGAGCCGTTCGCGGCGATCGTGAACAAATCCATTAATCAAACTCTTTCTCGTACTATTTTGACAAGCGGCTTAACTTTCCTGACCGTGGTGGTCCTGTACCTCATGGGCGGGGAGGTGCTCCGTGCTTTCGCTTTTGCCATGGTGGTGGGAGTTGTGGTAGGAACGTACTCCAGTTTCGGAATCGCAGCCCCTATCGTTGTGGTTTGGAATAAGTACCGGGGTCAGGGAGCTGCCATTAGCGCCGGATCCGCAGCCGAAAAGCGCATGGCGGCAGCCGCAAGGAGGTAGTAGTCATGTTTGACGATCTTGTAGTCTCCAGTGCGAATCCGAAGAGGACCAATACGTCATGGACGGTGGTGGTCTCGACGATCGTCCAGGCAGCAATATTGGGCGTCTTGATCCTGATTCCTTTGATTTATACCGAAGCGCTGCCCAAGGAAACGCTCACAACCTTCCTGGTAGCGCCTGCGCCACCTCCGCCGCCACCCCCGCCCGCTCAAGTGATACAGCGCGTGGTGAAGCCTGTTGTGCGCTTGATTCACAATGGGCAGATGATGGCGCCGACCGTCATCCCCAAGAAAGTGGCGATGATTAAGGAAGAAGAGTTGCCGCCGGATGTTGGCTCCGTGGGCGTCACGGGTGGTGTGCCTGGCGGTATCGCCGGCGGTTCGGCAGGTGGAGTTCTCGGAGGAATCATCGGCGGCGTGGGCTCAAATATGCCGCCTCCGCCGAAGGCCACCCCTTCCCGCATTCGCGTAGGAGGCAACGTGCAGGCTGCCAAGATGCTGCGGCAGATCATGCCAGTTTATCCTCCCATTGCGAAGACAGCGCATATCTCTGGCACTGTGGTTCTTCGCGCCGTCATCGGCAAGGATGGCACCGTTCAGGATCTTCAGTATGTCTCCGGTCCGCCGCTGCTGATGAGGTCGGCGATGGATGCCGTGAAACAGTGGCGGTATCAGCCGACTCAGCTGAACGGCGAACCGGTGGAAGTGGACACAACGATTTCCGTCGTATTTACATTAGGCGGTTAAGCAGGGCTCGGCTCAGCCCTGCGCTAGGGGGACGGAGCCGGTTTGAAGAGAATTGCCGACCGGCAGAATCTGGGCTGCCGCGATCGTTAGGGGAAATGGAGGAGGAGCAACTCTATGTTTTCGACGTTACTGTGGGCCAACGCGATTCTGTTTCAAGCAGCAGCAGGAGGTAGGCTGGGATCTGGTGACCATGTGGCACAACATGGGCTACCCGGCTAAGACCGTGGTCGCAATTCTTTTCATTATGTCCGCGTGGTCGGTGGGCATCATGATTGACCGTGCGCTGATGTACAGCGCGGCACGCAAGCAGTCCCGCGTATTCGTGCAGCAGGTAGCCGGCGCGTTGAAGGACAACAAACTCGACGAAGCGATTTCAATTGCCGAGCGCAACAAGAAGAGCCACATTGCCAAGGTGGTCGCCACCGGACTCTCCGAATTCCAGGCGGCATCCGCGCAAGTGAGCGATGAAGAAGTGATCGAAGCGGCAAAGCGCGGACTCGAGCGCTCGGTCGCTATCGTTCACGCGGAAATGAAGCGCGGCCTCTCCGGTCTTGCCACGATCGGTTCGACGGCGCCATTCGTCGGATTGTTCGGCACCGTGATGGGCATCATCAACGCGTTCAAGGGCATTTCAGCATCGAAGGCAACCGGTCTATCGGCGGTCGCCGGCGGTATTGCTGAAGCCCTCGTCACCACCGCTCTCGGTCTGCTCGTGGCCGTGCCGGCCGTGTGGACGTTCAACTATTTCACAAACAAAGTGGAAGCATTCGACGTGGAGATGGACAACTCCTCGATGGAGCTGATCAACTACTTCATTACTCGTCGAGGCGGAAAGAAGTAACACATGGCTTACAAACCCAAAGCACCGCCGGTGATGGCGGCACCCAACGTGATTCCGATGGCGGACATCATGCTGGTGCTGCTCATCATCTTCATGGTGGTCACGCCCATGTTGCAAAAAGGCGTGTCGGTGGACATGGCCAAGGTGAACAACGCCGAAGACATGCAAAACGCCGACAAGGATGACGCGATCATCCTGGCAGTGACCCGCGACGGCAAAATGTACCTTGGAAGCAAGCAGATCCAGCTTTCCGAGATCACCACTGCCGTCAAAGACCAGATCTCCAATCGCCTGGATAAGACCGTGTTCGTTCGGTCCGATGCCCGCGCGAAATATGGCGATGTGGTCAAGGCCGTTGACGAAGTTCGTTCGGCAGGCGTCGATAACCTCGGTCTACTGACCGAGAAGAATCAGCAGAAAGGCGCAGCTCCTCCGCCGCCACCGGGTTCAGCCGGCGGCTCGGACTAGCAGCGGGGCGTTCAAGGAGTTTCCTATGGGGATGGCAGTTGGTGGAAATAAAGGTTCGATGTCGGAACCGAACATCGTTCCTTTGATCGATGTGCTTCTCGTGCTCATCATCATTTTCATGGTGATCACGCCGACGACTCCGCACGGTCTCGACGCACTCGTTCCTCAGCCGGCGCCGCCAAATCAGAAAGAAGATCCGGCGCTGCTGGCGAAGACGATCGTCGTGCAGGTGACCGCGGGCGGAGACGTGATGATCAATCAGGACAAGACGTCCTGGGATGAGCTCGGTCCGCGCCTGGAAGATATTTTCAAGCAGCGCGCCGAAAAGGTGGCGTTCGTCAAGGGCGACGACGCCGTCGAATTCGCACAAGTCGCTCGCGCCATCGACATCATGCGAGGCTCGGGCATCGAGAAGGTCGGGCTAATCACCGCTAAGGTGGAAGCGGGCCAGTAGTTCGTTTCCTCGTGAACATCTGAACGCCGGGCTACGATTTCCCTGCCCGGCGCAGCCATCGTCAAGGAGATAGGGATGCAGCCGCAAGCCCCACACAGGGATTCTTTTGGCCGTCGTTATTGCGGCGCTCGTTTCAGGAGCAGGTTGCGATAAGCTTCGCGCCCGCGACAAGCTGAACAAGGGCGTCCAGGCCTTCAAGGGCGGCCAGTTCGATCTCGCCGTCGAAGATTTCAAGCAGGCCAAGGATCTCGATCCCAACCTGACGAACGCGCGCCTCTACCTGGCTACTGCCTACGCGAACCAGTACATTCCAGGCGCCCCTTCGGACGACAACATCCGCATGGGCCAGCAGGCGATTTCGGAATTTCAGCAGGTGCTGGACAAGGATCCCAACAACCTCTCGGCCATCGACGGCATCGGCTCGATCGTTTACAACATGGGCGGCACGCCGTTCGATGCCAAGAAGCTCGAAGAATCGAAGACGTATCACCAGCGCCACATCGCCATCAAGCCGCAGGATCCCGAGCCGTACTACTGGATCGGCGTGATCGATTGGTCGCTGGCCTACCGCGGCAATAAAGATATGCGCGAGGAGTACAACAAAACCGCGAAGAAACAGATCAAGGATACCGACCCGATGCCGCCGCCACTCGCCGCCCAGTTCCAGCAGAAATATGGCGCCATCGTGGACGAGGGCATCAAGAACTTGCAGATGGCGATTGAACGCCGTCCGGACTACGACGACGCGATGGCCTACCTGAACCTGCTCTATCGTCAGAAAGCGGATATGGAAACGACTGCTGAAGCTCGCGAGCAAGATCTGAAGATGGCGGACGATCTGGTAGACAAGGTAAAAGCCATCAAGCAGAAGAAAATGACTGCGGCTCCCACCACCTAGCCGCGTTCGTTCCGAATCTTCGCCAGCAGGTTCGTGGAATTAAAACGGCGGGCTCCAAAGGCCCGCCGTATTTTTTTCCGGGCGCGGAGGCATGCAATGTTGGTTGGAAGAGAGGCGCGATTCGAGAGTCTTCTAAGCATTGCCGTGTTCCTCGCAGCGATAATTCTGACGGCGGGATATTTCTCTGCGCCTCCTACGGGCGCAGCTCAATCGAATGCGGCTTCGCCCCGCATTTCATCCGACCCCTGGTCCGCGTCCCAAACAATTCAGCCCACTGACCTCCTGAAAGAGCTCAGCGAATCGAAAGGCGCCGCAAAGCCCGTTGTCGTGTGCGTTGGTTTTCGCCCCCTCTACATGGGCGCCCACGTGCCGGGCGCCGTGTTTCATGGCGCCGCGCAATCCGAGCAGGGACTCGCCGACCTGAAGCGATGGGCGCAGGGCGTTCCGCGTACCGCGAATCTGGTGGTTTACTGCGGCTGCTGTCCGCTCGATCACTGCCCGAACATTCGTCCCGCTTTCAGCGCGCTTCACGATATGGGCTTCGCGAATCTGCGCGTGCTGCTCCTTCCGCATGACTTCGCAACCGATTGGGTGGAAAAAGGCTATCCGGTGGAGAAAGGCGCCGAGAAGTATTCGAATGCGAATCGTTAACTTACCGGTGCGGCTGTCCGGCGTCGGCGATGCCGCGATTCTACTGTGCCTCGGCCCTGACATCTTTTCCCTTCACACCGGCATCCCTTAGACTGGTTCTGTTGAACTAGCGAACCGCGATATTTAGAGGACCGAATGAAGCTGAACGCCACCAGGATCCTGATTGCAGCCGGACTATTCGCCGGCGCCTGCATCGCATCGCCCGCATCTCTTCACGCGCAAGCCGCGCCCGGCCCGATTCATCCCCCGGCCGCCGACTCGCAGTCTTCCGACGGTTCTTCAGCTCCGCCTCCGCCACCGGTGAAGCAATACCCCCCGCAGAAAAAAGAAAATCTGATTGGCTCCTGGAGAATTAATCCCGACGAAAGCGACGACGTCCACCAAAAAATCGATCAGGCGCGCAATCGAGCAGGAAGCAACAATCCCAATGCGGGCAATACAGGCAATGGCCCGTACCCCGGCAATGGCGGCGGCAACGGTCCTTACGGCCGGCCCACCAATTCTCCGTATCCCGGCAATGGTTCGCCCTACCCGGGCAACGGAGGCAATAACGGTCCTTACGGGCGGCACGGAGACAATACAAATTACGAGGATCGCCAGCAGCTTCAGGACCTGGTCGAGCCCGCCACGTCGCTCAGCTTCGTGCAGAAGGAAGGCGAAGTGGACGTCACCGACGATCAGGGCCGCAAGCGCATCTACTTGACCGACAATCGCCACCCGCAAAAATCAAAAGACGATAGTTATCGCGAATCCGCCGCGCACTGGGAAGGAGCCCGCCTCGTCTCTGAGGAAAAAGGCCTGCACGGCGGCAGAATCACCCGCACCTACGAACTCACCCCCGACGGCAAGCAACTCGACGAGAGCGTCCGCCTCGACAACACCCACACCGGCCTGATCACAGTACGCTACGTCTTCGACCTCACATCGTCCTCAACGCCGGCGTTAGCACCTGCCGCGAAATAACGCGCGCGCCACCTCGGTGTTCAGTTCGTTTCAGTCCGTCGAGTGGCCAGCCGCGAGTCCGCCCTGAACCATCGAAATAAAAGAGTCGCGGCGAGGCCGCCGCCAACTTGCGCCAGTATGAATCCCGGCACATCCTGCGGCCGGATGCCGGCGAATGTGTCGCTCAGCGCGCGGCCGATTGTCACCGCCGGATTCGCAAACGATGTCGACGCCGTGAACCAGTACGCCGCCGTGATGTACGCGCCCACCGCGAATGCCACCGCGTCCGGGCGCCGTTTCGCGCATCCCCAGATCACGCACATCAATCCGAATGTGGCGACGAATTCGCTGAAAAGCTGCGCCGCTCCGCTTCGCGCATGTTGCGAGAGTGAGACCACCGGCAGCGCGAACATGCCGTGCGCGACGATCGCTCCGCCCATCCCTCCCAGCACTTGCGCCCCGATATAGCCCGGCGTCTCCTTCCAGCCCATGCCGCCCTCGAGCGCATCGCTCAACGTCACCACCGGGTTGAAGTGCGCCCCCGATATCGGGCCAAACGCCAATATCAGCGCCACAAGCGCCGCTCCCGTCGCGATCGTGTTCGCTAGAAGTGCGATCGCCACGTTTCCGCCCGCCAGGCGTTCGCCCATGATTCCCGAGCCGATCACGGTCGCCACGAGAAATCCGGTTCCCAGAAATTCCGCCGCCAGACGCCGCCCGAACGACGCCTTCACTGCTGCCCGATCCGATCGATTTCCCGTTTGATCGCCAGCTTGTCGAGGCTGCTAAGCGGCAAGCAAAGGAGCAGGCTGATTCTCCGATCGAGAGTCATGAATGCATCCCGAAATGCACGCTCGATCTCTTGCGGTGAGCCTTCGACGGCTGCTGGATCGGGCACGCCCCAGTGCGCCGTCATCGGCTGGCCCGGCCACACGGGACAAACTTCTTTTGCCGCGTTGTCGCACACCGTAAAAACGAAATTCATCTGCGGAGCGCCGGGCTTCGCAAACTCGTCCCAGTCCTTGCTGCGCAAACCTTCCGTGGGCAAGTGCGCGAGTTCGAGCTGCCGCAACGCCTCTGGTCGCACCCTTCCAGTCGGATGGCTGCCGGCGCTGTACGCCTGAAAATTAGGCCGGCCCTTCCGGTTGAGAATCGCTTCGCCCATGATTGACCGCGCCGAGTTGCCGGTGCAGAGGAAAAGCACGTTGTAACGTCCGGTCATCGTGATCACTCCTTCGCTGCGCAACAAGCCGGCCCGCAGCAGGGCTGTTCTGATGCGCTTTTTGCCACCGCGGGCTTTTTCGCTCGAATGAACGCGCTCGCGAACTTACCTTCCACGTGCGGCGCGATCGCATCCACATCGATGCCTTGCGCCGTAAGGAATTGCCGCGCGTCCGCCACGCTGTAGACACGCGTGGGCTCGATTTCGATATCTTCAAATCCCGCCGCCGCAAGTTTCGTCCGGTATTCCGATTCTTCGAGCGCGCCGGCCACGCAACCCACCCACAACTCCACATTCCTTCGAATCTCGGCAGGTACAGGTCCGCGCACCACCACATCGGAAACCGCAAATCGCCCCTCCGGCCGCAGCACGCGGAATGCCTCGCGCAACACGCGGTCTTTGTCGCCCGATAGATTGATCACGCAATTCGAAATCACCACGTCCACCGAATTTTCCGGCAGCGGTATGTTTTCGATCTCGCCCTTCAGGAATTCCACGTTCTCCACTCCCGCCTTCCGCTGGTTCTCTCTCGCCAGCGCCAGCATCTCGTCAGTCATGTCGAGACCGTATGCTTTTCCCGTTGCGCCCACGCGTTTCGCTGAAAGCAGCACGTCAATCCCGCCGCCCGATCCCAGATCGAGCACCGTCTCTCCCGCATTCAACTGCGCCAGCGCCGTAGGATTCCCGCATCCGAGAGAAGCCGCCACCACCTCCTTCGGCAATTCCGCCACTTCGCCCGCTGCGTACAAATCCGACGTGATTGGATCGCAGCATTCAGTCGCGCTCGTCCCACATCCACAACCGCTCGCCGCACCTGCCGTCACTCGCCGCGCCGCCTCACCATATTTCGTCCTTACCACGTCCTTGATGTTTTCATTTGCCATCGCTTCCTCCTCGGCTCATTGAATAGATTAAGATCCATTGAATATTGACGATATTCGATGTTTCTGACGAAAAATATCCGCAACATGCCGTTTTTAGCTGGTTACACATCCATGATTAGGCGTGCTGCGTTGGGAAATTCACCCAGGCAATTCCGGTTCACGCGGTAGTACATAAACGTTCCGCGCCGCTCCGACTGCACGAATCGCGTGTCCCGCAAAATCTTCAAATGGTGCGAAATCGTCGGCTGCCCGATCGGAAAATGCTTCACGATGTCGCACACGCACACCGCCCCGCGATTCGCCGCCAGCAAATTCAAAATCCGAATCCGCGTCGGATCGGCCAGCGCCTTAAACCATCCCGCATACTCTCGCGCCCGTCCACGGCTAAGCTTCGGCCCCGCATCTGTCCTGCAGCACTCCCCGCTGCCATTCGCACAATCAGTCGTGCAATTCGTCTTCTGCGCCATCGAGTCGGTCGCCTCTCAATTCCTGCTCGCATTTGAGCCTACTCCATTCATCGACAAACGTCAATGAATGATCAGGTGAGTTTATCAGGATGGGAGAACAGCTCTTTTTGTGTGTGAAACTAAAACCACCGGCCAACCTTGGGATACATTGTGAGGATGGTACGATTTTCCGTGATCTGCCTTGAAATCGTCTGCGTCCTTATCAGGTTGGATGATCAGACGAGTAAATTCTAAACAGCTTGCCGAATCGACCTTCGGATCATGCCAACCAAAAGATATGTAGGTAATGGCTCTTGAAAATCCCATTTTATCTATGCTACCGTGGCGAATGAGTTATGACTACACATTGCCAGGACAGACAGATGGGCCAAACTTCCGAGAGTAATCGGATCCAAGTTTCTAATCGCAAATCTGGAATTAGAAATCCACGTAAGTATTTGAAAACAAAGAAACGGAGAAAAGTCTAATCGCAAATAAATCGCGGTTTTTTTGTAGCCCCCACAAAACACCCGCAGGCACAACCGGTCCTAGTACGGCACAGGGCCATAATTCCAAAGCCGCCGCTCCCGGGCTCGATTAGAATAACCACACATCAATGGACCCAGCACCAAAATCGGCCATCAGCCCAGCCGCACGGCGTGCCGTCGATCTGCGCTTTGTCGAGCTGATGGACAAGGTGCGCCGGAACCGTCCGGGCGACGACCTCGAACTTCTCCGCCGCGCCTTTGATTTCGCCGCCGAGCAGCACAAAACGCAAACGCGGCTCTCGGGCGAGCCGTTCCTCTCGCACCCGTGGAAGTGGCACACCTGCTAGCGGATATGCGACTTGACGTTACCGCGCTGTGCGCCGCGCTTCTTCATGACGTCGTCGAAGACACCAAAATTCCGCTCTCGCAAATTGACGAAATATTCGGAGCTGACGTCGCGCGGCTGGTGGAAGGCGCCACAAAAATCAGCCGGCTCGACCTTCTCGCCCCGGAAGCGCGGCAGGCCGAGAACGTCCGCAAGATGCTGCTCGCCATGGTCAACGACGTGCGCGTCGTGATGATCAAATTGGCCGACCGCCTGCACAACATGCGCACCCTGCAATTCCTCGATTCCGAAAAGCAGCAGCGCATCTCGCGCGAAACGCTCGACATTTATGCCCCGGTCGCCAACCGGCTTGGCATGGGCTTGATTCGCGGCGAGCTCGAAGATCTTGCGTTTCGCTATCTCGAGCCGGAATCGTTTCTCGACATCCAGAAGAGAATCAGCACCAAGCAAAAAGTCTTCGACAAATTTCTCCACGAAGTGCAGGACGCCGTCCGCAGCAAGATGATCGAAAGCGGCATTCCTGCCGAAGTGCAGGCGCGCATCAAGCGCCTCTATTCGCTGCACCTGAAAATCCAAAAGCAGCAGCGCACGCTCGACCAGGTGTTCGATCTCCTCGCGCTGCGCGTGATCACCGACACGGTGAAAAATTGCTATGCCGCGCTTGGTGTGATTCACCAGATCTGGCCGCCGGTTCCCGGGCGCTTCAAGGATTACATCGCGATGCCGCGGCCCAATCTGTATCAGTCGCTGCACACCACCGTGATCCACGCCGGCCAGCCCTTCGAAGTGCAGATTCGCACGCAGGAAATGCATCGCATCGCCGAGCAGGGCGTCGCCGCACACTGGAAATACAAGGATGGCGGAGGTGGAGCGTCCTCCCAGGCCGACGACCAGCGCATCGTCTGGATGCGGCAATTGATCGAGTGGGTGCAGGAGATGGAGGAGCCCAGCGAATTCCTCTCGACGCTGCGCGTGGACCTCTACCCCGAAGAGGTTTATACGTTCTCGCCGAAAGGGCGCGTCGTCGTTCTGCCCCGCAGCGCCACACCCGTCGATTTCGCGTATGCGATTCACACGGAAGTCGGCAATCAATGCAGCGGCGCGAAAGTGAATGGCGCGCTGGTGCCGCTGCGGCACGCGCTGGCCAATGGCGATGTGGTCGAAATTCTCACCCAGAAAGGACACGAGCCATCGCGCGACTGGCTGACCTTCGTTCACACCTCGCGCGCCCGCAGCAAAATACGGCAATGGATCAATCTGCATGAACGCGAGCAAGCCACGGATGTTGGCCGCAGGCTTCTGGAAAAGGAAGCGCGTCAAGCAAATATCACGCTGAAGAAAATTTCCGACGAGGACTGGCAGCGCGTTGCGTCCGACTACGGCTGCGGGCGCGTAGAAGATCTCTACGCCGACCTCGGCTACGGAAAATGGTCCGCCCGCCAGGTGCTCGCCAAGGCTACCGGCCAGCCAATCGCCGAGCCGGGCGAAGACAAACAGCCGAAGATCGTTTCCACCGTCAAGCGCATGCTGGGCATGAACGAAGGCGCGATCGTGGTGCGCGGCGGTCACGACGATTTGATGGTGTATCGCTCGAAATGCTGCACTCCTATTCCCGGCGACGACATCATCGGCTATGTGACGCGCGGCCGCGGCATCGCCGTGCACAGCAAGAGCTGTCCGAATGTCCAAAATCTCCTGTATGAAATCGAGCGGCGCATTCCAGTCGAGTGGGCCGGCACCACGCAAGCAACATTCCCGGTGCGCCTGCGAATTTTTACGGAGGACCGTCCCGGAATTCTCGCCAGCATCACCAGCGCAATCAGCGACACCGGTGCGAACATTCGCACCTTTGAAAGCGGCGGCGAAGCGCTGCACGCGCGCATGGAAGTGGCGCTCGATGTTCACGACCGCAAGCAGCTCGAGCGCATACTAAGCTCCATCAAACGCATTCCGGGAGTCTTTGACATCGAGCGCGTCTACAATGTTTAAGCGGTTGTCGCTGCTTTGCCTCGCGGCGGGACTCTCACTGGTCGCAGCCGGATGCAAGCACCTGCAGCCGCTCGATACGAAGCCCCTCGATGCTGCCGGCGTCGGTTACGCCTCTATCAAAAAACTCGAAGCGCTGAAAATCACATCCGAAGAAATCCCGGAAATTTCCAAGATGCGCAGCGCTGGATTTTCCGACGACTCGTGCGTAAGCATCGTCGAAATTTATCATCAGCGCGGCAAACCGTTCACAGCAGGCGAAGCAGTGGCGGGTCTCGTGAAGGCGGGCGTGCGTGAAAGCACCATTCTCGAGCTCGCCCGCATGGACCAACTCGGACTCGACGCCGGCGAATTTCAAGTGGTGCGCCTCGCTGGGCTTTCCGACGCCATCATCCTCGAAATGGCGAAACATCAAGCGGCCGGCACGCCGTCGCTTTCGGGCCTTTCGCTCGGCAGGCTGAAAAACGCTGGCCTGCGCGAATCCACGCTTCTCGAGCTGGAACAGCGCGGCATCCCCGATTCCGCCACGGATCAAATTCTTGCGATGCGCAAGCACCGCGCGACCGACAAGGAAATTCTTCGCAAGTTCACCGGAACCTAGCGCGTCGTGCAAATCGCGTTTCGGACTTCTCCAAACGGCATCCGCCCGTTAGAATCACTCATCTTGTCCCGCGCCGCATTCCATTCGCGCCTCGCGCCACTCGCAGCCATCGCCATCCTGATTTCGCAGCGCCGCTTGCACGGTGCCGCTTGCTCCCAGTTATGCCATTACGAAAGAGTCGCGCGAAATACAATTCGTTTCCGGCGCGGTGCCGGAGCTGAAGATTCGCGGCCAGTTCACACTGGTGAATTCCGGCACCTCGAAACTGAGTTTCATTGACGTCGTTATGCCCGTGGAAAAGATGTTTGGCATGAACGATCTCCATGTCGAGGTGAACGGGCATGAAGTAAGTGCAGTCCCGCTGCCAGCTGAGCTTCAGTACGATCATCCGCACACGCTTCGCATTCCGCTCGAATCCACGTGGGAGCAAAAGCAGAAACGCGAACTGCTGATCGAATACGTGCTGCACTCGCCGGACGATTCGGGCTCTCAAATTACCTTGAGCCCAAAAACCTTCAGCCTCGGTTTTAGCGGCTGGTTCGCGGTCCTTCAGCCGCCCGATCACGCGCTGTCGCCGTTTCCAAAGCGGCCGGATCGCACGCTCGTCACGATTCGAACGCCTTCTAATTTCCTGGTGCTCTCGCGAGGCAAGCGGGCAGGCGTGCAGAAGATTGACAATGAAATCGAGTCCCGCTACATGGTGGGGATGAACGACCTTGCGCCGTTCGCGGTCGGCGGACAATACGTTGAGGTATCCTCTTCACGGCGCGACGATGGCTCGGTGGTGTTCTGGACACTTGAACCGCTGAAAGGAGACACCGCGGCGAGCGCGCAGCGAATTTCGTTCGCGTGGAACACAATGCAAAACGATTTTGGGCCGCTGGATAAAAATATCAGCGGTCCCCACGTGGTCGAGTCACCTCAGTTGCGCAACCATTTGACCGGCGAGGCGGGGCCGGCAGCAGCAGCCTTTCCAGGTGGAGCGCTGGTTAGCAGTACGGCGCTGGCGCTGGGAATCAACAATGAGGAATTTCTCGATAAGGTGACGCACGCGATCGCGCACGATTGGTTCGGGGAACAGGTCTATCCTGCGCCGTTTGCTGCGCTGGGCCTCGGCGAAGGGCTTCCCGAATACGCGACGATTGTTATCGACGAGGCGAATAAAGGCGAAGCCGGCCGCCGCCAGGGCATCGTGAAATATCTGCGCGCGTATGACGAAGCCTCGAAGAATGCAGTCGAAATTCCACTCGGTGATGCCAAGCTGACCGATCCTCCGGAACAGCGGGCCATCAGCCTCGCGAAAGCGCCTTTGTTTTACATCGCGCTCGAAGACAAATGCGGAGAGGCGCCGGTGCGCTCGGCACTCAAGCGGGTGATCGACCTGCTGCGCGGCCAGCAGGTCGGCTACAACGAAATCCGCTCTGCGATCGAGCAGGAAAGCGGGAAAGATTTGGCGGAGTTTTTCCGGACGTGGCTCTACGAATTGGGAATCCCGAAGGATTTTCGCGCGAAATATCAGCCCGCTAACGAATCACATCCTTAGCCATCCAAGACTCTCTGACCCGTTCAACCAGGAGGCATCGTGAAAGAAGTGATTTCCACCGACAAAGGACCGAAAGCAATCGGTCCCTACTCGCAGGCCATCAAGGCCAACGGCTTCATCTTTATTTCCGGGCAGGGTGCAGGCGACCCCGTCACCGGAAAAATTGTGGAAGGAGGGGTGGCGGAACAGACGGCGCGATGTCTCGAGAATCTGAGAGCAATCGTCGAAGCGGCGGGCTCATCGCTGGACCGCGCGGTACGCGTCGGCGTCTTCCTGAAAGACATGAATGATTTCCAGGCGATGAATGAAGTGTATGCGCGGTATTTCCCGGCGAACGCGCCCGCGCGAACCACGATCGAAGCCGCTCGCCTGCCGCGCGATTTTCGCGTGGAAATCGATATGATTGCGCTGGCCTGATCTGGCACTCGCGGCTGAAACTGAAACACACCTCGGATGGAACGGCTCCCAGTTTTTCTGGCCGCTGCGCGTTCACAATTCTGTAAGATATAGATAGGAGAATTTCTTCCGGGCGCGCCTCGCCCACCCCTTCCGAAGAGGCAATTTTCTCGAAATTTGTTCGCTGCGCGCATCCAAGCATCAATCATTGTGCGTAATTTTATTCGGAGATAGAGTAAACGACTCCTATGGGTGACCAAGACTTTGACCTAGTGGTGATTGGAAGCGGACCGGCCGGGCAAAAGGCCGCGATCTGCGCGGCGAAGCTGCGCAAGCGCGTTGCGATGATTGACCGCACGGTGATGATGGGCGGGGTGTGCGTCCACACCGGCACGATTCCGAGCAAGAGCGTGCGCGAGGCGATTTTTCAGCTAACGGGATCGGCGGTGAAATCGTTCTACGGCAACGCGTATCGCGGGAATGGCGATATTTCGGTGAAAGATCTCGCGTTTCGCGTGCAAAGTGTGGTGGCACGCGAGACCGATGTGATTCGCGCGCAACTGAAGCGCAATGGGGTGTGCATTTACCAGGGCATGGCTCATTTCGTCGATCCGCACACGGTCGAAATTCAGGGTGAGAGCGACAAGACCGTCATTCGAGGCGAGCACGTCTTGATCGCGTGTGGGACGCGGCCGGCAGGCAACACGGACATTCCGTTTGATGGCAAACGCGTATTCGACACGGATCAAATCAATGAGCTGCAAGGCCTGCCGCGCGAATTGATTGTTGTGGGAGCGGGCGTGGTGGGCTTGGAGTATACGTCCTTCATGGCGGCAATGGGCGTGGAGGTGACGCTCATCGATCAGCGCCCGCAGCTGCTGGATTTTGTGGATCGGGAAATCATTGAGGCGCTCGCCTATCATCTGCGGCAGATGGGGACTACTTTTCGGCTGGGCGATAAGGTGACCCGCGTGGGATTCGACGAGCAGCGCGATCGCGTGTTCGCGGAACTCGAGAGTGGCAAGAAAGTGCAGGCCAATGCGCTGCTGTACGCGGTGGGCCGCCAGGCGAACGGTGACCAGATTGGGCTTGAAGCGGCCGGATTGCAGCCTGACCCGCGCGGCAAGGTGACGGTCAACGCGGAATATCAGACTGCGGTGCCGCATATTTATGCCGCGGGCGACGTGATCGGATTCCCGGCGCTGGCCAGCACTTCAATGGAGCAGGGACGTCTCGCGAGTTGCCACATGTTCGGCGCGCCCTCGCAGAATATGTCGGCGCTATTTCCGTACGGCATTTATACGATTCCGGAAATTTCGATGGTGGGGCAAACCGAGGAAAAGCTCACGGAATCGAAAGTGCCGTACGAAGTGGGCATGGCGAAATACAAAGAGCTGGCGAAGAGCATGATGCTGGGAGATGAGAGCGGAATGCTGAAGCTACTGTTCGATCGCAATACGCGAAAGCTGCTGGGGGTTCACGCGATCGGGCAGCGCGCGACGGAAATTATTCACATCGGCCAAGCGGTGCTTGCGTATGGCGGCTCCATCGAATATTTCCGCGATACGGTGTTCAATTATCCGACGCTGGCTGAGGCGTACAAGGTGGCGGCGCTCGACGGCCTCAACAAACTGTAGACGCGAGGGAATTAAGATCGGCTAATGGGCCTGGGTGGACTTGAACCACCGACCTCACCCTTATCAGGGGTGCGCTCTAGCCACCTGAGCTACAGGCCCAACGTCATCGTTAGTACGCGACATTTTATCATCCGCTGAAGATTGTGCCTAGCTGCGGTTGACGCTTTGTCGAACCAAGCGTGGAATCAAGCAAGCAGACCCTCGCGAGCGGACCATCCGGCGAAGGTGCGGAAGAGTAATCCTTTCCGTTGGGTGCCCCTGCGTGATAAACAAAAGGGTAGCTTATGCAAGGAAATGCGATGAGCCGGACTCGCTTGAATTCCTCGGCACCTAAATGCAAAGTTTTTCTTGTGGACGATCACCCGATCGTGCGGCAGGGATTGGCATTGTTCATCGAGCGCGAACCGGATCTGATGGTATGCGGGGAGGCGGAAGACGCGACCTCGGCGCTGCAGGCGATTCGAGATGCGGCGCCGGACTTCGTGATTTTAGATATTTCGCTGAATGGACCGGATGGTCTGGAGCTGCTGAAGACACTGCGCGTCCGATATCCGAATTTACCAGCGCTCGTTTTATCGATGCATGATGAATCCGTGTATGCGGAGCGGGCTCTGCGCGCCGGCGCGAACGGCTACATCATGAAGCAGGAAGCCGCCGATAAGGTGATTACGGCGATTCGCCACATTCTTGGCGGAGACGTCTATCTGAGCGACAACCTGACGAAACGGATGCTGCAGCAATTTGTGAACGGCTCCATTTCGCCGCGCGATCCGCTCGCGAAGTTGAGTGACCGCGAGCTGGAAGTTTTCCGGCTGATCGGCGCCGGCCATGGGACGCGCCAGATAGCCGATGAACTGCACGTCAGCACGAAAACGGTCGAGTCTTACCAGGCGCACATAAAAGAGAAATTGGCGCTGCGTAATGCGCGCGAATTGGTTCAGCACGCGGTGGAATGGTCACTTGCGAAAGGTGCGTGAGCGAGTTGGCGAGCCAGTCCAAGCCTGCTCGCATCGAATTCAGCTCATCTAAAATCTCCAAAGAAAAATGATCGGCCTGCTCTCCATCGTCGCGCTCGGCTTCTTTCTCGGCATGCGCCACGCCACTGATCCCGATCACGTGATCGCTGTCACGACGATCGTCTCGCGCTACAAAAAAGTGGGCCACGCCGCCATGATTGGCGCGTTCTGGGGAATCGGGCATACGCTGACGATTTTTGCGGTGGGAAGCGGAATCATTCTTTTCGGCTGGGTAATTCCCGCGCGTATTGGCCTGTCGATGGAATTTTCTGTGGGGTTGATGCTGATTCTTCTGGGCGTTTTGAATCTCACCGGGATGCTGCGGTGGATCACCAATGCTTTTTCTGGCGGCGGCGCATCAATGGTAGCCGGCCATTCTCATCCGCACAGTCACGGCGATTACGTCCATACTCACCCGCACCGGCACAATCCTGATGCTCATCCCCATGCCGCGACGCAAACTCCGCTCGGGTGGTTCGATCGCCACTTCGGGCAAATTGGCTTGTATCAGGTTGCTCGGCCGCTGGTTGTGGGGCTGGTGCACGGGCTTGCCGGGTCGGCGGCAGTGGCACTCCTGGTTCTTACGACGATTCGGAATCCGAAGTGGGCGGTGGCCTATCTGCTGGTTTTTGGAATTGGCACGATTGCTGGGATGATGCTGATCACCGGGGCAATGGTGATTCCGTTCGCCTATGCCGACAACCGCTTCGCCCGCCTTAACCATGGATTGCGCGTTGCGTCGGGCTTGATCAGCATCGCCTTCGGTCTTTTCCTTGTGTACGAAATTGGCTTTGTGAACGGACTATTCACGAGCCATCCGCAATGGACACCGCGCTGAGCCGCCGCCTTCGCTTAGCTACTAGCTAGAGCTGTTCGATTCAGCGACAGGCCATCCCACAACTGGTCAACCGGAAATAACCCGCAGGTGCCCGTATCCCGCTAACTCGAGGCCAATCAGCTATTTCCAGTCGCCATTCGAGAGGCAACGAACATGCCACGCAGCCTGGGGCGATGTCCGGGGAGGTGTCTTGTGGGAACGCTCTGGCAGGACCTGGTTTTCGGCGCCCGAATGCTGCGAAAAAGCCCGGGATTCACAGCCGTTGCCGTACTCACGCTGTCGCTAGGCATCGGTGCCAACACCGCGATTTTTAGCGTCGTCAACGGCGTCCTTCTGCGGAGCATGCCCTACCGCGACCCCTCCCACCTCGCCATCATCTGGAACGACTACGGCAACCAGGGCCAGTCCTTGCCTGCGGTCTCACCTCCGGATTTCAAGGATTATCGCGAGCGCTCGCGCCTGATGGATTTTGCTTCAGCCAGTCCAAGTGGCGGCGGCACCCTCGTGCTCGATGATCCGGGGGGAGCAGGAAACAGGCCGCAACAATTCGAGATGGCATTCGTTACGTCCAATTTCTTTCCGCTTCTCGGCGTCGAGCCGGCTCTCGGTCGGAATTTCACCGACGCGGAGGGAGCGCTTCATGGTCCCAAAGTGGTGATTCTGAGCAACCGTCTCTGGCAAAACACCTTTCATTCGGATCCCGGGCTAATCGGCCGCTCGATTCAACTGAATGGCAACCCCTACACCGTCGTAGGAATTCTTGCACCACAGTTTCGATTGCTGCTCCCGCCGGAAGCCTTCCGTATTCATGATTCCGACCTGTGGGTACCGCAGCAACTCGACTACGCCGCATTTCAGCGCAACTTGACATTTCTGAGCGTGTTCGGCCGATTGAAACCCGGCGTAACGATGGCGCAGGCGCAGGCCGAGATGGACGGCATCGCCGAGCAGTTGCGCAATGAAAACGAAGTTCACAAGGAATCGGGTCTGCGCATTCGTGTCGTCCCGATGCAATTCGATGTGGTGAAAAATGTTCGGCCGACTCTGATCACTCTTCTCGCCGCTGTCGGTTTCGTGCTTCTGATCGCCTGCGGCAACGTTGCAAACCTTCTTCTCGCACGTGCCACTCGCCGCGAACGGGAAATGGCGGTTCGTTCCGCCCTGGGAGCATCACGCGGCCGGCTGATGCGGCAGATTATGAGCGAAAGCGTGCTGCTCGCGATTCTCGGGAGTCTGGGCGGCTTGCTGGTGGCGCAGCTCGGCCTGAGTTTGCTGATTCAACTTCACCCGGCAGGATTGCCGAGGCTGGACGACATTCGCATCGACGGCGCCGTGCTCGCGTTTACGCTTGGCGCCTGCGTGCTGACGGCGCTGCTCTTCGGATGGATTCCTGCGATGCAGGCCCTTCGGCTCAATCTTAGCGACACTCTGAAAGATGCCGCGCGTGGATCGAGCGATGGCCGCGGGCACAGCGCGCGCCGCCTGCTGGTCATAAGCGAATTCGCATTATCGCTCGTGCTGCTGATCGGCGCTGGACTGCTGATTCGCAGTTTCATCGCTCTGCAGCGTGTGCAACCTGGTTTCGACGCACACAACGTCGTGTCTTTCAGCGTATCGATTCCGGGCAATCGTTATCCGAAGAATGAGGACGTCAGCCGTTTTGTTCACGAACTCGAATTGAAAATGGGCGCGCTGCCTGGCGTCCAGTCGGTTGGCTCAATCTTCCAACTGCCTTTCACCGGAAGCGGCGCCCAGATGCCTTACGCGTATAACGCCGAAACTTCGCAGAAGTGGGAAAGCCTCTCCGCGGACTGGAGGCCTATTACTCCCGGATTCCTTCCGACCGTTGGTGCGCGGCTTCTGGCGGGCCGCAACTTCACCGATGCGGACGATGCAAATCATCCGATGGTCGTCATCGTTGATGAGATGCTGGCGCGTCACGCGTGGCCGGGCGAGAGCGCGATCGGCAAGAAGCTGGAGGTCGAGTCGCTGAGCAGGAAAGACAATCCTCGGATGTTTGCCATTGTTGTGGGAGTTGTGTCGCATCTGCGCATCCACGATCTCACCCGCAATGTTCGTGAACAGATCTTCATTCCGCACGCGCAGGAACCGTTCGGCCAGGTGGGCGTCGTACTGAAGACGGTGGGAGATCCGAGCGGGGTCACGAAGCAAGTCGAGCAGCAAGTGCGGACACTAGATCCCCAGATCGCGATTCGGAATCTGCAACCTTTGGAAAGTTATATCGATGATGCCCGGGCGCCAATGCGATTCAATTTGATCCTCATCGCTATTTTCGGGGTCATCGCGCTAACGCTTGCTTCCGTCGGCCTCTATAGCGTGATGGCGTATTCGGTGACCCAGCGCTCGCACGAGCTCGGAATCCGAATCGCGGTGGGTGCTTCGCCGCGCGATATTCTACGATTGGTCCTGGGTCAGGGCATTCGATTGACGCTGATTGGAGCGGCTTTCGGCCTGCTGGCATCGCTTTTGGTAACGCGCGCGCTGGCGAGCTTGCTGTTCGGCGTCAGTGCGACGGACCCGGTAACGTTTATTGCGGTTCCAGTCGTCCTGGCGCTGGTCGCGATGCTTGCATGCTACCTGCCTGCGCGTCGCGCGATGCGCGTGGATCCCATAATTGCATTGCGGTACGAATAGAAGATGTCCGGCGGTTTGATTTGCGGTCGATTCATCCGTGGTCGATGACGAGGAGGACCCATGGCAAAACTCGAACGCGTTCGTGAGTCGCTTGAAGGTTCGCTTGACCCGGAGTATGTGAAGCAGCGCGAAAAAGCTGGATGGCGGCTGGTCGGCGTGGAATGGGAACGCGAAGCCGAAGCTTCGGTCGTCCCGGGCGAGCGCGAGCCGCGCCTCGAAGATCCTCCGTACGGTGTGCGCGTAGGAGGGGACTGCGATCACCTGGAAGAAAATCCTGACGAGATGCAATTCCTGCTCTCTATGATGGAGCTCATCATCCAGGATATTTCGCTCACGAAAGTCGCCGAAGAACTTACCCGCAAGGGCTATCGCACGCGCAAGGGTGGGGAATGGGGGCCGGTTGCCGTTTTCAATATGCTTCCGCGCCTGATCGAACTTACGCCGCGAATTTTCGCCAGCCAAGAGTGGGTGGAGCGCCGCAAACGTCTTACGCTCACTTACTAGAACGCAAGTCCCCAAGGCCCGTGTTCCGCTGGCGAACTTCCGGGCGCATGTTGCGGCCGCTGCGTGCCGTCCGTCTTGACATAGCCTGCTGCCGTCACTACAGTTGCGCAGCATCTGTTATTCGCGACAACATTAAGTTGACGCAGGAGGAGGTGCGATGCGCTAGACGTCTTGCCGACGGTCTACCGGTTGTACTAATGGCTTTTCTGCGTCGGGTGGCTTCCCGCACAGGCAAGTCCACAATCGACTTCGCCCGATACCGTCCCGATTACCACCGTTGTCACCGTGCTGGGCAGCAAAGTTTACCCCCTCCCGCCGTATTGAGCAAAGAAGACGTCACCGTTCGAGAAGGTCAGGTCACGGAGAGACATTCGAAATTGGATTCCGGCGCAAGGCGATCGAGCCGGTCTCCAGCTCGCGATCGTGATCGACGATTCATTGCAGCAAGATCTTTCGGGAACCAGCTTCAGCCGCTGTCGCGCTTTTGTCACCTCGCAGCCTCATTCGACCAGGTCGGAGTGTTCTACGCGGCCAACGGTACGATTCAGATCGCATCGCAATTTCAATCCGGACCTTGCCGGCGGTCGCGAAGACCCTCCGGTTGCCCAGCTCGAACTTACGGCGCTGCTTCGAGCATCTATCAATCCCTGATGCAGTTGATCGGCGGTTGGCCGGTAACGGGCGCACGCCGCGAATTTTGCTGTTCTGCGATGGCTTCGACTATCTGCGCAAGGATCGATTCAGTCCGGACGTCCAGCTCACAATCGACAAAGCGCAGCAAGCTGGAATCTTGATTCACGCGATATACGAACCGCTCGGCCGGCCGCGCCGGGAGAAGCCAGCGTGTCGTGAGTGTAGGGCAGGGGAACCTCAACCAAATATGCGACGGAACCGGCGGCTACGTGTTCTTCTCCGGCGATCACGCCACGCGTGAAGCATCGACCGCATCTCGCGGCCCCTAGGTGGCGAAGCTGAGCCTGATACTGAAAAATCAGTATTTTCTGACTTTTGCTACGAATCCGAAGCAAGAATGGCGACAAGGGAGAACTTCGAAGCATCAAAGTCTCGACCGAGCGGCGCGACGTGGAGCTCAAAGCTCCGATAAGGTTTTCGTTCCAGGCGCCGAAAAATAGAGTGGCGCTCGATTTCCAATCCTTGACAGACCGAGCCGGGCCTCTTACCTTATTGGCTCTGGGCGTCGTCTCGCAATCCTCTCCCAATCGCGCGGAAACATGGTCGGTAAACATTCCCTCTGAGGAGGTATTGATGGTCACGTCGTCCCGCAAATTCGGAATTCTGCTCCTTGCAATTTCCATTCTTCTCCCTACACTTTCCGCGCGAGCCCAGAAAGAATCGGGGGCTGGCACGGTTCCCATTACCACCGTGGTCACCGCTCTCGGCCCGAAATATACCGCGCCGCCGGCGATCAGCCAGAGCGATGTCTCGGTCTACTCGGGTAAGGACAAACAGAACGTCATCGCCTGGGTACCGGCACAGGGCGACAAAGCCAGTCTCGAGTTGGCAATTGTTATCGATGATTCGGATCGCATCGACATCGGTAATCAAATCAGCGATATCGCGAACTTCATCAAGAGCCAGCCCAAATCATGCGGTGTCGCAGTTTTTTATGCGAGCAACGGCACTGTGCAGGCCGCATCGCAGTTCAGCACGGACCACGAAGCCGTGGCCAAGTCCGTTCGCTTGCCACTCGGCAGGACCGCCGCGTATTCCAGCATCTATCTTTCGCTCATGGATCTGATCAAGCGCTGGCCGGTAACAGGCGCACGCCGCGAGGTGCTGCTTATGGCCGATGGGATCGATCGCTTCCGCGGTGACCCGTTTAGCCCCGATGTCGACACGACGATTGAGCGGGCGCAAAGAGCCGGCGTGATGATTCACACTCTTTACGCCAGCGGCATTGGCCCGTTCAGCCGGAATATGTTCCAGGTAAATTATGGCCAGAGCAACCTGGCCAAAATGGCGGACGCAACCGGCGGCGAAGCTTTTTTCCAGGGCTTGCAAACTCCCATTTCGTTCGCTCCATTCCTCGACCAGTTGAACGTCGTGCTGAATAATCAATACTGGCTGAAGTTTGAAACGCCGCGCAGCAAAAAGAAGAATGGTGAAATGCGCAGCATCCGCGTCCGCACCGAACTGCGAGACGTCGATCTCTCGGCACCCTTGCGCGTGTTCGTGCCGGGCGGCGCTTCCGAATAATTTGAGTAACGCGAGCCGGGCGTAGTGTTTCCGTGTCCGGCTCGCTGACTAGAAGAAATAAAATGACACGCGCAATCTTCACAGCCCTTGCAGCGTGCTGTGCGACGTTCAGTTGGTTTGTTCCGTTGGCGCGTCCGCTGGGCCTTGCCGCTCCGGCTCCCGACTCGATGCCCCGAATCACTGCGAAGTCCGTGTGGACTCCGACCGCAGAACAGCTGTCCGATATCCGGCGGAAGTGCACCGAAGGTGATCCCGCGCAGCACGAAGTCTACTTTCTCAATGCCATGAAATCAGCCGGCGCTTCGGACGAAGCGATGGCGTTCGTGAAGGAGTTCGCGGCCAATGGCTTGGCTTACATTCGCGACTTCCGCGATACCGGCCGCGTAGACATCGCCTACATCGAATATCTTTTTCGCGCCAACGATCTGGACGGCGTCCTCCTCGTCAACGGCACGCCGCCCATCATCGACGTTGATGAATACAAGTTCCTGTCCAATGAAGACCTGCGCAAGAGCGCCGACTACGCCGCCCTTCTTCACAACTATCCGAATGCAAACGTTTTTCCAGCGGATCGCTATTCTACGGCGCAGCCCGCGGAAAGCAGCTCTGACAACGGCCGCCAAAGTTTTGAGGTCGACTATCTGATCCTCAATGGCTGCCACGCATGTGCTCGCATCGGAACTCTGCTTGCCTCATTCGATTTTGATGAATCGGGTCACTTCGACGGAGTGCGTGCTCTCAAAGTCCGTCCGGGTGGCGACGCCGATAGGACCGAGCTCAGCGATGACGACAGACCTGTGCTCTCAAGACGCCCTGAGCCCGGCTCGCCGGAAGACGCGAAGGAAAGCAAAATCAACCCCACTGAGATTCACTCCAAAGTGGGAACATCTTTCACAATTATTTTGGCCGCCAATCACACCACCGGCTATTCGTGGCGCCTCGCAAAGCCTGTGGATTCCAACATTCTCAGACAGCTGAGTGAAACCTACAGCGAGGATAACTCGGCTAGGATCGGCTCCGGCGGCAGAGAATTGTGGACCTTTGAACCCTTAAGCAAAGGAAAGACGGCTCTCGAGTTCGAGTACGCCCGTCCATTCGAGAAAGACGCTGCGCCGGTAAACACAGCGAAATATACGGTAGAAATAAAATAGCGGTCGAGTCCAACTGTCAGTTTTCAAGCCCTCGAGCGCGAGTCCGCCTTATCGTGCATCACCATGATCGTGGATAGCGTCGTGGCGCAGAGCGTCTCTCTGCCGTCTTTCACAGCAAAAACATCCTCTGCAGGGATGACGGGCAGTGCGGCAAATGTTTCTTAGCCTCGTAGGATTCTGCTCAACACCACCCTCAACGGGAAGCAACCCGCTACACCGCGCCTCTAGCCCACGCGGGCAAATCCGCATAAGACACACTAGGCGGGCCCTGTTGTCCGCGCCGTGCCTCCTCCCGTCGCCGCTTCTCCGAGTGAGTCCACACCACCGCCCTTTGAGCCTTGCCCCCGAGCGTCCACTTCACCCGCCGCATCCGGATCGGGCCTCGTAGCCAGCCGAATTTCCGCTGTCGTCGCGTCTCCTCCCGCGCCCGCTCTAGCTTCTCGAAGCTCGCTGGCCCGCACGCCGCCATTCGCCTCCGCATCCGGTCGGGGTCAGCCTCGAACCGCTTCACCAGCTTGTTCACCCACGTGTGACTCACGTCTAAAAATCTCGCCACCCGCTGCTTCGCCCACGGCCTGCCCGCCGAAGCCTTGGCGAGCGGTTTACCCGCCGGCGGGTGGCCGGCCTCCCTCACCTCTCGAGCCTCCACCCTACTCTCCACCCACCACTGCCACACCAGTTGCTCGATGATCCGCGACTCCAGTCCGCTCCGCCATCGCAGCGGTTCTCTCTTTCTCGCCGCCCGCGCTTTCGCCATATTGACGAGTCGCGCCAGCCTCGCCCTCTCCGATTTGTGCCCCGGTCCCAGCCCGCCCATCCTCGCCTCCCGTTCCTCCCGTTGGAACTCCCAGGCAGCTCGGTAACGCGCGCTCGTGCAATCAACGTCTCTCCCGCCGCCGGTGCCACCAGGTTGATCTTGTACTCCACCGTCAGCACTGACGATGTTGACGGCATCAGCCCGTAGGCGGCATATCCGCACGCGCTGTCCGCGATCGCCGCTGCCACGCCCGCGTGAAAATATCCGTGCTGCTGCGTCATCTCTTGGCGGTAGGGAACTTGATTTCGCATTCGCCGGGCCCAAGCGCAGTGACCTCCGCGCCCAGATGCCTCATAAACCCCTGCCGCGAGAAACTCTCGCGCACTCGTGCTTCTCGTTCGGAGAACTCGTTATTCATTTGCCCGCCTATCGTGCACAAATGATTCCGTGCTACGGAGCATTTCCGGTCAGCTTTAGGTTCCCACGCCTACTGTGGCCGAGAGTGCGAAATTTATTTTTAACCGTCGATTCACGCCGCATTCACTCTTGCCCTCCAGACCCTTCGCTAGAGTTTTTCGCCCAGCAGTCACTCCAAGGAGGATTTCCAGATGCATTTGATCCGTAGATTCTTGTCTTCGGCCTTCGCTGTGTCGCTTATCGCGATGCCGCTATTTGCCGGTCCCAAGCCGCCCGACAAGGGCGATGGTGGTCAAATCCGCTACGTTCTTCTCATCAGCGTCGACGGTTTGCACGCGCTCGACGTGGCTAACTACGTTTCCGCAAACCCGAAATCGGCGCTGGCCGAGCTAAGCGAACACGGCATCACCTACTCGAGTGCCAACACACCGACGAATTCTGATTCCTTCCCTGGCCTCCTCGCCCTGATTACCGGAGGCTCACAGATCAGCCACGGGCTTTTCTACGACGTGAGCTATGACCGCACCATCTTTGCTCCCACGGACCCGACCTGCTCGAACCCCGCGGGCCCCGGAAACATGATGGTCTTCGACGAGTCCATCGACGCCTACGTCAACGGCATCTCACAAAACAAGATCGATCCCACGAAACTCCCGAACCACATCGTGAACGGAAAGTGCGTGCGAATGTTTCCGCACGATGCGATGCGCAGCAATACCATTTTTGAAGTTGTTAAATCTGAGCACGGCCGCACCGCGTGGGCAGACAAGCATCCCGCCTACGACATCGCCAATGGGCCATCGGGCAAAGGCGTGGATGATCTGTATCACTCCCGAGATCACCAACGCCGGCGGATTCGACAACACCGTCAGCGTGGTTTGCACCGCGCAGAACGACAACCTGAAAGTCCAGGGCGTCCTGAATGAAATCCGAGGCTTCACCCACGACGGAAAGACCCAAGTCGGCGTCCCCAACGTCTTTGGCATGAACTTCCAGGCCGTCAGCGTGGGCGAAAAACTTGAAAGCGACAATAAAGTCAGCGATCCGTCGCTAAAGTGCCCCACGGACACAGTTCTCGCTGGGAAACCCGGGGGGTACACAGACGGTCTGGGGACTCCGACTGCAGTTCTCTCCTACGGCTTGCAGAAAACCGATGAGGCGCTCGGCAAGATGATCGCAGCGCTCAAGACTCAAGGCATCTACGAATCCACCCTCTTCATCGTCACCGCCAAGCATGGCCAGTCACCGATTAACCCGGTGAAGACCAACAAGCCCGGCCATTTCGCGGACCTGGTATTCGCACTCGACAATAGCAACCCGATCGGCATCGTGATCAACAATGCGGGCAACAATTGCAATTCCGGCCCATGCGGGTTCGTTAATGATGACGACATCGCTTTGGTTTGGCTGCCTGCCGGCCAGCAAGGCCTCGCGACGGCCGCGGCGGACTACTTCAATACCCACGCCAAAGAATTGTTCATCGACGAAGTCATGTCCGGCTCCGAACTCACCCTCAAGTTCAAAGACCCGCTAAGCGACAGCCGCACTCCGGATCTGATTATTCGACCGAATTACGGCACGATTTACACGACATCGGTTTTCAAGAATGCCGAACACGGTGGCTTCAACTACTCGGACACGAACGTTGGGCTCATCGTCTCGAACCCAAAATTCAATCCCCAGGTTATCAAAACGCCGGTAGCGACATCGCAGGTTGCCGCGACGATTCTCAAAGCCTTGGGAATTGATCCCTCGGAGCTTGACGCCGTCCGCATTGAGGGGACCAGGCCATTGCCTCTGCCGTCTGGTTCCAACGGTGGCGACGAGTAGGGGAACCGGGTACATCAAAAAACGGAACGAAAATAAAAAGGCCCGGTCCGATGTGAATCGGACCGGGCCTTCTCGCGTTTGCTCGCCCTCGAGAAACTCGTAAGAGTTTCAAAGGGTTTGATTGCTCTTTAACAGCCCTTCAAACCGCTCGCGCGGCCAAAGGGGAGATCGGATGAGACTTGCCAGAACCCGTTCGGCTGAGAGCCGAACGCCCGGTCAGTTAGACCGAGTGGAGAGCCGTAACCGCCAGAGGCGGTTCGTACTCCCTTTTCTTTTAGAAAGGAGGTGATCCAGCCGCAGGTTCTCCTACGGCTACCTTGTTACGACTTCACCCCAATTGTGAATCATACCTTGAGCGCCTGCCCCCTTGCGGTTGGCTCGGCGATTTCTAGTACAGCCCACTTTCGTGATGTGACGGGCGGTGTGTACAAGGCCCGGGAACGTATTCACGGCGCCGTTCTGATGCGCCATTACTAGCGATTCCGGCTTCATGCAGTCGAGTTGCAGACTGCAATCCGAACTGAGCGCGCTTTTTTGCGATTAGCTCCCCCTCGCGGGTTTGCAACGCTTTGTGGCGCGCATTGTAACACGTGTGTAGCCCTGGACATAAAGGCCATGCTGACTTGACCTCATCCCCACCTTCCTCTCCGTTATCCGGAGCAGTCCTCATAGAGTTCTCCCTTGCGGGTAGCAACTATGAGTAAGGGTTGCGCTCGTTGCGGGACTTAACCCAACACCTCACGGCACGAGCTGACGACAGCCATGCAGCACCTCTACACAGGTCCCTTGCGGGAAGGCTCTATTTCTAAAGCTGGTCCTGTGCGGTTCAAGCCCAGGTAAGGTTCTTCGCGTTGCGTCGAATTGAACCACATGTTCCACCGCTTGTGCGGGCCCCCGTCAATTCCTTTGAGTTTCAGCCTTGCGACCGTACTCCCCAGGCGCAGGACTTAACGCGTTAGCTACGGGACTTGCCCCGTACAGGGCAAACCCCAAGTCCTGATGGTTTAGGGCTAGGACTACCAGGGTATCTAATCCTGTTTGCTCCCCTAGCTTTCGTCCCTCAGCGTCAGTTGTGATCCAGCGAGCCGCCTTCGCCTCGGATGTTCCTACGGATATCTACGCATTTCACCGCTACACCCGTAATTCCACTCGCCTCTCTCACACTCTAGCACAGCAGTTTCGTTAGCAGCCTCTGGGTTAAGCCCAGAGATTTCACTATCGACTTGCTACACCGCCTACGGACCCTTTACGCCCAGTAATTCCGAGCAACGCTGGCCCCCTACGTATTACCGCGGCTGCTGGCACGTAGTTAGCCGGGGCTTCTTATACCCGTACCGTCATACCCTTGCGGGCATTCTTCCGGGTCGAAAGGGGTTTACACTCCGAGAAGCTTCATCCCCCACGCGGCGTTGCTGCATCAGACTTTCGTCCATTGTGCAAGATTCCCCACTGCTGCCTCCCGTAGGAGTCTGGACCGTGTCTCAGTTCCAGTGTGGCCGGCCAACCTCTCAGTCCGGCTACCGATCATTGCCTTGGTGAGCCATTACCTCGCCAACAAGCTAATCGGCCGCGGATCCCTCTTGTGGCGACTTGCGCCTTTGATCGCATCAGCATGTGCCATCGCGATGTTATGCGGTATTAGCCCAATTTTCACTGGGTTATTCCCCACCTCAAGGAAGGTTATCCACGTGTTACGCACCCGTTCGCCACGCGCCCACACCCTGTATTGCTACAGAATGCTGCGCGTTCGACTTGCATGTGTTAAGCACGCCGCCAGCGTTCGCTCTGAGCCAGGATCAAACTCTCGTTTGAAACCTGATGTTTCGACCGTCTCGATTTGCATCGCCACGATCGGAACGAACTGTTAAATCGCTCGGTTATCTCAATATTCCCTTGTCCCGGTACACCCGAAACAAGAGAGAAACCAAACGGGTTCTGGCATGTATCATCCGATTGTCAAAGAGCAGGTCATCCCAGGTCAACTGGAAGGACTACAGACGAACCGCCATCCTACCGAAGCACCTCTCGTAGTGTCAAGCATTAATCCCTGTTGAAAATTCCGCAACTTGTGGATTTCTCGTTACCCCCAGTAGCACAGGCATTCCTGCCTGTGCCAACGCAACAAAACGCCACGCACTATTGAACTTGCCTCGATCGACCGTTCGTTCTTTTCGTCTTGCCCTTCGTATCGCTGGCCCGTCCGTCCGGCGTTTACTCAGAAGAGATCTCCGAATCGCGTATCCATCGAAAGAGTCGCGGTGGCTTACAGGTTTGGTACACCCAATCGTGCGCCCCATCTTCTACGCGCCAAACCCAGACCCGCCAAGGCTCGGGGCATTTCATTCCGAATATCAAAAACCCGCCCGTGCTCCCGCCCGTCTGTGTATACGTTAAATATCTGAAGTCAGGCGACCATAACGCTCCGAAAGCATTCGGGAACTTGGAAGTTGAGGCCGTTTTGAAGAGCTCCGATTTTTCCCTGGTCTGAAGATTCATCAGCACATAGTGTTTCCCGTCGTCGAACCCTATCCGCTTGCCGTCGGGAGACCACGTCGCATCCGTGCCCGTATCGAGTTCTTCGCTTTTCCTCGTCTCTAGGTCATAGATTCTGACTTTCCGAGCCATTGCCGATGAGAATACAAACCTGCTGTTGTCGGGCGAGAAACATTGCCTTGAAACGAAACCGTCGCCGGCAATCCGCTCGCTTCTGCCTGAGTCACCGTCACTCAGCCAAATACCGTCGTCTGAATGAAACCGTATCTCGTAACGCCCGCGATGACTCGCGCACGCCGGCATTCCATTCGTGATGCCATACTTAAGCTTCACCTGCCGGCTCGTGCGATCCTCGAAATTGATCGCGTCCCACGTGTCGTTGGCGTTCTTGTGCCATTCCGCATCCACGAGTGAATATCGTTCTGAGCGAGCGTGTTCTGCCACATCTTCCCGCAGCTGTCTCCTTTCGTTCGCTCCGCTCGCAGCGGCCGTGCAGATAGCAGCCGTCGCACACGAAGCGAGCAGCAAATTGCCCCTTTGCATATGCTCCGTTCCTTTTTGCTCTATGCGTTCAGATTTCGACAAGCCGTATTAGGGTTCCGGCTTTAGCGAATAGTACCATGCGGGTAATTAACTGCGCTTTACCTAGTAACGCGGCGGAAACGGCATTGCTCGGGCTAAATCGTAGGTTCGCTGGGTAGGTGGTATTGCTCGCAGCTTCCATGCCAAAGGGCTCAAACCAAATTCGGCTCGAAACGCTCGATTGAAATTCGACACATCGCCGAAACCGCAATCGAGCGCAATATCCAGCACCTTCTCGCGTTCCGCCGCGAGACGCGATGCTGCGTCGCGCAGGCGCGCTCGACGCACATATTGATGCGGCGTAATTCCCGTCAAGCGCTCGAACGTGCGCAGAAAATGATACGGGCTTAATCCTGCCTCGCGCGCCAGGCCGCCTAATCCCAAGGCGCCATCCGGACGCCGCTCGATCGCGCGCACGCTGCGCGTCACTCGCGCAATCGCACTCGGCGGCGCGTTCTCCGCGCGCGATGAAATTCCGCGTTCCACTCGCACCGTCGCGGCGGCGAGTTCAACGCTCAACTCTTCCCACGGCGTATCGGCCGAATATTCCAAGCCTGCGCGCGCCCTCGCAATCAGCGACGACAATTCGCGCAGCGGAGGCAGCCGCAGCACGCGAAATCCGCGTTCACTTTTTCTTCACGCCCGCATCGGACGCGATTCGCTCGAAATATTCCGGCGCAAACTGAAACGAGAGGCACCGGTCGCCGGCGGCGTGCTCGTGACCTACTTCAAAACTTTGCCTGGCATTGCCCAACAGGAGCGAGCCCGGGGTCATCAGCTCATTGCGAATCGCGCCATTCGCCGATCTCACTTTTGCCGAACTCCCGTTCGCGAAACTCTGACAAGCCGATCCGCGATACTGAAACGTTCCTGCCAGCACCATCGCGATCGTCACATCGCCGTGCCGCTCCTCAAAAATCGGATCCTGCGGGCCAGACGCGCAAATCAAATCCTGCACAGCCCAGCCATCACCTCGCGCCAGCACGCGGCAAGTCGGATGACAGGCCGCGGCGCCCGTGGCAGCCCGCCGCGCCAAAGCCTGCTCCAATTCGACCGCAATTTTTGCCAAGACCCCGCCTCCGCTTCCACCCTATAACAGCCAAGTAGGCCGTCTCACGAATTCCAGTGCCGGAGCGTCAGCTCCGTCCGACGCTTTGTAGGTCGCCCCTTCAGGGGCGACATAAACGTGACCAGTATCGGGGGCTTTAGCCCCTGAAGTACATTTTAGTCTATCGAGGACGCAAAAATGACCGCAACCGCAGCACCAAAGCACGATTTTATCGGCCTTCTGGCCGCTCCCGGAAGATCGCCCGAAATTCCCGAACCGCATGGCCGCTGCCATTTCGCAGTAGGGGCACGGCACTGCCCGTGCCCGGCAAACGACCTTGGCGTGGTCTAGCCATTTGTCACGATTGAGATTCAAGGGCGAACACTGGTTGCGCGGTTTCGGTGGATGGCGAACGCGATCGTGGTTGGCGCATTCGGGCACGGCATGCCGTGCCCCTACTGAAACAACGGCGGCGCTGAAATTCACTCAATCGAATCGAAAGACACCATCATCCAATCGAAAAAAGGGAGGAACAACCATGACCACCGCAACGGCAACCAGCACCAACCAGGACAAAGCACTCCGCGAACAACTCGTAAAACTTCTCAGCGACAGCGAAGCCCACGCAAACTTTGAAACGGCCGTGAAAGACCTGCCCGCCGACCTGCAAGGCAAGCGCCCGAAGGGTGCGGCCCATTCGCCGTGGGAAATGCTCGAGCATCTGCGCATCGCGCAGTGGGACATTCTCGAGTTCGCGCGCAACGCCAAACACAAATCGCCTGAATTCCCGGAGGGCTATTGGCCGAAATCGCCCGAACCGGGCGACGCAAAAGCCTGGGAGAAAAGCGCCGCCGCATTTCGCGCTGATCGCAAATCTCTCTGCGATCTCATAAACAACGAATCCACCGACCTATTCGCGAAAATCCCCCATGGCGACGGCCCAACTATTTTGCGCCAAGCCCTGCTAGCCGCCGACCACAACGCGTACCACATCGGCGAACTAATCCTCCTGCGCCGCATCCTAGGCGCCTGGGACTAGCAGCGCAGTAGCCGTCGTCTTTCACAGTAGGTCACGGCATGTCTGGGACGCGCCGTGGCGGCCCGTGCCCAAACGCGATGCTTGGCAGGATTGCCTTTCAGTAGCGTAGGCTTCAGACGACTCCGCTAGGAGCACCGCGTCGCGATCGATGCAACTCAAGACCCGTAGGCGCGGCATAAGTTAGCCCAGGCGGAAAGCCCTGGGTCCGATGGGGGCTCGTTGGGCGAGCGCCCTAGGTGCACGACCCCGACCTCGGTTGTGCCGGGAACCGCTGAGTTCGCTGAATATGGTCGGGTCCACAAGCGAGGAAGAGCGGCCAGAAGTGGCTTCCAACGCGGTCAAACTGCAAAGGCCCGCGAAGGGCCACCGTGTGCAGTCACTCCAGAACAGGATCTAGCCGCTCCCCTCTTGGGTGATCATTTCTTCCTTATCCGCACTCTAAATTCGCTTAGGCCTTCGCCTCAATGCACGAAACTCTGTAAATCTCTCTAAGCCTTGTCCGTAGCCTGCGATATGTGCAAACCGCGCTTGTTTTAATACACGGTTCCGCGATTAGGATTTTTGTAAGAGTCATAGAATCAAATAGATGCAAATTTCTAATACACGGAAAAACCGGGTTTTTGGGGCATGCGACCCACGCCAATGCAAGAGTCTGCATCTATGATTATTCGCCGCAAATGAAGACTATTTTCCGCGCGCTCGACCGAATAGAATTCATGGCGAGGCATTGTGTTCCAACTGGGGCACTCAAAATGAGGTGCTAACCTGAATCGGGCCCGTCTGGGAATTCTCGTCGCTCTCGTATTTGGTTTCGGTCTGTTGCATTGTCCTCGCGCGCTCGCGTGGGGTTGCGAAGGCCATCAAACAGTCGCACTCATCGCCAAGCAGAACCTGAATCCTCACGCGCTGGCGATGGTGAATCAGATTCTCACTGAGAATCCTGTCGATCCAACTCTTGACCGCTATTGCAAGCCTATCGCAACCGATCCAATCGAAGACGCCGCAACGTGGGCCGACGATTACCGCAAAGGACATCCCGAAACCGCGGGCTGGCATTTTATCGACATCCCTCGCGGCGCCGCAAGAAGGAACCTACAGATGCGACGCGGTGCAAAGCTGCATCACCCTTGCCCTCTCCGAGCAGGTGAAGATTCTCAAGGATCCAGCGAGCGATCCGGCTGCGCGAGCGAACGCGCTGCGGTTCATCATCCATTTCGCGGGCGACATTCATCAGCCGCTGCACTGCACGACGAACAATGACCGCGGCGGGAACTGCGTCCCGGTCACGTACTTCGGGCAAAAGCCCTTAGAGACCGATCAGATCAGCAAGACCTACCAGTTGAATCTCCACGGAGTTTGGGACACGCAGCTTGTCGAGCGCATCGCCGGCAGCGAGACCGTCGAGCAGTTCGCCGCCGCTATCGAGAAAAGGTTCAAGCCTCAGTTCGCGACGTGGAAAGAAGAGGGCGTGAACTTCGACAATTGGGCGTGGGAAAGCCACGAGGCGGCCGAACAAACGACGTATGGAGCGCTCAATCGAAAGATCCCGGTGGAAACACCCGAGCCGGTGAACTCCTGTGCCGATGCGGACGAGATCTCCGAGCGAATGCTGAAGCTGAGGGAAAAAGTGGGACCGCAGTATCAGACCTTCGTAAGTCGCACAATCGAAGAGCAGCTAGCAAAGGCCGGCTTCCGACTGGCGATGATTCTGAATCAAATCTGGCCTGCGGCCTGAACCATACTGACCTGAAAAGCCGGCGATTGCAGCCGACCGAGTTCTATGCTGGTCTGGTACTCGGCCATGCGGTGCTTTACCTATTGTTACAGACCTGCTAACTGGATTATGCTCCCGCCAGCTTCTCGCGCCGTGCGAGGGGCTTGGAACGAACCCAGTCTCGACAACCAGTAAGCCAATCCAAATGCATTGGGGCGACGTACTAGCATCAGGGCGGTTGCAGTCCAAATCGACAGGAGGACGTGGAAACATGACAAAGTCCAAGAAGAGCTTGGTAGCAGGAGCAGCGCTGGCTGGTTTGTTGGCCGGGACTGCGGTAACGGTGCAGGCGTCGAACCTTCTCTCGAGCGCGAAGGGCAACACCTTCAGCACGCAGGATGGACGACAACAAGGTGAAGGAAAAGCACGCCTGTAAAGGCCAGAATTCCTGTAAGGGCAAGGGCGGCTGCAAGTCGAGCGACAACGGTTGCAAGGGCAAGAACTCTTGCAAGGGCAAGGGCGGTTGCGCAACCGACGGCTCAAAGATGCCGTCGTAGTAGTGACCCGCTGAAGCAATACCGCGTTACCTGACGGAGGGCCGGCAAGAATTCTCCGGCCCTCTTTCTATCTAGACTTGCTTTATCTACTTGGGGAATTCGATGCCTGCAAATCGGTTCAACGGATTCACGGATTACGGCGTGGGAATCGGACTGCGCGCGCCGCACTATCACCACATTCTGACGAAGAAGCCGGTGGTGGATTGGTTCGAAATCATCTCTGAAAATTTCATGATTGACGGCGGACGGCCGCTGCGGATTCTCGATCAGATTCTCGAGCAGTATCGCGTGGTGCAGCATGGCGTTTCGATGTATTTCGGCTCGGCGGAAAAGCCCAACCGCGAACACTTGCGGCGATTGAAGGAATTGGTGAAGCGGACGAAAACGCCGTGGGTCTCCGATCATCTCTGCTGGGGCAGCGTGGATGGCCGCTATACGCACGACCTGCTTCCGATGCCGTACACGTTTGAAGCGGCTCGCATCACCGCGCAAAAAGTTCGCGAGGTACGGGATTTTATCGAGACACCGGTAGTAGTGGAAAACGTGAGCAGCTATGCGGAGTTCCACGTCTCGGAAATGACCGAGTGGGAGTTTTTGAATGAAGTGGTGGAGCGGGCGGATTGCGGGATTCTGCTCGATGTGAACAACATTTACGTATCGTCGAAGAACCACAGCTTCGATCCGTTCACTTACGTGAATAGCGTTCCGGCGGACCGCGTGGCGCAGATTCATATCGCCGGTCATTCGAAATTCAAGAAATACATTCTCGATACGCACGATCATCCGGTGATCGATCCGGTATGGAAGCTCTACGAGCGCGCCATTGAACGCGTGGGCCACACGGCGACGCTGCTGGAATGGGACGACAGCATTCCCTCGTTTCAGGAAGTTCACGACGAAGCGCTGAAGGCCAATAAGTTTCTCGCGAGTGCCTCGCTCGCCACCGCCGTATGAGTCTTCTAAGCATCCAGCGCCGAATGGCTCGCGCGGTGATGACGCCTCTCACTCCAGCCGAGCGCATGCGCCCGACGGCGCCTGACGGCCGGTCGCTCCGTAAAGTCGCTGCGGACATCATCAAGCCGAATGACCGGCTCACTTCGTTTGAGCGCCTGGAAATCTACAACCGGCAATATTGGTTTCGAGTGCTTTCCGCGTTTGCTGAGGATTTTCCAGGGCTCCGAGCTGTCCTTGGTGAGCGCAAATTCGACGCTGCCGCCAAGGCGTACATCAACGATTGTCCTTCGACATCCTTCACGCTGCGAAACCTCGGGTCAAAATTGGAAGCGTGGCTGCGCAAGAATCCGAAATGGACCGGCTCCCGCCGAGAGCTGGCACTCGACATGGTCCGGCTGGAATGGGCCGATATTGATGCTTTCGACGGAAAGGCAGAACCCGCTTTGAAACCCGAAGATCTCGCGGGAGCTGATCCAGAGACGCTGCGTTTGCAGCTGCAGCCTTATATCCATCTTCTCGACTTGCACTATCCGGTGGATGACCTTCTGATTGAATTGAAGAAACACGAAGAGGACACGGATTTCGCCAGCAACGCTTTCAACGAGCGACACAAGCAGAAGCGCGTGCGCGCGGTGGCGCGGCTGAAACCTTCGACGATTTTTCTTGCCGTGCACCGCCTTGATGATTCGGTGTATTTCCGGCGCCTGGAGCGCGAAGAATTCCTGATCCTGAGGGAACTGCGCGCAGGCAAGACGCTAAGCCGCGCGGTCGGCTCCGCTCTGCGCAAGAGCTCGATCGCGCCGGAAGACAGGCCCGCGCAAATTCAGAGCTGGTTTCAGACCTGGTCTACCTTGGGGTGGTTCTGCCGCTCCATGACAGCGAAAAAGAAATGAGCGGCCCGCGGGAACAAATCCAAAACCTGTACGGCTTGCTGGTCCGAGCGGCGTCAAGCTTGCAGTCGGCGCTCCTGCTATGTATCCGCGTCTATTTCGGCCTCTGGCCGGCTGGCATTGCGCTGAACGGGTGGGGAAAGCTTCACAATCTCCCGCACGTCACGCAGTTCTTCGCCAGCCTTGGCCTTCCGGCGCCGGGAGCCACTGCCACATTTGTCTCCACGTTCGAATTCGTCGCCGGGATTCTGCTGGCGGTAGGTCTGTTGTCGCGGGTGGCGGCGCTGGGCCTTGTGATTGACATGCTCACGGCGTACCTCACATCCGACCGTGAGGCGCTATCTTCTTTTTTCTCCGATCCGTCCAAGTTTTATAACGCGGATCCATTTATCTACCTCGCCGTCGCCCTGGTGATCCTGATCTTCGGACCCGGCAAGATCGCCCTCGATTACCTCATCGAGAAGAAGTACGCGAATCGGGGCCAGGTCAATAGCTGACAACAGCTGACAACAGCTGACCTCACATATATTTTCGATGCGGCTCTGATTTTTTGTTCCAGCAAAACGCCTTTTCGTCGCATCCTATTAAGTGATGAGCACGCGCTCCGGCCCTTTCGCAATTCATCGTGTCCCGCAGTAGCAGCTTTCGAATTCTAATTCCGGTATTCTTCCTTCTGCTCCTGGTTCCCGCATCATGTGTCCCGGCGGATGAGATGACGTCTACAGTCGTGGTTGGCTCGTCGCGAATCGACGTGCATATCGAAAGCGGCCCGATGCAGCTTTCGAATGAGGAGCTGATGCAGTGGGTGCGCATGGCAGCGGATTCCGTCTCGACCTACTACGCAGCGCTTTCCCGTCCCTGAAGTCGCGCTTCGAATTATTCCAGCAGACGGCCGAGGCGTGCGCGGAGGAAAGACGTTCGGCGCAAGAGAAGGCGGACGCATTTCGATCCACGTGGGCAGGGAAACGACGGTGAACGGGCTGAACTCCGACTGGATGCTGACACACGAAATGGTGCATCTCGCGTTCCCTTCGATGGCGGATGAACACCATTGGATCGAGGAGGGAATCGCCACATATGTGGAGCCGATTGCGCGCGTGCGGGCCAAGCACATGGACGCTCATGAAATGTGGTTTGAACTGGTGCGCGACCTGCATCAAGGACTGCCGCAACCAGGTGACGAAGGCCTCGACAACACGCACACCTGGGGTCGAACGTACTGGGGCGGCGCGCTTTTCTGCTTCCTCGCGGACATAGAAATTCACAAGCAGACGAACAACCGCAAAGGCCTCGACGACGCGTTGCGCGGAATCCTGAACGCCGGCGGGGAGATCCGCTACGATTGGCCGATCGAGAAAGCGCTCACGGCCGGCGACGCGGCTACCGGAGTTTCTGTCCTGATGCCGCTTTATCAGAAAATGAAAAATCAGCCTTATCCGGTGGATCTCGATGCATTGTGGAAAGAACTCGGAGTCGAACGCGAAGGAGATACCGTGAAGTTCATCGATTCGGCGCCGTTTGCGAAGACGCGCGAAGCGATCACCTTCGGCGCTTCCATGGGGGCCAAATTGCAGCCGGCGACTGCTTCGCAGGCGATTGATGCGGGCCGGCGATCACGCAGTGTTCATTAGGTGTTTGTGCCAAGGTCTTTCAGCTGAGATCCTTCGCCCCGTGAGAATCCGGGACGCATAGACCGCGCTGCGCTCACGATGGCGAGAAGTCTTTGTTATTGGCGAATTTCTAAATTTACCCGAACTCTTCGCCCGAAAAAGCACATCCAAGCTAGCGCTGCCAACCGGCATCTAACTTCTTTTCCGGCTTGCGCTTCTGCGATAAGCTCCGTCCACTTGAAAATAGAATTCGTACAAATCATTTCCGGAGGAATGCGATGGCGCGGATGGGATTTGAAAGCAGACATTTGCTACGCGGATGGATATGCGCGATTGTCGTGTTGCTGTTTTGCGGCACCGCTGCGGCGCAATATACCGACAAGCAGGCGATCGACGATCTCGGCGGCCCCCAGGCATTCGCCGCTCGCCGCGCCGATTTGGCCAAGCAGTTGAAAACCGGCTACGCAATCCTTTTTGCCCGCAATGAAATTCCCGAGTCCACGCACTATCGCGAAGACAATGATTTCTACTATTTCACCGGCTTGCAGGATCCCGGCGCTGTAATGCTGATGGACGTCGAGAAGGGCACCACCGCAATTTTTGAGCCCGCGCAGGCAGGGCGTACGGCTCAAGTGTACGGGCCCAATTTGCTCTCGCTCACGCCCGCGGATCGCGAGGCACTGGGCTACAAAGTGGTGTTGCCGGTCTCCGATCTCGACACCGCGCTTTCCTATGCGCTCGCGCGCGGCGGTATCGCCCGATCTGTGGCTGCGGCTTGGCTTCCCCGATAAAGCCGACGGCGCGCGTCCCGAAGTTGGCCGCGACCACGCCTGGAAATTCGCGCATCCCTATCACGAGCCGATTCCGAGCGATCTCGCCCCGGCAAAACTGCTCGCCGAACGCTACGCCATGGCGCACCTGCGCGACATGACTCCCGTGATCGACGAAATGCGCAACATCAAGCGGCCGGAAGAAATCGAAGTGCTGCGCCGCATCGGGAAAATCAGCGCCGAAGGAAATCGCGACGCAATCGCTCACGCGCATCCGGGAATGTATCAATATCAGATCGAAGCGCGCGCCTATTTCTACGATTTCGACCACGGCGCGCAAGGCGCGTCGTATCTGGCGATTGTCGGCTCCGGCAACGACATCAACACGTGGCACTATTTTTCGAATCGCCACAAGATCGAAGCCAACGAACTCGTCGTGTTCGATTTTGCCGGTTCACTCGATCACGAAACGATGGATATCACGCGCACATTTAATATCAGCGGGAAATTCGCGCCCGAACAAGCGAAGTGGTACGCGGTCGATCTGGATTGCCAGAAGGCGATCATTGCCCTTCTCACTCCCGGACACACTTACGAAGAAGCCAATGCCGCGGGGAAAGCTGTGTTCGACAAAGCCGGCATTGGCAATCAATGGTATGGATATCCCGGACATTTCGTCGGGCTTGCGACACATGACGTGATGCGCCCGAGTGGGCCGATTAAAGCCGGACAGGTTGTGACGGTAGAGCCGATCGTGGAATTCCCCGATAAACACATGCACTATCGCGTGGAAGATACGATCCTCATCACCAACGGCGCACCAGAAAATCTTTCGGCCGCAATTCCGAAGGAAGCGGACGAAGTGGAAAAACTGGTGGGCAGCGCAAAAGACTGAGAGAAGTTGTCGCGGCTAAATCGTAAGAGCGCTAACTAGGGCAAACCACTTAGTACTTTCTACGGAAAGTTTTCTACGAAATTTGCAATTCTGAATCTCATAACATTCTACAAATCCGAATTTTCTTCATACGCGCCGAAATCCGGTCTTCTATGGAAATTCGGACTGTGCGCTCCCGCCTGTAAGAAAAACCCTGTAAGTGACTGAAAATTAAAACCGTATTTTTGCGCGAAGCTGGGCATCAACGTGCCATACACGCCGCGGGGATATTTTTCCAAGTGCGCGGCGGGAATTTTCTACGACATTCGATTCTTGGCAGGTCTTCAGGAGGATGTATGAACTGGAAGCGATTCACAGCGTTCACGTTCGCGCTGCTGGCTGTGCTGCTTCTCAGCTATCAGCCGGCTCACGCGCAATCGAACGTACAAGCAGGAAGCATTCAGGGAGTGGTGACCGATCCGCAGGGCGGCGTGGTGCCTAATGCGAAGGTGACGATCACCAATAAGGATACCGGCGCGGTGCTCGATACGACGACGACGTCAGCCGGCACTTTTACGTCGGGTTCGCTCGTGCCGGGAAACTATACGGTTCGGGTAGAAGCGCCGAGCTTCAAGACCGTGACCGGAACCTACGTCGTGCAGATCAACCAGGTGTCGAGCGCGCCGATCAAGCTTGAGCTGGGCGCCTCGAGCACGGTCGTGGAAGTGAGCGGCCAAGTGATCGCCGTGAATACAGACCAGGCGCAAGTTTCTGGCAGCTTGACTACACAACAGATCGAGAATTTGCCGATTAACGGCCGGAATTTCCTCGACCTGGCGCAACTCGAACCCGGCGTTCAGATTCAAGACGGCGGCAATTTCGATCCGACGAAAATTGGTTTCTCGTCGATTTCGTTCGGGGGGCGTTATGGCCGCAGCGCGCGCATTTCGGTAGACGGCGTGGACGTCAGCGACGAGAACGTCGGCACCACGACCACGGGCGTACCATCAAGCGCCATCGCTGAATTCCAGCTTGCGCAATCGAGCTTGGATCTTTCGAATGACCTTACGTCCAGCGGCGCCGTAAACGTTGCGACGAAGTCCGGAACGAACGCACTGCACGGAGAAGGCTTCGGTCTTTTCCGCGACAACTCGCAAGCAGCGGTATATCCGGGCGGCGCTCAGTTTCAGCGCAGCCAGTATGGCGGCGATGTGGGCGGAGCGATCATCAAGGACAAGCTGTTCTTCTTCGCCGATGGCGAGAGAATTCTTGCTCATGACGCTGGCGGTGTTCTTATTTCTTCGATTCCCGGTGGCGGCGGCACGAATCTGAATTCGTTCAATGGCACCTTCCCAGCTCCATTCCACGACAACAATCTTCTCGGTCGGCTGGACTGGCAGGCGACCAAGACGATTCATGCGTTTGGCCGCTTCAGCTACTGGCAAGCGAGTGACGTCGGAAACTTCGGCGGAGCGGCGAACTATGCGATTTACGACAATCGCGACCGTACGAAGAACCTGGTGGGCGGCGTCGACTTCACTACCGGGCAATACACCCACAGCTTCCGTGCGGAATATCTGAAGTTCGTGAACGTAATCGGAGACGCTGTTCAGGGAAGCAACTTGCCCTTCGCAGATCTTCCCGTCGGCATCATTCTGGGAGGCACCGGCTTTCAGAGCGGCCCCAGTTTCCTGGCTCCGCAGTCGACAATCCAGAGCGACCGCCAGGTTAAATACGACGGCAGCAAGGTGTGGGGCGCGCACATCATTCGTTACGGCATCGGCTACAACCGCATCACTGGTTGGACCAACGCCAGCTTCTTCGGTATCGCCCCGATTGCTGACAGCGTCAACCTCTCTGCTCCTGGCACTTTGACGTGCCCGGGCGGACAAACCGGCGCCGCGTGCCCGTTGAACTATATTTCGGATATCGCTCTCGTCGGGAACGGCCAAGGCGCGTTCACGGAACTTTCACGCTTTGGCAAGCCGAATGGCGGTCTCGGTCCGGACAACCGGCTGGGAGCGTATATCGGTGATAGCTGGAAGATAAAACCGAATTTGACGCTCACGTACGGCGTCCGATACGTCCGCGACACAGGCCGCACCGATAGCGATCTGGGACCTCTTCCTGCGCTGAATGCGGTGTTTCCGGGTGCCGGTAACACCGTGAATCAGCCGAACAAGAATTTCGGTCCGCAGGCCGGCATCGCCTGGGATCCCAAGGGCGACGGCAAGATGGTGTTCCGCGCCGGAGCCGGAATCTACTACGACAACACTGTTTTCAACGACATTCTGTTTGATCGCTTGCTGCGGCTTCAGAACGGAGCGTTCAACGTCGTGCAGAACGCCTGCGCTTTCGGGCCGGGCAGTGTTGTCTTTGGAGATGGCAGCACCCATTTCCTCGGTGGTCCCACGAAAGCTACTGCAACGACGATTTGCTCGACGCCGATCGGCGCCACAGTCGGACCTACGGGAGGCACCTGCGCGGGTGAGACGTTTGCAACCTGCCTCGGTAACTTCCAGACCGAGTATCAGGCGTCTTATGCCCACGGCGGTTCCAATGGAGCATTTATTCCTTCGGGGATCCAGAACGGCAGCCTGCTCACCACCGGTCTGCTCGACCCCAACTACAAGTCGCCACGATCGTTCCAAATGAACGTGGGCTTGCAGCGACAGTTGCGGCCGGGACTGATCCTCACAGCGGATTACATCCGCAACGTCGGCTTGCACTACTTGATCGGAACCGACATCAATCACACTGGAGACGTTGCATACTTCAACAAAACCGCCGCGTCGAACGCGATTAACCTTGTAAACAGCTCTTTCGGCTGCCCGGCTGGTTCAGCAGGCATCAATTGTGCGGTCGCCGCAGGAGCAACACTTGGAAATTATTCCAGCGCAGGCCTCGATTCGCCCTATGACGCGGGCATCGGGGCGTGTGCTACGAATACGTCGTTGCCTGATGGTTCACCAGCTCTGAATCAGTGCGCCTTTGGCGGAATCAATCCGAACGTCGGCGGCCTATATCAGTACCATTCGGCTGGCCGCTCGGTTTACAACGGACTGGATATCAAGCTGGCGCAGAACGTCAGTCATCCCTTCCGCGGCGTCAAGTACATGAATTTCCAGTTCGCCTACAGCCTGTCGCGTTTCGTCAACTCAGGTTCCAACACCTGCAGCCCGACCTGCGCAGCAGGAGGCGACCAGGATTTCGTGAACAACGCTCTCGACAATCGCAATCCCAACTCACTGTCTGGGCCGGGCTCTCTTGACCGAACCCACCAGTTCAACATTGGTGGATACGCCGATTTGCCGCTTGGCTTCCGGATCGGAATCGTTTCCCACTTCTGGTCGCCTTTTGCCGGTACGCCCTTTACTCTGCCGGTGAATGGCGGCAACAACATCGGCGCAGCCGGTGGAATTTTCAAGACCGATTACATCGGCACCGGGCAGATTGGAAACCCGCTTCCCCGTGCAGAGACGAGCTCATCATGCGGCACCATGGGCGGCACCTGCGATTACTCGCTCTACAAGGTGGGTGCCTTCATGCGCCAAATCGGGCCGGCCGGTCTGACAAACGCAATCAACAATTACAACACCAACATCGCCGGGCTTCCCACGCCAGCGGGCCAACAGCTCATTAACGCGGGCTTGCTATCGCTCGCCAATCTTCAGGCCCTCCACGCGGTGGCTCAGCCGATCGGAGTGCCTCCTGCCAACAACGTGGGTTACGGTTGGCTGAAGGACTTCGATACGACCTTCAGCTGGGTCGGGCATGCTTGGCACGAGAGGCTGACAATCATTCCGAGTGTCAGCATCTTCAACACCTTTAACTTCGCCAACTATGATTCGGCAGCCAGCATCCTGAACCCTCAGCTAACGGGCACTCCAGGCTCAATCAACGGCACTGGGCCGAACACAGTCGCGAATCCGCGTCCCGATCGCATCGGCGCGGGCACCGGCGTGTTCGCGTTCGGCGCTCCACGGACGATTGAGTGGGGGTTGAAACTTCAATTCTAGCCCTCAGCCGGATCGCTGCTCCCTCGGCGATCCGGTTTCGGTGATCTGAATATGCCAATGGCTCCGGGCGACCGGAGCCATTGGCGTTTTTGCTTTGCGAATTTGCAACGTCGCGTTACTGTGATTGAACGCTCCGCACAAAGGAGGCTTTATGCGGCAATTTCCTTTGTGGCTTTGCATACTTTTTATATTTCCTCTCGCGACGACTTCTCACCAGCGCGCCAAGCCGCCCGGAATCGTCACAGCCGACCAGCAATCGAATCAGCCGGTCGAGCCGCCGATGGAGATGCGCAGCCGGAAGATGAATGTGGATCAGGTGAAGCAGGAGGCGGACGAACTAAAGAAGCTAGCGGATGGGGTGCCTGCCCAAATCGAGTTAGTGACGAAGAATCAGTACCCCAAGGACCTCACGGACAATCTGAAGCGCATCGAAAGGCTGGCCAAGCATCTGCGCACCGAAGTCACTCCCTAGTAGGCCCAACGCAGCAGCATGGCGCCTGTGGTGTATCCGGCGCCCACGGAGATCAAAAGAACCAAATCGCCCTTGCGGAGCCGCTTCTGCTCGAGCGCGTCCATCAGCCCCAGCGGAATCGTGGCGGCGGTGGTGTTGCCGAAGTGGTCGATGTTGATCAGGATCTTCGAATCGTCCACGCCCAGGCGCTCCTGCATGGCGCGAATGATGCGCAGATTCGCTTGATGCGGCACGACAAGAGCGAGGTCGCGGCTCGTCAGCCCATTGCGCTCGAGAACCTCGACGGCCAGCTCGCTCATACGCCGCACTGCGTATTTGAAAACCTGCGCGCCTTCCTGATGGACGTAGTGCATGCGTTTGTCCACGGTTTCGTGCGACGAGGGATGCAGCGAGCCGCCTGCCGGCATATAAAGATTGCAGCCGCCCGAACCGTCCACATCGTTCACGAAATCAATGATGCCCTCGGAATCCGACGCTGCCGGCTCAACGAGAACCGCGCCCGCGCCGTCACCGAACAAGACGCAGGTGGCGCGATCCTTGAAATCGAGAATCGACGTCATCACGTCGCTGCCAATCACCAGCACTTTCTTGTGCGAGCCTGCCCCGACGAACTGCGCGCCCACGGTCAGGGCATAGACGAACCCGGAACACGCCGCCGAAAGATCGAATCCCCAGGCCTGCGAAGCGCCCAGACGATCCTGAATCAGGCAAGCCGTGGAGGGAAACAACATGTCCGGCGTGACCGTGGCGAGAACGATCATTTCAATTTCTGCCGCAGGGACACCGTTTGCCTCGAGCAGTTTTCTCGCTGCTTCGGTTCCCAGATGCGAGCTGGCCATGCCCGGATCGGCGTAATGCCGTTCGATAATGCCGGTGCGCGTGCGAATCCATTCGTCGGTGGTATCGGTGATCTTCTCGAGATCGAAATTGGTCACCACGCGCGGCGGAACGTATCCGGCCACTCCGGTGATCTTCGCGGCAAGGCGTCGGCCCATTACACTCTCCATTTACCCGGGATAATCCGGCGATTGTATGCAATCGCGCTCCAGCAAGACAAGCGCGAAGCCGGGAATTGTAATCGCGGTAAGTTAGTCCACGGGAATGATTTCGTAGCGGTAAGTGATTTTTGCGGTTTTTCCAAGCATCGCAGCCACCGAGCAATATTTCGTTTCGCTCAGCGCGATGGCGTCCCGAACGGCTTTGTCGTCAAGCTTACCCGCGAGCCGGTAGACGATTTCGATTTTCGTCCAGACCTGAGGCGGCTCGTCCGCGTCTTCGCCGGAAATGCTTATTTCGAGCGAACGGAGGTCTTGCCGTTTTTTTCGCAAGATCGAAACCACATCAACTCCGGTGCAAGCGCCCAGCGCCCCGAGCAGAGTTTCCTTCGGGCTGGGACCCTTTTTATGCTCACTCGCGGCGTCGAAGAGCACAGTCTGGCCCGAAGGCATCGTAGCGAGAAATTCCTCTTGACCCGACCATTTCACCACCGCAGTTCGCATTATCGTCTCCGGCGCGCACAAATTCGCCCACAAGAGACTTTACCGGGAAGGATTTCTCGCGTCCAGCGTGGCGGGAAGCAGGCGTATTTCTACGCCAGCGCTGAATCGCTGGGATGTTCTGAAGCGCCTACGCCGGCCTCAACGGTTTGGCGGGGGGCCCGGCGCATCGTTTCGATGAACACGCGCACGAGCGAGGGATCGAATTGATTGGAAGCGCAACGTTCAAGTTCGAGGAACGCGTCCTCGGGAGTCCGCGCTTTCTTGTAGGTGCGCTCCGAAGTAATCGTGTCGTAGGCATCGGCGATCGCGATCACGCGCGCGCCATATGGAATGCGTTCGCCCTCCATGCGATCCGGATACCCGGTGCCGTCGTAGAACTCGTGATGGTGCCGCACCATCAGCCGGATGCGTTTCATTGCCTCGAGCGGTTCCAGAATTTTCGCGCCCAGCTCCGCATGCGTTTTCATGGTTTCCCACTCGGTGGCGTCGAGCGGTCCGGACTTGTTCAAAATCGGTTCGGGAATGCCCACCTTGCCGATGTCATGCAGCAAGCCTGCAAGGCGTATCTCTTCCACTTCCGACGCGTCCATGCTGAGAGCCTCTGCGATCATCACTGCGTACGCGGAAACCTTCTGCGAATGGCCCTGCGTATAGTGGTCTTTCGCGTCAATCGCGAGGGCGAGCGAAGTTACGGTTTCCACCACAGCCGGCGGCAACGACTCGGCGGTGTTCCCCGCACCCTGTTCCGTGAGCGAACGCGTGAATTGTTCCAGGCGGCGGTAGATTTCGTCGAACGCTTCCGGTCCAGTGGAAAACAGGCGCTTGAGGGTGACGCCAAGGTAGGCTTCGAGGACATCTTTCTTCCAGCGTTTCGTATCGTTCGGGTCAGTCTGCTCCGCGCTCGAAACAGAATTGCCGCCCTGATGCTTCGAGAGGTACATCGAGGAGTCCGCCACCTGGATGAGCTCCTGCGGCGTAGACCCGTGAACCGGGAAGCCGGCGATACCGAAGCTGGCGGTAATATTTTTATCGCGCAGCAGCGGATCGGACGCGATCCAGCCGCGTAGCTTGCTCGCCAACTGGCGGGCTTGTTCTACGGAGGTTTCCGGCATCAGGATCACGAATTCGTCGCCACCGTATCGCGCGACCACGTCGGAACGCCTGCAATTCTGCTCGAGGATGTGGCCGACGCGCTGCAGCACCACGTCGCCTTCGAGGTGGCCGTAAAAGTCGTTCACAAACTTGAAGCGATCCAGGTCCATCAGCACGAGAGAGAAGGGACGGTTTGCGCGCGTGGAACGCTTCCATTCCTGCGAAAGCGTTTCCATCAAGTAGCGGTGAGTTTTGACGCCCGTGAGCCCGTCGGTGATTGCCTGTTCCTGCGCTTTTTGGAACGTAAGCGCATTGTGCAGCGCGCCAGCAAAAAGATCGGCGAGAGTACGAAGGACAAGGACTTCTTCATCCGGGAAGCTGGACTTCTCGGATGACTCGACATACAAAACGCCCAGGAGCCCGTCCGCATACGACACCGGCAAGGCAATCGCGGAGACGCTTCCCGGCACGATCAGGCGCGGAGTGCTGGCGTTCACCTCGCGAACGATCGCGAGTTGCCCGGTTCGCGCCACCTGGCCGATGAGACCTTCGCCCAGCAGAATGCGCCGGCCGATGGCGTCGTGCCGTGCGCCCGCCTCCGCCTGAATCACAAGCTCTTTCGCCGAATAATCGAGCACGGCGATTCCGATGTGATCGTAGGTGAGGCCATTCTCGATTTCGGAGGCGATTTTGGCGAGCATCTCTTCGGGATTCAGGGTGGTGATCGCATGGCTCGAAATATTGTTTACCAGGGTAAGATGCCGCGATTTTTTCTGCTCTTCGGCGAAGAGGCGCGCATTCTCAATGGCGATGCAGGCTTCGCTCGAGAGAACGCGCAGCAGCTCCACGTGGCCTTCGTCGAAAACGCGCTCGTTGGGACTGTGCACGGCCATCACGCCGATGGCGCGGTCGTAAAGAATCAGAGGCACCACGCAGATCGAGCCTGCTTCGCGAGCGGGATCGAATCCGAGCCGCGCTGTTTCATCGTGGAAGTGATCGCGGATCAAGAGCGGTTGCCGCTCGCGGACCACGAACTCAACCAGGTGATTTCCCGGCGGGCGCGTCCGTTTGGGTTGCCGTTCGCCGTCCAACACTTCAATCTCGAATCGCACTTCGTCAGCCTTGCCGTCATAGAAAGCGATGAAGAAACTGCTCACGTCGAGCAACCTGCGAATTTCCGAATAGATACGCTCGAAGAGGATGTCCGGCTGAAGCGTGGAGCTTAAAGCGCGGCCAATTTCGTTCAGGATGTGAAGCTCTTCGCTGCGCCGGGCAGTTTGCTGAATTAAGTAGCTATTCTCAACCGCCATGCCGATCTGGTGGCCAAGCGCGAGCAAAAGCCGCAACTCGGCTGCGGTGAAATTGCGGTTGTCCGGGGTTCCAAGCAGTAAGACTCCAAAGACCCGCTCCTTGGCTTGTAGGCTGATACCCACGACGGTTCGAAGGCCTTGTTCGAGCAACAGCTTGCGCAGGTGTTGGAACTGTTCTTCTTTTTCGAGCGTGCGGTAATCCGAATCGCTGGCGAGATTTCGAAGAACCACGAGGCCGCCGAGTCGAGCCACGAGATTTACGATGTACTCGTCAAGGTCATCCTGCTGTGCCGCGGAGCAGAACGCATCGCCCATGCCGGTGCCGACGACAGAGGTGGGCCCTTCCGAATCGCCATAATGCAGGCACAAAGCGCCCGCGGGTATGCGCACGACATTCAGAACGCGATCGAGCGCCTGCGCCAGCATTTTCTGAATTTCGCCGCCCACGAAGCTGGACGTGGCAAGATTCAGGTTCGAGAGCGCCAGCATATTTCGCTCGACGCGGCGCCGCTCCTCTTCGTAGACGGCCATCACCATCAGCACGCCGGCGAAAAGCTCAGGCAAAGCGACCAGCGGGACCAGATTGACGTTGGTGAAGCGGCCCCCGAACCGCGGCTGAAGGACGGTAGCGACGCGAATCAGACCCCAGAAAACGAATGTGATCGCGAGCAGAAGATCGGCGCGAGATTCCTGCTTTTGGCCTTCTTCCCAGAATGTGCGGGCGACGAAGAAAAAGGTCAGCGTAACCGAGAGGCCCAAAGGAGCCTGTGTCCAACCGCGGTCAAACGCGACAGCCCAAACCGCCAAAGCAGCAGCGACGGCGAAAATCGCGCGGAAGTGGACTGTGAGACGGCCATAGAGCCGCGCGGAACAATAGAAAGACAGAGCCGCAATCGCCAGAATCCACTCGTTCGCGCTCCAGACCCATTTGGGCACGGTAATTTGAGGAGGTAACATCATTGGAACGAAGTGGGCAGCAAGCAGGAACCAGCCAATAGACCACACGAGCAGGTACTCCTGCCTTTTTTGCAGGTAGACGTAGACGAAAAACACTCCAAGCAGGAAGGCGCTCGCCAGCGGGACAACGGAGGTCGGATTGAGATGGCTCAACAACTTGGCGCCTTTTTCATGAACAGCGGTCTTCCGCCGAGAATATCAGAAAATTGCCAGCCTTCCGGCGGCGTGTCCAGTCGAGTTTCGTGGAGGTCAACCTCCGGCGAGTCTTGGATTTGGCGCACAATCGGCATGAAGTTCCAGGCCGAGAGCGCAGGGCCGCATCCAAGTATGACTATGACTGAGCGGTCAAAAACGGTCAACAGTACCCTCGTACCAACTCCCGTCGTTTCATCTATTTCCGCTCCGCTTCTCTCGATTTCGCGAGGGCTATCCGCTAAGATGGATTGTTTCCCAATCATGAAGGGATTGACTGAATGAATTCTCCGCAAAAACCGCGTGTGCGATTCGCTCCTTCTCCGACGGGATATTTGCACGTTGGCGGCGCTCGCACCGCTCTTTTTAATTGGCTTTTCGCACGGCATGAGGGTGGCACGCTTCTGCTACGGATCGAAGATACCGATGTGGAACGCAATCGGCCTGAGCTTGTTGAAGGCATTCTGGAGGGACTGAGGTGGCTGGGAGTTGAATGGGATGAGGGGCCGTATTTTCAATCGAAGCGCCTCGAAATGTATCGCGCCGCCGGAGAGAAGATTCTGGCGAGCGGGGCGGCCTATGCGTGTTACTGCAAGCCCGTAGCCTACGGGGGAGCCGATGCGGCGCACGAGGAGCAAGAGGGCGAGGGCGACGATGAAACGCCGAAAGCGGAAAAGATGGTTGCCTGCAATTGCCGCGATTTAAGCGAAGCGGAACGGGCCGCGAAAGAAGCGCAGGGCATACCGCGAGCGATTCGTTTCAAGGTTCCGCGGACCGGCGTCACCAAATTCGAGGACGCCGTGTTCGGGCCGCGGGAAGTGCAGAACGCTGAGATTGAAGATTTTGTGCTGCTGCGCTCGTCGGGGCTGCCAACGTATCAGTTGAGCGTGGTGGTGGACGATATTGACATGCGCATCACGCATATCATTCGCGGCGCCGATCACCTGTCGAATACGCCGAAACAGGTATTGATTTATCGGGCGCTTGGAGCCGAGCCCCCGATTTTCGCGCATGTGCCGCTGATTCTCGGGGCGGATCGGACGCGGCTATCGAAGCGGCATGGTGCGACGAGCGTCGGTTCGTATGCGGATGAGGGATTTCTGCCCGAGGCTTTTCGGAATTTTCTGGCGCTGCTTGGGTGGTCGGCTGGCGGTGACGCGGAGTACATGCGGACTCCGGAATTGATCGAGAGATTTTCGCTTTCGGGAGTGAGCCGTACGAATGCGATTTTCGACCGGGCGAAACTCGAATGGTTCAATACGCAGTATTTGCAGAAGCCTCCGGTAGAAGAAGTCCTGCCGTATGTTGAAGCGGAATTGAAGCGGGCCGGATTGTGGAAAGATGCGTGGTCGGGCGCCGAGAAAGAATGGTTTGCGCGCACGGTGGATTTGATCCGGCCGCGAACGCGTCTTGCTGCACGATTTCTCGGGATGGGCACGGGCGTTTTTTACGGACGATTTCGAGTATGAGCCGGAGGCGCGGGCGAAATTCTGGAAGGATGACAAAATTCCGGGGCTCATCGCGAAGCTTGCTGACGCACTTGCAGGCCTTCCGGAATGGAATCACGATGCTTGCGATGCCGCTTTGCGTGCGGTGGCGGCGGCCGAGGGAGTGAAGGCAGGTCTGCTGATCAATGCGACGCGCGTGGCGATTGTGGGCCGTGCTGTGGCGCCTCCTCTTTTCGATACCATGGTAGCGCTGGGCAAGGAGCGGGTAATCGCGCGGCTGCGGAAAGCGCTGCCTTTAATTTCTGCGACGTAAGATCCTGCGATTCAGGCAAGAGTAGAGTAATGAGCTTCGTCCCGCCAAACATCGAACGGAAGCGGCTTCCGGGCGCGGAATTCTTCTGGGCGCGGGGATCGCGCTCGCCGTGGTTGGCCTCGCCGTGTGGTCATCGACGGGCATGGGCTTTCTTCATCTGATCAGCCTCTTCCGCAGCGGTACCACCGTAATCAATGTGAATCAGCCCACGGTGGTGCGCCAGATCCAGCAGCTACAGCGACTCGAAACCGTTTCCTACACAATGGACAAAATTATGTCGGGCGAGCGTAACAATGCTTACCTGCCGAAATTTCTGGCCGGTGACCGGTTGCTTCTCGTTGTCCACGGAGACGTTATTGCCGGGGTTGATCTGGGAAAAGTGCAGCCGGCGGATGTGTCTGTGCACGGGCGGACGATTTCACTGCGCATCCCCGCGGCGGAAATATTTACGACGCGCATCGACAACGCGCGGACGCGCGTCTACTCACGCGACACAGGGCTTTTTTCGACTCCGGATCCGAATCTGGAAAGCGAAGTTCGCGAAGAAGCCGAACGGCAACTGCAGCAGGCCGCGTTGCAGGATGGCGTGCTGAAAACGGCGGACCAGAATGCGCGCACCACGCTTTCGCGAATGCTTACGGGCCTTGGATTCGAGCAGGTAGAATTTCGGTAGCGGCTGAGCCGTTGCTAATGCCCGGCGGCGGTGAAAATTTCAGCGTGGGCGGCGTGTGACTTTGTGCCGGCAGCGGCCACTTGAAACTTTGCATCGACCGGAATCTTTACGGGTTGCAGGCAGGTGGTGTCGTTGCAAGCCTGATAGCGAAGCGTGATGGGAATTGTAGTCGGGCCGAGCGCCGCATCGGGGTGCGCTGTTAGTTTTAGCCGCAGTATTACCTTGCCGGTGTAAACATTCAGCGGTTTATTGGGCGAAAACGAGAATTTTTCCTGATGCCCGTCCGGGATAGATTGTGTCGGCGACGTCGAATCCGGCAGGTGGCTGCGGCGTGAGCGTCGTTGGGATCAGATACGGATCGGTCGGCTTGTGAGAGTTCATGTGGAAACCCTTCGCAATTTCGACGACCACTGCTATTTCAAACGATTTTCCGCGCGGGACGGGTTCGAGTGAGACGAATGTTTGTGGTTTGACGACCGCTGCGGGACTGGGCAGCGCCTCTTGAGCTGATACGAGCGCATTGCCGGCAGAGGCACATATCGTCGCCGCTGTGGTTGCGAGGAGTAAGCCGAAGGTTAGCCGACCGAAGTGCAGGCGCATTCGAGATCAGACTTGAACCGGCTCGCCGAGTTTTTCAGTCAGGATGCGGCTCATTACCTGATTCAGCGTCTCGCCTGTCTTTTCGAGCACAAAGGCCTGTGCTGAATCCGACCAGCCGAGTTTGAAACTCGTCGTTAGAGCAGAAATCCAGATTTGCCGGACCGGCGTATTGGGGCTGATGACGAAGCGAGTTTCGTCCTCGTCTTCGAATTCGATTTCGAGCTTGCCGGCGCCGCCTTCGACTTCGAAATCATGCTGGTCGCCAATTTCGAGCAGGCGCTTGCGCAGGGATTCGAACGCTGCGTCGCACTTTTTCTGAAATTCGTGTTCATCCATAGGTTTTTGTCGCGATCGCTTCCCGCATCGTGACTCTTGGAGGTTACAGCAGACGCAGCGAGCAGGGCAAGAAATGCCGCTGACCTAGGCTCTTAGAGCAACGCGCGAACCTGTTTTTCGAGTTGATCGCGGTTCGCCAGGCCGATAAATCGCTTCGCGATCTTTCCATCGCGCGTGATCACGACCGTTGTGGGCAAGCCAATTAATCCGCCGAACTTTGAGGCGATGTCGTCGTTGCCCAAGACAATCGGATAATTCATTTTCATCTTCTGGCCGTCCACGTCGAACTCGGTCTTCTGCACATACGGCTCGACGACGCTTTTGCCTTCATCGTCCATCGCTGCTCCGAGGATCGTGAAGCCTTTGTCTGCATTCTTCTGCTGCAATTCGATCATCCAGGGGATTTCCACCTGGCAGGGTTCGCACCACGTGGCCCAGAAATTGAGCACGACGACTTTGCCTTTAAAGCTTGAAAGCGTTACGTCCTTTCCATCTAAGTCCTTAAACGTGGCATCGGGAGCGGTGGGCAACGGACCTTTGCTAGCGCCATTCTCTTGTGCCGACGCTTTAAACCAATTTTTCGAATTGCAGCCAGAAAAACTAACGGCCATCACCGCGACCGCTGCTGAAAAACACAAGAATCTTGAAAACCTTCGTCATTCGCGACACTCCCATCACCAGCGAAAACCGATTCAGAAAAGTGAGCTTACCTGAAAGCCATGTGAGCCGGTTGAAAAATACAAGCCCGCCCACGGCAAGAAGCAAAGCCCCGCTAAAAACCTCCACGGTGTGGAGATGCCGGCGAAATTTCTGGTAGAAACGCAGGAAACCTCCGATGCCAAGCGCGGTGACGAGAAACGGAATCGCCAGTCCAGCCGAGTAACACGCGAGCAAGAAAATTCCCTGGCCGACGGTTTCGCGCGTGGCTGCGATTGCGAGCACGCCGGCAAGAATGGGTCCTATGCAAGGCGTCCAGCCGAACGCAAAAGCGAAACCCATCAGAAACGCCGCTCACGGCACCGGGCTGGCCACCGAGTTTGCGGAAGTGGATATCGCGATTGAGCCAGCGCGTGAGCGACGGGCCGAGAAGAAAAATCAGCGAGACAGAGAAGAAATGAATGGCCTTCAACCAGCCGCCGAAAAGTCCGGGATGCAAGTGAGAGCGAGTCCCATGGCGACGAGCAATGCCGCCAATCAGCAAGCCTGCGCGAATCGTGATCTTCGCCAGCCAGCCGACGAGATGCAGGCCGAAAAGAACGATTAACGAACCGGCGAGCGGTGCCAGCAGGCTTCGATTGCGGACGAGAAAAGTTCCGACAGCGCTGGCCGACGCGCCGAAAGAAACGAAAACGATCGAGAATCCAAAAACGAATGCCAGCGCCGATACGAGCAGCCCGCCGCGTGGCGCATGTCCTTCCTTAAGCTGCTCGACGCCAATGCCCGAAAGCATCGAGATGTAGCCCGGCACGAGCGGCAAGACGCACGGCGAGAGAAACGAGACGAGTCCTGCAACGAATGCCGCAAAGATCGAAACTTCCATCAGTCTTGGTACGCCCTTTTCACGTGATTGGATGCGGAGTCTCGCATGCCCGGAACAGACTTAGAATTTTCCCACATCCGTTAGACGCGCGCCGCGCTTTTTGTGCGCGCCAGCGGGCGAGGGGAAAGCTGACAGGTGGCGCAAAGGCACGACAATTGAACGAGGGCTCACCACCAGCGGTGGTCCCGCAAGCTATTGAAACCATTGCTTTAAGCTATGCGTTGTCGTGGCACGCCGAATGCATTTTGCGGAGTGGAGGGCCCGCACGCTGGAGCCGGGAACGGCAAAGAAATTTGCCGCGAGCGATGCGGGCTCTTTCTTTTTTCTGGAGATGGCCAAGCGCGACAGCTTCGCCATGAATCGAGGAGAGTGTGATGACGCCAAATCAAGTGACCGCAGCGCGAGTGGCTGCAGCGTTTGCCGCTGTCGCGCTTTTCACATTCGGGCACGATGCGCTGCTGGCGGATCTGACGGCGATTCTGCTGACGATCGCGGCCATAGCGCTTGACGGATTGGACGGTTACATCGCGCGAAAGCGAAATCTTGCGACGCCGCTTGGCGCGCAGTTGGATATTTTGGGCGACCGAGTAGTCGAGAATCTCTTCTTCACATTTTTTGCCGCTACCGGATTGATTTCGTTTTGGATTCCCGTTCTGTTTTTTGTGCGCGGGACGCTTACAGATTTTCTGCGGAGTTTGGCAGCGCGAAGCGGACGCAGCGGCTTCGGACGAGACTCGATGATCGAGACGTGGTGGGGACGAAGCCTGGTGGCTTCACGGCCGAGCCGCGCGGCGTATGCAGCGCTGAAGTGCGCGTGCTTCTGCTATCTCGGATTGCTTCTGCCGCTGCCGCAGCTTCCGGCTGCATGGTTCGATGCGAATTCGCGCCAATGGCTTTCGGGCGGCCGGACAAGGCGTTGGTGATGGCGACGGCGGCGTTCTGTGTGATTCGCGCAATTCCTGTGATCTGGGATGGGCGCCGGTATCTGACGAGTTCGAGCGCTGCTGCGGCACGGGCCGCCGTTGAGTTGAATTGACGCGATGAATTCGCCGGGGAAAATCGGTGCTTTCTTCGATCTCGACGGAACTCTACTAGCGCCGCCTTCGCTCGAGTGGCGTTTCATTGGTTATCTGCTTGAGCGTGACGAGATCACGACGAAGAACGTGGCGCGGTGGGTCGCGCAGTCAGCGAAGGCTGTTCTGAATGGTGGGCGCCGCGCGGTACTGGCAAACAAGAACTATCTCGCCGGGATTCACGAATCTGTTATCGCAGAGTGGGCGAACACGATTGCGGATGGATCGCTCCCGTTGTTCGTCGAGGGGATCGATCGTGTGCAACGGCATCTCGAACGTGGGCACAGGGTCGTGCTTGTTACGGGGACGCTTGCGCCGCTGGCGCACGCCATTACTCGATCACCTGCCGCGCGGTGTCGAAGTACGTGCAACGAAGCTTGAAATACGGGACGGCTGTTTTACGCGGAAGAATTTCCGGCACACACTTAGGTTTCGGGGAGAAGGCGCGAGTGATACGGGAAGACGCGGCGGAGTTCGACCTCGACCTGCCCCAAAGCTTTGCGTACGGGAATGAAATGTCAGACGCAAGAATGCTTGAAGCCGTGGGACATCCTGCGGCAGTAAACGCGTCTTGGAGTCTGAAGCGCGAGGCGCGCAAACGAGGCTGGCGCCGTTTACTAGCTGGCGCGATTCGCGTTGGAGAAAAGAAGCGAACTCGGCAAATGCGGCTCTGGCGCCCAAGGAAGCTCGATGAAGCTCTTGCGAGCCAGCGGCAGCGCGCGAAGTAGCCTCCGAAGATACGGTGGAATGGCCTGCTGCAGTGCGAGCCCGGGCGGCGGACAATTCGTCGCGCTCCTTCGATGATATCCGGCGCGTGCTCGGCGCGTTCGAATGGGTTACTTTCGCATACCTCGCATGGCTGAATGCGATGCTGGCGGTGTTTCATCGCAACGTGGCTCATGCTGCGCAGTATTTTGTGATCCACTGCTGGATTGCTCTCGGAATTATCTGTCTGGCGTGGGCTGCCGCACATTCGCGGAATCGAGTGCTGCGTTTCGCGCGCGATTGGTACCCGCTGCCTCTCTACATATTTTTCTTCGAGGAGCTTCAGGGGCTGGTGCACGCGATTTTCCCGGGCTGGTTTGATCGCTGGCTGATTCAATTCGATTTTAGTTTCGCGGGCGTGCATCCTTCCGTGTGGCTGGCACGATTTTCGAATCCGGCCCTCAACGACTTCATGCAGTTTGCGTACATGACATATTTCTTGTACCTCGTGATCCTTCCCGCGATTCTGTATGCGCAAAAGGACCGAATCGCGTTCTGGAACGTGATGGTTTCGACGGCGATCGCGAACTATACGGTCTATTTTATCGCGGTGCTTTTTCCGATCGAGAGTCCCTATCACGCGCTCGCAGCGATGAATACGACGCCTCTCAACGGCGGATATTTCACAGCGGCGATCGAATTCATCGAGCGGTTCGGACGTGTGCACGGCGGCGCGTTTCCGTCCGCACATGTGGCCGGCTCGACAGTGGCAATTCTGGCGTCGTGGCGATACCGTCGCTGGCTCTTCTGGGTGTGCCTGCCATTTTTTGTGAGCATGTGCGTGTCGACTGTTTACGGACGCTATCACTACATCGCGGACGTGCTGGCTGGGATTGTTGTGGGCGCGCTTGGTTTTGCCGCGGGAAGCTGGCTGATGGAGCGAAGAGGCGCGTTAGGGGAGATCGCGCAGTGAAGTCGATGAGAGGCGGGCAACTATGCAAGTGGGGGGCGCCGCTTGTGCCATTCGGTGGCGTCTTCGTAGGCCAGCGCGATTGAAAGCAACCGCGCTTCGCTCCAATGCGGTCCGATCAATTGCAGGCCGATCGGCAAACCGGCGCGCGTGAAGCCGCACGGAATCGAAATCGCAGGATGGCCCGTGAGATTGGCGGGCCGATTCAAGCGCACGAAGGCTGACCGAACGGTTTCTTTTTCTCCTCCGATTACGACTTCCTTCTCACCGATACGTGACGCGGCAATCGGCAGGGTAGGCGTGAGGATCGCATCCACATTTTCAAAAACCGCGTCGAATTCCTGAGTGATTTTTCGTTTCACGTCGAAGGCGTGCAGGTAATCAGCAGCCAGCACCTTGCGGCCCAGTTCGAGCCTGTGCCGAACCTCGTCGCCATATTTGCTCGCCTGGGCCGGAAAATAACCCTTGCGATTCGTGGTACTGAGTGGCTTCGGCGAGCGCTATGTTAGTGCTGGGTTCGACGGACTGGTCGAGGTTTGGTAGAGAGACGTCCTGGATCGTCGCGCCGAGGGACTTCAAACATTTTGCGGCGGATTCGATCGTGGTCTCTATTTCTCGATCGATGCGCTCAAAAAAATACTCGTTCGGGCCAGCCGATCCGGAATTTGCGTGGTCGGTTCTTCCGCAGCTTCCGGCAATCGGGGCGGATGGCGTCTCGAGGATAATTGTCCGCGATTGCCTCGAGCATGATGCAGACGTCCGTCACAGTGCGGGCCATTGGACCTGCGTGATCGAGCGTTTTCGCGAGCGGCACAACACCTTCGACGCTGACGAGACCGAACGTGGGTTTCAGTCCGACGATCCCGCAGAGCGCCGAGGGAATGCGTATTGAGCCGCCGGTGTCCGTGCCGGTGGCAGCGTATCCAATTCCCATCGCGAGAGCAGCCGCCGATCCTCCGCTCGAGCCTCCCGTGACGCGATCGAGATCCCAGGGATTCCGTGCCGGGCCGTAATGCGGATTCTCATTGGTGATACCGTAGGCGAATTCGTGCATGTTGGTTTTACCGAGCACAATTGCGCCAGCGCGCTTCAGGTTGCGGACGACGTCACTGTCTGTTTCTGGGATGAAATCAGAAAGAATCGAGGAGCCGGCAGTTGTGAGTATGCCGCGTGTGAAGAAATTGTCTTTGATCGCTACAGGAATGCCGCAGAGAGGACTCGTGGTGCCGCGCCGGCGAAATTGCTTTTCGGCGTGACGGGCCTCGGCACGCGCGTGGTCAGCGACGACGGTGATGAACGCATTAAGACGACGGGTTGAATCGCTCGATTCGGGCGAGAGCAACTTCCACGAGATCGGATGGCGAGATGTCTCTCTTGCGGAGCAGGCGTGCAGCCTGTTCGATGGAAAGGAAAGCCAGTTCGGACTCTGATCGTTCAGGCATTTGCAGCTAAAAGATTTTTTCCTGGCGGCGTAGATTTCCAACTGAACCGATGTTGGCGATCAGAAACACGATGCGATACTGATTTTCACTTCGGATGTTGGCAAAGGCGAGCCGCCGGTATTCGAATCCGATGCCGCAACACGAGCCGTTGTATCCCACCTGCACCACCTGATTTTGAAAGACGTTCTGGGTGAGATCGTAGCTCGCGCCGACGGTGGCATTCCAGCCGCGGCGGTTCAAGTCGCCGTAGCCGAGAAGGGCGCGCACTTGGTTCGAACGCGACTGAAAAACGAAGCCCGGAGGATTCTCGGAAAGAGGTGTTGGAAGATTCGTGGTGGAGAAGTGCGCCAGAGTGAGGAACGACTCTTTGTAGGGCCGAAGTTTTAAGAGGGTGCCGATGGCGGTAGCCTTGCCGCGTTTTGGATCGTAATCCACGCGAAACTGAACGTCCCAACGTTTTCCCGGCATGATTCTCAGGTCACTCACGATGGGAGAAAAATTCCGCGGCTCATCGGCGAAGGCGAAAGCGGTGAGAGCGTCGAGGGTCTGGAACACGTTTCGCTGGCCGGGAATGAGTGCGCCGCCAAAGGTGGGGTCGAAAAAATATTTCTGGACGACCCGCCAGCTGAGGAATTCTTCGGCGTCGGCGTCTCCTTTACGGCGATAGAACCGCTGCGTGATTCCGTATTCGATTTCGTTCGTGTCCGTGAGGGTTTCGTCTTCGTCGTAACGCACGAAACGGGCGAAATTGTTCACTCCGTTGACCAATTGGTAGGTAATGTCCGGCTCGATCACGTGTTTCCATTTCGTGTTCGAGTGGCCCCAGACGCGTTCGAGTGTAGGCGGACGGATATCGAGCGAGAATTCTTCGGTGGTACGGAAGAATCCCTGCCCCTCAAAAGCGCCGTTCAAGAGCTGCCCACCGTAGTGGGTGGAGCGAAGCGTAAACATCGGCGTGACGTCGAGCCAAGGGCCCCAGTGGAATGGGATCGTGACCGTGGGTGCAATCTCGCTTCGTTCCACAAAGCCAGGAGTGGAGAAGGGAGTGATGTTCTCTTCGCGATGTTCAGCCCCCACGAAAGTCTCGAACGAAAAATAGATCGGCAGATTGTGAAAAGGCGCCTGATCAACGGAGCTGAAATTCGCCTCCGGCGCGGTTCGCAGCCGTATCTGAGTTTGGGGCGAAGCGCTTAGGAAGTTTTCGTATCCCAAAGCAGCCACGCCGAAGCTGTAGCCCTTGAAATTATTGTTGAGAAACGCCGTGTTGGGGACTTCTGAATTGACGGCTTGCGTGTAGGTCTCGCCGAACGCCAGCCGAAACTCGAGAGAAGAGAGTTCGTTCAGATCGGCAACAGCGCGCCATCCGTCGGGCAGATCGGAGACGAATTTCAGATGGATCTCATGTCCACCCTGGTTGATGGGAGGGCCTTCGGGCTGCGGAAGGCCGCGGTCCATCACTCCGAAGTAGCTCACGTCGAGCCGGGCATTTTCCCAAGGACGCATCCGGATATTTCCCGTTTCGCTCCAGCCGCGTTTGCTGAAATAGGAGGCGCCCACAGTTGCGTCGGCCCAGTCCGTGGGCGCCCAATAGAAAGCCTCGCCCAGGACCAAGCCTTTTCGATTGCTGTCGCCAATATCTGGGATCATGAACCCGGAATCACGCCGACGCTCCGCTGGAAAAGTGGCATAGGGCAGATAGAGCACGGGGATCGAGCGAATTCGGAAATTGCCATTCTCGAGATGGACCGACTTCCGCAGGTAAACGGTCGCGACCGGCGCGTAAAACTTCCACGTCGGCTTGTCCGGGTCGCAGACTGTGAGCCACGCATTGCGGATTCGATATGTGTTCTCGTTGATCCGTTCGGCTTCCTCAGATTCGAAGGAGAGCGGATTCGGGCTGATAAGAAGGGTGGGCGTAGGGCGGCGCTGCAAGGCAAACGTGGCGCGCACATGGTGCAGCAGTGCGTGGCCGGTCTGTAGTTCGTATCGCAGGTCGTCCGCCTCGACGTGCTGAGTCAGATAATCGAGCTGAACGTTTCCCTTGGCATTTACTACTCCCGTTTCGCTGTTGTATTCGGCGTGGTCGGCGCGGATGCGGTAGTTCTGGTAGCGAACGTCAACGTGGCCATCGGCGTAGAAAATTTTGCCTACCTGACGCTGCTGATCGGCTTCCAGGGCGGCGATGCCCCCCTCGTTTGGCCGCTGAGGCGAAGACTTCGTTGGGCTCTGAGACGCCTTTTTTGAAACGGATTTAGCGGAGGATGTTACTGCTGTTTGACCGAACGCACGATCGCCCAATGAAAATAAAATCAGAGTTAGCGTGATGGATGAAGCGAACTTGCGAAGAGCTTTTGAGACTATCGCGCTCGGCATCGCCTGAGAATGAAAGCTGCTTAAAAAAGAGAATTGAGCCTAACACGCGCCCTGCGTGGTCGCAATCGGGCGGTACGAGTGCGCCTCGATTTGTAAACGCAATAGTGCGAAGCATCCCCGGTTGAGGCTCGCACCGATGAGAAGTAAGCGTGCTAGTGCGGGTTGCCTGATACGCGACATTTGTCAGACGCCGCAACTGCGATGGTTTGCGCGAATGCGATCGTGTTAACATTACGCCGTTCCTCACTGGAACTTCCGCAGCGCAAAACGGACCAGTGATACAGATATGCTCGAAGTGTGGTGCCTTGCTGCTCGAAGACACCGATACATGCTCGTTCTGTGACGGACCGCTTGTCGCAGAGGATAGCGTCGTTCCGCAACCCGTCGCGGCCGGCGCGACTCATCAGGAAACCGAACCCGAACCGGAATGGCGCCGTGAAGTGAGCCGTCGTCTCGAGGAGTATCGAGTGCGCCGTCGCCGCCTTCGTCCTGACGATCCACAGTCGGGTCTTCCTTTCGTTCGCGAGCCCGAATTCGAAGAGGAAATTCCGGTTCCGGAGCGTCCACGTCAACGGACGAATCCTCGTCCGCGCCACACCGAGCGAATGGAAATTCGCATCCAGCCGGAGCTCGATTTTTCGAGTTCGCCAGACGACCGTGCTCATCCGCAAACGGCTTTGGTCCCTGTGGCTGGGCTCGGGGAACGTCGCTTGGCTGGCGTGCTCGATGCGATCTTCCTAATCGTTACTTACGCGGGATTTCTGGGGCTTTTCCGCTCGCTTGGCGGAGAACTGATGTTGCAGAAAGTGGACGCGATCGTATACGCGACGACTTTTTTCCTGTTGTACGCGCAATATTTTTTTCTGTTTACGACGTTTGCAGGGGCGACGCCTGGCATGCAGCTGAAAGGCCTGACGATTGTGCGACTCGATGGGACGCTTCCGGAAACGCGGCAACTTCTGTGGCGGAGCTTCGGATATGTGCTTTCGGGGGCGACGCTGACGCTCGGTTTTCTATGGGCGCTTTGGGACGAGGATCATTTCACGTGGCAGGACCGCATTTCGCAAACGTACATAACGGCTGCGACGCCCGTTGCGAACCCGGATGCTTTTGAGGTTCCGGCTGGGCGTCATACTTTTGCCCACAAGTAAGTGCCGCTGCGAAGTCCGTAAATGTCAGTAGCGATTAGGTTTGTGGGTAGCCTGTCTCGATATCTCCTGGGTAAACGACCCAGACGTGAATCCGTCTAAACACTGCGGCCGAAAGCCATTATAATGGGTGGCGGTTGCTTGCGATTTGAAACCAGGGCGGCTTAGGTCGCATCACACAAACGGGGCGTTACGGCGGAGTCGAGGAAAACAGAATGAATTCCATTGCGAGAAAAATCGTGGTCGCGGTGTCGGTTCTGATTATGGCGTATGTCGCGACCGGCTACGTACGAGCGCGAGCTTCTGATGACAAAGCGTTTCACGCCCTGACGGTTTACAGTGAAGTGCTCGAGCACATTCAGCGCGACTACGTGGACGACCCCAACATGCACCAGGTCACGAGCGGCGCGCTCCACGGCCTGCTCGATTCGCTCGACCCGCAATCCGCCTATCTTAGCCCGCTCGAGTATGCCGACTACAAAGAGAAGAGCGCGAACCATGCGAAGGCCTCCGCCGGCATCGCCCTGACGAAGCGCTTTGGTTACATCGGCGTGATCGCCGTCTTACCCGACAGCCCGGCGCAGAAAGCCGGCTTGCGATATCGGCGATCTGATGGAATCCATTGCGGGATTTACGACGAGCCAGATGGCTCTGGACCAGGCACAGGTACTGCTTACAGGCGAACCGGGAGCGGTGGTGAAGCTTTCGGTGATTCGGCGAGGTAAAGCCGAACCGCAGGATATGGAAATTACGCTGGCGAAGCTGGCGCCTCCAAAAATCGTGGAAGACAAGATCCAGGGTGACATCGCCTATCTTCACGTACACGAGTTTGAACCGGGAACCGCGAAGCAGATTCGCGAAAAGCTCGTGCAGTTTGAGCATCAGGGCGCACACAAGCTCATCCTCGATTTGCGTGATTGCGCGTTCGGAGATATTTCAGAGGGAATTGCCACGGCGCAGCTCTTCCTGCCTTCCGGCACAATCACCACTTTGAAGGGCCAGACGATCTCGCCGGTAGTGTCGTCTTCCGACCGATCGAAGGTAGTGTGGTCGCAGCCGATGACTGTGCTCATCGGAAACGGTACGGACGGAGCCGCGGAGATTCTTGCAGGTGCGATTGCAGACAACCATCGCGGCGATACGATCGGAAGCCGCACGTATGGCACAGCGTCCATGCAGAAACTCGTTCAGCTTGACGATGGATCGGCGCTGATTCTGACGGTTGCGACCTATTACACACCGGGCGGAAAAGAGATTCCGGCGGATGGCGTTACGCCTACGGTCGAACTGAAACCCACTGACGACACGGTTGCTGGCAACGATCAGGACCAAGCACCTCCTTCCGCAGCTGTTTCGCCGGACGACCCTGCCGTGAAGAAGGCAATTGAGATTCTTCAGGGCACAGGTGCGGCGCAAAAGGCAGCATAGTTGGCGATGAGAACGCGCGGGGATTTGACCCCGCCGCTGCAAACCAGTCCTACATGCAATCCTGAGAAACCGTTCTACCTATTCGCAATTCCGCCGACGAAGCTTTTTCTTTTTATGTATGTGCTGGCGGTGGTGTGGTTGATCGGTTGCGGCGAAAAATCCATTAATAAGAATGAAATACGCGGAATAACCGGCGAGATCGTCGCCGCGGCACAGAAAACAACCCAACGCAAATCTGAGATTGCCATTCGGCCCGAGGTCCAGCCGTCTGAGGCCGGCGCGACTCACTCTTCCGTCGACGATATTTACGTCACGTTGCGTGATACCTCGCAAGCAGATGCTTTGAAGCAGGCTCTCGATGCGATTGCGCGTCGCCACAAACTATCCATTTCAGAAACGAATTCAGACAGTGTGACGCGTCTGGATTTTTCATTCAAAGGGACGCGCACCCACACGGTTCACGTAGTCACTTCCATGATCACGCGATCTTCTGCACCTGCGCTTCAAGCTGGTTCTGAATCCGGCCCGAAACTTGCGATTATCCTTGACGACATGGGTTATGACCGTGCGGCCGCTGACGCTGCGCTCACGCTTTCGTTTCCGATCACACTGTCCGTGATTCCGCACCTGCCGCTTTCGGCGGAAGTGGCTGAGGAGGCGTATCGCCGCGGCGATCAAGTGCTGCTACATCTCCCGATGGAAGCCGAAGCTGATCAAGCAAAAGCCGAGCCAATCGAGCTGCGCGTGGGAATGAAAGCCGACCAGGTGGAGCGTGATCTTGACGGTATGCTCGAAACCGTGCCTCACGCAGCAGGAGTGAACAACCATCAAGGTTCGCGCGCGACGGCGGATGCGACCCTTATGGCAGAGTTGATGCCGGCCCTGCGCAGACGAGGCTTGTTTTTTATTGATAGTCGGACGACTGCCGCGACAGTTGCCCACGATACAGCCGAGAGAGCGGGGGTGCGTTCCGCGTCGCGCAAGGTGTTTCTCGACGACATGCCGAAGCGTGACGCAATTCTTGCCCAGCTTGATCTCGCTGCACGTGACGCCGCCCGTGACGGCTTTGCCATTGCCATTGGTCATCCGCATCCCGAGACAATTGCCGCGCTCGTGGAAGCAGTTCCACGGCTCGAAGCTCGCGGC
>CAVOOU010000012.1:0-368927 GCA_963697645.1 uncultured Acidobacteriota bacterium | reverse complement strand
GCCGCCAGGGTGCGCTGGTGGTTCCGCGTGCCGCCGTCCGCTACGACAACGGCCAGCATTTCGTTTTCGTTTACGGTGGCGACAAGATTCACCGCCGCGATATCACCGTTGGTATCGCCAGTGCGCAAAAATACGAAGTCATCAGCGGTCTGCAACTCGGAGACAGGGTAGTACTGCCGGGCGACATGCAAGTGTTGAAGGACGGCATGGACGTTCGAGCCACGGAGGCTAAAATATAGTGCACCGCGGACACAAGCTGTTGTGGGCAGTTTCGATCGCAGTGCTTTTCCTCTTTCAATTTGCAGCAAGCCGCCGCGTCGCGGCATCCGGCTTTCCACCGGACGCTTCCGCCTCCCTCCAGAACGCCATCCGCCAATACAATTCCGGAAATTATTCAGGCGCCGTCTCCACCTTGCAGGTAGCAGTGATCGCGAATCCGAATAACGCCGAACTCGCTTACTGGCTCGGCCGCAGCTATTACGAACTGCGCGACTATGACAACGCCATCACGAATGGCGAAAAAGCCGTCGAGCTCAATTCGAAGAACTCCGATTACCACTTGTGGCTTGGCCGCGCCTACGGCGGAAAGGCCGATCGCGAGCACAGCTTTTTCCTCGCGAAGAAAGTGAAGAAGGAATTTGAAGACGCCGTTGCCGCGAACCCGTCGAACATCGCGGCCCGCCGCGACCTCGAGGAATTTGATATTGACGCCCCGTGGGTTGTCGGCGGCAATAAGGACGAAGCCAAAGCTCAAGTGGACGCGATCGCTGCGATCGATCCGGTCCAGGGACATCTCGCGAGGGCCCTTTACGATGCCCAGGTGGCCAAGAAACAGGATGCTGCCGAAAGCGAATACCAGCAGGCCCTCGCCGCGAAGCCCAAGACCGTGGACCCCTATTTCGACGCGGCCAAGTATTACGTAAAGCAGAATAAGCCGTCCGAACTGAAGGCTGCTATCGACGGAGCCGCGTCCGTAAATCCCAACGATCCTCGCCTGGCCTATTATCGCGGCGTGTATGGAGTGCTTTCGGCAGTCGATCCTTCCCATTCCGAACAGGATTTGAAGTCGTACCTCGCCAGCACGCCCGATCGCAGCGATTGGCCTTCGCATGCCGCTGCGCGCGAATGGCTCGGGCGTCTCTACGAGGCGCAGGGCAAACGCGCCGAAGCGGCCGAACAATATCGCGCTGCTTTGCAACTCGATCCCAGCCGCAAGGAAACGAAGACGCGGCTCGAACACCTGGAAAAATCGAAGTAGCTCTCGGGATTTCGTCCGAGTCAATCTGAAATCGCTGCCATGTCCAACGTACGAAACAAATCCGAATATTGGAACGAGACCTGGCATCTTGCACTTCAGGCGCTGCGCGCGAACAAACTCCGCGCTGCACTGACGATGCTCGGCGTCATCATCGGCAGCGGATGCATCGTTCTCGTCGTTACGGTGGCCCTTGCCGGCAAGCGCTACATCATCACCCAGATTGAAGGCGTCGGTTCGAATCTCGTGTACGCTGGGGTCACCCATTCAAATAATTCCTCGCGTCTCACATTGGGCGACGAGATTTCGCTCGGCGACATGGAAGCCATGAAGACCCAGATCCCCCAAGTTACCGTCACTGCGGGAGCGAGCGACATCCCGATGACCGTTGTTGCTGCCGGCGTCGAACGGCCGGTAAAACTGGTAGGCGTCACCGACGGCTTTCAGCAGATTCGCCGCCTGGTCGTTTTTCGCGGGCGGTATTTCGATCCCGACGACATGATGACCCATGCCAAGGTCTGCTTACTGACCCAGGAACTCGCCGAACGCGTGTTTCCGCGTCAGAACCCGGTCGGCCAGGAAATTCGCGTCGGCGAACTGCGCTTCGCGGTCATCGGCGTGTTTCGCGAGCGGATTTCCACATTCGGCGAGACGGAAATCGCGCGCGAGTCGGTGCTCGTCCCCTTCGGCCTGATGCACCTACTACACGGGAGCGGACTATCTCCGCACCCTCTACGTCCAGGCAGACTCGCCCGATGTTGTCCCGGCGGTGACGCAGCAAGTGAGGGAAATTCTGAAAAGCCGGCATCGCCCCGGCGCTGAATACGAGGTCGAGAATCTCACGTCCCTTTTGGAATCAGCTCGAATGATTTCGCAAGCATTGACGGTTCTCCTCGTTGTAATCGCACTCATAGCGCTCACGATCAGCGGCATCGGCATCATGAACATCATGCTCGTCACCGTCACCGAGCGAACGCGCGAGATCGGTATACGCAAAGCCGTGGGAGCGCCGCGCGATGCGATCCTTTACCAATTCTTGATGGAAGCGTTTCTGATCAGTGGCACCGGAGCGCTGATCGGTATCTTGATCGCCGTTTCGATTCCCGTTGGGATCAATCTCGTTTTGCGTGTGATACCGGAAGCAGTCGGGATCCGCATGCCCGTGTCGTGGGTCTCAGTGGTTTTGGCGTTTGTTGTCTCCTGCTCTACCGGCATCCTATTTGGCTACCTGCCCGCCAGTCGGGCGGCTAGCCTTCATCCAACGGATTCTCTGCGATATGAGTAAGGATATGAATAACGAGAAACGGTTATTGCTCGCGGCGGTCGCTGTTTTCGTTTTTGTGGTGGCCGGATTGCTCCCAGGGCGCGCTCGTGCGCAGGGTTCGGACAAGCTCACCCTGCGGCAGGCCGTCACGCTCGCCCTCCAGAACAGCCGGGAAATTGCTCTCGCGCGAATGCAATACACGGTCGCGCTGAACGCTGCCGGCGTGAACCGCGCCGATTTTCGGCCGAATCTTTACACCGGCTCTGGTGCTGCTTATACCAGCGGCTTTCCTGCCACCGTTGGCGGATCGGCTCCGGCGATCTTCAGCCTGTCCTACACGCAGTCGGTTTTTAATCTGCCTCTTCGCGCACAACTGCATGCGGCGGAAGATCGCGCTGAAAGCCAAAAGATCGAACTCGATCGCACGCGCGACGCCGTCATCGTCCGCGCCGCGACTACGTACCTCGAACTCGCGAAAGTTCGAACCTCGCTAGAATTGCTTCGTGGGGAAGGCGCCAGCGCGGAAAAAATTGCCGGCGTCACTCGCGAACGGGCCCAAGCCGGCCAGGAACTGCCGATTGAAATCACTCGCAGCCAGTTGACGCTCGCCCGCATTCGCGAACGAATCATTCATCTGGAAGGGCGCGACGCGATTCTCACCCAGCAGCTTGAGAATCTCACTGGCATCTCCGGACAATCAGTTCAAGTGGAGACCGAACAGACATCCTTCGCGGTGGATCAACAAGAGACCGACATGATCGCCGCTGCGCTCAAGACGAGTCCTTTTGTCACCGAAGCGGAAAAGGAACGCGATGCCCGCCAACACTTGCTAAAAGGCGCGAAAGGCGAGTTTTGGCCCACCGTCAGCGCCGTTGGTCTTTACCAACTGCTTGGCAAGTTTAATAACTACGAAGAATTCTTCAAGAACTTTCAACGCAATAACGTCACCGTCGGCGTTGACGTCCACATTCCGGTCTTCAGCTCCAAGACTTTCGCCGACATAAAACTCGCCAAAAGCCAGTTGAGCGAAGCAGAACTCGTCCTGGGGAACAAACGCCAGGAAGTTCGCGCCGACGTGCTGCAAAAAGCCCGCGATGTTCGCGAACTCGACGCCGCCCACGAAGTCGCCCGCCTCGATCTTCAGCTCGCCCAGGAGTCGCTGCAAATTCTGCAAACGAAACTTGACGAGGGCCGCGCCACGCTGCGAGACATCGAGCAGGCTCGTCTCGAAGAAAACGACAAATGGGTGGCCTTCCTCGACGCGGAGTTCGCCCGCCAGCAGGGGCAACTCTCGCTTCTCCAAGCCACCGGCCAACTCGCGAAGGTGTTTCAGTAGGCACGGTTCCTGGCAAACCTCAGCTTGGGATAGTTGGGGAAATCAGGTAAAATCGAGTGAATACATCTACGGCTATCTTTGCGTCTGTACGAAGGTCTGCATTCTGGGGGATTGCGAATGTCGTCTGCAATGAAAACATTGTTTCTGAATCCGCCGAGCTTCGAGCACTTTGACGGCGGTGCCGGGTCCCGCTGGCCCGCCACTCGCGAAATCGAATCCTATTGGTACCCGGTCTGGCTGTCGTATCCCGCCGGTATGTTGCCCGGCAGCCGCCTTCTGGATGGTCCTCCTCACGGCATCACCCCGGCGCAGGTGGTTGAAATCGCGAAGGATTATGAGTTCGTGGTTCTCTTCACGTCCACCGTGGGCTTTCACAGCGACCTTCGCATGGCGAAGGCGATGAAAGAAAAGAAGCCCGGAATCAAAATTTGTTTCGTAGGGCCGCAGGTGCAGATCAAGCCGGCGGAAAGCCTTCTCGCCAGCCCCGATATTGATTTCGTCGTGCGCGGAGAATTCGACCACGCCGTTGTTGATTATGCGAACGGCAAGCCCATCTCAGGAATCGCAAACGTCAGCTACATCAAAGACGGCAAGGTGGTTCACAATCCACCGCGCCCGCTGCTGCAGACGGAAGAACTCGATGCGCTTCCTTTTGCGACGGATGTCTACCAACGCGATCTCACCATCGAAAAATACAATGTGCCGTTCCTGCTGCACCCGTTCGTTTCGTTTTATACGGCGCGCGGTTGCCCGGCTCTCTGTACTTTCTGCCTCTGGCCGCAAACTCTGTCCGGGCACGCCTGGCGCGTGCGCGGTGTGGAATCCGTAGTGCGCGAATTCAAGCAGGCGCACAAAATGTTTCCGCAAGCCAAGGAATTTTTCTTCGACGACGACACCTTCAACATTCGCAAGGATCGCGTCCTCGCGCTCTGCAAGGAATTCAAGCCGGTAGGCTTTCAGTGGTCTTGCACGGCGCGCGTGCACAGCGATTACGAAACATTGAAAGCGATGGCCGAAGCTGGCGCCCGCCTTCTGATCGTCGGATTCGAATCCGGCGATCCTCAAATTTTAAAGAACATTAAGAAGGGCGCGACGGTCGAGATGGGCAAGACGTTCGTGCAGAATTGCAAGAAAGTCGGCATTCGCGTCCACGGCGATTTCATCATCGGGCTGCCCGGCGAAACGAAAGAAACCATCGAAAAAACGATCGAGTACGCCAAGGAACTCGACTGCGAAACGATTCAAGTTTCCATGGCCCACGCCTATCCCGGTACTGAGCTGTACGAACAGGGGACTCGCGAAGGTTTCCTGAAAGGCGAAGCTGTCACCGACGCTGGCGGCCACCAGCTTCCGCACCTCGAGTACCCCGGTCTTTCGCGCGAGTACATGGTGGATTCCGTCAACCGCTTCTACGACGACTATTATTTCCGCCCGCGCGTCGCATGGCGAATCGTTCGCGACGCTCTGTGGGATTCGCACGAGCGCAAGCGGCTCTTCCACGAAGCCGTGGACTTCATGAAGCTTCGCGCTGACCGCAAGCGTGTGGCGAAAAAGGGCGTGCAGAAGAAAGTGCTCGTGAATGTTCCGGAGCAACGCAGCTCGTCGGTAGGAGTAGCGAGCGAATCCCCGAGCGCATGACGCCCGGTTCGGGGCTGCATCTCAAAACTTTTCTCCTCCTTTTCATCATGGTTGTTTTCGGACCCTTGGGTGACGTGCTGCTCAGCAAGGGCATGAAAGACCTTGGCGAAATTCCCAACTGGTCTCCGGCGGAATTGGCGCATCTTTTCGTCGGCGTTTTCACCTCCGGCATGATCTGGCTTGGAATCTTCTCCCTCATCGGATTTTTCATCGCTTACACGCTTGTGCTCTCGTGGGCTGATTACAGCTTCGTTCAGCCGGCCTCTTCGTTTTCGTATGCGGTCGTCGCGCTGCTGGGCCACTTTGCGCTCGGCGAGAAGATTACGCCCTTGCGCTGGGCGGGCATTCTGGTGATCTGTTGCGGAGTGCTGATCGTCGGACACACTCCGCCGCGCACCACTGAAGAGGCCGCGGAATCGCGCATGCAACCCAGCACGATGGAGCAGAGTTGATGTTTGTTGAAGTTATTCTGATCTTCGGAATTGTGGTGATCGGCACGGGCGGCGAAATCTGTCTCACGCGGGCGATGAAAACGATCGGGGAAGTGCACGATTTCCGGCCGCGCGCGTTGCTCAATGTATTTGGGCGGGCGATGCGCGTTGGATGGATGTGGCTTGCGCTGCTGTTGATGGCGGCGGGATTTTTCTCGCTGTTGGGAATGCTGTCGCTCGAGAATGTGAGTTTTGTTGTGCCGGTTACGGCGCTGAGCTATGTGGTCGGCGCGTACGGCGGGGCGTTATTTCTAGGAGAGAACGTAACGCGGCAGCGCTGGCTCGGCGTTCTGCTTGTGTGTATCGGCGTCACGATGGTTTGGAAGGGCCGAGGCTAAACGGTTGCCCGGAAGGATAGTCGCGTGACGGCGTGGGGAGCGATTCGCGCGGCGCTCCTGCTGTTGGCGCTGGCTCCTTTCGGCTACTACATCGTTGCAATCATCGCGACGCACCGATTTTTTTCGAAGCGCGCGATTCCGCTTCCCGAGGACTTCACTCCGCCGCTCAGTATCCTCAAACCGATTTACGGTCTCGACCGCGAGACGTATGAGAACTACGCCAGCTTCTGCCGCCAGGATTACCCCGAATTCGAAATTCTTTTCTGCGTTTCTGATGACCGCGATCCTGCCGTGCCGGTGATTCAGAAAATTATTGAGGATTTCCCCGAGCGCCCAATTCGTCTGCTGATTGGCTCTGAGCCACTCGGCGCGAGCGACAAGGTCAACAAGCTATGCCGCATGGTGCGGGAAGCCCGGCACGAGATCGTGCTCGTCACCGATAGCGATGTGCGTGTCGAGCGCGGATTCTTGCGCGCGATTGCTGCCGCGTTTAGCGATCCGGAAGTGGGCGGGGTTACCTGCCTCTATCGCGGCCTCACCGACGGTTCGTTCGCAGCCGGCCTCGAGGCCATGGGCAACAGCACCGATTTCGCCGCAGGTGTGCTCGTCAATTGGCTCGGCGGCAAGATTGACTTCATGCTCGGTGCCATCATGGCCACAACGAAGAAAAACCTCGCGGAGATCGGCGGCTTCGAATCCTTGGCCGATTACTTCTGCGACGACTTCGAACTGGGGAATCGTATAGCGAAGAAAGGCCATCGCATCGAGCTCAGCGCGTTTCCCGTATCAATCATCTATCCACGCGAAACGCTTGCCGGAGGCTTTCCGCCACCAGGTGCGATGGAATCTGAGCATTCGATACTCGCGTCCTGCCGGTCATCTGGGATTGATTTTCACCCAGGGCTTGCCATGGACGATTCTCGCGGCGCTGGTCGCGCCGTCGGCGCCGATCGCGCTCGCGTATGTCGCGGCGTACGTGGTGCTGCGAAGCGAGATGGCGAGAAACGTCGGAGTCTGGGGCGTGCAGGACGGCGCACTACGCGCGAAGCTGGCGCTACTGCCGGTACGAGACGCGTTTGCATTCGTGGTATGGCTCGCGAGCTTCTTCCCGCAGCGAATTCGATGGCGCGGTAAGGAGTTTTACGTGCGAAACCGGCGGCTCATACCCGTCGGTTCGAGCCGCGCCTCGTAAGAAATTCGTGACGTGCGAAGCGAAGCTAAAGCGAACATAAATCTGCGGTAAGATTGTCAACCAGGTTGCAGATCGCAAGGGTTGCGAATCTCGTACAGACCTCAATCTTCGCTGTTTGTTCACCCAGCCGGCCCCTAAGCGCCGAGCCTTCGACCTATCCATCGACACCTGCCGGTCTGAAAACCCGCGCTACGAAAACGATCACCAGAACGTCGGACTATGTCTTGTGACGGAGCTGCGGAAGGGCAGGTCGGGTGGTTAATAGGCTTCCCATTTTCAGCGTTGGTTCAGAAAAGGCACCCCAACTACCGCGCGTCATTGCGAGCACGCAACGCAACGTAGAGTTCGTTAGCGGTTTTGAATTCCTGCTCAAGATCCTTGCTTGCTAGGCGCGTGCGGAGATATTCGACGGCCTGGGCCAGCCGGTCGAGCGCGTGGGCGATGTTTTCACGATTCGTGAGGCAGGTGTCGCGCCAGATGTCGTACGGGCTGCCCGCGAGGCGCAGCATATCGGCGAGGCCTGGGCCCGCGAGCGTGAGCGGTAAGCCGGTTTCGTCGGTCTCGTCCGCGACTACATGCGCGAGTGCGATTGATGTGAGCTGCGGTAGATGCGAGACGATGCCCACCGCCCAGTCGTGCGTTTCTGCGTCGCACCAGACGGGCTCTGCGCTGATGCGTCGCAGCAATGCCGCAAATTTCTCGACGCGCGGATCCGGGTCGCCCTCGGAAGCAATCAGGGCATAACGTGTGCCGCGAAAAAGATCTGCATCCCCGTGCTCGACTCCCGAATTCTCTTTGCCTGCCATCGGATGGCCGCCCAAAAACCGCGCGCCACCGCGAAAATATTTCTGCGCTTGCCGGCATATCGTGGCCTTCGTGCTGCCCGTATCGGTGACGAGCGCGTTCGCTTCCGCCGCTTCCGCAATTTTCGGCAGAGCGTCAATCGTTGCCCCTATTGGCAGCGCGACGTAAACGAGGTCAGCGCCGCGAACCGCCGAGGCGATATCGCTCGCAGCTTCGCTAATCGCTCCGCTCCTGAGCGCACGCTCCAGAACATTCATGCGATCGAATCCAATGACGTGTGCAGCAGAAACCTCTCGCCGCAGTGCAAGCCCAAACGACCCTCCAATCAGGCCTGTTCCGACAATCGCTACTCGCTCGAATTGAATCTGTGCCGTCATGTCTCTCAATGGTTTTCGAGAAGTTAGAACGTTGAAATCATCCGGAGAGTATACCCGCGAAGCTGAAACGAGCAGCTTGTGTAGTGCGTCCGTTGCCGATTAAGCCGTTGGACAGAGAATTGGGTTGCTCCCCAATTCAGGAATATTTCCTACGATGCCGGACTCTTATCGAGGCCGACGAGATCTCGGAATTCAGGGTCGTCGTGCAGGCAATTGAAATCGGAATCTTTAGCCGCCCAATTCCGGTTCCCAAATCCGGCTGCAAAGGCTTTTTTCAATGTATCCAGGGCCTCGGCTTTTTTTCCGAGGACACCGTACGTACATGCAGCATTGTAGAGGGTGTTGGAATCGCTTGGGCGGAGGGCGACGGCAGTCTGCAAGTGCCGGATACTCTCTTCGTGGTCGTTTCCGGAGTATGCGAGGTTGGTGGCCAGTAGGATTCGCGCGCGCACATCTTCCGGCACTAATTCCAGCTGTTGGCGGAGGACCTTGATCATTCGATCGGCTATGGGCTCGGCTTCTTTGATTCGTCCCAGTTGCATGAAGGCTTGACGATAAGGAATGTACATATTGTAGTCGTCGCCGTTGAATTCGATGGCGCGGTCGATGAGGGCGGCGGCCTCTTCGTAACGACCGGAAGCGAAATATGCGCGACCGAGGATGTTCCAGGCGCCATCGCAATCGGGCTTGCGTTCGATGGCGCGCAAGGCGAGCTGGGCGGTTTCGTCATTTTTCTTTTGCGAGTAAAGAATGCGGGCGCGCGCCACCAGCACTTCCGGCAAGTCGGGCGCCAGCGCGGTGGCGCGGTCGCAGGCAGCCAGTCCTCGTTCCATCCAATTCGGATTCTGATCGCGAACCTCGAAGATGACTCCGCACAGATGCGCAATGCCTGCATGCGCCAACGCGAACTTCGGGTCCAGTTCGATGGCCTGTTCGAACATCTGCAAAGCGTATTCAAAATCCTGGCGACGCGAGTAGTTTCGGCCACGCAGATAAAAATCATACGCCAGCGGATTTTCGGTCGGCTTGCGCGCAATGGTTTTATCTTCCTGCGGGGTCAGCGTGATGCGCAAAGCCTGAGCGATGCTTCGGGCGATTTCTTCCTGGATCGCGAAGACATCCTCCACTTGCCTGTCGTAGCGTTCGGCCCAGACGGAATGCCTTGTGGTGGCCTCCACGAGTTGCGCGGTGATGCGCACACGATTGCCGGCGCGGCGGATGGAACCTTCGAGCACATAGGCGGCGCCGAGCTGCTGGCCCACCTGTTGCGCTGTAACCGGCTTGTCGCGAAAAGCGAGCATCTCCGAACGCGGAAAGATCTGGAGTTGCGCGATCTTCGAAATCTCGGTGACGATATCTTCTGTGATCCCATCGCGGAAATATTCGTCCTCTTTCGAGCCGCTCTGATTTTCGAAGTAGAGGACTGCGACGGATTTTGGCTGGGCTGCCACCGCATGCGCGCCAGAACCCGTACTACTTTTCTCGGCCGGCCGGCGCCCTGATTCCATGTCGCGGCTCAGGCGTTTGAGGTCGGCGCGGAGTTCCGCAGCGGTCTGGCACCGGAGATCGGGATCCTTCTCGAGCGTCTTGCCGAGAATGTTTTCGAGGGCTAGGGGCAAACGAGGATTTAATCCCTTTGCAGGTGCGGGCGTGGAATGAAGAATTCCGTCAAAAATGACGGCTGACGTTGCACCGGTGAATGGCACCGATCCAGTGGCCATTTCGTAGAGCACGACGCCTAGAGAAAACAGATCCGAGCGCGCGTCGAGTTCTTCGCCCCGCGCTTGTTCGGGCGACATGTAAGCAATCGTGCCGATGGAGCTACCTGGGCTGGTCAAGTGCTCTTGATCGAGCAAGTGAGTGCGTGTGGATGAGGCGCCCACCGATTCGGCGGCTTGTCGCACGGCAGGCGCGAGCTTCGCCAAACCAAAATCCAAAATTTTTGCCTGCCCTCGATCCACCAGAAAGATATTCGCGGGCTTGATATCGCGGTGCACGATCCCTTTCGAATGCGCAGCATCGAGCCCATTGGCAACCTGGATGCCGATCTCCAAGAGCTCCGAGACCTCGATGGGCTTGCCCTCAATCCGGTGCTTGAGCGTCCGCCCTTCAAGCAACTCCATAGCGATAAACGGCCGGCCCTCAAATTCGCCGATATCGTAAATCGTGCAGATATTGGGATGATTGAGAGCGGAGGCGGCGCGCGCTTCGCGGCGAAACCGTTCGGTGGCCTGAGGGTCGTGCGAAATGTCGTCGGGCAGAAATTTCAGCGCAACATTGCGGCCGAGGCGCGTGTCTTTAGCTTTGTAAACGACGCCCATGCCTCCGCCGCCCAATTTTTCCAGCACGCCGTAGTGGGAGATGGCGCGACCGATGATTGGCGGAGGTATCTGGCACAGGCCGTGAATCTTACGCCAGCGGCAGAATGCACGCAATCGCACCCTATACGACAGTAGAGCTAAGAAGAGACTTGATCGCGAGCATCAACGTGCTTGACGGGGCCGGGGCCGTACCGTATATTGAGGTTGCGATGCGATTTTATTACCGCGCGTACGGCTTTACTTACCGCTACTCCTTTACGGGGCAGCGGGCCGGTGAAACGTGCGCGGCGGGAGCGAGCAAGACGAGCTAAAAGCCGCACAAAGTTTCGAGATTCCGGGCCGCGACCTCCGAGAGGACGCGGCCTTTTTTTTGCCTGCAGGCGGATCAACGAACAGGAACGGGAGGGCCCTATGACGATCGGCGACTGGCGGAAGAAGATCGACGAAATTGACACCGTTATTCTGCAGCTTCTGAATCTGCGCACAGAATTCGCGGTGGAGGTTGCGCGGCTGAAGGAGGAGGAGGGCCTCTCGTTGTGCGCGCCGGAGCGCGAGCAGAAGGTGATCGCGGGGATGAAGAATTTGAATGATGGGCCGCTCGATGGGGAGGCGGTGACGAAAATCTTTCGGGCGATCATGGATGAATCGCGGCGGATACAGGAGATGCATGCGGGTGAGGGGGGTGCGGTCGAGAGGGGCGCTAAGGCAAAAGAGCCGGCGAGACGCCGGCGGTACGGAACGGCTGAGCCATGAGCGGACACTCGGTCTGGGTCGATCCTGCCTTTTCGGGGGCCGAACTGCAGTTTCCTCTCTGCGCCGCGCGCCCACCGCTGCGCGGTGGGAAATGCAAAGAGGCGCGCGGCTTCGCTCGGAATGACATGTTGTTGGGGTGGCCGAGATGAAAACTCATTGGAGAGCAGATCCCACAATCGGAGCCGAATGAAAATCGAATCGGATGCGCGGGTTGCGTTTCAAGGTGAGCGGGGAGCTTTCAGTGAAGAAGCCGCTGTGAAGCTTCTTGGCGACGGGATTGCGCTGGTTCCGCGGTCGACATTCGAGACGATGTTCGATTCGATTGATGAGGATGCGGCAGATTACATTCTTGCTCCGATAGAGAACACGCTTGCCGGGTCCGTCCATCGAACGTTTGACCTGCTGATTGAGAGCCGGCTGAGCATCATCGCCGAGGAGATTATTCCCATCGTGCACAACCTAATCGGCGTGCCGGGCGGGACGATCGAGCAAGTCATCACCGTGGAATCGCATCCCGTGGCGCTGGCGCAGTGCGAGGGATTCTTTCACGAGCGCACGGAATTGAAACGAATCGCTACCGAAGATACGGCTGGGAGCGTTCGCGCGATTGTCTCAGCCGGGGATCCATCGCGGGCCGCGATCGCCAGCCGGCGCGCGGCTGAAATTCATGGGGGTAAAATTCTACGCGAACATCTGGAAGACAACCCCGAAAACTACACGCGATTTCTGCTTCTGGGCCCTTCGTCCAAAACGTTCGATGCGGCCAACAAACTTTCACTCGTATTTCAAGCGGCCCATCGTCCTGGCGCGCTTTTTCACGCACTCGGGCCATTCGCGCGCCGCGGAATCAATCTGATGAAAATCGAGAGCCGGCCGATTGCAGGGCGTCCCTGGGAATACCGTTTTTATCTCGATTTACAAGCTTCGGCGCTCGATCCGGAAGTGGAAGCAGCAATTGCCGAGCTTGAGAAGCTGAGTGTGAATCTGCGCATTCTGGGTTCATACGTGTCGGCCGAGATTTTCAGCGCGAAGGCGAGCTAAGGAGAATTGAGCAAAGGGAGAGCGAACCATGATTGTCGTGATGGAACCGAAAGCTACCGACGAGCAAATCAATCATATTGTGACACGCGTGAAAGAATGCGGCTGCCAGGCGCATTTGACTCGCGGAACGGAGAAGACAGTGATCGGAATTGTGGGAAACAGCAACGAGCATCGCAGCGAACTGGAAGCGCTGCTTGCGGCGCCGGGCGTTGAGGAAATCATACGCGTCGCGCATCCATTCAAGCTTGCCTCGCGCCACTTTCATCCGGAAGGTTCGATCGTGGATCTCGGTAACGGCGTGCTGGTGGGTGGAACGTCTATCGCGGTTGCGGCCGGACCATGTGCAGTGGAGACAGCGGCGCAAATTAGCTCTGTCGCCGCGCGAGTCGCGCAGGCGGGAGCGAAATTGCTTCGCGGCGGCGCGTTCAAACCGCGTTCGTCGCCATATTCCTTCCAGGGGCTTGGCGAAGACGGACTCGAGTTGCTGCGGCGCGCCGCCGATGACAATGGACTGCTTGTCGTCAGCGAAGTGATGGATCCTTCGCAGGTGGAAATCATGCTTCCCTATGTGGACGTGATGCAGGTGGGCGCGCGCAATATGCAGAACTATCACCTGCTGCGCGCTCTTGGCGAAACCACGAAGCCGGTGCTGCTGAAACGCGGGATGTCCGCGACAATTGAGGAATTGCTGCTGAGCGCGGAGTACATCATGGCGGGAGGGAACTACAACGTGATCCTCTGCGAGCGCGGCATCCGGACGTTCGATACATATATGCGCAACACGATGGACATCGCCGCGATTCCCGTGATCAAACAGCTTTCACACCTGCCAATCATTGCCGATCCCTCGCATGGAACAGGGCGCCGAGACAAAGTGGCGCCGATGGCACGCGCAGCGATTGCGGCAGGTGCAGATGGATTGCTCATCGAAGTCCATCCCGATCCCGAGCGCGCGCTTTCTGATGGCGCGCAATCGCTCTACCCGGATCAATTCGCGCAGCTCATGGGCGAAGTTGCTGTGATCGCGCAAGCCGTGGGGCGCCGAATGGAAACGGAACCGATGAAAGCGAGCGCGACGCGCGGTTGACGAATTTCCCCTGACAACCTAGGATGGCGAACCAGCGCAACGCGGAGATCGAGGCGAACTTTCTCGTGGATTTGTATCGGATCGCGGACGGACTAGAACCGGCGCAGGGTAAGCCAATGCGCGCGCTCTGCCGGGAATATGCCGCAGTGGAAATTATTCCACACGTTCCAGAGCATGAATATGTGTCCTCTCGCTTTTGTTGTCGCTCGTTCTTGTTTCCGTCGCGGAAATTGATCGTCCGTTTCAAGGGCCGGTGCACGTTCGGGCGGATGCGTTCGAGTTCGCGCAGCAAACTTTCGCGGAGCTTCCGCAGTAATCAACAGCACGCGGGTGCACGGCCGCACTTCGCAATGTCTTCTAGAATCGATAAACGTTGCCAGTGGCGACTTGGAAATTTCCCTGGGTGGCGATGTACGTGGGCGAAATAACCGAGACCTTCGTTCTAAGCCGCACGAATTTGAAAACGGCCGGGGGACGCGCCGATTGGCCGCGGGTCCTCGGGTTGACGAATCGTGGCGTGCTCAGTAAAGTATAGCGAGGGTCGCGCAAGCGGCCCTTTTTATTGCCTCCTGCTGGGAGGTCGTACAATTGGCAGTACATCAGATTCTGGATCTGATTATCCTGGTTCGAGTCCAGGCCTCCCAGCCAAACGCCTCCCCTCTCGTCTGTAGCGAATGGCCTAAGCGAAGCTCCCTGTAGTGGTGCGCATCACCTCTACGTTTGGGCGCTTTGAACTGGCAGGTTTGCCAATTCCCACGCCGCGAGGCCACCGGCAATCTCGCAGACGGAATCAAATCCGCCGGCCTTCAGCAAGCTCGCAGCGATCGACGAGCGGTAGCCTCCTGCACAATAGACGAGCAAAGCTCGATTTTTCGGCAGGTCTTTTATATTTTGCATCAAGTGATTCAGCGGAACGCTCAAGCTGCCTTCGATGTGCTTCTGTTCCCGCTCGCGCGGCGCGCGCACGTCAACAGCCAGGGGAGGCTGGCTTGACGCGAAGAGTTCCGCGGCGAAATGCGGGCTCAGTCGTTCGACGAAGGCGACCAGGTCCGGTCGCGATTCGAGGCTTTGCAATCCGTTTTGCAGGTACCCAGCCACGTTATCGAAACCGATGCGCCCGAGGCGGACGGCCGATTCATTCTCCCGGCCGGGAGCCGCGATGATTACGATCGGATGCTCGCGATCCAGCATTGTGCCGGCCCAAGTTGCGTACTGGCCGCCGAGTCCGATGTTGATGCTGCCCGCGAGATGAGCGGCGCCAAATTCGTCGGCGTCGCGCGTATCGAGGATCTGCGCACCTTGCTTCTGCAATGCCAACACCGTGTCGAGAGTCAGGGGTTTCAGATTGCGCTCCAGCGACTCGTCGAGCGTGGGCCGCTCTTTGCTGTTCAACACGGCGTCGTAGACGAAATACGGAGGAGCCTCGGGTTGGTCGGCGGTCACCAGTTCGATGAATGCTTTCTTGCTCATCGGCTGCAGCGCATAATTCAGCCGTCGCTGATCTCCGATTGTTGAAACCGTTTCTTTGCTGATGGCCTTGCCGCACAGCGACCCAGCGCCGTGAGCCGGATAGACGAGACTCGCGTCCGGCAGGGGAAGCAATTTGGACTGCAAGGAATCGTAGAGCAAGCTCGCCGAGGTCGGTGGCTGACCATCCCAGTGATGCGCGAAGGTCCGGCCTTCCCACATCGCCGATGAATAACGTATCGCCTGTGAGCACAGCGTACGGCTCGACGCCGCTGCGTTCGAGATCGTAGACGAGGATCGAAATCGATTCCGGCGTGTGGCCTGGCGTTTCGAGCGCCTTCAATCGTACGCGACCAAATTCGATGACGCTGCCTTCTGCGAGCGGCGTGAAGCGATATTCGGCTTGCGCTTTGGCGCCAAGATAAATTGTGGCGCCCGCGCGGTCGCGCAATTCCAAATGTCCCGCGATGAAATCGGCGTGCAGATGAGTCAATATTACGTGTCTGATCTGCAGCTTATGCTCCGCTGCGAACTCTAAGTATCGTTCGATGTCTCGCTGCGGATCGACGACGGCAGCCGTCAGCGTCTCTTCGTCACCGATAAGGTAGGAAGCGTGGGCGAGGCAATTGAGATAGAACTGCTTGAAGATCATGCATCTTTATACTCGATGCGTGTTCCAAGCCGCAAGGCTGCGCAATTCATGCAGGTTTGTTTGTAACCTAACGCTTCTCATTCGTAGCGTAGCGCCACAATCGGGTCCACGCGCATGGCACGACGCGTCGGAATAAAGCAGGCGAATAGCGCCACGGCGCAAAGCAACATCGTTACGGTCAGGAAGGTGAGGGCATCGGTGCTCGTCACGCCGAGCAACGCGCCGCTCAAATAGCGCGTCAGCGCCAGCGATGCGGCCAAGCCGATCGCCACACCGGCGATCGTCAACCGCAGCCCGTGGCCGAGGACCAGCCGCAAGATATCGTCTTTGCTCGCGCCCAATGCCATGCGGACACCGATTTCATGGGTACGCTGGCGCGTGGTGTAGGCCGTAACGCCGTAAATTCCCACCGCTGCGAGGACCAGAGCGAGCAGACCGAATGCGCCGACAAAAATTCCCGCTACGCGCTGAGGGAAGCTGGCAAACTGCTCGCTGGTTTCGAGCGAAGTCACTTGGAACAAAACCACATCGGGGTTCAGTTGATGGACCGCACCCTCCACCGTCTTCGCGAAAGCGAACGGATCTCCAGCAACCCGCGCGTGAATAATCATGTTGGCCGTATAGATCTGGTACAAAGGCAGATACACGAATGGCGCCGACTTTTCACTGAGTCCGGTCATCTTGCTATCGTGCGCCACACCAATCACCGTGAACCATTCGTGCGTCAAGTCTGAATTGAGTTGCTTGCCGAGGCCCTCCTGGTTCGGCCAGTAGCGATTCACGAATGCTTCGTTGACGATGACCACGCGTTGCGAACTCTTTGTGTCCTGAGGTGTGAAATCGCGACCTTCGACCAGCGGAATCTGCATGGTATGGAAATAATTCGGCGTGATGATGCCGTCCGGTATTTCCATCAATTCATTCGCCTGCGCCACGTAGCCTTCGGGCTTCACGGCGGTAGAGCCTGAGGAAAATCCCGGGACCCGGTTCGAGAGAGCCACCGACTCTACGCCGGGCAGCGCCTCGAGTTTCGCCTGGAGCTGCCGGTCGAATTCCGCGCCACTCGCGTCGGAATATCCCGCGGTAAACAGATCGTAGGAGGCTGTGAATACATTATGCGGGTTGAATCCCAAATTGATTAACTGCGCCCTCAGGAAACTGCGGATGAAAAGTCCCGCGCAGATCAGCAGCAGCAGCGACAACGAAATTTGCGCCACGACCAGCGTACTGGCGAGGCGAGCCTTTTTCAGGCTGCCCGATGCGCTGCCCGTGTCTTCCTTTAACACGGCAACGGGTGCGAGGCTCGATGCGCGAAGCGCGGGCAAAATTCCGAAGATGACTCCGGTCAGCACAGAAATCACGAACGTGGCGGTCAATACCGTGCGGTCAGCCTGGACTACGAGTGCGAGCGGAAAATCTGTCGTCGGAAGGAATTTCATCAATGTGCCCGAAGTCCAACTTGTGATCAGCAATGCGACGGCGCCACCGGCCAGCGCCAGCATCAGGCTTTCCACCAGCAGTTGTTGCACAAGCCGCCATCGGCTCGCACCCAGCGACATGCGAATGGCAATTTCGCGCCGCCGCCCCACGGAACGAACGAGCATCAGATTGGCGACGTTGGCACAGGCCAGCAGCAGCACCAGGCCCGCGATGGTCATGAGTATTGGGAGCAGAGTCGCGAGAAAAAAATTCAGGCCAAACGGATTCCGCCACAGCGGATAAAGCGTCACGCTGTCGTGCCCTTTGTGTTCATCAGGATAATTCTTCACTTCGGATTTGAGTCGCAGCGGTCAGCTCCGCTTGCGCCTGCTGGAGCGTGACGCCCGGCTTCAGCCGTCCGAAGGCGAGCCACACGAAATAATGATGGTCATGAAGGATGTCGCCCAGCGGTAACACATCTGCTTCCATCATGATCGGAAGCCAAATCTCGGTGCGAACTCCCGTCTGGCTTCCCTGAAACACTGCGGGCGTTACACCCACGATGGTGTAGGGGTGCTTGTTGATTTCGATTGACTGGCCGATGACGTCCGGCATTTGCGCCAAAATGCGTTTGCCAGAGCCGATAGCTGATTACCGCGACGGGCGCGCCTCCCGGCTTTTCATCTTCCGCCGGCAAGAATGTGCGCCCGAGGATGGGCTGCACGCCGAGCACGTCAAAATAGTTCGCAGACGCCACCATGCCCCATACGCGCTCGGGTTTGCCTTTGCCGGTGAGGCTCAGTTGAGCGAAGTTGCAAGCCGCGACACCCGTAAGCGTCTGTTGCCCGTCGCGCATAGCTTCGATATCGGGATAGGTGAATCCTAGGGGATTTTCTCCGGGCTTGCTTCCCGACATCGCCACCACCTCATTTGGGTTGGTAAGTCCGGGGACTGGATTCAGCAACGCAGAATTGATCCAGGAGAAAATCGTGGTGTTGGCGCCAATGCCCAACGCGAGCGTGAGGATGGCAATTGCCGCGTAGCCTGGGGCCTTGGCTATCATTCGCGCGCTATACCGAACGTCCTGCCAGAACGAGGTCATCGACCACCTCCGGACACGAGTTTTAGAATGATTCAAAGCATGTCCCGGCCCAGACGAGAGTATCGCGTAACCGAATGCGAACGCAGCGGTTAGAAGGACTCAGGCGTTTGCGGAAAGACACCGCCGTCCGGTTATGGGACGTATTACCGGTGAGAGCGAACATTCAAGCAACCTTGCCGGAGACCTCCGAGCTAGCGCCACACGACAAACTTTGGCCATCCCATGCTAGTACCTTCGGCGGATAACCAAACCCGAATATTCTGCTATCCTAGTAACAACAGGCGCGCTTTGGTGTCCAATTAACCCAAGGGACACCCGCTGCCAAGGAGCAAGGGACGAACGCATGTCCGACCTGGCACAATCTCTATCGTGGGGCCGTGATGAAGCTGACCTTGTGCACGAGCTGCAAGCGGGGTCAGATGCGGCTTTCGATTATCTGGTCACGTACTACCACGCTGGTGTGTTCAACCTGGTGTACGGGATCTTGTCGGATCGCGCCGATGCTGCGGACGTGACCCAGGAAGTTTTCTTGCGCGCGTTTCGCGGGATTCGCGGGTTCCGGCACGGCAGCTCGCTGAAGACGTGGTTGTATCGCATCTCGGTGCGCCAGGCCCTGAATCATCGCCGCTGGTGCTGGCGGCATCACCGGCAGCAGGTTTCGATCGATGCTGAGGAAGAGGGAAGAAGCCTCGCGCTCGATCTGAAGGATAGCGAAGCCACTCCGTACGAGCGGCTCGCGAGCCAGGAAACGCAGCAGGCGGTTCGTGCAGCTCTTGCGCAAGTGCCGGCACTGTTTCGCAGCGCGGTGATTTTGCGGGACCTTGAAGGGCTCTCCTACGAAGAGGTGGCAGAAGTGCTCGAAGTATCGGTGGGAACCGTAAAGTCGCGCATTCTTCGCGGCCGGCGGATGCTGAAGGAAATTCTCGATCCCGTCGTAGCCGTACGTCAGGCCGAAAAAGAACCCTCTCTCGCGTCGTTCGGCTCGCAGCCGATCAATGGGTGGGAAAGATGAACTGCAAAAGTGCCCAGCGCTTTTTGCCCGGATACCTGGACGGAGCCATCGGTTCGCGCGAGCACGCGGGAGTGCGCCAGCACATTGAATCTTGCGATGGCTGCCGGAATTTGCTCGAAAGCTATCGCCGTCTTGTGGTTGCTCTGGCTCGCGTCGAACCAGTTCAGCCGCCTGCGAATCTCGCTACCAGCATTCGTGTGAGCGCTGCCAAAATGCGTTCTCCCTGGCAAGTTGTGCGTCACATATGGGCGCGCGGCGTCATGGTATTCGAAAATGTTCTGGAGCCGCTGGCGGTGCCCGCTACCGGCGGAGTGGTTACGGCTCTCGTGGTATTCGCGCTCCTCGTACAGAATATTCTCGTTGGCGTGCCGATGGGTGGCGTGGTTCCCAACGACCTGCCTCTGAATCTGGTCCAACCCGCCCGTCTGGAAAGCCTCGCACCGTTTCCGGTTCCCGTCGTCATTGCCACAGATGATCGTCCCGGTTCCGGGCTGTTGCTCGTCGAGGCCACGCTCAATGCGCAGGGCCAAGTGGTTTCGTACAAGATTCTCTCCGGGCCGAGTGATGACGCCTCACAGCGTCAGCTCGATCAGCTCATGATGTTTTCGCGTTTCCGACCCCAAACGAACTTCGGCCTTCCCCGCGATGGCGGCCGCGTGGTGCTGAACTTCAGCACAGTCCGGGTGCGTGGATAACGGCTGCGTTTTCGGTTCCCCTCAGCCTTCTTCAAGCCGCTTCCTTGACTCATCGAAACTCGCCGATTAAAGTCTAAGTGGACGCGCAGGGATACCAGCGGATTGATGTTACGGTTGATTGGAAACCCGCCCAGCAAATGCAGTTCCCTCGATCCAGGAGTTCGCAGATTCAAAAGTTCGCGCAGTTGAACTGGAAATTCGCAACTGTCATCGCCGCTTTACTCGTGGCCCGCTCGATTTGTATCGGCGCACAACGCGAGCAAACGCACCAGGAAAAACCTCCCGACAACTACAGCGGCATTTTCGTCGAGCCCGATCAGGCTTTGTTCGCGACGATGTGCGCGCTGGACGCGGCCGGCTTTGCCGCCGACGAAAGCACGCTTTCGGAGATGCCTTCGCGTCTCGCGCTCCGCGAGGCCATGCTCAAAATGCAGGGACCCGCCACGGAAGCTCTGCGCCAGTTCTACCGCGATCATCTGCTCGGCGACCCGGGCGAAACGTTATCGCGCTACATCACGTTCTCGCTGGTCGTGGGGCCACCGCCTCGTTTCGATTTTCAGGTGAATCGCGATCTGCTCCCGCCCGACGTGCTCACGATCGACGGCTTCAGGGAAATTCTCGCAGCCTTTTATCAGGAGGCGCGTCTCGATCAGGAGTGGGCGAAAGTTCAACCGGAATATGAACGAGCCGCCGCCACTTACCAGGCGCCCGTGCGCAAAATCGTGTTCACCACGAATAGCTACCTGCGCGAGATTCTCAAGCCGATATACGACCGCACGTTTACCGTGGACGTGGAGCCGCTCGTGGGCTCTCGCACGAATTTTCGCAACAGTGGCAATCACTATTCCATCGTAGTGGGCACCCCGGCACAGATTCCCGTCGAGCAGATACAGCACGCCTACCTGCATTTCGTGCTCGATCCGCTGCCGTTGCGGTATCGAAAACAGTTGGAATCCAAGCGTGCCTTATTGCTGATAGCCGCTCGTGCTCCTCGATTGCCCGAGGAATATCGCGATGATTTTCTGGCCTTCACCGACGAATGTTTTATCAAGAGCGTCGAACTGCGTCTCCGGCGTCTCCCGCCCGCTCAGCTCGAGTCTGCCTTGAATGAGGCCGATCAGACCGGATTCATCCTCGTGCGCCCTTTCGTTGCGGAACTGCAGAAATTTGAGAAAAGCGAGCCGTCAATGTCGTATTATTTTCCGGATTTGATTGCGGCTATCGACGTGCCCGCGGAGCAAAAGCGTTTGCAGAACGTGACATTTTCGCCGGAAGTTCCGGTGCCGCCAGCGAAGGAGATAAGCGATTCCGCAACCGCGGCATCCGAACTCGATCGTTTGCTCGCGCAAGGCGATCGCGAGATCGCGTTGCAGGACGCCAAAGCCGCTGCAGCCACTTTCGAGAGCATTCTGGCGAAGTATCCCGGCTTGCCGAAAGCGGAGTACGGTCTGGCAATCGCGTCGGTAATGTCCGGAAACGCAGATCGAGCGGAGCAGCTTTTCGCGCAGTTGGTTTCGCCACCGCCGGCTCCCGCAGCGGAATCGAAACCGGAGGATGCCGCGGACCCGGCAATTCTTTCCTGGTCGCACGTATACCTCGGGCGCATTCACGATCTCGAGGGGGAACGCGACGCAGCGGTGCACGAGTATCTCGGCGCGCTGGCGGTGGAAGGCGCGCCAGAGTCCGCTCGCGTAGCGGCCCAGCATGGTGTGGACGAACCGTATAAGGGACGCACACGCGCGAGCGGAAGCGGAAATGAAAAGTAATAGAACCGGCGACAGCAGCACACTTGAGATCGCTCGTAGCGAGCGTTCCGAGACATCCATTCAACGGAGGGGAATTTCGATGAAGCTCCCGTCACATCGCACTGGAATTATGGTTGCCGCGCTCTCACTCGCGGCGGCTCTCGCCTCAGCTCCGACTCTGCACGCTCAAGCTGCGGGGTCCGGTAGCCAGCAGTCACCGCCGCCGTCACTCCAACAGCAGAATCCGCCCGCTAAGGCTGGCGCTCAGCAATCCCAACAACCGGCTGCCCCAGACTCCCGTCGATCCGGAAGAAGAAAAGGCTTACAAAGCTTTCACGGATGTGAAACCGGATGCGTTCGACCAGGAGATTCAGGTGGGGGAGCAGTATCTCCAGAAATATCCCAACGGTCACTACGCTGAGCAAGTTTATGCTCGCCTGGCGAATGCATACTTCCAGAAGCAACAGTTCGACAAGATGTACGCGGCCGGCGACAAAGCCCTGGCCAGCAACCCAAACGACGTGAGCGTGCTCGTCCTCGTTGGCTGGGTGATTCCCCACAATTTCGATCCCAATGATCCCGAGTCCGAACGCCGTCTGGCAAAAGCGGAGACCTATGAGAAGCACGCGCTCGAGATCCTGGCGACGATGACGAAACCCGATGGCGTCACCGATGAGCAATTTGCCAAGGCGAAGCAAGCCTCCCTGGCGCAAGCGCACAGCGGTCTGGGGCTGGTTTATTTCCGTCAGCAGCAATTCGACAAGGCCGTCACGGAGATGCAGGCGGCGGTGAAACTCGATCCAGCTCCCGACTCCGTGGATCTCTACATTCTCGGCGTCAGCCTGAGCCAATTGAAACGCTACCCGGAAGCGGCTGACACGTTCAAGCAGTGCGCTTCCATTCCCGGAGCGGTGCAGGACCGCTGCAAGCAGCGCGAAGGCGAAGCCAAAAAGTTGGCCGCCGCGCAGCCGGCTCCGCCTAAATAATCAAATCGAGGCCAAACGATGACCGCAGAAGAGCTCGAAGAACTTGGAGCGATTCTCGGTCATCGCTTTGCGCATCCCGAACGACTCGAGCAAGCCCTCACCCATCGCTCGCGCCGCCAGAACGACGCTGCCTCTGACAACGAGCGCCTCGAATTTCTCGGTGACCGGGTGCTCGGCCTGGTCGCCAGCGAAATGCTCTGCCACGCATTTCCTGAGTGGGATGCCGGGAAACTCTCGAAGGGGCTTGCGCGGCTGGTGAGCGCAGTCTCCTTACATACCGCCGCGGAGCAACTTCACCTGGGCGATTTCTTGCGGCTTGGTCCCGGCGAAGAGAAAACCGGCGGCCGCGCGAAAAAACGATTGCTCGCCGACGCTTACGAAGCAGTCCTCGGCGCGATTTATCTGGATGCCGGACTTCCCGCCGCGCGCCAATTCCTTTGCCACACACTGCTCGATCGCGCTCTTGGCGGCGAGGTAGGAGGGTTGGATCGTTCCGATCACAAGTCCGCGCTCCAGGAGTGGTTGCAGCAGCGCGGACTCGGGGCCGTTCAATACCGCGTGCGCAATGAATTCGGCCCCGAACACCAGAAAACATTTGAAGTGGAAGTGTGGCTCGCCCAACAAAAACTCGCGCACTCTGAAGGGCGCAGTAAGAAGGAAGCAGAGCAGGCCGCAGCAAAAATCGCTCTCGCAGGCCTCGAAACGGGTGCCGCATCCAGTTAAAGGAAACGATGTCTGTCGAAACATCTGCGCTGGAAACAGCAGAGCAGCCGTCTCCGAAAGCCCTGCATCGCGAATCGTCCCGCAGTTCCGTGATCGAATACGCCGAATCGCTGCTCGTCACCGTCCTGCTCGCCCTCTTCGGCACCACCTTTATCGTCCAGGCCTTTAAGATTCCGTCGCAGTCCATGGAACCTACACTGCTGGTCGGCGATTATCTGCTTGTGAATAAGTTCGTCTTCGAAGGGCGCGGCGACTGGTATGAAAAATTTCTCCCGTACCGCCCCGTTCGCCGCGGCGACATCATCGTGTTCAAATTCCCTTACGACGACCATCCGCACTATGTAAAACGCGTCATCGGACTTCCTGGCGACCGTCTCCGCATCATCAACCAGCGCGTGTATATCAATGGCCAGCCTCTCGAAGAACCCTATGTCGTGCACGATCCAGCCGGCGCGGATTCCTTCGGCGACGATTTTCCGCCGACGAACCGCTACTTCCTCCAAAGCGGCTTGCGTCCCGAGTGGGCCACGCGCCTTTTCGACTATGTGGATCGCAGCAGTCTCGTAATTCCGCCGAATCGTTATTTCGTGATGGGAGACAATCGGGACCGCAGCTGGGACAGCCGCTACTGGGGCTTCGTCAATCGCGATGCTATTATGGGCCGCCCGCTCATAATTTATTGGTCGGTCGACGCCACGTCCAAAGACTATACTGATCGTAGCCTCGTGGGCGCGTTTCGCGGCTTCGCAGGTTCGCTGCTCCACCTTCCCAGCCGCACTCGCTGGAATCGCATGCTCCATGAGGTCCATTAGTGCTATTTGGCGGGGCATGGCATATCGAAGATCCGCTGTGGCGGCCCGTGCCAGCGTTACGAACTGCGAAACTTCTCTTGCTAACTGACCTATGCGATTGTATTGAGAGCCTCAAACCCGAAAAATAATCACCTTGTCAAACATTCTCACTGAAACGATTGTTCGCGCAGAGCCGTTGGAACCGGCTGCTTTCGAGCGTCCTTCCTGGCGCCGCTGGGCGAGAATTGTCGTCCTCTTTCTGATTGCCCTCTGGATCGCCAACCTCGCGCTCTCATTCGCAATTCAGCACACGAGTCTGAATCGCCAGATCACTGCCCGTCTTGACGCGGCATTTGGCCGCCCTGTAGAAGTTGGCAGCTATCGCTTCAGCCTTTGGGGACGACCCACGCTGGAAGCGCGCTCCGTCACGGTGAGCGAAGATCCGCGCTTCGGACACGAATATTTTCTTCGCGCCGAATCGCTCACCATGAGCCTGCGCTGGCGGAGTCTGCTTCGCGGCCGTTTTGAATTCGGTGGCATCTGGCTCGCGCATCCCAGCCTGAATCTGGTCCGCAATCCCGACGGCGATTGGAATGTTGCCGAGTGGCTCCCGCAGTTTTCCGCCGCTGCCGGCGGGAGGTCTGTGGTTATACCGAAATTCCCGGCCGCGTCAAACGCGCTGCGTTTCAGCCGTATCAACGTGGATTCAGGCCGGATTAACTTCAAGCGCGCCCAGGAAAAGCTTCCCTTCGCCCTCGTCGGCGTCACGGGCTACGTCGAGCCTGAAGGCAATGGCGAGTGGCGCCTCGATCTTGAGGCGGCGCCTGCTCGCGCAGCCGTGATTCTTCAACAAGCCGGCACGCTCCATCTTTCGGGACGCGTCGGCGGCACTTCATCGCGTCTCCGCCCGGCTGCTCTCGATTTTGCCTGGACCGACGCCTCGCTCTCAGACGCTCTTCGTCTTGTCCGCGCCACCGATTATGGAGTTCGTGGAAATTTCGCGGTCACGCTAAAAGCAGGCACCGAAGCGCAGGATTGGAATCTCGAAGGGCGCGCGGAAATCCGCCAGGTTCATCGCTGGAATCTTCCGCTGCGCTCCGATAATCCATCCCTCAATCTCATCGCGAAGGGAATTCTCGATCCGGAGCTCGCGCGATTCGACGTCGTCGAGTCGTCCCTTGAAACTCCTCGTTCGAGTGCTCAAGCCACGGGAACGATAAGTTGGAATCAGCCCAGTGCTTCCCAAGACGCACCCGCGCCTCTGCTTCGAATCATTTCCTCAGCCATTAATGCCAGCGACTTCCTCGCCTGGGCCCGCGCATTTCATTCCGGTATCTCCGACGAAATCAGCGTTCGAGGATTCGCAAAACTCGATGCAAGCCTCTCCGGTTGGCCGCCCCGCATGGATGAAGGAACGCTCTCGCTCGGCGAAACCGACTTGACCGCTAAAACGTTGGCCGTGCCGGTGCGCTTTGGTTCGGCATCACTTTTCTATAACTCCAAGGGCGCATCCCTTTGGCCGGCCACGATTTCATTCGGTGCGGCTGCTGGCACGCTGCGCGTCGAGACGCTGGGCCCAATCAGCTTGGGCGGGGCGGCGCGCACAGCAGTCTCATCCGCGCAAGCTGCTTCCGCTCTTCATATCTCTGGTGCGCTCGCCGATGTCGGCAATCTGATTTCCACCGCCCGCCTCTTGGGTTGGGACATTTCCCGAGGCTGGGATCTTACCGGCCCGGTCCGCGGCGATCTGAAATGGCAAGGCTCGTCCTATCCGTGGAAGTCGCCGCCCACTGGTGCACTCGACTTTGGAGGTACGTTCACCAGCGCGATGAATGCCGAGCTGAATGCAAAATCCAGCGGAGATTCGCTTCGCGCTCCTTTTCTGAATTTGCCGGTCGAGCAAATCCGCGCGCACGTCGATCTGAAAGGCAACACACGTCGCGTTCTCCTCACGTCCGCCGAAGCGTTCGGCGCGCATTGGACCGGCTTCCTCGAACGAGAGCCGGACTCACAACAATCGTTCCAAGAGCAGCCCGGTGCAGATCAAAAGGCTCATTGGCAATTCGCGCTATCCAGTGATCAGCTATCAGCAGCCGAGATCGATCGCTGGCTCAATCCCCGCTGGCGCGAAAGCTTTCTCGACCGCGTCCTCCCATTTCTGAATTCGCGGCCGCCTGCGGCTGCTCAACCTGACAACCTTCTCGCCTCCGGCAAAGTCAACGTCGATCAATTCGCACTCGCGCCACTGATGCTTCATCGTGTCCAGACGGATGCCTCCATTGACGGCCGCCGCCTCTCCTTCTCGAATGTTCGCGCGCAACTTGCGAAGGGTGAGGTCACCGGCTCGCTTCGCGCGGATTTGGAAGCAAGCCCGTCGTACCGGTTGAATCTCGACTATTCGGGGGTTGATCTGTATGACCTCGCCGGCGCGGCGCCCTCGCTTGCGGATCGTTTCGCCGGGATCGCTTCGGGGAAAATTTCGATCTCCGCTACCGGCGCTTCGCGCTCCGATCTGATTTCGTCTCTGCAATGCCGAGGCACATCGCGAATCGCCGGCGCCGAATTAATGAACATCGACCTGATCGCTTCCTTTGCCGAGGCCGCATTTCGCCCCGGCCACACCACATTTCGCGACGCCTCCGCCGACTTCACCTGCGCCGCCGGCAAGATCGTTTTCGAACGGTTGCGATTGTCGGGTCCCGCGGAAGGCTTCACTGGCCAGGGTACCGCCGATTTCAGCCGCAATCTCGATTTCAGGTTTGCTGCTCTCCCCGATTTCGCCGCGCCTCATGCCGTCCGCGCGTCCGATTCACTCTTGCCCTCTTATCGCCTTACCGGCAATCTCTCCGAGCCTCAAATCACCCGCCTGAAGCCTGTTCAAGTTCGTCCCTGATGCACCTGACGAGCGCGCTCAAGCACGGTTTTCGCATCGCGATTCAGGCTGCTCTCCTGTTTGCTTTGCCCGTCCTGGCGGCCTCTGACCACGAGCGAGTTCACCTGGCGCCTCAATTCAAGCCGGGCGATTCGCTCCGCTATCAGGTCGAATCCCGGATGACCATTGCTGGCACCACCACAACCCCCATCGTCAATCCAGAAGGCGCCACTCAAGTGAAGCAGTCCGTCAGTATCGTCCTTCGCCTCGACGTTCTCGAAGTTCCGCCCGCAGCGCTTAATGCAACTCGAGCGAATCCAACAACTGGAGCGAACGCTGCGCATACAACACACGGCGCTCAGGGAACGAATGCTGTGTCCGTCCCGATGCGCATCCGCGCGACATACGAAAAATCTTCCGCCATCTCTGAAAGCGACGCCTACGATCCCACGTCCGCCTCGCTCGCCGATCAATACAATCGCCTCGAAGGGCGTTCCATGGAATTCACACTGGAGCCTGATGGAAGAATCGTCGATATAAAAGGCCTCGAGGACATGCTGCAAAATCCATCCGCCGCGCAAACCGTCCGCAGTTGGATGGCCGGCCTTTCTTCGAGCGCAGGATTTCCATCGCAGGGAATCGAGATAGGGCAAAAATGGAGCAGGGAACAGCCTCTAACCGGAGTTCCGCTAGATCGCCTATTCTGGCGCACCGAGGCGACTTACTTGCGGAATGAAGTTTGCCCGGAAAATACTTTGGCGGGTGGCTCCGAAACAGGCGCTGCCCCGGCTCCCGAAGCAGCGCCCAAAACGCCTAATGCAAACTCACCGACCTGCGCCACGATCCTTACGCAATTCACAATCGCTCGTCGCGGCAGCCACAATCCGCACGCCGACGACACTCCCGACGACTACCGCCACAACGGCCTCCGCACATCCGGCACCTGGACCGGCTCCGGCGAAAGCCTCGACTCCTTCTCACTCGCCACTGGTCGTATGCTTCGCTCCACCCAATCCAGCTCACAGGATTTGGACTTCGCCATCACCAGCACCAGCACCGGCTCCCGCATGACCTACAAAGGCAAAATCGAAACCCGAACCGAAATCATCCTGCTCCCGTAGCGCAATATCCTCGTCCGCATCCCCTTCGGAAGACGGCCCATTTCGGTTCTCCAACCCACTCATTCTCACCGGGCCGCAAAGGTCAACGACTACTCAACCCCGCCTTTGTTACCGGCCTTCGTCCCGCTCGAATGTCGCCTTACGAACGACACCGTGCAGGGGCGTTGTTCCGAAATGTCCTGCGGCGCCATTCTCGAACGTCAAAGCAACGTTTGAAAACTCCACGAGCGTTCCTCCGGTCACGTCGATCACAAGGCTCGATCCTTGAATGCTCATAGGTGCCGCGCCGCCGTCTTTCGTGATCGTCACGGGACCCGTCACCTCAAACCCATTCGTAATTGAAGTAACGGTGCCGCCCACAACCGTCAGGTGATGTGTGTGCTGCGTTCTGCCAGACGTCCCGATACTTGCACCGCTCAGCGCGAAGTCAGTCAATTCCATCGTCACAGCTGCCGAGAAATCGGCCTTGCCGGTTTTTTCGTTCACATCCAACGTCCACGGGCCGCGAACTTCCCAAGGACCAGTTCCGCCGGCCACAGCCGTGTAGTCGTTGATCAATCCTGCGAAGTGGTTCGGCGCACGGGTTCCCGCCAGAACGCAGGTAACCCCTGCCACCACGATCAATCCGATGATTCCTGCCGCCCACAGCAAACTCTTGCTTTTCATTTGAGACCTCCAGATTTGAGATTTTCTTCGGCCTTGCGGTTTCGCTCACATGCGCCCAGGACGCCGGCGAATTTGAAACCACAGGCCCCAGCTTTTGCTGAGCGCTACAAGTCTCAGGTTTCAGGCGTCGCGGTCAATGCAGGGTGGGTGATGTTACGATGAGGGCGAGGTGAAGGCTCAAACGTAAGATTACACATCTTTTAACTTGCGATGCGGACCCGAACGGCAGAGAATGTCGCTACCGTCCCTGTCTACTCATGGACACACCGGCCCAAGTGTTTCGATTCGGCCCCTACGAATCGCGGCCTCGTAGCCGCGAACTCTACAAGCATGGCCTGAAGCTGAAGGTCCGGCCGCAGCCGCTTCAAGTCCTCAATTTGCTGCTGAACCGCGCCGGTGATGTGGTCAGCCGCGAAGTGCTTCGCGAAGAGCTCTGGTCGGCGGAGACGTTTGTCGATTTTGAGCACAGCCTGAACACAGCCGTGAAAGAAATTCGCGCCACCCTTGGCGATTCGCCGCTCACGCCTCGCTACATCGAAACGCTTCCCAGGCTGGGCTACCGCTTCATCGCTCCAGTAGAAGTGATCAACGGGGTTAGCGATCTGGCTCATTCGCCAGCTCCGAGCACTTCGAATTCAAACGGAAATCCTGCTTCGGCCACGGGCACGATTCCAGCCGACATTCCCGCGAGTGGAATTCCCGGCGAAGCCACGCGCCAGAATCAAAATCGCCATCCATATTTGTGGCTTGCGGTGGCGCTCGCGGCGGTGGGAGTCGCGCTGGCGATCTCCGCAAGCATCTGGCTTCGCAAGACGGAGTATTTCTGGCGAAGCCCCATCGCTGACGCGCGATTTCAGATGGTCACGGACTTCGATGGAATTGAACAGGCCGCGGCAGTATCACGCGACGGTCATTTCGTCGCATTTCTATCCGACCGGGACGGCCAGATGGACGTCTGGGTCACGCAGATTAGTTCCGGAGAGTTCCACAACCTCACGCGCGGGAAAATGCCCGAACTCGCCAATCCCTCAGTTCGCACCCTCGGGTTCTCGCCGGACGGGTCCTTGGTCACGTTCTGGGTTCGAAAGAAAGGTAGCTCAACGGGTAGCTCAACCGGCAGAGACATCAGCATCTGGGCCGTTCCGACGCTGGGCGGACAGCCGAGGCCTTACTTGGAAGGCGTCGCCGAACTCGATTGGTCCCGCGACGGCTCCCGGCTCGTGTACCACACTCCCGGTCCCGGAGATCCGATGTTCGTGTCGGACGGCAGCAGACTCTCGGACAGTCCGCCTATCTTCACCGCGCCCTCCGGTCATCCACTCCCACTTTCCATTGTGGTCGCCTGACTCGAAATTCATCTACTTCGTGCAGGGTTCTCTTCCCGACAAATTGGATATCTGGCGCATCGCTCCCACCGGCGGCAGCACCCCTCAACGAATCACCTCGCACGATACACGCGTCACCTATCCCGTCCTCTTGGATAAACGGACGCTGATGTATCTCGCCAGCGATAATGATGGTGGGGGACCGTGGCTCTACAGCATGGATGTCGAGCGCCGCATTCCTCATCGGCTCACTTCTGGTCTTGATCGCTACACGTCGCTCGCAGCCAGCGCTGACGGTCGCCGCCTGGTTGCCACGCTCGCGCGTCCCAAGAGAACTCTCTGGCGTTTGCAGATTACTGATTCGCCCGCCGAGGTGTCAGCGCCTGCTCGCATCTCGCTGACCACCAGCACCGGCTTCTCTCCGCGACTGGGCCCGGATTATCTTCTGTATGCTTCTGCCACCGGCGCGACCGAGAGCATCTGGAAGATCGCCAACGGAGCCGGCACGGAATTGTGGAGTGGCCAAGGCGCGCAAATCTTGGGCTGCCCCGGCAATTTCTTCCGATGGGCGCCAGGTCGCATTCTCAGTGCGGCAACACGGAAAAAGTGTCCTATACGTGATGCAATCCGACGGCACGAACGCGCGGGTTGTCGCCGATTCGCTGGACCTGCAAGGCGATCCGGCCTGGGCGCCTGATGGCCAATCGCTCACCTCGGCGGCGAACGATCACGGCGTCCCTCGCCTCTTCCGTGTGCCGCTCGACGGTCACGCCCCGTCGCTTTTTGTTCAGGAGTACTCAGTCGATCCTGCCTGGGCGCCCGACGGCCGCTTCGTCGTCTATTCGGGGCCCGACATCGGCACCACCTTTTCGGTAAAGGCCGTCGCAGCCGATGCCTCAGCGCACGCCCTGCCGCCGCTCACGCTCACTCGCGGTGCGCGACACATTGCCTTCCTGCCCGGAGGACGCGCGCTCGTCCTCCTGCGCGGTGAAATTCAACACAAGAATCTCTGGCTCATTAACCTCGACACGGGCGCCGAGCGCCAGTTGACCAACCTCACTCCAGACTTCGACATTCGCGACTTCGATATTTCCCCAGACGGCCATGAAGTCGTCCTCGAACGAGTCCAGGACCTCTCTGACATCGCACTCCTCGATCTCCCGAAGCCATAGTCCGGCGGTTTTGTCTTACTTTAGATAGCCACGACGACGCCTCTTTCGTCGTGGGCCTTTGCCGACGATCACTGCAGCTTCGCGTACTCCGCTTTGGCTTCCTTCAGGATGGGGATGTCGGGGTCGGCGTCTTTCCACAGCGTGAGGAAATCTTTGTAGGCGGCGAGCGCCCGGACGCGGGCGGCATCGGCATCCGCGCCCTGCGAGGTTTTCGCCTGCAAAGCGTTCGCACGAGCCACTCCCAGATGCGCCAACGCTCCCGTCCAGCAGTTCCACACGATGCCGCTGTGGTCGAGAATCTTCTGAAACTCGGCGGCGGCAGCACTGCCCTGTCCGGCTGCCAAGTATGCCTCTCCGCGTACATACACATGATAGAGACAGGAAATATTGGTGACGAACTGAATTTGCCCCAACTCGATGGGTGAAGCAGCTTGCAGGGTATTCAGGGCGACAGCCGGGTTCTTTTTGTCCAGCGCCAATTGCGCCTGAATCGCAGGCAGCCAAAGCGACTGCATCTGCGTGTCCAGCGGGAAGCGTTTCCCTAAGTCTTGGGCCAAGGACTCGGCTCGCGCCGTATCGCCCGCCATGGCAAACGCAAGCGCGGCTTCACTCTCGACGCCCTGACTCGCGGGAGCCAGCTTCAAAGCCTCTGCCGCTGACTGCCGCGCTTCCGCAGGATTGCCGTAAGCGGCTTGCCGCTGAGCAGCAATCGCCTGCCATATAGCCCCATTTTCCTTGCTGTCAGCCCGCACGGCGGAGTCCACCGCCCGCTTGGTCAGTTCCCGCGCCTTGCCCAGATGACCAGCGTATGCCTCGGTGTCGGATGCGAGCGCCAGTCCATCGTTCTCGTAATCGGGCTTACCCGCAAACCACTGTTGCTGTTCCGCCATCGCCGCGGAGTCCGCCCCGAGAAAGGCAAGAGCGTAGAGAACATTGTGGAGTCCGAAATAATCCAGTTTTCGCGCCTGCGCTTCGTGGATGATCTGCCGCGTTTCGTCGAAACGCTGCAAGGCAAGGGTGTAGTTGGCGAGATTCGTCGTACGGAGTTACGTGATCCGGTGCAAGGCGCAGGGCTTGCCTCGTGATCTCCGCAGCTTTTTCATACTGCCCCTGTGCGGCATACACTATCGCCCAAATAGTTGTACCCGCGGGTCGTCCGCGGGTAGCTCTCAATCTCCTCCTGATACGTCTGGGCCGCTTTATCCAGTTCCCCGGTTACAGCCGAATAGTAGTCGGCGACGATGTACAGCTTTTCCCGTTCGCTGGCGTGTTCCCGCAACTGGAACGCCTTGGTGTAGTACTCGCTGGCTCGCCCTAGCTCGCCGAGAGTGTAGTAGTCGGTGCCCACTGCCCAGTAGCCCATGGCAAAATTCGGGTCAAGCTGGATGGCACGTTGATGGTAAGGCAGAGCTGCGGCGTTGCCTTTCTCGTTTTGGGCCTTTACGCCACGGCTGAACGCTTGCAGAGCTTCGAGCGAAGAGGTGGTGGCCTGTTCGAGCGGAACGTCTAACTTCTGCACCGTAGCCAGCGATTCGCCCAGTTCACCGCGCAGCTTAGATGCCGCCTCGCCCAGCGTGTCCAGCACCTTCTCCTTGGATGCCGCCGTCACCTGCTCCTCGGCCAGCGTGTCTCCGCTCCGGCAATTCACCGCCTTCAATCCCAGCACGTATTCGCTCCCGAGACTGCCAATCGATCCCGCGATGTAAGCTTTGCTGCCCGCACGCTCGCAAAGCTCGCGGGCTACCTCTGGCGTGAGTTTCGTGTCAGCCGGACGGGTCATCTGTTGCAAGGTCTTCGCCACTTCGCTGTCGGAGAGCACATTGAGGAAAGGCGATTGACGGAGGGAAACATTGAGCGCCGTCTTCAGCGTGTCGTCGAAAATCGCATCGCCCGTGGTGTTGGTGAAATCGGAGAGGACGATGGTGTCTTTCTCGGTGAGGGCCTGCGCCTTGCGCGCAAAATAAAGCCACGCGCCCACACCCAGTGCGACAGCCGCCACCGCAACGGCGGCAATCACCATCCATCGACTAGTCAATGCAGTGGCAGGCTTCGGCGCGGCTTCGGTCGTTCCGACGGCTGTGTGTCCTGATTCGGTATCGCGCTTCAGCCGTTGCAAATCCGTGCGAATTTCAGCGGCGCTCTGGTAGCGCAGCTTTCTGTCTTTCCCTAGCGTCTTTCCAATGATTTCGTCCAGCTTTGGTGGGAGGCCCTGATGAGTCTGCGAAGCTGGAACGGGTGTCCGGTTGAGAATCCCATCGTGAATGACCGCAGCACTATTCCCCGGAAACGCCATCCGACCCGTGGCCATTTCGTAGAGCACCGCCCCGAACGAAAACAAATCTGTACGTGCATCTAGTTCTTCGCAGCGAGCCTGCTCTGGAGACATATAAGCGATAGTGCCGACTGCGGAACCGGGACTCGTCAGCAGCTCTTGTGCTGAAGCGGTTGGCATAGCGGAAATCCCAACGCCTTTGGTATCAGGAGTAAGCTTCGCCAAACCGAAATCCAATATCTTGGCGTGCCCGCGGTCGGTGACGAAAATGTTGGCTGGCTTTATGTCGCGGTGGACGATTCCCTTGGCGTGCGCCGCATCAAGTCCTTCTGCAATCTGGATGGCCAAATCAAGAACGGTTTCTGTTTCCATCGGTCGGCCAGCAATGCGGTGCTTCAGCGTCATGCCATCCAGAAACTCCATGGCGATGAACGCTTCGCCGTGCTGGTCGTCAATTTCGTGGATCGTGCAGATGTTCGGATGGTTCAGGGCAGAAGCGGCCTGCGCTTCGCGCTCGAAGCGGCTGAGAGCTAGCGCGTCTTTAGAAATCTCGGCAGGCAGGAACTTCAAGGCGACAAAGCGGTGCAGCTTTACGTCCTCAGCTTTGTAGACCACGCCCATACCACCGCCGCCGAGCTTTTCGACGATGCGATAGTGCGCAATAGTTTGGCCGATCAGCGAGTCGGTGGCTGGCACAGTGGAGCAATCTTAGGGCGTCGCAAGGAATCAAGTCAACGAACCCAGACTGATCTCGAATTACCACAAAGATGAACGGAAATATCGAAAGAAGCAGGGAGGGCCGTAAAGAGAGGGAAGCTTATTGTTCCGCGATGCTCTTGAGGTTCTCAAGGCCGGTCTCGAAATGCTTCCCCATGATGCGATCCATACTGACGAATAAAGTCATGACCTTCAACGCGTAAACGTTCGTGCCGGTGAAATCCCACGTGACCTTCGTTGAATTTCCCGTCGGTTCAAGTGTGAACACATTGATGTTATGCGCCACAAATGGCTTTACGAAGTCCACAGTGACTGCAACCTTGCTGTCGGGGATCGATTCCGTGATCCTCATCCGTCCTTTTCCGCTACTGCCGCCGCCCTGCCATTCCGATTCCGCTCCCACACCCATTTCCGGACCGCTAAATGTTCTCTGGATGCCGGCTTTGCCTTGGTCTTCAGACCATGCATCCCATTTGTGAAGATCATTAATCAGCGCAAAAACCTTCTCGGGCTTGGCTTGGATCACTATCGCTCGCTCAAAATGAAAGGTCTTTGGTTTTGTGGCCGCGAAAGCCAGAACAGCTGCTATCAATAGGACTACGACGATTACAATTCTCAAAATCATGAACCCTCCATCTCGTCATTTGCTCGATGGTTCTGGACTCATCGCTACGCGATCCCAAGGGGGTGCGGAATCTTGCTTGCGCACCAAGATGTAGCACGGCCGGGCGATTCGCGCTTCTTGAAGTTTTTGTCTCAAAGTTCACGCGCTGCATCTATTTCTCAGTTGCGCTATAATGAGAAGTTTTCAGCACGTCGCATTTTGCGAGCAGAGAGCGGCCGGACAATGAAATTCAAGCTTGCCAGTGACTACGAGCCTCGCGGCGACCAGCCCGAAGCCATCGCCCAACTCGTCCGTGGCGTCAACGACGGCGACCGGCATCAGGTACTCCTCGGCGTCACCGGCTCGGGCAAAACCTTCACCATCGCGAAGCTGATCGAGCAGATCAACCGCCCCACAATCGTCCTTGCCCACAACAAGACTCTCGCCGCCCAGCTCTACCACGAATTTCGCTCGTTCTTCCCGACGAACGCCGTCGAATATTTCGTCAGCTACTACGATTACTACCAGCCCGAAGCCTACGTTCCGGCGAGCGACACCTACATCGAAAAAGAAGCCACCATCAACGACGAGCTCGACAAGCTCCGCATGAGCGCCACTCGCTCCCTTTTCGAGCGCCGCGACGTCATCGTCGTCGCCTCCGTCTCCTGCATCTACGGCATCGGCTCGCCCGAAGCCTATTACGGCATGATGCTCATGCTCGAAAAAGGGAAGTCCATCGCACGCGAAGCGATTCTCCGCAAGCTCGTCGAAATCCAGTACGAGCGCGGCGAAGATCTCCGCCGCGGCACCTTCCGCGTTCGCGGCGACACGATCGAAATCTATCCGCCCTATGACGATCTCGCCGTCCGCGTCGAACTCTGGGGCAGCCAGATCGAAGCCATTCGCAAAATCGATCCGCTCACCGGCGAAATCCGCTCGCGCGAAGGCGAAATCTCGCGCATCCCCATCTACCCGAAGACGCACTACGTGCTGCCCTCCGAGCAAAAAGAGCGCGCCATCCAGGGCATCTACGAAGAGCTCGAATGGTGGAAACCCGAGCTATCGCGCCAGGGAAAAATCGTCGAATCGCAACGCATCACGCAGCGCACTCTCTTCGACATCGAAATGATGCGCACGATCGGCTATTGCCACGGCATCGAAAACTACTCGCGCCACATGTCCGGACGCCTGCCGGGCGAAGCTCCGCCGACGCTGCTCGACTACGTCCCGTCAGATTTTCTGCTCGTCGTCGACGAATCGCACCAGACGATCCCGCAAGTCCGCGCCATGTATCACGGCGATCGCTCGCGCAAACAAACCCTCGTCAATTTCGGCTTCCGCATGCCTTCGGCGCTCGACAATCGCCCGCTCACCTTCGAGGAATTCGAGCATCGCACCAATCAAATCGTCTACGTCTCAGCCACGCCCGGTCCCTACGAGCTCACGAAAGCCGGCGGCACGGTTGTCGAGCAGGTGATTCGTCCCACGGGTCTGGTCGATCCGCAAGTCGAAGTCCGTCCGGTGAAGGGCCAAGTGGACGATCTGCTCGAGCAAATCCGCGTTCGCACCGAGCGCAACGAACGCGTTCTCGTCACCACGCTCACCAAGCGCATGGCCGAAGATCTCGCCGAATATTTCGCCGAAGTCGGCGTTCGCTGCCGCTACCTGCACTCGGAAATCGAAACGCTCGAGCGCGTCAAAATTCTTCGCGATCTCCGCCGCGGCGAATTCGACGTTCTCATCGGCATCAACCTCCTCCGCGAAGGCCTCGACCTCCCGGAAGTTTCTCTGGTCGCGATTCTCGACGCCGACAAAGAAGGCTACCTGCGCAGCGCCACCTCGCTGATCCAATCGATGGGCCGCTGCGCCCGCCACCTCGAAGGCCGCGCCATTCTCTACGCCGACCGCATGACCGACTCCATGCGCCAGGCCATCGGCGAAACCAATCGCCGCCGCGCCAAGCAAGAAGCCTACAACCGCGAACACAACATCACGCCGCAATCCATCGTCCGCTCCGTCGATATGCAGCTCGCCCGAATCGTCGAAGCCGATTACCTCACCGTCCCCGCCGAAGACGCCGTCATCGGCAACATCTCCACCGAGCACGAACTCCTCCAGGCCATCACCCAGCTCGAATCGCAAATGCGCGAAGCCGCCAAGAATTTCGAATTCGAACGCGCCGCCGCCCTCCGCGATCGCATCCGCTCCCTGAAGCAGCGCGACCTCGGCGCCATTTTTTCTGCTACAGTTTTAAACGTGGACCCGCCGCAATCATGAATGTCAGCCCAGCCGCAGATTCGCAGATGCAGCCCTCGGCCCCGAATCAACCGGCGCCACTCTCAAATCCATCAGCACCAGCGCCAAATCCGCGATCGCAGCAAGCAGACGCCGCCGCAAGTGCCGCCAGCGCGCCAATCGAACCAAAATCTCCAAAGCCGGCAGCCAAACGCCGCGCCCGATGAGGCCCAGTTGAGTAACGAAGTTCGTCCACAAACGAAAACACGCTGTCATCCTGAGGCCATCCGATCAGGATGCCCGAAGGATCTCAATGTTCAATTCGCCTCCCGACCGATCCCGCAAGCACCCGCGCCCCGTCGCCACCTGCAACTCCTCGCTCCCGCCGCACTCCTCCTCGCCGCGCTCGCCATCGCCCCCTACCGCCCGCTGCCAGGGTGACACCGAATTCGGCGTCTGGGGCGGCTACTCCGTCGGCACTCCGCACCTCATCGGCATCACCAGCAATCGCCAACTCGGCGTCCTCGCCCTCCGCTACGGCCACTCCATCTACGATTGGTCCAACGTCTCCCTGCAATACACACTCGACATCATCCCCATCGAATTCATCAGCCAACCCAAATACGTCTCCTGCACCACAAATCCCATCAATTTCCCCACAGGTTTCTGCGAAGTCAGCCGTGAAAACGTCTACGGCGGCGGCATCAACCCCCTCGGCCTCAAACTGAATTTCCGCCGCAAGCATCGCTTCCAAATCATCGGCGCCTCCACCGCAGGTTTCATCGCCTCGCAGCGCCCAGTCCCCGTCGATATCCCCGGCGGCACCCAATTCAATTTCAATTTCGATTTTCAAGCCGGCTTCCAACTCTTCAACTCACCCCGCACCCGCGCCTGGACCCTAGCCTACAAATACCAGCACATCTCCAACGGCTACCGCCACGACTTCAATCCCGGCCTAGACCTCCACATGCTCACCCTAGGCTATTCCTTCTTCAAGTAGTCCAGAACGGAACGCACGATCACAAAACTCCCGCCAAGCGTCGCCAACGATTAAATCTCGCCTCAAGTGGCACAGGCACTCCTGCCTGTGCGCCGTTGCTTAGCTCACCCATTCCAAAATTTGAGATCCAAGTAGCAATCGCTCCTATTCCCCAACCTAAACCACCCCTCTCCTCAATTCCTCCAACCGATAAAAAGTCCCCCTCCACCAAATCCCCCCATTCCAAAGCGTCACAATCGTCGACCGCGCCAGCATCCAGCAAAAAATCAACGCCCCCACCGGTTCCGTCAACGCATACACCGGCGACGCCCCCACCTCGATACAAACCCCCGCATGAATCGCAATCATCATCGCCACAGCAATCGCGTCAAAAGCCAGCGCCCAGCCGCGCAAAAATGGCAGCGCCACCCAAGGCGCCACGCACGTCGCCAGCATCATCACCAGCTGAAAGCAAACCAGCCCCACGCTATATCCCGACGACGCAAAGAAATTCTTCGTCGTCCCGCGAATAATATTCCCCACCCCCGCATGCCAGCGCACCCGCACCTCTGTCCACGCCTTCGCCACGCCCGACCGGAATCCACCCTCCTTCACCAGCTTCCCCAGCTTCATGTCGTCCACCACTTCCATCGCCAGCCGCCGGTGCGTCCCAATCGCCTCGTACGCGCTTCGCCGCAGCAATTGAAACGCGCCCACTCCCGTATAACCCTTCGAACGCGCATCGTTCGCGCGCCACGGCCGGATCCCCATCAAAAATCCCATCCCGAAAAATGTCAGCGCGATTCTCTCGCCAACCGTATGCATCTCGACGCCGCTCAGAAGCTGTGAGATGGTCCCACCCCTCCCGTTTCGCCATCGCCACCGAGCGACGCAACAAATCCGGCGAAAAATGCACGTCGGCATCAGTAAACACGATCCACTCCCCGCTGCTCCGCTCGAAAGCCTGTTGCATCGCATATGGTTTGCCAAGCCATCCGGCAGGCAGAGCATCGATTCGCACATACTTCAGCCGAGCATCTTTCTCGGCTGCAGCCCTCAGTATTTCCGCGGTGCGGTCTTCGGAGCGGTCGTCAGCAGCGATCACTTCATACCGCGGATAATCCAAAGCGAGAAATGTCGCCAGCGCGCCAGGAAGTTTCTCTTCCTCGTCACGCGCAGCAAAAAGAATCGACACCGGCGGGCAATCAGCATCGTCGAGCGGCGCAATATCTCGAATGGCAGGAAGTTTTCGTGAGCCTCGCGCCACATCAATCGCGTTGAGAACCCAGAACAGCGCGATGATCCCCGCCAGCACGCTCAGCCAAACTTGCAATCTCAAAATCTCCACAGTAGGGGCACGGCATGCCGTGCCCGAACGCCCGACCAGCGCACGCATGCCATTCCAGCAACATCAGTCATCACGCCCCGTTCTTTGTACCGTTCCGTTGTTCGTACCGCTGGCCTCCGGCCGGCGCCTTTTCTTGTTTCTAGCAAGCGACACACAATGCTGCTATTCCTCACAATTTCCACACTCAAAATCGCGTTATAGCAAGTTATGCTATCACGCAAAATGTCGCGCACAATTTCCATCATCGGCGCAGGCCGCGTCGGCCAAACCGTCGCAAAACGCCTCCACAAGCTCGGCTGGCGAATCGGCGCCGTCGTCACGCGCTCGCGCCAAAGCGCCCGCGCCGCAGTCCGCGCTATCGGCGCCGGAACGCCCCACTCCTCCCTCACGCCCGAAGCATTCAATGCCGATGTAATCCTGTTGTCGGTTCCAGATGACGTGCTCGAAAACGTGGCGCAAGAACTCGCAAAAATTGGCGGCGCACCCCTGACCAAAAAATCCCCCACCAAAATCATCCTGCACACCAGCGGCGCTCTCGACCATCGCGTCCTCGCGCCCCTCGCCCGCCGCGGCGCATCCACCGCCTCGATGCACCCCATGCAAACCTTCAGCGGCCGCAACGCCCCCCGCCTCGAAGGCGTGATTTTCTCAATCGAAGGCGCTCCAGCCGCTCGCGCCGCCGCCCAAAAAATCGCCCGCTCCCTCGGCGGCACGCCAGTCATCATCAGCGCCAACGACAAGCCTGCCTATCACGCTTCCGGCACGATCGTAGCGGGACACGCGTTGTCGCTAGTCGAGTCCGCCACACAAACTCTCATGAAAATCGGCTTCACGCGCCGCCGTGCCAACCAAGCCCTGCTCCCATTAATCCGCCAAATGCTGGATAATTATGAGTCGCTCGGTCCGCACGCAGCCTGGACCGGCCCGCTATCGCGCGGCGATTACGCAACGATTTCGAAACACGCAAAAGCGCTGCGTCGCTTTCCTGGCGAGTTTCAGGATGCCTACCGGGCGCTCGCGCTGCTATCCGCGCGCGTGCTTTCAAAAAAGCCCGCGGCAACGAAGAACAAAGTCGCGCGCGCTCTCGGCCACCGAGACTGAATCGTCAGGGCGAAGTCGTATGCCGAGCCGTCGTTGTAGGCCGCGGTTTCAACCGCGGCAAATTGCAGATCGAAAGAGAACGGGGCTTTAGCCCCTGAAGTCGAAAAAGGAGACCCCAATTTGAAGCAGCTACACATCCCCGTCGAACACACCACCCTCGCCAACGGCTTGCGAGTGGTCGCATCGCCCGACCGTAGCGCCCCCGTCGTCACCGTCGGCGTCTACTATCAAATCGGTTTCCGCCTCGAACCTCGCGGACGCAGCGGCTTCGCGCACCTCTTCGAGCACATGATGTTTCAAGGCTCCGCCAACGCCGGCAAAATGGAACACATCCGCCTCATCAATTCCTCCGGCGGCCTGCTCAACGGCACCACCAACTACGACATCACCAACTATTTCGAATCCGTTCCCTCCAACGCCCTCGAACGCGTCCTCTGGCTCGAAGCCGACCGCATGCGCGCCCTCAAAGTGGACGACGAAAATCTCCGCAATCAGCGCGATGTCGTAAAAGAAGAAGTCCGCGTCAACGTGATGAACCAGCCCTACGGCGGTTTTCCGTGGCTCGATCTTCCTCCGGTCGCGTTCCGCAATTGGCCCAACGCCCACAATTTCTACGGCGATTTCGACGATCTCGACGCCGCCACTCTCGCCGACGTGCAACATTTCTTCCGCACCTACTACGCGCCCAATAACGCCGTCCTCCTCATGCTCGGCGATCTCGATCCCGCCGAAGCCTTTCACATTCGCGAAGCGATATTTCGAAGACATTCCCATTCAGCCTCCGCCGCCGCGCGCCGACGTTAGCGAGCCTCCGCAAACCGAAGAGCGCCGCGGAACCGTTCCCAGAAAAGTTTGGTCCGCTTCCGGCCCTCGCCATCGGATACACCGCGCCGCCTCGCACCTCTGACGATTGGTACGCGGCGACAATCCTCGAACGCGTGCTGCACGGCGGCCGTTCCGGTCGCGTCTATCGCGAGCTCGTGCTCGAAAAACAGATCGCGCTCGAAACCGACGGCAGCTACGACGCCCTCGATACCAATGGCCCCACGCAAATGGTCACGCGCATCTTTCATCGTCCCGAATATACGAGCGACGCAACCATCGCCGCTTTCGACTCCGTGATAAAAGACGTCCAGGAAAAGGGAATCAGCGCCGAAGAGCTTGACGCCGTGAAAGTGAAATTCCGCGCCGATTATTACTCGATGCTCGAAGGCGGCATGGGTTCCTACATGCCTCGCTTCGGCCTCATGCACTATCTCGCATGCTTTCACACTCTTCGACGGCGATCCGAAACGAGTCAACACGGTGCTTGACGGTTTTCTCGCCGTCACGCCCGCGCAGGCGCAAGCTGTCGCCCAGAAATATCTCGTTCCGCGCAATCGAGCCATTGTCGTGCGCAGCCCCATCAAAGAGGGAACTGAGAAATCAAATGGAGGCGCACGATGACTTCGACGACGCCAATAACCACCGGCACGATGCCAGCAGCCAGCCCCCACAGCACCGCCGCGCCGGCTTTGGGGCCTGAGCGTCCGGTCGCTTGGCCAAAGCGCACGTCCGTCACGCTGGCGAATGGCCTGGAAGTCGTCCTCGCCGAATCGCATACTTTCCCGAAAATTACGGCCCAGCTTTTCATTCGCAGTGGCAACGCGGCTACCGCGCACAGAGCGCCCGGCGTCCCCGACCTCACCGCCCGGGTCATTCGCACCGGTACCGCCACGCGCACGAGCCGCCAAATTGAAGAAGATCTCCGCCGCATGGGTGCGGACGCCGGTTCGAGCGCCGGCGCGGACAATAGCGCCATTTCAATCGGAGGCCTCGCTGAATTCTCCGACGGGCTTTTCGAATTGCTGGCCGATCTCGCGCGCAACGCCTCGTTCCCCGAAGATCAATTCGAACGCGAACGCCGCCAGAAAATCGAAGGGCTGCGCGTCGAGCGCACCACTCCCGGTTTCCTCGCCAACGAACGAATGCGCCGCGTCTTTTCGGCGATCATCGCTACGCCGTCATTGCGCCTACCGAAGAACAGGTAGCCGCTTACCGGCGAGACGAGCTCCAGCATTTCTACCACCATCACTACACGCCTTCGAACGCGCTCCTGCTCGTCGTCGGAGATTTCTCGAGCGAACACATGCTCGCGCAAGTTGATAAAGCATTCGGCAGCTGGAAAGGCTCGCGGCCCGAGATCGCTTATCTCCTCCGCTCCTCCGGAAGCTCTAGGGCGCCAGGTGCATCTCGTCCATCTGCCCGGTGCCGTTCAAACCCAGGTTCTCGTCGGCAATCTCGCCATCACCCGCCGCGATCCCGATTGGTTCCGCACCGTTCTCGCGAATTCGATCTACGGCGGCGCATTTCACTCGCGCCTGGTGATGAATATCCGCGAACAGAAGGGCTACACGTACAGCCCGCGCAGCGGCATCACCGCTCTCCACCAGCACGGTTTTTTCACCGTCCACGCCGCCGTGCGCAACGAAGTAACCGCCGCCACGCTCACCGAAATGTTCTACGAAATGGACCGCATGCGCTCGCTCCCCGTCACCCCCGAAGAACTCGAAAGCGCGCAAAGCTACCTGACCGGCGTTTTCTCGCTCGGTGTCGCCACACAGGACGGTGTCCTCGGCCAGCTCTCAACCGTCTACCTCGACCGCTTGCCCGACGACTACCTCGAAACCTATCGCGAAAAAATTCGCGCGCTAACCGCCGACGACATCTTGCTCGCCGCCCGCCGCCACTTCGATTCCGCCAACGCCCAAATCGTCCTGGTAGGCGACCGCGACCAAATCTTCGACCAAGCCGCCTTATTCGGCCCAGTAACCGAATACACCGCCAATGGCACAACACAGTAACACTCGCCATTCTTTCAGTAGGGGCACGGCATGCCGTGCCCGAACGACCACCGGCAATGCGCTGCCAACGTGGCGTCGCGTCTCTTGTCATGACTGTTTTCCGGTCGCGAATCGAAATCGCCTTGCTCATCACCGCTCGTCCTTCTTTTTCCTTGCTTCAAAATCGACCCTCGCCCAAAAAACTCCCCCCACCCAACCAATCAACATCAACACCGCCACAATCGCCCAACTCGAAACTCTCCCCGGCATCGGCCCAAACACCGCCAAATCCATCGTCGACTTCCGAAATCACAGCGGCCCATTCCAACGCGTAGAAGACCTCCTCGCCATCAAAGGAATTTCCAAATCAAAACTCGAAAAGCTGCGCCCTTACGTCACAGTCGGTCCAGCAGCGCCCAACCGGCACTCAGACAGCTCACACCAGGCCTTCCTCACACCGGCTTTCTCTTCACCCAATTTTCAGAAAGCCATGTAACGATTACGGCTAGACGAATCTAATTAAGGAGCTACGAATGACACGTCAGCGCTTTCCATATCTCGGAATTCTTGCCATCTCGATTGCCGCTCTGTTGCTTATTGCATCCGGAGGCAGCAACAGCCTCAGCGCCAAATCCGCGAACGCCGCGCCCGGTCCTTCGGGCTACCACCTACTGAAAAAAATCACTCTCGGCGGCGAAGGCGGCTGGGACTACATCACCTTCGACTCGCCCACGCGCCGCCTCTTCATCTCGCGCCAAACCAAAGTCATCGTCCTCGATGTCGACTCGGAAAAAGTTGTCGGCGAGATTCCAAATACCGAAGGTGTGCACGGCATCGCCCTCGCGCCTGAATTCAACCGCGGCTTCACATCCAACGGCCGCGCCGGCACCGTGACGATTTTCGATATGAAGACGCTCGCCGTCATCGGCACCGTACAAGCGGGAACGAATCCCGACGCCATCGTCTACGATCCTGCTTCGAAGCGCGTCTTCGCGATGAACGGACGCAGCTCGAATTCCACCGCGATCGATGCCGCCACGGGAAAAGTCGTCGGCACGATTGCGCTAAGTGGGAAGCCTGAATTCGCGGTCGCCGACGGCGCCGGTCACGTCTACGTCAACATCGAGGACAAGAACGAGATGTGGCAAATCGATTCGCAGAAATTGACCGCCACCACGCACTGGTCTCTCGCGCCATGCAAAGAACCGTCCGGCCTTGCGATGGACGCTGGAGCATCGCCGCCTGTTTTCCGGCTGCGACAACAAGATGATCGCAGTCGTTAACGCCGACACAGGCAAAGTAATCGCGACGCCCGAGATCGGCGATGGCGTTGACGCCAACGGCTTCGATCCCGGAACTGGTTTTGTTTTTTCCTCGAACGGCGAGAGCGGCACGCTCACCGTCATCCACGAAGACACTCCCGACAAATACACCGTCGTTGAAAATGTTCCGACGCAGAAAAGCGCCCGCACCATGGCGCTCGACCCAAAAACCCACGAAGTTTTTACGGTAGCAGCCCAATTCGGCCCGCGCCCCGCGGCAACCCCAGAAACTCCGCGCCCGCGCCCGCCAGTCCTGCCGAATTCATTTGTAGTCTTGATTTACGGAAGGTAACTGAGGTTCTTGAAAAAGCTGTCATCCTGAGGCATCCGTCGTTCAGGATGCCGAAGGATCTCAGCGTAACAACCGCGATAGCGTGAGCCAGCACCTCTCGCTAGAAAACCTGATGCCCGCGCTTCGCCGGCTCAATCGACAGCGGCACCTGGTCCGCAATCTCGAGCCCGTAACCTTCGAGTGCCACCACTTTGCGCGGATGATTCGTAAGCACGCGAATCCGCCGCAACCCGAGATCGATCAAAATCTGCGCGCCGATTCCGCTCTCGTGCTGCACGAATCGCTGCCGTCCCGAATCGTGCTCGCTCCCCTCGCGCCGGTGGTAACGAATCTCAGGCAACGCCGCTTCTTCGGGCGCACGCGTATCAATTCCAAATCCGCGCCCGGTGTGATGCAAGTAGACAAACACGCCGCGATCGGCCGCAGCAATCGCCGCGAGCGACCGCTCGATAATCTCGTGGCAATCGCACGCCGTGGAACCGAGCACATCGCCAGTAAGGCAGTGCGAATGAACGCGCACCAGCGGCGCGTCAAGATGCGCCGGCTCAGGATTTCCGACGCGTGCAATCCGCTCGCGTACGCCCGCTGACGATGCATCGCCACCGAGATCGCCGCGCACCAGCGCGACGTGCACTTCATGATCGATATCGCTCGAGTACGCGATCATCCGGAAATTTCCATGCTTCGTCGGCAGCACTGATTCCGCAATCCGCCGCACGTAGCGCTCGTGCTGCATGCGATAGCGAATCAAATCCGCGACGGTAGCAAGTTTCAAATTGTGCGCGCGGCAGAATTCGATCAGTTGCGGCACTCGCGCCATCGTGCCGTCTTCATTCATGATTTCGCAAATCACGCCCGAATGATCGCGCCCCGCAAGCCGCGCCAGATCCACGCAAGCTTCCGTCTGCCCCGCCCGCACCAGCACGCCGCCATTCCGCGCCCGCAAAGTGTGAACGTGCCCCGGCCGCGCCAAATCCTCCGGCCGCGTGTTCGGATCCGTAGTCGCCAAAATAGTTGTAGCCCGATCCGCCGCGCTAATCCCCGTCGTCGTCCCGCGCTTGGCGTCGATGGGCTCGCAGAATGGGGTGCCGAAGGCGGAGGTGTTGCGCGGCGAAATCTGCCGCAGGTCGAGAGCGTCGCAGCGCTGCTCGGTGAGCGAGAGGCAGATGAGGCCGCGGCCGAACTTGGTCATGAAGTTGATGGCTTCGGGGGTGATGCAGTCGGCGGCCATCGTCAGATCGCCTTCGTTTTCGCGGTCTTCGTCATCGACGAGGACGATCATGCGTCCCTGGCGCATTTCTTCGACGGCTTCTTCGACCGTGGCAAACGGCGCTTTACGCTCTGTCATTTGTTTGGCTCGTTTTCATCTTAATACAGGTTGCGCAAGAGTGGTGAAGGCCCGATGAGTTGACCATCGAGTCGCTCTCGCGTCGAGATTGGCGTCCGGATGCGATGCGGACTGCGAATCTTAGCCCCCCTTTTACCGCCGATTAGAAATTCGTATCTGTTGCAAATAAGCCGGTTATCCGAAGTTTTAATCGCGCCACCGTAGATTAGATGTTCACGCCCGGGGGACGTTTCATCCCCGGTGTGACGGCCGGCTTGGCGCGCAAATCTCATACTTCAAGCATCACGGTAGCACGGAGCGGAGGGCGATTACAACGAATGTTTCGAGGAGAAATTTTGGTGGGAAGGCATAGAGACCGTAAAGCGGGATTTGAATGGCGCGCCGGAGGCGCGGCAGATTCGCCAGTTGAACGGGCGCACGTGAATCAGCGTGACTTTCATCGCGGTGGCGCGGTTGTAATGTTTGGCGAGACTCAAGGATTGAGCGTTCATCGAGCTGATTGAGCCGAGGGTGACGGAGACGCCGTGCTCGCGCGCGTACTCGTTTACTGCGGTGTTGACCGAGCTCTGGATGCCGCGGCCGCGCCACTTGGAGTGCACGAAATTGCCGTAACGAACGGCTTCGCCGGGGCGCACGATCCAGGTGACGCCGAAGTCGAGTTCCACGACGCCGCTCGCGAAGGAGATCCAGCCGTAGCCGGCCGGTTCGGCAGAGGCGTAGGCCATGGCGAGGGCGTCACCGCGCTGGAGTCGCTTTTGCGCTTCTTCGCGCGAGATTTCGCCGAGAGCGGCCACTTCGGTTAAAGCTTGGTCGAAGCAGCCGCAATCGCGCGTGTAAATTTTCGTTTCGATTTTTTCCTTCGCGTAGGGCTCGGGGACTTGCGCGGCAATATCGGTGGCAAAGATTCGGTAGACGTGCCAGTAGACAATCGGGCGCAGGATGTTGCGCGCGCCCAGCAGTAGAAGGACCCAAAAACCGCGCCAGCGCAGGACGTCGCCAGTCCGGCGCCACAGGTTGGGGGGCCGGCTGCTCATTTGCGCGGGATGATACAGGATTTTTTTCGCGGGTGGAGGGTGAATTCAGCCCGGGGGCGGTGGTGTAGTTCGGAGATTCAGGGGAAATTGTGGAGGGCGGAAAAGCGAAAATAGGCCGTACAGAAAGCGACGTTAAAGCGGTCAAGTACCTTGACCTGGTGGGGTTGGTTTTGCGGGAGGTGGAGGCAGGGAAGCGGTGAGGGGGTGTGAACAATTACGCAATGCAAGAGCACATGGGAAACGAAGCTAGTGGGAGAAATCTGAAAATGAAAACAACCCACCCTTTGCAGCAATCGCAGAAACGGCGAGGCGCCCTCCTAACCCACATCGACGCGACGCAATAGGCGGAATCCAAGAATGATCGCGGCCAACCCGACGTTGGCTCCAATAAGCACGATGAGGAGATCGCCGTGAAGCGAGCGTAGTCCGAATCTAAGGAGCAACCCGAAGTCCAGACCCAACAGCGCAGTCATCACATACACACCGAAACGCCTATTCCGAGGAATCGTCTGAAGCGATGCTGCTTGTTGCCTCCGGCGGAGGATATAACCCCAAGTCAGCATGCCTATCGTCCATAGCGACGCTAGGAATAGAACCGCGATCCAGTCCGTTAGAGTGCCCATCATAATCAGGCTAGGTTTGTCGCGCTTGACTGCCGTCAGGCAGGCCTTACAGCGCTTTACGTGCGCGGAAGCAAAGGCGCGCGGGTTCGCTAATAGAGTTCGGCGGAGGCGAGGACTGTGGCGTTGGAGCCGCCGATGATCAGAACTATGCCGCTCTGCAAAAGCACTGAGCTGTGAGAGACGCGAGCGGTGATCAGGTTGCCTGCGGATGTGAATGCGCCAGTGGTGGGATTGTAGAGTTCGGCGCTTGATAGAAGACCGCTTGAGCTGAAGCCGCCTGCGAAAAGGACCAGGCCGGTGTTGAGAAGAGTGGCCGTGTGATCGGAACGGGCGGTGATGAGGTTGCCGGTGCTGGTGAACAGGCCTGTGCTTGGATCGAAGAGTTCAGAGGTGCCCGTGATGGCGGTGTTCCCGTCGCCGCCTGCGATAAGGACGAGACCATTATTTAACAGTGCGGCGGTGTGGAACTGACGTGCGGTGTGAAGGCTGGCGGTCGTGGTGAACGTGCCGGAAGAGGGATTGTAAATTTCCGCGGGGGCCACAAAGAGGCCTCCGATTCCCTGGCCGCCTGCCATCAAGACGGAGCCGCCGGCGATCTCCGTCGCGGTGTGACCGGCTCGCGCCACGTTAAGGTTGCCCGTAACGGCAAACGTGCCGGACGCGGGATCGTAGAGTTCCGCGCTGGCTAGTTCGGTGTTCGAATCGGCATACCCTCCGGCGATGAGGACCGTTCCGTTTTCAAGAAGCGTGGCGGTGTGATCGTAGCGAGCGGTGTGCAGGCCGCCGGTTGCGGTGAAAGTGCCGGTGGCGGGATTGAAAAGTTCGGCGGTGGCGAGAGCGCTGGGAGCGAATCCACCAGCGACAAGGACCATTCCGTTTTTGAGGACGGTGACAGTGAAGTCGACGCGTTTTTGCAGCGGGCTTCCGGTTTCCGAGAATGTTCCGGTGGCTGGATTGTAGAGTTCGGCAGGGCTGGGAGTGCCGAGGGTTCCGTCACCATCCATCACCAGAACCAAGCCGCTGTTTAGAACCGCGGAGCTGAAGAAATCGCGGGGGATCGTCATGCTGCCTGTGGCGACGAAACCGGGCGGCCTGAGGTTCAACGTGGTGCTTCCACTCACCGTTCCGGCGGCGGCTGTGATTGAAACGGGAGTCAGCGTTGAAGAGGATTCGGAGACGGCTGCGCCGGGATTGATGGCGTCGTTGCTGATCTGCGCTGCTGCTGTGTCGGCGGACTTCCACGTGGCCGAGGCGAGTTGTTGAGAGCCTGCGGCGAAAGTTCCCTGGGCAATGAAGCGCTGGTAAGCGCCGGGCGGGATTGTGGAAGTGACGGGATTGACGACGATGGACAGCAGTCCGGCGGGCGTGAAGGTAGCGGGCAAGTAAAGCTCGGCGCTCGAAACATTGCCTTCGGTGGTGCCGAGGCCACCGGCGACGAGGACTGAGCCGTTGTTGAGCAGGGTTGCGGTCTGGCTTTCACGCGCTGCGGTAAGATTTCCGGTGGCCATAAAGGTGCCGGAGGAAGGGTCATAGATTTCTGCGGCGGCTGTGGCACCAGCTCCGCCAGTGTTGTCGCCGCCGGCGATCATGACGGTGCCGTTGTTGAGGAGCGTCGCGGAATGGTGGAACCGGGGAGTGGAAAGGCTGCCGGTTTGAGAGAAAGTTCCGGTGACGGGGTTGTAGAGTTCCGCAGTCGAAAGAACAGGGCCCGCGGGCGGAGCAAGTTGGTTGTCGAGACCAGCCGCGATCAGCACCATGCCGTTGTTGAGCAGAGTGGCGCTAAAGAGGTCGCGAGCGGTGGAGAGACTGCCAGTGAAGGAGAAGCTTCCGGTGAGTGGGTCGTAGAGTTCTGCGCTGGAAAGGTAACCGTTGAGCCCGAGACCAGCGGCGCAGAGAACTTTGCCATTGTTGAGAAGAGCGGCAGAGCCGCTGCCGCGCGAAGTATTGATGCTGCCGGTGGTGGAGAAAGTGCCGGTGACGGGGTCATAGAGCTCTGCCGTGGGAGTGAAGAAACCGGATGCGATCAACACCTTGCCGCTAAGGAGAAGGGTAGCGGTATGACCCCAGCGTGCAGTGAACATGCTGCCAGTGGGGGTGAATGTGCCGGAAGCAGGATCGTACAATTCGGCGCTACTTAGAGGATCGGCTGAGTTCCCCGAGGCGAACCCGCCGGCGATGAGAACTTTGCCATCGTTTAAAAGAGTGGCAGTAAAAATGGAGCGAGCGGTGTGCAGAGCGCCTGTAGAAGTGAAAGTAGCTGTCGCAGGATTGTAGAGCTGGGCGGGCGCGGTGGTGTTGGTTCCGACGATCAGAACTGTGCCGTCGTTGAGCGTCGTTGCGGTGCCGACTTCGAGGGATCCGAGTAAAGAGCCAGTGGGACTGAATCCGGGAGTGACGGTGAGGGTGACGGGGGTGCTGGTGACGCCGTTGGCGGAAGCTGTGACTTCGGTGGTTCCGGGGAGGAGCGCGTGAGCGATGCCGGAAGTGTCGATGGTTGCGATGTTTGTGGCGCTGCTGGACCACGTGAAGGTGACGTTCCCAGCGGGTTGACCCGTGCTGCGAAGAAGAGACGCTGTGAAATTCACCGAGCCGCTGACCGATACGGAGGGCTGAGCAGGAGTGACGGAGATGGTGGAAACTCCGCCTGAGCCGGAACCGCAGGCGGCGAGAAATGCGCAAAACAGGATTATAGCGAGGGACGAGAGCACTGGCGGCAATGCTTGCCTTGCTTGAATGAGTTTCTTAGCTCGCTGGTGAACAAAAATAGAAAAAGGTTTGCGACGCACTAGTGCCTCCCAAGGGAAATGAACGCAGGGAATTCTATACTGGGTGGCTAGGCGTTTATATGACCTTAGAGGTTAGTATATAACAGGGGTATTGAGGGGCGCGGCTGCACTGCGTGAGTGGGGGTGCGGCGTTGAGAGGGTGTCGCGCTGCTTGCGCAATTATTTGGTGCGGGTGTCTGTGCCTTCGTTCATTAGGGTCCAGTGGGCGCCGGCGTCGTCGGTGAATTTTGTGTTCCAGGTGACGAGGCCGGGCTTGGAGAAGTCGTTGATGGTTTTGATGTGGATTTTCTTGCCTTTTTGTTCTTCGTCCGTGTCGTAACTCCAGATGGAGCCGTCGATGGTTAGGGGTGTGGCGCGAGGTGTGCCCGAGCGGTCGAAGGTGCAGAATTTGTAGGATTTTTCGGATTCGTTGTAGGTGTAGATGGAGAGGTCGTTGCGCGTTCCTGAGGGGCCGGTGATGAGGTGGTCGCAGATCATGTAGCCGCCGTAGGCGGACCAGGCGCAGGTCATTGTTATTGTTATTTCGTGATTGTGATTTTCTCCGGCGTGGCTGAGGGGCGTGTCGTAGAGCTTGCCGTGGGTGGTCCATTGGCCGGTCCAGGCGTCGAGAACCTTGAGGGCTGACGATTGCGGGGGCGAGGAGTGGGAGAGGGTTGTGAGGGCGAGGATTGAGAGGGTGATTAGGAGACAAGGGAGAGCTTTCGAGCGCAAGCGGAGAGGGCGCATTGGGACACCTCGGGATGGAATCTTTGAGTCGGTCAATCTGACACGCGGAGGGTGGAAAGGTGAGCTTTGCGTTGGTGCTTGTTCGAAGTTCTAGCAACGGCCGGCCCGCTGCTTGGGCGGCGCGAAAGATGTGGCGGCTGCTAAGAGGCTGAAGGGGGCAGAGGCAGGCTGAGGGTGCGGAGGAGCGCGAGATAGCCGAGCGTCATGACGCAAAAGCGAATCCGATCAATGAAAATCCAGTGCTGCAACATTTGGCGGAGCTCGCCATCGGTGTGATTGCCGCTTGATGGCGCGAATAGGACAGCGTTGATTGGATAGACATAGACGAGGGTGAAGACAACTCCGGCTGTGAGGATGATCGCTGAAGCGATGAACAGCGGGCGGTGTTGCGGCAAATTCCAGCCGGAGACTAGCAGGCAGAGGACCGAGCCGAGTCGCACTGGGATCCAGCAGGCGCCGAAAAAGTGCGTGATATTGCGGCTGAAATTCGAGGCTGCGAGAAATGCGCTGAGGGACTCGGGCGGCGAAGCGGTCCAGGCGGGAGTGATCACCAGCATCTGGTAGATCGTGCCGCCGAACCAGACGCTCCAGGAGAGAACCGCGATCCAGAGCATCGTTATGGTGAGGATATTTCGTGGCGTCATGTTGTGGCGCGTCCTGGGAGAGCAGTTCTTCAGCGCAGTTATAGTTGTGCATTCCGCGCGGGTCAAGGAGCGGCTAGTTCGGAAAAAAACGAACGTGCGGACGGGAAGGAATTTCAAATTTCAGCACAAAGCACAAAGCACCGTCACGTCAAAAGAGCCGGCGGGACGCCGGCGGTACGAAAAGAACGAATGCGACCGGTAGCCAAGCGATGACGGAATTTGAGGTGCGGTACGTGGGCACAGGCAGGAATGCCTGTGCTACTGAAGGCGGAATGCATGGACGGAAGGGAATTTCAAATTGAAAATTTCAAATGAAGGCGGCGGCAGAAGGCAGAAAAAGAAAATGCAGATCCCTCGACTGCGCTCGGGATGACAGCTTTTGGGGGAGCGAAAGCGAAGGGTTATTTGCCGCGGAGTAGGAGGATTACGTCGAGGAGGACGAGGACGGCTACCACTACTTCGAGGGCGAACATGCGGCGCTCGTTGAATTGGGCGACCATGAAATCGTAGAGTTCGCCGGCGGTTTTTAGTTTTTCGCTTACGAGGGTTTTGTAATCGTTGACGCCGATTTTTGCGGAGCTTAGGGCGTAGACGCGGGCGTAGTAGGTGTCGGAGATGAATTTCACGGCGTATTCGGTGCGCTCGGTGAGATCCATGATGTCGAGGCGGATGCGATTCAGGCGGCCGGCGCGGCGGGCGAGTCGCCAGCTGGCGAGGAAACTTTCGTGGCCTTCGAGAGAGCTGTAGACGTTGGAGAGTAAGTTGGTGAGGAGCTCGTCGTAGTAGCGGAATTCGAGCAGCTGCGTGTTTGCGTATTCGAGGAGATCGATCGCGGCAGGGGTGGCGTCGGGCTTGTCGTATACAAGGGCGGCGGCCCAGCCGACTACGATCAGATCGCTGGGATAGTAGGAGAGAGCGGAGCGGATGATTTCGTCGCGTTCGGCGGCGGCGAGCGGCATTATTTCGCCGCGAACGAGTTGGGTGATCTGGTCGGCGTAGGACTGGAGCATTTCGACGCCGGTGGCGGGGCGGCCGTCGGTGTGCTGGGCGGATTCGATGTCGATGACGAGGTAGTCTTCGTCGAGCCATTTTTCCGAGGGCTTGATCAGGACGGGGCGGAAGCGGTCGAGGCGGGCGCGCAGGAGTGCTTCGGCGGCTTGCTCGACTTCGGGGGCGTTCATCCAGCGATAGGTTTGGATGCAGAGGGAATTGAAATCGCATTTGAATTCGGTGGCCAGTTCGATGTCTACGACGCCGAACCAGTAGTATTTGATTCGAGCTTCGAGTTTTTCGCCGGTCGAGAGCGTGACCGGGCCGACGGATTCGACGATGGGGGCGTGCTGCTGCGTTTGCGCGTATTCGGGGCTGCGGTGGGTGAAGGCGGGGGAGCGCGGAGCGGCTTCGGGGCCGAGGATGACGCGCAGTTTTTCCATTTCGATGGCTTCGGCGACGTCGAAGAAGCTGAGGATGCGAAGGAAACCTTGCAGGATCATTGGCGAGAAGCGGCCCTCCCGGGAATCCGCTGAAACACCTGAAGGATAATCGTACACCATGGCTTTGCCATCCGGATGTGGACATGCGCAGGTTCAGTTGCTACAATTGTTATAACAGAAGAGGAGGGCCAATGCTGGAACTTAAGGTTCGCAAAATCGGGAATTCGCTGGGAGTGGTGCTGCCGAAGGAGGCTGTGAGCCGGCTGAAGGCGGATGAGGGCGACCGGTTGTTTCTGATTGAGGGGGCGGAAGGGGCTTACCAACTGACGGCGTACGATCCGGCTTTCGAAAAGAAAATGAAGAAGGCCGAGGATATCGTTCGCCGCTACCGCAATACGCTACATGTGCTGGCGAAGTGAGAGAGCCGGTCTGGATCGACGAGCGCGATGCGCTGGCATTGCACGATCGCCTGCTTGCGCTCGAGGGCGGGGCGGCGGGTTTGCGCGATAAGGGCTTGCTGCAATCCGCGCTGGCCCGGCCGCAGCAGCTTCGCGCATATCAGGCTGGAGCGGACGTGATCCAGATGGCGGCTGCTTATACGGCTGGGATTGTCCGGGATCATCCGTTCATTGATGGAAATAAACGCACCGGTTTCGTGGTGGGCGTGTTGTTTCTTGAGCTGAATGGGTATCGTTTTGTGGCGTCTGAAGAGGACGCTGCGCAGGCGGTGTTGAGTCTTGCTGCTGGGAGACTTGAGGAAGGGGCTTTAGCAGCTTGGATGCGGGCGAATGTGAAGCGGGGGCGGGGAGGATAGTCCAAGAATATGGATGTTTGTGCTTCCCGGTGTGGCGGATGCGTGGTGGTGGCGCGTTCGGGCACGGCCCCGCGAGACCATGCGGGATCTTCGACATGCCGTGCCCATACTGAAGAAAATACTGTGTTTAGGCGCGGACTTCCCAGGTGTCGCCTGCGCGGAGGAGCTTGGCTAAGTTGCCTTTGCCTTTTTTGGCTTGGACGTCGCGAATTTGCTGGGTGATTACGTCTTCGTAGCGTGGGACATCGTTCCAGGAGCGCAGGACGCCGATGGGCGTGGGGAAGCCGGGGCGCTGTTCCATGTGGCTTAGCATGAAGGCGTAGGCGGCGCGGGGGTGGTGCTCGTCGTGGACGAGCAGATCTTTTTCGGTGAGGCCATTGCCGTTGCCGAGGTGGACGACTTCGAGGTCGAAGCCGTTCATGCGGATGCCTTTGTCGCGATTCTTTCCGAAGATTAGCGGCTTGCCGTGCTCAAGGTAAACGATTTGTTCGCTGCGAGCGTCTTTTTCGGTGAGCGTTTCCCATGCGCCGTCGTTGAAGATGTTGCAATTCTGCAGAATTTCGATGTAGGCGGCGCCTTTGTGCGCGGCGGCTTTCTTGAGAATTTCTTTCAGGTGCTGCTGGAAGACGTCGACGGTGCGGGCGACGAATGTGGCTTCCGAGCCGATGGCGAGCGAGATGGGATTGAACGGGCGGTCGGCGGTGCCGTAGGGAGTGGATTTCGTTTTCTTGCCGATTTCGGATGTGGGCGAATACTGTCCTTTGGTGAGGCCGTAAATTTTATTGTTGAACATGAGGACTTTGAGGCCGACGTTGCGGCGCAGCATGTGGATGGTGTGATTGCCGCCGATGGAGAGCGAATCGCCGTCACCGGTGGCGACCCAGACGTCGAGATCGGGGCGCGTGAGTTTTACGCCGGTGGCGATGGCGGGGGCGCGGCCGTGGATCGTGTGAAAGCCGTAGGTGTTCATGTAATAGGGGAAGCGGCTGGAGCAGCCGATGCCGGAGATGAAGACGAATTTTTCGCGCGGGACGCCGAGTTCGGCGAAGACGGCTTGGGTGGCGGCGAGGATGGCGTAGTCGCCGCAGCCCGGGCACCAGCGGACTTCCTGGTCGGTTTGGAAATCTTTTTTCGTGTAGACGGGTAAAGTGGCCGTTGTCATTTTTGCTTTTCCTCTTTGGACCTCAGCGGCTAAAGCCGCCTCACATCTTCATCGGTTGCGGCACGGTTGCCCTTCGCAGCTCAGGACAAAAAATCGTCTCCTGACGTAACCAACTTCACATGCGACACAAGCAAAGTGCCCTGACGCAAAACCTCACTCCAAAATTTCGTCGATCTTTTGCTCGATCTCGGATTGTTTGAAGGGCTTGCCTTGAATTTTGTTGTAGCCCTGAGCGTCGACCAAAAATTTGGCACGCAATATCATCACAAGCTGGCCCATGTTCATCTCGGGGACGAGAACGTGCTTGTAACGCTTCAGCACGTCACCGAGATTTTTCGGAAGCGGGTTCAGGTGGCGCAGATGAACGTGGCCGACGGACTGGCCTTTTTCACGCGCGGTTTTCAGCGCGGCGGTGATGGGGCCGTGCGTTGAGCCCCAGGCGACGATCAGAAGATCGCCTGACTGATCGCCTGCGGGCACAGCGTCGGGAATATCGTCGGCGACGGCTTCGACTTTTGCTGCGCGCAGACGAACCATGCGCTCGTGATTGAGCGGATCGTAATTGATGTTGCCGGTGACGTCCTGTTTTTCGATGCCGCCGACGCGATGCTCGAGACCGGGCGTGCCGGGAATGGCCCACGGACGCGCGAGCGTTGTGGGATTGCGGCGATACGGGTGGAAATCTTCCGTGTTCGTTTCGAAATGCACGGGAATTTCCGGGAAGCTCGGAGACATCCGGAATTTTCCAGGGCTCGGCACCATTGGCGAGATAACCGTCGGAAAGAATGATGACGGGAACCATGTATTTAATGGCGATGCGGCTGGCTTCGAGCGCAATCCAGAAGCAATCGCCCGGGGAAGAAGGCGCGACCACCGGAATCGGAGCTTCGGAGTTTCTGCCGAAGAGAGCTTGCAAGAGATCGGCTTGCTCGGTTTTTGTCGGAAGGCCGGTCGAAGGGCCGCCGCGCTGGATGTCGCAAATCACGAGCGGAAGTTCGACGGCAACCGCGAGGCCGAGAGCTTCCGTCTTGAGGGCCATGCCCGGGCCGGAGGTGGTGGTGATGCCGAGAGCGCCGGTGTAGGCCGCGCCGATCGCGGACGTGATGGCGGCGATTTCGTCTTCGGCCTGGAAGGTGATTACGCCGAAATCTTTGTACTGCGAGAGCTCGTGGAGAATGTCGGATGCGGGCGTGATGGGATACGAGCCGAGGAAAAGCGGGATGCCCGCTTTATCGGACGCAGCGACGAAACCCATCGCGAGCGCGGCGTTGCCGCTGATGTTGCGATAAGTACCCGGCGAAAGTTTGGCAGGTGGAATTTCGTAGCTGATCTGAAACGCTTCGGTGGCTTCGCAGTAGCTGTAGCCGGCCTGCATAGCAAGGCGATTGGCGGCGACGAGCTGCGGCTTGCCTTTGAATTTGTCCTCGAGGTAGCGGAGGGTGGGGTCCATCGAGCGGTTGTAGAGCCAGTAGCACATGCCGAGGGCGAAGAAATTCTTGCAGCGGTCCATGCTCTTGGCGTCGAGGCCGAGTTCTTTGAGAGCGGCGCGGGTGAGCTTGGTGAGCTCGACGGCGAAGAGGCGGTAGCCGTCGAGCGAATGGTCCTCCAGAGGACTGACTGCGATTTGCGCTTTGCGAAGGTCGTTCTCTTTGAAATTGTCGAGGTTGACGATCAGGATTCCGTTGGTGCGCAGATCGGGCAGGTTCATTTTGAGCGCGGCGGGATTCATGGCGACTAGCACGTCAACAGCATCGCCGGGCGTATAGACATCGCTTGAAGAAAAATGTACCTGGAATCCGCTGACGCCGGGAAGAGTGCCCGCAGGGGCGCGAATCTCGGCGGGGAAGTCAGGGAACGTGGCCAGATCGTTGCCATAGAGCGCGGCTGTATTCGTGAACTGGCTGCCGGTGATTTGCATTCCGTCGCCGGAGTCACCGCAGAAACGGATGCAGGCTTTATCAATTACTTCGCGCTTTCGGCGCGGTACTTCCGTTATGGTTGTTGACATAAATTCTTAGAATCCCCAGTCATGGATGAGGCAAACGGCAGAGGGATATAGACCCTTTCTTCCCCAGTGCAACCGGCAGGTGCCGGGCGTATCGCCCCGATTGGAAATCGTAGCACAGCGGGACGACGAGGGTGATGAAAATCCGAGTCGTGGCGTGACGTTATGAACATCGGAAGCATGCTAATAAGTGAGATGCGGAAATTCTGTGACGCGTATACCTTACGCATGTGACGGGCGACACAACAGGAGAAGGCCACAGCTATCGGCAATTGATTTAGGAGTTGTTTTCTGGGTGCAAGTTGTTGACACTTGTCGCGCAGCACCAGCCGCTGTTCGTCCCTCTCGGACGCAATCCAAAACTCCCCGAAGGAGAAGAGATGAATTTCGTGCGTTTTTGCCTGGCAGTAGGAGTGTTGTCGTTTGTGGCTTCCCTTGCGCGTGCCGATACGCTGGTGCTTAAGAACGGAGACCATTTGACGGGAACCATCGTCAGCTCCGATGGGAAAGAAGTCACATTCAAGACCGATTTCGCCGGCGAGATCAAGGTGAAATGGCCCACGATTGCCGAGGTGAAATCCGAGAAGCCGCTGTACGTGGTGACGCCGGACAAAAAAACAGTGAGCGGAGACGTGACGACGGAAGGCGGAAACCTGGTTGTGCATACGAGAGACTCGGGTGCGCTTCCCGTGCCGTACGCGAATGTGACGGCGATCCGGTCAGAGGAAGCGCAGGCGGCCTATGAGAAGAGCCTGAATCCCGGAATTCTGGAAGCCTGGAAGGGAGGCGCCAGCATCGGATTTGCGCTGGCTCGCGGGAACAGCGAGACGACCAACCTCACCACTGGATTTACGGCGGATCGGAAAACTCTGCACGATGAGATTACGCTCTACTTTACATCTCTTTATTCAAGCAACGATCTGCCAGGAGGAGGAACGACGGCGAATTCCATTGTGGCGGGAGTGCGTTACGACCGAAATTTGACGAAACGGATTTTCGCTTTTGGGTCAGCGGATTATACCCACAATGAGTTGCAAGGCCTCAACCTGAGGTCGATCTACTCGGGTGGGTTCGGATATCACCTGATCAACACCGACAGGACAACTCTCGACTTGCTTGGCGGCCTGAACTATACGCGTGAGACGTATAGCGGCACGACGAAAGGTGAGGGAATGGGCACCGAGCGCAATCTGGCCGGAGTTACGACGGGTGAAACTTTTACGCGCAAGTTCGGCTCGACGACTGTGGTGACGGAGCAGTTCTATTTCTATCCCGACTTGACGAATACGGGGCAGTACCGATTCGCGCTGGACGCGGCCTCAGTGACGAAGATCAACAAGTGGCTGGGGTTGCAGCTTTCGATCAGCGATCGGTATGTGAGCAATCCGCCGATTGTGGGAACGAAATCGAACGACGTGATTTTCTCGACGGGGATTAATTTCGCGTTCACACATTAAAGGTAAGCAAGCCTGAAACACCGTCCGTTGCGGGACGAAATGAATTGGCTCTGGCGCGAGCTGAATCTCTGCGAGCAGCTCGCGCATCCGACGGGAGGATTTTGGAGGTCATTCGGGACTGTTTCTAGTGAGCGAAATCGAGAGAAGTCTCCAGGGATGGGCGTCCGGAATTCCCGCGGATTCAGAAGGCCGTGTTGACAATGTGAGTGAAAAGGACTGCCAACAAGCAGATAGCGACCCGGCTGTTTGTTGACTCCGTTTCCTAAGGGCTTACTGAAACCGGCGTATCGGCAATTACGTCGAGGGTGCTTTCCTTAACGAGGTATGCGTCCACTTTAATCGCGTCGGCAGACCCGTTGTGAGTGAAGGTCGCCGAACCTACTTCGTCGACGGGCATGCTGATGTCTTTTCCGGGGCCGACAACCTTGTAGATACTGAGGCCCGGCGGAATCGTAAACTGGATCGAGACGGCCTTTATAGAGATGCCGGATGCAGGTAGGACAGTCAGGATGCCGTTGATGTCGCGATCGGTGGTGTTCGTGAAACAATAAGACTCTTTAGGTGCGTGGATGCTCTGGTCCGCATCGACGGTGTAGATCTTAAAATCCGCAAATGTGTGAATGCGGTAGAAGCGGTTTCCACGCCGCTCCATGTACAGCTCCGCTGTTTGGGGAAGCCAGAGCTGAATTTTGCGTGAGTGAAACGCAACCGACCCGTAGTTGATAATGAAGAGTTCCTTTGTCAGTCCGACTTCGGGGATCGGCTGGGCCAACTCGGTTTCAAGACGCAACACCTGGTAGGAGCCGGCGTCGATCCAAGCGAGTCCTTTGAGGATAAACGGATAGTAGTGATCTTGTGTGCGATAGCCTCCGATCCGGCTGCGCCTGTCCTCACGCTGCCTGAAATGAACGAGCCATGCGGGCTGGCCGTGCCAATTCTCAAGCCCTTCGCATTTGAAATCAAAATCCGACGCCAGAACCGGGTGGAAAATCAGGGCCATCGCGGAAACACCTTCGGTTGCAATGTTGGCGGGGAAGCGCGAGCGGTCGAAACTGCCGTTGCGATATTCGTCGACGCTGAAGAGGCCGCCCGGCAAGGTTGTCACCTGCGCGACGTAATCGAAGGTGCGGACCTGAGCTATCAATCGCTTACCGGTGGAGTCTATTGGATAGTGCTCAACGCGCTCTGTGGCGCTGAATTTCTGGAGGTTCATCACGAGCTGGTTCATGCGCAGGCCGGCGCCTTTGACAACCTGGGGAAGAGGGCACTCGACGTCAGGCTGGACGTCCGGCACGAGATCGTCGATGCCCGGTGGAATCCAGGACGCACGTGTCGGTTGCGCCTCGGGAGAGGGTGTGGATGCAGGCGGCGTGGGCAACGCTTCCGTTGCGCGTACGGGGAGCGGTTTGGTCTTCATGACCACAAACTGAGTTCGAAGGCGATTGCCCGGTTCGATTTCTATTTTTTGCCGCACCGTCAAGAAGCCGGGCGCACTTACTTCAACGGTGTATGTTCCAGGCCGCATACTGGCGAAAATCATCTCGCCATCGGATTCAGAGGGTGTGCCGCTCACCTCATACCCTTCGCTGGGCATCACGTGGACGCTTGCCGAACCGCTAAATGCGGCGTCGTCTGGCATGCGCAGGCATATTTTCAGAGTAGCAAGGCCGGGGCGAGCCGCCGAATCTGGGACGACGTTATCGGGGACTGCAGGTTGAGGGGTGGGCGCATCCGGCTTGTTGGGGCGATCGGGTGGCGGTGTATCCGCTTTACCCGAAGATCCTGACCGCGAAGAGCCGCTTATTGCCGGAGGGCTCTGTGTGTGGGCGCCATCAGGTCGGTCTTGCTGAGGAGCCGCACCGGCGGAATTCTGATTTGCTTGCGTGTTTTGGGATGCGCGGAGGGCGGATGGCGACAGTTGGAGGGCCAACAGCGGGATGAAAATGAGAACTAGACGCCGGGACACCGGAACCTCCGCTACTTACTACAAATACCTAACTGAATGGTGCACTTCGGCCCGGTTTCGTTACAGCCGAACCGCGGATTCTATTGTTTTTTTTCCGTGCGGGAACTGCGAAAATCCACCCAAGGTTGGCAAACCCACAGCCAACCCGCAAGCCACGCTGGAAAGAAATCTAACCCCGAATGGGCACGCGATGCAATGTCGAAGATGCAATGTGGAAGATGAAAAGATATAAAGCCCGCCGTGGGAACTACCGCTTACCGGCCGGCCTGGTTACCGCCGCCGCTTTGATTCTGGCGATATGCACGGCTGAAAAGCCGCCTGAAGTTGTCATGCAGTCTCGCCCGGCTTTTTCCCTACAGAAAGGACAGGCAATGCTCAAGGGGCTGATAGCCAGAACCTGAGGCATATCTCTTTTTAGCACGGCTGCACGATGGCAGATGAGCGCAGTAATAGATATGAATTATTTGAAGGGCAGGTGCACCTGTACTTGAAGGTAAGTCACCACCTGTCTTGGAGTACTATTGACTTTCGCTTTTAGTTCGCCTATCTTCGCTACGCTGGTAAAAGGCCCTTGGGGGTTGCGATGACATTGACGAAGAGGCAGAAGGAAGTTCTGAACTACCTTGTTGCGTTCATGAACAAGAACGGCTATTCGCCGAGCTTTGAGGAGATTGCGCATGCCTTGAAGCTGACGTCACTCGCGACCGTTCACAAGCATCTCTCGACGCTGGAAAAGAAGAACTATATACGGCGCGGCTACAATCAGAGCCGGTCGATTGAGGTGGTGCAGCTTCCGAAACCGGTTCGCGAACAGGTGCTCGATCGCCATGTAATTGAGTTGCCGCTGGCAGGAAGGATCGCGGCGGGGAGTCCGCTGGAAGCGGTGGAAGATAAGGAGACGATTTCTCTTGCCGATTTTGCGCGCGGACAGAACACTTTTGTGCTGCAGGTGAAGGGCGAATCGATGCGCGAGGATCATATTCTCGACGGGGATTTCATCGTGGTGGAACAGACGCAGGTGGCGAATCCGGGCGAGATTGTGGTGGCGCTGGTGGGAGAAGACGAAGCGACTGTGAAGCGATTCTATCGCGAGCCGGGCGGGAAGATACGTTTGCAGCCGGCGAATTCGCAGATGTCGCCGATTCTGCTGGCAGCCACGGACGTGAGGATTCAGGGGCGCGTGGTGGGAGTATTGCGGAAGTATTGACTTCGCCGTAGTAATAATTCGGTCAGATTTTCAGGTTCACGCTCGGTATTTTCCTCGTCTTAATTCTCGAGCGACGTTGCGTTGGCTCTCCGAACACAGTTGTTTCAATTTGGGTTGCCATTCTTTGCCTGCGGGACTACATTCGGGACTCCCAGTCATTCTACTTTCAGCGAGACCAGGCCCAAGGAGGGTAAATGTGGGGAGATAAAAAAACGGAGACTCCGGCAAAGACTCCGCTCCCGCAGCAGTCCAAGCCTTCGACACCATTCGCAACACCAATTACCGGGGAGGTAAAAACGATGGCACCACTTGATTCTCCATATCCTGCGACGACGTCGAGCGGCGGCACGGCTCGTCTGGGAGCAAGTTTGCACGTGAAGGGCGAAATCACTGGCAACGAAGATCTGCACATTGATGGCACGGTGGAAGGTCTGGTGCATCTGGAAGACCGGAAGCTGACGATCGGGGCCAGCGCGAAAGTGACGGCCGACATCATTGCGCGCGAAGTGGCGGTGTTTGGAAACGTGAAGGGCAATCTGCGAGCGCGCGACCGCATCGAGATCAAGAAGGACGGTTCGGTGGTCGGGGATTTGACGACCGCTCGGATCATGATCGAGGACGGCGCGTACTTCAAAGGCTCGATCGAGATCGATAAGACTGGCGACGCATCGTCCAGCAGCGACAGCGATCTGGACAAGCCGGCTTATACGCGCTCGATGCGGACGGCTTCGAGCAGTTCGTCAGACTAACTAACGGTTGCGGCGGCCGGTTCGGCGGAGCCGGTTGACTCTCTTCAGCCCGGGGCGGGCCAGAAGGTGTGGCTCGCCAACCGGTTCTTCGTTCATTTGTTTCTTCTGGTCAATTTTCTGCGCGGCTATTTTCTGCAGACATCATTTCTCGCGGCCGTTATATTTCCTTTACAAGCTAAGTATCTGAATACAACTGATGCTGACGGCGTGACTTCAAAGCTGGTATTGCCGCGAATCGCTGGGCGCGAGCGAGGGGTGTGCCGATGAATCGAACAGCCGGAATTGTCTGGGTGACGATACTCTGCGCGGCCCTGGCGGCATGCGGCGGAGGGGGCGGCAAGAGCGGTAGTCAAATACTCACCGTTTCTCAGACGACTCTTTCTTTCACAGCTTTGTTTGGCATCGGAAACGATCCCGTTCCTGCAATGGTGAACGTGACGAACACGGGCACGGGCGGTGCGCTCAATTTCACAGCGACTAGCGATTCGAGCTGGCTGATGGTGGCGTCGGCAAGCGGAACGACACCCGGGACATTAACAGTCACAGCTGTGCTGGGCAGCCTGGCGGTTGGCACTTATACGGGCCACATCACAGTGACCGCGACAGGCGCTCAGGGATCTCCCGCGACAATCACCGTGACGTACATGGTGAATCCGCTAGCTGCAAACACTCCTTTTTGGCCGCAGTGGGGGAGCAATCCGCAGCACACCGGCATGGTGAGCGTGGCCGGACAGGGCTTGGCGAATAAGCTGGCGGATATTGTTTACGATCCGTTCATCGCTCAGGAGAAAGCGGAATTGGGAGGCGAGCTTGTTGTTCACGAGCAAACTCCGGTGATTGACGGGAATGATGTGTACATGGTGTTGAAAAGCGGTGCTTACAACTCGTGCAATCCGGTGGGGAGTTGGCAGAGCGGAGCGGCGTGCGGACCGAACAGCTGGAATTCGATGATCTGGAACGAGCGGCGGTATACGTGGATCAACGGGCAATTGGCGACGATTTGGACGTTCCAAAGCGACTGGGTTCCGGAGCCGAACGCAGCGAACTTCAACGTAGGGGCAGGCGGGCTCCAGGGATGGGAGCCGGTGTTTCACCCGATCGAAGCGAATAATTTTATTTATGTGCCCGGTGCGGCCGGTACTGTTTGGAAAGTAGATAAGATAGCAGGAACGAGCACCTCGCACATCAATCCTCTTGGTGGTGTGAACGGAGTTACGTCGGCCAACACGTTCGTTTCGGGGCCGCTTTCGGCGGATTCGAGCGGGAACATCTATTACAACGTGGTCCAACTCAACGTGACGGGTGGCAATCCGTGGAATTCAAATGATGTCGTAAACGCGTGGCTGGTGAAGATCACGCCGAGCGATTCCGCAACGAAGGTGACTTATGCCACGCTGGTGCCGAATGCGCCGCCTGGCAATTCGATGTCTTGCCCGGGAACATTCGCATCGCTGCCTAACGCGGTAACGACGCTTCCGTGGCCGCCCAGTTCAGGTTCAACGGCGCCGTTCTTTCCGGGCGCTTGCGGGTCGCAGCGGCCGGGCATCAACATTGCTCCGGCCATTGGGGCGGATGGCACGATTTACACGGGAAGCCGAGCGCACTTTGACGCGATGGTCAGTTATCTCGTGGCGGTGAATTCAAACCTGACGCCGAAATGGGCTGCATCGCTGCAAAACGTTTTGAACGACGGCTGTGGCGTGCTTGTTCCCATTGGGCCGACGACGGGAACTCCGAACGCTTGCCGGCTGGGAACCACGATGGGAGTGGATCCGACGACAAATGCCATGGGCTCCGGATCGATCGTGGATCAGGCGTCGTCGTCGCCGACCGCGCTGCCGGATGGCTCGGTGGTTTTTGGCGCGCTCGATAATTACAACGCGGAGCGCGGGCATTTATTTCATTTCGATTCGGCGGGGAATTTCTTGAACGCGTTTTTCTTCGGGTGGGACTCGACGCCAGGGGTGTGGACACATGGGCAGACCTATTCAATCGTGATCAAAGATAATCATTACGATGCGCCGCAGTATTGCTTCTTTAACAGTCCGGTATGTCAGTCGTTACCGCCGGGTCCTTATTACATCACTCAGCTTGATCCGAACATGAATATCGAATGGCAGTTTCAGAACATGACGATGGACGCGAACCACCCGAATGGCTACGAGTGGTGCATCAACATGCCGGCGATCGATTCGAGCGGCAATGTGTATGTGAACAGCGAGGACGGCAACATTTACGTGTTGCCGCAGGGGCACTCAGGAATCTTCACGACTCCGGGAGGGAAGATGTTTCTGAATATTGCACTCGGAGCTGCGTATACGCCGCTATCGATTGGGCCAGACGGCAAGTTGTACACGCAAAATAACGGACATTTATTTGTGGTCGGGAACTAAACCTTGGCACAGATGATTTGCCGGCTCATTCTGGAAAGTTGACATTACATCCCTACATTGTTACAATGTAAAGATGCGAGTCGCGGCAAAGGCGAGTGTGAAGGTTGCCGACGAAGTGTGGATTGCCGTCGCCCTCCTTCATCGCGAACAGCCGGACAACCCTGATTTCTCGGTCGAGGAAATTGTCGCTCGGGCGCGCCGAGAAGCGTTGACCGGCGAGCTGAGACCAGGCGTATATGTGCATGTGGTCCAGCATTGCGTCGCGAATCGCCCGCCAAATCCCGCCCGCTATCGGATGCTTATAGAGACCGCGCCGGGGCGAAGGCGCTTATTTCGCCAGGGCGATTCATACCATCCTGAACGAGTAGGCAGCAAAACGATCCCTAGTTTGGAAACCTTGCCGCACAGATATGCCAGTTTGATGAAGTGGTATGAGGACTGGAGTGTGGCAACAAGGAAGCAGGTGAATCGAGAAGATCCTCTGCTGGCCCTTCGAGGATCGGGTAAGCGCATTTGGGCAGATGAACACGCAGATGAATATGTGCGCCGACTTCGAGAAGGTTGGGAATGAGCCGGGTATTCTGGGACACGAATCTATTCATTTATTTGTTTGAAGGCGAGGGTTCGATTTTGAAGCAAGTGACCGCTCTTAGAGAATCCATGCTAGCTCGGGGCGATCAACTGATAACGTCGGCGCTTACAGTGGGCGAGATACTTGTTAAACCGATCGAGCAGCGAGACGATGACATTGCGAGGAAGTACGTTGAGGCGATTGAAGCGACCGCGCTAATCCTTCCGTTTGATGCAAAATGTACAACCATCTACGCCGGCCTTCGATGTGATCGGTCGCTAAAACCACCAGATGCGATTCAACTTGCGTGCGCAGCTGAGTTTGGAGTTGATCTCTTCATTACAAATGACGCAAAGCTATACAAAAAGAGGGTGCAAGGTATTCAGTTTATCGTGCCTCTTGAACGTGCGCCTCTGTAGCTTGCATTCCTTTCGTTGACAGAAATCGCGGGCTAGCCTATAGTTAGCGTTTGTCTTTTGAAGGAAAGGTGTGACTGGGCAGATGCGGACGTATGTTCCAAAGGGCCGAGAGGCCGAAGAGTTGACGGTAGGGAAGAACTGGTTCGTGCTGGATGCGAACGGGATCGTGCTGGGGCGCCTGGCGACGCGCGTGGCGAGACTTTTGATTGGCAAGGACAAGCCGAACTACACGCCGTTTCTCGACTCGGGCGATCACGTGATCGTGATCAATGCCGAGCGGATCAAGCTCACGGGCAACAAGATCGATCAGAAGATTTATCGCCATCACAGCGGAGCACCGGGCGGGTTGAAGGAAATTCCGATCCGGACGCTGTTGCAACGCCGTCCAGAAGAGGTGGTGCGCGAGGCGGTGCTTGGGATGTTGCCGAAAAACAAGCTCCGTGCGCGTCGCGCCAAGAAGCTGCGTGTCTATGCCGGAAGTGAAGCGCTTGCCCGCCACGCCGGACAGAAGCCCCAGCCGATAGCGCTGTAACCTCGAGACAGAGTTTTTCGAGAATTTCTGCGCTCTTCGTGGAGAAATCTGCGAGGAGTGCCTGTGAATCGCTGCCGGGCGTTGAACCTGGCGATGAGCGTTCACGATAAACAGGAGGCAAGTTGAGTTCAGCTTCGAGTTCGCTGGAAGGCGCGGCAGGCAAGCAGTTCTACGGCACCGGACGCCGCCGGGAAGCGGTGGCGCGCGTGTACGTGAAGGTGGGACCGGCGCGGTTCACGGTGAATGGCCGTCCTGTCGAAGAATATTTCCGGAATATTGCATGGAACACGGCGGCTACTGAGCCGCTGAAGTTCACGCAGATGCAGGATCAGGCGGATGTGCGCGCCACCGTGAAGGGCGGCGGAGTGGGCGGACAGGCTGGCGCGGTGCGGATGGGACTTTCGCGCGCGCTGTCGAAGTTGAATCCCGACCTGCGACCGGCCCTGCGGAAGAATGGTTTCCTGACGCGCGATTCGCGCATGAAGGAACGGAAGAAGTACGGGCAAAAGGGAGCGCGTCGCCGCTTCCAGTACAGCAAGCGGTAGAGTTTGCCCGTCGGCCGCAACACTGTTGCGGCCTAGGGTAAACGAGCGGTAGTCATCCGGGCGATCGGGCACGGCACGCCGTGCCCCTACTGCAAAGCAAGGAAGTAAATTCACGGCCGGGAAGGACCGGCAGAAAAGGATGCTGGCGCCGCGAGGCGTGGAAAGCGTCCCTCTATTTAAGGAGGTACTTTGGGAGTCGAAATTACGATGAAGGAGCTTCTGGAGGCCGGCGTTCATTTCGGCCATCAGACGCGCCGCTGGAATCCGAAGATGAAGGAGTACATCTTCGGCGAACGAAACGGTATCCACATCATTGACCTGCAGAAGACCTTGAAGATGTTCCGCGACGCTGCGAGATATGTGGCGGAGATGGCGGCGCAAGGCAAGAGCGTTCTCTTTCTCGGCACAAAGCGGCAAGCGCAGGAAGCGATTGCTGAAGAAGCCACCCGCTGCGGAATGTTTTACGTGAACCATCGCTGGCTCGGCGGAACGCTGACGAACTGGGTCACCCTTCAAAAATCCATCAAACGTTTAAAGCTGCTGAAAGCCATGAGCGAAGACGGCCGAATGGCGCAGTTTTCCAAAAAAGAGGGCGCGCGGCTCGACCGCGAACTGAAGCATCTTCAACAGAATTTTTCCGGCGTCGAAAATATGGCTACACTTCCGGACGCGATGTTCGTGATCGACCCGAATGCGGAAGTGATTGCGGTACGCGAGGCGCGCCGGATGGGCATTCCGGTGGTGGCGATCGTGGATACGAATTGCGATCCCGATCTCGTCAACTGGGTGATTCCCGGCAACGACGATGCTCTGCGCGCGATTCGGCTGTTTACTTCGAAGATTTCCGACGCAGTGCTGAGCGGGCGGCAGACATTCGAGCAGTCGCAAATTGCGGACCAGAAAGTTGCCGGCGTAGAGGGAGCGGAACCGGAAGTGGATTACGTCGACACGAGCGCCTATGAAGTGTATGAGAAGCAGGAAGGCGATTTCGTGGAGGGCGAACCCGGGGACGTGGCCACGGAAGAAGTGATTGCTCCGCTGGCGAACGGCGACGATTCGGTCCCGCGCTAGTAATTGCCGTTCGTTCTATCGCATTGAGACCAGAAAAACAGGATTGAACAGGGCCTCGCAAATTTCGGGCCACCAGCCCGAATCTACATAAAAAGGAACTGGCGCAGACATGGCAACAGACGGAAAACCGAATCGCGCAACAGGTGAAAGAGCTGCGCGACCGCACCGGAGCGGGATTCACCGCCTGCCGCGAAGCGCTGATTGAAGCGCAGGGGAACGTGGAGCAGGCGATTAACGTGCTTCGCAAAAAAGGCCAAGCGGCGGCCGCGAAGAAGGCGCAGCGCGCGACGTCGGAAGGGCTTGTCGGGTCATATATTCATGCCGGCGGGAAGATTGGCGTGCTGGTGGAAGTGAACTGCGAGAGCGATTTCGTGGCGCGCACGGAGGATTTTCAGCGGCTGTGCCACGACGTGGCGATGCATATCGCTGCGCTCGATCCGCGATTTTTGCGCCGCGAGGAAGTGACACAGGAAATTCTTGACCGCGAGCGGGAGATTTACAAGGACCAAGCCAAACAGACAGGGAAACCCGAGAACGTCATCGATAAGATCGTCAACGGCAAGATGGAAAAATTCTACGAAGAGAATTGCCTCTACGAACAGCATTTCATCAAGGACGAAGGCGTCACCATCAAAGAACTGGTGGATCAGGCGATTGCGAAGGTGGGCGAGAACATCGCGGTACGCCGGTTTTCGCGATTCAAAGTCGGCGAGATGGACGGCGCCACTGCATCTCCGCCAGCGTCCGAAGAGCCTGACGCGGTTGTTCCGGCAGTATAAGCGGCATCGACCGACTTACCTTACATTCCACACATCCGTAAAAACTGGTGCGGCTGGGCCTTAACGGTCTGACAAGTGCCTCGCTGCAAGGTTGTGCCAAAATTTGTCAAGCTGGATCACAACGAAATGCCAGGTGCGATGAAATTCGCTAGTGCCAAATCATTGGAACGGCACTAGAATGCCCGCGGGGAAACTGGGCCGACCGGACGATGACAACTGCAGACGCAGCGACGCGAGTTAGCGCAAAAGGCGTGCCCGTTTACGAGCGGCTCGTGCTGAAGCTTTCGGGCGAATCGCTTTCCGGACCGGAACAGTCCGGCATTCATGCGGCTACGATTCAGGGAATCGCGCGTGAGGTGAAGGAAGTTCAAGAGCTGGGAGTGCAGGTGGCGATTATGGTGGGCGGCGGAAATATCTTTCGCGGCACCCGCCAGAAGGAGCTTGTCGATCGACCGGGCCACCGGCGACTATATGGGCATGCTCGCGACGGTGATCAATGGACTGGCGCTGCAGGATGCACTGGAAAAATCCGGTTGCCACACGCGGTTGATGAGCGCGATCGAGATGCATCAGGTGGCGGAGCCTTTTATCCGGCGGCGCGCGACGCGGCACCTGGAGAAGGATCGAGTGGTGATCTTCGCGGCGGGTACCGGCAATCCCTATTTTTCGACGGACACGGCAGCGGCGTTGCGCGCGATGGAAATCAAGGCGCAGGTGATCTTGAAAGCTACGCGCGTGGACGGTGTATACGATGCCGATCCGGAAAAAGTGCCGGGCGCGAAGCGGTTCGAGAAAATCACCTATCTCGACGTGCTGAAGAAGGGTTTGTCGGTGATGGATTCAACGGCTATCTCGCTGTGCATGGACAACAAGATGCCGATCGTGGTGTTCAACATGAATGTGCCCGGGAATCTGAAGCGCGTGGTGCTGGGCGAGCCGGTGGGATCAACGGTGGGCGCCGCGTAAACGCGCGAGCGACGGAGGCAGCTTCGCAGATGACAACAATTGCCACGAGTAAAGACGCCATGAGCCAGGCGAAAATTCGCATGGAAAAGGCCGTGGAGGATTTCCGCAAAGAGCTTTCGGGAGTGCGGACGGGACGCGCGAACGTGTCGCTGCTGGATCATATCCGGGTGGACTATCACGGCACGCCGATGCCCGTGAATCAGCTCGGCACGTTGAACGTGCCGGACGCCACGATGATCGTAATTGCGCCTTGGGATCCGAGCGCTGTGCCGCTGATTGACAAGGCGATTCGGACTTCCGATCTGGGGCTGAATCCCGCGTCCGACGGGAAAGTGCTTCGCGTGCCGATTCCGGCGCTGACAGAAGACCGGCGCAAGGATATGGTGAAGCACATTCACAAAGTGCTCGAGAACCATCGCACCGCTGTTCGCAACATTCGCCGCGATATCAAGGAAGCGGTGGAGAAGCTCGAGAAGGAAAAGAAAATCAGCGAGGACGAGAAGAAGCGGACGTTGGACGAGCTGGAGAAGCTGACTCACTCGGAAACAAAGAAAATCGAAGACCTATCCGCGATGAAAGAAAAAGAAGTAATGGAAATCAAATAACGTTCTGACTCGAATCGGTCTCGCCACCTCGTTAATTTCTCATCCTGTTTTATTCGACTGTTAGTTTACCGAGCGGACTTCTTCCGGTCGTATCAACGTGAAGGTGCAGTCGCCGGTGGACGCGGAGCATGCGAGTGTTCCGCGGCGAACGAGCCTTACAGGGGAAGCGTCGGGGAACATCGGTCCATATTCGAGATCGCGGAGCTTTGCAGCAAATGGCCGGAGTTTTTCGCTGCCAGAAATAAATTTGACAGCATCGACTTTTGCATTTTTTCCTCCCGGCGACAGTAGAACGAAGAAATCCGCCTGAGCGTCTTCTTTCAATAGTTTTCCGGCGGCGCAGAGTTCGAATCGAGGCGAGTTCGGGCTGGGCCTGCTTGACGAGGGCATCAATCCCCGTGTTGCCTCCGAGAAGTATCACGAGACGCGCGCGGGTTTCGGGAACTGAATGCGGCGCGGCGATTGCCAAAGCAAACATGCGAATCGCACGATCTTTTTCACCCTGCTTCTGATAAATCTGCGCGAGATGATCTCCTACTTCGCCGTGTTGATTCAGCAGCCATGATGCGCGAACGAAATCGAGCGCTTTTGCGTTATCACCTTTTTGAAAGTAGACCCAGCCAAGCGTGTCCCAATAGGCGCCCATGCTCGCGACTGCATTCAGGTTGTCGAGCGAAAGATTCGAAAGCTCCACATTGCGCAGAGTGGCGGCGGTGGTGGAGACAGCGGACTCGGCGTATTCGAGCGCTTTGTCGAGTTCGAGTGAATGATCGGCGAGGTTGTAGGCGACGTTGTTCCAGACGTCCGGAGTTTGCGAGATTTCCGCAGCTTTCTCGAATGCGGCCAGCGCTTTATCTTTCTCATTCGTGTTGAGGTAGGCCTGCCCGAGCCCGACCTGCAGCCCCGCATTTTCGGGTGAGAGAACGCTGGCTTTGTCCAATTCAGGAACGGCCTCGGAGTACTTGTGCTGCTCGAGAAAGAGCGAGCCGAGCGCCGAATGTGCGATGGGGTCGAGCGGGTTGAGCTCAATTTGTTTTTTGTAGGCAGCCTCGGCTTCGTCAAATTTGTCCTGTTGCTGCAAAGCGATACCGAGGTAGTTGTAGGCGTGTTCGTCGAACGCATTCACGCCAATCTGCTTGCGAAATGCATCGGCAGCTTTGTCGAAATTGCCGGCGCGGAGATAGGCAAGGCCGAGGTCGTTCCAGGCCTGCTTGTGCTTGGGGTCGAGTTCGACGACGCGCTGGAAAAGTGGAATGGCAGCGCGGATGTTGCCGGAATTGAGCGCCGCGAGGCCTGTCTCGAGCAGCTCGTCCGCATTGGCGCTGGCGGGCAATTCGGGCATGCCTGTGGCCGAGTTAGCGATCGCTAAAGTCTGCGTCTCGTCTGATTCGACGGCACGGGCAAACGCAAGATAGTCACTCGTGCGTGACGCCGGCAGGTCGCGCATCTTGAAAGTGAGCGAACGCGCGACCGTCAGGATGTGGTCTTCGTATCGATAGCTGGATTTGAATTCTGCGTAGTCTCGCGGGACGGAAACTCCAACAGGAGGCTGCGCGACGTAGTTCTCAGGCAGGACCAGTTTCAATTGCACGCTTACGTCGAGCGGGCTGCCGAGATGAATCGGTCCGGAATTATTTTCCGGGACTGCTGGTACGCCTATGGCTGCCAGCGGAAGCGCGACTCTTGTTTTCTTGCTGGACCAATCGAGATAGTTCGGTTGGGCCAGGTCGAGATCGAGCTCGAAGGGCTTCGAATGTGTCGGAGGGATCGCTGGGCTTTACGGCCGTTACTTCACCGTGAAGACCGTCGAGAGTGGCGACGGTCTGGCCGAGCTCTTTCCATTGAGTTTGCGGGGTGCGACGAAAAGCAATACGCAGCGCGAGTTCGTTGTCGCCGCGAACGAAATAGCGAAGCTTCGATGTGAGTTTACCTAATTCGCTCACCTGAGCATCCACTTCGACGCGTTGAGTTGAGAGAAATGGCGGATCTTGCGGCGTTTCGACGATTTTGCCTGCTCCCTCGGATGGCACCAGCAGCGCTGATTTATTACGCAGCGATGCTGCTAGCAGGCGAAAGGGCGCAACTTCGGTGGTCGTGTCCATCCAGATGAGTTGCCCGTTCACGGGTACGGCCGTAATCATGTGATCGAATTGAGACGGCGACGGAAGCGAAACGTCGAGCTTTCGCAGCGAGGGAATCAGCACCGCGTCGGAGCGAATCCCTGCGGCTTCGAGCATCGCGGCGAGAAGGGTGTGTTTGTCTTTGCAATCGCCATATTGATTCGTGAAAACATCCGCGGCTGCATGCGGCTGGTAGCGTGAGAGACCGAACGAGAGGCTGACGTAGCGAATATTTTTGGATACGTAATCGTAAAGAGCCTGGATTTTGTCGAGTTCGGTGGCGCGGCCCTGAATCAACTCCTGGGTTTTTGCCCGGATTTCGGGTGATGGTTCGGTGCGGCCTTTTTCAAGTAGGGAGTACCAGCGAGCTACCTCTTCCCAGCTTTCAAAGGTTGTGGCGCGGACGTTCGGTGGCTTCGCGCCGGCTTCGTCGGTTTTTTTCTTCGCGTTGTCCGCGGGACGCGAAGGGACTGAGCGCTTCCAGCGGTAAATCGTTCGGTCGCCGGAATCGGCCTTTTCAAATCGAAACTCCGGAGACTGCAGATTGATTGCGCGGTTTTTGGGAATGTTGAGTTCGAGCTGTTCATCGAGAACGATCGTGCCTTCGAGAAAATTGTGCTCGAACCAGAACTGGTTGGGCGCGAATGCCTTCACGATTTGTGTCGCGATCGAGTACTCGAGAGTGTCGCCCGGACGTAAAGAAGGAACCGTGATGTGCTTTTCCTTGTAGTCTGTGTAAACGGGGGCATCGCGCGCAATCGGCGCCGTCGTTTCTTTTACGGCGTCGGGACCGGCGGTCACATTGGTACCGTCGGCTTTGTGCACGACGACAGAACGCACTTCCATTTTTTCGTTAGCTTCGCTATACCCGAAGACAAGTTCGCCGAGCGCTTGCAAGCCAGCGTCGCTTTGAACGCGGATGCGGACGTTGAGGTCTCGTTCGCCGGTGCCGTCATTTTCAAATCGGGCGGTCGAGTAATACTTCTCGATGATAAAAGGTTCCTGAGCGTAGTCAGGTGGAGACTGAGGAGCCGCAGCGGAAGGCGTTCCATTTTGGGGCGCGGGGAGGTTGGCGAAGCTGACGGTGCAGCCTGGGGTGAGGCAAGTGCGGCGGAGGATGCGAGAAGAAGAAAAAGACCGAGGCCGAAAAAGCGATTCATCCGAACTCCCTGTTGAAAAGTGCGATTCAAGTGTAGGCATTTTGCTGGTACTGGTAAAGGCGCGCCGATGGCTGGCGTTCGCAATCGAAAATAATGCCCAAGGACCTAACGGCAACGCAGGTAAGGTACTAGGACTTTCCGATCAAAAGTTAGTTTCTCGACTAAGTTACAGATAAATAGATACTTATTTTAAGTAGTCGGCGCTGCGCCAGGATTGGCCATGGCTAGGGTCAAATTCGTCTCAACTCCATTTCAAGGGGGGACCCACCGACCATATTTTTTCGACAGGCACGTTGGAAACGGCGCGAAATTTACCGGCAAAAATATTTGTAAATTTTTTTACCATAATTTCCACAACTGAGCGGGTTGACAATAGTCTTTATTTTCCCTATACTTCGGCGGTTGTTCGGGCCTCGGTTAAGGCCCTGTGGTGAAAGGGAAGTCTTCCAGCCCCGGAACAGAGAACGGCGGAACGGGGCGCGGAAGAGCGGCCAGAATGGGGCGCCAGCCCCGCAAAGCCGTGCAGCCTCTCCGTATTAAGCAGATGCAGTTCACTCCTCGGGGTGAAGCGTCAGCGCGGAGTACCTGAATTACCTTCGGGTGCGTGGGCGACCTTTTCTGTTCATTCACGTGCGTAGCTCTGCGCGGCGAATTTGTATTTTCGCAAGCGCAGAAGAGGACGCAGAGTTTTCGAGATGCGAGGGGGTAGAGCGTGCCGACGTTTGCACAATTAGTGCGTTACGGACGGGAGCAGATCCGGACGAAGACGAAGTCGCCGGCGCTGGAAGGCTGTCCGGAAAAGCGCGGTGTGTGCGTGCGCGTGTATACGCAGACGCCTAAGAAGCCGAACTCGGCGCTGCGCAAAGTGGCGCGCGCGCGGCTGACGAACAGCGCGGAAGTGACGACGTACATTCCCGGCATTGGCCACAATTTGCAGGAGCACTCGATCGTGCTCGTGCGCGGAGGCCGCGTGAAGGATCTGCCGGGCGTTCGCTACCACGTGATTCGCGGCACTCTCGATGCAGCGGGTGTGGAAAATCGCAAGCAAGGGCGCTCGAAATACGGCGCCAAGCGGCCCAAAGCCGCACAGAAGTAGGAGAGCAGATAGATGCCACGTAAAGGATGGGTTCTTCGCCGCAAGATTCCGGGCGATCCGGTATACGGCAGTGACCTGGTGCAGAAGTTTATTTCGAGCATGATGTATGACGGCAAGCGGTCGACTGCGCAGACGATTTTTTACAACGCGATGGACCAGGTGGCGAAGAAGACGAACGACGATGCGTTCAAGCTGTTCAAGAAGGCGATTGAGAATTGCAAGCCGGTGCTGGAAGTGAAGTCGCGGCGCGTGGGCGGCGCGAACTACCAGGTGCCGGTGGAAGTGAATCCGTTCCGGCGGCAATCGCTCGCGATTCACTGGCTGGTGCTGTACTCGCGCACGCGCGGCGGCAAGTCAATGACAGACCGGCTGGCGGAAGAAATCATGGACGCTGCGAATGGACGCGGCGGCGCGGTGAAGAAGAAGGAAGACGTGCACCGCATGGCGGAAGCCAATAAGGCGTTCGCGCATTATCGCTGGTAATGGCGCTGGTAGGGCGCCGGTAAATTTCGAAAATGGCACGACAAGTACAACTCGATCAGATTCGCAACATCGGGATCATGGCGCACATTGACGCCGGAAAGACGACGTCAACCGAGCGCATCCTGTTCTACACGGGTGTGACTTACAAGATCGGCGAAGTGCACGAAGGCACCACCGTGATGGACTGGATGGAGCAGGAGCGCGAGCGCGGGATTACGATCACGTCGGCGGCGACGACCGCTTCGTGGACGCGTTTCGACAAGAAATACCGCATCAATATCATCGATACGCCGGGCCACGTGGATTTCACGGTGGAAGTCGAGCGGTCACTGCGCGTGCTCGATGGCGCTGTCGCGATTTTCGACGCCGTCGCCGGTGTGCAGCCGCAGTCGGAGACCGTCTGGCGCCAGGCCGATAAGTATCGAGTGCCGCGGATTGCGTTCATTAATAAGATGGACCGCATCGGCGCCGATTTCGACCATTCGATTCGCTCGATGCGGCAGAGACTTTCGGCCCACCCCGTTCCCCTCCAGTATCCCATCGGCAGAGAAGACAATTTCATCGGCGTAATTGATTTCATCGAAGAGCGCGCCATTATCTGGAAAGACGAAACGCTGGGCGCTGAGTACGAAGTGCTACCGCTCGAAAAACTATGGGACGCGAAATTCCTCGAATCGCGGCCTGAAATTGGCACGGCCGTGAAAGCTGCCGCGCTGACTCCGGAATTCTACAAAGAGCATCGCGACAAGGTGGTGGAATACATTGCCGAGCACGACGATGCCGTGCTGACAAAATATCTGGCCGAACACAAACTCGAGCCGGCCGAGTTGCGCGCTTCCATTCGCCGCTCGACGATTGGCCTGAAGCTGGTTCCGGTCTTGGCAGGTTCGGCTTTCAAGAACAAGGGTGTTCAACCGCTGCTCGACGCGGTGGTTGATTACTTGCCATCGCCGGTCGATGTTCCGCCCGTCGAGGGCGAGGATCCGAACGGAGACGAAGCCGTTCTGCGTCGCGCCGCTGACGATCAGCCGTTTGCCGCGCTGGCATTCAAAATCATGACCGATCCGTTCGTCGGCCACGTCACGTACATCCGCGTTTATTCGGGCGTGCTCAAGACCGGGCAATCGGTTTACAACTCGACGCGCAAGACGCGCGAGCGCATCGGCCGCCTGCTGCGCATGCATGCGAACAAGCGCGAAGAAATCGAGTCGATTGAAGCGGGCGACATTGCGGCTTGTGTAGGCCTGAAAAATGTGACCACAGGCGACACATTGTGCGACGAAGAAAAACCCATCGTGCTCGAGAACATCGATTTCCCGGCGCCCGTGATCTCGGTGGCGATCGAGCCAAAGACCAAGGCTGACCAGGAAAAAATGGGTGCCGCGCTCGGAAAGCTCGCCCAGGAAGACCCGACCTTCCGCGTTCATACCGACCACGACACCGGCCAGACGCTGATTTCAGGAATGGGCGAACTGCACCTTGAAATTATTGTCGATCGCATGATGCGCGAATTCAGCGTGCAGGCCAATGTAGGCCGGCCACAGGTGGCGTATCGCGAGACGGTTTTGAGAAAGGCCGAAGGCGAAGGGAAGTACATTCGCCAGACCGGCGGCCGCGGCCAGTATGGCCATGCGGTGCTCTCGGTTCATCCGCTTCCGAATTCGAACCACGAAGACATGCACGAGATGTCGACGGATGAAATCGACGAACTGGCGAAATCGGTTGCAGGCAAGGGCGGGAAGTGGCATTTCGACAAAGAACATCGGCTGCTTTTCATTGACAAAGTTGTTGGCGGAGCGATTCCCAAGGAATTCATCCAGCCCATCGAGAACGGCGTGCGCGAAGCGATGGAAACAGGCGTACTCGCGGGCTACGAAATGGTTGATTGCGCTGTGGTGCTCGAAGACGGCAGCTACCACGATGTGGACAGCTCGGAAATGGCGTTCAAAATCGCGGGGTCTATGGCTTTTAAAGATGCCTGCAAGAAGGCCCATCCAAAGCTGCTCGAGCCCATCATGCGCGTTGAAGTGGTAGTTCCTGAGGATTACATGGGGCCCGTGATCGCAGACCTGAACTCGCGGCGTGGTCAATTGCAGGGACGCGAATCGCGCGGCGGCACGGAAATTATCAACGTGCAGGTCCCGCTGGCGGAGATGTTCGGATACGCCACCGAAATTCGCAGCCGCACGCAGGGACGCGGCAGTTTTACGATGCACTTTTCGCATTACGAGCAGGCGCCGGGGTCCGTGTCGGAAGAAGTAATCGCGCGGGCGACCGGCAAGACGGTGAAGTCCTGATCCAGTTCTTGAGTTCAAGATCGAGCAGAGCACGCTGAACGCAGAGGAGCAGAGAAAGACATGGCGAAGGAGAAATTCGAGCGCAGTAAGCCGCACGTAAACGTGGGGACGATTGGGCACATCGACCACGGCAAGACGACGTTGACGGCTGCAATTACGAAAGTGCTTTCAAAGAACAACCCCAAGGTGCAGTTCCGGGCGTTTGATTCGATTGACAACGCGCCGGAAGAGCGCGAGCGCGGAATCACGATCGCGGTGTCGCACGTGGAGTATGAGACGCCGAACCGCCACTACGCGCACATCGATTGCCCGGGCCACGCCGACTACATCAAGAACATGATCACGGGCGCAGCGCAGATGGATGGCGCGATTCTGGTGGTCGCGGCGACGGACGGCCCGATGCCGCAAACTCGCGAGCACATTCTTCTCGCGCGGCAAGTGGGTGTGCCGTACATCGTCGTGTTTCCTGAACAAGTGCGACGTGGTGGAAGATCCCGAACTGCTGGAACTCGTCGAACTCGAAGTGCGCGAGCTTTTGAAGACCTATCAATTTCCAGGCGACACGGTTCCCGTCGTTCGCGGCTCGGCGCTGAAAGCTCTCGAAGGCGATGCGAAGTGGGAGAAGACGATTCTCGAATTGATGGAAGCGGTGGACAAGAACGTGCCGCTGCCGGTGCGGGATATCGAAAAGCCGTTCGCGATGCCGATCGAAGATATCTTTTCGATTTCTGGTCGCGGCACGGTGGTGACAGGCCGAGTCGAGCGCGGCAAAGTGAAAGTGGGCGAAGAAATCGAGATTGTGGGATTCCGTCCAACGATGCGCAAGACGGTGACGGGCGTTGAGATGTTCCGCAAGCTGCTCGATGAAGGAATCGCGGGCGACAACGTTGGGTTGCTGCTGCGCGGCACAGAAAAAGATGAAGTGGAGCGCGGGCAAGTGCTGGCCAAGCCGGGCTCGATCACGCCGCACACGAAGTTCAAAGCGGAAGCGTACGTATTGACGAAGGAAGAAGGCGGGCGGCACACGCCGTTCTTCACGGGCTACCGGCCGCAGTTTTACTTCCGCACGACGGACGTGACGGGAGACGTGAAGCTGCCGCAGGGCGTGGAGATGGTGATGCCGGGTGACAATATCTCAGTGGAAATTTCACTGATCACGCCGGTAGCGCTGGAGAAGGGATTGCGATTCGCGATTCGCGAAGGCGGCCACACAGTGGGCGCCGGCGCAGTTGCCGAGATCATCGAGTAAACATGCCCAACGGAGAAAAAATTCGGATTCGTTTGAAGGCTTACGATCACCGCATTCTCGATCAATCGACGAAAGAGATTGTCGACACAGCGAAGCGCACCGGCGCCGATGTAGCCGGTCCGATTCCGCTGCCGACAGTCATCAACCGCTGGACGGTATTGCGATCGCCGCACGTGGACAAGAAGTCGCGCGAGCAGTTTGAGATGCGCACACACAAGCGCTTGATCGATATCCTCGAGCCCACGCCGGACACGGTAGACGCGCTGATGAAGCTCGATCTGCCGCCGGGCGTAGACGTTGAGATCAAAGCTTTCGGACGCGAACATTCAGTGAAGTAGAAAGCCAAGGAAAGAGCGAACGCGATGGCAGTGACAGGCATACTCGGAATCAAGCTGGGAATGACGCAAGTCTTCGCCGACGACGGCACCGCGGTACCGTGCACGGTGCTGCAAGCGGGCCCGTGCGTCGTCGTACAGCGTCGAACGAAAGATAAGGACGGCTACGATGCCGTGCAGCTCGGCCTCGTCGAATTCATCAAGCCGCAGCGTGTGAACAAGCCTCTCACCGGCCATTTCAAGAAGGCCGGCGTGGCTCCGATGCGCTACGTGCGCGAAGTGCGGCTCGCGGATTCAAAAGACGAAACCAAACCGGGCGACCGCGTCCTCGTCGATGGTTTTAAGATCGGCGAGTTCGTGGACGTGACCGGCGTAAGCAAAGGCAAAGGTTTCGCGGGCGGCGTAAAACGCTGGCACTACCGCGGCGGCGAAGGTAGCCACGGTTCGATGTTTCATCGCGCGCCGGGCGGAATTGGCGCGAGCTCGTTTCCCGTCGCGCGTTTGGAAAGGCCAGCATTTTCCGGGACACATGGGCAACGAGCGTGTGACGTCGAAAAATCTGCGAGTCGTGAAAATCGACACGGACGAAAACCTGTTGCTCGTGCGCGGCGCGGTACCAGGCCCTGCCGGCAGCTACATTTTTATCAACAAGGCCAAATCGGCCAAGTAAGAATTCGAGAGAGACGAAGAGACGACGATGCCTGTTGCGGACGTGATGAGCCTGGAAGGAAAGAAAGTCGGCCAGATTGAACTGGCGGACGATGTATTTGGCGTGAAGGTGAATCGAGACCTTCTGCACGAAGCAGTGCGCCACTATCTTGCCGGACGCCACCGCGGAACGCACAAGACGAAAGACAAGAGCGAAGTAAGCGGCTCGGGAAAAAAGCTCTGGAAGCAGAAGGGAACGGGCCGCGCGCGAATCGGATCGATCCGGTCGCCGCTCTGGCGCCACGGCGGCACGGTGCACGGACCAACGCCGCACAGCTACGATTACGCACTGCCAAAGAAAATGATTCTGGGCGCGCTGCGATCGGCGCTTTCTTCGAAACTAGCGGAAGCAAAATTGACGATTGTGGATGGCTGGAAGCTCGAATCGCACAAGACCAAGCCGTTCAGCGAGACGCTCGGAAAGTTGAACAAGGAAACGCGCACGATTCTGCTGGTGGAAAACGGCGCCAACCTGAATCTCGAACGCGCCAGCCGCAACATTGATGGCGTGACGCTGGTTCCAGCGACCGGCCTCGAAACGTACGACCTGATGCGGCACGACCACCTGATGCTGTCGCGCGAAGCGGCGGCAAAGTTGAGCCGTGCGCTGTCGGCAACGAAGCCTGAAACGCCGGTGCAGATCGAGCCCGCTCCCCGCGCTGCGGAAAAGAAAGCGTCGAGCGAGAAGGCCGAGGCGAAAGCGCCAGTGAAAGCGGCTGCGCCGAAAGACCGCCAAGAAGCCGGCGGCGAAGAAAGAAAAGCCCAAGGCCAAGCCCAAAGGGAAGAAGGGTTAAGCGATGGCGACGAGGCTCTATCAAGTAATCCGGCGGCCGATCATCACGGAAAAAGGTCTGGCCGTGAAAGAGACGCAGCATACGGTGGTGTTTGAAGTCGCTTCGGACGCGACGAAGACCGAAATCAAAGAAGCGGTGCAGCGCGTTTTCAAGGTGAAAGTGGACCACGTGCGCACGGCAAATTTTCACGGCAAGTTTCGCCGCCGAGGCCGCGCCGAAGGTCACCGGCGCGACTGGAAGAAAGCCTACGTCCGGCTGGCCGAAGGCGAAAAGATGATCGAGTACGCCGAGAACCTGTAGTACGGCGTAGAACGGGAGCGAAGCGGCTCTCGCGAAGGTAAAGCAAGAGGCAATCGATAATGGCACTCAAAACATATAAACCGTATACGCCCTCACGGCGCTTTCTGACGATGCTCGACAAGAGCGACATCACCAAGCAAACGCCGGAGAAGTCGCTGGTGGAATCGAAGAAGCGCACCGGCGGACGCAATTCGCACGGCGAAGTAACGTCGTGGCACCGCGGTGGCGGGCATGCGCGGAAGTATCGGTCAATCGACTTCCGCCGCGAAAAACTGGGAATCCCGGCGAAGGTGGCGGCCATCGAATACGATCCCAATCGCTCCGCTCGGATCGCGTTGCTGCACTATGCCGACGGCGAGAAGCGCTACATCCTTCAGCCGGTCGGTCTCGAAGTGGGGATGACGATTCAGAACGGCGAGGGTGCCGACATTCTTCCGGGAAACGCGCTGACGATCCGTCACATCCCGCCCGGCACGATGGTTCATAACCTGGAACTCTATCCAGGCAAGGGTGCGCAAGTGGTGCGGTCGGCAGGTGGCGCGGCGCAGCTATTGAGCAAAGAAGGCGATTTTGCGCTGGTCAAGCTGCCGTCAGGCGAAGTGAGAAAATTCAGCGTGGATTGTATGGCCACGATTGGCCAGCTCGGCAATCTGGACCACGAAAACGTAACGTACGGGAAGGCAGGCCGCACGCGGTGGCATGGAAAGCGTCCCACGGTGCGCGGCGTGGCAATGAACCCGGTGGATCACCCGCACGGCGGCGGTGAAGGCCGCGTGAAGGGCAACCACCCGCAAACTCCCTGGGGTTTTCCGACTCTGGGCGCAAAGACGCGAAAGAAGCGGCAGAGCGACCGGATGATCGTGGAGCGACGCAAATAGTTGAGTTGAGAAGTAAGAATTTTCGGAGAAGAAGAGAAGCAAAATGAACCCGGCGCGGCGGGTATTAGAGAGCAACCCTATGACAGCCAGTAGAACGTCTCGACGTTCGCATCGACGGACACCGCGGCGAGCGGCACGTGTGCGGAAAGCAGTTCCGCGGCGTGCAGCCAAGCCAGTGGTGAAAACCGGCTCGAAACTCGCGCCTGCGCCGCAAGTCCTGTTTCGTTTGTGCAAGGCCGGATGGGCCGTGATCGTAGAAAAAATTCCAAACGCGCAAGGGACTCGTTTCGTATGTCCTTTCTGCCCGCTTTCGCACCGCGTGGCCGGTCCCGTGAGGGGATTCCGGAAAATGCGGCGCGCGCAGTGGGTGAAATTGCGCCGGGTTGAGGAGTAAGAAGAAAAGATGCCGCGCTCGCTTAAAAAGGGTCCATTCATCGATAGCCACCTTCGCGTGAAGGTGGAAGCGTTGAATGAACGGAACGAAAAGAAAGTTGTGAAGACGTGGTCACGCCGCTCGACGATTCTGCCCGAGATGGTGGGGCACACGATCGCGGTTCACAACGGCAAGAAGTTCATCCCGGTGTACATCACCGAGCAGATGGTGGGTCACAAACTGGGTGAATTCTCGCCAACGCGAACCTTCAAAGGCCACGCGGTGAAAGCGGCGCTCGAAAGGGCGGCGGCAGCGGCAGGCGCACCAGCAGCCGGCGCAGCACCGGCGGGCGGCGGTGGCGGCGCAGCACCTGCGCCGAAGGCATAAGCGATGGCTACCGCGATTCAAGCTCCCGGTCAGATCGAAGGCGTCGCGCAGGCGCGATTCATTCGCGTGTCGCCGCAAAAGGCTCGGCTGGTGATTGATTTGATCCGCGGCCAGCGGGCGGAAGAAGCGCTGCAGACGCTGCGCTTCACGAAAAAGCGAGTGGCGAAGGAAGTGGAGAAGACTCTGCGCAGCGCCATCGCCAATGCCGAGCGCAAAGCCGAGGATTCGGGCGAGTCGCTCGACGTGGATGCGCTTTTCGTCACGCGCTGTTTCGTCAACGAAGGGCCGCGATGGAAGCGATTGCGTCCGGCGCCGATGGGCCGCGGCTTCCGCTATCAGAAGCGGACGAGCCACATCATCGTGGAAGTGGCGGAACATCACCGCGCAGCCGCAGACCGCGCTGCAGCGGCAGCAGCCGAAGCGCAGGCATCGAAGGGCGTGAAAGGCGCGGTGCGAAAAGCTCGCAAGGCGCTCGAGAAACGCGCAAAGCAACCACAGAAGAAAAAGAAGTAGGAGGCTCGTTTGGGGCAGAAAACACATCCGTACGGTTTTCGGCTGGGCTACAACAAAGGCTGGAAGTCGCGTTGGTTTGCGAAGAAGGACTACGCCGACCTTTTGCATGAAGATGTCCAGCTGCGCAAGGTGCTGAAGGACAAGCTCAAGTCGGCTGGTATCGATTCGATTGACGTCGAACGCGCCGCCAACAAGCTTGTCGTTCGAATCTACACAGCTCGTCCTGGAATCATCATCGGGCGCAAAGGCTCGGAAATCGACAAGCTCAAAGGCGAAGTCCAGAAGCGGACGAAGCGGGAAGTGCACATCGATATTCAAGAAGTGCACCGTCCCGAATTGAACGCAACGCTCGTGGCTGAATCGATTGCGTTGCAGCTTGAAAAGCGCGTAGCTTTCCGGCGCGCGATGCGGAAGGCGGTTGACTCGGCGCTACGCTTTGGCTGCAAAGGCATCAAAGTGCGCGTGGCGGGCCGGTTGAACGGTGCGGAAATCGCGCGCAAGGAATGGTATCTCCAAGGGCGACTGCCGTTGCAAACGCTGCGCGCGGACATCGATTTTGGCACCGCCGAAGCGCAGACGACCTACGGAGTGATTGGCGTGAAGTGCTGGATCTACCAGGGCGAAAAGATTCCCGAACGCGGGAAGCCCGGAACGACCACAACAGCTTAAGTAAAAGGTTAAGGAAACAGGCGACCGATTATGTTGATGCCGAAGAAGGTGAAGTACCGCAAGCAACAGCGCGGCCGGCGCAGTGGTAAGGCGTGGCGTGGCGGAGCGCTGGCGTTTGGCGAGTACGGATTGAAGGCGCTCGAGCCGGCCTGGATTACCGACCGGCAGATTGAAGCGGCGCGCGTGGCGATCACGCGTTTTATCAAGCGCGGCGGAAAATTGTGGATACGGATTTTTCCCGACAAGCCATTCACGAAAAAGCCGGCCGAAACTCGAATGGGAAAAGGAAAAGGTCCACCGGAGCACTGGGTGGCAGTGGTAAAGCCGGGACGCGTGATGTTCGAAATGGCAGGTGTAGATTTGGCGTCGGCGACCGAAGCTATGCAGCTGGCGGCTCACAAGCTGCCCATTCGAACCAAGTTTGTGACTCGGGCGGAGGAACTCTAATGGCGCGGCGTGCAGATAAATACCGCGAGATGAATGCGAACGAGCTCGAAATCCGGCAAAAAGAGCTTTCCGAGCAGATTTTCCGTCTTCGTTTTCAGCTTTCAACCGGGCAGGCGGAAGGCTTGAAGAAGCTTCGCGAAGCGAAACGCGATTTCGCGCGGGTTAAGACCGTTTTGCGCGAAAACGAATTGAGGAAGGCGTAATGGCAAACGAAGCAGCAGCGGTTCAGCAAGCGGCACCGGCAGCGCGTGGATCGCGGCAGGAACTGGTCGGCGTCGTGACCAGCGCGAAGATGCAGAAAACGATCGTAGTGAAGGTCACTCGCGCTACGCAGCATCCGCTGTATCAGCGAGTGGTTCGTTCCGGCAAGAAATACTACGCGCACGATGAAACAGGCGATGCGCGTGTGGGCGATGTGGTGCGAATTGTTTCCACGCGGCCGCTTTCGAAGCTGAAGCGGTGGCGGCTTCAGGAAGTGATTTCGCGCTCGACACGCGTAGCCTAAGGCCGAAGCGGCGGCCGTTCGATTTCGATAGGGGAGCACGAACATGGTTCAGATGAGGACGTGGCTGACGGTGGCCGATAATTCAGGCGCTCGGCAGATCACCTGCATCCTTCCGTTGGGTGGAGATGCGGGCTTGCAGGCTTCTCTCGGCGACGTGATTACCGCAGCGGTAAAGGAAGCGACACCGGACAGCCAGGTGAAAAAAGGGAAGGTGGTACGGGCAGTGGTAGTTCGCACACGCAAAGAACAGAGGCGGAAAGACGGCACGTACATCCGGTTCGATGACAATGCCGCTGTGCTGATCAATGACGCGAACGAGCCGATTGGGACGCGCGTGTTTGGTCCAGTAGCGAGAGAGCTGCGAGACAAGAAATTCACCAAGATCATCTCGCTGGCTCCGGAAGTGTGGTAGCGATGAAAAAGAAAATGGAAGAGCCGGTCACAATCGGAATCCGGCATGGCGACATGGTTCGGATCATGGCGGGCCGCGCGAAAGGCAAGAGCGGCAAAGTGCTGTCCGTAAACCGGCTGAAGAACACGGTGACCGTCGAGCACGCGAACATCATCAAGAAGCATACGCGGCCGAACCCGTCGAAAAACATCAAGGGCGGAATTCTCGAGAAAGAAGGCCAGCTGCACGTTTCGAATGTGATGCTGGTCTGTCCCGGATGCGGGAAGCACGCGCGTGTGGGACACACAACGCTGCCGGACGGCACCAAGGTGCGGGTTTGCCGGCGCTGCAACACGACATTTGAACAGTAGAACTTGAACGACTAGGACTTGAAACGATGATTAGCCGTTTGCACGAAAAGTACCGAAAAGAAGCCATCCCGGCGCTCTCGAAGCGCTTCGGCTTTACGAACACGATGGCTGTGCCGCACGTGAAGAAGGTGACGGTGAATATCGGTTTGGGCGAAGCGAGCGCCAACGTGAAATTGCTGGACACGGCGGCCGCGGAGCTGGGCCAGATTACGGGACAGAAAGCCGTGATCACGCGGGCGAAGAAGTCGATCGCGAATTTCAAAATTCGCAAAGGCATGCCCATCGGCTGCATGGTCACGTTGCGCGGCGAGCGGATGTACGAATTTCTCGACCGGCTGTCGGCGATCGTTCTGCCGCGCGTGCGCGACTTCAAGGGCTTGCCGCCGAATTCATTCGATGGCCGCGGCAACTACACGCTGGGGCTGAAAGACCAGCTGGTGTTCCCGGAAATCGATTACACGCGAGTGGACAAGATCAAGGGCATGAACATCACGATCACGACGACAGCCCGCAATGACGAAGAAGGACGCGAGCTGTTGAAACTGCTCGGCGTTCCTTTCCGGGCACAGCAGGCTCAGGGTTAAGGAGAGCGAAACGCATGGCGCGTACGAGTCAAATTGCGAAGACGCACAAGAAGCTGAAGTTCAAGATCCGCGAACGCAACCGTTGCCGGATTTGCGGCCGCGCGCGCGGCACGTTGCGAAAATTTCAGATGTGCCGTATCTGTTTTCGAGGCCTCGCGCTGAAGGGTGAAATCCCCGGCGTCGTGAAGGCCAGCTGGTAAGGAAGGACGAATGACGACTGATCCCGTAGCTGACATGTTGACCCGGATTCGCAACGCCTCGCGCGCGAAGCACCCGCGCGTCGATTTGCCTTCTTCAAAGCTGAAGGTGGAAATCGCGCGAATCATGAAGGAAGAAGGTTTTGTTTCGAACTACAAAGTAGTGGACGAAAAGGGCAAGAAGACGCTGCGCGTGTTTCTGCGCTACACGCCCGACCGCCGGTGCGTGATTACGGACTTGAAGCGCGTTTCGCGGCCCGGCTCGCGACGCTATGTGGGCAAGTTCGGCATTCGTCCAGTGGTAGGCGGAATGGGAATTGCAATTGTTTCAACGCCGCGCGGATTGATGACCGGAAGCTCGGCGCGCAAAGAAGGCGTAGGCGGCGAGCTGTTGTGCGAGGTCTGGTAAGCAGTCTTACGTAAAGATCGTAAGTTTCGAAGCAAAGAGGAACGCAAAGAGCCATGTCGCGAATTGGAAACAAAGTGATTCCGGTGCCGTCGGGCGTGAAGATCCAAGTGAAGGACGGCGCGGTGGAAGTGCAAGGCCCAAAGGGCAAGATGAACGTCCGCGTGCCGGCGGGAATCCGCTTCGAGCAGAAGGACGGCACGCTCATCGCCAAGCGCGACGCCGAAGAGCACCGCGCGCTGCACGGACTCGCGCGCGCTCTCGTTGCCAACGCGGTGACAGGCGTCACGACCGGATTCAAGAAGGACCTCGACATCGTGGGCGTAGGCTATCGCGCCGAGGTGAAAGGCAAGAACGTGGTCCTGGCGCTGGGCTATTCGCATCCAATTGAGTTTCCGATCCCTGAGGGCATCCAGATCGCGATTGAGAAGCAAACGCATATGTCGGTAAGCGGAGCGGATAAGAACCAAGTCGGTCAGGTAGCGGCAAATCTTCGCGCCCTGCGTCCGCCCGATCCGTACAAGCAGAAAGGCGTGCGAATTACCGGCGAGCGCTTGAAGAAGAAGGCAGGAAAGGCCGGAGCGAAGACGACGGCTTAGGCTTAGAGATTCCGAAGGATTCGGAAGGAGAACACGAGTGGCTGCACCAGTTCGAAGATTATCTCGCGAAGCGCATCGCCGGCGAATTCACGTGCGCACGCGACGCACGCTGTCCGGCACGTCCGAGCGCCCGCGCCTGTGCGTGCATCGTTCGACGAAGCACATCCGCGCGCAAGTGGTGAACGATCAGACGGCGCAAACGATTTGCTCGGCCAGTTCGCTCGATAAAGAAGTGCGCAAGCAGATCAAAGGCGGCGGCAACATCGCGGCGTCGAAAGTTGTCGGCAAAATAATCGCCGAGCGCGCCAAAGAAAAGGGCGTCGATAAAGTGGTTTTTGACCGCGGCGGCTACCAATATCACGGCCGCGTGCAGGCGCTTGCCGAAGCGGCCCGGGAGGCGGGCCTGAAGTTCTAAAACCTATGTCGAAACAAGAGCTCAAAGACACGCTTTCCGTCCGCCGGCTGATCAACACCAACTCGGCGAACCTGAAAGATCAGGTGGTCTCGATCAACCGCGTCACGAAAGTAGTGAAAGGCGGAAAGAATCTCACGCTTCTCAGCGCTGGTCGTCGTCGGTGACCAGGGCGGCCACGCCGGCTTCGGCATGGGCAAGGCTCGCGAAGTTCCCATGGCGATTCGCAAAGCGATCGAGCAAGCCAAGAAGAATATGGTGAAGCTGAATCTCAAAGGCACCACGATTCCGCATCAGGTGCTCGGCCGCTACGGTTCAGGGCAAGTGCTCTTGAAGCCGGCTCCTGAAGGCACGGGCGTAATCGCGGGCGGTCCAGTGCGAGCAGTGATGGAGGTTGCGGGTATCACCAACGTGCTGACGAAATCGCTGGGCACCTCGAACCCGCACAACGTAATCAAAGCGACTTTCGACGCGCTGCTCCATTTGAAAGACGCAGCGAAAGTGGCGGAATCGCTTGGCAAGGGAGCGGAGGAAGCGGCAACGGTTTCCTAGCCGCTCTCGGCGCGAACAATGGCAACGACAAAGAAAAAATCCGGAACGCTGAAGATCAAATGGGTGGTGAGTTTTATCGGCTGTCCGCGCGGCATGCGGCAGACGATTCGCGGCCTGGGCTTTCGCCGCATGAACCAGGTGATCGAACATCAGGACACGCCCGCGATTCGCGGCATGATCGCGCGCGTACATCACCTTGTGAAGGTTGAGGAATAGGCATGGCTGAGACACCGACACTCTCGAATTTGAAGCCGCCGCGCGGCTCGCGTCACCGCAAGGTGCGCGTGGGACGCGGCATGGGCTCGAAGATGGGCAAGACGGCTGGCGCCGGAAACAAAGGCCAGCAGTCCCGCCGCGGCTATTCCCGCCGCCCGGGATTTGAAGGCGGCCAGATGCCGCTGCATCGCCGCTTGCCGAAGCGCGGATTCAACGCACCGTTTTCGAAGACGTTTGCGGTCGTGAACGTCGAAACGCTGAATTCGTTCGCGGCGGGCGAGACGGTGACGCCGGAAGCGCTCTTTGGATTCGGAATCGTTCGCGCCACGCGTGACAAAGTGAAAATTCTCGGCGATGGCGAACTGAAAGTCGCGTTGACGGTGCACGCGCACGCATTCAGCAAGTCGGCGCAGGAAAAGATTGAAAAGGCCGGAGGCAAGGTCGAAATCCTGAAATGAAGAAGCTGGTCGAAGCATTTCGGAATATCTTCAGCACGCCGGACCTGCGTAATCGAGTTCTGTTTACGCTGGCGTTGCTGGGGGTGTATCGCCTCGGCGCTTTCATTCCCACGCCGGGCATCAATACCGACTTGCTGCAGCAGCTTTTCGAGCAGGGCCGCGGCTCCGTTCTCGGCTTGATGGACCTTTTCAGCGGCGGCAATTTCCGCCGGCTGACGATTTTCGCGCTGGGCATCATGCCGTACATCACGGCGTCGATCATCCTGCAGTTGATGGTGGTCGTATGGCCGTACCTCGAGCGCTTGCAGAAAGAAGGCGAACTCGGCCGGCGCAAGATCACGCAGTACACGCGGTATTTGACGATCATGCTGAGCGCGTTCCAGTCGTTTACGATTGCCGAGACTTTGACGCGGCAGAACCTGTCAGGACAAGCGCTCGTCTATCACCCGGGACCGCGCTTCATCCTGATGACGATGCTCACGCTGACCACTGGCTCGGCGTTCATCATGTGGCTGGGCGAGCAGATCAGCGACCGCGGTATCGGCAACGGCATGTCGCTCATTATTTTCGCGGGAATCGTAGTGGGACTGCCGCGCGCCGTCGGCGATTTGTGGGACAAAGCCAGGACGCAGCAGTGGGGCTCGTTCACGCCCATCGCGCTGATTGCGCTATTCGCGCTGATGGCTGCGGTGGTGGCGTTCATCGTGTTCATGGAAGGCGGCCAGCGGCGCATTCCGGTGCAGTACGCCAAGCGTGTGATGGGCCGGAAAGTGATGGGCGGGCAGATGACGTATCTGCCGCTGCGCGTGAATTCCGGCGGCGTGATTCCGCCGATTTTCGCGAGTTCGCTGCTCACGTTTCCGCAGACGCTGTCGCTCGTGTTCGCCAGCAAGTCGCCGTTTTTCGAGCAAATTGGCGACCTACATTCGCTGGGGCGAACCGCTCTACACCGTCATTTACGTGACGCTGATTATCTTTTTCGCGTTTTTCTACGTGGGCATCATTTTTAATCCCACGGAACTTGCCGACAACATGCGGAAGTATGGCGGATTTATTCCCGGCATCCGGCCCGGCCGCAACACGTCGGAGCATATCAACCGGATCCTGACGCGCCTCACTTTTGTTGGCGGCGTCTACCTGGCGATTGTTTGCTTGTTGCCGGAGTGGATGATTTCGGGAATTCACTTGCAGCATTTGCCGCTCGTCGGCAACTGGTTTGACCAGCACATGTGGCGATTCGTGCTCGACGGGCTCAACGTGCAATTTTATTTCGGTGGCACGTCGCTGCTGATCGTAGTTGGCGTGGCGATGGATACCGTGCAGCAGCTGGAAGCGCAGCTCGTAATGCGGAATTACGACGGCTTCGTGCGGAAAGGCCGAGTCCGGGGTCGTCGCAGTTAATGCGGTCGGAGCGGCGGTGCTGCAGATGTCGCTGAATCGGGCGCTGATATTTCTTGGGCCGCCGGGAGCCGGCAAAGGCACGCAGGCGAACCGCGTTGCGCAGCGTTACGAGGTGCCGCATCTCTCGACGGGCGACATGCTGCGGGATGCGGTGACACGCGACACGGAGCTGGGTCGCCTGGCCAAGCCGATCATGGAACGCGGCGAGCTCGTTCCAGACGACATCGTGCTGGGAATGGTGGAAGAGCGGTTGTCGCGGCCGGATGCGAAGCGCGGGTTCATCTTCGACGGATTTCCGAGGACGATTCCGCAGGCCGAGCAGCTCGATGAAATTCTGAAGCGGCGGGGGTTTCCGAAGCCGTCTGGTCATCGACTTTCGCGTAGGTCCGGACGTTCTGCTACGCCGTCTGGCCGGGCGATGGACGTGCAGCGTGGGCGGCGAGACGTACAACGTCTTCGAGCAGCCGCCGAAAGTGACGGGCGTCTGCGATCACGATGGCGGAAAGTTGGTGCAACGCGCCGACGATCGGCCCGAAGTGGTGAAGGAGCGCCTGGCGGCGTACGAGCGGCAAACGAAACCGCTAGAAGATTATTACCGCCGAAAAGGCGTGCTCGAGGTTGTGGATGGCACAGCCAACGTGGAAGAGGTAAGCCGCGCGCTGGCGGAAATTATCAAGCGTGCGGAAGGGCGAGATGGTCATCTGTAAATCGCCGGCAGAACTGGAAAAGATGCATCGGGCAGGACTGGTCGTCTGGGGCGCGCTCGAAAAGATGCGCGCGATGATCAAGCCGGGGATTTCGACCAAGGATCTCGACGAGTTTGCCGAAGCGTACTCGGAAGAGCATCATGCGCGTCCGGCATTCAAGGGTTACCGGGGCTATCCGGGCTCGGTGTGCACTTCGATCAACCAGGAAGTGGTGCACGGCATCCCTTCCGCGAGCCGCAAGCTGAAGGAAGGCGACATTCTCTCGATGGATTTCGGCGTCGAGCTGGATGGTTACTTTGGCGATGCGGCGCTCACGGTTCCGGTGGGCAAGATTTCGCCGGAGCGAGAGAAGCTCTTGCGAGTGACGCGCGAATCGCTCGAGCGCGCCATCGAGAATGTCCGGGCGGGGAATCGGCTCGGAGATGTTTCGGCGGCTGTTCAGCAGTGGGTTGAGAAGAACGGCTTTTCGATCGTTCGCGAGTTCGTAGGACACGGCATCGGAACCAGGATGCACGAAGAGCCGCAGATTCCGAACTACGGCACGCCGGGACAGGGGCAGCGGTTGCAGGAAGGAATGGTTCTCGCGATTGAGCCGATGGTGAATCGCGGCGGCCCGGGCGTGAAGATTCTGGCCGATGATTGGACGGCGGTAACGACCGACGGCAGCGATTCGGCGCACTTCGAGCATACGGTTGCGGTGACGGCGAACGGGCCTTGGATTTTGACGCGGCCGCGAGATGCCGCAGGACCGGTTTGGTAGCAGGATCGAACTGACAGGAGCACATGGCTAGAGGGCCGATCAAGGACAGCAACAAGAAGCCGGGCGAAAGCGGGAAAGAAGACGCCATTGAAGTGATGGCAACCGTGATCGAGCCGCTTCCGAACGCCATGTTTCGAGTCGAGCTCGAGAACAAGCATCAGGTGCTGGCCCACATCTCGGGAAAAATGCGGAAGAATTTCATTCGCATTCTTCCTGGTGACCGCGTGGCGGTGGAGCTTTCGCCCTACGATCTGACGCGCGGACGGATTGTGTATCGCTACAAGTAGTCGGACGAGTGGGGCAGGGAAGGACGGAGTCGAAATGAAAGTACGAGCATCGGTAAAGAAAATTTGCATGAAGTGCAAAGTGGTTCATCGGCGTGGAGTGGTGCGCGTGATCTGTTCGAACGCGAAGCACCGCCAGCGCCAGGGTTAAGAGGCAGGGAGGAACAGCATGGCTCGCATCGCAGGTGTGGATCTTCCGCCGAACAAGCGGCTCTGGATTGGCCTCACGGCGATCTACGGAATCGGGCAGGAGCGCGCGAAGTCGCTCGCCGAAAAAGCCAAGGTTGACCACACGAAGAAGATCAAGGATTTGACGGAAGACGAAGTCACCCGTCTTCGCGCCGCGATTGAATCCGAAGGGCGTGTGGAAGGCGATCTGCGCAAAGAGATGCAGATGAACATCCGCCGCCTGATTGAAATTCAGGCGTATCGCGGCCTGCGTCATCGCCGCAATCTTCCCGTGCGCGGCCAGCGAACGCACACCAACGCGCGCACGCGAAAAGGTCCGCGCAAGGGCGCTGTGGCTGCCAAGAAGAAAGTGGCGGCTCGCAAGTAGCTTGGATTCTATTCAGCTCGGGTCTTTAGACCCGATGGCTTTCGTAGGACGAGAGGAAACAAGTGGCCAAAGAACCGAAAGACGCAGCCGCCGGAGCAGCAGTTCCTGGCGGAGCGCCGGCAAAAACATCGAAGCGCAAGAAAGAGTTTCGCAAGAAGCGTGAGAAGCGCGTCGTGCCGCATGGCGTCGTTTGCATCTCGGCGACGTTCAACAACACGATGATCACGCTCACCGATCCTGACGGCCGCACCGTTAGTTGGGCCACGGCTGGGTCGGTCGGCTTCAAGGGCTCGCGCAAAGGTACGCCCTACGCCGCTCAGCAGGCTGCGATGACGGCGGCCGGGATTGCGCGCGATCAGTACGGCATGAAGTCGGTCGAAGTGCGCGTGAAAGGTCCTGGTGCCGGGCGCGAATCGGCAGTGCGAGCGCTGGCCACCTCTGGTCTGCACATCAACGCGATCAAGGACGTGACGCCGGTGCCGCACAACGGTTGCCGTCCGCCGAAGCGCCGGCGCGTCTAAATTGAATTTTTCGTAGCTCAAGTTTTTGCAGCAGAAGCAAAGGAGAGAAGGACTTGGCAAGACATCGTGAAGGAGTTTGCCGGTTGTGCCGACGGGAAGGGATGAAACTCTTCCTCAAAGGCCTCCGGTGTTTTACAGAAAAGTGCGCCATCGAAAAGCGCAACTTCGTTCCGGGCCAGCACGGCCAGTCGCGCCGCCCGAAGATGGTCGGCTACGGCGTGCAGCTGCGCGAAAAGCAGAAGGTGAAGCGCACCTACGGCCTGCTCGAACGCCAGTTCCGCAACTATTTCGAGAAGGCGGAGCGCTCGAAGGGGCCCACCGGATCGAACCTGATGGTGATGCTCGAGCGGCGTCTCGACAACGCCGTATACCGCATGGGACTCGCCGGCTCGCGCGCGCAAGCGCGCCAGCTTGTGCTTCACGGCCACGTGCGCGTGAAGGGTCACAAGGTGAACATTCCGAGCTACCTCGTTCAGGTGGGCGACGAAATCACGCTGAAGGACAAGATGCGCGACAACGCGATGATACTCGAAGCGCGCAACCTCGCGCAGAGCCAAGGTGTTGCCCCGTGGCTCGATATCGACCGCGAGAATTTCAAAGCGCGCGTAGTCGCTTTGCCGCGCCGCGAAGACGTGCAAACGCCGCCGATGAACGAGCAGCTTATCGTCGAGCTTTATTCCAAGTAGCAGATTCATCTACAGCAATCGCTAAGTCGAAGGGTTTTGTAGGCTCGCCGTTGGCGGGCCAGGAGGACGCAAAGATGTGGAAGGGCTTTCAGAAACCAAAGAGGTTGGCAGCAGAACCGGAAACACTGACAGACAAGTACGGAAAATTCTCCGCGCAGCCGTTCGAGCGCGGCTGGGGAACCACGGTTGGCAATTCGCTGCGGCGCGCTTTGCTGAGCTCGATTGAAGGCGCGGCGATCACCGCCGTGAAGATCGAAGGCGTGTTGCACGAATTTTCGCCGATCCCCGGCGTCGTCGAAGATGCCACCGACATCATCCTGAACCTGAAGCAGGTGCCGCTCAAGCTCAATACCGATCAGCCGAAGACGATCACGCTCAACGTCGATGTGCCGGGCCCGGTAACCTCGGCGAAGATCGAAGAAGACGCCGATATCGCCGTGCTCGACAAGAACATTTACATCGCGACCGTAAGCGAAGGCGGGAAACTCGAACTCGAATTGCGCGTCAAGAACGGCCGCGGTTACGTGGCTGCCGATCGCAACTTCGACGAAGACCTGCCGATCGGTTATATCCCGATTGACTCGGTGCACTCGCCGGTGCGCAAGGTGAACTACTCCGTGGAAGCAGCGCGTCTCGGCCAAATGACTGATTACGAGAAGCTTACGCTCGAAGTCTGGACGAATGCGGCGATCACTCCGCAGGATTCGATTGGCCTCGCGGCGAAGCTGATGAAGGACCACATGAGCATTTTCATCAATTTCGAAGAGACGCCCGATCTTCCCGAAGAGATCGTCGAGAGCTACAACGATCCGCGCCTGGAATTCCTCGACCGCTCGGTGGAAGAGCTCGAGCTTTCGGTGCGCTCCTACAACTGCTTGAAGAATGCGAACATTCAGAACCTCCGCGAACTCGTTCAGAAGACCGAATCCGAAATGCTCAAGACCAAGAATTTCGGCCGCAAGTCGCTGAACGAAATCAAAGATATACTGGTGAAGATGGGCCTCAGCCTGGGAATGAAATTCGACGAGCACGGCCGCATTATCTGGCCGCCGCTGCCGAGCCAGACGGCTCCTCCGCCTTCCGAAGGAGACGCCACGGCTCTCTAAGCCACGGTTCGAACCATGAGACACCTTATTTCGGGTTCAAAACTCGGGAAGCAGCCGGCGCATCGCCGCGCAGTGCTCCGCAATCTGGTCACAAACCTGATTGAGAAGGAGCGCATCCATACCACTCTGCTTCGCGCCAAGACGGCTCGTCCGATCGCCGAACGCATGATCACGCTCGGCAAGCGCGACTCGCTCCACGCGCGGAGGCAGGCGGCGGCTTTCCTTATGACGCCGGATGCCACCAGGAAGCTTTTCTCCGATCTCGCCCCGCGCTTCGCGGATCGTCCGGGCGGTTACACGCGCATCGTTCGCGCAGGCTGGCGAATCGGTGACGGCGCCGAACTCGCGATTCTCGAATTCATCGGCTCCGAGCTGAAAAAGAAAGAAAAGAAGTCGCGCAGAGCAAGAACGGAAGAAGCGCCTGAGGTGAACGAAAAAGAGAAAGAAAAGGAAGTCGCCTCTAGCAAGAAGTAATTCTTCTGAGGGGTTTAAAGGCCCGCGCCGATTTCTCCGACGCGGGCCTTTTTCTTTTCTCAGACTCTACGACTTCGATTTAATCCCCAGCCAGGAATCGTAAATCGCCTTTTGTTGCGGGGTCGGGTGATCCACAGGCTTGAGGGTATACGTTGGATAGGGGTTTGATCCAATCGTCACGGACAACTCCTGTATCCGTCCGAGGCGCATAACCAATACGTGGACCACATCTCCCGGTTTATGTGCGCTCACAGCCTCGGCTGGCCCTCCGGGCCTCACAGCGCGGTCATCGAACGCCATAACTACATCGTCGAGATCGAGCCCTGCTTTTTCTGCCGGGCTCCCGGGAATCACATTTCGGATGGTGTACCGGCCGTCATCGCCCCTCTTGATTTCGATTCCGATCCAGGGCTTGCTGGAATCCACTTTTGACGTCACCGTGATTCCCGCATAGGCGAAATATTTCTCGTATGGAATCGACTCCTTTCCGCTGATGTAGCGGGTGAAGATATCGCTCAAATCCGCCCCGGCAACTTCTGACGCCGCGCGAATCGGATCTTCCGGCTCGAAGCCAGGCTTCGGAAGCGCATAACGTGAGTAGAGCAGCCGCATCCAGTCATCCAGCGATTTCTGATTGTTCGTCTTCTCACGGATCGCAAAATCGAGAATGTGACCCATCACCTGCCCGCCGTCATAATAGGAATACCAGGTGTTCGCAAGGTTAGTCTTCTGCTGGACGACGCCGGCATTAGGGAACCAGGTATCCCAGCTAGTATCTTCAATGCTGCGTTCGCTTCGCCCAGGCTCCGAGTCAAACTTCGTCACCAACTTGCCGAGGTTGTCGAGATAGTGCTGCGGGGTGATCAAACCGGCACGAACGAGCGCAAGCGCGCCGTAGTAGCTCGTCAGCCCCTCAGATATCCAGAGCGATGGCGTATGCACGATTTGCGAATAGTCGAAGGGACCAAGCGGCCGAGGCCGCAGCCGCTTTACGTTCCAGGCGTGGAAGAATTCGTGCGATGCGACAAATAGTTTCAACTCGTATTGCGTACCGTAATTTTCCGCGGGACTCTCGTCGTTCCAGTCCTTCTGAAAATTGATTTGCGTCGAATTCAAGTGCTCGAGACCGCCACCGGTTCCCGGCCAGACGTGAAACAAGAAGTAGTAATCCTTGAATGGGGCGGCCTGTGAGGTTGTGCCTGCCACGGAAGCGAATATCGGGACGATTTGTTCCACGAATTTCTGAGTGTCAGCCGTAAATTTCGAAAAGTCCTGACCGCCCTCAACATCATGGACGATCACGTGATAAGTGGTCCCCATCACACTGAAAGTCTTTTTCGGCGAAATCTGAGATCTCCAGTGGCGCATCGGCAAACCAGTCGTAATTCTCGGCATGAAACGCGTGGTCCGACGTATGCTCCATTCCCGTCGCCACCTTCCAGCCTGGAGGCACTGCAATCGTGAGTTCAATTGGGCGCTCTTTGCCTCCGACCAGATACATCCACACCGAAGGGCCGCCGATGAATGCGTGCCGTTCGTCATACTGAGCCTGGTTATTGCGAAGCGTGTCGCCAAATACCTGGTACTGAATCGTCGCGCTGTTCGCGCCTGAGAGTTCTACGCGCCAGGTCTGACTATCGGTTTTGCGCCAGGCGAGTTCTTTTCCGCTTGGCCCCGTGGCGCGAAAGCGCTGCACATTCACCGCGTAGTTTTGTATGTAGTAGGAACCGGGCGCCCAATCCGGCATCGCAAAGTCCGCAGTGGCTCCTTCAAGCCCTGAGGCGCGGATCGTCACGTCCATCAAATGCGTGCTGGGATGCTCGAAACCAAGTTCGTAATGAAGCGGTTCGGCAGCCGAAGCAGTCGAAAAATGTAGCGCTAAAACCAGCAACAAGGTTGCCGATACTCTCGCGATGCGTCCAAGCATCCTGACGTCCCCCCTTGGAAGTTGATTTTCAACCTGCGGGCCGAATACCGGCGTCACTCTGGGGGGTACCGCTTTCCCCCCGTCGCTTCCGGACGCCGCGCCAGAGCACGAGCAAGGCGACGAGCAACTGAGCCGCCGCACCGCCGGCGGTGTCAAGCATCACATCGGTTACAGCAGCTCCACGCCCCGGCACAAACGACTGATGAAACTCGTCGAGTGCGGCGTAGCCTGCGACGATAAAAATCACTATCAGGGCCCAACGGAGGCCAAAGTCTCGCGTTCCTGCCCGCAGCGCATGCAACACGAGCAGGCTCAAAATAAAATACTCGGTGAAGTGAGCGCTCTTCCTTATGACGTGGTGAATCAAAGAAAGTGTTTCGGGCATTGCATGCGGAAGGAACCATCGGAGTACCGGTATGATGACCCGGGAGGTGTTTTCGCTGGTGAAAGTCTCAGTGGAGAACGACGAGATTACAACTGCCCAAAGAATCGCCGGCCACCAATATCTCAGCCAACGCACTCTAGTGCCACCCCGCCAGACACACCGGCACAGGTCGATTCTCTGGATGTGGTGCGTTATTCAAGCCGGTAGTTCGGAGCTTCTCGAGTGATGATCACGTCGTGGACGTGGCTTTCGCGCAGGCCTGCCGATGAAATACGAATGAAGCGGCTCTTTTCTTGCAATTCTTTTAGATTTTCCGCACCGCAGTAGCCCATTCCGCTGCGCACCCCGCCAACGAGCTGATCGACGAGCGCGGAGAGAGGGCCTTTGTAAGGAACCTGGCCTTCGATTCCTTCAGGGACGGACTTGCCGCGATCCGCAAGCTCTTGCGAATAACGATCGGCCGACCCGGCTTCCATCGCGCCCAGCGATCCCATGCCGCGGTACGATTTGAACGTTCGCCCCTGGTAGAGAATCGTCTCGCCCGGAGATTCTTCGGTGCCGGCAAAAAGACCGCCAATCATCACGGTGGATGCACCCGCTGCGATCGCCTTCGTAATATCGCCTGAAAATTTGATTCCGCCGTCGGCGATGATCGGCACACCGGAATTTCTGGCGGCTCGCGAACATTCCATGATTGCAGTTATTTGCGGGACACCGGCACCCGTCACCACCCGGGTGGTGCAGATGGAGCCGGGGCCAATGCCCACTTTTAATCCGTCGACGCCCAGCGAGATCAGATCGCATGCGCCTTCGGCAGTCGCAACATTACCGGCAATCAGCTGGATTTCAGGAAACTTGCGCTTTACAGCGCGAATCGCTTCCATTACGCGGGCCGTGTGTCCGTGGGCCGTATCGATTGCCAGCACGTCCACTTTCTCCCGTGCAAGTTCTTCAGCCCGTTCGAGATAGTCGCCAGTCGCCCCGATCGCCGCACCCACGCGAAGGCGCCCATGTTCGTCCTTCGTGGCACTCGGAAACTCAATTTTCTTTTGAATGTCTTTTACGGTGATCAACCCTTTGAGATTGAATTCGTTGTCGACAACCAGAAGCTTCTCGATGCGATGCTTCTGCAAGATTCGCTCGGCCTCGTCGAGCGTCGTGCCCACTGCAACTGTGACGAGATTGTCCTTCGTCATCACGGCGCTCACGGGCTGATCGAGATTGCGCTCGAATCGGAGATCGCGATTCGTCAGGATCCCCACGAGCCGTGTTCCGCGCGTCACGGGCAAGCCGGAGACCCGGTACTTCGTCATGATATCGAGCGCTTGCCGCACCGACATTTCGGGAGCAATCGTCACCGGATCGACAATCATTCCGCTTTCCGAGCGTTTCACGCGGTCCACTTCTTCCGCCTGCCGGTCGATGCTCATATTGCGGTGAATAAATCCGATCCCACCCTGGCGCGCGATCGCAATCGCGAGGCGCGAGTCAGTCACAGTGTCCATCGCAGCCGCCACGATCGGAATATTCAGCGGGACGTTGCGCGCCAGGCAGGTGCGTGTGTCTGCCTGTGTTGGCAGCACCGAAGACTTGCCGGGCAGCAGTAGAACGTCGTCAAACGTCAGCCCTTCCGGGATGGCGCCCTCAATCATCAATTTCTCCTATGGTTTCGCGGCGTTTCGCGTCGCGCAAAAAAGCGCCTATAAACAACTCAGCCCAGCCGGATTCGCTGGGCCAGACCGCGATTCGATTGTCGCAACTTACCCTCATGATTAAAAAAGCCATTCTAGGCGCATCGCGAGACGAAATCAAGAAGCTCGCTCAGCTAGTCGAGTTGCGCGATTAGCGCAGACTGCCTACCATGGATGCGATGAAAGAATTCATTCCGTCGCGATGGCTTCGCAACCCGCACGCGATGACGATTGCCGCCACTTTCTGGCGGCGAAAATACTCCCGGCTTCCTGCGAGCACTTCCCGGCTTTTTGAAGTTGAACCGGGGACACAGGTTCGCGCGGAGTGTCACTGGCAAGAGAATCCGCGTGGCCATGGAACGATCGTTCTTTTGCACGGCCTTGAAGGCTCGTCTGAATCGGGCTATATGCTGGGGATCGCGGAGAAGGCGTGGCTTTCGGGCTTCAATGTCGTTCGGTTGAATCAGCGCAACTGCGGCGGCACCGAACGGCTCACGCAAACGCTGTATCATTCCGGGCTGAGCGGCGACATCCGTTCTGTGATTTTCGAACTGATCGAGCGCGACCGGTTGCCGGAGATTTTCGCTGTCGGGTTCTCAATGGGTGGCAACTTGGTGCTGAAAATGGGCGGCGAATTAGCTGACTCAGCGCCTACGCAGATCCGCGGTTTCGTCGCCGTAGCGCCAGCGCTCGATTTGGCGGCGTGCGCCGACGCACTCGGTGAGCCGCGGAACTTTGTGTACCAACGTCACTTTGTGACAGGCCTGAAGCGCCGTATGCGTCTGAAAACAAGCCTCTTTCCCGGAGTTTTTGCCGTTGACGGAATGCGGAACATCCGAAGCGTTCGCGATTTCGACGAGTACATCACGGCACGGTTCTGCGGCTTCGCGGGGGCCGACGATTACTACAAACGTGCAAGCGCGTTGCAATTGATAGCGCAGATTCGCAAGCCGTGCATGATCCTCACTTCACAGGATGACCCCTTTGTCCCGATCTCGTCATTCAGCAACGCCGCCATCCGCGAGAATCCTTGCATCGAACTCGTCATCACGAAGCACGGCGGTCACTGTGCCTTCATCTCAAATGAGCGAGGCGACGCGCGTTTCTGGGCGGAAAAGCGCGTTGTAGAATTTTGTCTGCAGCTCTCGGCTCCGCAGCGCTAAGATGTTGGGGATTTTGTGAAAGCTGGTTTAGTCAACTTCTTGACGTTGCCTCGCTTGGCAGCTAAGATTATTTCGCTAAAGCGCGTGATCGTAATTCGACAATTCAGCTCGCCGTTCCAAATCAGAAGGCAACTTCCTTCCGACTTTCATCTTCTTATTGTTCGTCCTGGAATCTCAGTGCGCTGTTGGCGGCGATGTTGCTAACCGCGCTGGCCGTAAAGGAAATCAGAATGAATTGTAATAAATATCCGATCGCGGTTCATCCCGATGGCCGACTGTATGCAGCCGTCCGGCGAGGGCTCGTGCGTCTTGGGTCGTTCGCGCTCCTTTTCACATTTGCGTGCAGCTTCATGGCAATCGCGCCCGTTCACGCCCAAAAGTTGAGCGAAAAGCAGCTTCCGAAGATGTACCGGGAGTGGCTCGATCGCGACGTGGCATATATCATCACCAAGGAAGAGCGGGATACCTTCCTTAAGCTCACGTCGGATGAAGCGCGGGACAAGTTCATCGACCATTTTTGGGCGCTTCGCAACCCGGATCCCGGTTCACCGGCCAACAGCTATAAGGATGATATTTATCAAAGGATTTCATACGCGGATGCCCATTTCGGTACAGGTTCTGGCGGGGAGGGTTGGCGCACCGCCCGCGGACAAACCTATATCACTCTGGGTCCTCCAGCCCACAAAGAGACGCACTACGGCGCGGGCAACCTGAGGCCTCTAGAAATCTGGTTCTATTCGAATACGTTGCCACCGCTGCCACCCTTCTTCTACATCATGTTTTATCAGAGAGACAATATTGGTGATTTTCGGTTTTACAGCCCGTACTTTGACGGGCCCACAGAACTCGTCACAGGGGTTGAGGCGATCAACGACAATACGGCGGCTTTGAAGATGATTCAGGATTCGGTCGGGCCGGAAGTCGCTCGCGTGGCGCAAACCTTGTTCCCGGATGAAACGATAGATCAGCAGGGACGCATCAGTCTGTCGTCCGACATACTGCTTTCCCAAGTGAAGAGCCTTGCAAATCAGCCTGCTTACAAAGCCATGTTGGAACGCCGCCGGAGATTGTTGGAAGACGTTTCGTCGCGAATCGTCGTCGAGGGACGAAACCTCGACATCATTACTCTCCCAGTTCGGGACTCTCACGGTCTGACGCGTCTGGATTACGCGATTCGTATGCACAATCCGAGCGACCTGACGCTCACAGACGGTGGTAACGGCCGCTACACGTTCGCGCTCGAAGTCCGGGCGCGGGTTTTCGGGCCGGACGGAAAGCTGATTTTTACGCAGCAGAGATCTGTGACCGATTCTATGGACAAAGCAGGTCTGGCTAAAATTCAAGACCGAGTCTTCGGGTATGAAGGTTCGCTGCCTCTGCCGCCTGGAAAGTACCGTCTCGATTTTTTGCTGACTGACTGGCAAAAAAAACTAGGGCTCCATGCTGAGCGCGAAGTGACGATCCCAGTGGTGGATGCTAACAGGCTCATGATCCCAGGTATCCTGCCGTTCGCAGCTGCAGTTACGGTAGACCCGTCAACCGTGGATTCCACGCCGTTTGCGATGGGTGGGGTTAAGTTCACTCCTCTGGCGGGCACCCCCCTACTATTAAATCCGGGCCAGAACCTGGAAGTTGCCTATCAAATATGGACTGCGCCGAAAGATCCACAAGCGGTCGCAGGACAGAACCTTCAGGTCCATTACGCTTTAGGCCAGCCTGCCAATATTGGTACGGCCACAGTGGTTGATGACTCGATTAGCATGGGTCAATTCGATTCGAATGGGTCGCTGGTAAATGGAAAGAAATTTCCGCTCAACCCGCAATGGATCGGCAGTTACATGCTCGCGGTTGCGGTCAGCCATGGCGCCTCGGAGCGAGCGTCGGCGACACTAAACTTCCGAGCGGTGGGGGGCGACTTGATTCCTAGGCCCTGGGATGTGTCCGACCCGTCATTGGTCAAAGATGCGGAGCAAGGAGTCCATGATCAACAGCGGGGACTCTGTTACCTCAGTTTGGGTCAAGCGGCGGAAGCGCGGCTTTATTTTCGTCGCTCATTAAACCGCGACCATGGAAATGAGGTTGCGCGTTCTCGCTTGGTTAACGCCTATTATTCGCAGCAAGATTATTCCGCGGTTGTGAGCCTCTATAACGACTCTGGTGCGACCAACGAAACCGATTCTGAAACCCTCTCTCACATCGCCTCCAGTTTGGTGAAGACAGGGGACACGAAGCGAGCAATAGCACTCTTAGAGCAATCGGTTCATTCGCGTCCTGAGGACGGAGGTCTGTACTTGGCTCTTGCGGAGGCCTACGGGCAGGCCGGCGATACCGCGAAAGCGGCGGAGATGACGCAAAAGGGTCGCTCATACATAGGGCCAGCACAACCCTCTACACCTTAATCATCCCTCCTAGAAGTTCATACGACGAGGCGTATTCTCCGAGTGGGTGTATATTATTTTTCGTATAATTCTCCTCGAAACAAAATAAAAACTGGCCCTTCATTTGTCGATGCTGGTGGCCGACCTAATGTAACATCTTTGTTATCAGTTGCTTAGAGATGCTCTTCAAATTCTTCTTTTTGGCCCTAATGGTGCATACACTGTTCACAGTATTGGCGTCTTGGGTGTAGACGCGGGGATTTCGATCTCTGTTTTTGCTTGCCCGGGGTGTGGTGTTCTGGTCTGAGTATTGGGGATTCCTTCAGATCCTAAGGGTGAAAGGAGCCGTATGAGCTTTTTGAAAAATGCTTTGCTAACTTCTCTTGTCTTGGTGCTCTGCGCTGTGTTCGCTATGCCGACACTCGCACAGGACCAAAGTTCTGCGCGAGGCAATTTGAGCGGCCTCGTTTACGATTCGTCACAAAGTTTGGTTCCAGGCGCCGAGGTCACAGTTACCGGACCAATTGGCAGCCTGACCCAGAACACCAGCGGTCAGGGTTCGTTCCTCTTTTCGACCTTGATTCCCGGGTTTATACGCAGTACGAGTTACGAAACCCGGCTTCAAAGTTTCGGAGGTCGGGAACGTCGAAGTCTTGATTAACAAGACCACCAGCGTCTCGGTTACTCTTGAGCCTGGAGCGATCACTCAGGTGGTCGAAGTCGCTTCGGCATCTCTGACTGTAGATACGACCGCTTCGTCGGTCAACACGGATATCGCCGACACTTTCTACCAAAATATCCCTATACAACGAAACGTTGCGAGTCTCTTCTACCTGGCTCCCGGCGCTGTTTCCGGTATCGGAACGGGCGCCGCAAACCCTTCTATCTCTGGGTCGACTGGATTGGAGAACCTGTACGTCGCTGACGGTGTCTCGATCAACGACCCGGCTTTCGGCGGTCTCGGTGTTTGGGCGCGAGCTTATGGAGCCCTCGGCTCGGGTATCAACCTCTCGTTTGTGAAGGAAGTTCAGGTAAAGACCGGCGGCTTTGAACCGCAGTACGGTCATGCCAGCGGCGGTATCGTTCAGGTCGTTACGAAGTCGGGTAGCACTTCCTTCCACGGTGCGGTCGGTGGGTACTTTAACACCCACGCCATGCAGGATACGTACCTTAACTCTGACGATCCGGTTTACAACACTCTCAACCAGGTCGGACGCCACATCAACGATGGACGCTACGAAGCCGACGCCGAAATGGGCGGTTATGTTCCTCTGTTGGGGTTGAAAGACCGGCTTTTCTGGTTCGGCACTTTCAATCCTACTTGGAACCAAGCCCGCTGGTCGCCGACTCTTGGAAATCCAAATTTCGGTAGTGGACCCTCTGGCTTGTTCGATATTTACGGAACCCACATTCAGTATCGAACGTTTTCCGAGGATTATGCCGGCAAGCTGACGTTTAAAATCAACAACTCGCACACAGTCGAGAGTTCCGTGTTCGGAGACCCGAACTCGCGTAACAACGCGCCCTCTCCTAACCTGTTGAATGCCGACAGCACGTCAGTGAATTCGTCATGGAATTACGGTACCCGTAACTGGGACACTCGCTATGACGGGGCGCTCAGTCCGACATGGACGATCGACGCGGCATTCACTTGGAGTTGGAATCATTTCACGGAAGCTCCGGCTAACATCGTCCAGATCGTCGACCAGACTCAGGTGGATGGTTTTACAGGTCAGCGCGGCACGTTCACAGCACAAGGCTTCGGTTTTTTCGAGCCTTATGACTCAAACACAAAGTCGATCCAGGCGGACACGTCGAAGACCTATCACTTCGCAGGTCAGCACACGTTCAGCTTTGGATACAATTGGCAATACCCGACATACGGCGACACTACGAGAAACTCGGGCCCGACGTATCCGATTCCCGCGGTCAATGCCTCGGGAATGGACCCAGGGTACGCCACGAGGCCAGGAGTTGTTGGTAGCCCGAGCGATTCGGCTCTCATTCTGGTACTGGCCGATCCGGCACATACCCGTGGAACAGCAGGTTGCACTCTCTGTCCCTACATGGACGTCCCGGGATTTGCGACTCCCCAGCGAGTGGTTCTGCAGCAAGTGCGCGGCCGGTTCGACTCCAAGGTAACAAGGAGCAGCGGCAAGTATCACGCCGCCTATGCGAACGACGCCTGGTCGATCGGAACGCACGTTACGTTGAACGCAGGCATCCGGTGGGAACAGCAGCGCCTTGTGGGCAACACCGATTTCCATAGCTTCGTGAACATGTGGTCGCCACGTTTTGGCATCATCGTGGATCCCAAGGGCGACCGCAAAACGAAGATCTACGCCAACTTTGGCCGTTATGCGTACGTCCTTCCGCTCGACGCGGCGATCCGATCGCTTAGTACGGAATCAGACTTCCTGAATCCGTTCTTTGCTCCGGCCTCGACGACGGTTGGATGCCCGGCCGGTCTAACACCTTGCGTCGTCACCACGGGTGGCGCTCCGGACTACGCGAACTTCTTTGTCCCAGACGGCGCGCACCTTCTAAGCAGAGCCATCGGAGGCGTAGCAAGATCGGTGAACGTCGCCCAAAACGGCGGTGAACCGTTTGCCCCAGGCACCCGTATGGAATATACGGACGAATTCGTCGTCGGAGCCGAGCACCAGTTCCGCGGCGGCATCGTAGCCAGCGCCCGGTACATTGATCGCCGCCTCAAGCGCGTGATCGAAGACCAGGGCGGTATTTCGGTGGAGCAGTTCAACGCCCTCGCCAATAACGGAGGCGGGCTCAACTACTTCATCGGAAATCCCAACGCGAAGCAGGATATTTTCGTGAATCCGAACGAGATGGTGTTCGGAGGAAGCGGCGCCTGCACCGGCAGTTCCAATGGGATTACGACCGATTGCACGCCCGTGGGACTCGGTTTCGCAGCTGCCTACGCAACGGCTCTGGCGACGCCTTCGCCGGCTAATGCGGCTGCTTTGGAGGCGCAGGGCTATCCTTCGGCCTGTATCGACTCTCACAATGTTCCTACGGTCTACACTGCGCCCGATCAGTCAAACACGTTTGGCTCAATTCTCGGCAGTGCCTGCTTCCCAGCAGTGAATACCGGGACTTGGACCACGCCAGCCGGCAAGTTGCTTCCCGATTGCACAAGCTTTGCGGAATCGAAAATGCCGGGCGTTTGCGCGGCTTTCGGTGGTGAGTTTTATCCCGACGGCAAGCCAGACACATACAAGGACCCAAAGAGGGAATATGAGGCGGTCGAACTCGAAGTCAACAAGGCCTTCAGCCACAACTGGGCGATGGTAGCCAACTGGCGCATTGCACAGCTTCGTGGAAACTATGAAGGTGCGTTCCGCAACGACAACGGGCAAGCCGATCCTGGTATCAGCTCTCTCTTCGACCTGACCGAAGGTGATTTCGGTCTGATCGGGCAACAGCAGGGTATCGGTCCACTCAACACGAATCGCAAGCAAGTCGTCAACGTCTACACGACCTACGTTCTGGGCAGTGGCAAGCTGAAGAACATGGTTCTGGGTGGCGGCGTGAAGATTCAGTCGGGCGTGCCACTTACTACTTTGGCTGCCCAACAAGCCTACCAGAATCCGGGCGAAGTGCCAGTGTTCGGTCGCGGCGATCTCGGCAATGCGCCCGTCACCGGCAGCGTTGATGCCCACATTGAATATCCGTGGAAAATCAACGACCGTTTCACGATGAAGTTCGGGATGGATTTGTTCAACATCGCGGACGGCAGGCGTGAGCTTCTGACGGACCAGAACGTGGACCAAGGCTTCCAGATTAAGAACATCGATTTCCAGAAGCCGGCCGCTTGCGCAGGCCAAGTATGTCAACCGTTCCAGCAACCGTTCCAGGCAAGGGGTAGCGTTCGCTTGGAGTTCTAACCTCAACTGAAACCTCGGGAGGGCGCTTCCGCGCCCTCCTTTTTTTTCGGCTGGCATTGTTGACCTGCTGTCCCCCATTCTAGGGCCCTACCGCGCGGCATTGCTCGTTGATCTTGTTCCCCGAGAAGGGAACTACTGCCTCACAGGGGTGGTATAGTCAAGACTCAAGCCCTTGGTGTAGCGCGGCCAAGAGCGAGGAGGTTCAGGTGCGATATTTAGGCGTTACTGCGGGCTGCCTTCTTTTCGTCACTGCGCTTACCTTCCCTCGGTTTGCCTTCGGTCAGCATCGGTTTGCCCTGGGTCAGCATGGTGGTTCTCTCCGGGTGGGCCTGGAGATCAATGTTCAAGTGCGAACTGCCGCCGGGACGCCTGCCCCTCCCGGAACTCATGTTGGGCTTGAGCTCGCTGAAGGAGGGCCTGTCGAAGAGTGCCAAACAGAACCCGATGGCAGGTGCCACTTCATACCTCCTTCGCCAGGCTCGTATCTTGTGAGGCTTAAGCAACCGGGTTATAAAGAGCAGTCCTCGCGCGTAGACCTTATCTCTACGGCAAAGGGATATGTATCTCTCACGTTGCAGCCCATCCCCGGCGCGAAGGAGCCTGAGGCGCCCAAGGACGCGACGGGCGGCTCGGTTTCCGCAGCCGACCTGGCCGTTCCCGACAATGCCAAGAAGGAATTTGAAGCTGCGCAGAAAGCGCTTAGTGCAAAGGACGTCGATTCGGGGATCGCGCATCTTAAGAAAGCCACTGAGTTATATCCAAATTTCCCTCAAGCATACGCTACGATGGGAGCAGCTTATCTTGAGCAAAAGAAGTACAAGGAAGCACAAGAGGCGCTTGAGAAGGCTGTTCAGCTTGACCCAAAAGCTGCTGGAGCATATATCGAGCTGGGGGCCGCGCTTAACCAACTGAAGGATTATCCCGGCGCGGTGACTGCGCTCACCAAGGGCCTTGATTTGAACGCGGACGTGCCAGCCGGCAACTATGAGCTTGCTAAAGCCTACGTCGCGCAGCAACAGTGGCAGAACGCGGAATCGCCTCTGCGAAAGGTTATCGCCGCGCAGCCGGAAATGGCTAGCGCGCACGTGATGCTCGGCAACGTTCTGCTCAAGAAGGGCGATGGCCCTGGCGCCCTGAACGAGTTTCAAACCTATCTAAAGCTCGATCCGAATGGTCCGAGCGCGCCGGGAGTTCGCGAAGTAATCCCCAAGATTGAAGCAGCTTTGGCGAAGCAGACAAAATAACCATCACGACGCGTCAGCATAGCATCCGCTCCGAAATCCGATCGAGGGTCCGCAACATCTATGCAATTGGGGTTTCGAGTGAAGGCGCGAAGCCGGGTGTGAGAAGCTTCGCTTCGCCGGAATTGGCGATCACCATCACGTCTTCGCAGCGCAGGCCGTAGTCTCCTACCACGTAGATTCCTGGCTCGTTTGAGAAGGTCATTCCCGGCTTCAGGATTGTGGTGTTGCCCTGCACAAGATACGGCGACTCGTGCCCGTCCAGTCCTATCCCGTGGCCCAGGCGATGGGTGAAGTATTTGTAGCCGGGACCGAAACCGGCATCCGTAATCACCTTGCGGGCGGCGTCGTCCACTGAGCCGCATTCGCGTCCTGCCACAGCCGCCGCGAGCGCTGCGTCCTGCGCGCTTCTCACGATTTCAAAAGCATGCTGAAGCTTGGGTGAAGGCTTTCCGAGCACGCTCGTTCGCGTCACGTCGGACTCGTATCCCTCGACGCGCGTTCCCCCGTCAATCAGCACGCCCATCCCGTCGCGCAGCACCTGCTCTTCACGCGTTCCGTGCGGCAAAGCAGCCGCGGGTCCGAATAGAACGATCCCGTATCCTTCGAGTCCCATTTTCTTGTAGGCGCGCGATATCATGCCCGACACTTCGCGCTGCGTCATGCCTTCCCGCAGTGAAGCAAACGTAGCTTTGTACACGTCGAACGTGACCGAGCATGCCAGCCGCATCAGTTCCAGCTCATGCTCGCTTTTCTGCGCGCGGCATCCTACGGTCACCGGGTTACCGCTTCCGTAGTCGAGCGAGGAAGCCGCCTGTCGAAGACCGTCGTAGAAAACGTACTTTGTGGTCTCCTCCACCCCTACTCGTCCAGTGCGAATCCCTCGCTCGGCCAGCCATTTCGCGATCAACGCATAGGGGCTCTCATCTTCTTGCCAGACGCGCAGCTCGATTGGCCACCGCAGCTGTTCTCGCAAACGTCCTTCCTCAAATGCCGGGCAGATCATCAGCGGCTGGCCTTCGCGGGGAATCATCAGAGCGACGATTCGTTCACTCAGGCCCCATGGAGTTCCCACGTAATATGCGAGCGTGGTGCCCGGCGTCACGTAGAGCACATCAAATCGCGGCTTCGCATTGGTCATCAGCTCTTGGGCGTGCGCGATGCGGCCTTGCAACTCGTCGACGCGGATCGGCTTCACACGGTTGCCCAACGGCTGTAACTTATCGAAGGCAGGGGGCAATTCGCCAGGTGTGGACTGCGAATTCTGCGGCGCGCGTCCGCTGTTTACCAGCGGTGCGCTTATCGCGGCGGCGGTAGCACCAGCGCCTGCAATAGAAGCAGTCTTTAGCAAGTCACGCCGCGATACCTTCATGCCATCCTCCGGTGAATGTCACGAGCAGAGCAGTGCAGTGGTTTCCTGTAGCTAGAAGTGAGAAATTAGAACCACATCTGTAGCCGGGACTCCGCGCGAGTAAACAATCTGCTTTCCATCCGGCGAAAGCGCATAGGCCCACACAAAGCCCGAGCCGAAATTCATGATCGGTTTAGGAGAAATAGCAGCGGATCCCGGGACGCCAACCGGCTGTGCCCAAAGACTCGGCTACCGAATTCTTGTTTACCACAAACAGCACCGAACGCCCGTCCTTGGTCCACTCAAGGTCACTTCCACCTTCTCCGCCAAAAACGGTCTCCGCCGGGACGTCATAGACGTTCCGAATTTCTCCGCTGTCGATTGCAACGATAGCCAGTTTCGCGGGTTTGGTTTGATCGGGATGGTATGACGCGGCGATGAGTTGGTTGTCGGGCGAAATCGCCGGAAACTGAAACGGTTCTTTGCCCACCCTGGCCGGTGTTCCGCCGTCAATCGCGATCTTCATAAGGATGGGCAAATCGGTCGAAAGATTCACGTACACGACCGTCTTCCCATCTGGCGAACAGATCGGCCATGCATCCGCGGGCCCGTTCGTGAGCTGTTTCACTTCACCGGCGTTTGCATCGCCGCTCCACACGGACAATCCCTGATCCGGCCGATTCACAGTAAACACTACATGCTGCCCGTCGCCGCATGCGGATGGGAACATCGCCGCTCCCGCGCTGACGGCAACGTCGTGGGCATTAGAGCCGTCAGGAGAAGTCGTCGCCAATTTCGTGGTGCCGGAGGCATAGAAGCTATAGAGAATCTGATTCAACGGAGTCCATGAGATACCGAACACGCCATCCGCGCGGCTGATTCCCGAAGTAATCTGTTTTGGCGGTGAAAATGAAGAGCTGCTTCCAACGCCGGCCGACCACAAATTTCCTGTAAGAGTCAGTTGCACGGTAGCGAGCGTGGCGCCATCGGAGGTGACGCTCGCTCCGGTGTAGAAATTCAAATCATTGGTGATTCGCCGCGCTTCACCACCGGGGTAACTTACCATCCATAGCTGAGCGTTAAGCGAAGGCTTGCTGATCGGCGATCCAAACACTACGGCCGACCCATCCGGCATCCAGCTCATCCGCCTCACATAGCCCCAATCTGTTGTTCCGAGCCGGGTTTCTGCGCCGGTGTCAACCGCCACTGTTTCGAGAGCATATTGCTGAAATCCTGCGCTGATCGACTTTCCTATCGCAATCCGTTGCCCGTCCGGCGACCATGCGGGGCCCTCCGCCGAAAATGAAAGTGGCTCGCGCAGTACGGCAATGGGATGCTCCGCCGAGCCGTCCGCCTTGGCTCCCAGCAAGCTCGAAGTTCCCCCTGTACTCGATTGCCGCACGAAAGCGATCTGCTTACCGTCCGGCGAGAATGTAACTGGACTATCCACATCGACGATCAACTCGCGCGGCGTTCCCCCGAGGGAGGGAACTTGATAGAGCTTTGAAAGCCCGGTACCAGGTTCGCCTTTTACGAAATACAAATAATTTCCATCCGGTGAAAATGTCAACCCCTTGAAGTTTCCGATCGATGGAGCCACCACTTGGGCCGTGCTGCCGGTGCCGAGCTGTCGCACCCAGATTCCGGACTTTCCCTCTTCGTCGGAAATATAGGCGAGCCATTTTCCGTCAGGTGAAATTGCAGCGCCGTACGTGTGACCGGAGGACGAAATCGGCGTGATCGTCATCTGCGCGAATGAGGTTTGCGCTTTCCGGCCGTTGCGTTCATGAATGAACAAGAGCACCGCAGCAGCGAGCGCAGCCAACACCGCCGCTCGGCGTGCCCAGGCGCTCCATTGAAATTGAGTGATGGTAGAAGGTGTTGACGGCCCAGGCTGACTTTGTGCCGATGACGGCATCGCCACCGCCGCTGAAGACGATGATGCCGTTGGGCCCAATCCCGTTGACCATGTTCTCGAGGAGCCACTCATGGGGCGAGAGGAATCGGTGTCACGCTTCATTCGCTTCAAATCGCCGCGAAGTTCAGCTGCGGTCTGGTAGCGGAAATCAGGATCCTTCTCGATCGCCTTTCCGATGATTTCTTCGAGCTTCGCCGGGAGATTCGGATTCAAAGTGGAAGGTGCAGCCGGCGTGCGATTCAAGATCGCATCGAAAATTACAGCCGAAGTGTTTCCGTTGAATGCAGCCTGGCCCGTTGCCATCTCGTAGAGTACAGCGCCCAAACTGAAAAGATCAGTGCGCGCGTCCAATTCCTCACCTCGGGCTTGTTCCGGAGACATATAGGCCACCGTGCCAAGCGCCGATCCCGGACTCGTCAGCATCAGATTGTCGGTTGTCGGCTGTGTTGTGGTGTTACCTGCACCCACAGCTTCGGCGATCCGGCGCGACGCTGCCTGCTTGGCGAGTCCAAAATCGAGGATCTTCGCCTGACCTCGCGCGGTGACAAAAATATTGGCGGGCTTGATATCGCGATGAATGATCCCGCGCGAGTGCGCCGCGTCGAGCGCATCCGCAATCTGCGCCCCGAACTCGAGAAGGGAATCGGTTGCAACGGGACGTCCGCCGATCCGTTCGCGCAGCGTTTGCCCCTCGAGCAGCTCCATCACAAGGAAAGGGCGCCCGTTGTATTCGCCCACATCATAAATCGTGCAAATTCCCGGATGATTCAGCGACGAGGCGGCGCGCGCTTCGCGCTGAAAGCGCTCGAGAGCACCCGGATCTCGCGTCAGTTCCTCGGACAAGAATTTCAATGCGACTTGCCGCCCGAGCCTAGTGTCCTCGGCGCGATATACCTGCCCCATCCCGCCGCTTCCCAGCGGCTCGATGATTCGATAGTGCGATATTGTTTGTCCGATCAAGCGATCCGTCCGCGTGCCATCGTAAACAACTCACAGTGCGCGCGCAAGACGGGAAAGTCGATCGTCACACATCGTCGTTCCGTCGCAAAAATGCGGAGAACGGCACAACTCCGTTCCCCGCAAGATAGCTATCGCACTCTGTTTTATTGCTGGCCGACGAGGGAATTGGACGGCCGCGGCAACACCGTTACCGTCACCGGCTGCTCGAGTTGAAAATCCAACCTGGTTTCCGCCGGAATTTTTACTTGCTTGCCCTTTGTCGCTCCCTGGTAAATCGCCCCGCCTGCCGCTCCCACTCCAGCGCCAATCCCTGCACCTTTTCCGCCGCCCGCAATTGCCCCGATGATCGCGCCCAGCGCCGCTCCGCCCCCCACCTTCGCCGCGGTATTCTTACCGCGAGAGCCTCCGGTAACCGAATACGTGGTGCTGACGAGCGGGTAGGACCGCCCTTGAAATTCCATCTTAACCAATTCCAAATGCAGTTCGCTTTTTCCCTTTATCCGCCCCGCTGAACTCGCGCTCACCAGCCGAACATAAATGTCCGCGCCGCGCGGCACTACTACGTCATTGTCCACGACGAGCGGCGATTCGAGCGACGCGTGAAAGATCTCGCCAGCGCTGTTCACCGACGCATCTACACCGTCGATCATTCGCACCGTCAGCGTGGAGCTAGCTGGAACCTCAACCTGTCTCGGTTGCGGCGGAGGTGGAGGCAAGGGCGGCTGCACCGCTTGAGGAGTAGCGGGTTGAACGGGTTGCTGTTGCACGTCTGGCGCGGCTGGCAGCACGGGCGGTGCTTGCTCTGGAGCAGCGGTATTTTCAACAATCCGATTATCGTCGGCGGGAGGAGGAGAACTTTTTGTGCGCGCTTTGCGCGCCTTATCAGCAGCCCGGGCAGTCTGCCCACTGTTTAGAGAAGCAGACGCGGGAGAGGTTTGATTCGCCGGGGGGTTGGGCTCAAGTGCAGGCGTCGGCGCGACCGTCATCTGATCGTTAACTTTTGTCACGCCCGCCGTTTCATTCGCAATCTTGTATGCTTCGTAGCGGGCCGCATCATTCGGCACCGTGCCGGCCAAAGTCACCTGCCCGTCCTTTGAAGTGATTTCCAGGCTGGCGCCGTTCAACTGCGGGTCCGAGAACATCCGCGACTTTATTTGCGTTGCAAGCGTCGCATCATCCGCCTTTTTGGCGCAGCCCACGGCAAAAATCGCCACCAGTATCGCAACGGAAAGAACCGCCCTACGCCCCATAACGACTCCCTTCAGCGATCCCTGAAAGCGAAGAAAAAGCGCAACGGCCCGTCATCCGCCTCCGGCAGGCAAGACTCTACTACGATGCCTCCGGTACCCTAAGTGCTGTCTCAACAGTTACATTCTGGCTCGGAAATATTGCGCGCCGCACTACTAGATTGTCCGCATTCTCGCGCAACTTTCCGCCCGGCCCTGTGTTCATTTGTCCAGCAGTTGAATCGGGTGTTGGCCCTAATTTTTCAAGGCGATTTTCAGTTTAAAAGGAGATTTGCAATGCGCGTTTCGAAAGCTATGGGTGTGTTCGCTTCATTACTCGCAATGTTAGCTCTATCCAGTTGCGGTGGAAGTTCTTCCGGCACGCAACCCAGCCAGCAGATGGGCAGCATGTTTACAATCGGCACGGACAGCCCAACGCTTCCAAGCGTGGTGTCGGTTCAAGTCCAGATCACGAGCATCACGCTTACCGATGGCACCACCACGGTGAATCTTCTGAACGGTCCGCAGACCGTCGATTTCGCCAAATTGAACGGCTTGCGCAGCCTGCTCGATCTTGAAGACGTTCAAGTCGGCACCTACACCTCGGCCAACATTACCGTTGGCACCGTCATGATCCAGTATCTCGACACGACGCAATCGCCTCCCGCGTTAAACACGATTAACGCGATGGTGTCGCCGATGACGGTGACTCAGCCTCTCAAGACGCCTCTTGTCCTGGCTGACAATGATCTGGTCGGTTTCTTCATGGATCTCGACCTCAGGCAATCCATCCAGACCGAAGCGAACGGCAACGTAACCGGCAACTTCACTCCCACATTTGATGTGAAGGGTCTTTCCGTGGACGACGCGGACGCGCAAATTGATTGTTTCTACGCCGGAGTGGTGAGCGTGAACCCGGCAGGGAATCAATTCGTGATTCAGGGTCCGCGCGGCCGTCAATACACCGTGGATACCAGCACTTCCACGAATTTCGATTCCAACGAGATGCCCTCAAGCTACGATACGAACACGATCGTCGAAGTCTCCGGCACTCTCAATCGGGTCACCCGTGATATTACGGCGACCGAAGTGGAAGTTGTATCGACAGATCACTTCTTCCTTGAGGGTCTCGATACATTCGTTCAGTCATCCAACGGCCAAGCGAGCGGCCTCAATATCTACGCGCGCGCAGAACTTCCCGATCTGACAGGATATCCGCTCGGACAGATCGACACGATACCTCTGACCGGCAATGAGAAATACATGATTGCGGATCTCCAAATCCCACTCACGTCGCTTCTTTTTGGGCCGTCCAGCCAACTCGCAGGTCAACGGGTTCTTTTCGGTGGCAAGCTCAACACAACTAACACGCCCCCTACAGTTACCGTTCATCGCGTTGTTCTGGAACGCCAAGGACAGCGCGGTGACTGGGTCGTCGGCAGCACCAGCGTGCAGAACGGCAACAACGGCACATTCAGCTTGAACGACAACTACCTCGCCGGCGTGTTGCTGCCCAAGCCGCTCACAGTGATGTCCACGAGCTTTACGAATTACGTCAACCTCAGCGGTCTCTCGGCTCTCACCGGCAACCAACCAATTCACTTGCGCGTGGTCGGGTTCATCCTCATCAATCCGGCGGCGAATAATACGCCTGTGATGGTTGCTCGAAGGGTGGAAGCCTTGAACGACTAGCTGGACTCGATCCAACATTACTTGATTCGAAAATTGCCGCCGTCGGCTCTCCCGGACCGGTACGGCGGCAGTTTTATTTCCGGCCCTTTGCAGCATGCTCTAGCCTAAGAGAAAGTGGTTGGGTGGTGTTGAAGCGAAGACAACTCTCGATGTGAATGGCTGGACCGCCGTCGGGTTACTTGGGTTTTCGAACTGGGAAATGATGTAAGAGAAAGCTACTCGATTTTCTTCGCCAGCACCTGTCTGCCGTGTATCTCAATCTCAATCGCCAGCGGCGGACGTACCGCGGCGCCATGCGCAATTTCTCCGCGAACCAATCCAGCCGGCCCGCTGCCGTACCGCGTCAGGTCAAATACCGCGCGATTGCACGGATCGCCCACCATCGGATGCGAGCCTCGAAATCCATAGTCGGCGCGAAGCTTCTGCATGTCCGTTACGAATTCCATCTGGCATGATCCGTACGGCTCGACGAGAGAAAAACCCCAGTACACCCCGCCGGGAAGATGTACCACCATTGCCGGCACTTCTCGTGAGGTGAGCGGATCGCGAAAAATAAATTTCTTTGCCGACCAATCTTTCGCCAGTTCGCTCGTTGTCGCAATTTCACCCGGCCCCACAGGCAGCGGTTCGGGAATTGGCGCAGGCTTGCTGTCTGCTGCTGTCGTTCCGGGCGTTGTTGTTTCGCTTTCGGTGTTGGCTTCCTTTGCCGATGTCCCGTGCATCCACCAAACCGCAATCAGGCACACCGCTACCACACCAGTTGCGGAAAGAATTAGCCAGCGGGGCGGCATTTGTGACATCGAGAATTTGGCCAGCACGGGCTTTTGGTTCGCTGGAGGCGGAGCAGTGTGGCGGGCCGATTCGTCCCTGGGAGACACGCCAGGTATTTTGGGGTCCGTGGGTTTGAATGGGTTGTTGTTCATTCCGTCTCCCGTTGCCGGGTTTCCGGAAGGGAATATCAAGGTTGAATCGTGCGGGACGAAAACGCAAGGCGGCGGGAAGAAGAGGTGTTAACCCTTAAGCAAGCCAAAAATCCCTGAATTCAAACTCTCGCGCGGGCGGCGCTAGGGTTCAAGCAGGCCGCTGCGCCAGACGCACCGAATGATGCGCCACATACTCGTGCAAGTTAGCGACGATTAAAAGCAACTCCAGCATCCGATCGCGCTGTTCCGGGTTGGGCTCCGCTGCACCCTCCTCGAGGTTTTTCACCGTGGCGAGCGCGTCGGAAAGCAGCCACTCCAGGCTGCTCGCATTGACAAACTGTCCTTCCCGGCAGCTCTGCATCGCATGATCGGTGCGAACAAATGCCTCATCCAGAAAATGATCGAGGCAAAGCTGTTCGCCGGCAAGGCTTTTGGGGATCGGATTCGCACACCCGGGCCGTTGGCAATTTCCACCTGCGACAGCGGCTGTCATTTCCCACCCCGTGGCCTCGCGGGTTTCCCGCAAGGCATGTGCGAGAGAGACTAGCATATTTTCGAGTTAGGCATGCCAGCCTGCGCGAAAACGGCAATAGCGTCTGGATTCGCGCGCCCTGTACGCGCTCGCGTGACTTCTCGCGTTCTAAGCGGCGCAAGCTCATGCGCACGGAGCTGATTTACAAAATCCGAATCGTGCCGGAGCTCGTCCTCAATTCCACTCGCACAGCGCCGCCACTGCCGACTTTTCCACGCAGCTCGCGCGTGCTGATGTTTCCCTGCACCGAAATTGCGTGCTTTGTCTCGATATTGCCGGAACTAGTCTGCGCGTAGAGCTCGAAAGCCGCGTTCTCCGGGAACTCCACCGTCACGCTGCCCGAGCCGGTGCGCAGTTTCCAGTCGCCGGATGGAACGCCCTGCGCCTTGATCTCGCCGCTGCCGGTTGTAACGCTCACAGCTCCTTTTGCGCCTTTGATGTCCACGTCGCCCGAGCCTGTCGAGATCTCAACGTCACCTGCCGCCGTCTGTTCCAGCTTCACTTCGCCGCTGCCGCTCGAAGCATTCAAACCGCCCGCAATTCCCAGCGCGCGAATCGAACCGCTGCCAGAAGTCGCGCGCGCGGCGCCCTTGATCGAATCGAGTTCCACGCTCGCCCGATCCCGTTCGCGCGTGCACTTCGCCGCCAATGTTCGCGACTCTCAAATCGCCTGATCCGCTTGTCACGTCGACTGGTCCCACGATGCCGCCAATCGTTTCGTCTCCCGAGCCAGATTCCGAATGCAGCTTTGTCTGCTCCGGAACAGTCACCTCATAGCTGATCGAAATGCCGTGCTCGCGGCCGCGGTCATCAAAATGGCCGATCCGAATCGTGTTGCCGTTCTGTTCGATCGGCGGATTCGTTTCAATATCATGAATCCGTGCACTGGCGTCGCCGTTCAACCAGGAATGATCGGCTCGGATGGTCGCGTGGACTTCCACTTTGCTCGAGTCTCCCGGCTTGACCGAAATATTCCCGGATCCGGTTTGAACCGAAAGGTCTACAGCGCCCGTGACGCTCAATGTCCGATCAAAATGTCCTTCCTGCGCTGCCGCTGCGGGCAACGCGGTCAAAGCAGTCGCCATCGCCGCCCAAATAAAATACACACCGACAACGCGCACACGCGTTCTCATTTCGTCCTCCTGACTGAAACGCACCTCAGTCTGCAGAGGGATACGCAATGGACGGAGGGAAAGTTCAAATCGGATGGAAGTTCTGGATTAAGAAAGGTTAGGCTGCGGCGCCGTGGCACTTCTTGTATTTCTTGCCCGATCCGCAAGGACACGGATCGTTGCGTCCGACTTTCGCTGCCGCTCGAACCGGCTTGGGAGGCTCGGCTTGCGCGGAGCCCGTTTGAAACTGCAGATTTTGTTGCTGCTGCCGTTGCCGCCGTTCGATTTGCCGCGCTTCGTCTTCCGGCTTCGCGGGCTGTACGAGGAACAGGAATCGCACCGATTCCTTATCTATGCGATCCATCAAATCGTCGAAGAGTACGAATGCCTCTTTCTTGAACTCAACCAGCGGATCCTTCTGTCCATAACCTCGCAGCCCGATCCCTTCCTTCAAATGGTCGAGGCTCAGCAGGTGATCCTTCCACTGCGCGTCCACGATATCGAGCAGGATGCGCCGCTCCAGCCATCGCATCACCTGTGCGCCAAACAGCGTCTCCTTCTCCTCGTATCGCGCGTTCACCTTCGCAATCAACGCGTCGGCAAGAGCATCACGATTCAAGGTCGCGAAATCGATGCCCGCCGCCTTTGGCTCGAAACCGAACTGGTTCAGCACTTCATTCGAAAGCTGAGTTACATTCCATTGATCGGGATGCTGATCGCTCGGACAATACGTATCGATCAACTCGAACGCGATTTCCTCCGCTTTCTCGAGCACTAACTCCTTCTGGTCCGCTCCCTCGAGAATTGCGCGCCGCGACGAATAGATCGTCTCGCGCTGCTTATTCATTACGTCGTCGTATTCGAGCAAATGTTTCCGCGCTTCGAAGTTCTGGGCTTCGACGGCCTTCTGCGCGTTCTCGATTCGCTTGCTGATCAGCCGCGATTCGATCGGTATGCCTTCCGTCATCCCCAGTCGATACATCAGCGCCTTCACGCGCTCGCCGCCGAAAATTCGCAGCAAATCGTCTTCGAGCGAAAGGAAGAATCGCGACGACCCCGGATCGCCCTGCCGCCCCGCGCGCCCTCGCAACTGATTGTCGATGCGCCGCGCCTCATGACGCTCCGTGCCGAGAATGTGTAGCCCGCCCATCGCTACTACTTCGTCGTGTTCTGCGCGACACTGCTCCGCGAACTGATCGTAAATTGGCTTCCATTGATCCAGCGGCACCTGATAAATCTTGCCTTCCTGTTGGAACAAAACCATCGGTGCACTATTCGCGCCGCTCGCACCATTGCCCGAAGCCCCGGCACTCCCACCCGTAGCCGTGCCGGCTCCTGCAGTCGCTGCGTCCGCCTGAGCTGCTGTTTCGGTTCCCGCCGCGGCGCCGATCACGGCCCCTGCCGGCATGTACGGCATCGCGAGTTTATTTTTCAACGCGTATTCGCGTGTCATCGCCTCGGGATTGCCGCCCAGCAAAATGTCCGTTCCGCGACCGGCCATATTCGTCGACACGGTCACTGCGCCCTTGCGCCCCGCTTGCGCAATAATTTTCGCCTCGCGCTCATGTTGCTTAGCGTTCAACACTTGATGCGGAATCCCCGCCTTCTTCAAATGCTCGGCGATCTTCTCGGACTTCTCAATCGAGATACTCCCCACCAGCACCGGCTGCCCGCTCTCGTAATACTGCCGGATGCCGCCCGCCTTCGTGTTGTCTTCTTGCAAAATTCCATTTACGGCCGCTTCGAATTTCTCCGCTTCCGTGCGGTAAACAACGTCCGCATGCTCCACTCGAATCAACGTCTTATTCGTCGGAATCGCCACCACTTCCAATTTGTAAATCTTGTCGAACTCAGGCGCCTCGGTCTCCGCCGTTCCCGTCATGCCAGCCAGCTTTTTGTACATGCGAAAATAATTCTGAAACGTGATCGTCGCCAGTGTCTGGTTCTCGCGCTCGATCTTCACGTTCTCTTTCGCTTCCACCGCCTGGTGCAATCCATCCGACCAGCGCCGGCCAGGCATCTGCCGACCGGTGAATTCGTCCACGATGATCACTTCGCCGTCTTTCACCACGTAATCCACATCGCGCTGGAAAAGCGTGTGCGCCCGCAGCCCTTGATAGACGTGATGAATGATGTCCATGTGCGCGGGATCGTAAAGGTTCCCGAGGCTCAGTAGCTTCTCCGCCTTCGACACGCCCTCTTCCGTCAGCGTTGCCGTCTTGTGCTTCTCATCCAGCGTGTAGTCGATGTCCTGGATGAGCTTTGGAATCATCTTGTCGATTTTGTAGTACTTATCCGTAGATTCTTCGGCCGGCCCGGAAATGATCAGCGGCGTGCGCGCTTCATCGATCAAAATCGAGTCCACTTCGTCAACGATCGCGAAATGATGTCCGCGCTGCACGCAATCCTTCAAATCGTATTTCATGTTGTCGCGCAGATAATCGAAGCCGAATTCGTTGTTCGTGCCATACGTAATATCCGCGCCGTACGCCGCGCGCCTCTGCCCGTCTTCCAGATCGTGGACGATCACGCCCACCGTCATCCCCAGCATCTTGAAAATCGGTCCCATCCACTCTGCGTCGCGCCGCGCCAGGTAGTCGTTCACCGTCACAATGTGCACGCCGCGTCCGGCCAGCGCGTTCAGATATGCAGGCAGCGTCGCCACCAGGGTTTTTCCCTCGCCGGTTTTCATCTCTGCGATTTTGCCCTGGTGCAGCACGATGCCGCCGATCAACTGCACGTCGAAATGCCGCATCCCCAGCGTCCGCCGCCCAGCTTCGCGCACCGCCGCGAACGCCGGAACAATCGCCGGCTCGATCGCTTCCTTCAGCTTTTGCTTGATGTCTGGATCGTTATCTTCAACGCCCTCCAGGCGTCGCCTGCACCTCGGCCTTCAGCTTCGGCGTGTACGCGGCCAGCTCCGCGTCCGTAAGTTTCTGCATCGCCGGTTCGAGCGCATTGATCTCGTTCACCACCGGCTGAATCACCTTGATGTCGCGCTCGTGCTTCGTCCCGATAAATCGCGCGACGACGCTATCAACTATTCTCTCGACGTCCATATTTCCTTAGTTAGATGCCTCTCTAGAGGGTGCGACGAAACGAATCGTTTCCAGCCTTCTATTCTATCCGCTCGCCTGACCTGACGCAAAGCAGCCCTAGCGGTTCGGTTGGCTAGCAAGAACTCATCGAATCTGAACGCGCTGTCTTCACGCAACTTAGTCTTCTCTTCAGCCAAAGCGCCCGAGAGCCAGCGGCGAGAACTAGGGGGGAACCCACCGGTACGCAGACCAGGATTATAAACATACAGAGGCTTGCGGGGAGATCGGCACATGGACCCAGTGCAACGGCATTCGTCGCGATCAGAAGTAAAGCCACCGCGCCGATACCAAGGAAGATGAGCCCAGATTTTAGCATAGTTAGATTCTACACCTGTCGTTTGCCAATAAAGCGCCGCAACACCTTCACCACACCTTGCCGCCTCAACGCCGCCAGTCTATGATTAAGGTTCACAGATCAAGATTGCGTCAGCTCCCACATTCGAAAGGACCCAATGCCTCCCGCACCAGGACAAATGCCAGGAATCGGCCCGAATCAGCCGCCGAGCGAAAAGAAAGCCCCGATCCCCGGCATCAAAAATCTCGTCGCCGTAGCCAGCGGCAAAGGTGGCGTAGGCAAGACGACCGTCGCCGTCAATCTCGCGCTCGCCCTCAAAGCCCTCGGCGCAAAAGTCGGCCTTCTCGACGCCGACGTCTACGGCCCCAACGTCCCCGTCATGCTCGGCACCGTCGAACAGCCGCGCGCCCTCGACGAGCGCACCATCATTCCCGTCGAAGCCTACGGAATCAAAATGATCTCGATGGGCCTGCTGAATCCCGGCGACAAGCCGCTCATCTGGCGCGGCCCGATGCTTCACAGCGTCATCCAGCAATTTCTGCGCAGCGTGCAATGGGGCGAACTCGATTACCTCATCGTCGATCTTCCGCCCGGCACCGGTGACGTCCAGCTCACGCTGATTCAAAGTGTCGCCATCACAGGTACCGTCGTCGTCACCACGCCCTCGATCGTCTCGCTCGCCGATGTGCGCAAAGCCGTCGAAATGTTTCGCCAGGTCCACGTCGAAATTCTCGGCGTCGTCGAAAATATGAGCTACTTCAATTGCCCGCATTGCGAAGGTCGCATCGACGTCTTCGGCCACGGCGAAGGCCGCCGCATGGCCCAACTCTTCGGCGTCCCATTCCTCGGCGAAATCGAAATCGATCCGCAAATCCGCATCGGCGGCGATAGCGGCAAGCCCGTAGCTTCAATGGGCGAAGACGCCCCAGGCGGCAAAAGCATTTTCGCCATGACCCGCAACGTAATGCAGCGAGTAGAAAGCGTCAACGCCAACGCCACGTCGCCAGTCGTCCAGATTCTGTAGTGGCCGCTCATCTACCCTGGAGCTTACGCGAAGGATCGAGCCCCGCTCGGTGGCCGCGACGACGCCGTTCTCGTCGTTGGGCCTTCGAGTCGCGCAGGCATTACCTGCCTGTGCCTACGTGGCAACGCAGCGTCTTTGGTCAATTTAGACCCTCGTCGTTCCATCATGTTTCTTGCGGTTCCTCGCGGGCAACCGCAGCGGATCTCCGCCGCGAAGAGGCGGGTCTTGCCCGTCCCGTGCCAGCCTGAAGATTGCTTTGCGGCGGGCAAACCTGCTAAATTGCCCGCTTCGACCACTTCGCTCACTGAAACCTGCAACCTTCCGCCGCATCGCCCTCTCGCTTCCCGAGGCCACCGAAGGCTCCCATTTCAGCAACGCCGACTTTCGCATCGCCGGCAAAATCTTCGCCACCCTCGCACTCGAACATCAAGGCTACGGAGTCCTCCTGCTCACCCCCGATCAACAAGCCGGCATGGTCCAGGACGCCCCCGAAATCTTCTCGCCAGTACCAGGCGGCTGGGGCGAAAAAGGCGCCACCCGCGTCACCCTCGCAAAAGTTCCCGCCGACATTCTCGAAGCTGCCCTCCGTGTAGCCTGGAGCCGCAAAGCCCCGAAGCGCCTCCTCCTGTAGCGCGGCGGCGCGAGTGCCCTGTCCCGGTAACCACGACGACGCCGTACTCGTCGTGGGCCTTCCGTCTCAAGTGGCACAGGCACTCTTGCCTGTGCGCTGTTCTCGAAGCCTCGCACTTACCCATCCCCGCATCCAACAAGCCTACAAACTGACCAACCGCGAATTCTTCAAGCCTTGTAGGTCGCGGCTTCAGCCGCGACATAAATCAAATCGCGCGGAGCGCATACCGAGAACAGAGCGAAGCGAGGGCCTTGCCTTGTCACCTCTGCGACCAAGGACGCGCAAGAGACGGCATTGTCACATCCGTTTCCCCTATGCTAGCGTCTCCAACGCAAAGGAGCCCACATTGCTTCGCACCTACCGCGGCCGCGCCCCGCGCATCGCCGAATCCGCCTACATCGATCCGCAAGCCGTCATCATCGGTGACGTCACCATCGCCGCCGACTCCAGCGTCTGGCCCTGCGTCGTCATCCGCGGCGACGTCCACTTCATCCGCATCGGCTCGCGCACCAATATTCAAGACGGCTCCGTCCTCCACGTAATGCGCGACACGCACCCGCTCGTCCTCGGCGACAACGTCACCATCGGCCACGGCGTCGTCCTCCACGGCTGCACAATCGAATCGCGCTGCCTCATCGGCATGGGCTCGATCATCCTCAACGGCGCAAAAATCGGCACAGGCTCCATCGTCGCCGCCGGCACCCTCGTCCCCGAAGGCACCGAAGTCCCGCCCGGCAGCCTCTTCATGGGCCACCCAGGCAAATTCCGCCGCGCCCTAACCGACGCCGACCAGGACTCCATCGACGCCTACGCCCAGCGCTACGTCGAATACAAAGAAACCTACAAACAAGAAACCCCGTGACTCGCAACTCGTGACTCGTAACTCGTAACTCGTGATCGCCAACCCATGAGGCGGATGCCCGCGATTCTTCAGTAGGGGCACGGCATGCCGTGCCCGAACGCGCGACTCAGCGCTTGGTCGCCATTTGATTCGATGTGACTCTGCAGTTCGGTGGGAGCCACTCGCATTCGTGCGGGGAAAAAACCGCTTCAGCGCCATTTGGTTTTAGAAGTGGCTGTGCCGTTCGGTGGGAGCCCCCGCATTCATGCGGGGGAGGAGCGCTTCAGCGCCATTTGGTTTTAGAAGTGGCTGTGCAGTTCGGTGGGAGCCCCCGCATTCATGCGGGGGAGGAGCGCTTCAGCGCTCCGATAGAGACTCTGCCTTGTCCATGCGCTTTAGCGCTGGGCAGTCCTCCGTTGCCGCGAGCACCATAGACTCGCACCCGCCACCAGCCCTCTTCCACCCTCCGCCACCACGACGCCATTCATTCCTGATATATTTAAGGATTCACCGTCAGGGCACGACTTCAGTCGTGCCGCAAGACTCGCGAATAGATGAGCGGCTTCAGCCGCTGGGGGCAAATGTCCGAGCGAAAACAATTCCGCGCCATCAAAGGCACGCGCGACATCCTCCCGCCGGACTCCGCCCTCTGGAACTGGTTCGAGCACACCGCCCGCGAAGTCTTCGAATCCTACAATTTCGGCGAAATCCGCCTGCCGATCTTCGAGGAAACCGAACTCTTCGCCCGCTCGATCGGTGTCGAAACCGACGTCGTCTCGAAAGAAATGTATCTCATTCGAGGATCGTGGCAACGAGTGCATGTCGGCTTATCCTCAAACCGTGGCATGAAGTCGATTCGTTCCAATGAAGCAGTACAAGCAGCTTGGCAAGCAGGTCGAATTCCGCACACGCTCGAGAACGACGGTAGCGAGTTACGTCAGATTCAGCAAGAATCTAAGATTGTCACGGCATCAGGTACCGAACTCGCAGTCAGAAGAGCTTCTAACGGGTCTCTAGTGCGCTTTATTGCGCAGTGACACTCGCTTACAATTGGGAGACCGGATAACCCTCCGCCCCGAAGCCACCGCCTCCGTCTGCCGCGCCTACATCGAACACAACATGCAAGCCCTCCCCGGCAACCAAAAGCTCTACTACATCGGCCCGATGTTCCGCCGCGAGCGCCCGCAAAAAGGACGCTACCGCCAGTTCTACCAAATCGGCGCCGAAGTCCTCGGCCAATCCGACGCGCCCGCCATCGACGCCGAAGTCCTCGAAATGCTGCTCGTCTTTTTCAATCGCGTCGGCCTGACGCGCACCACGCTCTACGTAAATTCCATCGGCGACAAAAACTGCCGCCCGCAATACGTCGAGCTGCTGCGCGAAGAACTCCGCAAAGTAAAAGACAAGCTCAAGGAAGACTCCCAGCGCCGAATCGAAACCAACCCGCTGCGCGTCCTCGATTCCAAAATTCCCGAAGAGCAGCCCATCATCGAAACGCTGCCGCGCATCTCCGATCATCTCTGCGACGACTGCCGCGCCCACTTCGCCAAGCTCAAAGAAGAACTGAACCTGCGCGGCATCGACTACAAAGAAAACTGGCGCCTCGTCCGCGGCCTCGACTACTACACGCGCACCACATTCGAAGTCACCGCCGAAGGACTCGGCTCGCAAAACGCCGTCTGCGGCGGCGGCCGCTACGACGGCCTCGTCGAACTCCTCGGTGGGCCGCCAACGAAAGGCATCGGCTTCGCCATCGGCACCGACCGCTCGATTCTTTCGATCGAAGAAAGCGGCAACGCACCCAAACTCGGCGGCCTCGCGGTCTACATCGCGTGGATGGGACAGGCGTCGTATCCCACAGCCGTCAGCATCGCAAGAAAATTGCGCGTCGCAGGACTCTCCGTCGAGCTGCCGCCCGAGGAAATGAAATTCAAGAAATCGCTCGGCCTCGCGGATAAACTGGGCGCGCGCTATGCTCTGATCATCGGCGAAGACGAAGTCGCGTCGCGACACCTTTACCCTGAAACGCCTCGCCGATGGCGACCAGAGAAAGCTGGCGGAAGGTGAATTGCTGGAGTACCTTGAATCCGAGCGGCGGCGCTAGGATATAAATCTAATACACGGTAGCGCGATTAAATCTCTAGCGTAAGTGGCGTGCAATCTGCAACTTGCAATTTTCTAATCGGCGGTAAAACGGCTGGTTAAAAGGCGCCAGGCGAAATAAAAGCGAAGCTAGAAGGCTAAAGAAATTAAAGGACGGCAAAATTGCTCGAAGCTCTCGGAAATCTGAAACGCACAAATTATTGCGGCGCGCTGCGCGCCTCGGACGCCGATAAAGAAGTCGTCCTGATGGGCTGGGTTCAGCGCCGCCGCGATCTCGGCCAGCTGATCTTCATCGACCTCCGCGACCGCGCGGGAATCGCGCAGATCGTGTTCAACAATGAGCTGCATCCCGAAGCGCATGCGAAGGCCGAAGAGCTGCGCTCGGAATTTGTCGTCGCGGTGGAAGGTCGCGTCGTGCGGCGCCAGAAATCGAATCCGGAACTTCCGACCGGCGAAGTGGAAGTGATCGCGACGCGCCTGCACATCCTGAACAACGCGAAGACGCCTCCGTTCCAAGTGGAAGACGACGTGAATGCCAGCGAAGAGACGCGCTTGCGTTATCGCTATCTCGATTTGCGGCGGCCGCGTCCGCATCGCAATCTCGAGCTGCGCCATCGCGTGATTCTCGAGATGCGCAAGACGATGGACGAGCTCGGCTTCTTCGAGATCGAGACGCCGATGCTCACGCGTTCGACTCCCGAAGGCGCGCGCGACTATCTCGTTCCCAGCCGCATTCATCACGGGCAGTTTTACGCGCTGCCGCAATCGCCGCAGATCTTCAAGCAGATCCTGATGATCTCGGGCATGGATCGCTACTTCCAGATCGTGCAAATGCTTTCGCGACGAAGACTTGCGCGCCGACCGGCAGCCGGAGTTCACGCAGATTGACGTCGAGATGTCGTTCCCGCGCCAGGAAGATATTTTCCACGTGATCGAGAAAGTGATGGAGCGCGCCTGCGCGGTCGCGGGCGTCGAAGCGAAAGGTCCGTTCCGTCATCTCGATTACAAAGACGCGATGCGCCGCTACGGGTCTGACAAGCCTGATCTTCGTTTCGGCATGGAGCTTCACAACGTCACGGAGTTCTTCGAGCCCGCGCGCGCGACGATGCACATCGAAGGCAACGTGCAAGCTGTCGTCGCGCCGGGCGCGGCGGCGTGGTCGCGCAAGCAGCTCGACGAACTTGGCGAATTCGCGAAGTCTGCGGGCGCTCGAGGCGTTTACACCGTGAAGGTGACTGCCGAAGGCGTCAGCTCGCCGCTCGAGAAAAATCTCGGTGCTGATGCGCTAAAAAAGCTGGCCGAAAAGCGTCGGCGCGAAGGCGGGCGACCTGATCGTCGCAACGGCGGCGAAAGAGCAGATTCCGCACACTGACACGTCGCTCAACGTTGCCGGGCAGATTCGCCTGTATCTTGGCGACAAGCTCAATCTGATTGACCGCAGCAAATGGGAGTTTGCCTGGATCACGGGCTTCGCGCTTTTCGAATGGAGCGAGCGCGAGAAGCAGTGGGTGAGCGCGCAGCATCCGTTCACCGGAATCGTCGAGGAGGATCTCGACAAGCTCGAGACCGCGCCGTGGGAATGCCGCTCGAAGGGCTACGATCTTGTGCTGAATGGAGTCGAGCTCGGTTCCGGCAGCATCCGAATTCACCGGCAGGATGTGCAGGCTCGCATGTTCAAAGCGCTCGGCCTCTCGGACGAGCAAGCGCGGCAGCGCTTCGGATTCTTCCTCGACGCGCTCACCTATGGCACGCCGCCGCACGGCGGAATCGCGCTGGGCGTCGATCGCATCGTGATGCTGCTGGCGGGCGAGAAATCGATTCGCGAGGTGATTGCGTTTCCGAAGACCACCGCCGCGCAGGATTTGATGGCCGATTCGCCATCGAGTGTCGATGCCGATCAACTCGACAATCTCGGTATTGCAATCAAGAAACCAAAAGCGGCCGGCGAGGCTTCGTGACGGTTTTGATGATTCTGATCGCGCTTGGCGCAACGGCGGGCATCTTTCTGCTCACGCGCGCAATGCACAAGCTTCGATTACGGGCTCAATTTGGAGTTCTTTTGGGGCTCGGGAGTCACGATTGGCTTCATCTTTTTGATGATGGTGCAGATGGCTTCGTTTCCGATGTGGCTGGGAATTTCGCTGGTTACCGTAGTGTTTATCGCGAGCTTGTTTGGCACGCGCATCTTCCTGCGCAGCCTGATGCAGGAAGAAAGGGAAGAGGAAGATCGAGTGCGCCGTGAATCGAACGGCAATTTGTTTGACGGCGGATATTCGGATTTGAATCCACCGGCCCGGAGCGGCAATCCTCGATGAGCCGCATTCGCATACTTGCTGAAAATGTGGCGAATAAGATTGCGGCTGGGGAGGTTGTGGAGCGGCCTGCTTCGGTGGTGAAGGAGCTGCTGGAGAATTCGCTGGATGCCGGGGCGCGATCGATCCGAATCGAAGTGGAATCGGGCGGGAAGCGCATGATTCGCGTGATCGACGATGGCAGCGGCATGAATCATGACGATGCGCTGCTGGCGTTCGAGCGGCACGCGACTTCGAAATTGCGGACGGCTGACGATCTGCTCTCGATTGCGACGCTTGGTTTTCGTGGCGAAGCGCTGCCGACGATTGCGGCGATTTCGCGGCTGCTTCTCGAGACGCGCACGGGTGAGGACGGAGAGGGAACTCGCGTCGAATTCGCGGGCGGCAAGCTTCTGGGCGTGAAGCCGGCGGGCGTACCGAGCGGAACTTCGATCAGCGTGGCAGATATTTTCTACTGCGTGCCGGCGCGGCGCAAATTCCTGAAATCGGAAACCACCGAACTGGGGCACATCGCTTCGCTTGTGACGCACTACGCGCTGGCGCATCCGGAAACGCAGTTCCTGCTGAAGACTCCGACGCAGGAAATCCTGAACTGTGCGCCCGTGGAAAAGCTTTCCGAACGCGTGTATCAGATTTTCGGGCGTCAGGCGCTCGAGGAACTGGTAGAGATTCCACCGAACGAAGCGCCGATGCGCAGCGCAATCACCGAGCCGGCGATTGAATCGGACGAGCAGGCGGCGACGCTGCGGGTGACGGGATTTACGTCGCGCCCTGAAGTGCAGCGGACGAACCGCAACGGCATCTACATTTTCGTGAACCGGCGGCTGGTGCGCGACCGGCTGCTGCTTCACGCGATTGGTGAGGCGTATCGCAACATCGTTCCGCCCGGCGTGTTTCCGGTGGTGCTGCTGTTTCTCGATTTGCCGTATCAGGAAGTGGACGTGAACGTGCACCCGGCAAAAATCGAAGTGCGCTTCCGCCATCCGCAGTTTGTTCACGATTTCACGCGCGACGCGCTGCGGCATGCGCTTTCGCTGGCGCGGCCAATTCCCGGATTTCCTGCTTCGCGCGCCGCCGCAGCTGCCGCGCCGATTCCGCTGGGCGGCACCGCAAGTTTTGCCAATGGCGCAGGAATGAGCGATGCGCCGCTGAATGCAGCCAGCGCAAGCGCTGGCGCGAGTTTCGCGGGACCACCGCGAGCAGAGATTCCGGTGGGATTTTCTCCCGGCGCTGGATTCGCTGAGGATCTCGAATTGACCGGCGCGCCGGACCGGCCGCTGCCGCAGCGTTTGCAGTTTGGTTCTGGTGCAGGAACTAACTTCCCGTTTCCTGTGCAGCAGGCCGTCGCCGATCAAGCTCGCTGAAGCGGCATCGGAATCCGGAGGCGCGCTGCCGTCACCGGAAACGATTGCGGACCTGAAGCCGCTCGGGCAGGTGAACAGCAGCTTTATCGTTGCGGTGAACGGCGAAGGGCTATGGATCATCGACCAGCACGTGGCGCACGAGCGTGTGCTTTTCGAACAGCACCTGCGCGCGCGTCGCGAAGGCGAACTGGGCGGCCAACGAATGCTCGTGCCGCCGATTGTGGAGTTGAACCCGCGCCAGCTGGTGACATTCGAGCAGATCGGCGATGAGCTGCGCGCCAACGGCTTCGAGGCGGAGCTGATGGGCGCGCGCGAAGTGGCGATTCAGGCGGCGCCGGCGGGAATCGCGAGCAGCGACGCCGAGAAACTGCTATTCGAAATTCTCGACGGAATCGCGCGCGAGAATCAGGCCATCTCGATCGATTCGCTGCAATCGAAGATTGCGGCCTCGACAGCGTGCCACGCGGCCATCAAGGTGAATACGCCGCTCGACTCAAAGAAAATGGAATGGCTGCTCAGCGAGCTGGCCAAGACCGAGTATCCGATGAGCTGCCCGCACGGCCGGCCGGTGGTGCTGCGCTATTCCGTGCGCGAAATCGAGCGCGCCTTCAAACGGATTTGAGCCGAGCCAACATTTCGAAATGAAAAACCTGATTATCGCGATCGATGGACCGGTCGGCTCGGGGAAGAGCACGCTGGCACGTCGCGTGGCGGAACTGATGGGCTACGTCTACATCGATACGGGCGCGATGTATCGCGCGTTGGCGCTGAAAGCGGTGCGCCGGGGGCTTGGATTCGATCGCGATGGTGAGCTCGAGACACTTGCGCGCGGCACGCGTATCGATTTGAAGGCGCCTCGACGGAACGCAGCAAGTGTTTCTCGATGGCGAGGATGTGACGACTGCGATTCGGACTCCGGAAGTTTCGCAGGCGGCATCGAAGATCGCGGTTGTTTCGGGCGTGCGGCACGTGTTGGTCGCGGAGCAGCGGCGGGCCGGGCAGCAGGGCGGGGTGGTGATGGAAGGACGCGACATCGGCAGCGTCGTTTTTCCCGACGCCGACCTGAAGATTTTTCTGACGGCGTCACCGGAAGTTCGCGCGGATCGGCGTTATCACGAGCACCAGCAGAAGGGCGATTCGATCGATCGCGCGCGCACGCTGGATGAAATTCACGAGCGCGATCAGCGCGACCGCGAACGAACTACTTCGCCGCTGGTTCGCGCGCCGGATGCGGTGGTGGTGGACAGCACGGCGATGGAAGCGGAGGAAGTGGCGCGGCTGGTGGTGATGCTGGCGAAGGGCAAGTCTGCGGGTGCGACTATTTAAGGAATCCGATATCGTGGAACCCGATATGGTGTATCCGGGGCTCTAAGAAAGGCGCACAGGCAGGAGTGCCTGTGCCACTTGAGGCGGTTCGCGATTCGAATCCACGACGAGAAGGATGTCGGCGAGGGGTTGAACGCGGGCGGGTCTTAGACCCGCCCCTACTGTCGAGGGTTGGTTGGTGCCGGTCTAAGTTCCCCAGCGTGACGACGGCTTTAAGTGACGGACAAGAGGCTTCTGGCCCATTCGACTGATTTGACGTAGAGCTCAGGGATCGCATTTTCTGGAATTCGGAGGCGCCTGGCGTCGGCGGCCAAGGCGTCCCAGCAGCCCATTTCGTACTTCACGGCCAGATCGAAAATATCGCGCAGCTTGTTCTTCTCTCCCAGAAGCGCTCCGCGGATTTCTTCGCCTATCGCAATTTCGTGAACCACGTCCTGCATCTTCATGTCGAGGATGGCATCTACGGCAGAAAGCAGGCCGAGCAGGAAAAGATCGTTGGCGGAGCCGCTCAATCCCGCGAGCGGTGCAAGCGATTCGCAGAAATGGGCTCGAATCAGCGGAAGCATGATGAGTTCCTCGGGTTTGTTGTCGCCCATGCAGGCGATGGCGACGAGCGAAACCCAGCGGCGCACGCCGCGCTCGCCGAGCAGCGAGAGAGCGTGGGGTATCGAATGGACTTCCGCGATGAGCGGAAAGGCCGGGGAATTCAGATAGCGCAGCAGGCGATAGCCGAGCGAGGCTTCGGATTTGATGCAGTTGCTCACGTCGTGAAGATTCATCTCTTTCTGGTTAACGGCCTGGAGAACGCGCAGGTAATTGAGCTTGTTGGACGGAATATCGTGGCGCGTGAGCATTTCCGGCCGGCTAAAAAAATATCCCTGGAAAAACGAATAGCCCCAGCCGAGAGTGCGCTGGAAGTCGTCGTAGGATTCCACTTTCTCGGCGACGAGCCGCAGATGCTTTTTGGCGAAGGTCTTGGAAAGCCGCTGCTGCTCGAGTTCAGAGGAAAGTAGGACATCCACTTTTATGAACGCTGCAAGCTCCGTGAGCGGCAGCCACGCCGGAGATTCCTGAAAATCGTCGAGGGCAATCAGATAGCCCATGTTCTTCAGGCGGCGGCAAGCGGCGACGATTTCATCGTCGGGCTGAACCGTCTCGAGAACCTCCAGAACGACGCGATCGGTGGGGAGCGTCGCGGGGAAATCGCGGAGAAGAAAGTCCCGAGTGCAGTTGATGAACGCGCGACGGCCATGCGTGAGTCGATCAATGCCAAAAAGGAACAGGCTGTCTACGGCGGAAGCGGCGGCGGCTTCGGGATGCGAGCCATCAAAGAAATTCCCGGGACCGGAACGGAAGAGCAGCTCGTAGCCGTAGACGTCTCTTTCGGAATTAAAAATAGGCTGACGCGCGAGGAATTTTTCCACGGACACTTTCTCCTTCCCGATTGGGAGGTTGCTCACATTCTCGGAAGGGGGAAAGGGCCGAGACTGCCAGAGCTGGTTCTTACCGCTCTTACGCCGGACTCGACATCGAAGAGAGGAATTCCGCGTTGGCCTTTGTCTTCGAGAGTCGGCCGAGCAGCAATTCCATCGCTTCCACTGTCGAGAGAGGACTGAGAACTTTCCGAAGCACCCAGATGCGGTTGAGCTCGTCGGGCGGAAGGAGAAGCTCATCCTTGCGCGTGCCGGAGCGATTGATGTCGATCGTGGGGAAAACGCGCTTATCGACGAGGCGGCGGTCGAGATTGATTTCCATGTTGCCGGTGCCTTTGAACTCTTCGAAGATGACGTCGTCCATGCGGCTGCCGGTATCGATCAGCGCGGTGGCGATGATGGTGAGCGAACCACCTTCTTCGACATTTCGCGCGGCAGCGAAAAAGCGGCGGGGGCGCTGCAAAGCGTTCGCGTCAATACCGCCGGAGAGAACTTTGCCGGAGGGCGGCGTGACGGCGTTGTAAGCGCGGCCGAGACGCGTGAGCGAGTCGAGCAGAATGACGACATCGCGCTTGTGCTCGACGAGGCGCTTGGCTTTTTCGAGCACCATTTCGGCCACCTGAATGTGGCGCTGGGGCGGCTCATCGAAGGTGGAGCTGATGACTTCGCCCTTCACGGTGCGCTGCATGTCGGTGACTTCTTCGGGGCGCTCGTCAATCAGAAGAACGATGAGAGCGACTTCCGGGTGGTTGGTGGTGACGGAATTGGCGATGGATTGCAGCATCATCGTCTTGCCAGTGCGCGGGGGCGCGACGATCAATCCGCGCTGGCCTTTGCCGATGGGGCAGAGCATGTCGAGAACGCGACCCGTGAGATTTTCTTTCGTGGTCTCGAGGCGAATGCGCTCCTGCGGATAGAGGGGCGTGAGATTGTCGAAGAAAATTTTGTTGCGCGCGACTTCGGGGTCTTCGAAATTGACCGCTTCGACTTTAATCAGCGCGAAGTAACGCTCGCCGTCTTTCGGAGGGCGAACCTGGCCGGAAACGGTGTCGCCGGTGCGGAGATCGAATTTGCGGATTTGCGACGGCGAGACGTAGATGTCGTCCGGGCCGGGGAGATAGTTGTATTCGGGCGCGCGGAGGAAGCCGAAGCCGTCGGGGAGGCATTCGAGAACGCCTTCGGAGAAGATGAGGCCGTTCTTTTCGGTTTGAGCGCGGAGGATCTGGAAGATCAATTCCTGCTTGCGCATGCCGGAGGAGCCGGGGATATTGAGCTCCTTGGCGATCTTCGCGAGATCGGTGATGTTTTTGTCTTTCAGTTCTGCAAGGCTAATACTCATCGAGTTTCTTTCCTTGTTCAGCCCGTCTTCGGGCACGATTTTAACTGTCATAGAATTAGGACCGCGGGCGGGCACAGACTCGAACCAGCCACTTTGTCCAGGTAGTTTCCAGGCAATCTAAATCCTTCGGTAATTTGCCAAGCTCTGCTTAGCGGATTGTGGGAGAACCGAAGGAATTCAATTGGTCAATTCATTGTCCTGCGAGACATCCGTACCGAACTTGGAATCGACACCGTCAATAGGCGGGTGGATCGGCAGCGGGTGTTCCAGCGCGAGCTGCAGGACATCGTCCATCGACTCCACAAAATGGATGGACATTTGCGCTTGGATTTCCGGCGGAATATCCGCCAGATCTTTTTCGTTGTCTTTCGGAAGAATCACGGTGCGCAGGCCGAGGCGATGCGCGGCGAGCAGCTTTTCCTTCACGCCGCCGATAGGCAACACTTTACCACGAAGAGTGATTTCGCCGGTCATGGCGATATCACAACGAACCGGAATGCGCGTGAGGGCGCTGACGATCGAGGTGCAGAGCGTGATGCCGGCCGAAGGGCCGTCCTTCGGGAATCGCGCCTTCGGGGACGTGCACGTGAATATCGAGATGGCGGTAGAAATCCTTCGGCAGGCCGAAGAGATGGCTGCGCGAGCGAACGTAGCTCATGCCGGCTTGCGCGGATTCCTGCATCACGTCGCCGAGCTTTCCGGTGAGCGTGAGGCGGCCCTTGCCCTGCATCAGCGTGGCTTCGGTGGAAAGCACTTCGCCGCCGACTTCGGTCCAGGCGAGGCCGGTGGTGAGGCCGATTTCGTTTTTCTTCTCGGCGAAGAAATCGCGGTACTTGATGATGCCGAGGTAATCGTTCACGTTCGAGGGCGTGACTTCGAGCGCGAAGTTCTTATCGGCGACGACTTTGCGCGCTACCTTGCGGCAAACATTCGCGATTTCGCGATTGAGATTGCGGACGCCGGCTTCGTGCGTGTAGTGGCGGATGACGTGGGTCATCGCCTCGTCGGTGATTTTCAGGTTGCTTTTCGTGAGGCCGGTGGCTTCGAGCTGCTTGGGGACCAGGAAGCGCTGCGCGATCTGATGCTTTTCCTGTTCGGTGTAGCCGGGGATGCGCAGGACTTCCATGCGGTCCTGCAAGGGCTGCGGAATCGTGTGCAGCACGTTGGCGGTGCAGACGAACATCACCTTCGAGAGATCGTATTCGACGTCGAGATAATGGTCGGTGAAGGAATGGTTGAGCTCGGGATCGAGCACTTCCATCAGCGCGGCTGACGGATCGCCGCGGAAATCCATGGACATTTTGTCCACTTCGTCGAGAACGAAGACGGGATTGACGGTGCCGGCTTTGCGCATCATCTGAATGATCTGGCCGGGAAGGGCGCCGATATAGGTGCGGCGATGGCCGCGAATTTCCGCTTCGTCGCGCACGCCGCCGAGCGAGACGCGGACGAATTTGCGTCCGGTAGCGCGGCCGATGGACATCGCGAGAGATGTCTTGCCGACGCCTGGAGGCCCGAGGAAGCAGAGAATCGAGCCCTTGGGATTCTTCACGAGCTGGCGAACGGCCAAATATTCCAGGATGCGGTCTTTGATCTTTTCGAGGCCGTAGTGATCCTGCGAGAGGATTTCTTCGGCGCGGTTGATGTCGCGAATTTCCTTGGAGCGCTTCTTCCACGGCACGGCGAGGAGCCAATCGAGATAATTGCGCGACACGGTGGACTCGGCGGACATCGGCGGCATCATTTCGAGCCGCTTCAGCTCCTGCATGGCCTTTTCCTGCGGACCTTCGGGCATGCCGGAGGTTTCGATCTTCTTCTTCAGCTGCTCGATTTCGTTGGCTTCGCCGCGGCCGAGTTCCTTCTGGATGGCCTTGAGCTTTTCGTTGAGGTAATACTCTTTCTGGGCGCGTTCCATCTGGCGCTTCACGCGCGTATTGATCGAGCGGTCGACGTTGAGCTTTTCGATTTCGACTTCGAGGATGTCGCCGATGCGGTTCAGGCGCTCCATGGGCTCGAAGAGTTCGAGAAGCTCCTGCTTTTCTTCGACGGGAATCTGAAGGTTGGCAGCGATCGCGTCGGAAAGCTTGCCGGCATCTTCCACGCGGACGGCGGCAATCATCGTGTCGTAATTCAGGCTCTGCGAGAGCTTTACATACTGCTCGAAGAGATTCGTGACGCGGCTCGAAGCCTGCTGGAGCTCGGGCGAAGGCTCAGCCTTCACAGGAACGGTGCGAATCGTGGCGCGGAAAAAGCCTTCCTCGCTGGCCACCTGAACAATCTTCGCGCGCTCGGTGCCTTCGACGAGAACTTTGATATTGCCGTCGGGAAGCTTCACGCTCTGGACGATATTGGCGAGCGTTCCCACCTGATAGATTTCTTCGGGCTTGGGATCGTCGATGGAAGCGTCATGCTGCGTGACCAGGAAGATCTTCTTGTCACCCGCCAGCGCATCTTCGAGAGCGCGCACCGAGGCTTCGCGCCCAACGATGAAGGGATGCATCATCTCCGGGAAAATGACCATATCCCGGACGGGCATCATCGGAACGCGCTTTGTGTCGCCTTTTTCCCGGTTAAACATTGAATCGCTCAGTTTCAATCCTTAGCCCGCTTTCTCCAGCAGGCTCCAATTAATTTCGCGTCCTTTCACCATGTCGGCGGTCACGACGAAGTCGCGAAGTTTCCGTTGCGCCGGCAGGTGGTACATCATTTCGAGCATCAGATCTTCGAGAATCATGCGCAAGCCGCGCGCGCCCACTTTCCTTTGCAGCGCGAGATCGGCAACCGTTTCGAGCGCGTCGTCCGTGAAGCGCAGCCGGACATTTTCGAATTCGAAGAGGCGCTGATACTGCTTCACGAGCGCGTTCTTCGGCTCAGTGAGAATTCGCACAAGCGCCGACTTATCCAGGTCGCTCAGCACGCCTACGACCGGCAGGCGGCCGACAAATTCCGGAATCAGGCCGTAGCGAATCAGGTCGGTCGGCTGCACCTGCTCGAGAACTTCAATATTGCGCCGCGTCGCCGTGGAAGGCTGCGTATCGGCGTGGAAGCCAAGCGACTTCTGGCCTACGCGCCGCTCGATCGTCTTTTCGAGCCCCACGAAAGCGCCGCCGCAGATGAACAGGATGTTCGTTGTGTCCACCGGCGTAAATTCCTGATGCGGATGCTTGCGGCCACCTTGCGGAGGAACGTTGGCGATCGTGCCTTCCAAAATCTTCAGGAGCGCCTGCTGAACGCCTTCACCCGAAACGTCGCGGGTAATCGAAGGGTTCTCGTCTTTCTTCGAAATCTTGTCGATCTCGTCGATATATATGATGCCTTGCTGCGCCTTTTGGACGTCGCCATCTGCGGCTTGCAGCAGCTTCAGGATGATATTTTCAACGTCCTCACCGACGTAGCCGGCTTCCGTCAGCGTGGTGGCATCCACGATCGCGAACGGAACTTCGAGCATTCGCGACAGGGTTTGCGCCAGAAGCGTCTTGCCCGTGCCCGTAGGGCCAATCAGCATGATGTTCGACTTTGTGAGTTCGACATCGCCGGGCTGGCGATTCAAAAAGATTCGCTTGTAATGGTTGTAAACCGCGACCGCGAGTTTCTTCTTCGTCTTGTCCTGGCCAATCACATACCCGTCGAGAAAAGCTTTGATCTCGGGCGGGCGCGGCAACCGGCGATTCGCTGGACTCGCCTGTTCGCGCTTCTCATCCTCGAGAATCTGCTGGCAAACGCCGACGCACTCATTGCAAATGTACGAGCGCGGGTACTCGGAGGGAGAGCTGATGAGCTTCTCCACCTGCTCCTGCGTTTTATGGCAGAAGGAACAGCGCAACGGCTCTTCTGGTGTGAACCGTTTCACAGAATTTGCTCCCTCCCAGGGAGAACCACCACACCCATTGTAATGCTTAAATCCATTCTAAGACGGAAACGCAACCGCCGCGGATGCAAATCATCGCTCTGACTACTAACCGTTTGGAACGCTGTCCGCGCGCCCTTCGCATCGGTTTCGATTAGCGATGCTTCGCGATAATTTCATCGACAATGCCGTAGGCCTTGGCTTGCTCTGCGGTCATGATGAAATCGCGTTCCACGTCTTTTTCGATCCGTTCAAGCGGCTGGCCCGTGTGGAACGAAAGAAGCTTGTTGAGAGAATCGCGGGTGCGCAAAATCTCGCGAGCGTGGATGTCGATGTCCGTTGCCTGGCCAGAGAGACCGGACATCCAGGGTTGGTGAATCAGAACTCTGGAATTCGGCAAAGCGTACCGCTTTTTTGGCGTTCCCGAAACGAGGAGCAAAGCCGCAATCGAGGCGGACTGCCCGATGCAATAGGTGACCACGTCGGGGCGCACGAACTGCATCGTGTCGTAAATCGCCATTCCCGCGGAAATCGAGCCGCCCGGCGAATTGATGTACACGGAGATGTCTCGCTCAGGATCCTCGGACTCGAGGAACAGCAATTGAGCGGTGACAAGGTTGGCGACATGGTCGTCGATTGGCGTGCCGATGAAAATGATGTGGTCTTTCAGCAACCGGGAGTAAATATCATAGGCTCGTTCGCCCCGGTTGGTCTGTTCAACCACCATCGGTACGAGCGTTGTGGCACGCGGACTTGCGTCGTCAGTATGTCTCATTAGGAATTTGTTTGCGCGCTGAGGACCCCGAACCAGCTTTTACTTTTCACTCTTGGCCGTCGTCTCGATTCGGGAATTGCTGTAGAGCCACTCGATTGTTTTGTCGCTACGCAACTTCGATTTCATCCTATCGAGCGCTCCCTGCTTTGTCAAGCGAGCCCGAATCGCAGTTGCTGATTCGCCACTGCGTTCCGCCAGCGTTGCAATCTCTTTCTCGACGTCTTCATCCGTCGCTTCGATGTTTTCCGCCGTCGCAATTCGATCGAGCAGCAGTTCGGCCTTCACGTCGTTCACGGCGCGATCGCGCTGATTCCGGCGCAGGCTCACCCAGTCCACATTCACGGCGCGGGGATCGACGCCTTGCGCGGCAAGCGAGCGAACCACGCGCTCGAGACGCACATCCATCTGGCCTTCGACGAGCGCTTCGGGTACGGGGAAGTCGTGACGCTTCACGAGCGTCTCTAGAATCTTCTCGCGCGCCTGCGTTTGTTGCTGTTGATCCTTCGCTGCTTCCAGATTTTCGTGAATTTTCTTGCGCAGGTCTGCCAGCGTGGAAACTCCACCGCCTTCGCCCACGGCGTCCTTTGCGAATTCATCGTTCAGGTCGGGGAGTTTCTTTTCTTTGATGCCTTGCACTTCTACGGTGTAGTCGAAAGTCTTGCCGGCGAGCTTTTGGTCCGGATAATCGTCGGGATACTTCGACCGGAACTGCTTGGTTTCACCCGGCGACGCGCCGCGCAAGTTCTCGTTGAAGCTATCGAGCGTCTCTTCTGCGCCGAGATGGCAGAGAATGTTGTCGGCCTGAATCGGCTCGCCGCCGCCTTCGGGTGTGCCGCTCAGTTTGATGAGGACGTAATCGCCATCTTTTGCGGCGCGGCCTTCGATCGGAACGTACGTCGCTGCGCGCTCACGCAGCTCTTCGAGCGTCTTGTCAATCTGCGCGTCGCCTGTCTCAACCGCGTCCACCTGGACCTCGACGCCTTTGTAATCGCCCAGATCGAATTCGGGAAGCACTTCGAATATGGCGCGGAAGCGCAGAGGCTCGCCTTCCTTAAATTCCACTTTGTCCACTTCGGGGCGAGTGACCGGAATCAGATTCTTTTCGCCAAGGGCTTTCTCGAGGTATTCAGGAACGAGGGATTGGACCACTTCGCCTTGAATATCATCGGCGAACCGGCGGCGGATCAGCGTGACGGGCGCTTTACCGGGACGAAATCCCGGCACGCGCGCGACGCGGGCGAGGTCTTTCGCGATCTTCTCGGTTGCTTTTTGAACGTTGTCAGCCGGAATTTCCAGCTCGAGCTCACGCTTGCAGTTTGCTTCAGCCATTTAGAATTTTTCGGGGAATCTCGAGATTAAATTGAGGTATCGAACAGAGAAACGCTGTCGAACCTGTTTCCAATTCTGCCTTTCGCCTGTTCAGTGTCAGGGGAAGAAAAGGGCAGGAGTGTTCGGCCAGACGCGACCGCCACGGAAGAACCAGTATAAGGAAAGTTGTTGCGCACGTCAACTGCGACCCAAAATCACGGCAGGAATATCAGACGGATCAGCCGGCCATTTTCCGGGATTTATCGCTGGGCTTTTCGTCCGGGCGCGGGGATTTGCGCTTCATGCGGCGCACGATTTTTCCAACCTGTGCGCAAAACAGGTAGTATTCGTAATCTTCGGCAGCGGCGAGTTCTTCCATGCGATTCATTGCGCGTTCGAGGCCCTGAACGGCTTCGATCCACAGGGGACTGCCTACGGGGTCGTCCTTGAAAATGTCGTACGTGATGTCGTCAGACAAGACACGTCTCCCATGGAGTCAACTGGCTGAGAGGCGTTAAACGTAGACCGACGAGGCTGTAGTGTCAAGCCCTTAAAACTTGATGGCTGGCTCATGAAAAAATGCGGAAGAAGGGACTCGAACCCCTACGGCCTTTCGGCCACCAGCTCCTAAGGCTGGCGCGTCTGCCAATTCCGCCACTTCCGCATCGGCGATGTAGCGATTATACAGGCGCAGGATTGTAGCGCATACTCTCGGGATTGAGTGAGTGCTGGGCGGCAGCAGCACAAAAGCGATGGGCGATGAGGTGGAAGTTTCCTGCTAACGGCCACTCGGGGCGGATGTTTCTTCTTGCCGGTTGCTAGGTATTTTGTTAGGTTCGCGCGCAATGGGCTGGGTTTCTGGGAGGCGCGATGCCACATTGCACAAAATGCGGAGCCATGGTCGCGGACAATGCGGGTTTCTGTCCGAGTTGTGGCGCAGCGCAGGCTGGAATGGGCGGTGCGGCGTCGTCGAGCGCAATGACACAAACAGGAATGAAAGAGAACGTTGCGGGTCTGCTGTGCTACGCATTGGGATGGCTCACTGGCTTGATCTTCTATTTTATCGACAAGCGGCCATTCGTGCAGTTTCACGCCAAGCAATCGATCGTGGTTTTTGGAGGGCTGCATCTGATTGGGATTGTTCTGGGAATGTTTTTTGGGCTCAGCCTGGTAACGGGAGGCTGGACAGGATTTTCACTCGGCTTCGCACTGTATCACCTGCTGCAGCTCATAGGTTTGATCCTCTGGATCGTTTGCATGATCAAAGCGTACCAGGGAGAGCGTTTCCGTGTGCCGGTAGCAGCAGATCTTCGCGGACAAAATCTTTGGGAAATCTTAGGCTCGTCCCTCGAACTGGCAAGTCCAACTAAAGCGAGTTGCCTTCCGTCCCTGTATCGTTGCCTCTTGACAAGGCAATAGGGAGCGTCCATCTTTATTGACTTTCCTCACAAGGGAAGCTCGTCTGGAATGAACGGCTGGAGAGGAAATTGAAGGTTCGGGTTTGTTTCCACGATAAATGCTTCGACGGCGCGTCGTCGGCGGCTATTTTCACGCGCTTCTATCGCGAACGCATCCATCCAGACGCAGAATTTCTCTATCGTGGGATGACCCACAAGGCTTCACATCCGTTCGAGGGCGGCGTGTTCGATGGCGATGAAAATGTGGTGGTCGATTTCAAGTATTCCACGTCGCCGCTATTAACCTGGTGGTTCGACCATCACCAAAGCGCATTCTTGAGGCCCGAGGACGCCGAGCATTTCCGGCAGGATCATTCGGGCAGGAAGTTTTACGATCCGAATTTCAAATCGTGCACGAAATTCCTGGCGACGATCGCGACGGAGAAATTCGGGTTCGACGCGAAGCCGCTCGCCGAGTTGATCAAGTGGGGAGACATCATCGACGGCGCGCAGTTTTCCTCCGCCGGAGGAGGCGGTTGGGCTGGCAGAGCCGGCCATGCAGTTGGCGTTGGTGATTGAGGCCGCGCCGGAGCCTGATCTCGTTCCGCAGCTGATTCCGCATCTCTCGGCGATTTCGTTATCCGAGATGATTGAATTGCCGATCGTGAAGAAGCATCTCAAGCCGCTCCTGGAGCGGCATCGCCATTCGATCGATATTTTGCGCGAGAGGGCGGATCAGCGAGGCGGCGTGATTTATTTCGATGTGAGCGATCTCGACCTGGAAGGCTATAACAAGTTTATTCCTTATCTTTTATTTCCGAGCGCACTGTATTCGGTGGGGGTGAGTGCGTCTCCTACGCGTTCGAAGGTATCGGTTGGCACAAACCCCTGGAAAGAGCCGGATCCGGAAGTTAATCTGGCTTCATTGAGCGAGAAATACGGCGGCGGGGGACACGCGCGTGTCGCCGCTATCTCGTTTGGGCCGGGAGATTTGGTACGAGCGCGTCAGGTGGCGAAGGAAATTGCCGCCAAACTGCGTCAGTGATTGCGACTTTCGCGCAAGCTGCTCCGTTGGAACGCGCTTCCGCACGTGTTACAATTTTTGGATTCGTGGGCCGGTAGCTCAATGGTAGAGCAGCTGACTCTTAATCAGCGGGTTGCAGGTTCAAGTCCTGCCCGGCTCACCACCCCATTCCAACTCCAACGAAACGAGTCAGTTGACTGGGCCTTCTTCCGTGCTACTTTCCGACTTGAGAACATCTGAGAACAAAACCCCGGCGACCTGCTCGACAGCCCTTCTCTGCGACGCCGGGATGACGTGCATGTAGGTGTTGAAAGTTGTCTCGAGATCCGAATGGCCCAGAAGCGCCTGTGCGGTCTTGAGTGATTCGCCTGACTCTGCGAGCTGTGTCGCATGGGTGTGCCGGAAGGAGTGCCAGGATACTCTCGGCTGCTTGATCCGATCACATGCGGGTGCGAGCGCGCGGTTGTAGAGGTTTTTCGAATTGAGCGGTGTCCCCTTCGAGGTGCAAAACACCAAATCGTCCGGCGCGGTTAGCACCGCTCTGGTGCGATGGACATTAAGCGCGTCGCGGAGACTTGAGCTCATTGGAATCACGCGGTTGCTGCTGCGAGTCTTCGGCGAGCCGAATCGCCCGTCCGAAAAAGTTTCGGCGACTTCGATTGAATAGAACCGGCGCTCGGTTTTGGCATCTGTCCCTCGAATGCGTATACCGTGCGCAGGATTCTTTTCTAGGTAGCCCCGCTCTACGGCAGCTTGTAGCACTGTCGAGAGCGCGCGCTCAACCCGACCGCGGCACGCCGCAGCCTGTTGCCGCGCCCCCTCCGCGTCCATCTGTCCTTGACCCGTCCTGGGGCTGTCCACGTTAGGATCCTGCGTCCTTTGAGCGGATTGCGCAATTCAGCGCGACCGGCCTGGCGTCCAGCACGACGTGTTCGGTCATGTTCGAAGCCCTTTGCAAGGCGTACGAAACTGTGAAGCGGACATCCGATGCAATCAGTGCCTGGTCGGAACTCTATTCGTTCTCGATCGCGATAAACATGACCCCTGCCAAACCTGAAGCGACCCAGCCTTTGGCGAACCTGTACGCGGCCCAAGGAGACAACGAAACCGCTGCCAAGTACTACCAGATTGCTGCATCCCAGTGGCAAGCTAGACCCAAGCACATCGCACCGATACACATCGTTTGGAAAGGTTCGGGGACATTTTCAAGCACCTTGCGGAATTCTTCCCGGGTGAGCGCTTTGGGTTCTCGGATTCTTCTCGAACTGTCCTTGACGCGAACGAGGCCCATGGGATTATGTTGATATGGAATCAGCTTCCAGCGCATCGCCGATTGAACAGAAATTCCCGACCGAGTCCCAAGCGCGTAAAGCCGTCGCTTGGTGCGTGTTTTCGATAAATGTGGAAACTCCAAAAACAATACCTGTCATCTTCGGTCTAGTCATTCGTCGGTACCTTGCGGAAGAGATCCCGGAAAGACACTCGCTGCTCCAGATTCTTCATCCCGGACCTCCTCTGGTGGCCTGTGAGAATACCTCACCTGTCCTGGATGTCTCTTAGCAGCTTCATACCACGTCTGGTTGTCCGAAGAACCTCTCATAAGGAATGCACGGCTGAGTGTTCTTCACAGATGCGACGGAAGGTGTAACTGTCTTCTTCGCACCGAAGGCTTTCCAATGAATATCCACACAGAATATCGACGTAATAAGTCTTGGAAATTTGGTTCCAGAGTTCTTCGAGTCGAATCGCTGCGTCTGCCTTTCCCTGCGCCCACAACATATGCGCACATTCGCCGCAGGCTGCGATGCGCAAATGCTCTCCATTCGTCCCTTTTCTCGCAGTCACAATCAGATCATCCACAACTTTCAGAAACCAGCCTGTGTCAGGCATGTCACCCACCATGAAATTGGAGAGAAATTCGGCGGCGTCCAATCCGACGTATCTTCCCTGACGAATGGCGGTACGCACGTCTGGGCTCTCTGCGTGCAGCCTTTCGAGAAGGGTGGTTCTGTGGGACGCGGTGCCGATAAAAACAGCCACATTCGCAGCCTTCAGAGCTGCGCCAGTAAAGCGGGCAAACCCATCCAGGAAAAGTGAGTCATCCGAATAAAAGTGAACTTCATGGCAACGACCGACCTCTCTTTTTACCAGCAGCGGTGATGCCGGTGATGCGATAGCCTCTTCGCTATGTTGGCCGGTGGCTGGCGAATCCACCTCACCGGCAAAAGCAGGGCCCGCCAATCGGCGGCTCACAAACTTCTTCCCCTGCATTACCGCGTCTACGGCGGTGAACAATTCGTTGTTCGCATCCAACTTCACGACATAGCCGTGTCCGCCTTCACTGAGAGCCGCCCTGGCAACATCTAAATCCAACCCTTGACTCAAGAAGAGTATTTTGGAATTGGGAGCAACGTTCCGAATACGTCGGGCCGCCACCATTCCATTCACCTTTGGCAAACTGATGTCCAATAAAATCAGGTCTGGCTGAAGTTCTGCCGCTTTCTGAATTGCTTCGAGTCCATCTGACGCAACACCAATGATGCGCAAATTGCGATTCTCCCCGAGCTTCGCAATAACGAAACGCCGCCAAGGGGCAAAATCATCTACCAAGAGGATACGGACGAGCGGATGATTATTGATAATCTGCTCCTTTTTAGAGTTCAGGACCAAATCGACGGGCTGATGATGGTGAACTGGCTGCCAAAGAAACAGCCTCACATGAAAGGCGTGAGTCCGTCATTGCGCTTGAGCAACCTCGAGATTGCTTAAACGCAACCACGAAGTACAAGAGCAGCAGGAAGGGAGGACGGAGTGAGAACCGCGCTATTGAGCTTTGCGGGTATTCAAGAGCAGGCGTTCCGGCCACCGGAGCAGGATGTTGCCGCGACGCTTTACTAGGACGCCGCTACGTTGCCACTCACTCATCAGGCGGCTTGCAGTGAAAGGAGTGACGTTCGCCGCGTTCGCCAAATCCTCGTTGGTGATATGGAGGTCGATGCCACCCGGAATTTCCTGGCCGACCGAACGGGCAAGAGTTACGAGTGTTTGAGCAACCCGCTGTCGAGCGGTGGAACAGGCTAAACCTATGTGATATGCAAGATGCCACACCACATAGTCTGACGCAGTTAACAATGCGTTTTCTAGCAACCTGGGATACCGTTCGACAAAGCCTCGGATTGTCGTGCGGTCCCATACAAAGACGGAGCTATCCTTCACCATTTCTGTGCTGGCAAGATAGGTAGAACGGTTCGATAAAATTGCTCGACCCCCGAATAGGTCTCCCGGTCCAAGCCATTTAAGAAGAAGCTTCTTGCCTCCTTCGGTGACAAAAGAATGTCTGGCGCAACCTTTCGCCAGCAGGAAAAGGTGGTCCGCAGGATGACCTTGATTTGTGACTACAGAATTAGCGGCGAATCGGCGCCGTGTTGCACCTCCTAGTATTGTCTTGCGGTCAGATGGGGACAATCCGTCGAGGAATTGTGACCTCAAGTCCGAGGAGAATGAAGTAGCAATCGCCACCGGCATCGGTGCTCCCTCCCTAGATTGAGAAACGGGCCGCTTCTTTCGTGTTCGGGTGGTCACCTTGCGCCTCCACCCTGACCTGTTGCTGCCGCCCGGTCGCCTAGCCACTTCAGAGATTCCTCGAGTAGGGCCAGAAGCACGGTTGCTTTAGCGAACTGTGGCTGTGTTCCCCTAGTCTCGCAACCTGATCTGCCGCTACTTTTGGTTCAGGTCGTCGTCCTTGTAGTACTTCGTCTCCTGGAGGGTCACCTGCAACGCGACGCCATTCTTGGTGATCTGGTAGACCCATGTTCCCGGAGCAACTTCAGCCGCTCCTGAGTAGGCTCCGCCCTTCTCGCCGGCTTTGGCAGCAGCGTCCGCTTGCCCTGAACCGGACCAGCCGGAGTCCAGAAATTGTGCCAGGGCTTTATCGTTCTCGAAGACGAACACTGCGACGTAGTCCTTCACTCCCATGCCCAGACCGGCACCGGCCGAAGCCATCTTCATGAAGGTTTCTTGCTTGGTCTTGTTGTTGACGGCAAGGCCTGAACCGCGCGCCGTGCTCAACAGCAATACGTTCACCCCCATGTTGTCGAAAACGGCGTATCCCGCTGCTTTGTGAATAGCTGCTTTGGAAGTGGGTTCCATCTTGTACAACTCATGTAATTCCTCGGCCACCATCTTGCGGGTTTTCTTTCTTTTTTTCTCGTTGTCATCCTTAGCGCTGGCTCCAATTGCAGACAGCAAAACCACGGTGAGCACGAAAGAGATCGTCTTGAGTCTCATGGAAAGCTCTCCTCCTTAAACTAACGCGTCAACGTTGATGCTGGGCATTCGCAGGGAAAGGGCCGACACACAGACAGCATATTTCGCGCATGCCTGGGGGGAAACTAGGCATTTCCCTAGTCCAGCATTTGGAGGCTGTCTAGAGAGGACGGCAAGTCTATAACAACACGGAGGTTCTTTGTTCGGGGCACGGTTTGTCGCCGGCCCTCCCTCAGCCGTTCCAGTTTATTATGAGGGCATAGCCCTAGAAGCCTAACCGGTCGTCGTTGGAGAAATCGCAATTTATGAACACTGGCTGTCGTGGTTGCCGCCGGTCAAAATCGTTGGATGAAATACGGAACGACAGACGTTCCGTTCAATTCATGCCTTCGCGAACATCGACCAGGAGCTGATCAAACGCTTGGAGGCGGATTAAACCGGTCCGTGGGTACTCAACATCAATGATTACATATACGATGATGACCGTGATAGTTGCGAAACTTAGGATGTGCAGCCAACTCCGGTGCTCGCCACTTGCCATCCGATAACCAGCCAGTAGGGAGCAAATGAGACCAAGGACGAACAGAAGTGCATAGATGATATTCGGGGGATGGGTTTGCAGCGCCATCTTACGGATCGTAGTAATGTCGATCATGCTGTTTAGAGCAGGCAGCAGTAGCTTGCCCACGTCTGGATGAGAATTCGGGAGCTGCGTAGCGGCGACTGCTTTGCTCCAAATCTCCTCCTGGAACTTCCTGGATCGGGCCATCTCGATTTTCGCCGCTTCCATGTTTGGAAGCTTCCGATAAGTCTCCAGTCGAGAATCAACATACTGACGAAACAACTCTTGAAGTTCGGGTTGCGCCTCCTGCGACAACAAGCGCAGCCGCAAATATGCGGTTTCGATAGTGTTAGCTTCTTCGGCGATCAATATCCGTTTCTCGTTGAACCGCGATGCCGCACCTGAAAATGTGAATGCCACGACCAATCCGAACAGGGCGAACATCGCGCCCTCGATCGTACCCAGACTGCCCCGGTCGCCTTCCGACTCTCTCGAACGGCGCCTAACGCCAAGACGACGGCCGATTTCCAGGAAGACAAGCATGCCGCCGAAGAGCAGTACCGCAAAAAGTAAGGGTTTAATAGCAGGTTCCATCAGACTTGCTCCTGAAAAAGCAAAAACCAAGATGAAACGTTCTTGACGGAGCCGACTTCGATAGAGGTGTTAGCAACAGTTATCCGAAAATGTCGCACCGTCGGACGGCGACGCTCCTCTATACACTCGCCGGCGAAATTGCAAGCCTACAAGGAAGACAGCTGAGAAACGAATATACGCCCGGCAAGCGCATCGTTCACCGCAGGCATTAAATCGCTATCCATGAGCGATTTCAGAACGTAGCCCTGAGCCCCCGCCGAAAGGCCAGTTACCAATCCCTAGGGCAATTCCGAAGCCGGCCCACCGGCGACCGGAGTTGAACTGCCTCGTTTTGGGTTAGCCGCTTCCCATGCCCGAACTCTTCTCCTCGCTGCATCAAAGAGCCGTTCATAGTTTCCTTTCTTAACATCTTCGCTTGCCTGGGGGGAGAGTGCATTCCACAGCGCTTCGTATTGGCGGTAGACCCGGAGATACTTTTCTTGATTTGGCGGAGCGACTTCGTCTGTTCCAAAGAGAAAACGTTCCGGATAGCGGTTGATGAGTTGGGCAGTGATTCGCACAGACTCGGGACTCGCAACGATGTACTTCGCGACTTCGTCCCAGGAAATATCAAAATACACATTTTGCATCCCCGGATCGCTGAGAATTGATCCCAGCATAGCCGTGTGTTGCTTGACCGGACGAACGACGCGTCCTACCCCGCAGTGCGCCCAGATAATCGGGACGTTCGGATGTCGCTTAAGGAGTGATTCCATTTGGGCGAGGTAGAGTGGCTCTGCGCCTTCCTTGGCGAAAGGCGCATCGACGTCATTGTGAATCAGGACGATGAGGCCAACCTCAGCGGCGAAATCAAGGATTCGATCGAGGGCCGGGTTAGTTAGGCTGGCGGTTTCTCCGGAGATTTTCGAAGAAACAAACTCTTTATGAATCGTAAATTCACCGATGCCGGTGAAAACACCTGGGAATGTCTGCAACACACGGCGGATATGATCGGCGGCATACATATCGGTGGGATTGAATCCCGTAATCATCGGATCAATACGAGCCTGTTGTTGCGCCGAAAGAGAACGATAAGCCATCGCGATGTAGGCATCGGTGAACGAGTAGTAGTAAAGAGGCGCGTCTGTTTGTAAATAATAGGTCGGGGCGAAGTCGCCAGAATTCTGATAGGACCATTGCTGCTGGAGTGGAATGCCGAAGAGAGCTACGCGGCCGACCTTCGTGCCCATAATGGCCAGGAAGTCGTGGATGTCTGTGCCCTGTTGAACGTAATTGGTTAGATGAAAATGAGAATCATTCACTTCGGGCTCTTCGGGCTTGGACTGAGGAGAAGCCGTTTCGAAGGAGAGCAAGAAGAGAACGATAGTTCCGGTCAGAAACCGGATGATTCTGCGCTGCCGGCTGCTGGGTTCGCTTCGCATAAAAGTCGTTTCTCGAACATCATCGGCGGTGACGGTCGGTCTAGTAGAAGCCGGTCATGCCAATGGTAAACACCTGCCCCGTGAGTTGCCCCAAATAGAACCCGAAGGTGCTGCTAACCGGCGAGTGGTCCACATTAATCAACTGGATGTTCAGGCGCGCATTGCGTGTGTTCCAGGGGTAATAATTGCCGCCCACGATGAATTCTTTCGGGTGTCCATATTGGCCGAAAATATAGGAAGTCGCCCCATAGAGTTCAATCCTTTTCGGCACGACCATGTATCCCAACTGAACGTAAAAGCCATAATCCCGAACTACGCCAACGGGCAACTTTCCGTCCGCAACGAAATTGTCCAATCGCCTGCCGTAGCCCTCGCCCTGCAGGAATAAACCGTGGTACTTCATTCCTGCGCCTAGAGAAAGCAATTGATAACGCGCCTTCTCTACCGTCACACCATTGGCCAGGGCGCCCGTGTCAAAAATGTTGAGGCTGTCGGAAAGACGAAGCGTTGTGTTACCCGCCGGCGAACCGACGGAGGCCTGGCGATCCTCAGGACTGTAGGTATAGGCCAGATTGAAGCGAGTCGCGAGCTGCTCGTGACCTTCATAGTCACCAAAAGCTCCACGAGGGCCAAATTCGCCTGTTGTGGGCAACCATGTTATTGCAAAGCCGGCGGAAAGATCCCGATCGAGTTTGACCGCCGGTACGTCCAGGTTGCTGTTGTTATTTCCGACCATCCATCTGTACTCAAGCTTTGGAAAGTAAGTTCCCTTTGGCGAACACCCCTTGCGAGAAGTATGGCCGGAAGAACTCATCCGCCATGACGCGATCATATGAGAGCCAATACGGGTGAGAACCCTGAAGCGATAGTGTTCCTGGGTAGGCGTTCCAGCCTGCTCCGAGATTCATGAATTTACCGAAGTCGTAGTACAAGGCTCCGCCAACGGCCACCTGATTGGTGTCCTGCACCGTCCAAAGGAACGTGGAGTATTGAAACTTAGGACTGAACAGCCATCCTTGTGAAAACAACATGACTCGATGGAACTGGAAATCCTGTCGCGGATCTATCGGGACCGGACGGCCAAGGTGGTCGGTAGCCGACTGATCGCCTGGCAGCTGATTTAGATACCGAACAGCCATATAACCACTGAGATTCAGCTCACCGTATTCGCCCTTGCCAACGGTAAAGCCGCGGCCCGGGTTAAATTCTCCAAATATCGCGTTATTCCCTTGTGAAGCTTGCGGGAGGAGGGTTTTGTCATCACTTTCGCCCTGGGTCGGCGGCGTGGAGGCTTGCCCGGGCGATTGAGCCGTTTGTTTGTTCGCTGAGTTTGCTGGCGCAACTACGGAGTTGGCACTGGCTGTCGATCCGTCTTTCGACGAGGTTGACGACACGGAGGTCTGCTGCGCAAGAAGCTGGCGCAACGACTCAATTTCAGCCAATAGCTCGTGATTCTGCTTGTCGAGTTGTTTGTTTTGTTGAACTAGCTGATCAACTTTCTTGAGGACGTCGGAGGTAACCTGCGCCTGGGCGTTGGCGCTGGTCTCTTCCTTTGGAGTGGTCTGCGCGAAGGCAGCGCACGAACCGCTGGCCAAGACGCACAAAACCAAGAGAAATTTAAACTTCGTTCGATTGAATTGCCCTTGCATTCCAGCCTCGTTGAAAACTCTGCGTGCACCGAAGGAGTGAACCGGAGCCATGTGCGTGCACCTGTTGCCGGTTCAGCTGTCAACCATCCGAACCTACTTCAGGCCGACCGAACTCGGCGAAAATAGGTTGTAGTCCAGTTTGTCGGCAACGAATTCGATGACTTTTTGTGCTTTCACACTATTTCCTGCCTCATCGAGGCGCGGAGCGAATACGGCAATGGCACCCTTGCCCGGAACTACGGCGACGATTCCGCCGCCAACGCCGCTCTTGGCCGGAAGTCCGACATGCCAAGCCCAAGAACCGGAGCTGTCGTAAAGTCCGGCCATAGTCATAGTGGAGAGAATGAAAGGCACGTCTTCGGTCTTAATAACTTGCTCGCCAGTCGCCGGATTCTTGCCGTTGTTAGCGAGCACGGCGCCCATGCGAGCGAGTTGGGTCGCATTCACACCGACTGAGCACTGTTTTGTATAGATATCCACGGATTCGAACGGGTCGGCGTAGATGCGCTCGTATTTGGCGAGCAGCATCGACAGGGCTTTGTTGCCCGCATTTGTGGCGGCTTCCGATTTGTAGACCTCATCAATCAAAACCAATTTTTCGCCGGCCACCTTGCTGTAAAAATCAAGAATCTTGCTCCATTTCTCGTCTTCGCTATTGCCGGAAATCAAGCTCGTGGTGGCAATGGCGCCAGCGTTCACAAGTGGGTTGCCGGTATGGGTTGGCATGTCCACCACAGCAAGTACGGAGTTGAACGCCCTGCCCGTCGGCTCGGAACCGATCCGTTGGAACACTTTGTCGTGGCCGAGTTCTTCCATCGCCAGCGCCAGCGTGTACACCTTCGAAATCGATTGGATAGAGAAGGAGTACTTGACGTCTCCGAGTTCGAAGACCTGGTTGTCCGTCGTTACTACGGCCACACCGAACAGCTTCGAGTCGACCTGGGCCAGGTAGGGAATGTAATCCGCATTCTTGCCATTCGTGTCGCTGCGATACTTGTCGTATGCCTCTCTCACGGCGGCTTCAACTCGCTCGCGGTTAGGAGCTACCGGGCTTCTTTTGGCTTGCCCGAAGGCCGGGACGGCCCAAATGCCAGCAAGGAAAAGATACGCAGCCAAGACCAATGTCCCAAAACGAGAACTAAGTCTGAACATTTGCTTCCTCCTGAACTGACATGGGCTAACTCTGTCGTTCCATGAACTCAACAAGGAATCTTCATTTCTGAACTGGTGCGGTTAGAACTCAAAGCCCTTACTCCAGTCATACCGGAAGGAGAACTGCATCTTGTAGTCGTTCACATTGAAGCCGTCGGTAAAATTCACGCGCCGTCCAAACTGAAATTCGCCGCCCACCGTTACTTGTTTCACGGGATGGTAGAGAAGATTTGTCAAGGCATAGTGTCCTTGATGGAACGCGTTGGGTGCCATTGCGTTCGAATTGTCGATGTTCAGCATCGAATAGCCGATTGAGGTGCTGAACCGCTCGCTCCATGTGTGATCAAGAAAGGCGACGACTCCAAGTACAGGTAGAGCCACGCCTTTGATCGGGCGTGCGGGGTTTGCGAAGTTATTTACGACGCCGATGTCAACTGGAGCGTCGTTCATATAGTTCTCGATGCCTTCACCGTATACGACCTCGAAGCGGCCAACGTCCTTCTTGGTGAAGTTAAGATTCGAGGTTACATTCACCCCCCAGCCAATTGCGGATCCGCTGAGATTTGGCTGAGCTGGATTTGTGTCGACCCAAGCGATTTTCCTGACTATGCCGGCCACCTGGACGTAGCCCCAGTTTCTGGCCAGACGGGCATGGCCGCTTAAATCGGGCCACTTAAACTGAGGGAAAACATTTTGAAGGTCGATGCGATCGGCGTAAACCCCGCCATCCGCGCTGGCTCCGGGACGTTCAAGAGCGATGACCACATTGCTCGCACCCATGATCGGCGTCCAGCGTACCTGCACATTTCGGAAGAACACCATGCCGTTGGGTCCCCAATACTCAAGTGAGTTCGGAAAGACGTCGATATCCATGAAAGGACTCCAGGTCTGTCCACCGCCGAAATGGCCGAGTTCGCCCCAAGCATGACGTAAGCGGAAAGTAGTCTGACCGGCATCGGCACCGGTGCCGAAAAGTTCAAATTCGAAGATGGTTTTGAGGTCTCCGAGGGGCGTGGGAGTAAAGCTCTTCACCCCGAAGCGACTCTGTCGAACACCGAAAAATGTGCTGCCGTCCGGACCGTACTGATTCTTGAAGGATGGTAGTTGTGTGGGGCGCTCCACATCAAACCAGTCGGGGTTGATGGAACCAAAATTGTAGCCGCTGTCCGTCATTAAGTAGCCGTAGAAATTGACCGAACTTGACGGCTTCGGTTCCTCCCCGTGTTCCTCGGCTTGGCGGGTGTCGGTAGTCACCGGAACGCTTGGCCCTGGTACAGCCTGCTTCGATAGCCCCGCGACAGCGTTCATCTGTTGTCTTAGTTCCAGCATCTCTTTTTCAAGCTGTTCCATTTTTTTCTGCATCTGTTGAAGATCGGGCGTTTGCGAAGCCTGCTCTTGCGCCCGCGCGGGTGCTTCTCCAAGCGCCGTGAAGAACAACGCCGTGACGAAGGAGATCAGAAGTCGTCGACAAAATGGGTAATGATTGGAAATCATCTGCGGCTCCTCCTTGGTCAATCATCGTCAAGCAACCTCTGCTCTATGCGATCGCCAGTTGCCAGTTGGGACGCCAACCGGTGTCGCGGACCGCAGTCGCTGGATTGAATTGTGAATCACTTTTAGAGGAAGGAACCGGGAGCCACAACTAGGGAAATCCCTAGCATGTGGGCGATGCAATGTATTTGTCGGAGAGATAATCGGCAGATTTAGTCGCGGGAAGGATGCGGTTACGGGTGACGAATCTCTGAATGTATGGAGTAACCAATTTATATCTTGACTTTGACTGCGCCCAGAGGTATAAATCGCCGAAAGGTTGTCAGAGAATGTCCGGTCGAATCATAATCGTCAGGACGCTCGGTACCGGTTTAGTCAGTCTGCTGTTGTGTGCAATTGTTGCCTCAGAGTTGCCTGAGCTTCTTTCGCTGACCAATAACACAGCAAACGACTTCACGATGCCTTTCGCGGACTCGTTCGTCTCGCCCGTTCTCCATAGCGCCAAAAATGTCCCGAAACCCGCCATAGATTTCAACAATTCCCCGCAGGACTCGCTTTTCGGGCGCATGGGCACACCCGAAAAGATGGAATTGGCTCCCTCACTTCTTTTCATCCTTTACTCCGTCCTGCGCACCTAGCCCCTACTGCTACTACTTCCGAACCATTTCAGCGAACCGACCTTCCCCAGGTATGGGCCGAAAATAGCTCATCCTGGGATTTGGATTTGGCCATCGGAATTCGGAGGGAGATTCCGATGAGGTACAGGGAAAGGTGGACGGTACCCAGCCTGCACTCAGGCGGGACGACAGCCTGTGTGTGTCTGTTCTAGCGGATGGGCGCGGTAAGGCAGATGAATCTCGAAAGGTGTTGGCAGTTAAGTCAAGCGAGAGGTCTTTCGGGGAAATGCCTGCGCCTGATTTCGCTGCTGTCGGCCCTACTCGCTTTCGCGTTAGCGAGCGGGTCCAGCGCCTCAGCGCAGGTGACTCCGAAGAAAGATGTCCTGATTCTCAATGAGGTGGGCCTCTCGCATGCTCTAACTGATCTAATGACCCAGCAGATCGTCAGCGGGGTACGAAGCACGGCGGGCCATGACGTTGAATTCTTCTCAGAAAACTTGGATTTACTCTTTTTGGCTGATAGGCCCACGTTTTCCGAAAGGGAGGATTGGGTTGTCAAGAAGTATGCCGGTCAGAAGTTCGAAATTATCGTAGCCGTAGGACCGGACATAATTAGATTTCTAGCGAACTATGCCCGTACCTTGTTCTCCGACGTTCCCATCGTTATTTGTGGCAGTTCCGTGGACCAAGCGGGAATTTTGAATTTGGATTCCCGATTCACAGGAACATGGCAGAAACTCGAGCCCCGGAGGACACTTGAAGCAGCCCTGCGTATCTTTCCGAATACCCGCCACGTGTTCGTAGTTGGAGGCAGTTCGGCTTATGACCGGGTGGCGATTGCAGCTACAAAAGAACTGCTCAGCTCTTTCCAGCCAAAAGCGGAATTCTCCTATCTGGTCGAGATGAAAATGGGGAAATTGCTCGAAGAGCTCAGGAACTTACCCGAGAACTCCATCGTGTTCTATATCTCTTTCTTCCAAGATTCCGCTGGAAACAAGTTTCTCAATGCGACTAAGGCACTTCCTATGATCGCGTCAGCTGCCAACGCCCCGGTCTTTGGCATGTCGGATACGTACTTGGGTCATGCCATCGTCGGCGGGGACTTGATGAATTTTCGAGAACAGGGAAAGGTCACGGCTCGAATCGTTTCAGAACTCCTTAACGGAAAAAAAGCCGAAGATATTCCCATGGAGACTCTTCCTAGTATGTTCATGTTCGACTGGAATGAACTGAAGCGGTGGCACGTTCCAGAAAGCCGGCTTCCTTACGGAAGTGTTGTACTCTTTCGCGAACCAAGTCTGTGGGAACGCACCAAGTGGCTTTGGGCCCTCACGCTCCTGATCGTCCTGGCTCTTTCCATCTTTGGTATCTACCTACAATACAATCAAAGACAGTTGAAATTAGCGAGAGAGAAGGAGAGACAGCTAAGCAGTGAGCTGATTAATGCCGAGGAACAGGAGCGGCGCCGAATAGCTTCGGAACTTCACGATGACTTTAGTCAGAGACTGGCTGTACTTTCGCTGGGTCTGGAGAACGTGGACGAAGCGACGCCCGCATCACTCGGCGATGTGCATATGCAATTGCACGAACTGGTGAAATCCACGAGCGAACTCAGCACTGATCTCCACACCCTATCTCACCGGCTCCATTCATCCACGCTCGAGAGTCTTGGACTTGTTCCTGCCGTCGCCGCCTTATGCAAGGAATTCACTGCCAATCAAGGCATCAGAATAAACTTTACGTCGACCGAAATTCCCCGATCGGTGCATCCCGACACAGCCCTTTGTATTTTTCGCATCGTTCAAGAAGGGCTTCGAAATTTAAGAAAGCATAGTGGCGCGGAGGAGGCGAAGGTGGACCTCAAAATGGCCGGCGACAGATTGGAGGTCACCCTGCGAGACGAAGGTTGCGGATTCGACTCAAAACGCTTGCGCGAGAATGAGGGATTGGGCATTCGAAGTATGGAAGAACGCGCACGGTCGCTGGGTGGAAAGTTCGAAATTCATTCGGAATCTGGAAAGGGGACAACCCTTAAGGCTTGCCTACCGCTCACACCCGACTCAGGAGTTGCTAAAAAGCCCCCAAGGGGTCGCAGTGCGGGAGCCGTGTAATCCAGGAAGCCAGCGTGACGTGCTTCCTTGTATCGAAGAGACCCGTAATACGAGCCATCTAAACAGTGACTGCCGGCACTTAACATTGGAAAAGCACGATTCATGTGAGGTGAAACGCGGCCGCTCAGGATTCCACCAAGGTATTGCGGAGAAGATAGACCTCGACCCGTTGAGGACGTGAGGGTCCTCACAGTCAGGCCTGATGGAGATCACAGCTTACTGCCCAGCGCTGTGTTTGAATACATCACGCTATGAGAACTACGTACACGGGTAAGTCCAATCGGCGATTCCTGATCGTCCAGCACGACTTCGTCCATGCTCCGGGGTTTGAGGCCGTTTCTGGAGTGGGACGCCCAAGCCCTTCATTGTTATTTTTGACACTTGACGCGCGTGACGATTGGGCTACTGTGCCCAAGTAAACTGACAACCTGTTAGACAGGCCTGCTGCGATCCTCCGCAAGGGATTTAAGGCCATGGAAACTGTGTCCACGGATAGGGCCCGCCCGCGCTTCCTAATCGCGGATGACCATTCAGTTTTCGCCGAGGCTTTAAAGGTGTTCTTGGAACGAACTTACCCAGTTATCGGTACGGTAGCTGACGGCCGCGCGTTGATTGAAACAGCCCTGAGGCTTCGACCTGAAGTCATTGTTATTGATATAGCGATGCCCGTCCTGAATGGATTGGACGCCGCCCGCAGAATCAAGGAGGAAGTCCCCAACGTTAAATTCATTTTCCTGACCATGCAAGCCGATCCCAATCTGGCTGCCGCGGCCCTCGAACTTGGGGCGATCGGCTTCGTCCTCAAACACGCGACCGGGACCGAGTTACTGAAGTCGATTGACCACGTGTTGCGTGGAAAGGCCTATTTGAGTCCCCAAATGAGGGAATATTGGGTTTCCACGAGAGAGCGCGCGCGTCAGTTCACCAAGGAATTGAGCCAACGACAGCGAGAAATCGTTCAGTTGTATGCCGAGGGACGTCCCATAAAAGAAATCGCGGGTTTGCTCAATTTAAGTGAAAAGACTGTTGAATTCCACATCAAGCATCACATCATAGAAGCCTTTCACCTCAAAAGTAATGCAGGGTTGATACTCTATGCTTTGAAACACGGGCTAGTCTTTGCCGATCCCGAGCCGTCCCCGCACGCGAGAGCCACACACCACAAGTCGTAAGACTCCCTACAACCTGCAGATTAATCGGCTAGGGATTTCCCCAGTAGCGAAGTGCGTTCACACCCCCTAGCATTCCCCCGGATTTAGTGTTGCGCCATGGCTGCCTGCGTGACCGATGCGAGTTCACGTGTGCGTTTTGGACGGAGGCGAACTTGATTCGCCCGCGCATATTTTTGGCCGATGACCACAACGAATTCTTGGAAGCTGAAATCGCACTACTGCTACCTCACTTTGAAATCGTTGGCATAGCAAGCGATGGGGCATTGCTTGTATCAGAGGTTCAGCGCCTCAATCCGGACGTTGTTGTGGTTGACATCACGATGCCTCTGATGAACGGCATTGACGCAGTCCATAAATTGATAAAGTCCGGTTCCACCGCCAAGTTTGTATTCCTAACGATTAATACTGGCGAAGAATTCGTTAAGGCTTGCCAGGAGGTGGGCGCTCAGGGTTACGTCTGGAAATCCCGAATGAAAACTCACCTGATCCCGGCAATTCATTCTGTTCTCGAGAACCGAATATATGTTTCTCCGTTGACTTCGATGTGATTGGAATAAATGCGAGAAACGGGGACCTTCCCGATTACGACCGCCATACTTCTTGACAAGCCAATCCCGGGCTTCGGCAAGCGACGGTGTGCCTGGAAGGGAGAGTAAATCGAGGCTTTCCGAGAAAAACTCAACGTCTCGGCGTGTCGTCCGTTCCACGCCACTTACAATTTGTTGGGTCATTACGTCGGTTGGGGAATGCGAGAGGCCTACCTCATTAAGAATCAGGACATCTTTCTTTGAACGCACCTGGGCAGAAGCGCTGGCACTGATTAACGCAAGAGCGAGCAGAAACGGTACATGAGAAATCAATCGCATCCGGAAAACCTTTCCCGACGGTTTTCGAGATTCATCCGCCTTATTCCGCCCTCCCAGGAATTGAACCCTGGAATTGTGGCTTTTATCTAGGAAGCGACACTTCCAAATCTCTAAATCGATTGTTATGCATGGGGCGTAAGGAACGTCGACGAATGAAGAAAGAGACACCCCACTCTCGCCGCCCGTATTTTTTATACTCCAACAGACGAGGTCTCTACAACTGTTAAACCTGACAGGGTAGCTTATTAGGGGATTTGTACCATGTCAGAATCGCTAGAGATAAACAAGCGTCGTCTACACGTTGGTCCATCTTCGGTTGACTTAGGTTTACCCCTAGCTTCTCGTGCCATATCCTTCCTGGGAGGATTTTCTTATCCTCGCGTTCGATGAGATTCGTTACTACGGTGCGCCCAGCTTCCAGGTCATGCGGCGCATGAAAGCCTTACTGTGCGATTTGATCTCAGCCCTGCCCACGGAGCGCCACGAACCGCTTCGGCGTTACCAAGTCAGACTGGACGCAACGATTGCCCGATCGTTTGAGGATGCTGAGGAGAAGAAAGAGGCTTGGATTGAAGACCGGCAGGGACTTGGCGCACCACGCCGGGCTTCACCTGCCAGTTGAATTTTTCTTGAGTTTTCCGTTGGTCACGATGCTATCGCAAGTTTCCATCACGGGCTCGACCAAGTCTAAATGCGGTCGTGCCCGGCGACAATCCCTTAGCTACGACATAAGATCTTTCCTCTGGTTCTCTCTTGACGGCAATTTCTGGTACGGGGTACAACCTCCCTTAGCGGAGTCGCCAATCCTGATACCAGGCTGACCAACTCACGGGTCGGTGTCACCGGTTCTTCCCCGTGGCCAAACATCAGACCATCAAGGTCGGTCTTAACGATGGTGCTTATATTCGCTTTGGCGGGAACTACAAAAATGTGTCCGTCGCGTGGCACTATTCCTGGCTCGGTAAACCAAAATAGGTCGTCTAAAGTCCGCTTGTGAACGGCCAGTCTCGGTCGAACCGAGCATATAGCCAACCTCGGCCTCCACCTACGATCCGGCCGTCCTAGGGATTTCCCTAGTTGAGCGTACCATCAATCCAGACCTAGCATCGGTTCGAGAAGCAGGCTTTGGCATCCGTCATATCGTGGCCCGCGGCGCGATGCAAGTTCGGTAGGAGGAGGGGTTATGGACCAGCCCAGCGTATATAAAATCAACTATCTCGTAATATTATCCTTGATCGGACTCGCGTTATTGAGCCCGATCGTCGCCGCTCAGACCGCAAAGGTCGAAGGCATAATCAAAGCGCGTAACGGCGATACCATGATTGTCCAGACTTCGAATTCTCCGGACGTTACCGTTCTGCTGAGTGATAGCACTCAAGTGGGACAGGTCCAGGGTGTCTTCAAGGCACGCCGGAAGCAAATGTCGATGGCAGCGCTCATCCCTGGGCTCGCCGTTAAAGTTGAAGGGACCTACAATCAGCAAAACCAACTGTTGGCACAGTCCGTCGCTTTCAAAGGCAACGACCTTGAGGACGCTGAAAAAATTGAAGCTGGCATGCACCAAACCAAGGTGCAGGTGCAGCAGAACCAAGCAGAGTTGGAAAAACAGAACGCTGCATTGAAAGCGCAGAACGAAGCCCTACAACAACAGCAGGCGCAGTTGACCGAACACCAAGCCAAGATCGCTGCAAATAAGGCGGCTGTTGACGCCGCGATCGCGCGCTTCGGCCAACTAGACGATTACTATATCTTTGATGAGGTAACCGTTTACTTCGACAACGGCAAGGTCAAAGTGGATTCGAAGTACAACCCCCAACTGCTGGCATTGGCGGATAAAGCCAAAACTATCGACGGCTACATGATCGAGGTAAAAGGCTACGCTAGCTCCGTTGGCAGCGTAACCCTAAACCAACGGCTCAGCGAAGATCGCGCCGACGCGGTGACCAATATCCTGGTTCAGCAGGGACACATCTCCCTCACCAGAATGCTGGCCCCAGGGGCGATGGGAGAGAGCCACCAGGTCGGCAACGACAAAACGGCGGAAGGCCAGGCGGAGAATCGTCGCGTTGTAGTGCGTGTTCTGCAGAACAAAGGTATCGCTGGAATATAGAGCGTTCCTTCTAAGCTTCGTCCTGTCTCTCGCAGGTCGGTTTGGTACATCGCAAGGGTTCCGAGCAAGGAGAAAATTAAATGATTCAAAGGAATCCATGCGAGTCCAGAGTTCGCAGATTCTGCTACGGCAGTTTCCTGGTCGTAATGCTTCTGTTGGCGGCCACCCTCGCTCTTTCTGCTGATGACAGGGGCGAAGAGGTTATTGACGCAACTGCGATGGGAACTAGCACCCAGATGGGCAGGGTAATCAGCGTGAAGGTGACCATCTATGAGTTCTCGACCGACGATGATCGAGCTATCCTCGTCGACGCCTTTAAGCAAGGCCAGAATAAGGGCCTGGTAAATGCGCTCACCAGGATGAAGTCCGTGGGTCGCATTGCCATAACTGGCACGATTGGCTATGACCTCAGTTACATTCGCCTGGTGCCCACGCCAACCGGCCGCAAGATTCGGTTCGTCACAAACCGTCTGCTCAGATTCGGTGAGCATTATTACAACACCCAAAGCACAGCTTTTAATTTGACCGCAGGCGAGATCGAGATAAACGACTCCGACAAGGATAGAGCTCCGGCGTGCTCTATCCCGCGGCACAGTTGATTATCAACAAAGAAGGACAGCTAGAATTCCAGCTCCGCCAAAATCCCTGGAAGCTCGTCAACATAATCGACTGGCATAAGGCGGGCACTCACGAAGAGAGTCGTTGAACGTCAATGGTTGCATGGTTCTTGAACTCTCTTTGTAAGGAGGTTCCCCTCGTGAAAAGTCAGTCCAGGCTGGTCTTGTGGTTTAGTGGACTCCTGTTGTCACTATCGCTGGCGAGCCTTTTAGTTGCGAATGCTCAAAATAAACGATCCAACAAGTACGTTTGCTCGGAAACCAATCCAGCGAGTATCTGCACCGCCTCGAATCGTTGCGGATCCCCTTCGAATCCATGTGTAGTGGATCTGAAACGCAAGGGCGGGACTTCGGCTACGGTTACGCCGGCCATACCGAATTCGAAGTCGAATACCCCCTTCTGTGTGAAAACGGGAACAACGGTCACGTGGCAAAGCTCGGCGAAAAATACAGGTTTCATTCTTGATTTTGGACCCTCTTCTCCTTTTGACACGCCCGGTGCGATTATCGGCGGATCTGACAGGCCGATCTCAGTCGTCGCCAAGCGGCCGGGATGTTACAAGTTCTCGCTGGGAGCATGTATTGCCGGGACCATCTACGGAATGTGCGGTTCGACAGACTCGGAAATTGTCGTTACAGGTGAGGGCAACTAGATGGATTGTCAAGCTGGGGAACAGCGGAAATCTCCGGCAAACAACGCGGAGAAAAGAGAGTCTGTTACAGAGCCTGCGATTTCAAGGAATTTCCGGACAGTGGCCGACATGGTGTCGCAAAACTCATTTAAGCAACATACACGCATGCGACCACAACGGAACAATTCGCTCAGTCAGGCCACGTGCTGTCAGGGAATCCAACTTGCTTGAGAAACCAAATGATTTCTCGCTCGTATTGGGTGGCCCGACCTATCAGTTCTTTCTGAAGTCGCATCTCGCCGGAGATGCCTTGGAAATGTTGTATCGCCGGCTGATCATCATTACCCTGCTCTCATGGTTGCCGCTGTTGCTACTCTCGGCCTTGAACTCTTCGACAGGCGGCGTCGGTCAGCTTTCCTTCTTTCACGATGTTGAAGTACATGTCCGATTCCTCGTCGCACTTCCGGTCCTCATCGCTGCCGAGTTGATTGTTCACTCGCGCATACGTCCCGTTGTGCGTCGCTTCATCGAACGAGGCATTGTCGTGCCGCAGGACTTGCCCCTTTTTGAGCGCGCAATCAACTCGGCCGTAAGGCTGCGCAACTCCATCCTGATCGAGCTTGGGCTCTTGCTACTTGTTTACACACTTGGCCTGTGGCTCTGGCGTAGTAGGATCGCGATCATCGCACCGACATGGTACGCCATGCCGGGCGGACGCTGGCATCTCACGCCTGCGGGGATCTGGTACGTGTTCGTCAGCATTCCCATCCTGCAGTTCCTCCTCCTGCGCTGGTACTTGAGGCTCTTTATCTGGTTTCGGTTTCTCTGGCAGGTCTCCAGGATCGACCTGAACCTTATTCCGACTCATCCCGATCGCAGCGCCGGTCTTGCTTTCCTCGGGAGGAGTGCCTACGCCTTCGGCCCGGTCCTCTTTGCACAGGGTGCCATGCTCGCCGGCCTGGTCGCCGGCTCGAGTTCTTTACGGGGGAGAGAGCTTGACGTCCTTCAAGTTACAAATCGCCGGCTTTATAGTTTTCTTCGTCATGGCCATCCTCGGTCCACTCGTAATGTTTACTCCGGGGATGTCCCACGCAAAAAGGAAGGGATTGGCCGACTACGGCCTACTCGCTCAGCGTTACGTCGAGAGCTTCCAACAGAAATGGGTCCTCGGACATCCGGCCGAGGAGCTCCTGGGGTCGGCTGATATCCAGTCGCTCGCCGACCTTGGCAACAGCTATGCCGTCGTAAGCGAGATGCGTTCGATACCGTTCGGGCTCCAGGACATCACTCGTCTGGCCGTCGCCACGGCAGCTCCTCTTTTGCCTCTTCTGCTTACTATTTTCTCTCCGGAAGAACTTTTCATGCGGGTGATAAAGGTCGTGTTTTGAAACGCTCTCGTCGCCAACCTTGTCGGCAACCGCTACCGAGCTACCATGGATAAATTGTCCTCTTCCGACACCAGTGAGCCTGGCCGAATCGTTCGCCATGCAACGCAGGCGAGTCGACCCGGATGGATACGCTGGCTGCCTGGACTGAGCATTCTGCGTCAGTACAAATCGTTCTGGCTGCGGGACGACCTTGTGGCCGGCCTCGTCATGACGGCCATGCTCGTGCCGGTCGGCATCGCGTATGCTGAGGCATCTGGATTACCGGGCATCAACGGTCTTTACGCGACCATCGTGCCCCTGCTCGCATATGCCCTCTTCGGTCCGAGCCGCATTCTCATTCTCGGGCCGGATTCAGCACTTGCGGCCGTAATCCTCACAGTTGTGCTACCGCTTTCAGCGGGCGAACCGCAACGTGCGGTCGCATTGGCCGGAATGATGGCACTTGTCTCCGGCGTTACGTGCATCGCGTTAGGTCTGGCGCATCTGGGTTTTATCACCGAGCTGCTCTCAAAGCCAATCCGCTACGGCTACATGAACGGCATCGCTCTGACGGTGCTGCTGAGCCAAGTGCCGAAGCTATTCGGTTTCTCTGTCACTGCGAAAGGACCGCTGCGCTATGCGTGGGGAATCATCGACCAGGTGCTAGCGGGGAAGACGAACACCACGACGCTTGCAATCGGTGTCAGCACTCTCGCCCTCATTTTGTTACTGAAGCGCCGGCCAAAGATACCAGGCATTCTGATCGCTGTGGCTATCGCGACTGTCGTAGTTGCGGCCTTCGGCCTCGCAACACGCGCCGGTGTGTCTGTACTTGGCCCATTGCCGCGGGGATTACCCTCGCCACGTCTTCCCCTTGTCCATCTCGACCTTGTACCTATCATCACGGCTGGGCTCGCGGTCGCTCTCGTATCATTCGCGGACACGAGCGTGCTTTCTCGAACCTATGCAGCCCGTCTGCATACACAAGTCAATCCGAACCAGGAGATGGTGGGCCTCGGAGTTGCGAATCTCGCTACGTCCTTCTTTCAGGGTTTCCCGATCAGCAGCAGCTCGTCGCGTACCCCGGTGGCTGAGGCGGCGGGCGCCAAGACCCAGCTGACAGGCGTCGTGGGAGCGCTTGCAATCGCATTGTTGCTGGTGCTTGCTCCCAACCTGCTCAGGGATCTGCCGCACACCGCACTAGCTGCCGTCGTGATCGCTGCAGCCATCGGCCTATTCGAAGTGTCGGATCTGCGCCGTATCTATCGCATCCAGCGCTGGGAGTTCTGGCTTTCGATGGCCTGCTTCGCAGGTGTGGCCACGCTCGGCGCCATTCCGGGTATTGCGCTCGCGATCGTAATTGCCGTGATTGAGTTCCTATGGGACGGCTGGCGCCCACATTCGGCTGTGCTCGGCCGAGTCGATCGCGTGAAGGGCTATCATGACATCACCCGGTACCCGGAGGCACGCTTGATACCAGGCCTCGTACTGTTCCGTTGGGATGCACCACTCTTCTTCGCGAATGCGGAGCTATTCCACGAACGCGTCCTCGATGCAGTTACAAGTTCGCCGACGCCCGTCCGCTGGCTCGTGGTTGCGGCAGAACCGGTCACAAGCGTCGACGTCACCGCGGCCGATGCTGTTTGCGAACTTGACGACGCCCTGAATGCCGCCGGAGTTGCGTTGTGTTTCGCTGAGATGAAAGACCCGGTCAAGGACAAGCTGAAGCGTTTTGGGCTCTTCGCGCGCTTCGGTGAACATACCTTCTTCACGACTCTCGGGGAAGCGGTAAGCGCGTATCGCGCGGCTCATCCAGTTGAGTGGGTCGACTGGGAGGATCGCACGTCGTAAGGCCGGTGGTGGAAGTGTTTGGTTTGGCTTGCCTTGCTGGGAACGTCCTTCTCGTCCATATTCCCGACGGTGCAGGATCATGCAATCCATTCTTGGCTGCGTTGTCACCTAGCCGAAAGGAATCATCCGTCATGTGGCTCGCGGGCCCGACGATTCATCAGTTATTTTCTGTCGCTACTTCCGCGGTTCGCACTGCGATTCATTTGCGGGGCGTCGAACTCCCGGAGTTTGGTAGCTGGCGGAAACTGCCTCATGCGCTTGGATTTCTGGCCGACTTCCTCTCGCGCACCGTGTTGATCGGCCTCTTGACCGGGGTCGGCATTCAGGTCGGGGCAAATCGCCGGCATGCTGGGCCTAAAGGCAGGCGGCCACGGCACACTGGGGAAGGTCTGGAACGAACTGCCGCAGCACGCTAAGCGCGCCGAGCAAATCGCGCTGGGCGTGCTTAGAATTGTTTGGGCGCTTCAGCCGCGCTGCCGGCGCTTGACACGCAATTGGGCTAAAGAGCGAGCGAGCGAGGCGTTGACGTGGGCGACTTCTTCGTCGGAGAGTTTATCTTTGAGCCGCGCTTCGGCGCGTCGTCGAGCTTCTTCGGCCTTCGCCTCGTCAATTTTGTCGGCTTGAACCGCCAGATCAGTGAGGATCGTGACGCTAGTGGACCTGACTTCGATGAGGCCAGCACCCGTCGCGAGGAAGGCGTCGCGACCGTCTTTACGCACTGTGATTTCGCCCGGCACCATCTGTGTAATAAGTGGGACGTGTTGTGGGTACACCCCGAATTGGCCAGTCACGCCCGGCAATGTGACCATTTCCACGTCCTCGTTGTACACCGAGCCTTCAGCGGTGACGATTTCAAGTCTGAGGGTCTTGGCCATATTTCAACTTGGTTTGACTTCGTCAATGCCGCCCTTCATGTAGAACTCACCTTCAGATACAGCGTCGTGTTTGCCGTCGAGAATTTCTTTGAAGCCACGCACGGTTTCGGCGACCGGCACTTGTTTGCCTTCGCGTCCGCTAAACACGGCCGCCACGGTAAAGGGCTGGCTGAGGAAGCGTTGGATCCTGCGGGCGCGCATCACTGAGGTCTTGTCCTCGGGTGACAGTTCGTCCATGCCTAGAATCGCGATGATGTCTTGTAGATCCTTGTAGCGCTGGAGGACACGCTGCACACCCAGCGCTACATCGTAGTGCTCCTGGCCAACAATTTCCGGCGCGAGCGCCCGGGAAGTGGAGGCGAGCGGATCAACCGCCGGGTAGATACCTAACTCTGCTATCGACCGCTCTAAGACGATGGTCGCATCCAGATGCGCGAACGTAGTGGCTGGCGCCGGATCGGTTAGGTCGTCCGCCGGTACGTACACCGCCTGAAACGAGGTAATCGAGCCCTTCTTGGTGGAGGTAATACGTTCCTGGAGCACGCCCATTTCAGCGGCAAGAGTCGGCTGGTAACCAACGGCGCTTGCGGTGCGGCCGAGCAAAGCCGACACTTCGGATCCAGCCTGAGAAAACCGGAAGATGTTGTCGATAAAAAGGAGTACATCCTGATTCCTCTCGTCCCGGAAATATTCCGTCATGGCGAGGCCTGCCAGGGCGACACGAAGGCGCGCGCCGGGCGGTTCGTTCATCTGGCCGTATACGAGAGCGATTTTCGACGCGCCGAGGTTGTCTTGCCTAATGACTCCCGCCTCCGACATTTCATTGTAGAGATCGTTGCCTTCCCGGGTGCGTTCGCCGACGCCGGCGAAGACCGACACCCCGCCGTGGAGCTTGGCGATGTTGTTGATCAGTTCCATGATGATGACGGTCTTGCCTGTGCCGGCACCGCCGAATGCACCGACCTTGCCTCCTTTTAGGAAAGGGCAAATCAAGTCGAGGACCTTGATGCCGGTGGGAAGAACTTGCGGTGATGGCGCTTGGTCTACGAGCTTAGGCGCCGGGCGGTGGATCGGGTAGTACTTGTCTGCTTTGATCGGTCCGCGTTCGTCGACCGGGTTGCCGCATACATCGAACACTCGCCCCATCACTCCATCTCCGACGGGCACGGAAATGGGCGCGCCAGTATCTATGACTTCATACCCGCGTTTAAGACCTTCGGTGCCGGACATGGAGACGGATCGGACCCAGTGATCACCGAGATGCTGCTGCGTTTCGAGTGTTAGTGTGAACTGCTCGTTGTCGACTTTAAATTCGACCGTTAACGCGTTGTAGATGGCCGGCAAGGTTTCCGTGAATTCGACATCCACAACCGGACCAACGACTTGAACAATTTTGCCTTTATTCATGTGCCACTCTCCCGCTACTCACTTCCCAGCTGGCCTCCGGCAATGTCCAACAATTCCTTAGTGATATTGCCCTGTCGTAACTTGTTGTATTCGAGGGTTAAATCTTTGGTCAGGTCACTTGCACTATCGGTGGCGTTCTTCATGCCCACCATGCGAGCGCTTTGTTCACTGGCTTTCGCTTCCAGCAAGGCTCTGTATATAAAAATGTTGAGATAATGCCCCAAGAGATAGGAGAGAACCTCCTCTGGACTGGGTTCAAAGAGGACATCGGTTGTGTCGGAGGCCTGGGCGGCTTCGGATTCCGCACCGGGTATCTTCAGGTTTTTGATTTCGCCAATCGGCAGAAACTCCGCCATGCCAGTCTTCTGTGACAGGGTGTTGATGAATAGCGTCGCGACAACCTTAACTTCATCGACCTCGCCCTTCAAAAATAGATCACGCGCAAAGTTGGCAATCGGCCGAGCTTCGTCGAATCGCGGCGAGTCCCCGAAAGCAAACTCGGCCGCCAACTGCCGGTGGGTGCGCACGACGAACTGTGCGGCGCGCTTGCCGGCCGCGATGAATACAGTCGTCGCCGGATCAAATTGCGTTGCCACTCGAAACAGGTTGGTGTTGAGCGCCCCACACAACCCTTTGTCGGTGCCGATGAGGATCACCGCGCGTTTACGAACGGCGCGCACTTCCAGCAGTGGATGAGTGAACTCACGGGCGTGAGTAACGGCGTAGCGCTGGATTCGATACAGTAGTCGTGCGAACGGCCGCGTCATCAGCGTGGCCTGTTGCGCCTTGCGCATCTTGGAAGCTGCCACCATCTGCATCGCGCGGGTGATCTGCGCAGTGCTGGTGATCGACCTGATCCTTCGGCGAAGCTCACGTGGGCTGAGCATATCTCACCGCGTATTGTTCATTTCCAGGTGTCCTTGAATTCTTCCGCGGCAGCCCTCAGCTCGGCGGTAATTTCGTCGCTCAGCGCCTTTTCCCTTCCGATTTTGGCGAGCAGCTGGCCTTTGCGCGTGGTGAAGTATTCCGTCAACTTGTTTTGGAATTCCTTGACCCGCGCGACGGGCACGTGATCCAAGTATCCGTTTTGCGCGGCCCAGATCACCACCACCTGGATTTCCACGGGAATCGGGTTGTATTGCCCCTGCTTGAAAATCTCCATGATCCGTTTGCCGCGATCGATCTGCGCTTGCGTCTTGGCATCGAGGTCCGAGCCGAACTGCGCAAATGCCGCCAGCTCCCGGAACTGAGCAAGATCGCCCTTGAGTTGACCGGCGACTTGCTTTATGGCCTTGACTTGCGCTGCCGAGCCAACGCGTGAGACCGAAATGCCAACGTTGATCGCGGGCCGCACACCTTGATGGAACAGATCGGTCTCTAGAAAGATCTGGCCGTCAGTAATCGAGATAACGTTGGTCGGGATATACGCGGAAACATCGCCGGCCTGTGTTTCGATAATAGGCAAAGCCGTGAGGGACCCATTGCCATACTTCTCCCCAACTCGCGCCGCGCGCTCGAGCAACCGACTATGCAGGTAAAACACATCGCCCGGATACGCCTCACGACCCGACGGGCGCTTCAATAGGAGCGACACTTGCCGGTATGCCACGGCCTGCTTAGATAGGTCGTCGTAAACAATCAGCGCGTCCATGCCGTTATCCATAAACCACTCGCCCATCGCCGCACCAGCAAACGGCGCGAGATATTGGTTGGCGGCGGAGTCAGAGGCCGGGGATGCCACGATGATCGTGTACGGCAACGCGCCGGCCTGTTCGAGAACCGAGATAACCCGCGCGATGGTGGATTGTTTTTGGCCGATCGCAACGTAGATGCAGTAAAGCGGCCGGTAATCCTTGTCGCTCGCCAGTTCGGCGGCTTTGTTCAGCCGAGCCTGGCTGATAATCGTGTCGATGCAGATCGTTGTCTTGCCCGTGCCCCGATCACCGATGATCAATTCGCGTTGGCCGCGGCCTATCGGAATCATCGCGTCAATCGGCATGATCCCGGTTTGCACCGGTTGACTGACCGAGCGTCGCCGAATAATACCGGGCGCGGTCTTTTCCACTGGATAGGACTTCTCGCTCTTAATCGGCCCTTTACCGTCGATAGGTTCGCCCAGCAAGTTCACCACGCGACCCAGTAGTCCCTTGCCCACCGGCACTTGCAAGACCTTGCCGGTCGTGCGGGCTTCCCCGCCCTCTTTCAGTTGCGTGAAGTCCCCGAGAATTACGACGCCGACCTCGGTTTCGTCGAGGTTCAATGCCAGGCCGATAACGCCGTTGCCGAGGTCGATCATCTCGTTTAGCATGGCGTCGCTCAGGCCTTCGATCTTAGCGACACCGTCACCAACCTCACGAATGACTCCTACGTTTTGCTTCGCCGCCGTGGCCTTCGCGCCAGCGATTTGCGCTTCAATCTCTCGTAGTAGGTCCGTCATAGTCACCCTGCTTCAAAAACTTTTCTCCAACGCTTCCAGTCCGGCCCGCACACTACCGTCATAAACATCGCATCCCACCTGAATCCGCATTCCGCCAATCAACTCAGGGCGCTGTGCGAACCTGGTGCTCAACCCCGGCCCGTACCGGCGCGTCAAGCCGGCTTGTACAAAAGTTTGTAAATCGGCCGGCAAAGCGGTGGCGCTCTCGATCGTGGCCATGTGCTGGGCACTGTTGAGTTTCACTAACCTCAGAAAATGCGCGAGGATGGAGGAGCAGTCTCGTCCAGCGGTCGCGATGACGCGTCGTGCAACTTGCCGGGCACGATTCTCATCGAGCAATGTGTTCACCAAACAAAGGCGGTACAGCTGTCTGGCTTCGCGTTTCGCTTTTTTCGTGATTTTCATTGCACTGAAATCTCTTTGGAAGTTTCCTCAGCCAGGCGTCGCTGGTCTTCCGCGGTCAGAATCTTGCCAGTGACCCTAGTCGTGGCCCGCACCACCAGCTTGCCGACCTCTCGTTTGAGTTCGGCGAGCATTTGGTCGTGGTCCTGCGAGGCGGCTTCGCGCGCCTTAGCCGTAATCTGTTCGGCAGCAGCAATGGCTTTCTTTGTTTCCTCTTGCTGCACCCGAGCCGCGGCAGCCTGGGCTTCCTGGATGAATTTGGCACCTTGGGTGTGTGCCTGGGCCAACACTTCTTGGCGCTGGGTTTCGGTCTTGTCTAGTTCCACTTTGATTTTCTCGGCGTTGGCGATGCCTAGGGCGATGTGTTCACGTCGCTGTTCCAGCATCGCGAGGATGCGCCGATAGGCGAATTTGTGGAGGACGGCGCACACGATCGAGAAGCTGACGATCTGCGCCCCCAAATGCTGCCAGTCCACGCCAAAGGTCCGGGCGATCTGCGCGACCTGGCCTTCGCTCTGGGCGACGGCCAATAAAATAAAGGCATTCATGGTTCTGCGCCCTCCCGGTGGTTACTGTTTGACCAGAAACAAAGCGTAGAACACGATCGCTTCTGCAAAGGCAATAGCCAGAATAGCCTGGACCAAGATCTTCGTGGACGCGCCAGGATTACGTCCCACGGCTTCGGAAGCCTTCATGCCAATCAACCCCACTCCCACCGCCGCGCCGAGCGCGGCCAAACCAACGGTGAGGTTTCCGCCTAACTCCGGTGCTAATATGGCTGCCAGCATACGTCGTACCTCCCTTTGTTTTCTCCGGCTCCCGCGACTGAACACGGTCAAGCTGGCGAAATATGTTGTTCAATCTTGCGCCCTGTTGGCGGTGCTGCTTCTTCGTGTTGACAAATGAGCAGCGTAAACACAGCGCACAACAACATGAAAACCAGCGCCTGCACCAACCCCACCAACAACTCCATGAAGTAAAACGGAATTGGCAACAACCAGCCGAAGCCGGGCTTCAGCCGAGCCATGGTCTCCAGCATGGTTTCCCCGGCGAAGATGTTGCCGTAAAGACGAAAACCAAGGGAGACCGGCCGAAACAGAATGGAGATGATTTCCAAGCAGCCAGACGCGAAAAATACGACGATCATTAGTATTTTCAAGAACCCGGTTGTCTCACCTTTCGGGCCGAACAATTCTTTGACGAATCCGATCGGACCAAGTTCCTGCAGCGCCCAGAAAATCCAACAAGCGAAAAAGATAATTGCCATGGCGAATGTCAGGTTCAGATCGGCATTCGCGCCGCGGAATAGCGGTTGGTCAACCACGAAACCGTTCGGAGTCTTATGTCCCCATCCAATCGTGCCAACGCCGGGAATCAGACCAAGCCAATTTGCTGAGAGAATGAAGATGAAGATTGTCGCTAGAAACCAAAACGTCCGCTTGACCAAGTGAGGGCCAATGATGTCTTCCAAAAAGCTGTACAGACTTTCGATCAGCCATTCCAGAAGGTTTTGCGCCCCGCCTGGGACACCCTTCATGTCCCGCGTCGCGACTCTGGTGAAGATGATCAAAGCGATGGTGACAACCCAACTGACGATCATCGAATTGGTGATGAAGCCACCCCAATGTTCGATTCTGACGGCGGACTGCGGCAGGCCGTGTTCCGGCTCCGCGGCAAACACGGTGACGGCAGGCAAAACGATCACCAACCATAACCATCGTTGGAGCGCGGCTCTCATCACTTAAATGCTGATTGACTCTTATCAGTGCTGAAGAATCGCGACAACTAGGGAAATCCCTAGGCCCGTCCTGTGGAGTTCTAGGCTTGCAAACTATTCATGATCGCTTAAAGGCGCTGAGCCTCACCCTCCTCGGTACGTCCAAGGGATTTAGCACCAGGATACTGTTGATAAAAATAACGATCCGTAAGAAATCGCGCCGACCGACTCACGACTCAATTAAAATTATCGACGTGATCCGGCAGGAATGCTGTGATTTGAATCGCGATTTATGCTGTCAGGCACTTCAGGCACCTCCTACACGCGGGAAGAAATATGATGGCGTTGCCGGAGCGATGCTTCAGGAGTGACCGCCAGACTAACGCTCAGTCCCGCAATTCGAGTACCCGTGCCACTTTCCACGAGGTGTCTGGCTGCCGGATGAACACGACTATAGTTCTTGAGGTAGCATGAACCTGTACTCCCCCTCGAATTGCTGTCAGCGTAGTTTCCACTTCGCAGATTTGAAACGCCCATTTGCCAACAACAACCAGTTCGGCGGGTGAATATTTACGATCAAAGTCAAATCGTCCAAAACTTTTAAGGATGTGCTCCTGAAACTCTTTTTTACCGCAGACGCATTGACCGTTCCCATGAACGAAAACGACGTCGTCAGTCATTAAAGCCAGAAGGCCGTTAGCATCATTGCCTTTCAGAGCTGCATTCCACGCTTCCCATAGTGCAGCAATCTTGGAAACATCGGACTCGGTACCTGGATTTGGCATGCTGCCCAAGTCTGCCTCCTAAGGACTGGTTCGCGGATCGGAAAGTGCTACAGGATGTTTTGCTTCATCAATCTTTTCACGATTAGCTTGACGAGCCCACGGTTACTTTTTGCGCCAATTTCGGGTTAAACGAATCGCTGATGCCGATCCAGATGAGTTCCCCATCCCCGCGGGCTGCGTATAAGTTAGTTTCTATACGAGCCTTCGTGTCTTCACGCAGGTAGTCGAAAGCTTCTACCTGCTAGTAGGCCGTGCTCGTAATTCTGTAAGAGGAGCGGTAGTAAACGTAAGGAACGGCATAGTGCCTCTTCCGGACTCATGGAGCGAATGGGGTGAGCTCCACGTGATTTAATACTGTACTCGCTGAGTCACTCACGCGTCTCGAGCAGAGTGCACTTCTCGAGCGAATTCGATCGACCTAATATCTCTCCAGTATGAATTTGTGCCCCTTAATTGATTTTTGATCGTCGTAACTATGCTTTTCGGAACGCTTCGGCAATTTGACTCTCTCCCGGGGTACCTTTCTTATGCGGAATCATGCTGAGAAAATGAGAGATGCAATTCAGACGCGCCTTGCGCTTATCATCTGAGCGAACTAGGCACCACGGTGCGTGCTTGGAGTCGGTCGCCTCGAGCATCTTGTCTCGGGCCCGCGAGTATTCATACCAGCGGCGGAAGGATTCCAAATCCATTGGACTAAGTTTCCATTGGCGAAGAGGATCTTTAACGCGGGCTTCGAAACGACGCTGCTGTTCCTTCTTTCCTACTTCGAGCCAGTATTTGATGAGAATAATCCCGGCATCCACGATGTATTTTTCGAACGCGGGGCAAAGTTTGAGGAACTGGCGATACTGCTCTTCAGTGCAAAATCCCATGACATGTTCAACACCAGCGCGGTTGTACCAACTGCGGTCGAAGATGACGATCTCGCCCGCGGCGGGAAAATGCCGAAAGTAGCGTTGGATGTACATCTGGCTCTTTTCGCGATCCGACGGGGCTGGCAAAGCAACGAGGCGGAAGACGCGTGGGCTGACGCGCTCGGTAATCGCGCGAATTGTACCGCCCTTGCCGGCGGCGTCGCGTCCCTCAAAGACGACCATGACGCGCAGTCCTTTATACTTCACCCAATCCTGCAATTTGCACAGTTCCCCCTGCAGTCGCTTAAGCTCTTTTTCGTATTTCTTACGCTTCAGGGATTGTTCTTCATGTGACCCTTCTTGTTTGGACATCAGCTTAGCCTCTCCACCACGAAGGAACGCCAGGAGTCGACACCGAGTATCGATCCATGGATATTGCGATCTCTCCAAAATTCATCGGGCGATCTGATTCTTGGATCGGAGAACTTCCTTTCACAACTTGCCAGTCAACTTTTCTAAGGATTAGGTGACTTCGCAGGCGTGGACGTCGCGCTAATCCACTGCGAATCGTTCAGGTTCCAGCTACCTCCCAGCGCTCGATACAAATTGACGAGGGCCACCTTACGGCCGAGGTCATAGATGATTGCGGAAAGCTCCACGGGATACATTTGGATCTCAGCGTCGATGATTTCGAGATAACTAGCGAGTCCGCTGTCATACCGAACGCTGGACAGCTGGACTGACTCACGGTAAGCCCCGACTGAGATCAAGCTCGTTTTCGTACGCCTTGGCCAACTCTTGATGGGCCGAGAGCGACGACGAAACCTCACCAAACGCCTGCGTAACCGTTTTCTCAAAGGCAATTCTTGCTTGGTCGCGTTGCGCCAGAGCTGCCCGATATTCGTTCTTCAAGCGGCCGGCCGTAAATAGAGGACCGGCCAAATTGCCGGCAAGGCTCCACGCTTTGCCGCCGGCGGTGAGCTCGGACAGTTGGGGGCTTACTCCACCAAGCAGGCCTGTTAAGGAAATCGTCGGGAAAAAATTGGCCTTTGCGACGCCGACGTTAGCGTTTGCAGCTATCAGAGTTTCCTCGGCCTGGCGGACATCGGGTCGGCGCTCCAACAACTGTGAAGGCAAACCGGTAGGCACGTCAGGCGGGTCGAACTGATCCGCCAAAGCAGCGCCTCGGTCAATCGGCGCCAGGATTGCGCCCCAAGAGCAAGTTCAACGCCGCTTCCTGGGCAACAATCTGTCGCTTAAGGTCTGGAATTGCGGCCGCGACGTTCGCTGAGAGCCGCTCGTGCCCGAGCGACCTCTAGGCCGGAAGCAGCACCACCTTCAAATTTGCGTTGAAAGATGTCCAGAGTGTCCTGGAAACTCTTGACTGTTCGGCGTGAAATTTCGAGATCGGCATCAAGCGCACGCAATTGAAAGTATCCTTGAGCAACTTCTGCGAGCACGAGAAGACGAACGTCACGTTTGGCTTCCTCGCTTGCAAAATACACGGCACGTTGCGCTTCATTCAGTCTGCGGATGCGCCCAAACAGGTCTATTTCCCAGATAGTGTTCAAGTTATAGGAATAATATGTATGGCTCGCAACGAAGGGAAAGGGGGCCCGCTGTCCGGAAATGCTTGCGCCGTATCCTACTTGAGGGAAATATTCGGAACGAGTCACACCCGCAAGTGCGCGTTCTTGCTCCACCCGGGCCAAGGCGACTTGCAGGTCGTAGTTGTTCTTCAGCGCTTCTCGAATGAGACTTTGAAGAACAGGATCCTTGAACAGGTCCCACCAAGCCAGATCCGCTTCCGAACTCTGTGGTTATCTGCCGCTCTGCATAAAAGTCGGTTGGAGGCTGGAGTGGCGGGCGCTTGTACTTGGGACCCACGGTGCAGCCAGTCAACAAGAAGTGGACAGAACAGCAGCTGTGCAAATTCTTCGCATCAGCTGTGTTCTCCTTCGAGCACTGCGGGCTGAGCTACTGCCACGTGAGGTCTCTTTCTTGGCGATTCGCTCGACCACCACAAACAAGACAGGGACGAGGAATATTCCAAGAACGCTGGCTGCCAGCATGCCCGTGATGACGGAGCTTCCCAGCACCTTCCGACCGATCGCGCCTGCCCCCTTCGCCGTCCAAAGAGGAACGCATCCCAAGATAAACGCAAAGGAGGTCATCAAGATTGGCCTTAACCGCAAGCGGGCTCCTTCGAGTGCGGCTTCCACAAGTTCCTTGTGCTTTGGAGTGCTCCAAGATCGCAAACTCGACGATCAGGATGGCATTCTTGGCCGTCAAGCCCAATCAGCATCACCAGCCCAATCTGCGCAAACACGTTGTTGTCGAACTTGCGTAAGAGCAGACCGGCATAGGCACCGAGAACGGCAACGGGGACTGACAGAAGCACGCTGAATGGCAGCGACCAACTCTCGTACAGCGCGGCCAAGATCAGAAAGACGACAGAAGATGACATGCCGAAGACCATTGCTTGACCGCCTTCAGCCTTCTTTTCCTGGTACGACATGTCGCTCCAGGCGTAACCGAATCCAGCGGGCAAGAGCTTCGCGCGAAACCTGTTCCATGGCCGCCATGGCCTGGCCCGGAACTGTAGCCCGGCGCGGGTGAACCATTGATCTGGATGCTTCTGAAACAGATTGAAGCGATTGGTGTACTCCGGTCCGGACACGCGCTTGACGAAACCAGGGAGGCCAGTGGCGTCATCTCACCTTTCGAGTTCCGGACATAGAAGCTGTTAATTTTATCGGCGCTCGTCCGATATTCCGGTTCGGCCTGCAAGTAAACTTTCCACTGACGGCCGAAGCGATTGAATTGGTTCACGTACGCGCCGCCCAAAAACGCCTGCAACGTCTGGTACACGTCTGCGAACTGTAAGACCCTGCTTCAGCACGCGATCCTGGTCAACTTCCACATAGAGCTGCGGCACAGATGGCCGGAAAGTGGTGACAAGACGAGCCGATCTCCGGGCGTTTTCGTGCGGCTTGCGTCAGTTTGTCGAGAGTGTCCGAAAGCTGCTGAACGGTTCCGCCACTGCGGTCCTGCAGCATGAACGTAAACCCACCGGCCGTGCCCAGACCAGGAATAGCGGGAGGACCGAACGCGAATGCGATGGCCTCGGGGATATCCTTCCCATTTTCCGATTGAGGGTCTGCATGAGACCGTTCCGCGGAGAGTTCCGGGTCACGCGTTCCTCCCATGGCTCGAATTGAAGGAAATAGAAGCCGGTATAGATGGCGGAAGTGTTGGAGAGCAGGCTGAAGTCCGCAATTGCGTCTGTACCCCTGGATACCGTGAGTGTGCGCCAAAATATCATCCATCTTGCGCATAACCGCGTCCGTGCGCTGCAGGGAGGCCGCATCCGGAAGTTGGAATTGGACGAACGCGTATCCCTGGTCCTCTTCTGGAATAAAGCACTGGTGGAGACGCTTGCCCATCGCCACCGCCAGAACAGAAATTCCCACGAGCAGGAGCAGCGCAATTCCCCAGCGGCGAATGAGAAGGTGGCTCCAGTTCACATAGCCTCCGGTCATTTTTCCGAACCAGCGGTTGAACCAGGCGAAAAACTTGCCAACCGGACCCTTCGATTCCTTCTTCGGACGAAGCAACATGGCCGCGAGCGCCGGTGAAAGCGTCAGCGCATTGAATGCCGATATAAGGACGGAAATGGCGATGGTGATTGCGAATTGTTGATTGAGCAGACCCTTAATCCCTCCCATAAACGCCATCGGAATGAATACGGAAGAAAGCATGAGTGCGATGCCAATTACCGGTGCCATAACTTCTTCCATGGCCTTAACCGTCGCTTCCTTTGGCGACATTCCATGTTCAATGTTCAATTCAACCGCCTCAACCACCACGATGGCATCGTCCACCACTAGTCCGATGGCAAGGATGAGACCAAAGAGAGAGAGCGTATTGATGGAAAATCCGAGAATGGGAAAAACCGCGAACGTGCCAATCAGTGAGACAGGTACCGCAATCAGCGGAATGAGAGTTGCCCGCCAGTCTTGGAGGAACAGAAAGACAACTATGATGACCAGGACGATAGCCTCCACTAAGGTCGTCAGAATCTCTTTCATGCCTTCCGTGATTGGCAGCGTCGTGTCCATGGCAACCACATATTCCAGGCCTTCGCGGGAACCGGGTTTTCAGGTCTTCCATCTGCGCTTTTACCTGTTTTGCCACGGCCAAGGCGTTGGAACCAGGGGCTTGGTAAACGCAAATAATCACCGCGGGTTTCCCGTTGTAGCGCCCGATCTGCTGGTAAACCACCGAGCCCAACTCGATCCGTGGAACATCCTTCAAGCGCACAATGGAACCGTCGGGATTTTGGCGCACGATGATGTTGCCGAATTCCTCAGCATTGGCGAGCCTTCCCGGAGCGCGGACCGCGTAAGTAAACTGCTGGCCCTCTGGAGCTGGCTCTGCGCCGATCTGACCCGCTGGATTTACCGCGCTCTGTTGCTGGACCGCAGTTGTCAAATCGGAAACGGTGATGCCCAGTTTGGTCAGTTGATCCGGCTTTACCCATACGCGCATCGCATAGTCCGCCGCGCCAAAGTTGGTTACCTGTCCGACTCCGGGAACACGCAATAACGCGTCATTGACATTGATGGTTGCGTAGTTCCCCAGGAATTGCCCGTTGTACGTGCCATTCGGCGAATAAACGGACAGCACCAGAAGGGGAAGACCCATTAACTTCTTGACCGTCACCCCGTACTGATTGACTGAGGTGGGCAGATTCGGACTGGCCTGGGACACCCGATTCTGTGTATTGACCTGGTCGATATCCACGTTGGTTCCAACGTCATAGGTCACCTTGAGGGTCATCGTGCCGTCGTTCGCGTTTGTGGACATCATGTAGAGCATGTTGTCCACACCATTCATTTGCTGTTCCAGAGGCGTGGCAACCGACTGCTCAATCGTCAGTGCGTCCGCTCCGGTATAAGTCGCGGCCACGTTGATCTGCGGAGGAACGATATCCGGCAGTTGGGCAACCGGGAGTTTTGCCATCGCCACGACGCCGCCGATCACTGTGATAATCGAGATGACGATCGCAACGATCGGTCGGTTGATGAAGAATTTCGACATGGCTACTTCTCACCACTCTGTGCATTGGCCTGAGTATCCTTGAACTGTGTAGGTGCAACGGTCATGCCCGTCTTGACGCGTTGCAATCCGTCCACGATCACGTTCTCTCCCGCCTCAAGTCCGGACTCGACCACCCACATGTCTCCGAATTGCGGGCCGAGTTTCACTGTCTTAATCGCGGCCTTGTTGTCTTGGCCTACGACTCCTACCTGATAGATGCCCTGCAATTCGGAAACTGCCTGCTGGGGAATCAGGAGTGCACCTTTGCGAACCTCCGTAACGGCACGAATGCGGGCATATTGTCCCGGCCGTAACACGTTGCCCGGATTTGGAAACTCTGCCCTCACTTGGATAGTTCCGGTTCGTGTGTCCACCTCGCGGTTAACAAGAAGTGCGCGCCCACGCTGTGGGAATAATGTGCCGTCTCCTAGAATCAACTGCAGAGATCGCCCTGCGGCCCGTCCTGATTTTTCGCGGGTAAATCGCATGTAGTCCTGCTCGGCGATACTGAAGTCAACGTAGATGGGATTCACATTCGATATCGTCGTCATGACCGTTGTTGGGCGTCATGAGATCGCCGACGCCAACCTTGGAAATACCGGCAATTCCGGAGATTGGCGAGGTCACGGTTGTCCAGCCCAGATTTAACTTCGCGTTGTCGAGAGCTGCCTGATCCGCGTCCACTTCCGCCGTTGCCGCTCGTTCCATACTTAGTCGCCTTGTCGAGTTCGGCTTGACTGACGGCTTTTTGCGCCACCAACGGTGTGTACCTTTTCACGTCGATCTGCGCCTGCGCCAGAACGCCCGGGCGCGCTCAAGCTTCCCTTGGGCTTGCTCCACGGCAGCTTGTGTCTGGCGCTGATCAAGCTGGAACATCGGCTGTCCCTTTTTGACATAGGAACCTTCCGAGTAGAGCTGCGTAAGCAAAAACCCGTCCACTTTCGGACGGATATCCGCGTCGACGTTGCCAGCATGGTTCCGACCCACTCCTGCTGGATGTCAACATCCTTTCGAACAACCGGTGTGACCGTAACACCGGGCGGCGGTGGGGCTGGTTTTTCTTCCTTGGAAGTACATCCGGAAAGTGCAGAGAAGCAGCAGCGATGTGCAAAGAAATTGTGAGCGACTGACTATCGCTTCTGTGAGTACGCTGGAGCAGATATTAATGTTGTTCTTGGTTCCAACCCAGCGGATAAGACATTTGAATTCTGCATCATTCGTTTCGCCTCCGGGTTCCGGCGGCTATCGTAGATCAATCACACAAAGGCAATGTTCTAAACGGCGCAGTCGAGAAAAACTGAACCTAAAAGCATCGAATCGAGACCGCCTACCGATGTCGTCATCTGTTTCCGGAAGAATTGAACTCACGGCCCTGGAGGTGGGTGCGGACAGGATCAAAGCTGGACTCAGTCGGCCCTCACCGAAGCCTAGTCAGCAAATGCATTCGGCGGCCAATTATCATTCGTGGGTTTCCACGACTTGTCCGGGTTATAAAGCTCCATTTCCTTGAAAATCTTGAGCGTATCTGGGCCCAAATCCTTCTGATAGACAACTCCCTTCGTAACTGACAATGAATGTCTTGACGCCCGTAACGCGATAGTCTGCCGGAGCGGCGGCAAGAGCGAAGCCTCCGATCATCGCCCCCTCTACGACGAAATCCATCTCGCCGAGTGGGGCCGCGGGGCCCTGTCCTTTCAGGATTTTGAAGAAATATCCGTGATAAGGCTTGGCCTTATCCGTGTAGCCCTCCTGCAGGGCATCGGCGATACCCTCGGCGATTGGCCCGCCCAGCGTCTTATCCGGATTCCACCACACCAGACCGTCATGCTTTCCAGCGGTGCTGATGATTCGCTGCGCATACTGATTTACTTTGGAGTCGTCATGTCTTTCCATAGCATATTCGTGCTGGGCATCCACGTAGCCGCGGCAGATTTCGATGGCATCCAATTCGTTGCTTCCAATGCGACGGTAGAGAATTTCCTGACGGCCTGCCTTGGTGTCGAAGAACCATCTTCCATCTCGCTGGACGATGGGGATCGGCAATGGCCAATCGTCGTTTCCAACCACAAGAGTGGCGCGGTTAGGATTCTTGGGATCTACAACAACGGAGTTCTTCTCGTGAGCCTTTGCAGCAAACGCAACAGCGATGTTCTTGTCCCGAACGGGGTCCTCCGAAGCGATCAAGTCTTCACCACCCGGACCGAGAATTTGGTCTAGAGCGGGCACATCAAAGTTCCCCGCAGCCTGCACGAACGCGTCGGCGGCTTCTTTAGGACTAGCGAAAGTCTTCTGGTTTGGCGACAAAGTTTCGGATGGTTTCTGTTGAGATAACAAACTCACAGAGCAGAGTAGCGCGAAGGTGCAAGAAACGGCGGTTACAGAAAATCGCGCGAATCCGTTCCGCACTATCCGAGTCCGTCTTTCTCGATGTCATTTGATTGTCCTTTTCCACGACTATTTACCTCCGCCTTGCCGCCGCCGCCGCCGCCGCCGCGGCTACCACCACCCATGCTGGAGCTGCCGCGCGAACTGCTGGCTCGTGCTGCACTTCCGCTTCCGGAAGAACCACCGAAGGCACCCGAATTTCTCCCGCCCGAACCGCCTGAGGACTGTCGATCGCCCGCTCGGTCGCCTCCGCCAGCACGGTTGCTGGCACCGGACTGTTGTCTGTTTCCACCAGCGCCGCCGCGATCCATCGTGCCGCCCTGCTGTCGACCGCCCTGTTGACGAGATTGTTGTTGCCGCGCATTAGTTTGACGGTCAGAGACAGAAGCCCCACGACTTGTACCGCCGTACTTATTTGCCGTGGCCCTATTTCCATAGGGCGTTCCGCCCCGATGCTGCGGATTGTGCTGCCAGCCGTTGCCTCCTCCGCGACCGGGCTGCTGAGAAGGACGATTGCCATTGCCGACGTTCTGCCGGTTTGAGTTGTTGACGAAGTTGTTGTTGTTGTTGATGTTGATGTTGTTGTTTCCGCCGTGCCATCCGGTGTTGTACCCCCAGCCTCCTCCCCAAGCCGCGCCCATTGCCAAGCCAACGCCGAAAGAAATCGCCATTCCCGCTGCGTAATAGCCGGGAGGGGGATAGTAGATGGGTGGGTAGGGATAAGCTGGCGCACCGTACACCACCACCGGGTCGTAGCTGGGAACGTAGACAACCTGCGGATTGGACTGCTCGACCACGATCACCTGCTTGTTTTCTACCACCTTGGTTTCGACCTTCATTTGCTCGTTGGATTTCAAATTCCCCTTGTCTTGGGCCTTCTTGCGCATGCGCTGCACTGCATCCAGGACGTCGCTTTGCTGCGCAAGGAATGCGTTGCCGAGTTCTGCGGTCCACTGGATGTCATCCACCAAGCGTTTGACCACATCGGGCAGCGCGGCCATGGCCTGGACGCTTGGGTCCCAAGGCTGCTTCTGCACCGCATCAGCGAGAGCCTTGTCCTTTAGCGTCTTGTTTTTCTGTAGCCATTGTTGGAGTTGAACAAGCTCCAATGGATACGTCGATGCAGCTAGCACTTGAGCGAGCAAGGGATCTGGGTACAGCGCGATCGGGGCTACCAGCGAATCAAGCTGATCGGGGCTTACATTGGCCGCTTCTTCCTGGCTCGACCCGGCTGCCGGTGCCTGTGACTGACTCGCCGAAATTAAATCTCCCGGCACGAGCAGCGCAGCGCATAGAACGGCTACAAAGTCTTGCGTGATTTTCCGGAGAAAACTTGATCTAAGTGCCGTCTTGATCATGACTGACCTTTCCTCGTTGATTCCGCTTCCATGTTCTGCTCGCCTACCTAGCCATTTAGGCTGTTTCTATCGTTTCGACAACTAGGGAAATCCCTAGCGAGACAGTTTGTTGCTTCTCATATGCACCGTAGATTCGCCTCATTCAACTGGCTCCTGAGGATCGTGGCCACTGCGGCACCCTCGCCACTTTTACTGTCTAAGAGAAATTCCAAATTACTGAGAGGAAGTTAATGGAGAGACATAGGTCAGGTTTTCGACAGCGGCATTGATTGCCGGAATCAGGTGGGCTTTCATTCGGGATTTCACGACATAACCGAGAGCGCCAGCCTTTTGGCAAGCGGCAACAAATTCCGGGCCGGTATTAACAGTCAGGAATACGAACTTAGCTGTAGAGCCGGACGCCATCAATTTCTGGACGGCGTCAATTCCATTCATTCGTGGCATAGTGATATCAACTACAACAACGTCTGGATTGAGGCGCTGTACCTCTGTTACAAGCGATATCCCGTCGCTTGCTGTGCCTACGAGTTCAAACTGAGAGCACAGAAGACCTACCTCGGCTTCGAGGAATTCTTGATGGTCATCGGCCAAGAATATACGAGGGCGAATCAATGTTCGCCTCCATCCTGACACACTGCACTCGCTTGAGTGGAAGCGGTGCCGTATCACGCTTCTCTCCAATGTTAGGTGCGGGAGTGTGGCTGCGCTACTGGGGAAATCCCTAGTGAGGTCTACAATTCGCAGGGGAGTTTTACTTCCTGTGGTGGGCGGTCCTTGCTCGCGCGGCCGGTTCGGGATCAACAGAGATAAGCCCGTGTCAGAGTGTGCAAAATCAAGACGGTGTAGCTGCTAATAGACATCCCGGACAAGTGGGATATTCTCTCAGCCCACCGCAGGAGGTTCGGGATGAAGAATCCAGTTTACGAGCAGATCCAGACTGACAATGACTCTTCGTTCGGACCACAGTTCACGTGGCATCTTTCTGATCTCAGCATTTCTCACCGCCGCATCCCTCCTGGATGCCCCGAGGTGAACGGCAAGGTGGAACGGAGCCATAAGACTGACTCTGAAGAGTTCTATAGAGGAAGGTCGTTCAAGAACAAGAAGGATCTGTCTCGAAAGCTAAAACGGTGGGAAGCACAATACAACGGAGATCGGCCACATCTCGCTTTGAAGGGCAAGACTCCCTCCGAGCGAGTCCGAGAACTCGCTCAGCCGTCCCAACCTGTAAGGGATCTCTCTCGACTAATATACATCTCTCAGGTTGGTACCACTCAGGCGCGGGGCCACCGTTCTGCCTGACCCTTGATAGATTCCATCAACTGCTGGAGAGCGCTCACCGCGAAGCAGCTTATTTCGGTACGCGGTTCGCATCTCGCCAGCAGTACTTTCCCTGTAAATTCCCTGTTCCGTGCTGGCCGGCGGGGTCTATATTGCCGGTAATTCGCGGCAGCGGCAGATCTTACGCTGGATTAAGAGCTTGAGTTTAGATAAACTCCCAGTTTTTTTCCCTGATAATTTGCGCGAACTCCGAACCGAAAAACTCCCGCGGACTTTGACAACCTAGTTCTGAAGGAATAGGCAGGTTGCAGGCTGAGCATAAACCAACGTGAGTGCCTAATGGCTAAGGCGAACCATAAGCGAGAAGGTCGGCCTGCAAGACTCTCTACTAGGGATTCCCCTAGTTGTTTAGGAACGGTGCTAGGTCTAGAAGTTTAAGGACAACCATAGGGGCCGTCGGCACAACCCCTGTCGACTTGGAATACCCAACAGGACTCGGGGGAACGAAGTTCCCCGCCGTTCCTCCCGAGTCTTGGCCTCCAATGACGAGACTTGCTGGGACTAGGTGCCACGCCACAGTGTGTACCGCTGCTGGAATGGTTAACGAAATCGCTCGCTGACAACGGAGGATCAAGGCCGTGGTAAACAATGAATCAAAAGGATCCTACTCGCACATGACCAAGAAGGTTGTGCATTGCTTCCTCGCATCCACACTGATCATTCTGATCGTTGTACCTGTGTGGGCGGCGGACAAGTCAAAAGACGAAGAGACTCTGAAGAATGCCGCCACGGTACTGCAGACAATGCTTGGCAGCAAGAACGTTCCAGCAGACGTCCTGGCACGGGCCAATTGCGTCATCGTTCTTCCTGATGTGAAGAAGTTCGGCTTTGGCATCGGCGGAACCGGCGGTCGCGGGCCGATGGTTTGCCGCCAGGGCAAGAACTTCAGCGGCAGGTGGGCGGCTCCAGCAATGTACACTCTCGGAGGAGCTAGTTTCGGTCTGCAGGTGGGCGGCTCGTCCACCGATTTCGTACTACTGATCATGTCCCAGAAGGGCGTTGACGCCGTGCTGAAAGGAAAAACCAAGCTCGGCAACGAGGCAACCGCAGCGGCGGGACCAAGCGGCGCGACGCATGCTGGCACCGTGGGAGGAACCGACATCCTGACTTACGCCGATGCCTCGGGACTCTTCGCTGGCACGTCGCTCGGCGCAGCGACACTAGAACCTGACGACGATGCCAACCAGCGCCTCTACGACAAAACGTTCACTGCGAAGGAAATCGTGGTTGGAAATGCCGTCAAGCCTACGCCTGCGGACAAGGAGCTAATTTCTCTGCTCAACACCAAGATCGCAAAGCGCAGCAGCAAGTAGGTGGAGCAAGAGCATCCGAGACGGGCATGGCGCAGACAGGCTATTAAGAAATTTTCTGCGTGTGAACATCCGAGAGTCGTGATGGCAACCTGACAATCAACAGTGGCGTGGACGATCACTCTGTGCTTAAGCCAGAGGCGCCTTTCGCCCGTGGTCCCAACCCTGGGCTGCCGTCGTCAAAACCTGCTGACTCCGTCCGGTCAGGCAGCGTTCCACTGTCCGCGGAGAATGACGCCGGGTGTACCATCGCGGATCTCAAGAATGATAGAAGTTCTGGCGTAACAGGAGGCTGATCATGCTCGGGAGACGGCTGACAGTTGCCTTTCTGCTTTGTGTCGGAGCGTTGCATCTACCCGGTAACGCCAGTGCGCAAGATGTGAAGTCTACTTTCGACAAATCGGTCGACTTCACGAAATTCAAGAAATATACATGGGGATCTAACTACCTGCTGACTGCGCAGCCGAAGGACGTTCAGGAACGCATCAACATGGCGATCGTCGATTCCATTAACCGGAATCTGCAAGCCAGAGGTTTTGTGGAAGATGACAAGAATCCAGACTTCCGAGTTGCTTATGAAGCTGGAGGACAACCCAACGCCGATGTGGGCGCACAGCGAAACTTGTATGCTTCGGACATGGTGGGCTACTACTGGGGTAATCTCAGCGGAATCTCCTCGGACGTTTGGGTTTCCAGCCTGGCGAAGGTGAAGATCACCGTGACGGACGCCGCGACAAAGAGCAATCTCTGGGAGGCGACCGCGTCCAAGAGGATTCAAGATCCAATGAAATTCAAGAACAAACTGCAGGAGAATGTAGATAAATTCATACAAAAGACGATGAAGGGATTTCCCCCGAAGAAGTAATCAACTCGTTCGGATGGTAATACGAGGCACGAGGTCTAAATGACGACTCGCTAGCCTTAATCTGCCGTAATCAAGCAGGTGCTCGCGCACAGTCGATCTGTCGCACACAGCTCAGAGGCAAAGGAGACACCAATGAAAATCACGCGCTCGCAAACGCTCTTCGCAGCCGTCGCGATCTGGATACTGATGCTGTGCTCCCTCTCCGTCTTGCCTGTTGCGAATGCCAAGGGCGCGAAGCTCCTCGTGAGCTGGAAAAACCCCGACTATTCTGGTCAGAAGCCCCACCGGGTTCTCGTAATCGGAATGAGCGAGAATCCGGAAGTTCGCGCAGACTTCGAAGACGATCTTTCGTCTGCACTTGCAAATGACGGCCTTGAGGTGATTCCCGGAAACGCGATCCTGTTCCGGCCTCACTCTGCCGAACTGGAACCTGACTATTTGAGAGGCCAGATTCGCGACTTCAAGATTGATGCCATCCTTGTTTCGCGACTCGTCAAAGTCGACAAAAAGACTACCTACATTCCCGGCCACAGTTATACCGTTCCTTACGCTTACTATGGCTCGTTCTACGGTTATTACGGCACGATTTACCGGCAGGTTTATACTCCCGACTACCTGCGTGAAGATACAACGGTCCGCGTAGAAACTAACTTTTATGCAGCTACCCCGCCGGATGGAGAACTCATCTGGACCGGCACTAGCGATTCGTTCAATCCGAAATCGGCGCAAAAAGTAATCGATGGGCTCGTCAAGCTGATCGTGAAAGAATTGACGAAGCAAAACATTCTGTGAGCGTTTTTCGATGCAGGCTTCTTGTTCAGCGCAGTCACCCAACATTAACTTTCAGATTATCGAGTCCTCTCTCGACCACGAATCCCGGACTTAAATAGCTATCGGCGGTAATCGCGATTGTCTGAATCACTTGGCTAGGGATTTCCCTAGTTGTTGGCGGGCCCCAAACCAGCCTAAATAGGTTGTCCTGGCACAGAAGGGCACCATTCCAAAGTACGGACTGATTCTGAAAGTCGGGACCGAAGCCGATCCGGCTGGTCCTGCGGAGAAGGCAGAAGTGCCAACGCACTATTTTTGCAAACCATCCACAGGAGAATGAAAATGGCGACACAACCAAAGGCAATCGACGATTCGAAGCAAGGGACAACACCCAGGCATAACGACTGGACAAAACCAGCCGCGATGGCGATTCCCAAGGGGGGATTTTTCAAGGACAAGATTGAGCAAGGCAGATACGGTCCGATCTTTCCCCAGACTCCAGCCTGCTACGGCTTCAGCGTCATCGCGAAGGTCATCCCTGGAAGGGAAGAGCACCTATACAACCATGCCAAGGTCATAGAGAAAGCAATCGCAGACGATCCCACCACCCTCGCCATACTCCAAGCGCATTATCTGAGATGGGTGATCTTCACCATCAAGGGTGAGAGCTACATGATGTACCAGGGCATCTTCGATACCGATTTCGATAAATACTGCGAAGATGCCTCTTTCCTCTTCGGGAAGACGGGCATCCACTCGGCCTTTGAGGCCCTCGAAGGGTGGCCTGTGGACTACGCGACAAATCCTTCGTCCATCGTCAAGTTTTTCCGCGAACACCAATGGCCGAGCTTCCTCGAATACAGCGAGCATCCCTATGTGAGTTGCGAAGAAATCAAAAAAGCCCTTAAGCTCAAGACGGCCTTCAGCGACATGCTCGACCTAATGCAGTAGCAAAATTATTGTTCACTCGCGACGGAGAGAGGCCGTGAGCATCTTGCACCAATCGCATAGCACTTCAGGTGACCTGACCGAACGAACGAAAGAACCAGATTTGCTTGAGTTTGAAGATATTCAACATTTCCTCATGACGAGGCCACCTGCGCGGGCAGCGCGTTATGAGTTTCTTTCGTTTAAGAGTGGTTCAGATGGACGAGCGTGGCTGACGGGCCTAATCGACAAAGTGGGCACCGCAAGCGCTGTCGGATCGAGCCTACTTGACGCAAGGTGGGTGACCGTTGGCTTCACCTGGAACGGTTTGCAAACGCTCGGCGTGGATGACGCATCATTGGCCACCTTCCCGGAAGAGTTTCGTCAGGGCATGGCAGCTCGGGCGGGCGTCCTCGGCACCACAGGCGCGAATCATCCGGATCATTGGGTGGGAGGACTCGCCAGTCCTAACCTGCATGCGATTGTCGTACTGTTTGCCCGCGATGTCCCCGAACGCGAGCGGTGCCGGCAGGAGCATGCTAGCTATCTGAAGCAGTGCGACGGAGTCGAAGTTCTATCCGCTTTGGATCTGGAAGCTATCCCTCCGTTCGACTACGCTCACGAACACTTCGGCTACCGTGATCGGCTCTCGCAGCCGGTCATCGAGGGAACGGGAGTGCAGCCGACACCAGGCTCCGGCGCGCCGATCAAGCCAGGTGAATTCTTTCTTGGCTATCCGGACGAAGAAGGTCCTGCTGCCCAAATGCCGCAGCCGGAAATTCTTTCCCGCAACGGCAGCTATGTTGCCTATCTGAGAATGCAAGAGCACGTGGGCGCGTTTCGCGATTTCCTCCGAGCCCACGGCGAAACACCGGAACAGCAGGAATTGGTAGCCGCCAAGCTGATGGGACGATGGCGGAGCGGCGCTCCGCTTGTCCTCGCGCCCGATAAGGACGATCCGAAGCTCGGTGCTGATTCTCAGCGCAACAATGATTTCAATTACGCAAATATGGACGCTTACGGCTATGGCTGCCCGCTCGGTGCGCACATCCGGCGCATGAACCCGCGCGATACCGCGGTGAACATGAACCGGCGGAAGATGATCCGGCGCGGGGGGACTTACGGTCCGCCCCTGCCCGAGGGCATGCCAGAAGACGGAATAGAGCGAGGCATCGCCGCGTTCGTCGGCTGTGCGAGCCTCGTCCGGCAATTTGAATTTGCGATGAATGTGTGGGCGAACGATCCAAACTTTCACGAACTGGGAAACGAGCGCGATCCGATTTTCGGTACACAGGATGGCACCTTTGACATGACCATCCCGAAGCGGCCCATTCGGAAAAAGATCAAGGGCCTGCCAGCTTTCACCACGATCCGAGGCGGCGCTTACTTCTTTCTGCCGGGTATTAGAGGCACTCCAATACCTAGCGTCGCTGGGGAATGGCCTGCTAAGCCAATAAGCGTCTTTTTAAAGATGGCAACGAGGGAAAGACCATGGCCACACGCTTCAGCCACCCCGCACGTACAACCAGAACCATGTCACCCCGCAAGTACGCTCCGGCAAAACGAAGGGTGTCTATCTACTGGACTTGGAGCTATCCGTGGGAAGCCAACCGGGACACTCACTGAGATTGGACAACCGCTTTTCGACGATGACCGAGGTCCGCAGAGTGGCTTGGCCAGAGTATGAGACAACGGAATGGGACGAGATGCACTTCCTGCAAGGAATAGCGGGCACCTTGGAACTGTTCCACCGCTCCACACTGTCGTTTCAGAAAGTCGTTTACGAAGTCACTACCCAACCGGTCGCCGTATTTCAGCGAATCGACCAGGCGGGATACAAGCTTCCGATAGACGAACGAATCCTGCAGGACACAGACACCCTGATGGTGTTCGGTCTTGATCACTCTAGTTTCGGAGCAGGAGGCGGCACAAGACGAAATCGCCGCCATTCGGGAGTGGATGAAACGCGAAGGGACCTGCCTGATGATTGGCCCGCATCACGATGTGGGATTCACAAGGACACGAATCAACGGCAACTGGAATATGCGCACCATGGAGATGCACTCGTCCCTCGACAGCAGCGCTTCGGACAGTACACGCGTTCCTTGATGAAGGCGCTCGGTGTTCCTGTCATGAACCAATTCGGGCTCCGCCCGGCACTCGTCAAGGGCAGTAAGCAGATCTCACCACTCACCATCAACCGGGATCTGGACAAACTCGGCCTCCTGAATGGGGTCACCACATTCAACTTTCATCCCCATCTACCCCACTATGCGCTAACCACCGATGACACGAAATCGGTCCACGTGCTTACGCGCCAACCGATTGATCTTGACCGACCCCATCCATTTCACGCGGCGGGGAACGCTGAGTTCAATTCGTTGCATCTGGATGCCCCCTAAGGACGAGCGAGCGGGACACATTCTACTAGCCGACTCGACGATCTTTACCACTTTGTTCGGCGGGACGGACAGTCGTCGAGATCTTCTGGAAGAACGTTGCACGCATGTCAATGGCGAGCTGAATCCAATCAGAAAACTAAGTTCCCTACCGAGCGTGAGGTACAAGAGCACTGAAATGGACATCCTGAGTAAAACAATCCCAATCACGATGCTTCTCTTTGTGGTCTCAAGCATGCTGGCGGTCGGTCTGAGTCTAACCGTTGGGCAGATTGTGTCCCGCTCCGCAATCTGAAGCTTGTGTTCCTCGCATTGCTCGTCAATTTTGCTGCTGATGCCCCTCGCCGCATTTGGTATCGCCAGACTACTGCGGCTCGACCAGCCGCTCGGCGTTGCCCTGCTTTTGCTAGGCGCAGCTGCAGGCGCACCATTCCTTCCTAAGCTGGCAGGCAATTGCCAAGGGCAACCTTGCCTTTGCAGTGGGCTTGATGGTGTTACTGATGGTGCTGACGGTCGGCTACATGCCTCTCGTTCTGCCTCAGCTGCTCGAAGGGGTCTCGGTTGATTCCGGGAAGATAGCCCGCTCTCTTGTTCTTCTCATGTTGCTCCCCCTGACTATCGGCCTCGCCGTAAAAGCTCGTTATGAGGTTGTTGCGGCACGAACAGGGCGGTTGCTGAATGGCTTATCGACTCTAAGCCTCGGTCTACTGATTGTGCTGCTCGTGGTAACGAACTTTCGAAACATCATTGACCTGTTTGGTACTCGCGGCATCTTGGCGAGTGTTCTCTTCATCGCCGTCGGATTTGCTTTGGGTTGGTTTCTGGGAGGCCCTGGTCTCGATACGAGGGGAGTGCTAGCGCTGGGAACGGCTCAGCGCAACATTGCTGCGGCGCTCTTGGTCGGCGGACAGAATTTTAGCGACCCCAGAGTAGTGGTCATGGTTGTAGTGGTTGCGATTGTCGGCCTGCTCGTCTTGATGCCGCTTTCGCGTATGGTGGCCAATCGTAGCAAAGGAGTTGGAGTCTAGCTGTCATCGACCCTACGAGATATGGTTAGCACGCGAAAGACGGGATTCGTAAAGAGAAGTCTAGTTGTGTCTATAGGGGTGGTCGCTGCTCTCTGCGTGTTTGCTGTGCCCGGCCACGGGCAGGTTAGAGGCGTGTACCCCGTAGGAATGAGCGCTACCAACTCAGGAGTCACTCCCGAATCGGGGATCACATATGCAAACGTTTTTATTCTTTATGCGCGCGACGAACTGAAGGGGCCCAACGGCGAAATCCTTGCCACCGGCCAAAACTCCATCATCATGGACATGAATATTTTTGTTTTTGTGAGCAAAAAGAAGATAAGGAAGTTGGGCGGTGCGCTATTCTCGTTCTCAGCGACCCTACCTATCGCCAACAATTCGCTCACTTCCGATGTTGAGGGCGCGTTGAGTGGAGGCGGAGGATTTGCGGACTCCTACTATCAACCGTTCATTCTCGGCTGGCGGACGAAACGCGCAGATATTCGTGCGGCGTACGGTTTCTTGGCGCCCACGGGTCGATTCATTGCAAACGCAAATAACAACGTGGGTTCCGGATACTGGACTCAAGCAGCATCGGCGGGCGAAACGTTCTATCTCACGAAGAACAAAGCGACCGCCGTGTCTGCGTTTCAGATGTACGAATTCCATAGCACCCAGCAGGGCACAAACATTCACCCTGGTCAGAATTTTGACCTCGACTATTCGCTAACGCAGGTTTTCTCTCTTCAAGGAGAATTGCGCCTTCAACTCGGGTTAGTAGGCTACGGACAATGGCAGACCACGGATAAGAGTGGTCCAACTGTTACTGCCGCACAGGCAGCGGCACATTACAAAGTCAATGCTCTCGGTTTCTCGGCAAATGTAATCTTGCCGGTACGAAAGGTGAGTCTAGGCGTGAAGTATTTTCGAGAATTCGAGAACAGGTCAACATTCCAGGGATACTCGCTACAGATTTCGGGTACGATCACTCTGTAGGTCCTATGGGGATCCGAAATAGGTGACCCAGAACTTATCAATTTTGACAGGGGTGATAATGAACCGGGCGCGACTCAGCGTGTCGGATTCGCTGCGTAGGGAGAACTCGTTGGGTCCGGCCATCAGTGTTTCTTTGTCCCTGAGTGTTTTGGAATCGGAAAGAGAAACGTGAATTCCACGTTCAATTGCCATTTTGGCGAAAACTGATTCGCAGGGCGAATGGCGTTCCAATATAGGGTAAGGTTCGAATCAACCGCCTGCTTCCCAATGTTAAAACTCTTGCCAACGCCGCCTCCGATTGGCACTAGCCACCGCTCAGTCATCGACTGCGTCCAGTCCGCCACAATCGTGGGGTTGCTGGTGAGGTACCACCCTCGGGGCAAATTGTAGGAGAACATCGGCTCGAGCTGGAATTGGTTTACTGGCGAACGGCTCGAGTCGCCTGCAACGGACCAAATATTCTGAACCAGCACGCCGACAGAGCCCCATTTCGGCTCGACCAGCACAGCGCCCGTCGGACCCACGCCCCACTTTCCGGCGCCCAGCTGATTGCTTGTAGCCGTCGGCATCAAAACTGCGGGTCCTACACCCCAAATGAGTTTTCCCGTATGGGCCGGCGTCAAGAAGAAGGAACCGGTAGTGTCTCCTAATCCGGTGGTCCCGCCGCTCTTCGCAAGTGAATTCGGCTGATACGCGATCGCCGTCGCCACAAATCGCGTTACAAGAAGCCAATCTCCTGTGACTGACAGCGGGACCACCGGTTGGATCGCGAGAGAGTTCGCGCTGCGATCATAAGGTCCCTGGCTGAAGGTGAAATCTTCCTCGAACGGAAGCTTAATCTCGTCTGCGAATGGGTTTCTGGCGATCTTTCTCAGTTCCTCGGGAGCGGTCTGTGCCATCGCTGCCGACGGCGTCAAAAGAAGATACGCGCCCCATACCAGAAGAATTCGCATGCTCGAAGCCAACGGAATAAATTTACTCGAAAGGTCGATCAATCAGCTGTGAATGTTCTCATACGCCCCAAAGAACCAGGAAGATGAATCCGGTCTGCGATTTGAGTTTCTCTTCGCACCGCGTATCTCAAGAATGTCAGAGCTCAGAGAAACCAAAGCCATTTGATTCCGCACAGATTTAGGATCTCGTGAACTTCTAGAGTCGGCTTGCCACCCGCGCTGCAAGGTTTGGGCCGGAAGCCGACTTCGGATTAAAACCAGTGAAGGAATCACTTGGTAGAGCCGAATTGATCTGCGAGAAAAAAGAGAGAGTTTTAAGGGAACAATAAGAATGCCTTCGCTTTCCCTGAGGTTTGAGTTTCGGCTGCAAGCGATCCAACAGGACTTGATTCAACTCACCGTCAATCCATACAGAGCGATCCGGATTGGGATCGAAATCGGCAGCCAACAAGAGGTCTGGTCCGGTGCTAACGGTGCATTGTTTTATGTCTGCGTCACTCAGAATGATTCTTCCTACTCCAACTTCCAGCCTGAGAACAACCTGAGAACACCCCCCCCAAATACCGCGCTAAACGGACACAAGAGACACAGGAAAAAGCTAGAAAACAAACGACTACGACATACCGGGAGAAATCGGCGGGTTGCAGGTTCAAGTCCTGCCCGGCTCACCACTTCTTCGACGAAACCCCTCCACCTATTCGGGAATGCTTGTGGAGCAGAATTGGCGCTCGTGGAAGCGTCGCTAGGCTCAACGCGCTCCTGCCGCGTCACTGCGGACTAATCGTTGGACCACCGGTTGCGCCTGTTCTTGAATGCTGCTCCGGCGTGAGTCGCTGTCCTGGCGTCGTTCATGGGCTAGCTCTTGTTCCGCGGCAAACCAGTCGTCTAGATCCCGACCATCTCCGCCTCCACGTTGCAGGTAAATTTCGTAAGCTCGTCTCTCGATCTCTTCGTGCTTCACAATCGGTTCATTGGTGTCTCGCATTCGTCGTAACTCCATTCGAAATTTGAATTTCGCTCAAATCGCAATACGCTATCGGTGTGCTACGTCTGCTCGAATTCGTTTTGAGAGCAAAGTTTTCGCCTTGTTGAGTTCGCGTCGCCGCGCCGGGGTGAGATTACGACCGGCTCTATTGATGTAGTAATTGAGCATTCGCATGCCGGATTGAGGTCCCTTTGGCGACACTTTCTTTGAGGCCAAGCTTTTCGCAATCGCGGGCGCGCTCTTTTTGAAGAGTCCAGGAGGAGGAAAAGTCGAAACCGTCTTGACCGTGGCAACCCAGCGCTTGCCGGATCGTCTGCTCCCGCGAGCTGATTTCGCAGCAGGCATATCGCTATATCAATTCGGGCTCTCATGCGGAAGAATCGCAGCGGATACGTGCCACCGCAATACACTGATGATTGTAAGGGAGACGATTCGCGAACGAACATCACGAATCGGGCTAGCTGGCTTCCTGGAGGACGGCAGCGATGAAATCGACGAGCCGAAGTTGATCCGTCCAACTCGCTTTGTGCTGCAGATCCACGTGTGTGAATGCCGGTGTGATCAGTACTGCGCGGACATCCCGGCGAGGAACCTCTTTTTCGAGCCAGAGGCTTTCGGCGGGAGGGATTACAGTGTCTGTGGCGCCGTGAAGTATGAAAACTGGAATGCGAAGATTCGCAATTTGGCCATCGGGCGAAAGGGAAGCGAGTTCGGCTGCGTCCGCGTGGATGGCAGCGAGTAGTTGTGGACGCACCAAATCGATTCGTCGGGACATGAGTGCGTCGAGAAGCTTTCGGCCTTGCGGACTTAGCTTAGCGAGCCAAGGCTCTGCATTCTGCGGCTCTTCCCACAGCCAATACTTCAGTGCCTCGTGTGCTGCGGGGACATCTTTGGCGTCGAAAAATTGAGAAAGATGCGCGTAGACGAAGACCGACGCGCCGTAATCATGTGCGGGGGCCGGGATTACGCGACCATCGGGAAATTCTTCTTGCCCCGTTACGAGGAAGCGCGCGACGCGCTCGAGATTTTCGTAACCGCCGAACAGCACAAGCGCTCGCATGTGCGGGGCATACTGCGGATCGCAGGCCGCCAAGAGCGCCAGTCCACCCGAAAAACTGAGCGCAATCACGGTAACGGGTCCGGTGCCGAGACGTCGCTCGAGCCATGCGGGCGATGCGCCGATTGTGGGTATCGAAGCGGCGTCCACGTGATAGTCGGCGAGCGAGGCCAGCACTGGCGTTAGGACAGCGAACCCGCTGGTGGCGAGGGCGTGGGAAAAATTTACGAATCGAGGATCGTAAATTCCAAGATGGTGGATCCCGGGCAAGACGACGATGCCGTGCGGTTTTGCGATGCCAGCCGGGAGGTACAAGCGGCCCGGGACGGCGCCATCTTTCGTGTCGATGGTGACATCTTCAACAGAGACGGCGTTTGACTCGAATCGCAGGAGTGGACCGCTCGCTTGCGGATCGACGAGATGCGTTAATAGGGCGTAACTTCGCAGCTCGTAGCGTAGACGGTTGATTGCAAGGATGAGTAGTGGCACTGCAACAAGCGCGATAACAAGACCGCGATGGAAACGGCGTGCTGGCTTTTGTCGGGCATTGATTTGTTCCGGCCGGCCTTCATGAGTGGCCATCGGCTTGGGCGGTGCCTTTTCGAGCGGAAGCGATCTCGAATTCGAAAATCGCTAAGCGGATCTTACGACGTTCAATCCCAGGGCCTCGACGTAGAATCGGTTCACATATTCCTTCACCATGCGCCGGGTGCTGAACTGTGGCGCAATGCGCTTGATCGATTCTTTCATCACCTGAACAAAATCGTGCGGAATCTCGTCGTCAGCTCGGCGGTAATACATGGGAATCACTTCATCCTCGAGCAGACGATAGGCCGCATCCGCGTCTGTGGACGTCCGGTCGCCCGAGATATCGCCCGCTCCGAAAGCCCACCCGTCCTTGCCGTTGTAACCTTCAATCCACCAGCCGTCCAGGATCGAAAGATTGGGAACGCCATTCGCCCCCGCTTTCATTCCGCTGGTTCCGCTGGCTTCGAGCGGCGGAATCGGATTATTGAGCCACACGTCCACGCCGCGCACCATGCGCTGAGCCAGCCGCTGATCGTAGTTTTCGACGAACGCGATTCGCGCGCCGAATTCAGGGTTTTGAGCCAGCTGAAAAATTTTCTGAATCAGCCTCTCGCCTTCCACGTCGGAAGGATGCGCCTTCCCGGCAAAAATAATCTGGGCGGGGCGCAACCGATTCGTCAGCAGGTGCTTGAGCCGTTCCAAATCGTGCAAGAAAAGATCGGGACGCTTATAAGCAGTGAAACGCCGCGCGAATCCAACTGTGAAAATTTCGGGATCGAGCAGCGCACCGCAAGCAATGATGCTTTCCGCCCGGGACCGCTTCCTTTCCCAGCGCTGCCTCGCGCGGTCGTTAACCTCCGAAATTAAAAGCCCTTTCAATTTTCGCCGCAGTCTCCAGAGCTCCACGTCCGGAATTCGCTCCACGCGTTCCCAGATGCCCGGCCGATCCTGGTCGTTCACCCAGTTGGGCCCCACGTACCGGTCCAGTAGCGGCTGCAGCCAGATGGGATCCATCCACGTCAGCAAATGAACGCCGTTTGTAATCGCGACGATGCCCGTCTCGTCCGCGGATTTTCCCTTATGCGAAGCGACGTTCGCCCACATTTTTCGCGACACTTCGGCGTGCTTCTTGCTGACAGCATTACAGAACTTGCTCATCCGGAGAGCAAACACCGTCATGTTGAAACCAGCGCCGGGGTCGGAGGGGTTCACTCCGAGCTGCAGTAGCGCGTCGCGGTCAGCTCCAAAGCGATTGTAGAAGTTGGCGAAATATTTTTCGAAGAGAGAAAACGGAAACACATCAGTCCCGGCGGGCAACGGCGTATGCGTCGTAAAAACCGAACTCGTTCGCACCTGCTCTAGCGCTTCCTGAAAGTTCGTTCCCGCATCCACCAACACCCGCAGGCGTTCGAGAATTGCCAATGCCGCATGCCCTTCATTGATATGAGTCGCGGCTGGCCGAATTCCGAGAGCTTCGAGGACGCACATCCCACCCATCCCCAGCACAATTTCCTGGCGCAGGCGCTGCTCAGGGTCGTTCGTATACAGACGGTTCGCGATCGCCCGGTCCCACGGCTGGTTGCTCTCGATATCCGTATCCATCAAATACACGGGAACACGGCCGATATCGGCGCGCCACACCAGCACATCGACGGGCGGATCGAAGAGAGGGACCCGGACGCGAAGCTGGTTTTTGTTCGCGTCCAGAACGGGCTTGATCGGATCGTAGGTTCGGTCGAGTTTTTTCTCTTCGTCCTCTTGCCACCCGTCATCGCGAAGATTTTGTGTGACGTAGCCTCTCGAATAGATCATGCCGATTGCGACTACCGAAACGGCGAGGTCGCTGCATTCTTTGATGTAATCGCCTGCGAGCACGCCCAATCCGCCCGCGTAAAGAGGAAGCGATTCGTGAAAGGCATATTCAGCAGAAAAATAGGCGAGGGGAGCGTTGCCTTTCCCGTGTTCGCTTGTGAACCAGCCGGTTTGGGTGCCGACTTCCGCCTCAAATTCATCCATCACCGCATCGTAGCGCTCGAGAAAATCGGAATTGCGAGCAGCGGCTTGCAGAATTTCTTCGGGCAGCATCGCCAGCATGCGAAGCGGATTGTGACCGCTCTCGCGCCAGGCCTGCACATCCAGAGCGGGAAACATTTCTCTGGCTGCACGGTGCCAACTCCACCAAAGGTTATAGGCGAGCTTTTCAAGGCCTTGAATTCGTTCCGGCAAAGTAGGAAAGCGGGGAAAGGAATCTAAGTTTTGTTCCATTAGGAGCGGTTATCGCCCTTTCGATTTTTACTGTCATCTATACTCACAAAACCACTCGCCTTCGGTCAACCGGGGATTCAAGGTCAAAATACGTAGAAGAGCATGGGGATGGTCACCCGGCCTTCACGGAAACGCACAAGGCCGCACCGCCCGCTATGCCAGAATCCTCCCCATACTGTGCGCGCACGAAGGGAATTTCGCTCCACCGCGAGTTGACCGACCATTTCGGCATCTGCTGACGGATTCGCCCGAACCACGCGCAGATTAACTCGCTCATTCCACCACCGACGACAATTACGTCGGGGTCGAACAGATCGATCATGTTGCCAAGCCAGATCGCTAGCAGGTCCGCGGTTTCTTCCAGGATTGCGGTGGCAAGGGGATCACCGGCGCGCCAAGCTTTCGCCACGATCTCCGCTGTAACGGCTGCCGGATTGCCGCCTGCAAGCGCGAGCAATGCTCCGGCCTCAGCGCCCCCGGCTTCGAGTCTCTCCCTTGCGCGACGTGCAACGGCAGGTCCCGCCGCCAGCGCTTCGATGCAGCCCCGCTTGCCACAGGGACACGCCGGCCCGTGGTAGTCGATTGAAACGTGGCCGCCTTCTCCCGCTGCACCGGTTCGGCCGTGATAGATAGTGCCGTCGAGTACGATTCCTACACCGATGCCAGTGCCGATAGTCACGTAAAACACAAATGAGTATCCAGCACCGGCGCCCCAGCGCGCTTCCGCAAGCGCCGCCGCATTCGCGTCGTTATCTAGAATTGTCGGAAGGCCGCGCGATTTCTTAATTTCGGCGACCAGCGGATAATTGCGCCAGCAAGGCAGGTTCCCGGGATTCACGATCACACCAAGCCGTGGATCGACGGGCCCCGGACTGACGATTCCGATTCCAGCGACAGAAGCTTGACGCGCGGGTTCGGTGGCGAATGCAGCATCGATGGCTTTTTCGACGGCTCGCAATCCGGCGGCTGCGTCCTCGCGGCTCGGCATTGGTACTCGGACCTTCGAGAGAATTTCACCTCGCGATGTTACGAGCCCTGCTGCTACCTTCGTGCCGCCGATGTCTACGCCCAAATAGAGTGGCTCGGTTGATTTCATTTCGCTTGGCTCTGATTATTGAACGGTTCTCGGCCTCCGTCGAGTGCGGCGCGCTCGGAGTTTCGAGGCGTGAACCCGCGAGAGACCCGGTGTAAAATAAAACCATGAGCGACAAAATCAAGAAACCAGATTCCGAGTGGAAGTCCAAACTTACTGACGAGCAATACCATGTCACGCGCCAGAAGGGAACTGAACCTCCCTTCAGCGGTGAGTTCGCGGATACGGAAACGGAGGGCACGTACGTTTGCGTGTGCTGCGGCCAGCCCCTGTTCAGTTCCGACGCGAAATATCATTCAGGTTCCGGATGGCCAAGCTACTATCAGCCGATCGCGGCGGAAAATGTGGAGCTGGAGCGCGATTCGTCTCATGGAATGACGCGCACGGAAGTGCTTTGCAGCCGATGCGATGCGCATCTCGGCCACGTTTTTGAAGACGGCCCTCAGCCCACAGGCCTGCGCTTTTGCATTAATTCCGCTGCGCTCGACTTGAAAGAAAAGAACAAGAAATAAGGCTCGACCGCAACGCTCTCCCGCCGGGAATACCAACCGGGGCTGGCATGTTTACCAACCGAAGCTCTTAGTGATCGAAGAAAATCACCTGGGGATGTTTGTCGATCGAATCTGTCGAGATCGCCCGAATCGCGCTCCGTGAAACCACGTAAATCGCGAGATTCGTCGGGATGCCTACGGGCGCGTTCGTCGTCATCGTGCCCTGCCCGCTTGAGGTCACCGTATAGTTACCGACGAAGGACTGGGCTGGGTTCTGGCCCGAGGAATCCACTTCGTCCAGCACTCCCTGCATTGTTCCGGTGCCGTTCGCAGTTGTCTGGCCGATGATGTTGCTGACCATATCGTCCGCCGGCGAGGGGGCACTCAACGCATAGCTTCCCATCACCGACACGGCGCTGAAGGGTCCACCTGTCTGATTTTCCAGCAAGCCCACGGTTGCGGTTTTATCGGAGCCAACCAGGAATCCCTGGTTGACGCCAGTCAGATAGGCAGCCGTCATTCGCGGTCCCAACGCGCCAAAGCCGGTGAATTCCACCCGCCCGTTCGTGGTCACCAGATACGTGCCGGGAACCAACGCACCTTGTGAAATCGAACCGGCATCGTTTTGATTGAAATTCACGGTGGCACTGCCGGAGCCGTTCGGAGCCAGCAATCCAACAAATGCGCTCGCGCTCGGACTGTCCAGTCCGGTGCCGCTGATCACACTGCCGCCTGTCAACGCCGTGTTATCGAAAACCACCGCGGGGTTCTGAAGGACCATCTCGCCGCCGATTTTGGGATGGGTTGCGTCGGTGGTGTCGATCTCGATGGCAAAAAGATCCGATGGCGATACGAAGTAGCAGATGAAATTGAGCGTCACCTGTGCCGAAGAGGGGATTTGGAAAACCAAATTCGCGACGACCCGGCCAGCTGTGCTGCTCGAGGAAAAATTACCGGAGGCCGGAACGGCGGGGCTGTAAAGTCCCGCGTCATTGTAATCCACTGTTCCGGGAGAAAACGACGAGGTTCCGTCCGCGTGGACGACGCCAACCAAGGTTGCGGGAGCCGTCGTGAGATCTTGCCCGGTGAAAGCAAACGCGTAGTTGCCGCTGAAGTTCGCAGCGGAAAAACCGCTGCCCACTTGAGGCTTAATGATTCCCTCGCCGCGAGTGGGAAGCGGCGGTGGCGTCATATTGCCGGTATCGTTTTCGAAAAAGCGGGCATTCCCATTCGCATCCAGAACCAGTTGGTAGATCGCCGTGAGTTTCTGGTTGGCGGAATTGGTAGCGGTCAGAGTCAGCGTTCCGCGTCCATCGGTTCCGAGTGAATAGGTCCCGGAGAGAGTGGCGTTAAGGGAGATGCCGGACACGCGATTCATATCCTCGCTGCCGCTGGTGATGTTGCCGGAACCGTCTACCGTGAATTGTCCGGTTGCGAGCACAACTCCTTGCGTATCAAATCCGCTGAAGAAAAATGCATAAGCTCCGCGAAGCAGGGAGTTGGGATTCGCGGTGCCCGCAGTTATCGAGATGCTGAAGGCTCTCGAAGCGGTGGCAGGGACCGTTTGAGAATCTTTAACGCCGAGCGTGAAGCTCACGGGCGTGCCGCTTACCAAAATCGGATTTCCGGTAATCTGTCCCGAGCCTGAATTCAAGCTGAGCCCGGCAGGAAGCTGCCCGGAAACGACGCTCCACGTATATGGCTGCACCCCTCCGGTCGCCTGGACGGATGTTGAGTAGGGCGTCGCAACCGAACCCACTGGCAAAACGCTGGGCGTTACTTGAAGAGGCGGCGGGCCGATCACGGTGATAGAAAGTGGCGCCGGCGTCGATGCCGTCTGCGGGGGAATCGCTGAATCGACCACTTGCAGCGTGAACTGAAACACGCCCGCCATCGTAGGCGTTCCGCTGATCTGCCCGGATGTAGTGTTAAACGTCAGCCCGGGAGGAAAATTTCCCGAAGTCTTCGACCAGGTAAAAGGAGGCACACCGCCTGACGTAACGATGGAGGTCGCGTAGGCCGTATTCACCGTAGCACCGAGCAGCGCTCCACTCGAGGTGATCGAGAGTGGCGGAGGCGCGCTGATTTTGATCGTATATTGGGGAGAAAGAACTTTAATTGGCGGATTCCCGCTGTCGGCCACCTGCACCGTGAACGTGTTCGTAGTATTTGAGCCTGTGGGTTTGCCGCTGATCGTTCCGGATTGGCTGATCGTTAGGCCTGCAGGGAGGCTTCCTGAACCGATCGTGAGTGTCAACGGCGCTACTCCGCCGGTCACAGGAACAGCGAACGAATAGGGAACGCCGTTGGCGCCGTTCGGCGGGAGAGTGGTACCAAACGAAGGCGCTATCACCACGTTAATTGTTACGGTCGCCGTCGCACCTTTATCTGCCAATGACACAGCTTGCAAGGAGACTGAAAGCGTGGCGGAAATGCCGGTGGGCGCGGTGTACTGGACGCTGCTAGAAGTCATATTGGTGAGTTTCCCGCAGCCGGCTCCGGAGCAACCGGTTCCCGTGAACTGCCACATTACGCCCATATTGGAAGTATCGTTCGCCAGCGTCGCCATGAACGTGAGCGACTCGCCCGTGTCGACCATCTGGGTGGTGCCGGGAATGATTTGGACGGTGATCTTGGAGCTGGAGCTGCCCCCACATCCCGCTGCAAATGCAATTGCGAAGCACACGAATGCAAGGAATGAGCGTCCGAATAGAAGTCTTGTAGAATTGCCTGTTATTCGGGCATACGTCTTCGAAGTTCGCATATCACCTTTTCGGATGACTTTTCTGGTACGCCCGCGCTGGGATGAGAGGACTCCCCGCCGAACCCGCAGCATAAGCGAAACAAGTTGAATAACAAAACGCTTCGGGAGTGTCAACGCACATCTCCGCGCGCTACCTTCCGGACCATCCACCCGTTTGACACTCCGCTTGATAGTTCCCGCTGCCGTCGGGATAATGCCCGGCATGTTTCAGCCATCTGGATGCGGCGAGTGATTCGCTCGTTGCCTGCGGCTAAGTGCGTTTTGCTGCTTCCAGTCCTCTTCTGTCTTGGTTTCTGTCTTGGTCAGCCGCCCCGCACACTTGCTCAGGATCCCACCGGGGCCCTGCGAGGCACCGTCGAGGACACAAGCGGAGCACGAGTGGCCGGAGCTACGATCGAAGTTCGGGCGATCGACCGTTCGCTCGTGCGCGAAGCTGCCGCTGACCAACGCGGGGAATTTCGGTTCGACCTGCTGCCGCCTGGCAAATATCAAATAACCGCCAATTCCGCAGGGTTTGCTCCGGCACATTCGGACGTTGCGGTAACGATTAGCTCGGTGCGGGAACTGACAATCAACTTACTGCCGGCCCCCGTTCGTCAGACCGTGACCGTGAATCGACAAGTTTCTTCGATCACCGCAGAGCCGATCGACGCGGCCAGCGCCACTTTGCAGAGCGTCATCACCGCAAAGGATCTCGAAACCATTCCGCTCGCGCATCGCAGCTTCGCGAATATCGCCTATCTTGCGGCGGGCACTGAACCGGTTGAGCCCTCTGATCCCACCAAGGCGCGCATTACGGCGGTTTCTTTCGGTGGCAGCTCGGGACTCAACGTCGAACTCTCCGTGGACGGCGGCGACAATTCCGACGATTACATTGGTGGGTTCCTGCAGAATATTTCTCCGGATGCGATTCAGGAGTTTGCCGTCCGCACGGCGCAGGAAGACGCGGACACCGGCCGCACGACCGCGGGTTCCGTCGTGATCAGCACTAAGCGCGGCACGGACATGTGGCACGGTGACGCTGCGTTTTACGAACGGGCCGCTGCGCTCAACGCGCGTTACCCGATCGAAAATCCCGCGCCTGATCCCAAGCAACCCTTCTCTCGGCAGAACTATGTGGGCACGGTGGGTGGTCCGATCAAGCCTGGCAAGCTCTGGTTTTTCTCGTCGTTTGAATACGTTCACGAAGACGCCAGCATTGCGTACAGTCCCGCGAGCCAGGCGCAATTTGGCGCCCTGGCACAACTGGCACAGATGGGTTTGATTCCGAATGTGAACTCGATTGCTGTGCCGAACAGCGTTCCCATTCCATTTCGCGATTATCTCGCCACGATTCGCCTTGATTGGTCGCAATCCGCGCGCTCCCAGTGGTTTCTGCGCGCTGCTGCCGATAACTACACGACGGAAAACGACCTCGTGCAGCAGGCTACTCTGCCCTCCACCGGCGCTACTTCACACTCGAATTACTTGAATCTGCTTTTGAACCAGCAGTTCACCTTCAGCCCCACCTGGCTTGGCTCGTTCACATTTGATGCCGGGGGCCTTCATCACACGGAAGCGCGCAATTCTGATTTCGGCTACGCGCTGGCTTTTCCCTTCAGTGCGACGTCGCAGACCGTCTCGGGCTTCGAGACCTTTGGCGACAATCAGTTCATGACTGCGATTACCAATTTTCCCGTCCTGCGCGATCAGGAAAAGTATCAGTTTCGCTATGACGTTCGGCACACGTCAGGCCGGCACGCCACAAGCTTCGGCGTGAACTTCATTCATGAACCTGTCCTGGATGGCGCGCTCAGCGGTACGCAGGAAACACTCATCACGTATCCCAACGACCCCAGCTTCTACGTGACCAACCCGTCGCAGTTCTATTCCGATCTAACCTGTGCGACACCGGCTCCGGCCAATGTAGATTGCGCTGCTACGCCAGCCAGTGATGGCTCGTTCTCGCAAAATGTTCAGCGGCTAGGCCTTTACGTGCAGGACTCCTGGCGCGCCAAGCCAAATCTCACACTAAATTACGGATTGCGCTGGGACACCACGTTTGGTTTATTCGATGCCTCCGGGCGCTCTCAGCTAGACAATCCCGCGTTGCTCACCCTGCGCGCCTTGGGGATTCCGCTGGCCTCCGGAGTGCCGCACGACTACCGCAAGCAATTCGCGCCAAGAATAGGAATTGCTTATTCGCCGGGGGGATCGCAAACCACCGTAATCCGGGGCGGTTTCGGCCTCTTCTTTAGTGACCTTGCGCAGAATGGCTGGGTGAACGCGTTTCAAGCGGTGAATGCTGCGCCGCTTCCATGTGTCGTCCCGACGGATCCGGGATGCATTCCGGCTGGCGGAGCAGGGGCGCTGATTGACCCGCGCTACCGCACGCCGTATGCGATTCACGTCACGGCGGGAGTTCAGCACGCATTCAACTCGAAATGGATGATCAGCGCTGATTACAACCACGAGCAGGGTGTGCACGGCTACCGCCGCTACGAATATGTAGCCGGCTTCACGCTTCCGGCTGACGCGCCGGATATCTCCGTGTTTCGTTCGGACAATCGCTCCAGCTACAACGCGCTTTTGATTCACCTGCAGGGAAATGTTTCGCGTCGCTTCAATCTGATCGCGAACTACACGCTCGTCGAGCGCGAAAACCTGGGGCTGCGTTCTCGGTGAGCTATTCGATTACGTCAACGGCGTTTGCAATCCGAATGATCCGTTTGCCCGTGGCGACTACGGCCCTTCCGGCGAAGACGTTCGCCACCGCTTCGTGCTTGCCGGTACGTTGTATGTTCCTGGGGGCTTCGAGCTCACCACTCTTTCGCAATTTGAAAGCGCGCGGCCTTACACGCTGACGACTCCCGCGGACGTGAACGGCTTCGGAGATTCGGCTGACGATCGCGCCGTCGTGAACGGCGTGCAGACCGCGCTCGACCAAATTCGCGGGACTCCATATATTCAGGTTGATCTCCGCGTCAGCCGCCCGTTCCGCTTTGGCGATCGCTGGACCGCGACGCCATTCATCGAGTTCTTCAACCTATTCAACCGCAATAATCCGGGAGCGAACTACGTCACTGACATTTCAGCGCTTCCAGTTCCGGTGAATAATCTGGCAAATGCAACTGCTCTGTGCCCTACGCCCGCTTGCAGCGTGCCCATCACGAGCCTCAATCAGCTGCGCGTTCCTGCCGGAGCGCTCGGCGATTTCTTCGGTCCAGGAACCACGGTGGGCATTCCGTTTGCGGCACAGGTGGGATTCCGGCTGACGTTCTAGGCGTGTTTTTGCGGGAACTCGCCTTCCCAGCCTGCTACCACGACCGTTGCAAGACAATTTCCCAGTACATTCACAGCGGTTCGCGGCATGTCCATCAGCTGATCGATGCCAAAGAGTAGAAAAAATGGCTCAATCGGGAGATTGAATTGTGTTGCAGTGGCCAGCACGATTACCAGCGACGCACGCGCCACGCCGGCGGTGCCTTTGCTGCTGAGAAGCAGTGTCAGCATCATCAGGATCTGCTGGCCGAGCGTGAGATGCACGCCGGCCGCTTGCGCCATGAATATCAGCGCGAGCGATTGATACAGGCTCGATCCGTCCAGATTGAAGCTGTAGCCGGTGGGCAGCACGAAAGCGACGGTCGAACGTGGCACTCCAAGCGCTTCCATGTTTTCCATCGCTATTGGCAACGCCGCCTCGGAGCTCGCCGTCGCAAACGCGATCGTTACCGGCTCGGCCACCGCTTGCGCGAAACGCAGAATGGGAACCTTCGCGAAATACGCGATGGGCCACAGCACGAATGCGACGAAGGCAACGAGCGCAACGTACATTGTTGCCAGCAGCTTTAGTAGCGGCAGCAGAACGCCGAGGCCCATGTGTCCCACGGTGTAGGCGATCGAGCCGAAGACTCCCAAAGGCGCTGCCAGCATCACGATATTCGTAAACTTGAACATCGTTTCGGAAAGGCTCTCGGCAACAGACACCAGCGGCTTTCGTTTTGCTTCCGGCACCATCGCCAGCGCGATTCCGAAGAGAATGCTGAAGACCACGACTTGCAGCACCTGTCCCTCGGCCACGGACTTCGCGATGTTTTCTGGAAACACGTTGAGAATCAAATCGGTTGCCGTGTGCGGCACTACAGCCGGCACATTTTCCGACGCTGACGCCGGCAGCTGAATTCCGACACCGGCGCGGCTGATGTTGATTGCGGCAAGGCCAATAAAAATTGCGATCGTCGAGACGATCTCGAAATACACGATAGCTTTGATTCCCATCCGGCCTACTTTTTTAATGTCAGCGTGGCCTGCGATGCCCACCACAAGAGTGCCGAAAAGCAGGGGTGCGATGATTACTTTGATCAGCCGGAGAAAAATCGTGCCGAGTACCTGGAATTTCATCGCCAGGGCCGGTGCGTCGTGGCCGAGTTCGGCTCCAGCCGCAAGGCCAACGAGAATCCATGCGGTGAGCGATCGCTGTGTTACCGCGTAGGCAGCGAGGAGAGCGATCGCAATCCACCGCACCGCTTCGAACACACCAGCGGAGATTCCTGCGATGCCGGAATGGCGCGCGACTCCCATCGCAGCCGCGACAAAAAGAACCGCTAGCAGCGCAAAGAGAAGCCCACGAGTTGTCGAGCGGGAAGTCACTTGAGGTCGTGCTGGCGGCGAACGTTATGCTGCCCGGACGCCAGTGTCAACCGCGTGATTTGGGAGGCTCCGGCAACTTCGCCGCACGGTTCGCGCATCTTATGAACTGGGAATATTACTTCTGAGTTTGAGCACGCCTGTTGTCAACATCGGGGAATTTCTAGTATAAAGGTCGGCTCTGTAGCAGCCCGGCAGTCCTGCTGGTTCCCATTGATACGGAAGCGTGAATGAATCGCGGAGGAGTGCCTTGATCGAAGTTCAGGACCTGACGAAAACATTCGGCGAAAGAACCGCCGTGGACCACATCTCGTTTGCGGTGAACAAGGGCGAGATCCTGGGATTCCTCGGTCCCAATGGCGCCGGCAAGACGACCACGATGCGAATGCTCACGAGTTTCATGCCGGCCACGTCCGGCACAGCTCGCATTGCGGGCTTCGACGTGTTCGACAATTCGCTCGAAGTTCGCCGCCACATCGGATATCTCCCGGAGAATCCGCCGGTCTATCCGGATATGACGGTTGAAAGCTATCTCGATTTCGTCGCGCGGATTAAAGGCGTGCCAGCGGAAAAGCGGGCGCAGCGCGTTACCGATGCGCTTGCAAAGACGAACATCACAGATAAGCGCGATGAGCTGATCAAACGCCTCTCGCGCGGCTATAAGCAACGCGTCGGTTTGGCGCAGGCTCTCGTGCACGATCCGGATGTAATCATCCTCGACGAGCCGACCGTTGGCCTCGATCCCAAGCAGATCATCGAAGTCCGCCACCTGATCAAGAATCTCGCCGGGAATCACACGATCGTGCTTTCCACGCACATCCTGCCCGAAGTGAGCATGACGTGCGACCGCGTGGTCATCATCAACAAAGGAAAAATCGCAGCGGTAGATACTCCGCAAAATCTCACCTCGCAACTGAAGGGTGGCCAACGTATCCGTGTGGAAGTGCAGGCAGCCGAGCAGCCGCTGCGCGAAGTGCTCGCGCAGATTCCGGGCGCCAGCCGCGTGCAGATTGAAGCGGCACCGCTGACGGGCCACGTCCTGGCCACGATTGAGGCTGCCGCGGGCAAGGACATTCGCAGCGCGATAGCGGCGAAGATCGTCGAGAGAGGCTGGCCGCTTTTCGAGCTGAAAGGCGTGAGCCTCAGCCTCGAGGATATTTTCCTCGAACTCACCACAGACGATGCCGCTCACGCGCAGCCGTCCGCCAAATCAGAATGAATAAGGAGCGATGACCGCGATGCGAAACCTCTACGCCATCTATCGCAAAGAACTGGCTCACTATTTCGTTTCTCCGGTGGCCTACATCCTGATCGGCGTGTTCCTGATAGTGGCTGGATTCTTCTTCAACATCATTCTCGCCTCAGCGATTCAATCGGCATTTTCCGCTGAGATGCAGAGCATGCGTTTCGGGGCGCCGGCGGATTTCGACGTTCCCGGAGCAGTGTTGCGCTCGTTCCTGGGGCTGCTTTCCACCCTGGTGCTGTTCATCAGCCCGCTGCTTGCGATGGGCGTCTATGCCGAGGAGCGCAAGCGCGGGACCATCGAGTTGCTGATGACGTCGCCCATCACCGACACCGAAATCGTGCTTGGCAAATTCATGGCTTCGCTCACCCTTTACGCGATCATGATCCTTCCTACCGCCATCCTTCTCGGATTCATGAATTTCCGCAGCGAGCCGCATCTGCCGTGGCGCATGTTGCTGATCGGCTACGCTGGAATTTTGCTGCTGGGTGGTTCACTGCTGGCTCTCGGCTCGCTCATCTCTTCGTTTACGGAGAATCAACTGATTGCCGGTGTGCTGACTTTTGCAGTGAGCCTTGTGATCTGGGTAATCGACGCAGGACGACGGGCGGAAGGCTGGAAGGGAGATCTGTTCGGCTACCTGTCCCTGGTCCGGCACTATGACGACTTTACCCGCGGCGTGGTGGACACCTCCGCGCTGATTTATTACTGCAGTTTTATTTTTCTATGCATGTTTTTGACGGTGCGGTCGCTCGAATCGATGCGCTGGCGGCGTGCTTAGCGGCCGAATCAGCTGCGTGATGGAGTGGAGGAAATCATAGGATGAAATTGGACAGGAAAGAGCTGGCGCGATTTCTCTGGATGATTGCAGCGGCGCTGCTGATCGCAGGTTATCTGCGCTACACGATTCAGGGCGAACTTCTGCGTTTCAGCAAAATACTTTTAATCGGTGGCGGAGTTGTTTTCGTTGCGGCGCTGGTGGTGGGCTTTCCATACATCATCCAATACTTTTCGAAGCGCTCTTCGAAGCTCGGCACGAATACGGCGATCTTGACGGTTGCCGTGCTCGCGATTCTCGTCTTTCTCAATTTTGTTGGCTATCGCCATCACAAGCGTTTCGATCTCACCACGGAAAAGCTCTATACGCTTTCCGACCAGACAAAAAAGATTGTGACTGGGCTTCGCAACGACGTGACGATCGTCCACTTCGCGAAATTGCCCGATCCGGCGCTCGACGACTTGATGTCTGAATATGTAAATCTCGGCCCGCACGTCAAGTATCAATCGGTTGATCCGGATCAAAAGCCTGAAGTGGCGAAACAGTACGGCGCAACGCACATGGGCGATCTGATCGCGGCATCGGGCTCACGCACCGAACGCATCGAGCCGGGCGTTCGCGGCCAGGTGGGGGAAGAAGACATCACCACCGCGCTGATTAAAATGACGCGCGAGAAATCGAAGATGGTCTGCTTCCTCACCGGCCACGGCGAAAAATCTGTGACCGACACTTCGAACACCGGGTACAGCTCCGCCGAGCAAGGTCTCAAGAAGGAGTCGTACACGGATAAGGCCGTGAACCTTGTCACTGATAACGGAGTCCCCTCGGATTGCGACGTCCTGGTTATCCCGGGGCCCACGCAATCTTTCCTGCCAGCGGAAGCGACAATGATTTCCAAGTATCTGGCCGAAGGTGGCAAAGCCCTGATCGAGGTAGATCCCGAAACCGATCCCAAGCTTCAGGATACTTTTCAGGCGTGGAACATAAAAGTTGGCGACAACGTGGTGATCGACGCGAGCGGAATGGGCCAATTGATCGGCGCGGGACCGGGAATTCCTCTCGTCACTACTTTTGGAGCGAGCCCGATTACGAAGGGATTCACCGGTGGTATGGCGTATTTTCCGCTCGCGCGTACTGTCTCGATCGCCGACACTTCGAAAACCGATCCCGAAGCCGTCGAGCTGTTGAAGACCTCGGCGCGCAGCTTTACGACGCCGAACCTGAAAGAGAAGAAGATCGCCTACAATCCAAAAACCGATACGCTTGGGCCACTCTCGCTCGGCGTTTCCGCTAATCGCAAATCGGGCGACAAAACCGAGCGGCTCGTGGTGATTGGCGACTCAGATTTCGCTTCCAATCGCGCCATCAACGACTATCGCAACGGCGATCTTTTCTACAACACGATCAACTGGCTCGCGCAAGACGAGAATCTGATCTCGATTCGCCCGAAATCGCCCGCGAACCGGCGCGTGAATATGACGACGGGACAAGAAGCGGCGCTGCACTGGCTCGACGTTGTTTTCTTTCCCGGCGCTGTGATTCTCGCGGGAGTTTACATCTGGTGGAAACGGCGGTAGGAATCACCGCTCGGCAGGCCAACGGTAAAATCGAAAATTAACGATGATAAAGAAATCCACTTTGTTCATTCTGCTCGGCGCAATCGCGCTGGGTGCTGCGGTTTATTATTTCGACTGGAAACGCGGCCAGAAAGAAGCGGAGAAATCGGCCGCGGATACTACGAAGCCCGTTTTCGCGATTCCGTCCGGCTCTGAGATTGTGTCGCTCGTTATCACTCGTCCGCAGGTGGCAGGTGAGGCGCCGACTCATCTCGAAAAACAAAATGGCACCTGGCAGATTTTGCAGCCGCTTCAAACCGAGGCCGATCAGCATATCGTCGGTTCCATTGTCGAAACACTCGGCAGCTCGCGTATCGAATCGAATCAGCCGGGAACTCCAGACCGGCTCAAAGCGTATGGCCTCGACCCGCCTGCCGTTTCCGTTGAATTCAAGCTTCAGAATGGCACGCAGCATACGCTGAAACTTGGCAACAAGGATTTCACGAACACGTACGTCTACGGGTTGATTGATGGCAAGGACGCTGCTTTGCTGCCCAGCGCTCTGCGCACGCAAACCGATCTCTCGGTGAATTTTCTGCGCGATCACGATGTGCTGCATTTCGCGCAGAGCGATGTGAACTCGTTTTCGCTCAAGAATCCTGCGGGGCAGATTGAGGCGAAAAAAGAGAAAGCCGGTTGGACATTCGCGAAGCCGGATGCAGGCCAGCTTGCCGACGACTCAGACGTTGCGTCGCTTCTGAACTCTGTGTCAGGCGGGAAAATGATCGCCGTGGTAGCCGAGTCAGCCGACAACCTCAGCAAGTACGGTCTTGCCGCTCCGGCGATTGCATTCACCGCTACCGAAGATAATGGGAAATCCGCAACCTTGCTCGTGGGCAAGAAAGAAGGCAACGATTATTATGCGAAGGATTCTTCGCGCCCCACGATTTTCAAAGTGAATGAGACGCTCTACAAGAAGCTTTCAGAAACTTACGGCGACCTGCGCGACAAGAAGTTGGTTCACCTGACGCAAAGCGATGTCACGCGCGCCGAGGTCCACAACGAGAACGGCACGATTGTCATCGCGCCAAAATCGGAACAGGACTGGATTGCCGAAGCGCCGCCGGAACTGAAGGGCAAGGCGGTGGCAACATGGAAGATTTTTCCCTCGGTAGCGAACACTCGCGCCCTGGCGATCGTTGACCATCCAAGCGCAGAAATTCGGGCCAAGCTCGCAAAGCCTCTCGTTCAGGTGACGCTCACCGCCAAGGACGGAAAGAAAATCACCGTGAGCTTTACGCCCGTGATCGAAGATTTCGTGTACGCGAAGACCAGCGACTCGCCAACTGTCTACAAGCTTAACAAGAACGCTCTGGCCGACTTGAATTCGAAGATTTCGGAGTTTGCGATCGAGAATTCGGTTTCGCGTTGAGGTTTTAAGCGGCGGCGCCAGAATGCGCCAATTCGTTTTCGCGCGGCCAGGTCGCAAGGAGCGTCACTTTCCCGTTCAAACGAGGCGCATAGATGTAATAGACGGTCGAGCGGCTTTCTACCTCGTAAAATCCGGCTCGCTTTGGGTCGGGAGTGACCTTAGCGCCGCACGAAAGCACCCGCTTCAAAGTCATTACCGCTTCTAACCCGTGATTCCGAAGGTCTTCGATTTGCACATTCCGCTTCTGGCACGTCATCATGGCTCCCTCCAGCCTCGGCTCCCTCTGCTCTCTTACTGTTACGCCCGGCAGCCCAAAAATGTTGCAGCGTTGCAACTTTATTTCGAAAATTTCATCCAAGGGATTGGACGCAGGTGCCGGCACAAAGTCGCACCCATTTTGTAGTTCATAGTGCGAAAGTTAACCCCAAAGTTGTTACTTGCGCTCACGCCGGGGAATTGCGATAGTCCCTGTCACAGGGTCCTAGAAGTCTCATCAGAGGAGCTATGGCGAAAACGAAGAGTCCCGGCAAGTCCAGCCGCATGCGGCGCGATCGGCGCAGAAAGCACCGCCACTGGCAGGTAACGATCTACTACAGAGACGGCGAGAAATTCGCGCGGGTTTACATCGACCGCGAGAGGGCTACCCGTTTTGCGGAACGGCAGAGGCGCTCGCCGGTGGTGAAGTCCACGCGCATCATGGAAGTTGACTGAGCGTAGGCGATTGTTCGTCGGATTGCGCATGGCATCGTGCCGTGCCAAATTCGCTTGCGATAATTTTGGCCATCTCGGATTCCTAATTCCTTTCAAAATTTGAGGCAACGAAGCTGGTGCGGGAGCTTGTTCGGCTTTGGTCCGCATGCTATAAATGTAAATTCGTTTTCGCGGGATTCGTATAGTGGTAGTACGCGACCTTGCCAAGGTCGAGGCGAGGGTTCGATTCCCTCATCCCGCTCCATTCTTATCATCGTCATCACGATTTTCCGCTTTTGTGCTGCTTCGTCTGCTTGAGTCAGAATTGAATCGGAGGGCCACTTGCCATTTTTGTCCTACCGGAAAGATGATTTCACGGTAGTCACCGATCCGTCGAAGCTCGACGTTGCTGCTATTCACCGCTACCTTTCGCGAGCGTATTGGTCGGAGGGAATTCCGCGTCACATCGTGGAGAAGGCGATTGCGAACTCCATATGCTTCGGGTTATTTCACGGTGACGAACAGATCGGCCTGGCGCGAGTGGTTACCGATCGCGCCACGTATGCGTATCTTTGCGACGTGTACGTGCTCGAAGAATTTCGCGGGAAGGGGCTTGGGGTATGGCTCATGGAATGCGTGATGAGCCATCCTGATCTGCAGGGATTGCGGCGCTTCAGCCTTGCCACGCGTGACGCTCACGGCTTATATGAGAAATTCGGATTCGCCGCGCTGAAAAAGCCGCAATCGCAGATGGAAATTGTGCGCAACGATATCTATTTGCACTCTCCGCGTTGAATCCGCGCAACCATTCGCTCGATTGCAGCGCTTCGCGCAGCGTGCTAGAGTCCCGCTGCGCGATTCACTTCACTCATATGCTTGCGTATCTGTGCGGCCCAATCGAGTTTGCTCAGGATGGCGGAAAGCTTTGGCGTCGCAAGCTGACTCCGTTTCTCGCCGAACAGCTTGGCCATCGCGTCTACGATCCTGCGGAAGATGAGAAAAAGAACCTCTCCGACGAAGAAGCCGCGAACTTTCGCGACTGGAAGAAAACCGATCTCGATCGGTTCCGGCATGCCGTCAGGAAAATCATCGCGTTCGACCTTGATCTGATCGAAAACCATGCTGACTATCTGATTTGCTACTGGGATTCGGCCGGTGCGCAAAGCGGTGGCACGGCTGCGGAACTCACGGTCGCGCATCGAAAAGGCATTCCAGTCTACCTCGTCACGCCGCTGCCCCTCGATCAGATTAGCGGCTGGATGCTTGGCTGTACCGATGAAGTGTTCGCTTCGGTCGAACAACTGAAGGAGTTTCTCGTGACCCGGTTCGCGTCCGAAAAGCAGACACAGCTCTGGAAGGGCTGATCGCAACTACGTCGATGGAAAAACTTCTTATCGCTGTCGGGAGCGCCCGCAAACCCAAAGTGGAAGCGGTTCGCGACGCGCTTGGCGTAATCCGCCCATTTCTCGACGGCGACTCAGATTTTGAAATTGTGCCGGTCGAAGTGCCCAGCGGCGTTCGCCATACTCCGCTTTCGCGCGAGGACTTAATGGCGGGTGCGCGACAGCGCGCTGAGGCTCTCGTTCGGATCGCTCGCGAGTCGAATGCGCCCTGGAAGTATTTCGTTGGGCTCGAGGGCGGGCTTGACGTGGTTCGCGAAGGCGCGAAGCGCTGGGTGTTTCTGGAGAGCTGGGCGTACGTGGCGGACGATAACGGGCCGCGGCGCATTCGGACGCTCTGGTGCGGTGCTCGTTCCCGAAGCGCTCGCCAAGGTGGTGGTGGACGATGGCGTCGAGCTTTCCGAAGCGATAGACGCGTTTGCCGGCGGACGCGGGATTCGCGATGCGCAAGGAGCGTGGGGCGTGCTATCGCGCAATCTGATTACGCGGCAGGATGCGTTCCGTGTCGCGGTGATCAGCGCGTTCGCACCGTTTTTCAATCGCGAGATTTTCTCGGACGCCGAACGCAAAGCGGGAGCCTGAATTTTCGCTCCGCTGTATGTTAGCCTAGCCTCAGGAGGTAGCGAGTGGACATCGTCAAGGGCAACATGGGCTGGATCGAGGTGGTGGTGGGGCCGATGTTTTCCGGCAAGAGCGAAGAGCTGATTCGCCGGCTGCGTCGGGCCGAAATCGGCAAGCAGCGCGTGCAGATTTTCAAGCCGCTCATCGACCAGCGCTACGCCAAGAATGGAATCGTGTCGCACTCCGGCCTCGAAATCGCCTCCGAGCTGGTGCAGACCGGCAGCGACATTCTCGACAAAGTCCAAGCGCGCACGGAAGTGGTTGGCATTGACGAAGCGCAATTCCTGGGCGAGTCGGTTGTGGAGTCCTGCGTGAAGCTCGCCGATCTTGGCAAGCGCGTGATCGTTGCCGGCCTCGATACGGATTTCATGGGGCGGCCGTTTGAGCCGATTCCGCGCCTTCTCGCCGTGGCCGAAGAAATCACCAAGCTGCTTGCGATCTGCATGCGCTGCGGGAATCCGGCGGTGCACACGCAGCGGCTGGTTGCGTCCGAGGAACTGATCGTGGTCGGCGCGGGCGGAATGTACGAGGCGCGCTGCCGCCGGTGCTTCGAGCCGCAGCTGGCGCACGAGAAGATTCAGCAGGAGGCCGAGACGAAGCAGGACGAGCGCAAAGAAAACTCCGCCGATGCCTCGCGAGCGCGTGCCGCAACACATTAGGATTCGTAACACAGGATTCGTAACCCGCTCATGAACACGAGGAAAGTGGAGTGAGCGTACTGCCGGTACTGTTACGGGGTCAGCCTCAGCCGCAAACCGACACGAGCTTGCAACCAACCGGCCGCCGCACGAATCCTTATTCACCTGGAAGTCGAAAAGCCTTAAAATAGGCGCGGGTAGGCCTAGCCATGTACGTCCGGACCACTATCGCAATAGCGGCCTTGGTTTTCCTCTGCGCCAATGCGCCGGATGGGACTCGCGCTCGAGGTGCGCTTCCCATTGTTTCCGATCTCGGTCCCGCTCCCAATCTTCCGCCTTCCGAACCGGCCACCGAGATTTACATGTCGGTGGGCCAACGACCCGGGCAACCTGCCGACTTGCAGCCCCAGTCGCGCCTCGAAATCATCCGCTATGTGTCAGGAGAGTTTGCCAAGGTAGTGAAGCCTCTGCCGGCAGGGAAGAAGGGCTACAAGGTGCCGGTGGGGAAGCCGATTGACGACAAGAACCTGCAGACGGCTCTGCGGTTCCAAGGTATTGCCGCGCGTCCCGGTGACACGGTGCAGATCACCAGCATCGAATTTCATCCGAAGGAAATCATCATTCAGGTGAATGGCGGCGGCCACAAGAAATTCAATCTTCGCGACCACTTGCAGATTGGAATGTCAGGTGGAGGTGGTCCGAGTGTGACACCGCCGCCTACTCAGGCGCCAGCAGCACCTCCGCCGGGCGGAGGCCTGCAGCCGGGAATGGGCGCTGAATTAATTCTCGAGTACGGGCGCCCGGTGCCGGACATGAGCGCCGAAGACCTGATGCACGACCTGAATTACTTCCTCGATTTTTCGAAGGAGCATTCGGCCGCTGTGGATTGGGTGGAGTCGCTGCCGCCGCAATTCAAGCAAGCGATCAAGGATCACACCGCGCTCGAAGGCATGGACCACGAGATGGTGCTCGCGTCGCTGGGACGTCCGGATCACAAAGTGCGGGAGACGAGACCGGGCGGCGAGCAGACCGAGGACTGGATTTACGGCACTCCTCCTGCGAAGACGATGTTCGTCACCTTCTCGGGCGATCGCGTCGTAAAAGTGAAGCAATACGATTGAGCCGCGTTGACATTTTCCCCTTCGCGCCCTAGCATTTCCCGTCGAAGAAACGCCTGCCGGTTGTACCGACGGTTCGCATCGAACAAGCTCCCGGAGGAACCATGCCAGTGAAAGTGGGAATCAACGGTTTCGGACGCATCGGCCGCAATATCTTTCGCGCGGCGCTGGGCGATCCGGCGATCGAAATCGTGGCGGTGAACGACATCACCGACTCGAAGACGCTCGCGTACCTGCTGAAGTACGATTCGATTCTCGGCAATCTTCCGAATAAAGTGACGCACACGGACGACACGATCGCCGTGGACGGCAAGAGCTTCAAAGTGTTTCGCGTGAAGGATCCTGCGGCGCTCGACTGGGCTTCGGTGGGCGCGGATATCGTCGTCGAGTCCACCGGCCTTTTCACCACGGGCGCGGAAGCTCGCAAGCACATCCGCGGGCCGGTGAAGAAGGTGATTATTTCCGCGCCGGCCACCGATCCTGATTTCACGCATCGTGCTCGGCGTGAACGACAAGACCTACGACCCGGCGAAGCATCACGTGGTCTCGAACGCTTCGTGCACCACGAATTGCCTGGCGCCGGTGGCGAAGGTGATTCAGGACAACTTTCGGCATCGTGGTCGGCACGATGACCACGATTCACTCCTACACCAACGACCAGAAGCTGCTCGATCTGCCGCACAAGGATTTGCGTCGTGCGCGTGCCGCGGCGCTTTCGATGATTCCCACTTCGACCGGCGCGGCGAAGGCGCTGCATCTGGTGATTCCCGAGCTGAAAGGCAAGCTCGACGGCTACGCGATGCGCGTGCCGACGCCGAACGTGAGCGTGGTGGATCTCACCGTGATCACCGAAAAGCCGGTGACCGTGGAGGCGGTGAACGCGGCGATGAAGAAAGCTGCCGAAGGGCCGATGAAGGGCATCCTCGCCTACAGCGAAGAGGAATTGGTGTCGGTCGATTTCCGTGGCAATCCGCATTCTTCGATTGTGGATGCGGGCTACACGCGCGTGGTGGGAAACAATTGCGTGAAAGTGCTCGCGTGGTACGACAACGAGTGGGGCTACTCCTGCCGCTGCCGCGACCTGATCAAATTCTTCGCTGCGAAATTATAGGCGCATCGCGGCGGCGAGCGCTTGCATGCCGTACCGTGCCGCTTCGCTGCGCTAAATCATCGCCATGAACAAACTTTCGATTCGCGACCTCGACCTGAAGGGCAAGCGCGTTTTCATCCGCGTGGATTTCAATGTGCCGCTGGACGGCGGCAAAGTGGGCGACGACACGCGCATCCGCGAGACGCTGCCGACGCTGCAACTCGCGATGAGCCGCGGCGCGCGCCTGGTTCTCGCGTCGCATCTCGGGCGGCCCAAGGGCAAGGTGGACCCGAAGTACAGCCTTGCGCCTGTTGCGGCGCGGTTGCAGGAACTGCTTGGCAAGCCTGTGGCGTTTGTGGCCGATTGCGTGGGGGCGGAAGCTGAAGCGAAAACGAAATCGCTGCGCGATGGGGAAGTGCTGCTGCTCGAAAATGTCCGCTTCCATCCCGAGGAAGAGGCCAACGATCCTGCGATTTGCGAAGCAGCTTGCCGAGCTGTGCGATGGGCTGTTCGTGTGCGACGCGTTTGGCTCGGCGCATCGTGCGCATGCCTCCGTGGTGGGCATCACGAAGTTCGTGCGCCAGGCTGCGGCCGGTCTGCTGATGGAAAAGGAGCTGGCGTATCTCGGCAAAGCCATCTCGAATCCCGACCGGCCGTTCGTCTCCGTGCTGGGCGGCGCGAAAGTCTCCGACAAAATCGAAGTGGTGCAGAATCTGATGAAGCTCGCCGACGCGATGCTGATCGGCGGCGCGATGGCGTACACATTTCTTAAGGCGCAGGGGCTGCCGATAGGGAAGTCGCTCGTCGAGAACGACAAGCTCGACCTGGCGCGCGAATTGCTGCTGGAAGCCGCCGAGCGTAAATTCGCGCTGCTCCTGCCGGTGGACCATGTGCTCGCGGAGTCGCCGAATTCCACTGCGACGATGATTGCAGACATCGCGCACACGCCCGACAGCATGATGGGGCTCGACATCGGCCCGAAGACGATGAAGCTATTCAGCGATGAAATTGCCAAGGCGCGCACCATCGTGTGGAACGGGCCGCTCGGCATGTTCGAGAAGCCGCAATTCGCGCAGGGGACGCTGGGCATCGCTCGCGCTGTGGCGGCGGCTACTCGCAATGGCGCTACTTCGATCATCGGCGGCGGCGATTCCGTCGCGGCCGTCGAGCAGGCCGGTGTGGCGTCGCAGATCTCGCACATCTCGACCGGCGGCGGCGCATCGCTCGAATTTCTTGCGGGCGACAAGCTGCCCGGCGTCGAAGCGCTGACCAACGCACCTACCGGTGCGCCCACAAACGCGCCGATCAGGGAAGGCGAACTGAATGCGACGCCCCGTCATCGCCGGGAATTGGAAGATGTACAAGACGCAGGCGGAGACGCGCGCGTTCTTCGAGGCGTTCAAGCCGCTCGTCGCGAATGCAACGCACTGCGACATCATCGTCGCGCCGCCGTTCACTTCGCTCAGCGCCGCCGTGGAAGCCGCACGCGGCAGCGCCATTTCCATCGCAGCGCAGAATTGCGACTGGCACGCCGAAGGCGCCTTCACCGGCGAAATTTCCACGCGCATGATTCTCGACACCGGCTCGCGAGGCGTGATCATCGGCCACTCCGAGCGCCGCCAGTATTTCGGCGAGACGGACGAATCGGTGAATCGCAAAGTGAAAGCCGCGCTCGAAGCGGGACTCACGCCCATCGTCTGCGTGGGCGAGCATCTCGCCGAGCGCGAAGCGAATCTCACTCACGCCGTGCTGAAGCGCCAATTTGAGGGCGCAGTGGCCGCGTTGACCGGCGCTGAGTTCTCGCGTATTCTGATTGCTTACGAGCCATGCTGGGCGATCGGCACGGGGCGCACGGCGACGCCTGAAATCGCGGCCGACGCACATCGCTTCATCCGCGAACTGGCCGATGCCCGCTTCACGCCGGAACGGGCTTCCGCGCTTCGGATCCTCTACGGTGGCAGCGTCAAACCCGACAACATACGGGGATTGATGGCGCAGGTGGAGATTGACGGCGCGCTGGTGGGCGGAGCGAGCCTCGATGCGCAGTCGTTCGCGTCGATCGTGAATTTTTAGGTGAGGTTCAGCAGGGGCATGTCCTGCCTGTGCCGCAAAGTTGCTGGCGTGCGCTGTGCTGCAAGTACCAGGAAGCAAAAGAACGCGTTCGTTTGGTTTTGCAGGTATGGCGCGGCGATAGCGGGTGCTTACGTTGGCACAGGCAGGAATGCCTGTGCTACTTGAATTAGGAGATGGCAATGCCTTGGTGGGCTAAGTGGGGACTGGCGCTGCTGATTGCAGTGGCGCTGATTTCGATTGGATGGCGGTACACGTTCGTCCTGACGACGCTGCACGTGCTGGTGTGCTTCGTGCTGGTGATCGTCATCATGCTGCAGAGCGGCAACGCGGCTGATCTTGCGGGCGCGTTTGGCGGCGCCGGCAGCCAGACGGCTTTCGGGCCGCGCGGCGCTGCGTCGTTTCTTTCGCGCGCCACCACGTGGTGCGCCATCGTGTTTATGATGACGTCGCTCACGCTGTCCGTGAAGCGCGCGCCTGCGGACGCGATCTCCACAACTGGCTCCGTGCTCGAGCAGACCGAGAAGCCTGCGCCTGCCGGGAAGCCCGCGACGCCGCCGGCGAATGCGCCCGTGCAAGTGCCGGTACAGCCGGCGCCAGCTCCGGGTCAAGCGCCAGCCTCCGAGTCAAACATCAGCAGTCCAGCGCTCCAGCGCAGAATCCACCGCCAGCGCCGCACCGAAGAAATAATCGCAGAGCTGTATTCATCCTGCAAGACAGTAGGGGCACGGCATGCCGTGCCCGAAGCCGCTACAAGCAGTCCTGACCCATCAACCGACATTGTGTCCTCGGTCCGATGTTGCCCTTCAGTAGCACAGGCATTCCTGCTTGTCCTGAGGAACGAAGGGTTTATCCTGAGAACCGAACGGCGCCTGAGCCAACACAACAACGCGGCGCGATTTGTGGTGCTTGGCTCGTGCAGCATTGCGTTCTTCTCGGCGATTGGCTGAAGCCTACGCTACTGAAAATCACGACACATCCAATGGCGCGATCACGCCAAGTTCTTTTGCCGGGCACGGCATGCCGTGCCCCTACTGGGAAAAAGTAACGCAGCCGACGCTTCCTCGTTTCGCACACGCGAAGCCACTGGCAACTTGGGGCACAGGCGTCATTTTCACGAGCCGCCTATCGGCGGACGCCTGTGCTACCTGAAAAGCAAAAGCCCCGATGCATGGGCACCGGGGCTTTTTGCTTCGTGATTCTGCGTTCGCGATTTGCGTTGCGAATCGAATCTTGGTGCGGTCGAGTGGATTCGAACCACCACGGTATTGCTACCGCCAGCCCCTCAAGCTGGTGCGTCTGCCAGTTCCGCCACGACCGCTCGTGCTGATGTAGCTCACCTCTTCCGAGGTGAGGCCTTTGTGCGAGACTCCGATTATCGGCGGGTTTCTCTGCGGCGTCAATATCAGCGATGCGTCAATATCAGTGCTGCGTCAATATCCGCGCGCTGTTTTCAGGTAATGCGTTCAGGTAATGCGTTCAGGTAATGCGTTCACGATAATGCGTTCACGTAATGCGTTCACGTAATGCGCGGCGTCTTATTCAGCGAGTCAGAAAGTTTCGCGCAGCGCTTCGCGCAGGTTGTCGGCCTTGGCGTCGAACTCCACGCGGTCGTTGCCCACGAGCGGGAGATGTTGGGCGGCGCTCAGGGCCGATTCCAGCGCGGCTTGCGCGCGGAGGCGGATGCGTTCTGCAGTCGCGTCGTCATCGCTGCTGGCCGCCAACCTGCAATAAACTACGCCCACTTCGAGCTTCAGTATCACGGAGCGGATCGTCGCCGCTTCACCGCGCGCGATCGCTTTTTCGGCGCGTTCGAGAGGTTCAGATAACACGTGGGCTCCTTGTGTCGCTGGGCTGTGCACAAGGTTGCCGTCGTCCCGCAGCAGGGAAGGGCGGAAAAATTGTGTGGTGACCCTCAGCATACGCCGCATTCACGCGCCCCGCAACCGAATTCAGTAGCACAGGCGTCCGCCGATAGGCGGCTCGTGAAAATGACGCCTGTGCCCCAAGTGGCTACGCGCGTGGCGTCGTAAAGCGAGGAAACAAAAGAACGTGTTCTTTGATCTTGCAGGTATGGCGCGAGCTGCGGCGTGTTTTTGCGTTGGCACAGGCAGGAATGCCTGTGCTACTTACCCACAATCGGCCTTGAAATTCGGTTGGGCTTAGATATGATGGCGTGTTTCCTGCAATCTGACTGACGCTTATCCTCAACGCGACTCGGGAGCGAAAGCGAATGCGAATAAGGAAGTCCGAAAGCGGCTCGGCAACGTCAGCGGCGCTGCTGGCGCTGCTGCAAGTGACTATGGTCGTGGTGACGGTGTATATCTTCGCCGCGAAACTTTACAGCCCACCAGCGCCGATTACCGATATCGGCCGCGCGGTTGACGAGCAGTACCGCCTGACGCTGTGGGTCACGGCGGTGGTGTTCGTCCTCTCGCAGCTGGGCATCGCCTACGCCGTGTGGCGCTTCCGCGACCACGGCCAGCGCGCCCACTTTTCGCGTGGCAACAACACGATGGAATTCGTCTGGACCACCGCCACGATCATTCTCTTCCTCGGCCTCGGCATTCTGGGACGCCGCGCCTGGGCGGAAGTCCGCTTCACGCCGCCTGCCGCTGATGCGGTGCAAGTGGAGGTGACGGAGAATCAGTTCGTCTTCAACTTCCGCTATCCCGGCCCCGACGGAAAATTCGGCAGGCTCGATCCCAAGCAGATCAGCGCGTCCACGGGCAATCCTCTGGGCATCGATTCGAACGATCCGGCAGGGAAGGACGACATCGTCGTTCCCACGCTCACCGTTCCCGTGAATCGGCAGGTGGAGCTGCACGTCACATCGCAGGACGTGATTCACAATTTCTTCGTGCGCGAGCTGCGCTTGCAGCAGGATGCCGTGCCGGGATTGATTGTTCCCATCCACTTCACGGCGGAAAAAATCGGGCAGTACGAAATTGTCTGCACGCAACTGTGCGGCCTCGGCCATTCGCGCATGCACAGCTATTTGAATGTGGTGTCTGACGCCGATTATCAAGCGTTCTTGAAATCCGGCGGGCAGTGAGCTGGTGAATACCGAACCGATGATCGAGCGAATCACCTGCAGCAAGAATCCAGGAGGCCACGAATGAGTTCGCACGCCCATGGCGCTCACGCCGCGCATGCGATGGAAGCGCCGACGGGCTTCATCCGGAAATATATTTTCAGCGTTGACCACAAAGTGATCGGTATCCAGTATTTCCTGCTGGCGCTGACGGCGGTGCTGGTGGGCATCGTGCTCTCCGTGCTGATGCGCCTGCACCTGGTGTGGCCCAACATGCATCTGCCGTTCGTGTCCGGCGGATTGATGACGCAGGAGCAGTATCTTTCGCTCGTCACGATGCACGGCACGATCATGGTTTTCTTCGTGCTCACCACGGCCCCGCAGGGCGGCTTCGGCAATTACTTCCTGCCCATTCAAATCGGCGCGCCGGATATGGCGTTTCCGCGGCTCAACATGCTGTCCTTCTGGGTCACGTTCCTTGCGTTCATCGCGATTCTCGCCGCGTTCGTCGTTCCCGGCGGCGCACCGATCAGCGGCTGGACGGGCTACACGCCTCTCAGCGGACTCGGCGAAGTCACAGGCCCCGGTGAAGGCTGGGGCCAGACGATGTGGATCATCAGCATCTCGCTCTTCTGCCTGGCGTCGCTGCTTGGGTGCGCTGAATTTCATCGCCACGCTCATCGACATGCGCGCTCCCGGCATGAGCCTGTTCCGCATGCCGCTTACGTGCTGGGGCTGGTTCGTCACCGCGATTCTTGGCTTGCTCGCGTTCGGCGTGCTGCTCGCCGGCGGAATTTTGCTGCTGCTCGATCGTTCGGCGGGCACGAGCTTTTTCCTTCCCGCTGGCCTCGTGGTGAATGACCAGATCCAACCTCATTCGGGCGGCTCGCCGCTGCTCTGGCAACACCTGTTCTGGTTCTTCGGGCATCCCGAGGTGTACATCGCGATTCTGCCGGGGATGGGAGTTGCGTCGCATGTGCTCTCTACGTTCTCGCGCAAGCCTGTGTTCGGCTACCGCGCGATGGCGATGGCGATCTGCGCGATTGGCTTCCTCGGTTTCATGGTTTGGGGCCATCACATGTTCGTCAGCGGCATGAGCCCTTATTCGGGATTCGCGTTCTCGGTGCTGACGATGTCCATCGGCGTGCCATCCGCGATCAAGACGTTCAACTGGCTCGGCACGCTGTGGGGCGGGAAGATTCAATTCACCACGCCGATGCTTTTCGCCATCGGCTTCGTGTCGCTCTTCGTTTCGGGCGGCCTCTCGGGATTGTTCCTCGCGCAGCCGGCGGTGGATAACCTGCTGCATGCCACGTACTACGTTGTAGCGCACTTCCACCTGGTGATGGGCGTCGCCGCCATCTTCGGAATTTTCGCCGCGACGTATTTCTGGTTCCCGAAAATGTTTGGCCGCATGATGAACGAGCCGCTCGGCAAACTGCATTTCTGGTTCACGTTCGTCGGCGCCTACTGCATCTTCATGCCCATGCACTGGGTGGGAATCGCAGGCGGCATCCGGCGCTATGCGGACGCCAGCGCCGTCGCATACCTGCAACCGCTGCAGCCCGTGCACCAATTCATGACCATCGCGGCCTTTATTACGGCAGCAGCGCAGATCCTGTTCCTGATAAACTTTTTCTGGAGCCTGAAGAGCGGGCCGAAGGCGTCGAAGAACCCGTGGAATGCCACGACGCTCGAATGGATCACCGATTCGCCGCCGCCTCACGATAATTTCGGGGGACATTTCCCCAGCGTCTATCGCGGGCCGTATGACTTCAGCGTTCCCGGCGTGAAAGACGATTTCGTGCCGCAGAACCTGACGCCGCAAGAAGTCGCGCGCGCGAAGGAATAGCTAGCACCGGAAACTGAGATGCCAGGCATCGTTACTGACGATATCGAGATAAAAGTTCGAACGCCAAGCGGCGGACGAGGCGGTTCGTCTTCCGATGGCGGCGATGGCTCGGGCGGCCGTGGCGGTGACGGAAGCGGATCGGGCGGCAGCGGCTCAGTTCCTCAGCGCACTTACATCACGGGAATGACCGTCGGCCTCGGCGGCATCCTGATGTTCTTCATGGCGCTCACGAGCGCCTACATCGTTCGCAAGGGCATTCCGAATAGCGGCTGGCACCCACTAGCAGTTCCGCGAATTCTGTGGCTCAACACTGCCGTCCTGATCGCGAGCAGTTTCACGCTTGCCCACGCGCGGAAACTTTTCAAAGCAAACGACCAGCGAGGCTTCCGTCACTGGTGGGGCGTTACGACGATTCTTGGCGCGTTCTTTCTGATAGGACAAATCATCGCTTGGCAGCAACTCAGGGCCGCAGGCCTGTTTCTGGCGACGAATCCGAGCAGCAGTTTTTTCTACGTCTTTACCGCCGCGCACGGCTTGCACCTTCTGGGCGGCGTGTTTGCGCTGACGTATATCCTGTTTCGGCCGACGCACCGGCTAACGACGGGCACAGCTACAGAAGTGGGCGCAATGTACTGGCATTTCATGGATGGCTTGTGGGTCTTCCTGTTTCTACTTTTCCTTCTGGGACGGTGAATCGTGAGTGATACCGAATTCGAAGGTATAGTCGCAACGCCGTGGTCGGGCGGTGCGTCGCCCTTCGGCATCAATTCGAAGAAGCTGGGAATGTGGCTGTTCATCGTCTCTGACACGCTGACTTTTTCGGCGCTCCTCGTCAGCTACGCGTACGTGCGGCTCGCCACTCCCGACTGGCCGCGTCCTTTCGAGATCTGGCCCGCCATCGCGAAGTCGTCGTTCATGACGTTCGTGCTGCTCTCGAGCAGCTTGACGATGGTGTTGGCCGTCGCTGCGGCGCATCGTCACGACGTGAAGAAAGCCGTCCGCTATTTAATTCTCACGATGATCTGCGGCGCTGCTTTCGTGCTGATTCACGCCACGGAATGGGTCACGCTGTTCCACGAGGGAGTGACGCCGTGGTCGAATCCCTGGGGCGTGCCGCTCTTCGGCGGCACTTTCTTCGGACTCACCGGCCTGCACATGGTGCACGTCACGATTGGCGTGGTCTACCTGGCAATCATCTGCGCGGGCTACAGCAAAGGGAAATGGACGGCCGACCACGTGGAAGTGAGCGGCCTTTACTGGCACTTCGTCGATCTCGTCTGGATGTTTATCTTCCCGCTGGTCTATTTGCTGAGCGTTAACCCGAAGTAATGCCGTCGTTATTGCTGCTGGGCGCTAATTTCGAAGTAATGGAGCGAGCGAACCGATGACTGGAGCGAGCGACTCGATGACCGAACCCGCATACATGAGAACAGAAGCTGTCGATGACCACTCCGTAGGCAGCACGAAGCTCTTCGCCACGGTGTGGGTGTGGCTGCTGCTGCTGACGGCAATCGAGGTGTTCCTCGCCTACGAACGTGTCGAAGTCCACCTGATGATCACGATCCTGCTCGGCCTGTCGCTCATCAAATCGGCGCTGATTATGTCCTACTTCATGCACCTGCGCTTCGAGCGCCTCGGCCTGTTCCTGATTCTCGTCCCCTCCATGGTCTTCTGCATTTGCATGATGCTCATCATGTTCTACCCGGACAGCATCCGACTCATGCACATGCGCCCTCACTGATCTGGCAATGCGGTGTTCCGCGATCCGAATAAAAAAGGGCGAGTCTCGAACCCGCCTTTTCATTTTGTGGGCTAAGCCTTCTTAGGCTTTCGGCTTGTGTAGTCCTGTGCAGACGGAGACGGCGCTGTTGGGATCCACGGCGCTGTCGCCCTGTTCGACGTGCTGAATTTTTCCCTGCTTGTCCACCACGATCGTTGTGCGCTGCGCCCACTGATACTTGCCGCCCTTCACGTCGTAGGGCTTCAGGATCTGGTAAGACGTCAGCACTTCCTTGTTCATGTCGCTGAGAAGCGGAAACGTGACTCCAATTTGCTTGGCGAATGCTGCGTTCGCGGCGGGACTGTCGATGCTGATTCCGAGGACGACGGTGTCGCTTGCTTCGAGTTTGGCCAAATCAGCCTGATAGGCCTGAAGTTCTTTCGTTCAACCGCCGGTAAATGCCAGGACGTAGAAGGCGAGAATCACGTTTTTCTTGCCGCGATAATCGCTCAGCTTCACCTGCTCCCATTTGTCACTGAGCAGAGAGAAATCGGGCGCGGTGTCTCCCACCTTCAGATTCGTCTTGGCGACGGCTTCTTCTTGCGCTGCGGCCGTAATCGGGGCGACCACTTGCCCGCCGAGGCCTAGCAGCAAGAGGATGCCGGCCAGTGCCGTGACAATCGCCGTGACAATCCCTTTCATGCGCTTCTCCTTATCAATTGGAATGCGATAGCAGGTGAGCATTATAGACTTGCTCGGTGTTCGCCAGCAGAGATTTGACGAACGGGCCGCCATTTCGGATAGCGTTTGTTGTACGCTGATGCGGATTTGCGGCGACGGAGATATGCCAAATTGTTTGCAGACCGCACGAATTGGAACCTCGCGCCGAATCGTCTGAGCGAAGCGCTCGCGCGCCATCGTTCCGCCGGGAAGCCGCTGATTGACTTGACCGCTTCGAATCCCACCGAATGCGCCTTTACGTACGATCGCGAGAAGATTCTAAGCGCGCTAGCGAACCCGCAGAGCCTTTCATACGAGCCGGAACCAAAGGGCCTGCTCGCCGCCCGTGAGGCCGTTGGTGGCTACTATGCGGACCGCGGCGACCGTGTTGCTGCGAGCGATATGCTGCTCACCACAAGCACGAGCGAAGCGTATTCGTTCGTCTTCCGCATTTTGTGCAATCCCGGCGACGAAGTTCTGATTCCCACTCCGAGTTATCCGCTGTTCGATCTCCTCGCCGATATTCAAGACGTAAGGCTCGTGCGCTACCCGCTCATCTATGATCACGGCTGGCAGATTGATTTTCACGCGCTTGAAGCCAAACTCACCACTCGTACCCGTGCAATCATCGTGGTCCATCCCAATAATCCAACCGGCCATTTCACAAAAGCCGAGGAACGTTCAAGACTCAATCAAATCTGTGCTGGCCGTCAAATCGCCATCATCGCGGACGAAGTGTTCCTGGATTTCGCGCTTTCCGCCGCGCCTCGCAGCAGTTGGGCAGCAAACTCAGACGCGCTCACGTTCACCATGAGCGGGCTTTCGAAAATGTGCGGCCTGCCGCAGATGAAAGTCGCATGGCTCGCGGTGAGCGGACCGAAGGATCTGAAAGCGCAGGCTCTCGACCGGCTCGAAGTAATCGCCGACACCTACCTCTCGATGAATGCGCCCATCCAGCACGCCATCCCGCAATTTCTAGAGCAGCGCCACGAATTTCAGCGGCAGCTGATGTCACGAATCCGAGAGAATCTCGCCGAACTCGACCGGCAACTCGCAACACAGAAAGCCTGCAGCCGCCTTGAAATCGAAGGTGGCTGGTACGCCGTGCTGCGCGTGCCGGCGACGCGTACTGACGAAGAGGTCGCTCTCGATTTGATCGAGAAAAAGGGCGTTTACGTTCACCCGGGTCATTTCTACGATTTCCCGACAGACGGTTATCTGATCGTCAGCCTGATCGCGCCCGAGCAGGAATTTGCGGAAGGAATCAAACGCCTGATTTCGATTTTCTGAGGAAAAAGAATTCAACTCTTCGCAGGAGAAGGCAGCGTGCGTTTTACTTGAGTCGTCCCGGCGGGTCGGCAGCTTCTGGCATGGCTAGAGGCGGTGCGGTCGAATCACCTTCGGGCAGTTTCGACGGAGCCAGCTGAGGAATGCCAACGCCGCGATTCAGCTCCAGATGCTCCTTGGCGCATCGCGGGCAATATCCTTTGCCGTTCTCGTCATCACGCTGGCTCGCGAGTTCATAGCATCCGCAGACGCAATCGCAGTAGCCCGTGATGGACGCAGTCTTGATGGGCACCAAAGCCATTCAGCGTTCCTCCGAACTGGAGATACTACCCGTGCGTGAATCGTTTCGCAAGTTGGCGATAATCTGCGGCTGATCGAAGTGGAAATGCGAGGGTCAATCCGCCGATGCGGGTTCGAGTTGGGCGAGGCGGAAGGGGTCGCCAATCTTTTCGTGCAGCGCGATCCACACGCTATCCGGGTGCGAAAGAAATACCTCCACCACGCGCGGATCAAACTGCCTGCCGGAATATCTCTTGATTTCTTCTCGCGCAGCGGAAATGGGCAGCGCTTTGCGATACGGGCGGTCGGATATCATCGCGTCCAGCGTATCGGCCACTGCGAATATTCTTGCGCCGAGCGGAATCTGCTCGCCCCGCAGCCCACGAGGATAGCCGGAGCCATCGTAGCACTCCTGGTGCGACAGCACGATTTCGGCAGCTTCCTTGAGAAACGGAATTCTTTCCAGCACGGCATAGCCGATATCGCAATGGCGGCGCATGATTTCGCGTTCTTCCGCGGTCAGAGGACCCGGCTTGCGCAAAATACTGTCCGGCACTCCCATCTTGCCAATGTCGTGAAGAAAAGCACCGCGCGCAATATGTCGCAGCAGAGCTTTGTCCACGCCCATCGCTCTTGCAATCGTGATTGTAAACGCGGTGACGCGCTGGCAGTGCCCTTCGGTCTCAGCATCTTTTGCGTCCAGCGCTCCACCCAACGCTTCAAGCGTGTAATCGTACGATTGCTCGAGATCCTGTAGCGCGATGGAAAGCTGCTGCGTGCGCTCGGCGACCAGATGTTCCAGATCGCTTTGATAAGTGCGGTTTTCAATCACCAGGCGCCGGTGTTCCAGCGCACGGCGGACGCTCAAATAAAGCTGGTCCTTTTCAAAGGGCTTGAGAATGTAGTCGTAGGCTCCCGCGCGAATCGCTTCGAGAGCGATAGCAATGTCGTGCATCGCTGTGACCATGATCACAGGGACGTCGGGATCGTCCACGCGCAGCTCGGAGAGAAGCTTGAGCCCGTCCATTTCCGGCATGACGATATCGCTCAACACCAGATCGAACGTATCGTTGCGGAAAGCGTCGAGCGCAATGCGCCCGTTCGCGCAGGCCAGGCAGTAATAACCCTGCGCCTCAAGAAGAGTGGTCACAACCTCTCGAATCGCTTCTTCGTCATCTACAACCAGGACCTTTTCTCTATCCACGAGTGGGCTCCGAAGTCTCACCATTATAAAGCAGGGCACAGGGGGGCGTTGGCCTCGTTGCCCTACTTCTAACCCTCATGCTAGGTTTCGTAGTGGCTTCCCGACACCCTCGATTTCATTTGTGCCGAGTTTTCCTGGCGACTAGGCGTCGCTGATACAGGACTCGATGCCCTTCGTTTCTAACCCGGGCTTTCTTGCCGTGGCCTTCATTGAAGGCTCGGCGGCGTTTATTATCCTTGTTCTGTATTCGCTGCTCGTTCCCAGCTTTTCGGCCCGTTTCTTCCGCTTCTGGATTGCCGGCTGGACCGCTTACGTGCTTTGGGGCGCTTTGCGCATGCTATCGATTTGGCGCGGAGGCCCCGATGCTAACTTTCAATTCAGCGCCGTCCTTTCGCTGGTCTCCTCGGCTCTATTCTTCGTAGCGATCCTGGAATGTACGGGACGAGCAGGCAGGCTTCGTTGGCTCACGCCGCTGGCCGCAATTGCCGCGCTAGCCATTTATGCAACCCATTCGATCGCCAAGATGCCCTCGGAAGCGCTCTGGGCCGAGCGTATCTCAGAATCGGGGTTCTATCTGATTGCCGGTTGGCTCCTCTGGCGGACAAACTCGCGGCACCAGGGAGTTGGATGGAAGCTGCTTGCCGGCGCACTGATGCTGCGAGGCCTCCACGGATTCGATCGAGCTGCCTGGTCCGGCGAAGAATTCGGATTGTTCCGCATGTCGTTTCACGGACTGTTCGGAATCGCGATGGGAATTGCGATGGCGGTGCTCGTTTTGGAGGCAGGCCGAGCTCGTACGGAAGATTTGAATGAGAAGCTGCGTCGCCTCGCGATCATCACTGCGGAAGCCACTCAGTCATTCCGCGTTCACGAAACGCTGGAAGGAGTGGTTCGCCATCTCGTAGAAAGCCTCGGAGCCAGTCACGGTGTGGTGTATCTGTTCGACGGTTCCGGGGACACCCGTTCGCTTCTGGTGCGAGCGAGTGTCGGCTTCAGCGAGGACTTCTTGAGTCGTTACACGCGGATATCTCCACGCGTTCTCTGGGCCCAGACGGTGCTCGAACAACAAACTCCCTTTGTGGTCTTCGACGCGGCGACGGATTCGGGCGTTCGCGACTGGATGCGCGACGAGAAGCTATCGACACTGGTCCTCGTTCGCATTCCGGGAAAGGAGAACCCCCTCGGATTCCTTGGAATCGGTTCCAGCATCGCGCGCACGTTTGCCAACGACGAAGAAAATTTCCTGGTCAACGTCGCCAATCTTCTCGGTCTCACTGTGCAGAATGTTTCGCTCTTCGAGGTCGCAGCGAATTCCCGAAGGCAATGGCTCGATACTTTCGATTCGATCGGCGACTTGATCGTAGTGCACTCTCCCAGCGGCGCGGTATTGCGAGCGAATCGCACTCTTGCCTGGCATCTGGGTGTCGAACCCGGCGAACTCGAAGGCCAGCAACTTCAAAATGTCCTGCAGCAAGCGGATGTTCATTGGACGACTTGCCCCTACTGCGAAGACGCCGCCGGAGATCCCGAACAGATTGATCCGACATTCGGTGGATACTTCCTCGTTACCAATTCCGCCTTCCACGATTCGAATGGTGTCCCGCTCGGCACGATTCATGTGCTCAAGGATTTCACCGAACGTCGCCAGGCTGAAAACAAGTTCCGCATGCTCTTCGAGAACGTTCAGGAAGGTATTTTTATTTCGACGCCAGAGGGCCGCTTTCTCGATTTTAACAAAGCGCTGATGAATATCCTCGGCTACGAAAAGCGCGAGGAGCTTCTAGCGGTCGATATCACCCCGACGTTCTATTTGCACGCTGAGGAACGGGATCACCTGAAACGGCTGCTTCGCGAGCACGGCCAGGTAAGCGATTTCGAATTCCATTTCCGCCGTCGCGACGGTGAGATTCGAATCGCGCATGAATCGAGCTTCGTCACGCGCGATGATTCTGGAGGCGTGGCCGCCTATCAGGGCTTTCTGCTGGACGTAACCGATCGAAAGCAGGCGGAGATGGAAATCCGCCGCCGCAACCGCGAGCTGCTCGCGCTGAATGCGATTGGCGGGATGCTCAGCCAGTCGGCAGAGATCGACGAAATCCTGAATCGCGTGCCTCCCAAAGTTGCCGAGCTGTTCAAAGTCGAAACCTGCTCCATCTATTTGCTGGATGAGCCCTTGCACACTTTGAAGCGCATGGCGGCATTCGGATACGAGACTGAGTTCGCGCGGAATTTACCGCCCGTCGAGATATCGCCCATACTGCTCGAACAGGTGAAGCAAGCGCGCGCGACTCTACTCTCCGGTTCAGCCGTCATCCTTCCCGAGATCTTGCGTGAGCTTGTTCGTAAAGAGGGCATTCAGGAATCGCAGATTTCGGTGCTCTGGTCAAAAGATCGCATCATGGGAATTCTAGTGATCGGATGCCGCGAGAACCGCGAGTTTTCGCCAGCGGAACTGAATCTCCTGGCAGCCGTGGGAAATCAAATCGCCACAACGATCGACAAAGCGCTGCTCTTGAAAGAAACGCAGGACGCTTATCAAAGCCTTGCGCTTGCTCAGGAACAGCTTCTCCAAAGCGAGAAGATGGCGGCGGTTGGCCAGCTCATCTCCGGCGTAGCTCACGAGCTCAATAATCCGCTTACGGCGATTCTCGGTTACAGCCAACTGCTGCAAGCCGAAGAACTCACCAATTCGCGCGGCGCGGACTACATCGAAAAATTGTACAAACAGGCGCAGCGCACGCATCACATCGTGCAAAGCCTGCTCAGCTTTGCCCGCCAGCACAAACCGGAAAGAAAATCAGTGGACCTGAATCAGATTCTCGAAGACACGCTGATCCTTCGAGAATACGACATGAAGCTTAACAGCATTCGCATCCATCGGGAATTTGAACCCGATCTTCCCGTCACTGCGGGAGATTTTCATCAACTTCAGCAGGTCTTTCTCAACATTGTGAACAACGCCGTCGATGCAGTCGTCGAAAAAGGTGGGCACGGCGAAATCTGGATTCGCACAGCTCTTGCAGGAAATCGCTTGCGCGTGGAAATCACCGACAACGGGCCAGGAGTGAAGGACTCGCATCGCGTCTTCGATCCGTTCTACACCACGAAGCCGGTAGGGAAGGGAACGGGGCTGGGATTGAGCATCTGCTACGGAATCGTGAAGGAACATGGCGGCGAAATTCAGGTGCGCAATTCGCCTCCGCGTGGCGCCACGTTTGCAATCGTCCTGCCTATTCTCAGCGTTTCTGACTCGCCCCAGACGGAGTCATCTTCGCCGTCAAAGGCGTCGGTGGCTGGAACGGTGCTGCTTGTGGACCATGAAGAAGCGGTGTTGCAACTTGAACAGGAAATTCTACGCGCGCGCGGAGTGACGGTTCGCGCGGCCCGATCCGTGCAGGAGGCTCTCGATCTTTTGAGACGGGAGACGGTTGACGCGATCGTCGCGGATATGAAAATCCCCGGGGAACTTTCCGCTACGGGGCTTTATCGCTGGATTGAGGAAAATCGCAGCGAACTCGCCGGACGCATCGTGTTCACCGTGTCGAACGCGCGGGATGGAGAAATTAGCGGAACATTGCGCAATTCCGGTTGCTCGATTCTGGAAAAACCCTTCTCAATTGATTCGTTTTGCGAAACCGTACTCAAGACACTTCGCTCGGAAGCTCCTGCCCCATTAAAACGCTGACGGTCTTTGCTCGCATGAATTCACGCATCCGAGTTCATCCATTGTTTACCGAAAGGCTGTTGACTTCAGAGGTTACAGAGCGTAGCATCTCGGGCAATCCGAGTATTCGGGAGCGCGCGTGGAATCCCTCGAACGCTTTGCCCAGAACCAGCTCGTCATTGAGGAATACGTGTCGCAATGGCTGGCTCCGATCCCCAGCGACTTCGGCCGCCTTGCCAACGTGGCGACGCTCCGCGATGTAACTAGCGGCCATTATCACCATCCCGCTCTCGAAGAGGTTTATTCCGAATCTTCCGTTCATCAAGCTTTGCTATATTGCCACGAAGAGCTCTTCGAGAAAGTAATCGGCATGCCTCTCGACATGCAGGAGTGGGATTTGCGTATGCATTTCGCCCGAATGAACGCTCCCGTTTCGGATATCGCCTTTCGCTGGCTCGAAGTTGAACACTTCCGTTCCTTCGTCCCCCTTGGCATCGCGCCACATCTGCGCGATCTGTTCCTGGCAAATACTCGCGCCATCCTCGGCCGTCTGGTTCGCGAACAAACCGCTGTAGCCGCCACCGCGTAGGGAAGCCCGCTTACCACTCATTGCAACCCGCCCTTCCATCTGGCGCTGAATCTCCGAGAAACCTGTTACCCTGATTCTTCATCCAAGTTTGCTGGAGGAAGCCAGCGAATGAAGCGTTTTATCGAACTTATCTGTCTTTGCGCTCTTGCCGCAGTTCCCGCGAGCGCGCAGCAATCGGTTTCACCGCCTCCTCCTATCGCGGGGTCGTCCGGCTCGCATGCGGGCCCCGCCACGACTGCCGATTTCATCAAAGCGGCCGATGAGGTGCTTGCTCAAATGAGCAAGCTTCTCGACTTGCCGATCAAGGAGCCGCTGAAAAAGAGCCTTCGCTCCAAGCAAGAGATCCGGGAATATTTGATTCGCGAAGAAAAGGAAGACCGCAACGACGCCCAGCGTTACGCCGATGACAAAGCACTGGAGGCGTTCGGCCTGATCCCGAAAGATTTCCCGCTCGATTCTTTCATGCTCGACGTTTTGACCGACCAGGTTGCCGGCCTCTACGACCCCAAGGCCAAAGAGTTCTACATCGCCGATTGGATTCCCGCCGACGAACAGCGCGCCGTGATGTCTCATGAACTGACGCACGCGCTCGAGGATCAGTCCTTCCACATCGATCCGTGGATCAAAGCCGCGCGTCCCAATGACGATGCCGAACTCGCTCGCGAAGCCGTGAGCGAAGGCTCCGCGCTCGCTGCGATGGTGGATTACACGTTGCGCGAGCAGCAAGTGAGCGTTCGCGATTTACCCGACGTTGCGCTCTTGATCCGTTCCGGCGCCGTGGAAGAAATGGATAAGGATCCCAATCTCGCAAAGGCGCCAGGATACATTCGCGACGAATTGCTTTTTCCGTATCTCGCGGGAACAAGTTTTTCGCAGCAATTCCTGAAGGCTCACGACGGATGGAAGGATCTAGATCTGCTGTTCAAGGATCCGCCGGTTTCCACGCAACAGATTCTCCATCCTCAAATGTATCTGACGAACGTGAAGCCGGCCGCAGTGACGCTTCCCGAGTGGAAAGGCCTGGTTCCCTCCGATTGGAAGCTGCTGGAAGAAAATGTGCTCGGTGAATTTGGCTTGCAGGAAGTCCTGAAACAATTTCTAGGCCAGGATCGCGCTGATACGCTAGCCGCAGCCTGGGCAGGCGATCGTTACGCGGTCTTTGAGGATCCAAAGACCAAACAAACTTCGCTTGTCTTCCGTCTCGCCCTGGACAATACCGAGGATACCGCGCGCTTCTTCGGGCAGTACAGCGAACTTCTCGAACTCAAGCACAAAACGCGCACGGCGCTCTTTCGCCGGCCCAACTATTTTCAATTTCAGAGTGACTCCGGCGGCGTTTTCCTGCGATGCGTAGCGACTACCTGCCTATTGGTCGAGAACGCCACTCGCGAAACGTACGACAAAATCGACCGCGCCATTGGCTGGCCAGCGGCTCCCGCGCCTGCGGAGGCACGCACCGGAAACACGTTCACGCAACGCCGCGAGAAGCCAGTAACTATTGCAAGCGGTTTCTAGTCGCTCAACGAAATGCTTGCTGAATCGCTGCGGTGAATTACCATCAGGGTCTGGTCGTCACCCTGGTGCGTTCCCGAGCAATGCCCGGCGACGTCCCTCATGCAAGCCGCCAGTAATTCCTGCGGCACCCATCCGTGTCTTTCGCCCGCGACGCTCGCAAGCCGCTTCATTCCATATTCCACACCGCTAGGGTTGCGGGCCTCAGAGATTCCGTCGGTGTAGAGAAGCAAGGAATCGCCCGGCTCCATTTTCGCGCGCTGCACGGAATAAGGACTCGTTGCAAACATTCCGAGCGGCAATCCGGTGGCGTGAATCTGTTTCACGCCTTCGCGCGTCACCATCACGGCCGGCAAATGTCCCGCGCTGGCGATTTCCACTTCACCCGATTTGCCCGCGCGCCCGCAAATCAGCGTCGCATATTGTCCGGCAAAAGTACTCTCGCAGAACACGCGGTTCGCCGTCCCCAGAAGTTTCTCCAAATCCAACGGGCCGTTTGTTTTCGACTCGGAGCCTACATTCGCAAGACTTCGAAACATGGCGTGCAAATGAGTCATCAACAGCGCCGCTGCCATTCCTTTGCCCGCTACATCGCCAAGCAGGAACACGAGCTGGCCGTCGCTCTCAAGCGGCAAGATCAAGTCGCAATAATCGCCGCTTACCGGGCCCGCCGGTTTGTACTCGTAGTGGATATGCCAGTCACCAAACTGCGTGCGCTTCTTCGGCAATAGACCTCGCTGGACTACCGACGCGAGCTCGAGATCGCCCTCGAGTGCTCGTCGCTCCTCCGTCGAAAGGCAATCCAGGCACACCTTCGCGAGCGGATTCGCAATCAGCCGTTCTCCCTCGACGGTCCCCTGGCACACCACGCACGTGCCGTATGTCCCGTCGTGAATGTGCTGGATGGCGGAATCCACTTCTTGCAGTAGCTCCACGAACGGAGCAGTCTCCTCCGCCGAAGGAACAGCGGAGATGGTTGCTTGCAGCTCACCGCGCCGCCTTTCAAGCTGTTCGCGGATGTAGGGTTCGCTTACTTCGGGCATAGCTTGCGTCTCCACGTGATTCTCGATGTCTACATCTTCCAATCGTCTCGCCATTCTGGTGGCAACACCATCCGTTTCTTGCATGCTATTCCCCCGTTTTTGCCCCTCAATTGGATTCGCCTGCCAGCACCACCGATTCGGGCTTATTGGGAAGAAGAGATCCACCGGAAGTCTTTCTTTCCAATCGAGATAGACGGCGTTCGAAGCGTGCTCGGCTCCGCCGGTAGAGGCCCGCAGCTACGGCTCCAGCTACGGTTCGCCCGGCGAAGCTCCGCGAGCGCTTTTTTGGTGATTGAAGCTGCCTGGTGTGGCTCACGCGCATGACGCTCGTAATATATGGCCAGCTGCTCGTAGGCTTCAAAACCTTCCCGCGAATTTCCCACCATGCTCCTCCCAGAGTTCTCGGGCCCGCGCGAAATCACCTTCGCGCTTGGCCATCATTGCCAGCGACCGTCGCGCGGCGCGCTCCGTTTCAACAGGCAATTCACCTTCGATCGACCGCTGAAAAAGCACTCGAGCCCGGGCCGATTCGCCGCGCCGTTCGCAGATGCGCGAGATGCCAAACAGTTCAAATGCATCCGTGCACTGATTCTCCGCATCCGCCAGCACCGAAAGCACCCGCGCCGAAAGTCCGGCAAGTCCGCGCAAATCCATCTGATTGTGATAAAAAATCGGCAACAGCGGTTCGGGCGGACCGCCTCGCAGAAAATCGAAATAGAGCGACGGGATCAGCTCTGACATTACGTCACATCCGCGATTCCAGCCCAGCACGTGTCTCTCGAGTTCGGCTAATCGCACCGATCCCAAGCGCAATCGCCACAGATTGCGCGCCGGGTGGAGAAAATCCAGGTGCGCTTGTGGGGTTGGCACGCCAATCTTTCGAGTCATTCGGTAACGCGTCTCAAGCAGCGGCCAGTCGAACGATTTGCCATTGAATGTGACAAGTACGGGCCGCTCGGCCATTCGTTCCGCGAGCGCCACCAGCACCGAGTGCTCCTCGCTGTGCTCGCGCATGAAGAATTGCTCCACTTCGAGGCCACCTACATCCCACCAGGCGATCCCAATCAAGAACGGATACGTTCCCGTGCCGCCGCAGAGACCGGTTGTCTCGGTATCCAGAAATAACCACTGGCTGGGGTCGGCAATTTTTTCGGCCAAGTCCGGCGCCAGCAACCGGAGCGCACCGGGATGCAGATGAACTTCGGGCGGCGCACAGTCAATCGTTTCTGCAAACCATCGCCGCAGCCCGATATGCGCGCCAAATTTGTTCTCCCGGATAGAGGCGCCCAGGATACTCGCCAGCCGCTCGGAGCCTTCGGGCACATCCGGCGATGTTCCTGGTAGCGCTTCGAATCGCCGCTCTCGCGCGGCTGCAACTCCACTGCGCCTGCCGTCGCCGATTGTTGCGTCGCCGACAGTCGCGAATGAAACGGGTGGCCTCCGCAGCGCATTCAATCTCGAGAATCGTTCCTCGGTCGTCGCTTTCAACTCGGTGCCCTCATTCCGACTTCGGCGTTCTCTGTGCTACATGCCGAGCACAATTTCTCCAGGATCGCTAGCGCCGCTTCCTTAGTTTTCTCGCTCTTTTCTCCCGCCGGACCCACGCACGAAGGGCATCCGTTATCACACGGGCACGCCGCGATCAGTTCGTGCGTCCGTCGCAACAGCAAATCGTGCACGCGATAGAGCGGCTCGCTGAATCCAATCCCGCCCGGATACGCGTCGTAGAGATAAAGGTTCGGCTCATAGAACTCTTTCGTATCTGTCTCCCCATTCGCGTCTGAGAATTCTACCCACTCCGTTTCGACACCCGCGCTTGGCGGCCGTTCGCCGACCGCCGTCCCCAGATCCCGCCGGTCGCACATCAGCAGCAGCGTCGCCATCGATTCGAGCGCGTACAGCAGCCCGAAGATTCCGCTTTGCCGGTCGCTTAACGCAAATGGCAAGCCGGCGAGGAGTTCGTGCTCGAGCGTGATCCAGAATGCAGTGGTGTGCATCTCGTTTTCTGGCAGCTCAAGTTTTCCCGCGCCGACATTCTCATTAGTGAAGAATTTGATCTTCTTGAATCCCACCACTTGGGAGCGCACCAGTACGTCTCCATGAACGCGCGCTGCCGGCCCCGCAATTCGTTCCTCTTCAGCAATCTCGAGTACACGCACCTGCGTATAGCGAATGGCATCCGTGTAGTGATCCACGTTGACGCGTTTCACGTAGGCTTTGCGTTGATCGAAATCCAGGCGCTCCACGTGATATTGCTGGCCCTGATGGATATAGATTGCCTTCGGGTGCAGCGTAGTTAGCGCCGAAGAAAAATCCACTTCACCGATCACTTCAGGGCCGCCGTCGCCCTCGCCTGTATCACCATTCCCGTCGTCGCTCGTCACATCGTTGCTCGTCATATCAATGATCACGAAATTGTCGGACGTGACCGCGCGCAAACTCACCGTATCCGCGGGATAAGCCTGCTGCACCCAGTGCCAGTTGCCACCGCTGCGATGCAAGAACCCCGCCTCGCCGAGCCGCTCGCACAATTCCGGCAAATCCACGCTGCCAAACCGTTCCTCCGGCGAAAGCGGCAGCTCAAATGCCGCGCACTTCAAATGATTCACAAGAATTTCGAGATTATCCGGTTGCACGTAGGCGTGCTCGGGCGAGCGCCCGAAAAAATAATCGGGATGCTGCACGATAAATTGATCGAGTGGCGCGGACGATGCCACCAGCACCGCGCACGACGTTCCATTCCGTCGTCCCGCGCGGCCGGCGCGTTGCCAGGTGGAAGCAATCGATCCCGCATAGCCTGCCATCACGCACGCATCGAGCGACCCGATATCGATGCCCAGCTCCAGCGCATTCGTCGCGACCACGCCGCGCACGCGCCCTTCGCGCAACCCGCGCTCAATTTCCCGCCGCTCGCCCGGCAAATATCCGCCACGGTAGCCGCGAATCGGTTCCGGCTGCCCGATTTGGGGCGGATTCGCCTGCTGCAAATAGGTGAGCAGCACTTCCGTGTGCAAGCGGCTGTTCGCGAACACAATCGTCTGAAGCTTTCGCGCGAGAAGTTCCTTCGCAACGCGCGTCGTCTCGTTCAAGATAGCTTCGCCGGATACCGAGATTGCGATTCACCATCGGCGGATTGTAGAAAACGAATAATTTCTCAGCGGCCGGCGCTCCGTTTTCCGCCACCACCTCCACTTCTCGCTCGATCAGCTGCGCCGCCAGCTCGCCCGGATTCGCAATCGTTGCCGAGCAGCAGATGAATTGCGGCTTCGACCCGTAAAATTCCGCAACGCGTGCGAGCCGCCGCAGCACGTTGGCCAGATGACTTCCAAAAACTCCGCGATATGTGTGGAGCTCATCCAGCACGATGTATCGCAGGTTCTCAAAAAGCCGCGTCCACTTCGTGTGGTGCGGCAAAATTCCCGTGTGCAGCATGTCGGGGTTCGACAGCACCACGTGCCCGCGCTCCCGAATCGCTTTCCGCGCGTCAGACGGCGTGTCGCCGTCGTACGTAAACACTCCGAAGCAATCGTCCAGGCGCGTGGCCAAATCGTGCAGCTCGGCAAGCTGATCCTGCGCCAGCGCCTTGGTGGGGAAGAGGTAAAGCGCTCGCGTGTCGGGCGCCTCAAGCACCGAATTCAGCACCGGCAAGTTGTAGCAAAGCGTCTTGCCCGAGGCAGTCGGCGTCACGACCACAAAATCCTTGCCCGAGTGCGCCAGCTCCGCCGCCTCCGCCTGATGCGAAAAGAGCTGCTCGATCCCTTTCGCGCGGTAAGCGTCACGAAGCTCAGGCCGCACCCATGCCGGCATGGCGCGGAACTGTGCCTCACGCGCCGGCAGGTGCCGAATAGCCGTTAGCACCTCGTCGGTCTTATAACGCCCGGCAAGGCTCCCCAGCACGTCCTGGAAGGTAGCTAGCGTTGTTCCCGTCTTTACGACCGCCAGCCCTCGAGTCGGCGCAGCCATTGAAAAATCCCCCGGAATTCTTCTTCGCCTTTTGTTCGCTCACCCTAGCACGATGTGCAGCTGAGCGCGCAACCCACAATTTGACCCTGTTCGCATATCGCTCACGAGCGAGCCGCCCACTTGACACACCCGCCCGCAAGCCGCTAAATAAAGACCATGGCTCATTCGTATTTAGTCTTCGACTTCGGCACCGACGAAGAAACCGCTCAGCAGGCCCGGCACAAGATCGAAGCGTGGAAGCAGGGATTTCGCCTCGGCAACAAGATGCTTCTGAAATTCGAGCGCGTCGAGCCCGACGAAGAGTCGGACGCGGAGAAGGTTTCCGCCGCGAAGAAAAAATCGTCCGCGAAGTCTGAAAAAAAGGATTCCGGCTCGAGCGTCCGCGTTCTCGTGCGCCTCGATTTCTCCGATCACGAGAAGCTGTCTCAACAGCGCTGGCTCGATCGCATCCCCACCGAAGACCCTTTCAAGTCCGTGGACTGCGAGATCATTCGGCAGCCTGACGCCGAATTTGAACAGACCGCCGAATTATTCGAATCTCTCGACTAAGCTGCGAAAACAGCACAAAGGAACTTCCGATGAAACTCGCTCGAACTATCGCCGTGTTCGCAATTTTCGCTCTTCTCGCAGCAGCCGTCGAGCGCTCAGTCGAACCGTCCTTCGCAGACTTTCGACACTTCTGCAGGCGCCGTGAAGGTTACGCCGATTTATCACGCCACGATGCTGATCGAGGCCGGCGGGAAGAATATCTACGTGGATCCTGCGAAGCCCGCGAATTTCAGCGGGCTCCCGAAAGCCGACCTGATTCTGATCACTGACATTCACGGCGACCACATGGATCCTGAAGCGATCGCCGCGATCAGCAAATCCGGCACGCAAATTTTCGCGCCGCCGGCCGTGGTCGCGACGGTCACCACGGCCGCTGCAATCTCCAACGGCGAAACGAAATCATGGGCCGGCTGGACGATTGAAGCGATCCCCATGTACAACCTGAAGCGAGGCCCGGAACCGGGCAAGCTCTACCACGACAAGGGCCGCGGCAACGGTTACGTCCTCACCTACGGCGGCAAGCGCTTCTACATTTCAGGCGACACCGAAGGCATTCCCGAAATGCGCGCGCTCAAGAATATTGACGTCGCTTTCGTTTGCATGAATCTGCCCTACACCATGCCGCCCGACGAAGCCGCGGACGCAGTGAAGGCTTTCCATCCGAAGATCGTTATCCCGTACCACTATCACGGCTCTGATCTCACGGTCTTCGAAAACGCGCTGAAGGGAACTGGCATCGAGGTTCGCGTGCTGGACTGGTATCCGAAAGCTACCTCGTAATCTAAATCGGCTGACGCGTCGGACCTAGTTGTAGTACCCAAAGCCGATACTGCTTCGCAAAAATTACTCGCAGACGGCGCAAATACAGTTTTCCTTTTACCCCGTAATCCGCTGAATCCACTCACTTTCGTCGTCAACCATTGGCATCCAAACTGCACTTCTCACCGCGAGCGTTGAAGCTCACAGGAGCCACCCGATGAATCACACGTTCGATATCTTCAAGCGCTTAGAAGACGGCAACTTCTTTTGGGTATCCGCAGACAGGGATTTTGAATCGGCGCGAAAACATCTCGACCGGCTTTCGGCCGTCGCGCCCGGGCACTACTTGATCCACGCACAGGATAAAGGCTTCGTGTTGGAGTTGAATAACTCGCCTTCGATGGCCCGCGTAGCTTAGGCGCCATCTCTTTTTTCGACCGCTCACCCTGAGACAAGAAAGCCGGCGACGCAGAACGCGCCGCCGGCTTCGTATCTGATTGCTGTCGAGATTCCGTGTCGGCTTATTTTCCGGCCGCCGCCCCTCGTGCCCGTTCCGTTTGTTCGCTCTTCAGCGCCCGCTCTGCTTCGCGAGGTGTAATCGTCTCGCCGGGAATACGCATCGCGCCATATACAACCGCGGCGAGCGTGGCACCCGCAAGTGGCGCGACGATGAACAACCAAAGCGGAACTCAATCGGGGCGATTCTGCCTCAAAAGGGAACCGCGGTCTAGCGCAAACGTGTGAGCAAGGACCATTCGAATTTCGCAGAGGCCGATAGGGAAAGCGCTTCTATAAAGCGCACTCAGCGTCCAAATACTTCGCAGTTTTCGACGAGCCTTACCGGAACCAGCCGGAATCCGCGCCGGCCTTGCGTCCTTCCTCTTCCAGTGAATCGAGTTGGCTCTGCAGTTTTTCTTTTTGTTCTTCGAGTTGCTTGATCTGCGCGTTGCGATCCTCGACGTAAATTACATTTTGTCGCAGACCGGTCGCAGGGTCGAAGCTCACGGCTCCATATTTCTGAATCTCTTCCTGAATCTTGCTGATGCGATCGTCGATTTGCGCCATCTGGTCGTGAATCGCTCGCGCCTTTTCGCGCCACATCTTTTCGTCCGACGTGGCGGACGGTGTGCTTCCCTTTGGTGTGCCACCCGCACTCGACTCGCGTTCGGAATTTTCCGCGTTCTCCGCGTCGGATGAATCGCCAGATTGATTGCCATCGCCGACCACTGACACACCGTGGCCCGAGAGGCGCGCAACTTTGTCCTCTGTGTAGACTTTAGCAGCCGGAACCGCGGCCTTCTGCGCTCGTGCTTTTCGCGCTGCTTCACCAAGTGATTCCGCTGGGGGAGCTTCCTGCGATTCCATTTGCGGCTCGTTGCCGGAAGCGTTTTGCGTTTTTGCTTGAGTCGACGCCTGAGTTGATGTCGAAGACGACGCGGAAGCCGCGTCACTCTGCCCCTGAGATTTTGCCGGCGCTGCAGCCTGGGAAGACGTTTGCGCCGGCGTTTGCGCTTGCGACTGGGCAAACGCCGCAGGTGTGGCGCTCAGCGCAGCCAGTAACGCGCCAAGAATGAATTTCCCTTCGAAGTGATTGCGCATAGCAGCCTCCCGTTCCGCAAACCGTCATTCAACGGTATGCTGCCGAGCCAGTAGCGTCAACGCGGCCCGCCTCCGAGTCATCCTCGCAATTACCTGTACGAACGACCAGCCATCCACCTTGAACACAAATTACGGTCGTACCATTGGCACTCGCGCAGCCCCTGCCTAACCTTAAATAGGATTCGCTCCCAGCGAGGTATCGCTACTGTGAAACGCGCCACGCAGATCGCGCTTCTCTTTCTCGCACTTAGCTTTTCTGTGCGCGCGCTGGCCCAAACCGCGCCGGCTCAGCAGCAGACCACGCCCCAGCTCTCATCCGACGACGCGGCAAAGAAACCTGCGGCAGCAGCACCGTCGCAACAGCCTGCTCAGAACAATTTCCTCGCCGATGGCAGCCAGCCAACGTCACTGGGCGATCTGGCCCGCCTCGCACGCGCGAAAAAGAAAGATGAGCCGAAGGCTGCCAAGGTCATCGACGACGAAAACATGCCTCGCGGCGGCATCCCCATCGGCGGAAGCGCTCCGGACTCCAGCTCGTCATCTGCAAGGACGGGCGAAAAGCTTGTCTTGCTCGATTTCTGGGCTTCCTGGTGCGGCCCCTGCCGCGAGTCGCTGCCTGACCTGAAGCGGTTTCAATCCGCCTTCAGCAGCGACCAGGTGCAAGTAGTCAGCATCAGTGAAGACCGCGACGAAAATACATGGAACAGTTTTGTTTCGCAGAATCAGATGACTTGGGAGCAGCGCTTTGACGGCAATGGTGAATCAGCTCGCCGATACGGCGTACAAGGATTTCCGACCTACATCCTGATGGATAGCAACGGAACGATTCTGCAGCGCTACCAAGGCGAGGATCCTAGCCAATCCCTCATCGAACGCATCGGACCGGACGTAAAGAAGGCGCAGGACTCGAAGTCCGCGCCCGCCAGCTAAATTAAAATCTGAAGAATCGAAGCCCCAAAATAGTCCACAGGCAACTTCATGCCCTTAGAATGAATCTTCTCATTGCCCATGCGAAAGGGAAGTAAAACGACTCTTGACTACGATTCGGGTGCGCGAAGATTTCCTAAAATGGCTTTCGCCATCCTGGCTCTCGTGGTATTCGCGATTTCGTTCGGAAATATTTCGTGGGGCCAGAATCAGCAACAATCGCAGCCCCCACAGCAACAGTCGCCACCGCCCCAAAAGCCGTCAACGCCGCCGGCGTCTCAATCGCAGCCGCAGCAGCAAGCGCCGCCTCAATCGCAATCCAAAATCTCTACAGAAGTAAAACTGGTCACGGTGTACGCCGCCGTCCGCGACAAGCACGGCAAAATCATCCCCAATTTGAATCAATCCGACTTCGCGCTTCAGGAAGACACCCGCCCGCAAACCATCAAGTATTTCGCACGCGAAAGCGATCTGCCGCTCACTCTCGGCCTGCTCGTTGATACCAGCCTGAGCCAGCGACGCGTCCTCGATCAGGAGAAGAGCGCCAGCTATTCTTTCTTCGATCACATCCTGCGCGAAGATAAAGACAAAGCCTTCCTGATCCATTTCGATCGCGAGGTCGAGCTTCTTCGCGACTTGACCGCATCCCGCGAAAAACTTCGCTCCGGCCTCGAGGAACTCGACACTCCATCATTCACGAATACCAGCGGAGGTGGTCGAGGCGGAGCTGCAGGCGGCTCAGGGCGTGGCCACGGTCACGGCGGCGGAGGCGGGGGCACGTTGCTCTATGACTCGATCTATCTTGCCTCGAACGAGCTGATGAAGAAGCAGCAGGGACGCAAAGCCCTGGTCATCCTCACCGACGGAGTTGATCAAGGGAGTAAAGAGTCTTTGAACACCGCGATTGCCTCCGCGCAGCGTGCCGACACGGCGGTTTACTCGATCTTATTTGCGGACGAGGATGCTTATGGCTCCGGTGGCCGAGGAGGCTATGGAGGCCACGGCGGTTACGGCGGTGGCGGAATGGGGCGCGGAGGCCCAAGTCGCTATCCGCAGCAAGAACGCCCCGACGGCAAGAAAGTTCTCGAACGAATCTCCAAGGAAACCGGCGGTCAGCTTTTCGAAGTGAAAAAGAAACTTTCCATCGAACAAATCTACGCGCAAATCGAAGAAGAACTGCGAAACCAATACAGCCTCGCCTACACGCCCGATCGTCCCGGCGACGACTCGACGTATCACCTGATCCACGTCACAGTGAATCAGAAAGATCTCATCGTCCAAGCGCGCGAAGGCTACTACTCAGGGCCCTAGGGCAAAGTTAGGTAAACAACTGCGGACGTTTCGTAACTCTTCCGCTTTACTTCGTAGTTTGCGCGCTCGTCGCTTCCTGCTGCTCTTGCGCTGGATGCCAAGAGGAATCGGGATTGAAGCTCTTCATCGCTTTCGCTTCTGTCTCCGTCTTTTTCCCGAGATCCTTTTCATGGACGACCCCGTCCGAGCCAACGATAAAGGTCATCACTCCAGACGACCGGTATTCCACCGGATAGGCCACGATCGCGAATCCGCCGGTCATCTTTCCATCAATCATGTAGCTCTTCGCACCGCCCGGGGCGTCCTTGCCCTGATCCACCATCAGGCGGAAATAATATCCACGGAAAGGAGCGGCAGACGCATTTTTGCTTGTTGTATCTGCAGCTGCAATCTTTGGCCCGATAGGACTCTTCGGTTCGCCGCTCCAGTAGAGACCATTCTTCTGGTCCGGGTCGCTCGCGATCTTTGCAGCGTACACATTCTGCATTGCAAAGTACTCTTTCTCCGCAGAGGCCAGTTGCTCGCAAACTCGAATCGTAGAGACCTCATTCTTTCCGATCCGGCGAAAGAGTACCGCCTGTTTCGCAGCTTCGCCATCGAAATACCACACATTGCCTTTGTTCACGAGCGGCATTGGTGTGGGCCAATTGTCCACGCCCACGTAAAGCGTCGTGGTCCCATCCGGTTCCTTGAAAAGCCGGTGCATTTCTTCGTACCGCTTGACGAAGTGCGCCCGGTGCTGCGCGTCCTGTTTGTCGTCGCCCGACGAAATAATCTCCTTCGCGCTTTTCCCGATGATCTCGATCAGCATTTTCTCGTCGTTATCCTGCGCGGCTTTCACGAGCGCCTGGCTCGCATCCTCCGCCGACGAAAAAGTCTTCTGCCCCTTCTCCTGCGCGACAGCACGCATAGGTAGGCAGGCTAGCAGAATCGCCGCCGCTCCAACCCCAACCAGATCGCCCCAGCCGAAATTTCTAGCCTCGATCTTCGTCAGCCGCATATCTCTTCTCCGTGTCGCACTTTTTCACGTTGTTCTGCCTACGTAGAAACTCTCCTTACCGATGCCCGCCACCGCCACCACGCCCGCCGCCTCCGCCACCGCCGCCACGCCCGCCGCCTCCGCCAAAGCTGGACGAGCCTCGCGACTCATAGCTCCTCGCTTGTCCGCCACGGTCATAGCCGCTGAACGCACTGGAGCGCGTATCTTCTCGCTGGTTGCCTCCCCCGCCCCAACCTCGCATTTCGCTCTTATTGCCTTCAAAAGGCTTGGTCGTCGCTCCCGGCCGGTTGTATACATCGCTCGGCGAGCGACCATTGTCACGTCCACCCCGATTAGCTTCGTTTCCGCGGTTCCCCTCATTCCCTCGATTATTTTGATTGCCGCGCGTTTCATTTCCGTGATTGTCGTGTCCACGATTGTCGTTAAAGCTGTTCCGCGGATTCGACGTCACGCCGCGATCGCCGCCATGCTGTAGTACACGTTGCGGTTATAGAAAGTCCGGCTGTGCGAGTAATACGTGTTGTGGTTGTACACCACCACGTGGTCATGCCAGCCGACTCCCCAGTTGTGCCAGCCCCAACCGTACCCGCCGAACCATCCGATTCCGAATCCTGCTCCCCAGTAGAAACCGGGGCCTCCCCACCAGATCCCCGGATACGGATACCAACCCGGCCACGCGACAATCGGCCCTCCGTATACGATCCACGGGTCATAAGCGGGCACGTAAACAATCTGCGGATTCGCCGGCTGAATCACGATTGTCGAGCCCTGCGTCTGCACGGTCTGCTGATCCGTCGATTTCAGATTCCCAGCCGTCTGCGCTTTCTGCCTCATCACCTGAATCGCGTCCATCACGTCTTGCTGCTGGTTGTAATAAGCATCGCCAAGCGATGACGTCCACGAAATGTTCTTGTCCATGTTGCCCAGCACAGTCGGAAACGCCGTCAACGCCTTCACGCTCGGATCCCACGGCTGTTGATCCACCGCCTTCGCCAGATCGTCGCCTTTCAGATCCGGGATGCGCTTGCAGCCACCGGTCGGCCTCGACAACTTCCGCAGGGAACGTTGTCGCCGCCAGAATCTGCGCCACCAGCGAATCGGGATATAGCGCGATCGGCGCAACAAGCTGCTGCAATTGCTCCGGCGTCTGCTGCGTGTAAGGCGGCTGCTGCCCCTGCGATTGGTCTTGTCCCTGGTCTTGCGCCTGCTGCTGGTCGGATGCCTGCTGCGGTTGTTGCGCGTCCTGATACGCACTCAGGCTTTGCGGCCACGTGGCGAACACCAACACGAACGCGAGCACCACAGCCAGCAGTTGGCCGCTCAATCCACTCCTGCCCTTTTCAGTAGACCAAGAAACCCCTGCGCTTACGTCTCTGGGCACCTTCATAATCGGATGCCTCCTAATCTGTAAGATGTTCTGGTGACACGCGAGGTTTCACGCGTTCGGACCGAGACCAAGGCTAGTACCGACGGCCGCATCTTACGCCAGGGGGCAAAATAAATGCAATTCAGTGTATTGAATGCGAGCATCCAAGCTCTGTTGCCCGAAGCTTGCCGTGCGGAATAATGGAACTCATGTCATCCTTTGCCATAATCACGCTGGCCGGCACAATCTGCGGTGTCCTGGACCTGATCAGCGCGACTGTGCTCTTCCTCTCCAGAGGCGGCACGTTCGAGCGCCTGCTCCAATTCATCGCCAGCGGCGCACTCGGCGAATCGAGCTTTCGCGGCGGAAAGAAAACGGCCGCGCTCGGCTTCCTATTCCATTTCGTGATCGCCTTTACGGCAGCGGCAATCTACTACGCAGCAAGCCGCAGCTTTTCGCTCTTAATCGCCCAACCTGTCCTATGTGGAATTCTCTACGGCGCCGTGATTCATCTCTTTATGACCTTCATCACAATCCCTTTATCCCGCGCCCCAAAACGCAAATTCTCCGCCAGCTTTTTCCTCAGCCAGCTCGCCGTGCACATGTTCATCGTCGGCCTCTCGATCTCTCTTACGATCAGCCGTCTTTCCTGATTCCTAATATTGCACTCGCAGCTTCCGACGACGTAATTGACCAATACAGGCGCGCTTTGCCTTAAGTGGCACAAGCACTCTTGTTTACCCTGAGAACCGAAGGGCCTATGCGCTTTTCCTCGAAGCCCTGCATCCAGCCACGCCGTAATTCCGCAAGCCTATAAGCCATACAAATAGAGGGAAGCAGCCCAATCACGCCTCGTCAGCCCGCCTCGCGAAAGGTTACAGTATAAGAATCGGCCCAAAGAGGAGCCTCCTATGCCCGCCAGAAAGTTCAAATTCCCAAGCCATCCAAACCACGTGCTGCATAGCCGGTGGCGGACCGGCCGGCATGATGCTGGGCTTCCTGCTCGCTCGCGCCGGCGTCGACGTGCAAGTCCTCGAAAAACACGCCGATTTCCTCCGGGACTTCCGGGGCGATACCATCCATCCCTCCACCTTTGAATTGATGTATGAGCTTGGAATACTCGAAGACTTCTTGCGCCGCCCGCACCAGCGAGCTCACCTCAATCGCCGGCGTAATCGACGATACCACCGTGACAATCGCGGACTTTTCCCACTTGCCCACACATTGCAAATTCGTAGGCCTGATGCCCCAATGGGATTTTCTGAATTTCGTCGCAGAAAAAGCTCGCGCGTATCCTGAATTTCATTTGCGCATGGAGTCTGAAGTCACGGACTTGATTCTCGAAAATGGCCGCGTGGTCGGTGTTCCGCGCCAAAACCAAACAGAGCGCGCTCGAGGTCCGCGCCGATCTAGTCGTTGGAGCAGACGGCCGTCACTCCACGGTTCGCAAACAAGCCGGTCTCGAAGTAATCGATCTCGGCGCTCCCATTGATGTTCTGTGGATGCGCATCCCGCGAGACAAAGACCGACCCTGAGCAAACCCTCGGCCGCTTCCATGCCGGTAAAATTCTCGTAATGCTCAATCGCGGCGACTACTGGCAGTGCGCCTACGTCATTGCAAAAGGCACATTCGATGAAATGAAGCGTGCAGGCTTGCCGGCCTTTCGCGCGGGACTCCTGGAGCTGGCTCCATCTCTTGGCAATCGAACCGAAGCCCTGAAAGATTGGAGCGATATCAGCTTGCTTTCAGTTTCCGTGGATCGCTTGCGCGATTGGTCGCGAACCGGACTTCTCTGCATCGGAGACTCCGCGCACGCCATGTCGCCCGTTGGAGGCGTCGGCATCAATCTCGCGATTCAAGATGCCGTCGCCGCTGCGAACGCGCTGGCACAACCGCTGCTCGCCCACGCTCCGCTTGACGCACTATGTCGCGCCGTTCAAAAGCGCCGCGAGTTTCCGACAAAAATGACCCAATCGGCCCAGCTCTTCGCGCACAAGAACTTCATTCGGCCTGCCCTGAGCCATAAAGAGGGAGTACGGAAGCTCCCCTTCGCGTTGCAGCTCTTGAAGCAATTTCCCATGCTCCGCCGAATTCCAGCCCGGCTAATAGGCCTGGGCGTTCGCCCGGAACACATCCGAACTCCAGACGTCCATCGCCACCAAGCCGCCAGCGCCGCACACGGTTAGGTAGCCACGACGACGCCATATTCGTCGTGGGCCTTCCAGCATTCCGCTGCCGTGTTAACATTTTGAGTCCGTAAAATTGCCTTAGGAATACGTATGCAATTGGATCGCAGAAGTTTCCTCAAGACCCTTGCCGTGGCGGGAGCCACAGCCGTCCTGCCACCTTTCCCCGTTAACAGCCAGCCCCAACCAGGCTCCTTCGATTTCGTCTTCTTCACCGACACCCACATCCAACCCGAGCTCGACGCCGCTCACGGCTGCGACATGTGCTTCCGCAAAATCGCCGCCACCAAATCCGATTTCGCCATCATGGGCGGCGATCACGTTTTCGACGCTTTCGGCGTCAACGCCACCCGCGCCCGCATGGTCTTCGATATGTACGGCCGCACCGAGCAGCTCATCGGCATGCCCCTTCACAACGCGATCGGCAACCACGATGTCTTCGGCGTGCTCACGAAAAGCGGCGTCGCCCCCACCGATCCCGCCTACGGCAAAAAAATGTATCAGGACCGCATGGGCCACACCTTCTACACGTTCGATCACAAGGGCTATCACTTCGTCGTGCTCGATTCGATCCAACCAACCGACGATCGCCTCTGGGAAGCACGCGTCGACGAAGCCCAGCTTCGAATGGCTGCGCAATGACTTAAAGAGCCTACCCGCAGGCGTGCCAGTCGTCGCAGTAATCCACTGCCCGCTCGTCACCGCATTCGCCACCTACGCAGAAGTGGTCTCCGCCGGCCGCAAATACAACACAATGACCGTCGCGAACGCTCCCGAAGTCCTCGAAGTCTTCGAGCACGCAAACGTGATTGCCGTGCTCCAAGGCCACACCCACGTCAACGAAGTAGTCGCCTACAAAAACACCCAGTACATCACTAGCGGCGCAGTCTGCGGCAACTGGTGGCACGGCCCCCGCCTAGGCACCCCCGAAGGCTTCTCAGTAATCAGCCTCCGCGAAGGCAAAGCCACCACGCGCTACGAAACCTACGGCTTCCACAGCGTAGCCCTCGACGAGCGCTGGCGCCCAGCAGGCTAGATCGGCCAATCAAAGTCAGTACGGTAAGAACAAATAACAAAGGGAGCTGGGCGCGATGATGATAAGGATCATTGCGGTTGCTGGGATTTCATTAAAATCCCAACGGCAATTAAGCAACAAACAATGACAGCAATGCCGGTTAATACAGGATAGTCGAGCAAGCTGCTGCTGAGGCACAAGATGAAGAGAAGTCCGATCAGGATAACCACCGCGAAGACGCGCACGAGTCTCGATGCTGGAATCGATGGAGTCGGAGCTGGCTGTCGTTTGGGAGGCACGGGAGGGTCCAGCACCCCAACTCCAGTAATCTTTCGAGGCGGGTTGCCTCCGCGCGAAGACGAAGCCTGAGCCTCAAGCTCGTGTTCCCGCTCAATGAATTCGTATCCCATTGCTCCAATGCTACGCCAGCTCCAGAAGCGGTTGCCTAAAATTATTCGGTCGGAACTCGCCATGTTCGAGGCGTTCGCAAGTGGAGGAAGCGGAGCGGTTTAAGTGGCACAGGCACTTCTGCCTGTGCGTTTTTGCTACGTCGCAGCCCTAAGACCTTGGCTTCAACACCCTGTCGCGATTGCCGACTCGCACGCTTGATGTAGTTTGACAATTAGTTACCATTATGTTATCATCCGTCGTGGCGATTATACAAAACTCGGCGCAGGCGCAACAATCGGTCAGCCTCATTATCCGCGAGGCAGATCACGATGTGTTTCCGAGCCCGGCCTCCTCTGCGAGTCTCCAAATTCTAATCGTGAATCCGCGATTAAAATTCAAGCTAAGCGGTCAAGTTTTCTAGCCTTTACAAATTCCTGATCGAGAACGGATGGCGTTTTCTTGTTCTCGCAGCTTCGCGCGAACCCGTAATCTCGAGCCCGCAAGACCTAATCGTTACACCGCGATTAGAATTTCCCGCAACTGCAACAAAACAAGACTCCAAACCAATTTCTAATCGTTACAAAACGCCGTTTTTCGCTCCGCTCTTCCACTGTCACCCATCACTCGCCACTCATCACTCGCCTCTGTTGCCCCAACCTCCAGGAAAGCTATAATGAGCCGTAACCATTTCAACCAGATTCCGCGTTCCAAGCCTCTCATGCGGAAGGTAACGAATGCCGACGCAAACCAAAGTTAAGACAGCGAAATTCGACGCCGCGAAATACCACGGTCTCGACCGCGATGCGCTCATCCGCATTTATCGCACGATGTTTCTCTCGCGCAAGCTCGACGACCGCGAAATCCAGCTCAAGCGCCAGAACAAAATCTACTTCCAGATCAGCGGCGCCGGCCATGAAGGCGTACTCGTCGCCGCCGGTCTCGTTCTCAAGCCCGCATACGACTGGTTCTACCCCTACTATCGCGACCGCGCTCTCTGTCTCATGCTCGGCGTCACACCCTACGAGATGCTCCTCCAGGGCGTCGGCGCGAAGGACGATCCCGCTTCGGGCGGACGTCAGATGCCATCGCACTGGGGCCATCAGAAATTGAATATCGTCTCGCGCTCGTCGCCCACCGGCACGCAGTTCCTGCAATCTGTGGGCGCAGCTGAAGCGTCGCTCTACTACTCGGAATTTCCCAAGGCGCTCGAACAGGCCAAGCATGCGCCGCTCGGCAACGCCGTGCGATTTCATCGCGACGAAATCGTTTACGTCTCCTCGGGCGAAGGCGCCACGAGCGAAGGCGAATTTTTCGAATCGCTCAATACAGCCTGCACGAAGCGCCTGCCTGTTCTTTACCTGATCGAAGACAACCAATACGCCATCTCCGTGCCGGTCGAAGTGCAGACAGCCGGCGGAAGCATCTCGAAGCTCGTCGCGAATTATCCCGGGCTGCACATCGAAGAATGCGACGGTACGGATCCACTCGAAAGCTACGCCGCGCTCAGCCGCGCTGCTGCGCATTGCCGCGAACGCAAAGGTCCGGCGCTCGTTCACGCGCACGTCACGCGCCCTTACTCTCATTCGCTTTCCGATGACGAGAAGCTGTACCGCTGCGATGAAGAGCGCGAAGACGAAGTGCGCCGCGATCCGATTCCGAAGTTCGGTCTGTTCCTTGTCCGCGAAGGCATTCTCGACGAACGCGAACTCGAAGCGATTGAAGCGGACGTCGAGCGCGAAATTCTCGAAGCCACCGATCGCGCCCTGCACGCTGAACTGCCATCAAAGAATTCGATCTACGAATTCGTGCACTCGCCAGATATCGATCCAGCCGCCGCGCAGTTCGATGCTGCGCCCAAATTGCAAGGCGAGCCGAAAACGATGGTCGAAATGATATCGGCCACTCTTCTCGATGAAATGGCACGTGATGAGCGAATCGTGGTCTTTGGCGAGGACGTCGCCGATTGCAGCCGCGAAGAGCATCTCGACAAGCTGAAAGGGAAGGGCGGTGTATTCAAAGCGACGTCCGGCTTGCAGCGCAAGTTCGGCAGCCACCGCGTCTTCAATTCTCCTCTCGCGGAAGCCAATATCGTGGGACGCGCGATCGGCATGGCCACGCGCGGAATGAAGCCGGTCACCGAAATTCAATTCTTCGATTACATCTGGCCGGCCATGATGCAACTGCGCAACGAACTGGCCACGATGCGCTGGCGCTCAGCCGGGAATTTCAAATCGCCGGCAGTAATTCGCGTGGCGATCGGCGGATATCTCACCGGTGGCGCGATTTACCACAGCCAGTGCGGCGAAGTCACCTTCACTCACATTCCCGGCCTTCGCGTGGTGATGCCTTCGACGGCGCTGGACGTGTGCGGCCTTCTGCGCACGGCCATCCGCAGCGATGATCCGGTGCTATTCCTCGAGCACAAACATCTTTACCGCCAGCCCTACAATCGCTCCGAATATCCGGGTCCGGATTTCACGGTTCCGTTCGGCAAGGCCCGGATGGTGCGTGAGGGCACGGACGTGAGCATCGTGACCTACGGAGCCGTGGTGCATCGCGCGGAAGTAGCCGCCGCAGAACTTGCTCGCGACGGCGTCTCGACGGAGATCATCGACCTGCGCACGCTCAGCCCCTACGACTGGGACGCGGTCGCAGCCACAGTGAGAAAAACCAATCGCGTGCTCGTCGCCTACGAAGACACGCGCTCGTGGGGCTACGGCGCCGAAATTGCCGCCCGCATCGGTGACGAACTATTCGACCAACTGGACGCGCCCGTTCGCCGCGTAGCGGCCACAGACACGTTCTGCGCCTACCAGCCGCAGCTCGAAGACGTGATCTTGCCCCAGACCGAGGACATCGTGCGCGCCGTGCGTGAGTTGGCGAAGTATTAGGACAATCGCCCGAAATAATTGACGGCGCGAGTGGAAACTTTTTGGAGGCTTGAATCGTAACTATAAGGTGGCGCGGAATCGGTTCGTCCGCGCGGGAGGTTTCAGGATGAATTGCTCAAACTGCAAGCGCGACATCACCGAATATTCGAATTTTTGCTATTACTGCGGAACCCGCCAGCGGGTGCCAAGCGCCGGAGCTCCGCTTGTCCAGAAGCGGCTGATGCGCTCGGTAGTGGATCGCAAAATTGCCGGAGTCTGCGGCGGCGTCGCTGAATATTTTGACGTAGACTCTACGATTGTCCGCCTGCTCTGGGTTCTGGCGTGCTTCGTTCCGTTCCCGGTGCTCCCAGCGATCCTGGGTTACTTCATCGCCTGGATCGTGATGCCCGAAGCTCCGGTTCCGGTTACGCCTCCGGTCGAATCGCAGCACACGGTGCAGACTGCATAAGTTTCGCGTCAACGCTTAAGCGCACGCGGAACGTGAAATGTAAAAAGGAATGATCGCCTAGCCGCGATCTTTCAGTCGCCGCGGCGGCCTTCCGCCACCGCGATAAATGGCGTGATCGAGCGAAATCATGCCCTGCTCCGATTGTCGCCAGCGCGAAGCAGGCTACAGCCAGCACCATCGGGAATTCGTAATTTTTAACTTCAGTGATGGGCCCCTGCGGCAGATGCACTTTCAGGATCGCGATGGCCATCTCGCACGCCAGCAGCAGCGCGCCGATGCGCGTGAATAGTCCGAGAATCAGGACGATCCCGCCGAAAAATTCGATAACGCCCGCGATATAAACGAAGTACGGCGGAAATCCCATTCGCTGGAAGACGGGCATCATGTCATGCGTGTGCGTAAACAGCTTCGGATAACCGTGAAAGATAAAAACAATTCCAATGCCGACGCGCAGCAGTAACAGCGCGAGCGGCTTCAGCCTTTCCAGAATTTCCACGCGAAAGCTCCCGTTCTTCGAGCGATTTGTCGGCCGATTCTTGAAAACGACCGGTGGATTGTATCAGAAGGAAAGTTTCGTCGACCGTCGAAGGTTTGGAAACCGATCCGCGATGCCTTGCCGCGACGCGCGCGCCCGATGGTATAAAATCGAACCTTGCAATTGGAGCTATGTCAGGAAATGTCCGCGTCAAGACAAGTTTTCACCAGCCGTTTTCCGGTAGACTCGATTGGCGTAACGATCGGAGAAGGGGACTGCTCCGGATTGAACGCCGAAATTTTCGCCGTAGTGCGCACCTCTCGGACAGTTGGCACAACCTTCGGTGACCGTCCGTGACACGCAAGCTGCTCCTTGGATTTGCGGTCCTGATTGTGCTGGCGGCGGGAGCTTACTACCATTTTCGTCATACGCAGACGCCCCTCGAGATTGCCTACGCAGGAAACCGCTTGGTCACACTCCAGAGCACGACCGCGCAGGTGCGCGAGCCGATCACTACTGTGAGCTATGGAGATCGCCTGGAGGTGCTGCAACGATTTCAGGACCAAGTAAATGTGCGCACCACCACAGGCCTCACCGGATGGGTGAATGAGCGTGATCTTCTCTCAACGGACGTGTGGCAAAAAGCTGCCGATCTCGAAAAGCGCACATCGACGCTGGCAATTCAGGCGCGCGGCCACACGAAAGTCCTGACGAATCTGCGCATAGACGCAGGACGCGATGGCATTCGCCTGCGACAGCTCAACAAGAACATTCCGCTGGAGGTTTTCGAACGTCGCGCCGTGGAAGTCCCCACCAACGGCTCCCCAGCTGCTCAAGAGGAGTCGGCGGGCGAGCCCGCTCAGGCGAGAAAAGAAGATTGGTGGCTGGTGCGCGCGCAGACCTCGGAAAAGGATTCGGTGTCCGGGTGGATTCTCGGCCGCTTTATTGAACTCGACGTGCCGCAACCTCTGCCGGACTATGCGAGCTCGGCAGGAATGCGCATCGTGTCGTGGTCAGAGCTGAACAAAGTGGTCGATGCATCCGGAAAAGCCAGGCCGCAGTACCTGCTGCTGGGCGCGCACGGTCCGGAAGGGCAACCGTGCGATTTCTCGATGCTGCGGGTATACACGTGGGGGAAGCAGCGCCAGCGATATGAGACGGCCTACGTGGAGAGCGGCGTATGCGGGAAATTGCCGGTTGAGGTGAAGAACTCCTCGCCACCCGGCGACACGAGGTTTTCATTCACCGACCTCAGCAATGGTGCGCCAGCTCAGCGCGACTACGTGATGCACCAGACCATCGTCCGCCGCGTGAAGCAAGCCGGCGAAGCGACACCCCGGAAGCACAAAAAGCCCAAGCGTTAATCATCGCGTTCCATCGGACACGATTCAGCGTCACAGCTACACGCAGATGCGATAAATTTATCAGCGTATGCCCCTTCGCGCTTGCTTTCGTTGCTATGGCTGGTCTTCTCGCGATCATCGCCCTTACATCTCTCGCCGGATGCTCCCAAACCTCGACGGAAGCGAAATCGCCAACGCAGGCGCCGCCGGTTTTGGAATTTGTCGCTCAATTCGGTGTGAGAGGCGGCGGTCCCGGACAACTGTCGGAGCCCGTAAGCATCGCGACCGATCCCCTTGGCAACGTGTACATCGCCGATGCGGGGAGCCAGTTCATTCACAAGTTCGACTGGCAGGGAACGCCGCTGCTGTCCTTCACGGAGGATGCCCTCAAGCACCCTCAATGGATCACGGTTGACAGCGACGGCGACATTTACGTTTCGGATCCAGTTCGCGGAAGCGTCTTCGTGATTTATCCGGGCGGGGAAAGAGACATTCACCGCGAATTGCACTTGAGGACTCGGCCCGGCAAGGAAGGATTCGTCAGTGTGGCAGCGGGAACCGATGACTCAATCTATGTGCTGAATTCAGGAAGCGGGAAACTGGACACCTACTCGCCTCGATTCCGACTCATGCAGTCGTGGGCGCCGGCGTGGGGCGGCACCGACCCCGGGAGTCATTCCGGGCCGGTGGTGATGGGGCCAGGCGGAAACCTCTACATATTTGACGAACATGGAAGCCGGATCATGCGATTCACCGATGGCGGGCAGCTTGTCTCTGAAATCAAGCTAGCCGCGGGTGGAACAGGTGGGCGGCTGAGCTCTCAGTTTGCGGTCTCAAAGACAAGCATCTTTGCGATGGACGCGGACGGGCGCGTGGTACACGTCTGGACGATTGATGGGAAGCCGATGTTCGATCAGGACCTTGCGCCGCAATTAGGACAGGCATTCCGGCCGGCGCCAGCACTAGCGATAAGCCCACGCGGAGAGCTGCTGGTGCTCGACCAGCCGGAAGCGCGAGTGCTGCGATATCGAACGAACTTCTGAGTGCCTCGCGTTACTTCCGGGCCATCTTTTCAGTCATGAAAAGGAGCAGTTGACGGTCGCGAGGATCCATTCGTCCCACGAGATCCTGTACACGAAGCATGAAGCGCGACCACTTTCCGGAGCTTGCCCAATCCTTCTCTGCAGACTTGTTCTTCGCGGAAGGGTTGGGAAGCGCAGGCAGTTTGTCGCCGTCGTAGAAAAGCTGGTAAAGCGGAATGTCCAGGGCTCGTGCCAGCTTCTCCAGCGTTTCGATGGCCGGAACGGTGTGACCATTCTCCACGCGAGAAATATAGCAGCGAAGCAGACCGGTGCGCTGTTCGATGTCACCTTGCGAGAGGTTTTTCTCTTCGCGGATAGCTCTGAGCCTGTTGCCGATCATCATGACGTTAAGTCCCCCGTAGTGTTTTTAGATGGAATTTCTGTTTATGTCAATCGCGTTCCGTTATCCACTTTTGAGCCTCTTGCAGCTCCTTCTGGAGACGTTTTTTCTCGGTGATATCGCTGGCCAGGCCGGCGATACGCGAAATTCGGCCCGTTTCATCCCGAACGATATAACCGCGATCCCAGATGTGGCGCACCTCGCCATCGGGGCGAACGATTCGATATTCCGCATCATACCGGCTCTCGAGAGTTTCCTGGTCGAAAAAAGTGAGTGCGCGCTCGTGATCCCCGGGATGAACGGCATCGAGCCACGAGTGGGGATCGGAGTACATTGTGCTGCAAGGACGCCCCCAAACCGTTTCGTAGGCCGGGCTAATGTATAAAAGACGCATATTCGTTATATCCATGAGCCAGAACACATCGGAAATCGTCACAGCGAGTTGCTCGAAGCGAGCGTTGCTTTCCCGAAGTTCGTTCTCGGCAACCATTCGTTCGACAACCTCCGCTTGAAGAGTCTCGACGGTAGCAGTCAAATCACGCATCTTTCCGTCAACTGTGGCGTGAAGAATGCTTTGCAGGCCGAGTAGACCCTCTTCCACATGCCGGCGTTCGGATAAAGTGGCGGCAATAGCGAGAGTGGCCGTGCCGGTGACCGCAACGAAGGCGACGAGGATCATCAAGGACACGTTCGAGTTAGGACTGACAAAGGGACCGTATCCATGAAACGTGCCCCAAATGGCCAGCCCAAACATCAGAAGGGTGGTTCCGGCAGCCTCTAGTTGACAGAATCGAAAACCCGCCCAAAGCAAGAAAGGAATGCATACCCATTCTTGCAAGAGCTGTTTCTGGTGAACGAAGGAGGACAAGGGTCCAAAGATAGTCAAGCAGACCGCTATTAAACTGACGAGCAGTACGGAGAGTTCCAGGGTCTCCCGTTTGGCCAACCGATGATGGGAGGAGCCAAAGATGAGCATAAGAAACGGTGCGAAAAGAAGGGCTCCGATTCCATCTCCTACGCTCCAGGTGAGCCACATGATCGCTTTGTCGGGACCTTGCGAGAATCCGGCCGCGTACAGATAGGCGATGCAGATGGTAGCGGCGATGGCCGGGCTGATGACGCAGGCGAAGAAGACGAACTTAAAGACGCCCTGCGCGGTGTCGAACACCTTGATTCCACGGGCAAACTTGTTGATCAGATACGCGCCGGTAAGCACGGAAACGGTTTCGCCAATGGAGATGGCTATGGAAGCCTTCAGGGGCGTCGAGGCCGATTCACAAATCAAGAACGCGGCGATGAGAATCGCGGGCCAGATACGATAGCCGAGAAGGATCAATGCCGCGATCGCCACGCCCGTGGGCGGCCAAACCGGGGAGACGGGAGGATGGAGATCGGTAATCCTCAATCCGAGCTGTCCTGCAAGAAAGACAGCTGCGACGACGAGAAGGGATTTACCGAGGTCTTTGCGGGGGTTCGGAAAGGACACCGTGGCCCTCAAATGTTTGAGGACTGTTTGTGTGGAGATCATTGCGATCCGCCTCCGCGCGAATCGTTTCGCCAGTTTCTCGATGGGGACGAGGCCGGCAGCCAGGAAACCAAGCCACGCCAAAAAAGCCAGCGCGAGAATCGCGGCATACCCTAGCCTGCGCGGACGACGGTGTCAAGTTGGCGCCGACGCCACTGGTGCCGGAAGATGACCGCAGGTCGTTTGATTGCGCCGGAGCGAGATGATAACGGTGCTTCGGGGAACGGGTTGTGTTGAGATAACATCCGGCTGAGGTGAACGGATATGGCGTTGTTGCTGACGGAAGGTGACGTGAGAGGGCTTCTGACGATGCCGATGGCGATAGCGGCAGTGGAAGAGTCGTTCCGGAGACTAGCAAGCGGAGACGCGATCGTGCATGCGCGCCAGAGATTGCACATTCCAGGTAAAAGCTATCTGCATTATATGGCCGCTGCGGATGCGGCGGGTGGCTACATGGGTTTGAAGATTTATTCGAGCGCGAAGGAAGGGCTGCGCTTCATCGTGCCGCTGTTCAATGTGTCGACGGGTGATCTGGCTGCGGTGATCGAAGCGGATTTTCTGGGGCAAATGCGTACCGGAGCGGCGAGCGGAGTTGCGACGCGACTAATGGCGCGAGAGGATTCGCGCGTGGTGGGAATTATTGGAACGGGACTGCAGGCGCGAACGCAGCTGGAGGCGATTGCGGCGGTGCGCAAGCTGGGAGAAGTGCGCGTCTGTGGGAGAGATGCGAACCGGCGCGAGAAGTTCGTCGCGGAGATGTCGGCGCGGCTGAAGGTGTCGGTGAGGTCGGCGGCCAATGCGGAAGAAGCGGTTCGCGACGCGGATATCGTGATTACCTCGACGACGTCCACAAATCCTGTGGTCGAAGGCCGATGGCTGAAAAAGGGGACGCATATCAACGCGATCGGAGCGAATTTTCCGCAGAAGCGAGAGTTGGATGCTGAGGCGGTGGAGCGCTGTGATGTGATCGCCGTCGATTCGCGAGAGCAATCGAAGCTCGAGTCGGGCGACCTGATTCAGGTTTTTGGCCAGGACGACAAGCGCTGGAGCCGCGTGGCAGAGATGGCAGACATCGTGGCGGGCAAGACGCCGGGGCGGACGAATCCCGAACAGATCACGCTGTTCAAATCGAATGGAATTGCGATTGAGGATATTGTTGTTGCGGGGCAAATCTATGAGCTGGCCCGGCAGAGAAAAATCGGAAGGGAAATTCCGATGTGGGAGAAGGATGCTCGATTCGGGGAAGCGCGCGGTGCCTAAACCCGAGCGCTGTGAAGGCGCTTCTTAAGCGCGTCGCGAAGTCGCTGGCGCGTGTCTTCCGGCAGGGGAGCCGGCTCGGAGTTGCAATAGATCTGGATCGTCTGCTTGGTCGTGTCCACCACTACTTTGCAATCCTCGCAATGCTCGAGGTGCTTTTCGATAGAGGCCTTCAGCGTGGAATCAAGCGCTTCGTCGAGGTAGTTCGAAAGTTCTTTTACGATGTTCCTGCAATTCACGAATTTTCACTCCGTTTAAAATACCGATTCAATTTCTGCCGCAGCTTCAGTCGCGCTCGAAGCAGCCTCGATTTCACCGCGGGAACTGAGAGGCCCAACGCTTCTGCCGTTTCCTCAGTGGACAATTCTTCGATGTCGCGAAGTTGGAAAACGACTCGAAAACTTGGGTCGAGTTCAGAAATTGTTGTGTTCAAAATGTTCGAAAGTTCCGATTGCTCGTAGCGGTCTTCGGGCGAGGGGCCCCAGTCTTCCACGTCGCGGGGAATGAGTTCTTCGCCGGTATCGATTTCATCGTCGAGCGACACCTGATTGGGGCGGCGCTTGCGCAGCTTCATCAGTGCCTGGTTCACGGCGATGCGGACGAGCCAGGTGTAGAAGCGCGAGTTGCCCTGAAATTCGCCGAGGTGCTCGAACGCTTTCAGGAAAGACTCCTGCATCGAGTCTTCGGCATCTTCGCGGTTCTGGGTGATATTTTGGGCGAGGCGAAAAATTTTTCGCTCGTAGCGGCCGACGAGGGTTTCAAAGGCCGAGATGTCGCCAGCTTTGGCGGCGGCGACAAGGACGGGTTCGTCGTCTTTAACGACCGTGGAGGGCAGCGGGTGCGCTGGGGGCTCGACGGGATTCATTTTGGGTGCGCTCATCGTGCGGTTCCGATCCGAGGGCTATCGTGAAAGCCAAGGGTAGCACACATTCTGAGAGCGCTGGTGGCTGATACGGTCGACACTATCACGGTAGATTAGACGAACTAACAAGCCTCCCGGATGCATGAATTTAGGGGGCCGGGCAAGGAAGGAATCTTGAGGCGATCGGCGCTTGACAGGGCCCCGGGCGGTCTCGTATGCTTTATTTTCGAACGAACGTTCGACTAATGAATCGATTTTTTGAATGCCAAAAGCTCGCAGCCATCCCCGCGTTTCACTTTCCAAGCAGCAACTAATATTGCGCCATGCGGCGCAGGTATTCTGCGAAAAAGGGTATGAGGGGGCGTCGATTCGCGATATCTCGCGATCGAGCGGAATCTCGCTTGCGGGGATGTATTACTACATCAAGAGCAAGCAGGAACTTCTCTATCTTATTCAGCTATTCACATTCAAGACGATCGTGGCGCGTTTGGAGAAACGCCTGAAGAGCTTGAGTGATCCGGTCGAAAAATTGCGGGCGCTGGTGCAGAATCATCTGGACTACTTTCTGCGTCATCCGGTGGAGATGAAGGTGTTGACGCACGAGGACGAGGTGCTCGAAGGGGAGTATCGTAAGGAAGTGCTGGAGGTCAAGCGGCGTTATTATTCTATTGCGCTGGGAATTTTCGAAGAGATGCGCAAGAGCGGAATTGCGCGACGGATGAATTCGCGAGTGGCCGTGTTGTCGCTTTTTGGGATGATGAACTGGATTCACACGTGGCACCGGCCGGAGACGGACCCGCAGGCGGATTCATTAGCCGAAACGATTGCCGGTATGTTTTTGCATGGAGTGATGGCCGAAGGACGCGAGATGCCGGAGCTTAAACCGGCTCGCGTGGTGCGCAACGGAGTGGAAGTGGCGGGGCGAGCGGCAGAATAATTTCGATTTCAGTTTCGATTTCAATTCGCGGGAATAGAAAACGGAGAAAATAAATAATGGCGACAACGACCCTGGTGGAACAGAAACAGCTGATCAAGTATGAGAATGACGGTGGCCTGGCGATCATTCAGATGGATGATGCGCCGGCAAACACTTACACATACGAAATGATGCAGCAGCTTGATACCGCGATTTTGCGCGCGCGGATGGATGAGAGCGTGCACGTGATCGTTCTGCGCGGAGCGGGCGAGAAATTTTTCTCCGCGGGCGCGAGTATTCCGATGCTCACGAAAGCGGATCCTACATTTAAGTATTATTTCTGTTTGCATGCCAATGAGACGCTTTCGCGCCTGGAGCAGACGCCGAAGCTCGTCATCGCGGCATTGAATGGCCACACGGTGGGCGGTGGCCTCGAGATCGCGATGGCTTGCGACATCCGCATCGCGAAAAAAGAAGGCGGCAAGATCGGGCTTCCGGAAGTGAATCTTGGCGTGCTTCCGGGCACGGGCGGCACGCAGCGAATTTCGCGCATCATCGGGCGGGCGCGGGCGATCGAGTTGATGGCCACGGGGCGAACGTTTAGCTTCGAAGAAGCGCTTGAATTCGGCTTGATACATTATATCTACGAGCGCGAATCGTTCTGGGATGACGTTGTGGCGTATGCGCGGCAGTTTTGCCCGCCGAACAAGGCTTCGCGCGCCGTGGGGCGCATCAAGCGAGCGGTTGTGACCGGTTCTGAAGTCGGCTTTGGCGAAGCGCTGGGAATTGAACGCGAACTGCAGCAGCTCCTTTTCACCAGCGAGGATGCCAAGGAAGGATTGAAGGCTTACGTGGAGAAGCGTCAGCCGGAATTCAAAGGGAAGTAAAGTAGTAGAGTTCGAGCTTCACGCAGAAAATTGCGTGGCGGTGAATTCTCAAGGGGCGAATGAGGACACTACCCGATTATCTTCGCAAGGGAATGAAGCTGATTCTCGTGGGAGCGAATCCCGGTGATCGCTCTGCGCGCGTTGGACATTACTACGCGGGGCGCTCCAATCAGTTCTGGTCGATTATGTACGAATCGGGCGTGCTGCCGGAACCGATCGGATATGAAGACGACCGCCGGTGCCTCGAGTTCGGGATCGGAATGACCGATCTCGTGAAGCGTCCCACGCGCGGCATCGAAGAGATCGAACGCCAGGAGTTCGCGGAAGGCCGCGTGCTGCTCGCGCAAAAGCTCGAAGAAATGCGGCCGCGTGTGATTGCGTTCAATGGCAAAACCGTCTATGAGAAATTCACTGGGCGCCCCTGCAAGCTCGGCCTGCAGAAGGAAAAGTTGTATGACGCGCAGGTTTTTGTCCTGCCCTCAACAAGCGGCCAGAACGCCGGAACCGAGCGCGCCGTGAAAACCCGATATTTCAAGCAACTGGCAGCGCTGCTGAAGAGTCTGAAGGATTAGGGGACAACTAGAGGTAACCGCAATGGCTGAAGCCGCCAAACAAGCCGCCCCCGGAACACAGAAAGTGAATCAGTCGCAGGTAGTGCTCGAAGAGCGCAAGGGCAATGTTGCCATCATCCGGCTGAATCGCCCGGACAAACTGAACGCGCTCAATATCGAACTCGGCCGCGGATTGGTTCACGCGCTATTGCACGCTTCGCAGGACAACTCGGTGCGGGCTGTCGTCGTAACGGGCGCAGGACGCGCCTTCTGTGCGGGTGGCGACCTGGAGTTTATCCTCGATCTCCGAAAGCGCAACGCGAGCGATGAATTGAAGACCTTGCTCGAGGCGGGCAAGGAAATCTGCCTCGCGATCGCCACGATGACGAAACCCGTGATTGCGGCCGTGAATGGACCGGCGGCAGGCGGCGGAATGAACCTCGCGCTCGCAGCGGACATGCGGATTGCATCGGATCAGGCCAGCTTCGCCGAATCGTTCGCTAAGGTCGGGCTCTACCCGGATTTCGGCGGCACTTATTTTCTGCCGCGCATCGTGGGGCCGGCGCTTTCTGCCGAGCTTTTTTACACGGCGGAAACGCTTTCCGCCGAGGACGCGCTGCGGTTGGGAATCGTAAATCGCGTTTTTCCCGCCGACAAATTTGAAGAAGAAACGCAGAAAATCGTAGATGTACTGGCGGGCGCGCCCACCGTGGCGCTACGCGACGTGAAACGCACGATCATCGCCGACGACAAGAAAAACCTGGAAACAAAACTCGATGAGGAAATTCGGCTACAGATTCACTGCTTCCAGTCCGAGGATTGCCTGGAAGGCCTAAATGCCTTCTTCGAAAAAAGAAAACCGAATTTTAAAGGGCACTAGCCCGCCATTAATGATTAGCTAGATTTAATAACGAATTTATTGAGGAGATTTCAATGCCTGCAGCACGGATCGGCACTTTTGATGATTGGGTAGACCTGTTTCGCGTATGGCGAAATGACATCGGCGTGAACTATCCTGAAATTGAGAATTATCAATTCGAAGCGAAATTCGGCCCGACGCGTTCGAATGAAATTGAATTTGGCGCTTTCAAAGGCCGCCCGAAATGGCAGCGAGTGCTGCAGATTCCGGACCAGCGAATCCGCGACGGCCTGATGAACTTGATCGTCTACCAGGGTGACACGGAATTTGCGTCGGTCGAACAGCAACGCCGGCTCTTCGCGCATTCGCCGAGCGAGCACGACCGCAAATCTCTCTGCCGCGTGGTGACCGAAGAAATGCGCCACGGCTGGCAGATGTGCCACCTGCTGATCAACCATTTTGGTTACAGCGGCAAAGTGGAAGCGCAGAAGATGCTCGAACGGCGCGCTTTCGAACAAAAGCGCCTGCTGGGCGCGTTCAATCAGATCGTCGACAACTGGCTCGACTTCTTCACCTACACCGATTTCGTCGATCGCGATGGAAAATTCCAGTTAACGATGTTGAGCTATTCTGGCTTCGAGCCTCTCGCACAGTCGATGAATCCGATGCTGCGCGAAGAGTCCTTCCATCTCGGCACAGGCCACGATGGCTTGAAGCGAATCGTGAAAGCCGGCGTCGTGCCGCTGAATATCGTCCAAAAATATATCAACAAGTGGATTCCGGTAAGCTACGACCTCTTCGGCGTCGATTCGTCGAGCTCGGCGCACTGGTTTTATGTCTGGGGCTTGAAAGGGCGCTACGACGAGGCTCAAACCCATCAGGAAGCTGACCTCGGCCACATGAACGAGCACAATCGCCAGCTCTACTATCTCGAGTGCGAGAAATTGATCGAGCAGATCAACCGGCACGTCCCCGCGGGACAGCCGCCGCTGTATGTGCCGGACATGAAGTTTAATCGACATATCGGCGAATTTGCGGACCAGCCATACAGCGTAACTGGTGAACTGTTGAGTCCTGAAAAATTTGTGGAGCACATGAAGGAGATGATTCCTCAACCTGAGGACATCAAACTCATCAACGAAATTCAAGTCACCGAGCCGAAATGGGTCGAGCAGAAGGGGAGCATGGAATAACGTGCGCGCTCGCACGGACGCGGAAAGCGCTGCGCGTGGTTTTACCTTCAGCGAATTGATGGTCGCTGCGGCGGCGCGGGAAATCCGCGACGGTGAGCTGGTATTTGTTGGAATGCGGCTGCCGATGCTGGCATTCCTGGTGGCCCGACGCACCCACGCTCCGCGCGCGATCGGTCTTTTCGAGAACGGAATCATCCGCGAGAATCCTTCCAAAGAACTTCTTTACACGATGGGCGATCCGCCCAATCTTCGCGCTGCCACGCAGTGCGGGCAAATGCTCGATGTGATGGGCCTCTTGCAGCAGGGCCGCGTGGATATGGGTTTCTTAGGCGCCGCGGAAGTCGATCGGTTCGGTAATCTGAACAGCACGTGGGGACATCGCAATCATGAAATGCAGCGCTTGCCTGGATCAGGAGGTGCGTGCGACATTGCATGCCTCGCGAAACGCATTGTTGTTCTCCTTGTTCATGAGCGCGGACGCTTAACCGAGCGCGTGAGCCATATCACCTCGCCCGGTTACGGCCTCGGCAACGGCTGGCGGCACGCACAAGGGCTGCCGCTATCGTCAGGGCCATCAGCCATCATCACCACGATGGGTGTGCTTCGATTCGGGGTGGATGGAGAAGCGTATCTCGCTTCTGTTCATCCGGGAGTTAGCGTCGAAGAAGTGCTCGAAAATACGGGTTGGACGTTGCGCGTGGCTGATGAGTTGTTAGAAACGCAGGCACCGAGTGATGCGGAGCTCGATGTGATGCGCGAGATTGATCCGAATCATTTCTGGACGCGGTAACTCGGATTTGAATTTTTATCTGGAGACGATGGCTGGCGAATCCAAATTGACGACGATGCATGACGCGATCGCGCGACATGTGCCGTCCGGCTCGATGGTCCTGCTCGGAGCGCAGCTCGAGCAGATGATTCCGTTTGCGGCGGGACACGAACTGATTCGGCAGGGCCGGCGCGACCTGACTCTTGTTGGGCCGATCTCCGATATTTTGTTTGACCAGCTGATCGGCGCGGGTTGCGTCTCCCGCGTGATGGCTGCGTGGGTGGGAAATGTTTCCGCGGGCGTGGGATATTGCTTCCGCCGCGCGGTAGAGCAGGGAATTCCCCGGCGTCTCGAAACAGTCGATTACTCGAATTTCACGCTGGCGCTGGCATTGCACGCGGCCGCGCTCGGCGTACCGTTCATGCCCACCTATGCGACACTCGGCAGCGATTTGCTCAAGAAGAACGGAAATTTGCGCGAATTTCCATCGCCCGTGAGCGAAGAGAAATTGGTTGCCGTTCGCGCGCTGCGGCCGGACGTTGCGATCATCAACGTGCAGCGTGCCGATGCCCAAGGAAACGCGCACCTCTGGGGAAGCTTGGGTGTCGCCATTGACGGAGCGCGCGCGTCTCGAAAAGTGATTGTCGTCGCGGAAGAAATTGTCGAGCCCGGAGTGATTGCTTCGGATCCCAATCGCACTTTGATTCCGGGATTCATGGTGTCGGCCGTCGTCCACGAGCCCGGTGGCGCGCATCCTTCGCCCGTTCAAGGGTACTATGGTCGCGACCATGCATTTTTCAGCGAGTATCACGATCAGACGAAGCGAATAGAAGATTTCGAGAATTGGCTGTCGAGGTGGGTTTTGCAGGTGCGCGACCGGAGCGAATACATGCAAAGACTCAGCGCGGAACGATATGACGCGCTTCGTGTGCGCGAGCACGCGCTATCTGCGCCCGCTGGATTACGGATACTGATGGCTGACGATCTTTTCGCGAATATCGAAATCACGCCGCGCGAAGTGAAGAGCATGATGGATCGCGGCGAGAAATTCCTGTTTGTAGATGTACGCGAAAAATGGGAATTCGACACTTCCTGGATAGAAGGCGCAGTGCTCGTCCCGATGCGCGAAATTCCCTCGAACCTTGCGAAATTCGAAGAAGCCGACAACATTGTTCTGTTCTGTCATCATGGTATCCGCAGCCTCGACGCTGCAGCATGGCTGCGCTCGCAAGACATAACCGGGGCGAAATCGATGGCGGGCGGAATCGACCGGTGGTCTGCTGAAATCGATCCAAAAGTTCCGCGATATTAGGAGTATTCCATGAGTCCAGTAAAACGTCCGAAGTCGAAGCCGCGCACGAAGGCCAAGAGAAAGGTGAAGTTTCTCTACAAATCCAGTTGCACCTCGTGCCGCAAGGCGAAGACTCGGCTGCAACGCAAGGGCGTGCTGTTGGATTTTCGAGATTTGGTCAAGCATCGGCTCACCGCCGCTGAGATTGAAAAGCTGATCGGCCGCCGCGATCATCGCAAGTTCCTGAACTCCCGCAACCCGCTGTACCGCCGGAAGAATATGAAGAACAAGCCGCCGTCTCGTGCCCAGGCGATTCGAATGATGGCCAAGGACCCGAATCTGATTCGGCGCCCGGTGATTGTGGCCGGCGGCCGCGTGGTGATCGGATTCGACGAAGAACGGAATCGCCAGGCTGTAGACGCTTCGCCCGCTGCTTTTTTGTGAATCTTGGGGAGTCCACTTGCCTCCGGTTATAGATATTCACATTCACATCACGCCGATGGAGGGTTTCAAGCCCGAGGCCCAGGAACTTGTGCGGCGCGGGCGGAAGGATTTTGAGGACGCCGTTCGCTTTGCCGCAAGCCCCAGCGAATTTCTGAAATTTATGGACAGCGCGGAAATCGAGCGCGCCGGACTGATTAACTACGTCAGCCCGGATGTGATTGGATTTACCTCGGAAGTGAACGAATGGGTGGCGCGTTATTGTGCTGCTGATCCGAAGCGTCTGCTGGCATTCGGCTCCGTCCATCCCAGATATGTGAGCCGATCCGGGCGCCGAAGTGGATCGCCTCAAGAAAATCGGGATTCGCGCGCTGAAAGTGCATCCGTCGCACCAGCTTTTTGCTCCGAATGACTACCGCAATGGGCTTGGTCCGCTGCGGGGAATGTACGAAAGGGCGCAGGCGAATCGCATGCCTGTGATGATTCACACGGGGACTTCGATTTTTCTCGGCGCTCGGAATGCTTACGCGCAGCCAATGCTCGCCGACGATGTAGGAGTAGATTTTCCCGACCTCGTCGTGATACTCGCGCACGGTGGCCGCCCGCTCTGGATGAACGAAGCGTTCTTTCTCGTTCGTCGGCACCCGAACATGTATATGGATATCTCCGGGATTCCGCCGCAAAAGTTGATGGAATATTTTCCGCGGATCGAGGAGATCGCCGATAAAGTGCTGTTCGGAACCGATTGGCCGGGTCCCGGCGTTCCTGACGTGCTTGGTAACATTGCAAAATTTCGCGCTTTGCCGATTTCGGCAGCGACGCAACAGAAAATCCTTTACGACAACGCGGCCAGGCTTTTCCCTGTGCAGGCTTAGTTCTGGATCGATTGATGCACGTCGAGACCATCGGAGTCATTGGCGCAAATCGCGTAGGGCGTGAAATTGCGCTCGCGGCTTTGCTCGGAGGTTACCGGGTGGTTCTGGAGGATGTGTCGCGCGAAATGCTCGAGAAGGGAATCGCTTACATCGAGCAATCGCTCGATGGTCACATTGCTCGTCGCGAGCTATCTTCAAAGGAGCGAGACTCTGCTTTCGCTCGATTCTCTAGCGCAAGCCGGGTCGATGAAGTTTGCCGCGTGGCTGACATGTTGGTCGAGACGGTCCCTGACGAGATGGAAGTGAAGCTTGAAATTTTCACAATCTTCGATAAATTCGCCAAGCCCGGAGCAATCCTGGCGAGCAACACGTCGCTTTCGATCACAGAAATTGCCTCGATTACTTTTCGCACTGAGGATTGCATAGGAATGCGCTTCGCTAATCCTGGGCCAAAAATCACACGAATGGAACTCGTTCGCGGAGCTGACACATCGGACGCGAACGATTGCGGCGTGCTCTGAGGCAGCCCGGCGGTTGGGCATGGAAGTCGCCATTATCTACGAATCGGCTCAACCAGCCGCGGTCGACGAGTTTGCAGCTCTTCGCGCGAAGGCCGGGATCGAATGAACTCTGCTCATCGTATCGAAATCTTGCAAGGTGATCTAACAGAGATGAATACGGATGCTATCGTAAATGCCGCGAACAATGACTTGCAGCTCGGCGGCGGAGTGGCTGGCGCGATTCGGCGCAAAGGCGGCCCGAAAATTCAGGCCGAGTGCGATGCAATCGGGACAATTCCTGTTGGCGGCGCGGCCATCACGACGGGTGGAGAACTCAAGGCGCGCTATGTGATCCATGCTGCCAGCATGGAATTGGGCGGCCGCACTGATGCGCTATCGCTGCGCAGTTCCACGGCTCACTCATTGCGAATCGCAGCGCAAAAGAAGCTGAAGACAATCGCGATCCCCGCAGTCGGAACCGGCATCGCCGGCTTTCCGATGCGCGAATGCGCGGAAATTATGCTGCGCGAGGTGGCCAAGCACTTCGAAGGCCCTACGTCTCTGGAAAAGGTATCGTTCGTCCTCTTCGATAAAGACGCGCTCGACACGTTTCAGCGCACCTTCGCAGAGATGAAGGACGGGGGAGCGGCCGCGCCGTGACGCCCGAAGACGAAATGCTTTCGAAAGTGCGGAACGAACTCGCGAAATACGAGCATCCGCTGTTCGATTTTGAAGCCCGTGGCGCAAAAGAATCGGTGGAAGTGCTGATTCGCTTCAAGCCGTCGCAACCGGAAGTCCACGAATACACGATTCAGCTTCGCCCGCGCGAGATTGAGCACTCCCAGTTCCCCTGGACTTTTCAAAAGCATCTCTACGACTGTTTGCACGACTATGTGATCGAAATGTTCACCCGCAATCCGCAACGGGAAAACTGATTCGCGTGCGTTCGGATCCCACGCCGCTCGCTGCAATTCTCGCCGAGCAGATCAAATCGCGGGGCCGAATCACCTTTGCCGAATACATGGATGCCTGCCTGTATCATCCGGAGCACGGTTATTACACGAAGGCGGACCAAAGCGAGCGACGCGACTACATCACGAGTGTCGACGTGACTCCAGTGTTCGGTCGTTTGCTCGCGCGCCAGTTTCACGAGATGTGGACTGTGCTTGGCCGGCCACAGCCATTCGCATTAGTCGAGGCTGGCGCCGGCACCGGACGACTGGCGAAGCAAGTTCTGGACTGCGCGCGCGAGTCCCTGGGCGAATTCTACTCGGCCATGCGTTATGTTGCTGTCGAGCGATCGGTCGTGCGCCGAAAAGCGCAGATACAGAATCTCGAGGATCACATTGCGAACGAGCGGTTTTGTTCGAGCGACGAACTGCCAGCCAAAATGCCGCACGGGTGCATATTTTCAAACGAACTAATCGATGCGTTTGCAGTGCACCGCGTGCTGTGGGCCGGCGAAGAGCTGCGGGAGATATATGTGACGCATTCACAGAACGAATTCTGCGAGGAACCCGGTCCGCTTTCGTCTATCGCAATCGCCGAGTACTTCGAAGCGCAGCAAATTACCCTGCGCGAAGGGCAAATGGCCGAAGTGAATCTCGCCGCGTGCAATTGGATCGAAGATGCGGCTCGCCGCCTGCACCGCGGATTCCTGCTCACAATCGATTACGGCCATGAAGCGCAGCAACTCTACGACGGTCGCCACATGCGTGGAACCTTGATGGCTTACGATCGCCATCGTGCAGGTGAAGATTTCTACCGCACTCCCGGCGCGCAGGATCTCACGGCGCACGTGAATTTCACGGCGCTCGATCTGTGGGGCGCGCGCGGCGGTCTCATTCGCGCCGGATTCACATCTCAGACGAATTTTCTTCTAGCGGTCGCGCGGCACTCGAATTTCGCGGAACTGGAAAACACGGGCGCAAGCGAGCACGACAAAATAGCGGCTCGATCCCAATTCAAGACGCTGATCCACCCCGAAGGAATGGGCGAGACATTTAAAGTGCTTCTTCAACAGAAGGGAATTGGCTCGGTCAACCTGGCAGGCCTACAACCGCTCTAAAATATCGCGACGACCAAAGCGAGCGGACTAATCGCTCGAAGGCCGCTTCTTAAGCACCGGTCGGTCGCCGCCAGAATTTCCAGATTGTGAGCCCGCTTGCGACCCCGGCGCCGCAGACGACCCCGCGCCGGCCTTGTCACTATCGGCTGGAGAAGGAGTATTCGCCGCATTCACAGCCGCATCTGCCGAGTACGGCTTTTGCAGGAAACGCGTAGCTTCCGCCTGCGCTCCCGCAGTGTCATCGCCGGTGTGCTGCGCGAGGCTGTACTCATTCACAGCCCGAGCGCGCTGGTCGAGCAAGTCCCAAATCTTCCCAATGTAAATGTGACTCCAAACGTCCGTCCACTTCGGATCGAGATCGCCGCTCAACGCCGCGCGAAACGCATTCGCCGCCGACTGATAATTCTTCTGGTAGAACATCGCCTCGCCCATCCGGAAATTCGCCAGCGAATTTCCCGGCTGCAAATCGAGCGCGCGCTGATACTCCTGAATCGCCTCGTAATATTTGCCGAGCTCCGCAAAACCCTCGCCCCGCGCAATCGCCGCATGCACCCGCAGCCGCGGACTCGATTTCAGCAGATTATTATTCGGGTCGATCACGATTCCATTGGGCTTCGGCCGCCCGAACGTCTCGATCGTGAAATCCGAAGTCGTTCCGCTCACCAGCAATTTCTTGAACTCAGGATTTCCCTCCGTATCCACGCGAATCTCCACGGGCATGCGGAACGTATCCAAATCCTGGTGAATCTTGCCCACCACCTTGAATCCCTTCGGCGTTCGATACGTAATGTACTCGAGCCTGAACTCAGGAATGCCGGTCGAGTTAAGCCACTGCGCAAAAAACGAAGTCAAATTAATCGGCGGCTGCCCTTTCACCGGAGGCGGCACTTTCGTTTTCGCCATCGCTTCGAATTCCGGAATCGTCGCCGTCTTGCCTTCGTACTTCTTGTAAAAGTCATGCAGCAGCGAACTGAACGCGTCGTCACCCAGTTCGGTGCGCAACATGTGAAACACGAGCGCGCCCTTATCCGATACCACCGAGCGATACTCGTTCGAAAATGACGCCAGCCGCTGCGACTGCGCGATCGGCGCCGTATCCTCGTACATCAGCGCGCCCACGGCAAAATCCTCGAGCGCCTTGTGCAGACCCGCTACTCCATCCGACTGCTCCGCATACATCGCTTCCGCGTAACGTGAGAGCCCATCCGTGAGCCACACATCCCCCACAGTTGCGGGCATCACGCGCTCGCCCCACCATTGTTCAGCCGCAAGCTGCGAAAGCATCCGCTCATTCGCTTTCGTCGTCCATTGCCGTGCGCTGATCAAAAGCAATCCGGGCCCTGCGTATCCCTGCAGCGTGCCGTCCGGCAATTGCGCGATGGTCCAGGAAGGCTCCGCCTCGAGCCCGCCAAATGATTCGGAAAAATACGAAACGATGTGGGAGAGCGCCGTCGCGTACGAATTCGCCGTGCTTGCTTGCGCGGGCGGAGTGTAGACAGAAGTGCTCAATCCCTCGGTCTGCACCGGTGAAAGCTGCAGGCTCCCCGCGACAAACGATCCTACTCGCCCGGGTTTGTCGCAATGAAATGTATATGCGGATTTCGCCGTATCCCCGCGCCCCAGCGCAGGCTGCGCCACGGGTGAATCTGCCTTGCCTGTCCCCACCACCACAAAAGTGTCCGGCACGATCAACTTGAACGTTCCGGTGTAGCGGTTCGAAGTGTAATTCGTCAACGGAAACCAGCGCGCCGGCAGCAAAAGATATGCTGACGTCTTGTCGATATTCGCGAAGCGCACGCCTTTCGTCGGGCTGTCATCTTCGCTCGAAATCGGCCCCGCGTAATCAAACTGCAGCGTCACTTTTTTCCCCGGCGACGCCGCCTCAGGAAGTCCGATGGTGATCAGCAGCGGATAATTCGTGTCGCGGCTGAATTCGAGCGGTTTCCCATTCGGTTCGTGAACCGTCGCAATTTTCAGGTCTGGATGCAGTTCGACGACCACCGTCTTCGACACCTGCTCGGCCACGAAATCCGCCTTCACAGTTGCGGTAATGTTCTGGTCATCCGGATGGAGAATCACTTCCACGTCGTAATTCGTCGCGCGGAATGGAAAACTGTGAGGCGCCTGTGCCAGAGCAGGGAATGCAAAGGCAAGCGAAACCACCAGCAGACCGGCCAGTCGTCGAATTTTGAACAAGAAACAGCCTCTCGAAACCGCTCGTTGGCGCTGCATAACTAAGATACCAGACTGGCCGCTGTAGTTGCCTATCTCGAAAGCTTACAGCATCCCCGCGAAAATGTCCGCCGCGCGCTCGATCGCGCCGCCCGGACCAAGTTTCGTTCGCACCTCTGCCAGGCCCGCTTTCATCTCATCGCGCACAGCAGGCGATTCCAGCAGCGTGCGCACTTCCTCTACCACCGCCGCAGAAGTGAATTGGTCTTGAATCAATTCCGGCACCACGCGCCGCCCGGCAATTAGATTCACCATGGCGATGAAAGGTGAGCGCACCATTCGCTTCAGCACGAAGGCGCTCGTGGGACTCACGCGGTACACCACCACCATCGGCGTCCCCAATAGCGCCGCTTCCACGGTGGCCGTTCCGCTCGCCACGATAGCGCAGTCGGCGGCGCTCAGCGTGTCGTACGTGGCGCCTTCCACGCGCGTCACCGCAACGCCGGGTCTGGCAAACGGGTCAAAAAGATCCGTTCCCAAAGCCGGTGCCGCCGCCAACACGAACTGTATGGCGCCGCGAGTCTGAGCCTCTCGCGAAAGCCGTTCGCACGCTTCCATAATCAACGGATAGTGCCGCTCGATTTCGCTGCGGCGGCTGCCGGGCAGCAGAGCAACAATCGGGCGCCCGGCATCAAGCCCGTGCCGCGCCGCAAATTCCGTACGGCTCATCGAAGCTCTCACCACGTCCACAAGCGGATGGCCGACGAAATCCACCGGCACTCCTGCCTCGCGGTAAATCTCTTCTTCAAAAGGAAAAATCACCACCATTCGCTCAATTAGCCGCTTGACTACTCGCACTCGCCCCGGTCGCCACGCCCACACCTGCGGTCCGATGAAATATCCCACGCGAATCCCATTGTTTTTCAGCCGGCGCGCCACGCCCAGATGCGTCCCCGGAGAATCAACCAGAATCGCCAGCGCCGCCGCGCCGCCGCACCGCTTCAGAAGCAATCTTCCGCTGCACGCCGACCACGGTCGGAATTTTGTGCAGCACTTCCGAAATGCCCACCACCGCCACTTGATGGTAATCCGCAATCAACTCAACACCGGCCTCAGCCATTCGCTTTCCGCCCATTCCAAATAGCCGCGCGCCCGTGCGCGCCTCGCAGCGCCGTCGCAAGACGCGCCGCATACATATCGCTCGACGCTTCGCCCGCAGAGATCAAAATCTCAGGCGCGCTCATCGGCTAGTGTCCGAGATGAGTTCAGTTGGGAATGAGAAAACTGGAGAGGCCAAACGAATCGGCAGGCGCAACCCGCCGCGTCAGTCATCGGCCGGAAGCGGATGCGAGAATCCGCTCGCCCCCGCGCCGGGAACGGGAAGCGAAAGCTCTTGTTCCTTGTACTGAAGCTGATACAGCCGGTAGTAAATTCCGCGCAGGCCGAGCAGTTCCTGGTGCGACCCCTGCTCGCGCAAACGGCCCTTGTGAAACACCAGAATCCGATCCGCGTGCTGAATCGTGCTCAGGCGATGCGCGATCACCACCGCCGTGCGCCCTTCGAGCAGCCGGTCCAGCGCCTCGCGTATCAGAAGCTCGGTCTTCGTATCAACGCTCGACGTAGCTTCATCGAGAATCATGAATTTCGGATCGTGCGCCAGCGCGCGCGCAAAACTCACCAGCTGCCGCTGGCCCACGGAAAGAGTCGACCCGCGCTCCGTCACCGGCGTCTCGACGCCCTGCGCCAGCGATTCGACGAACGGCCCGAGTCCCACTTCGCGCAGCGCCCGTTCCGTGTCCGCCCGGGTGATCTTTTCCGTCCCGAGTTTCACGTTCGATTCCAGCGTGCCCGTGAAAAGGAACGGATCCTGCAGCACGATGCCAAACATTTTGCGCAGATCCTGCAAATCCATCTCGCGAATGTTCACGCCGTCGAGCAGAATTTCGCCGCGCTGCACGTCGTAAAATCTCAGCAGCAGCTGAATAATCGTCGTCTTGCCCGCGCCCGTGTGCCCAACGATCGCCAGCGTCTGTCCCGGCTCCACGCGGAACGAGACATCGCGCAGCACCCAATCCTCCTCCTTTGGATTCGCTCCGCCGTTATAAGCAAACCACACATTGCGAAATTCGATTTCCCCGCGCGCCGCAGGCAGCGAATGCACCTTCACCGGCGAAACGATCGTCACCGGTTCATCAAGCAGCCCGAAAATCCGCTCCGACGCCGCCATCGCCGCCTGCAAAATATTGAATTTTTCGCTGAGGTCCTGAATCGGCCGGAAGAAGCGCTGCGCATACTGAATAAACGAAATCAGCACGCCGAGAGTAAAAGTTCCCGCAATCACGCGAATGCCGCCCACCCAATACAGGAGCGCCACTCCGCTCATGCTCAAAAGTTCCACGGCCGGATAGAAATACGAGAAAGCGTCAATCGCGTCTTTGTACGCTTCCATGTGAATCCGGTTCAATTCCGCAAACTGCGCGCGCGATTTTCGCTCCCGGTTGAAAAGCTGCACCACCGACATTCCGCTGATGTGCTCCTGCAGAAATCCGTTGATGCGCGCGATAGCAGTGCGAATGTTGCGGTTCGCGTCGCGCACGTGATTCCGGAAAACATACGTCAGCAGAAACATGAACGGCAGCGGAGAAAGCGTCACCAGCCCGAGCAGCGGATGCCAGCGGATCAGAAACACGGCGAGCCCGATGAGCAGCACGAAATCGTTCAGCATCGCCGCGACACCTGAGGCAAAAAGATCGTTGAGCGCGTCGACGTCCGTCGTCGAACGCGTCACCAGCCGCCCCACAGGAGTGCGATCGAAAAAGGTCATCGGCAGCCGCTGCAGATGCTCGAAAATTTCCTTGCGGAGGTCGTACATCGTCTTCTGCCCCACCGACTGCATGATGCGCATCTGCAGATACTGAAGCGCAAAACTAGCAACCAGCGAGCCCAAGTAAAGAAGACAAATCACAGCGATGCCAATAAGGCCCACCCGCTTCGCCATTTGGCCGTGCGCCACGGGCAGAATGTAACGATCCACGCCGCGGCCAAAAAGAAATGGCCCTACGATCTCCATGCCTGCCACAGCCAGGCTCATCGCCACCGCGAAGAACACCTGCAAGCGGTACGGACGCAGATATTTCATCAGCCGATGCGTCAGCCGCGTGTCGTAAAGCTTGCCGAGTTTCTCTTCTTCGCGGAAATCGCTCATTCGCGTTCCAGCTCTGCTTCCAAAAGCTGCTTCTGATAGAGATCGGCGTAATAGCCGCCGAGCGCCAGCAGTTCATCATGCGTGCCGCGTTCGATGATTCGCCCGTTCCGCAGCACCACGATCTGGTCGGCATTTTTCACAGTCGAAACGCGGTGCGAAACGAGAATCGTCGTGCGCTCCTTCATCACGCTTTGCAAGCCGCTCAGAATTCGCTCTTCTGTGGCCGTGTCGACGCTCGAGAGCGAGTCGTCGAGAACCAGGATTTTCGGCTTGCGGGCGATCGCGCGCGCCAGTGACGTTCGCTGTCTCTGCCCGCCCGAGAGCGTAATGCCGCGCTCGCCGAGAATCGTGCTGAAGCGGTCTGGAAAGCCTTGAATTTCGCCGGAAATACTCGCAATTTCGGCGGCCTCGAGGACCGCCTCATCCAGCACGTTGTCCACGCCAAAGCCGATGTTCTCGCGAATCGTTTCGCTGAAAAGGAAAGTGTCCTGCGGCACGTAACCGATCGCGCGGCGCAGCTCCGCCACCGGATAGTCTTGAATCGGACGCCCATCGATCAACACGGTTCCCGGCGGAGCCTCCCACAATCGCGCAATCAACGCCGCCAATGTCGATTTGCCGCTTCCGGTCGGTCCAACAATGGCTAAAGTTGACCCGGCAGGAACGTGCAGCGAAATGTCGTGCAGCACAGGCTCATTAGCCGGACTGCCGGAGGGCGATGGATACGCGAAATCCAAATGGCGAAATTCAATTTCGCCGCGGATAGGCGTTTCAGTGTTTGCCGCGTCGAGGCTGGCCGCGTTCGTGTTCCCGTTCGGTCCCGCGCCTTTCCTCGCTAGCTCAGCACCGTCGCGAATATTTGGCTCCGCCCTGAGGACATACATCAAGCGCCCCATTGACGCCGCGCCGCGCTGGAATATATTCGTCACCCAGCCAAGCGCGATGATCGGGAAAATCAGCACGCCAAGGAACGCGTAGAATGACCACAGCGTTCCCAATGAAACTCCGTTCTCCATCACCTGCGTTCCGCCCCTGCCCAGCAAAATCACGAAGCTCATGCCAATCAAAGCCGTCAGCGCGGGGAAGAACAAGCTCCATGAGCCGATCAGCTTGATGTTGCGGTCCACATAATCGCGGTTGGCCTGCTCGAAGAGCCCGATCTCGGATTTCTCCTGTGCATATGCTCGCACCACGCGAACACCGGTCAGGTTCTCCTGCGCCCGCGTCGACAGCGCACCAAGCGCCGCCTGAATTCGCTCGGAAAGCCGGTGAATCGTCTGCCCGAAATAGTAAACAGCGAGAACCACAATCGGCACAGGCAGCAGCACCCACAGCGTCAGTGCCGGCGAAAGCCGGATCATGAAGAAAAGCGCCACTACGGACGTTGCAATCGTCGTCGCCGTGTACATGATTCCGGGACCGAGCACCATCCGCACCGCGTTTAAATCATTCGTCGCCCGCGACATCAGATCGCCCGTGCGATTACTCACGTAAAATTCAGGATCGAGCCGCACAAGCCGGTCGAACAAGTCATTGCGCAGATCGAATTCAATTTCGCGCGACACCCCGATCAGAATCCACCGCGTCCAGAAAGAAAAAATCCCCTTCACAACCATCGCAATGACGATTGTCAGGCAATAAAGGCCGAGCGCGTGCCGGTTGAGCGGAGAATAGAATTTAAGGACGGGCCACAAAACAGCCCGCGCGGTGCCCGACAAAGTGGTGAGCGGCCGCGGAAGCCCGTTCAGGCAATCGGCGATGATGCCCTGAACCAGCTGCGGCAGCGCCGCAATAATGCCCATCAGCAGGTCGAGCGTCAGGCCGAGCGTCACCATCCCCTTGTAACGCCCCACGTACGGCAGCAGCGGCTTCAGGTTCTGCCAGCCCGACGGCTTCTTCGCCGGCCGCGCCGCAGCTGCCACGGGTTGTGCGATCGCGCTCATTGCCTCACCTGCGACTCCGGCGTCGCAAGATTTTTCGTCTCGCCAAGAAAATGTTCATAGCTTCGGTCGAGTGACTCATACAGCTTCAGTTCGGGATTCCAGCGAATTCCGATCGTTTCGATGTAGCCGCCCGCCGGCTTGGCCAGCGGCGTAAAGTACATCTGCAATCCCTTGTCTTCGTGCTGTTCAGACTGCAGCCGCCATGCCGCCACGGAAGCGAGCGGAGTTCCACCGAGATAGCCTTTCGGGTTCTGCAAGTGCTCGTCGCAGCGGAATACTTCTTTCCACTTGCCGCCATCATTCTCCAGCACCACGGCCCGGCTCACCAGCGTCCCGGGCATCACTCCCTGCGGCGTCGATTTCAATCGGTTCACCGCAAATATCTGCTGCTTGCCATTTTTTGCCAGATCGCCAAACGCAAGCACTTCCGTTTCTGAGCCGAGAGCGGCCTCAGCAGTGGCTTGAATATCGGGAGGAGTCGCGGGTTTCGCTGGAGCCGCTGGCTGCGCCGTTCCGTTTTTGGTTGACTCCACCGAGGACGACATAAACGACTTGTCGCACCCTGCGCAAACGAGTGCGACGACACCGGCTGCCGCGAAAATGGCATAGCGTTTCATCAATATTTCAGACAATTGTAGCCGTTTGGCTCTGCCAGGCAGAAGGATTCTCCGAGACTTTAATTTTCCCAGGCTGCACCCCGCAGCCACGCTACCGAGCCGCGAGAATCTCCTCGATGCGCGATTCAAAATTCTCCTCGCCCTCGGACCACATTTTCAGCCGGTCGATCGGTACAGCCTTTTCGATGCGGCGAACCCACTCCAGGAGTCTACGAATATTTTCGGTGGTTTTTTCCTGGTAATTCCGCAGGTTTTCGGGCCGTTCCATGGCCTCGAGGAACTTTTTTTCCTCCGCGCTCTCCGGGTTTGCCTTCTCGCCGCGGCGGAAACCGAGCAAACCCCCGTGCCCCGTGAAAAAATGTTCGAATCCCAGGTCGATCTCCAGGTGTCCGAATTCGCGCCAGTACCCGTCGTCGTAATCCTCGCCATGGCAGAGAAGTTCGAGCGGCTGCGGCTGAAGCTGCCACCGCCCTAGCGTGTCATCGTATGTCCAGAGATCCCAGTCCGCGCGGACTTCGTAGGCGGAGTCGTTGTTCAGATGATCCTTCGCGAGTTCGATCACGCCGTTGGCATCGAGCGGCACCGCCCGCAAATCCTGCTCGAGTATCGGCGATTCGGTGGCGTCCACCGCGCGAACCACAAGATAGCCGAATCCCGGCGCGGTGGCGGAGAAGGGAACCGTGGCCAGCAGCGCCCCAAACTGCTCCAGAATCCGAGGCTCGGAAAAATCCTTGCACCAGATGCTGACGTAAGCGTGGTTGGACATAACCCAGCCATTATACCGGCATCGCGGTTCGCGCCAAAAATCGGCAACCAAAATTCGCACTAAATTTTTTCGCTGAAATTTTGACGCCAAAGAATCGGCGCCGTAAAAGTGAAGTTGGTAAATTGAGAATGATTTGGGAACGCTATTGGGAAAGTTTCTCGGTTACTTCGTTTGCTTCGGAAGGTCGTCGTCTTCTTCGTCGTTGGGCCTGAAATCCGCGGAAAGTCCCAGCAGCCGGTTCTTCAGGGTGTCGCCCATGCCCGAGAGAACTTCCGAGCACGTGTCGCGCAGGCGCTTTTCAGCGGCCTTGGCGATCGTATCGAGCACCGTCTGCGAATGCTGGCCGAGCGTGGTGGCGGAGGCGAGCAGCCACGAATTCGACGCATTCTCGAGCCGCTCTTTGTAGTGATCAATGTTCTCGTCTGTCGCTTTCTTCAACCGCTCCATCCAGGCCTTTTTCTCCTGCTCCTGCTGCGCCTGCCAGTTTTCGACGATCGGCATCAGCTGCGATTGCAGGTAAACGCGCGCCTGCTCCACTCCATCGAGCATCCGTTCATCGAGCTTCGATTGAAATTCCACGAGCGAGCCTTCGCGGTTGAACTCCATATCGGAGCGCGCTTTCTCGAGAGCCTCGCGCGACGATTCCTCGAAACGCCGCAGCGATTCGAGCGTCACGCGATTCACCTGGTTCGCAAAGGTCGCGCCGGCCACTTCCGCGTTCTCGCTCAGCTTGTTGCGTTGCCGATCGACCACTTCCTTGGCCGCGTCCTCAATCTGCGCCTGGCTGTGTTCCACATACGTCCGCCGGTAGTGATCCAGCTCCGAAGCCAGCAGCCGCGAAGTTTCCGCCGCGCGATCGCGCAGAGAAGTGGTCGCCTGTTCGACGGAGCGCTCCATCGACGTCTGCATCGTGGTCTGCGCTTTTTTCTGGTACCACTCGGACGCCTTCAGCAGCGCCTCATACGTGTGGTGCTCGGTCTCGGTGCCCTTGCGCTCGATGCTCCTCCGTGACCTTCGAAACCACTTCGCGACAGGACTGCTCCACCTCAGCCGGAACCTTGGCTGCTTCCTGGCGCAGCCGTTCGAGCGATTCCTGCACGGCACTGTCCGATTGCTGCTTCAGATTCTCCCGCACCGAATCCTGAATCTTCGAAGCGTGCCCGGAAATCTGGTCGATGTGCTCGACGACGGTGTTGCGGAACTGCGCCGCCTGCTCCGCCACTTCCATCGCCTGCTCTTGCAGCGAGCGCTGAATCTTCGCCGCGTGTCCCGAAATGGTATCGACGTGCCCGCGCGTGGCCTCTTTCAGCTCCCGGGATTGTTCGGAAATCTGCTGGATCTGCTCGATGAGCGCGGTTTGGGTTTCAGCGGCACGCACTTCAGCGCCAGAAAGCTGTGAAATCACGTTCTGCGCGTCGCTCACCTTGGAAGCGAAGGTTTGATCGAACTCTCCCGTGATGCGCTGAACGACTTTCTGCGCTGCGGCTTCGAGCGTCGGCTCAATCTGCTCGGCTCGCTCTGCGATGGCCTGATCTGCTTTGCGCCCGATTTCGCTGTATTTCTCAGCCAGGATTCCATCGAGCCGCTGCTGGGTGTGATCCAGCATGAATTGCGCAGTGGACTCGAGCCGCGACTTCGCCTCGTCCGCTCGCGCTCGCTCTTGCTCGAGATTGCTACGGACCGATTCGAGCGTGCTCTGCGCGGCCGCTCGAGCTGCGACTTCACTTCGTCCGCGCGCTTTCTCTCCTGCTCGAGATTCGCTCGAACCGATTCAAGCGTGCTCTGCGCAGCCGCGTCGAGCTGCGACTTCGCCTCGTCGACGCGCGCCCGCTCTTGATCGACCGCTGCCCGAACAGATTCGAGAGTGGTTCGCGCCGCTTCTTCGAGAGTTGATTTCGCCTGTTCGGTTCGCGCGCGTTCGTGTTCGAGGTCGGCCTTAAGCGAATCAGCGGTCGAGCGCGCGCCCGCAATCACCTCATCGAGCGTTCCCTGGAGTCCCGACTTCCTCGCGTCGATTTCCTGCTGCGCCTGTTCCAATGCCGCGCGCGATGCGTCGTTCAGTTGCGCGCCGATTTTCTGCGATGCGCCCGCTAGTGCGGCGTCAAATGTTTCCTGCCAGCGCCGGTTTACCTCGGCCACTTCGACGTTGGCCTTCTCCACCGTCTGGCTGCGGATATTCTGCGCGGTGTCTTCCAGGCTCTTGCGCCAGTCGTCCAGATGGCGCTGCGCCGCTTCGGGCGACGAGAGAATGTCGAGCGATGGTGACGCAGCTTGCCGGCTGCTGATCGCCCGCTCCACAGCTTCTTCCACCGCAGTCTTCAAGTTTTGCGAAGTGGCTTGTTGTGCCGCCTGCTGCGCGGCTTGCTCGGCCGCCGTGCTGACCGCTTGCTGCACAGCATTCCGTACTTTGGCATCGAGATGTTCGGACGAAATCTCGGTGGCTTTGCGCGCTTCTTCGACGATCGCGGCGGTGCGCTGCGCCGCCTCCTGAACCACTTTCTTTACCGACGTTTCGGAGACGCGTTCCATCGAAACTTTGATCGCGCGCTCGACAGCATCGTGAAGCTGCACATCCAGCTGCTGGCGCACGATGGTCATTTCTTCGGCGATTGCAGTTTCAGCGCCCTTGCGCATCGTCTTATCGAGATTTTCTTTAACTTCCGTCACCACTCTGGCCATCTGCCGCGCGATTGCAGCTTGCGCATCGGGGGACGGGACTGTAACCGCATGTGTCTTGCTATCGGCGTGCGGCGCGGCAGCCGACGGGGCGGTTGGAGAAGCAAGTGGTGCAGCTTGCCCAGGTGTAGCTTGTTTCTGCGGCGCCACATGAGCGACGGGTGCAGCAGGTGCCCCGGCAGCAGGGGCCACTGAAGTGGGCGCTGAATCGGCGTGCGCGGGAACATCACCCTCCGGCGGCGCAGAAGCGGCTGCGTCTATCTCGAACTCTTGGACGAGTTCCAGAGTGCGCGACGCGTCGGTGCCCCCTTGCGCGATTGATGCCTGCCAATCATCGGGAGGGAACGCGATGCCCCACACATTACCTGGCGTTTCAAATTCGAGCCCAATCTGAAAAAGTTCGCGAACGGTGCGAGGACGCTGCACCCAGACAACACGCCCTTGAACGGAGTGCGGCGGGCGGCCGGGTTCCGGCCGAGGAATATCCAGTGTGACGATCGAATTCTTGGGAACGTAGTGCTTCGACTGGTACTTACAACCGTGGCAGTTCACCATCACGGTGGTGGTGCGCTCTTTGAAAGGCTGTCCCAGCGCGTCCACACCCGTCACCGTGAGCGGGACGGCCTGCACAATGCGCGTGCTGCGGCGCTTCTGCGTGCCGGGATCGTTGGACAGCGCGGATTCGTTCACCCAAGCCTCCGAGGGGCAATTTCTAAGGTTAGCATTCTGGTCGGTCGCGAGCGAACGGCCTTGCGCGATTGTGCGAAAGGGTAACTTCGGAGTGAATCTAAGATTGGAGCGAAGACAGGCGTCGAAATCCCGAAAAAGTCGTTCCGCCTCGGCGCACACAATAACCGAGTTTTGTCCCTATTAGAAAATTGTTTAGTGCTGTGTTTTCCGCAACTTAACTCAATTTCTGAAATCGCGATTGTTCCTATTAGAATTTCGCGCGTGGGAGAGGAGCGGAAGCCACATCGCGCATTTCGCGCGACTCTCATGCCCGCACCTCCTAGTCGAACGACAAACTAACTATTCGATTATATCACGGTCGTCAAATATCGATGCGTCAAGCGTTTCGCTACCTTGCAGTCGAATTGTCAGTGAGCTGGCGTCGAACGGTTAGTGAGCAGGTGTCGACCGGTGCGAGGCGCCGAAGATCGCGTCTTTCAATTCTTTGGCGATCCAGATGGGGCCGACGAGGAAGTAGACGAGGCCTTGAAAAAAACGCCGGCTTATTTCCTTCAATGCGATGGCCAGCGAAGAGCAAAATCCAGCCGCTGACGAACAGCGCGAGGCCGATGCGCCACCATGTGATGCACAGGAGGACGATGCCCGCGATAATGATGGGGATTCCGACCGCGTGCATCACCTTGTTCCAGGGATTGGTGTGCTCGTGATCGTATTGCGCCATGTATTGGCTTAGTGAGGGCATCGCGTCCTCCGCGCCATCCATCGATTTCCTGACGATAGATATATCCTCGCGTCGCGCCTGAAGCAAGCGGTACGTCGCCGATGCGACGCGTGGCCTCGCAGCTTGTGTGCGACTCCCGCCGCGCTCCTTCAACAATAGAGCTCACGGTTTCGCTACAATCAATCTTGAGTGATCCTGGGCATTGCGAGAGGACGAGGGCCAGCGATTGTCTAAACGTGGGTGGCTGATTCTTGCGGCTGTGGTAGCAGGGTTGGTCTTTGCGTCGTTTGGCCTTTTGTTTGCGATGCGCGGGAAAATTCGGGGGATGATCCGCAGCGAGACGGAGGCGTACCTCCGGCTGCGGTTTCACAGCGAACTCGAATTCAAGGATTTCGAAATTTCGTTAAGGCCCGGCGTCCACGTTGTGATTACAGGTGTCGTGTTGCGACACAACGCCAGGACCGACATACCTCCACTGATCGAAATCGCTAAAGTTTCCTTCAACGCGAGCATTTCGGGGCTGCTGGCCAAGAAAGTGACCGTCAGCAGCGTGCGCCTGGATGGGTTGCAAATTCACACGCCGCCTCGCCATGGGGGCGGTCCGCCACTGATTCACGGGACCGACGCCGATTTGGCAAAAAAGTTTCCGATCGTGATCGGCGAGATCATTGCGGATGACGCGGTGCTCGTCCCCCTTCCGAAAGATCCCGCAGCAACAGCGCATCCTTTCTACATCCACCATCTCCACATGAATAATTTCAGATTCGACCAGCCCGCGGATTTTCACGCCATCCTGACGAATCCCAGGCCGCGCGGTGAAATAGACTGCATTGGAAAGTTCGGACCCTGGGATGCCGCGGAACCCAGCCGCACTCCCGTGGAGGCCAAATTCAGTTTTGAGCATGCCGATCTCGGCACGCTGAAAGGGCTGTCTGGAATTCTTTCGTCGCAGGGGAAATTTAAAGGGCCGCTCGATTATCTGGAAGTGGAAGGTGAAACGGACACGCCGGACTTTGCGCTGCGCACCGCGAGCCATCCTGTTCCCCTGCACACCGTGTATTCGGCGATTGTGGATGGAACGAATGGCGACGTGATCCTGAACAAAGTGACGGCCACCTTTTTGCATACAACGATCGTAGCGCAGGGCGAAGTGGTTGATCTGAGCACACACAAGGGCCGGACGATCGATCTCAATGCTGTTTCCGATAAAGGACGCGTCGAGGACCTGTTGCGACTCACTGTGAAGACGGATAAGCCGGTGATGACCGGTTACGAGCGGCTGAAGACGAAGATTTACATACCGGAGCGCGATGAGGATTTGATCGATCGCATGTCGCTCGACGGGCAATTTACGATTGGCGACATTCAATTCACCAACAGCGAGATTCAGGATCGTATCGACACGTTCAGCCACAAGGCGCAGGGAAAGCCGCAACTTGGCGCTGAGGGCACGCAGCTCTCTGAGCTGCATGGCGCTTTCACGATGCAGCACAGCATTGTGAAATTCTCAGACCTGACATTTGGAGTGGAAGGGGCGTCGCTCGCGCTTGCCGGAACGTACAGCGTGAATACCGGCGACCTGGATTTTCGCGGCAAGCTGCGGATGGAGGCAAAGCTCTCGCAGACCGTGACCGGAAAGAAGTCATTCTTCCTGAAGGCAGTCGATCCGTTTTTCCGGAAGAATGGAATGACGGAAATACCCGTAAAAATCACCGGAACCAAGGACGCGCCGAAGTATGGTTTGGACTTGCACGACAAGGCGAATCAGGACCCGGCAGGAAATAAATGAGACGCGGGGATTTTGAACGGCTCAGAGGCCGCGGCGGCCTTCCATTGCTTTCATCATTGTGACTTCATCGGCGTATTCGAGATCGGAGCCGACGGGGATTCCCATCGCGATGCGAGTGACGTTGACGCCCAGCGGCTTGATCAGCTTTGAGAGATAGACGGCTGTGGCTTCGCCTTCGGCTGTGGGATTCGTTGCGACAATAATTTCTTCCACCGCGCCGCCCTTCAATCGTTCGATCAAACTTTTGATTTTGAGCTGATCGGGGCCGATGCCCTGGAGCGGCGAAAGCGCGCCGCCGAGGACGTGATACATGCCGTTGAACTGGCGCGTCTTCTCGACGGCTTGAATATTCGTGGCTTCTTCGACTACGCAGATGATTGCTTTGTTGCGCGTGGCGCCGGTGCAGAAGAGGCAGGGATCGGTATCCGTGATGTTGTTGCAGACTGAGCATTCGCGGATTTTTTCTTTGGCGTCGCGAATGGCGTCAGAAAGCGCGAAGGCGGTTTCGCGATCGCCGCGCAGCAAGTGGAAGGCGAGGCGCTGCGCGGTTTTCTGGCCGATGCCTGGAAGGTGCTTCAATTCTTCGATGAGGCGATTTATTGAGGGCGCAAAATCGGGCATGTAGGATCCACTTTCAAAAAATTGTTTGTCGGAATAAAACGCGAGAAGGGAACCGGATCGGCTGCAGATCCGATTCTTCGAAATCTCATCCGGTTCAGAAGAGTCCGGGGATTTTCAGGCCCATCACTCCGGGCATACCGCCCGCCATTTCTTTTACCTGCTTGGAAAGTTCTTCGTCCACGCGGCGCGTGGCGTCATTCACGGCAGCGAGAATCAACTCCTGAAGCATTTCCTGGTCTTTACTCTTGAAAATTTCCGGCTCGATGCGTATTTCGGTGAGCTGTTTCTGTCCGTTCATCTTGACTGTGACCATTCCGCCGCCGGCCGAAGCTTCGACGAGAAGCCCGTCCATCTGCTTCTCGAGACTCTCCTGCACCTGGCGGAACTGGGACAGCATTTGTTGAAGAGCTTTCACTTCCATTGTTATTCCTCGCCCGGGCGCTTGATTTTTGAAATCTGGCCGCCAAACTTTTCAAGCATAGCCCTAACGATTGGATCTTCTTCAAACCGAGCGCGCAGCTCCGAACCGCGACCGACCACGGCTGCGCGACCTGATTCAAGTTTAACACACACGCGAAGCGGCTGGCCGACGACTTGGTTCAACACTGTGCGCAAACGTTCCATCGGGTCGCGGGCCTGCAACATTTCGGCGAGAGCGCGGCTTTCGGTGGGGAAAAAAAGACGAAGCTCGCCGCCGTCAATTTCCCAGCGCGTGGCGTGCTCGACCATGGACCAAAGAAATTTCTGATTTTGGAGCGCGGCTTTGATCGCGTCGACTTGCGCGGAGGCGAGGCCGCCGCTGGAATCTTCGGCGGCGCGGGCGACGATGCGCGGCGGAGACGCGGGCATGGGCGTCGGAACAGTGCGAGGCGGAGACGGCAAATTCTCGGCTGGCGACGGGGCAGAGTTGACCACAGATGGTGCCGTCAATTTTGTTTCGGGCGGGGTTGCTGGCGCCATTCGCGCGGCGGTTGCGGTGGCCGTGCTGGATGCTGGTGAGGCGGATTGAGAGGATGACACGGCGCGCGGCGGAATGGAGCGCGGTGCGCTGGAAGTTCCTACTGCGCGCGGAGAATCGCCGCGCAGGTCGGCGAGAATTTCTTCGAGCGGAGCGAGGCGTTGCGCGTTTACAAGTTTGAGAAGACCGAGCTCGAGATGCAGGCGCGGATCGGGCTTTCGGCGCAAGTCATCGTCGGTGGCAAGAAGGATCTGGAAAAATCGCGTGAGATCTTCTTCTGTAAAGCGAGCGGCTTGCTCGGCGAGGCGGGGGCGTTCGTCGGGAGGCGCGGTGACGAGATCGGAATCAGCGCCGCAAACGCGAGCGACGAGCAGATTTCGGAAATGGCGAATCGCTTCGCGGCAGAAGTGCTGCAGGTTTTGCCCGTCGGTGATAAGGCGATGGACGAGGCTGAGAGCGCGCTCGGCGGATTGAGTCGCGATCGCTTCAACGAGTTCGTCGAGGACGCTTTCGGCGACGACGCCGAGAAGCTCGCGGACCTGCGTGTCGGTGATTTCGTCGCCCGAGTAAGCGATGGCTTGCTCGAGGAGCGAGAGTCCGTCGCGAAGGCTGCCTTCGGCGGCGCGGGCAAGAACGGCGACGGCGCCGGGATCGATTTTGAGATTTTCGGATTTGGCAACGCGCTCGATTTCGCCGGCAATTTCCTTGAACGTGAGCGAGCGGAAATTGAAAAGCTGGGCGCGCGATTTGATCGTGTCGACGAGATCTTCCGAGCGAGTGGTGGCGAGGATGAAGACGACGCGTTCGGGAGGCTCTTCGAGTGTCTTTAGCAAAGCGTTCGATGCTTCGTCGGTGAGCTGGTGAGCTTCGTCGAGGATCACGACTTTGTAGCGGCTCGACGCCGGGGCGTAACGAACCATTTCGCGGAGCTCGCGAATCTGGTCGATGCCGCGATTGGAGGCGGCGTCGATTTCGAGCACGTCGAGCGAAGTGCCGGCGGAAATTTCGCGGCAGGAGTCGCAGGTGTTGTCGGGCTCGGCGGTGGGACCTTTCACGCAGTTGAGCGCTTTGGCGAGGATGCGGGCGGTGGTGGTTTTGCCGACGCCGCGAACGCCGGAAAAGATGTAGGCGTGAGCGACGCGATTCGATTTGATGGCGTTCGCGAGCGTTTGCGTGACGTGCTGCTGGCCGACAATTTCAGTGAATGTTTGCGGGCGATATTTTCGAGCGATGACTTTATAGCTCATCGAGAATCCGTGACTCGTAATTTGTGACTCGTGACTCGTGAGCCTGCGTCCGATGCGTTGGCGAAATGTAGATTGTCAAAATCGTCGGGACTCCATTGAATCGCAGCCGCCCAAGTCTGTAGCGGGTTTCAAAAGCCGTGGAGCAAGGGAGGAACTTCGGGTGTTCCGCGGCACACGAAGCTGACCCGTTACCGTTGCTCCCTTCCGGGCCTGGCGGGGTTCACGGGGAATCGTTGCACAGAGCCCGAAGTTCCACCGATTAGCAGTCGTTGCAGAAAAATTTTCTTCGCTGCAAAACTGCTGTGCAAAGTCTAGCACAGGGGTGGAAGCAGAAAAAGTTTTTGGGCGCGTGAGCAGAAATTCGTGACTCGTAACTTGTGACTCGTGACTTGTGAAGCGCGACGTGACACAGGGACCTGGACGAGGAGGGGACAGTCAGTGGGAGCTGGCTTTGCAGGATTCGAAGGAGATTAGGGCTTCCGCTTCGTCGTCGAAATTGGGGATTACGTTGAGGAGGCGGAGCATCTCAAGGACTAGTTTTACGTTGCCTCGGGGGCTCAGGAGTTTCAGGTTGGCGCCGCGACCTCGCAGGGAGACGAAGGCGCGGACGATGGTGCTGATGCTGGAGCTATCGATTTGAGTGGCACCGGCGAGATTCAGGAGGATTTTGGATTCTCCGCCGTCAATTAGTTTACGCAGGTTTGCGCTCAGGGAATCGTTGGTGGGGCCGATGGTGGCGCGGCCTTGGAGGTCGAGGATGGTGACGTCGCCAGCGTGTCGGATCGCGATTTGGAGGCCCATGGCTTCACCTGCCAGGAGGAGATGTCGGCCCGGATGAGTATAGCTGTTCCGCGCGTGGCGGGATAGCAGGGAGATGGGCGCGTGGGGTGAGAAGGAAACGAGGTAGCCACGGAGACACTGAGGCACGGAGGCGAAAAGAAAACAGGACGTCACGAGAAAGTCTGGACGTAATTTGAGAGGCTGGATGGGAAAGTTTCACAACGATAGAGACGTCGTGGACACCAAATACAAAATCAAAGGCGCAACCGGTCGCGGTTGCTTATGACAGGGTGATGCCTAGCCAGAAGGCTTCGACCAGGAGGCCCATCATCAGTAGCATTAGGCGCATGCGTTTCTTTTGCACGGCGGCTACGATGATGCCCATCGCACAGAGAACGAGGCCGAGCTCAGGCCAGAACAGGCGCGAGCCTGCTCCCACCCATTGACCGGAATAATCCTGGAGCCAGACTGAGGCGAACGACATTGCCGTCGTGAGCGCTACGCCGACGATTCCTGCCAGCGCGACACCCTTCGCCCATTCTGGAACCGCAAAATTCCGTTTGGCGTCGCGCCAATCCATCCACGTCTGCGCGACGACTACCCCCACAACCAAAACAACGAACAGCGCCACGTCCCCTCGCAGTCTTGGGTCGCTGCCGTCGAGTCACGCCCTCAGTACAAGGCCGCTCTGGTGAGCGGCTTCGCAGTTTCGACAGGTACGGTCCCCACCGTGTTCCGTCCAAGTGGTAATTCTTGTTCTTCTTCTTGTCCTTCTTCTTCCGCCAAACGTTTCAGCATCGTCTGGATGACGCTGCTGCCGTTTCGCCGAAGCCTTACTTCATCAAAGCTCATGCAATTTCGCGTCCTTATACAGGATTAAACTCGCCGGTGACAATCAATCTTTCGCTCAGAATGCGAGCGCGGCGGAATCTTTCCGTGGTTTCCGCAGGCGTTCCCGCCGGCAGCTCCTTCAAAATGCGCTGCAACTCTTCGTCGAACAGCTGGCTGACGAACTCGGGCGTGTGGGCCACTGCGGCGCCGTTCTCGTCGAAGATCTTCACCTTGTCGCGATGCTTGATGCGCTGGGCGATCATCAGACGGTAAATTCGGTCGGTGGCGAGATCTTCCATGTAGCCGTCGAGGAGGCTTGCCCCGCGGCCGCTCAAGACGCCGTTGCGATAGCGAATCACGGTGCGCACGGCGGCGCGCGTGCCGGCGACGGTTTGCTTGCCGACGCCCTTGGGGAGAGGGCGCAGATCAACGTGCGTGTCGGCATTCTTGGGCCGCGCCGAAAGTTGATTCGGGAAAGGGAACTGATCCACGGCGATTTGATTCTGATCGGGATGGCCGGTCCAGGCACCGTCCATTAGCGCCACGGCTTCGTTCTTTTTGTCTTGTTCGAGAACGGCGAGAGCCCTGGCGTTCAGCTCCTTATCCTCGCGGCTGGGATACAGGGCGGTCATGCCGCCGATGGCCAACATGCCGTGCTTGTGACAGAGCTCGGGCATCAGCAGACGGAAATTCTGGAAGAAAGCGACGTCGTGCGGAATGGTGTTGCGGTCGGGCAGCACCCACTCGGGATTTTCAAAATTGAAATGGATCAGGCTGGCCATGTAATCCCAGCGGCCCAGGTTGAGCGCCAGAATGTGATCACGGAGGTTGTACGCGAATTCTTCCATCTGGTACGCGAGCGGATGCGCTTCGACGAGCGCCATGCATTTGATCGCGTCCTTGGCCCAGCCTTTTGCTTTCGCGATTGCTTGGAAGAGGTCGCGCCACCAGAGTGCTTCTTCGGCGGATTCGGATTTCGGGATGTAGAAGGTGAGCGGGTGTTTCAGCTCGGAGGCGTCAAGTTGATAGGCGAGCATCGCTACGTCGAAGAGCGACGCGGGGATGATTTCGTCCTTTAACACGCCGGCTTGATGCAGATGTAGGCCGCGAGGACGGAGCGAGACGACGACATTGCTAGGTTGGATCGTGACGGTGCGGCCGCGTTTGCGGTCGTCGTAGGCTAAGTGGCCGCGGAGCGCGGAAAGCATATTGGTGATGCCCAACATGAGGTGCTGCCAGGAGTTGGCCATCGAGTCTTCGAGATCGAGCATTACGCCGGGCGCGCCGGAATTCAGCATTTTTACGACGAGCTCGCCGTCGTCGGCGGGGCCGGTCATCTGGTTGCGTTGATCCTGGCACCAGGCTGGGAGCTCGATGCGCCAGTCTTCTTTGGTTGCGGCCGAAGGCGGCAAGTAATCCGGCAGATGGCCTCGAAGGGATGCTTCCAAGGCTTGATCGCGCTTTTCAATCAGGGTGCGCTGCCACGGCGTGAATTGTTCATGCAGAGGGACGAGGAACTCGATGAATCCCTTCGGCAGATCCTTGGCGGGATCGAAGCCGGAAGGGGCCGCGTTCGTAGCCATGATCGGTTCGGGGGTTGGAGTGGTTTTTGAGCTCATGCTAGGCAGAGATGCCGGTTTGTGTCCGGCGGATTCTTCCGCGGGTCAGGTTGGCCGAGCGAGCGGTCTTCAAGTTCACGACTCCCAAGTCGCGCCTCTGAGCGGCATTAATACTCGGCAATCGAACCACCAATGGGGCGGGGATCGGGTCTGGCACGGATTCCGTTCACATCATATTGAATAACAAGTACTTAGAACTGGGCAGCAGCCTTCACGCTGGCCAGAATAGGCGCAGCTTTTGCTCCTGGTCTCTCCGCGAGTTGCCGTAATTGTCGAAAACATTGCCTTTAGTGCGAACGGTTTTCGTCCACGGAAAATCGCGCGCTTCGAGTTCGTAATGAGAGTCGGTAATAGTACGGTGGCTGTCAAGTTCTGCGGTTGCAATCCCGGCAACTGGCCGCGTTCGCGGCGGACGGCTGAGTGAGCGCGTCTGGTACGATAACGCTTCCATGCGAAAACCTTGGGTGATAGCGCATCGAGGCGCGTCCGGACATGCCCCTGAGAACACGATGGCCGCCTTTGAGCGGGCGGCGGAATTGGGCGTGGTGTTTATCGAGACCGACCTTCACCTGACGCGGGATGCGCGGTTCGTTGCAATACACGACGCGACGCTCGAGCGGACTACCAACGGGCGCGGGAAAGTGTCCGACTTCACGCTGGCGGAATTGCGGCGGCTCGACAACGGGCTCTGGTATGACCGGCAATATATGGGGCAGCGCCTGCCGACGCTCGAGGATATTCTCGAATTCGGGCGGAAGCGGGACGTGGTGTTTTATCTCGAAGTGAAATATGAGGCGGCGTGGGGGATGCATCACGCGCTCGTGGGAGCGTTGCAGAAGGAGCAGGATGCGGCGCGGACGATCGTGATTTCGTTTGATCCCGGGACGATCGAAAGTGTGCGGAAGTTGGATGCTTCGATCATGACCGGGTTGTTGATCGAAGAGGGCGGCGAGGCGGGCGCGGTGAAGAAGGCGCTGGATATAGGCGCGCGGCAATTGTGCCCGCGAAATTCGTTGGTGACGAGCGAGTTGATTGCGGAGGCGCATCGATCGCGGATCTGCTGGTTGCGACGTGGACTGTGGATGACGCGGAAGAGATGCGGCGAGTGATTGCCGCAGGAGCCGATGGGGTGATGACGGATTTTCCGGATCGATTGATGGCGGTGGTCGAGGATTCGTAGAATGCCGGTTGAGTCTTGTTAGTTCAGACTAATTTGAGGTGCCGAAAGACATCGGCGAATTGTGCCAGCGAAAGCTGTTCTGCGCGCGCATCGGTGCCCAATCCCGCGGCTGCCATTGCAGAATGAATTTGCTCGTCTGAAGATATCGCCCGCAAATTATTGCGCAGTGTTTTTCGCTTCTGGCTGAAGCATGCCTGAACAAATTCCAAAAAGCGCTTTTCGAAAGCTGCGTCACCCAACTTTAGGTACACTCGCTCGCCTGGAAGTCTCATTTGGAGCAAGGCTGAGTTCACTTTGGGTGGGGGACTGAATGCGCCGGGCGGAAGGCGCAGGGCGATTCTCGGCTTGGTGTAAAACTGGCAGATGGTCGAGAGATATCCGTATTCTCGGCGGCCGGGGTGAGCGACGATTCGTTCGGCGACTTCGAGTTGAATGACGATGTGAATCGAATCGATCTGGCCGGCATAGTCGAAAAGACGATGCAAGATTGGCGAGGTGATGTAGTAGGGAAGGTTGCCATAGATGCGGAACCGCTCGCCTCCCGCCAATGCCGCCAAGTCTTGCTCGAGCACGTCGCCGGCAATCACGCTTACTGCGGCCCATTCAGTGGCTCTTGACGCAATTTTCTCTCGTAGGGCCTCGGCCAGTTTTGGATCGCCTTCAATTGCTACTACGCGGCGCCCATTCGCTGCCAGCAACTCCGTCATTTCCCCGTGGCCGGCGCCGATTTCGATCCATGTGTCGTTTTTATCGTCGGGCAATGTGGCGAGGATTCGCTTTCGCCAGCCGAGATCGCGCAGGAAGTGCTGGCCCATTCGTTGTCGCGCCATAGTGCGGCGAGTGTAGCAATATTCGAGGGGAAATCGCGCGGGCGGCGTGCTTGACGAAGCTGGGCGGTTCCGTTACCGTTTTTTAGGACGATGAAAGCTCGATGAAAATCCTGTTCGTTGCCTCCGAGGGCCTTCCGTTTTCGAAAACGGGCGGCTTGGCGGACGTAGTCGAAGGGCTTCCGAAAGCGCTCTCGGAGATGGGCCACGAAGTGGCCGTATTTCTTCCGCGCTATCGCGGCAACAAAATCACATCCACAATCATTTCCAGCCTGACGATTCCGCAGGGCGATACGCTGCGATTTCCAGCGCTCGCCGAAGCCGCGCCGGTAGCGGGGGTGCGCTACTACTTTCTCGACGACCCTGAATATTTCGACCGCGATGGAATCTACGGCACTCACAACGGCGACTACGGGGATAATGCCGAGCGTTTCGCTGAATTTTCGCGCGCGGCGATTGAATTCACGAAGCGCGTTTGGCTGCCAGATGTGTTGCATTGCCACGATTGGCAATCGGCTCTCGTTCCTGTGCTATTGCGGACGCAATACGCAAACGATCCAAATGTGCGCTCGATTCCGGTCGTGTTCACGATCCACAACGTGGTTTACCAGGGATTTTTCCCGTCAACGGTGATGCGGCGAATCGGTCTTCCCGATCAGCTGTTCACGATCGACGGGCTGGAATTTTTCGGAGGCGTGAATTATTTGAAGGGAGGGATCGAGTTTGCGGATTACTTGACTACGGTGAGCCGCCGGTATGCGAAGGAGATTCAGACGCCGGAGTACGGCGCGAATCTCGACGGAGTGATTCGCAATCGGGCAGATCGTCTGGTGGGGATTCTGAACGGCGCGGATTATTCGATCTGGAGTCCCGAGGCGGATACCTTCATCGCGCAGAATTATTCGCTCCATAATCTCGAAGGCAAGAAAGCCTGCAAGAAAAACCTGCTGGAAACTGTTGGGCTGCCCGCGGAGAATATGGATCGCCCGGTGATCGGAATCGTTTCGCGATTCGTGAATCAAAAGGGTTTCGACCTGATCGCCCAGGTGGCGAACGATTTGATGAAGGAGAACCTGGCGATTGTGGCGCTGGGATCAGGTCAACCGGACTATGAAGGGTTTTTCCGGGCGCTGGCGGAAAGCTTTCCGGCGAAAGCAGCAGTAAAAATCGGTTACGACGACGCGCTCTCCCACAAAATCATCGCGGGCGCGGATATGATTCTGATCCCTTCACGCTACGAGCCTTGCGGCCTTACACAGCTCTACGGATTGCGCTACGGCACTGTTCCGGTTGTCCGGGCGACGGGTGGGCTGGACGACACCGTGCAGTATTACGATCCAAAAACTGGCCACGGCACGGGGTTCAAGTTCGATGAGTATGACGGGCGGGCGCTACTGCAATGCGTCCGCGGGGCGTTAAAAGCCTACAAAGACTCCAAGATTTGGCGTACCATCCAGTCCAACGGGATGGCCAAGGATTTTTCGTGGAAAGCTTCGGCGGCTGCGTATGTCACGCTGTACGAAGCGGCCAGGCGGTCGCGAATCCCGCGAGGCATTGGTACATCCAATAGACGTTAGCGCGCATTCCGCAAGATGCAGGTGTGCGAGCACAAGGGAAAAACATGGCAGACAACGTTCAGGCAGTTAATGACGCAAACTTTCAAAGCGACGTGATCGAGGCGAGCAAGACGCAGCCCGTTATGGTGGACTTTTGGGCGGACTGGTGCCGCCCGTGCCACATGCTGTCGCCTACGGTCGAGGAGATCGCGCGCGAAAATGCAGGTAAGTTGAAGGTAGTAAAGCTCAACGTGGATGAGAATATTAATGCCGCGGGAAAATTTAACATTCGCGGTATTCCTACCCTCCTCGTGTTCAAGGGCGGACAGGTTGCCGAACAGATCGTCGGCGCCGTGCCGAAAGAGCAGATTGTAAAGGTCCTCGAGCGCCACATTTCCTAGGCGCGATCCCTGAAGAGTTTGACCTCTATGCGCTCGCGAGCCGGCAGATTCCGGTTCGCGAGCGCACCTTTCGCGTTTGTTTCGTAGTTTCTTCACCTCCCGAAGCGAAAATCCTCGGTGCCAGAAGATAGGCTCAGAGTCCACCCAAAATATTTTATTTTCCCAGTTGACAGACAGGTACTGTAAGAGTTAGAAACCTCGCAGATTTTTTGGGTGATGTCCCACGTCGTTTGCCGATTTTCGGCGGGATCAGGCCCTGATTTCGTTTCGGCTGCCGTTTGCCCCCATCTCAACGGCCTAACGACGTAAATCTGTGACGAGCTCCTGACAATAACGACCACCGAGCGTGGGACTTTCATCGCGCCGTAACTTTCGATCTCGAAAGACCGGTGCGAAGCGCTAGAGCCCTACGCTGCGTTCCACCAGGAATAGAAGTTCCTCAAATTTGAAATTCAATTTGCGTGTATCGGGAGAGGTGTGTCCATGGAAAAGCGCCAGAGAGGTACGTTTGTCAAAGCTGTTGTTGATCAGATGTTCGCAGACAACGCTGAACAATCGAAGGCCCTTGAATCAGGGCAACCGTCCACGCGTATCCAAAAGCCGGAGAATCCAAGCCGGCGTTCATTTCTCGGCAGAGTGGGCGGAGTGGCCGCAGTGGCCGCGACAGCCAGCTCAGTGATTCTGAAACCTCTACTCGGCGGGAAGGACTCGGTGGCCGATGCCTCCGTAGTTGGATACGGCTCCGGCAATCGCGCGAGCGAAAGCTACAGCTACCGCACAAGCACGGCGCAGGCTGAAAACATCAACGTCGGAGTTCAGCCTGACAACGGTGATTTTGCAGAGTTCACGGATTTCAGTGCCCAGTTCAGCAAGGGCCTGTTACACGATTCGCTTGGGCTTCCGGATGCGAGGTCGTGGTCCAGCATGAAGAACGCGCTTATGTCGGGCACGTTTTCGGCTTTCCAGAATATTCAGGTCGGAACTCCGGGCGGCGGTCCCAATTCCAAGTTGAATGGGCCGCAGGGAAGCCTTGCTTTCGATCTGGAAGGACTCGACTCACACGCTGCGGTGATTCCGCCAAGTCCCAGTATTGCCAGCGCGCAGACGGCAGCCGAGGAAGTGGAACACTATTGGGCCGCCCTGCTGCGTGACGTGCCGTTCACCCAATACGGATCGAGTTCCCTGGCTTCCCAGGCCGTGGGAGACATGAACAATCTGTCGTATGTCAACAGCGGTGCGAACAACGAATATCCAGCCCCTGTCACGACACAGAACCTATTTCGCGGTCAGGTATACCCAGGTGATGGCAACGTGATGGGTCCATACGTATCGCAATTCATGGTCCAGCCGACGGCACTCGGATCGCAGCCTATGTCGCAACAGTTCCAAACGTTCCTTCCCGTGGGCGGCGGTGGGAGCGACTATATGACCGATCCATCGGTCTATCAGAACATCCAAAATGGCGGGAGCTCTGGCTCGCCGGCAATGGATCCAACACTGCGGTACATACGCAATGGTCGAGACTTTGCCGCCTACACTCACGTCGATGTGCTGTATCAGGAATTTTTCATTGCTTTTCTGATTCTGTCGCAAATCAACGCGCCTCCCAACCCTGGCAATCCCTACATCGGATCCAACACTCAAAAAGCCTTCGGAACGCTCGGTGGACCGGACGCGGCGGGGACGCTCGCCGAAATGGCGACGCGAGCGCTCAAAGCGGCTTGGTTCCACAAATGGATTGTCGATCTGCGGACTGAGGCCGGAGGAGTATGGGGCCTCTGGTGCAGGTGAGGCTCGGCAATTCCAATAACAACTTTTCGAGAGGCCCTCAGGCGGCTGCAGCTCTACACCAGAGATGTCCTGAATTCGCAGGCCGTCAAGAAAATAAACAAGAACTATGGCAGCTACCTGTTGCCACAGGCGTTTCCGGAAGGCTCTCCCACTCACCCGTGCTACCCGACTGGCCACGGAACAGTTGGCGGGCGCCTGCATCACTGCGCTCAAATTCTTTTTTGACTGCAACCAGGACATCCGGCCGCTGCTCACAGCCGCGGGACGAGACGTCTACGTGCCGAGCACGAACGGGCGTTCTCTCAACGTGTACACGGGATCGGACGCGAACAGCCTTACGATCAACGGAGAATTGAGCAAGCTGGCGTTCAACGTTTCGTTTGGTCACGGGATTCACGCGGGAATCCACTTCCGGAGTTCCACCCTCTATTCGATTCTGCTGGGAGAACAGGTGGCGCTCAGCGTATTGCAAGACCGGGCTACGTCCTACAATGAACCTTTCAGCGTGACGATTACGAAGTTCGACGGCACCACCGCTACGATTTCCAACCAATAGCATCTCTCATCGGGGCTGCCTGGAATTCCGGGCAGCCCTCGCTTCACTTTTGCTGGATTCGGCTATACTTCGATTGCGTGAGCCCGAATTGCGCGGCTGATCACGCTCACTCCGATGACACCGACGAAAAGCGCTGCAAGCGGACGCTGCCACTGGGCAACAAGCCCTTTGATGATCGAGTACCACGATAAAGAATGGGGTGTGCCGGTTCACGACGACCGAGTGCTCTTTGAGTTTTTAATTCTGGAGGGCGCGCAGGCTGGGCTTGAGCTGGGAAACGATTCTGAATAAGCGCGAGAACTACCGGCGTGCATTTGACCGTTTCGATGCGACGAAGATTGCGCGTTATGACGGCAAGAAAGTTCGGTCGTTGATGGCTGATGCCGGAATTGTTCGCAACAAGCTGAAAATTGCATCCACGATCTCGAATGCGAAAGCGTTTCTCGACGTGCAAAAAGAATTTGGCAGCTTCGACCGCTACATCTGGCAGTTCGTCGGCGGAAAGCCAAAAATCAACCGCTGGAAATCATCGCAGCGGTTGCCGGCGCGAACGCCCGAATCGGATGCCATGAGCAAGGATTTGAAGAAACGCGGCTTCCGCTTCGTCGGCTCCACGATTTGCTATGCCTTCATGCAAGCCACCGGCATGGTCAACGATCACTCCGCCGATTGCATCCGCCGCGGAGAGGCGTCGCCATAGCAGCGACGCCCATAAGCGGCACCGATAGCACTGCTCTTTCAGTGAGTTGTTAAGCAGCGACTGCGCTGCGGGATGGGGCCAGGTCAAAGCGATCCAGGTTCATCACCTTGGTCCAAGCCGCCACGAAGTCCTGAACGAATTTCTTGTGCGCGTCCGAACTTCCGTAGACTTCCGACAGCGCGCGGAGTTGGGCGTTCGAGCCGAAGATGAGATCGGCTCGCGTCGCCGTCCAGCGGACTTCGCCCGTCTTGCGATCGCGTCCTTCAAACTTATCGTTCGCATCCGAGGTGGCCTTCCACACCGTGCGCATATCGAGCAGGTTGATGAAGAAATCGTTGGTCAACGCCTCCGGCTTCTTGGTGAAGACGCCAAACTTGGTCTGCCCGTAGTTGGTGTTCAGCACCCGCATGCCGCCAACGAGCACGGTCAGTTCGGGCGCGGTCAGCGTGAGCAGCTGCGCCTTATCGAGTAGTTCGACTTCGGCTGTTCCGTCAGTCTTTCCGGTCGAGTATGAGCGGAAGCCGTCGGCGGCCGGTTCGAGCACCGCGAAAGATTCCACGTCGGTCTGCTCCTGCGAAGCGTCCATGCGGCCTGGGGCGAAAGGAACGGTCACGGTGATGCCCGCATTCTTCGCGGCCTGCTCAACACCTGCGCAACCCGCCAGGACGATCAAGTCGGCCAGCGAGATCTTCTTACCGCCGGACTGCGAGGCGTTGAACTCGCTCTGAATCTTTTCGAGTGCCTTCAGGACTTTCTGCAGGCGCTCGGGCTCATTGACCTTCCAGTCCTTTTGTGGAGCAAGGCGGATGCGCGCGCCGTTTGCGCCGCCCCGCTTGTCGGACCCGCGGAAGGAGGAGGCCGACGCCCAGGCGGTTGTGACGAGTTGCGAGACCGTCAGCCCGGAGGCAATAATTTTTGCTTTCAGGGCCGCGACATCCTTGTCGTCGACCAATGCATGATCAACGGCTGGGATGGGGTCCTGCCAGAGTAGCTCTTCCTTGGGAACCTCGGGGCCGAGGTAGCGCGCGCGGGGGCCCATGTCGCGATGCGTCAGCTTGAACCATGCGCGGGCAAAAGCGTCCGCAAGCTCTTGCGGGTGCTCGTAGAAACGTCTCGAGATCTTTTCGTAGATGGGATCGAGCCGCAAAGAGAGATCGGTGGTGAGCATCGCGGGAGCGTGATGCTTTGAAGGATTGTGGGCGTCGGGCACCGTGCCTGCGCCGGCATTGCCTTTGGGCTTCCACTGATGCGCACCGCCGGGGCTCTTCGTTAGTTCCCAATCGTACTTGAACAGGTTCTCGAAATAGTCGTTACTCCATTTTGTTGGCGTGCTTGTCCATGTCACTTCGATGCCGCTGGTGATGGCGTCGCCTGCGATGCCAGTGGCGTAAGCGCTTGTCCAGCCGAGGCCCTGTTCCTCAATCGTCGTGCCTTCCGGCTCTCTGCCCAGTTGGGTGCCGGGCCCGGCTCCGTGGGTCTTGCCGAAGGTGTGACCGCCCGCGATCAAAGCGACGGTTTCTTCGTCGTTCATCGCCATCCGCGCGAAGGTCTCACGAATATCCTTGGCTGCCTTGATCGGATCGGGAACGCCTTCCGGGCCTTCCGGGTTCACATAAATGAGGCCCATCGTGGTGGCGCCGAAAGGATTGGCAAGATCGCGCTCACCGGAATAGCGTTTGTCTGTGCCCAACCAGGTTGTTTCGACTCCCCAGTTTACGTCGAGGTCTGGTTCCCAGACATCCGGGCGTCCGCCTGCGAAGCCAAACGTCTTGAAGCCCATGGTTTCGAGGGCGACATTGCCCGCGAGGATCATCAGATCGGCCCACGAGATTTTTTTGCCGTACTTCTGCTTGATCGGCCACAGCAGGCGCCGCGCTCGATCCAGATTTACGTTGTCAGGCCAACTATTGAGTGGAGCGAAGCGCTGCTGACCTCTACCGCCGCCGCCACGACCGTCACGTATACGGTAAGTTCCGGCGCTGTGCCATGCCATGCGAATGAATAAGGGACCATAGTGGCCGAAGTCAGCAGGCCACCAGTCCTGCGAGTCTGTCATCAACGCCGCAAGATCCTTTTTCAGAGCCTTGTAGTCGAGGCTCTTGAACTGCTCTGCGTAACTGAAATTCTCGCCCATGGGATCGGACAGCGATGAGTGCTGATGGAGCAGATTCAAGTTTAATTGGTTCGGCCACCAGTCACGATTCGTTCTGCTGGGGCTGCCGCCATGAGGGAACGGGCACTTCGCTTCGGCTGACATGCTTTTTCTCCTTCCGGCTTTTCGATGCAACAAACGAGATCCGCATCGATCTCGAAGAATTTAGAGTAGCATCGTACAATGGTATAGTTCCAATACCTAATTCACATCCGAGGTATAGTTATAGACTATGGAAATTCAACAGCTACGATACGTTTGCGCCGTCGCCGACACGGGCAACTTCAGCCGCGCCGCGGAACGCTGTCAGGTCGCCCAGCCCTCGCTCTCGCAACAGATCCTGAAACTCGAGGAGGACTTGGGGGCCAGGCTCTTTGACCGCCTGGGGCGCAGCGTTCGCGTAACCGAAGCCGGACGTGCTTTTATTCCTCGCGCCCGCGCGATTCTAGAGCAGATGGATGAGGCACGATCGAGCGTAGCTGCTAACAATGCAGATCTTCGCGGCAGCGTCGCCGTGGGCGTCATTCCAACCGTTGCGCCATACCTGATGCCGGCTTACACAGCGGCTTTTGCAAAAAAGTACCCCGATGCGAGACTGCGCATCGTCGAAGAAACGACATCGGTCCTCGTAGAAGGTCTGCGGGACCTGTCCATCGATGTCGCGATTCTTGCTCTCCCACTACGCCACAAGGACCTGGAGCTGTTCCCAATCCGCACCGAGCCATTGTTCGCGGTGCTGAAAAGAGACCATCCGCGCGCGTCCGCAAAATCGCTGGCCCTTAAAGATCTCCGCGGAGAATCGTTCGTCATGTTGCGCGACGGACACTGCTTCCGCGACCTCAGTATCGGGGCCTGCACCCACGCCCGCATCACACCGAATATCGCCTTCGAAAGCGGTCAATTTAGCAGTCTGCTGGGAATGGTTGCGGCCGGTGTCGGTGTCTCGCTCATCCCTGAAATGGCGATTGACCGCAACGTTGGCTGCTGTTACGTGCGGCTTAGTGACACTCAGGCTACGCGCACTATCGTTGGTGCCGTGGTTCGCGGACGCAGCTTCAACCGCGTCCAACGTGCTTTCTTGTCTGAGCTTAGAAGCAGGGCGACGGAAGCCTGCATCGGAAAGACGCCTGCCGCGAATCGTTCGACGGCAGGCAAATAGGTTCTGCGGTTGTCTTGCGGAGTGCAGGAACCTGTGCGCTCACGTTCGGCCAGGAGCCGTGGCCTCTAAACCTCGCCCCCCGGCACAACTCTTGCCTTCACCCGCAGCGCAGCGTACGATGGTTTACGGCCTTTGCTGCAGCATCCTTCCTGTAATGCTTCTCGCACCACTTTGACGGGGGATTGTGCGGCTTGAAACGGCTCGGGGTGGCCTGATAGATGGATAAGCCTGCGACTAAGGCAGTGGTAGTAATCGGCGCGCAGTGGGGCGATGAAGGCAAAGGCAAAGTCGTAGACTATGTGGCTTCTTCGTTTGACTACATTGCGCGGTACGCGGGCGGACATAATGCGGGGCATACCGTCATCTTCGACGGCCATCGCTACGTCCTCCAGCTGATTCCCAGCGGCATACTTCGGCCTGGCAAGAAAGCCGTGATCGGGGCCGGCACCGTGGTTGATCCTGCGGCGCTTGTTGCAGAACTCGAAAACCTGAAAAAATCCGGCATCGAAGTGCGCGGGCGGTTCTTTCTCAGCAATCGCGCCCACTTGATTTTTCCTTATCACCGCGAAATGGACAAAGCCGCCGAGCAGGCACGCGGCGCGGCGAAAATCGGCACCACGTCGCGTGGCATCGGCCCTGCTTATGAGGACAAAATGGCGCGCCGCGGAATCCGCATGTGCGATTTGCTTGATGCCGATCGCTTCCGCGAGAAACTCGAACGCGTCATCCTGGAAAAGAATGCGATAAGCCATGCCGCTTACGGCCATCCGCTCGAGACCGCAGGCCTGCTCGAGCAATATCTGGAGCTTGCTGCGCACATGCGGGGCCTAGTAGTGGACACGACCGAGTTACTTAACGCAGCGCTGGATAAAGGCGAAACCGTGCTTTTCGAGGGCGCGCAGGGGACGATGCTCGACATCGATCACGGCACCTATCCCTACGTAACCTCGTCGAACGCCACTTCGGGCGGCGTTGCTACGGGATTGGGTGTTGCTCCAACGCGGCTTACTGGCGTGATTGGTGTGACCAAGGCTTACACGACGCGCGTGGGAAGTGGTCCTTTTCCGACCGAGATGCCGGACCTTGACGCGCAGGCTGTGCGCGAACGCGGCAACGAATTTGGCGCCGTCACAGGGCGGCCGCGGCGATGCGGCTGGCTCGATTTGCCGGTACTGCGCTACGCGAAAATGATCAACGGAATCGATTCGCTCGTGGTTACGAAACTCGACGTCTTCGATTCGCAGCCGGAAATAAAAGTGTGCACCGGCTACCGTTTCAAGGGCCAGCCGATTAAGGAAATGCCGCCCGACGTCGAAACGCTCGCGCAAATCGAGCCCGATTACAAAACGCTTCCCGGTTGGCGCAAGCCCACGCCTGGAATCCGCGACGTGAAGGAACTTCCCACTGCGGCTCGCGATTATTTAACTTTCATTTCTGACCAGCTTGAAATCGAGATTGGAATGATTTCTACTGGCCCGGAACGAGACGCTACGATTGTTCCGCGGGGCACGAAACTCGCCTCATGGTTGTAACCCATGCTTTCTTACGAAGCCGCGCGCGCCAAGGTTGTCGAAATCGTTCGCACGCGCATGGGCCGGCCGCAAACGGAGGAGTTGTCGTTCGCGAACGATCCTTCCGTCGCGCTGGGCCGCGTCCTCGCTGAAAACATCTCCGCTGACCGCAACTATCCTCCGTTTAATCGTTCCACGCGCGACGGCTTCGCCCTGCGATCCGCCGATGCAGCGCATTCCGGCGCGAGGTTGCGATTGATCGGCGAAAGCCGCGCGGGTGTGGCTTTTGAGGGAGTGGTTGCGCCTGGCACCTGCGTGCAGATCATGACCGGCGCTGCTGTGCCACGCGGCGCAGATACGGTTGTGATGCAGGAGTTCGCGTACCTCGATGGCGATCACGTGGTGCTACAGAATGCGGCGCATACAGGCCAAAATTTCGTTCTGGCAGGCAGCGAATCGCGCGTTGGCGAAGTAGTAGTCGCGCGCGGCGAGCGGCTTGGTTATCCAGAACTCGCGATGGCTGCGCAGGTAGGGCGCGGACGGCTCGTGGTTACGCGCCGGCCCCGCGTCGCGATTCTGTCAACTGGTGACGAACTTGTCTCGATCGAACAGGCGCCCGGCCCATTCCAGATTCGCAATAGCAACAGCATCTCGCTCGCTGCACAAGTTGCACTGGCAGGCGGCGAGCCGTTGATGCTGGGTAGCGCGCCGGATGAATTGGGAGAGCTTCGCAGTTTGATTGGGCAAGGCGTCGAAGCGGATATGCTGGTGCTTACGGGCGGCGTGTCCGTCGGCAAGTACGACCTTGTTGAGCAGGTGCTGCGCGAATTCGGAGCCGAATTTTTCTTCGACGCGATCGCGATTCGTCCGGGCAAGCCGGCTGTCTTCGGCTGGTGCCACGAGAAGCCCACATTTGGTCTGCCGGGAAATCCGGTTTCCACGATGGTGACGTTCGAGCTGCTCGTGGTGCCGGCCATTGAATTGATGAGCGGCCACCAGCCCGATCCGCTGCCGTTCTATCAGAGCCAAGCTCGCACATCCGATCGAGCAGAAAGCCAAGCTCACGCATTTTCTGCCCGCGGAGGTCACGTGGCCGAACGGCGAGCCTACGGTAGCGCTGCTCCATTGGGAAGGCTCGGGCGACGTCGGCGCCGTGGTGCGAGGGAATTGCTATCTCGTCGTTCACGATTCAAATCTTCAGCTTGCGGCGGGCGATTGGGTGGATGTGCTGCCGCGACGCGGAATATTCTAGAAGCGAGGTTTCTCCTAAGCACATTTGCGCGATGAAAAAGCTCTCCCACTACGATAGAACAGGCCGCGTGCGGATGGTTGACGTAACCGCGAAGCCCTCCACCTCTCGCACCGCCATGGCCCACGCCTTCGTGCACATGAAGCGAGCGACCATCCAAAGCGTGCGGCGCCTCAAATCGCCCAAGGGCAATCCGCTCGAAATCGCGCGTATCGCCGGAATCACGGCCGCCAAGCGCACCTCCGAGCTGATTCCTCTTTGTCACCCCATTGCGCTCGACGCACGTAGATGTGAGTGCGAAGCTGTGCCAGAATGGAATCGAGATCATCTCCGAAGCCACGGCTACCGGCCCTACCGGCGTCGAGATGGAAGCGCTTGTCGCCGCCTCTGTTGCGGCTCTCACGATTTACGACATGTGCAAGGCGCTCGAGCGCGGCATTGAAATTTCGGAAGTGCATCTCGTGAAAAAATCCGGCGGCCGCAGCGGTCTTTACGTTCGCTCCGGAAAGCTTGCGAAGAAGACGAAGAAGAAATGACGCCCATTAAAGACGTCAAAGTTCTGGTGGTCGACGACAACGCGCTGGTCCTCGACCTGCTGATGAAGGGCCTCGCCTCGCATTGCGATGCCCGCGCAGCTGCCGATGGCGCGGACGCGCTGCTGCGCATCGTCGACGAGCCGCCCGATCTCGTCATCTGCGACTACCGCATGCCAGGCCTCGATGGGCGCCAGCTGTATGAAAAACTGCGCGGGCGCCAGCAAACGAAGCAGATCCCGTTTATTTTTCTCGCGAGCCGCAGCGACATCGAAGAAAAACTGCGTCCGATCGTCGAAGGCGTCGAAGAATTTATCCCCAAGCCGTTTTTCCTGAAGGACCTCGTCCGCCGCGCGAAAAAAGTCATCGACCGTTTGCAGCTCGAAAAGCTGCAGAATCGCGCCGTGCGTCCCGGCGTGGTTCAGGGCCGCCTGGAAGAGATGAGCATTCTCGACCTGATGCAATCGCTCGAAATGGGCCAGAAATCCTGCCGGCTGACGATTCGCCGCGCCGATGAGACGGGCGAGCTTTTCTTCTCTTCGGGGCAGTGCACGGACGCGAATCTCGGCGCCCTCGAAGGCGAACCCGCCGTATATGAAGCGGTGCGCTGGCCGGACGGCGAATTCGAAATCGATTTCAACACCGGACCCACGCGCAGCACGATCTCGCGCACAACCACGGGCCTCCTGATGGAAGCGCTGCGCCTGATCGATGAACAGCAGCGCGATGGTGCCGAAGAGAACGCGCCAGCCGCCGAAAAGTAATCCACAGACCAGTTCCCATGCGAATCTCAATTGTGACCATCAGCGATTCCGTTGCAGCCGGAAAATACGAAGATCGTTCCGGTCCGTCCGTGGCTGCACGTTGCAAGGAACTCGGCTGGGAAATTGTCTCCACCACGGTTCTCGCCGATGAACCCATCGCAATCGAAGCGTTTCTGAAGAAGACAGCCGATGCCGGTGATAGCGCAGTCGATCTAATCCTCACCACCGGCGGCACAGGCGTGGGTCCGCGCGACGTGACGCCGGAAGCGACTCAGGCCGCCGCGCAACGGCTGATACCCGGATTCGCCGAGCACATGCGCGCGGAAGGTCGAAAATTCACAGAGCGTGCCCTCTTATCGCGCGGTATTGCAGGGATTCGCGCGAAAACCATCATCATCAATCTTCCCGGCAGCCCCAGCGGGGCCGTCGAGTCGCTCAACGCGATCGCAGCGCTTCTTCCACACGCCGTTGACGTGGTTCACGGCGCTCGCCATTGAATCAGTTATACCCGAGCCAACCACGCCCAGGAAAAGCATCCCGAGACTGTTGCGGCTTAGTTTTGTTCGACTTTTTCCCCGGGGCTACCAATAGCTGTCATCCCGAGCGAAGAGGCGCGCGTTTTTGTTTCCATCGCGGAGCGATGGCGCGCCTCGTAGTCGAGGGATCTGCTTTTTCTTCCGTCTAGTTTTGTTTTACTTCCTGGATGGTACTTACTTCGAAGACGAGCCGCTCGCCCGTTTCCACTCCGTGGCGGTGCGTGAGTTTGCCTGAGACTCTCACTTCTTTATTTTCCAGCTTGGCCAGCCTTTTCGCTTTCGCATAGTCGATTTCGAGCGAATCGACTTCTTTTTCTTTCACGGTCATCGGGTGATCGAGATGAATTGACCATCCCGTTGATTCGCCGCCAATCGCCATCACGCGGCCGAGCTTTCACGTGACTGTTATCTCCTCCTGTGCCTTCTGCTCCTGCGTATTCTGCTCCTGTGCATGCGCCGGCAGCAGCATGAATCCGAGCGCGATGAGGAAGCCGGCAGTGATCCGCATGATTGGCATCGTGATTCTGTCCATCGAGCTCACCTTGTATCGAACTTACCCTCCGGAGATTCTGCTGCCTCCACCTTTTTGAGTCTACTGTGCTGCCCGTTGGCTGCTGCTCCGCTCTGTGCTAGGATTGCCCGTCAATTCGGTGATGCCGGGCCAATACATTCCGATTCTGATCTACGCACTTCTCGCGGCGTCGTTTCCCGCCGTATCTCTCATCCTTTTCAAATACATTCGCCCGGATATGAAGACCACCGGCGCGCGCCTCGAGCCTTACGAGTGCGGCGTACCTCCGGAAGGCAGCTCGCGCGGGCGCTACTCCGTCCGCTTCTATATTGTCGCGATTCTATTCGTCATTTTTGACGTCGAGACGATTTTCCTTTTCCCCTGGGCGATTAAATACAGCCAGCTCGGCGTCTACGGGCTGCTGACCATGCTCATCTTTCTCGGAATTTTGCTGGTCGGCTACATCTGGCTCTATCGCAAAGGCGCGCTCGACTGGGTCTAGCTGGTCCGGAATATCTGTCCGAATGCGTTGACGCTGTTTTTTGGGGTGTGTTAAAAAGGCGGGCTGCTCGCGCACGATGGAGCGAATTCGCTCGTCGTTGCTTGACGACTGCAGCCGATCGAAACGATGGCTAACGATCCCTCGGAAAAGACGCCAGCTCCCAAACCGCCCGCCGATCCGTCGAAGCCGGCGGCGGAGGGCGCTTCTGTCCCACCGAAACCTCCCGCCGAAGGCGCAGCGGCGACTCCGCCTACTTCAGCCACACCACCGAAGCCTGCTGCTCCGGCCAAACCTGCTGCTCCCGGCGCTCCCGCCGCTGCCGCGCCTCCTAAACCGCCAGCCGCGCCTCCACCGCCGAAAGAAGGACCAACTCCGCTCGACAACGAACTCGTGCAGCGCCTGAAAGCCCGCTTTGGCGATGCCATCAAGGAAGCGACGCAGGACCGCAAACAGGCCATCGTGCTCGTCGCCGCTGATAAGCTGCGCGAAATTTCGCGCCATTGCCGCGACGAAGAAAAATTCGACATGCTCGACGACCTCACCGCCGTCGACTGGCCGAAGCGCGAAAAACGTTTCGACGTGGTTCTAATTCTGTACTCGTTTCCGAAGAATGAGCGCCTGCGCCTGAAAGCGCATCTCGGCGAAAACGAACCGGTGCCAAGCGTCTGCGAAATCTGGCCGGTAGCAAATTGGCTCGAGCGCGAATGCTATGACATGTTCGGAATCGTCTTCGAAGGCCATCCGGATTTGAAACGCATCTTGTTGCCCGATGAGTGGCAAGGCCATCCGCTGCGCAAGGATTACGACATCCTGAAGCAGGACACAGACTGGGTGCGCGAGAATCTAGGCATCGAGAGCGGGCAATAGGCGAGCAGGGCAGAGCGCGCGAAATCAAATGACGAACGGCCTCACAACCGAAATCACCACCACCGTGCTGGGCGCGGACGAAATTATCCTCAACATGGGACCGCAGCATCCGTCCACGCACGGCGTGCTGCGCGTGAAGCTGAAACTCGATGGCGAACGCGTCGTAGATTCCGAATGCATCATTGGCTACCTTCATCGCGGCGTCGAGAAAATCGCCGAGCATCGCAGCTATCAACAATTCGCGCCCTATGTAGACCGCATGGATTACGTCGCGGCCGTCTCGAATGGCCTCGGCTACTGCGAAGCAGTCGAGAAGCTGCTCGGCGCCGAAGCGCCGCCGCGCGCGAAAGTGGTTCGCACGATCCTTACAGAACTTCAGCGCATCGCAAGCCATTTGCTCTGGCTCGGCACCCATGCGCTCGATATCGGCGCGCTCACGCCCGTCTTTTACTGCTTCCGCGAACGCGAAGAAATTCTGAAAATCTTCGAGAAGTATTGCGGCGCGCGGCTCACCACTCACGCCTTCCGCATCGGCGGCCTGCAATACGAGACCTACGACGGCTTCGAAGAAGATGTGAAGCGCTTCTGCAACGATTTCGAGCACCGCGTGGATGAATACGAAACGCTGCTCACCGAAAATCGCATCTGGGTCGGCCGCACCAAGGGCGTCGGCATCATCACCGCCGCAGATGCGATCGCGCTCGGTGTCACCGGGCCCGTACTTCGCGGCAGCGGCGTGAAATGGGATCTCCGCAAAGCGATGCCCTACGCCGCCTACGACCAATACGAATTCGACATCCCCACGCGGCCCACCGGCGATACCTACGATCGATACATCGTGCGCATGGAAGAGATGCGCCAGTCGCGCCGCATTTGTCTGCAGGCGATCGAAAATATTCCATCCGGCCCAATCCTCGGAAAAGTTGGCAAGGTGCTGAAACCGCCGCCGGGCGAAGTCTATCACTCGATCGAAGCGCCGAAAGGTGAGCTTGGCTACTACATCGTGAGCGACGGCACCACGCAGCCGTATCGCCTTCGCGTCCGTCCGCCATCCTTTATTAACCTGCAAGCATTCCGGAAAATGGCGCAGGGTGCGCTCGTTGCGGACGTGGTCGCGATCATCGGCACCATCGATATCGTTCTCGGAGAAGTCGACCGCTGATGGGCCACCTCATTCCATCTTCGATTGGGCCTTACATCCTGCCGGTTGTCTACGCCGTCGTCATCGTCGCCGTCTTGCCGCTACTTGCCGGCTACATCGTTCTTCTCGAACGCAAAGTGATGGCCGATATGCAGGCGCGTCTCGGGCCAATGCGCGTCGGTCCACACGGATTGCTCCAGCCGATTGCCGATGCCGTAAAACTTCTCCTCAAAGAAGACATCATCCCGGCGAATGCCGACAAGCTGATGTTCTGGATGGCGCCGCTCGTCAGCGTCACGATGGCGCTGCTAGCCTATGCGGCGCTGCCGATTGGTCCCTGCATTTCAAATTGCAGATCTCAATGTGGGACTCCTTTTTATTTTGGGCATAAGCTCGCTTGGAATTTACGGGATCGTTCTCGGCGGCTGGGCCTCGAACAGCCACTACTCTTTGCTCGGCGCGCTGCGCAGCGCCGCGCAACTCGTCAGCTACGAAACGGCTGCGGGACTTGGGACTCGTTTCCGCCCTGCTTCTCGCCGGCTCGCTCTCGATGAAAGAAATCGTTCAGGCGCAATACGACCAGGGCACATGGTTCATTTTCTCGGTGCCGGTTGGATTCTTCATTTATATGGTTGGCTCGATTGCGGAAACGAATCGCGCGCCATTCGATCTGCCCGAAGCGGAATCGGAGCTCGTCGCCGGCTACATGACCGAATACAGCGGCTTCCGCTGGTCGCTCTATTTCCTCGCAGAATACGCGAACATGATCATCGTCGCCGGGATCGCCACCACGCTGTTTCTCGGCGGCTGGCTGCGTCCCTTCGCGCGCTGGCACGATCATTTCCCGGGAACTTCGCTCGAATTTTTCGACGTAATCCCGTCGCTCGTGTTTTTGGGCGCTGCGGCCTATTGTTTTTACCTCGCGCCGAAGCAGCCAGTGCAAATTCAGAAAATCGTGATGGCGGCATTCGGCGGCGCATGCTTGTTGCTTGCGGGAGCTATGGCCGCGGCGCTCTTTGCGTCGCCCGTCGTAATGGCCGGCATTCACGGCGCGTTCTGGTTCATGGCTAAAGTGGTGGCCTACCTCTACGCCTTCCTCTGGTTCCGGTTTACATTTCCGCGCTACCGCTTCGATCAGCTGATGCGTCTCGGCTGGCGCTTCTTGATTCCGCTCGCTCTCGTCAACGTGATTGACGTTGGCATCGCCATCATCCTCCGACAGGAACTAGGCTGGAGCCCGTTCTGGGCGATGCTCCTGATGACACTCGTCACTCTGGGCGTCGCGATGTGGCTCGCAAGCGAAGGCGCGAAACCCGCAACCACATTGCAGCCGGCGGACACAGAAATATGATCCTGAATCAAATCCTGTTCTATTTCTTCGCTGCGCTCGCGATTGGCTCCGCGATCCTAATGGTCACGCGCCGCAACATCGTCCACAGCGCCGTGTTTCTAATTTCCACTCTGCTCGCGACGGCCGGCATCTTCCTCCAGCTCCAAGCCGAATTTCTCTTCGTCGTTCAAATCATTCTCTACGTCGGCGGCATCATGGTCCTGTTTATTTTCGTCATCATGCTCGTGAATCTCGACGTCGCCTTGCGCCAAATCCAATTCAATCGGCAAAAATATGTCGCCGCCGTGCTCGCGTTGGTCCTTGCTGCGCAGGTATTTTTCGCTCTATGGGTAGCACGTGGCGGCCTCAATCTGACCAGTCGCGCCGACACAATGCCCGCGCGCAACACGGAAGCCATCGGCGACGCAATCTTCCAACGCTACATGCTGCCGTTTGAAATTGCTTCGGTCCTGCTGCTCGTTGCGATGATTGGCGCCGTCGTAATGGCCAAGAGGAGGGTGTGATGATTCCAACGGAAGCCTATCTGCTCCTCAGTCTCGCGCTCTTCACCATCGGCGTGGTCGGCGTGCTCACTCGCCGCAACGTGATTATCGTCCTCATGTCCATCGAGCTGATCCTGAACGCCGTGAATATCAATCTCGTCGCGTTCTCGCGCCACTTCGGTTCCGTCGATGGCCAGGTCTTCGCCATCTTCATCATTACGGACGCTGCCGCTGAAGCCGCCGTCGGCCTCGGCATCATCCTCGCGTTTTTCCGCAATCGCGAAACGGTCCTCGCGGACGAAATGGACATGCTGAAATGGTGAAAATCGCTCGATGACGTCACAGCTGCCATTCTTTCTCGCGCATATCTGGCTGATTCCGATGTTTCCGCTCATCACGGCGGCGGCAATGCTGTTCTTCGGCCGCAAGCTGAAGAACGACGTGATCAACGCCCTCTGCGTCGGCAGCGTTTTCATTTCGTTTATTTTTTCGGCCGGAAGCTTCCTGCAGCTGATCTCGCTCCCGCCGGACAATCGCATCGCGATCAACGTTCTCTTCGAATGGCTCCCCGCCGTTCCGTTCCACATGCTCGACGGCCGCCTCGCGAATTTCGTCGCCGACTGGGGCTTCCAGCTCGACCCGCTCTCCGCCGTTATGATCCTCGTCGTCACCGGCGTCGGCTTCCTGATTCACGTTTACGCCACCGGCTACATGGCGCACGAAGGCGGCTACTACCGCTTCTTCGGCTACTTGAATCTCTTCATGTTCGCCATGCTGATGCTGGTGCTCGCCAATAATTTCCTGCTGCTCTTCGTCGGCTGGGAAGGCGTGGGCACGTGCAGCTACTTGCTCATCGGATTTTACTTCCACAAAAAATCCGCATCCGATGCGGGCAAGAAAGCCTTCATCGTCAACCGCATCGGTGACGCAGCTTTTCTCCTCGGCATCTTCATGACGTCCGCGCTCCTCGGCACGATTCGCTTCGCGGACATCGGCCCCGCCCTCGCAAAAGGAAATTTCAGCGTCGGCGACCCGCGCATCGTCGCCATCGCGCTCCTATTCTTCGTCGGCGCCACCGGAAAATCCGCGCAGATTCCACTTTACGTCTGGCTGCCCGACGCGATGGAAGGCCCCACTCCCGTCAGCGCGCTTATCCACGCCGCCACAATGGTCACCGCCGGTGTTTACATGGTCACGCGCACCAGCGCCATCTACCAACTCGCGCCCGCCGCTATGGCCGTCGTCGCGATGGTCGGTGCCATCACCGCGCTTTTCGCCGCCTCGATGGGCGTCGTCCAAACCGACATCAAGAAAGTTCTCGCCTATTCCACCGTCTCGCAGCTTGGTTACATGTTTCTCGCTTGCGGCGTGGGCGCGTTCACTGCCGGCATCTTCCACCTGATGACCCACGCATTCTTCAAAGGCCTGCTATTCCTCGCCGCCGGCAGCGTGATCCACGCGCTCTCCGGCGAACAGGACATGCGCAAAATGGGCGCGCTCTCCAAAAAAATTCCCATCACCTATTGGACGATGCTCATCGCCACCCTCGCCATCGCCGGAATTTTTCCGTTCGCCGGCTTCCTGAGCAAAGACCTCATCCTCGGCAAAGCGTACGAAAAAGACGTGCTCCTCTGGGCCATCGGCTACTTCACCGCCGGCATGACGGCCTTCTATATGTTCCGCCTGATCTTCATGACGTTCCATGGCCAGTCGCGCGTCGACCACGAAGTGGAACATCACATCCACGAATCGCCGCGCTCGATGCTGATCCCGCTCGTAGTTCTCGCCGGACTTTCCATCGCTGGCGGCTGGGTCGCATGGCCGGAAATCCTCGGCGGAACTAGCGCCTTCATTCGTTTCCTCGAGCCGGTGGTCCAGGTGCCGCACGAATTGCGTGCCGAGGCCGTGAAGGGAGTCAGCTCACGCGGCGGTGAAATTGGATTGATGTTGCTTTCCGAAGGCCTGGTAGTCTGCGGCATCCTTGCCGCATGGTATCTCTACATCAAGCGCACCGAGCTGCCTCAGCAAATCGCGAATCGTCTCGGCTGGTTCTACCGCCTCGTCTACAACAAATACTACGTGGACGAAATTTACGATTCGCTTTTCGTCAATCGCGCGAAAGACCTCGGCCTCGCGCTCGGTGCCTTCGATCGCACCGTAATCGACGGCGCGGGCGTCAACGGCGCGGGCTGGCTCACGCGCTTCATCTCAAAAGTTTCCATGTGGTGGGACACCTGGATCGTCGATGGCTCCGTCCGCCTCGGCGCGCGCCTCGTCTGGCTTCTCAGCTACCCGGTGCGAATGGTCCAGGACGGTCTGGTGCAGAGTTACATGTTGCTGATCGTAATCGGCCTGATTGGTTTTCTTGCATATTACTTTCACATCGCGCACCAAGCGATGCGTTAACAAAACGCGTTGAAGTTGTAGCGGCCGCCTTCAGGCGGACAAATTGTTACTGCGGGCAACAAAGAAAAAACGCGTGTCATCCTGAGTGAAGCGAAGGATCTCAACGTAACACTCGCGAACCTGCGAGCCAAAAGCAAGAACACGAGGGCACTGGATGCTTTCTGATAGCCACATCTTGAACACGATCCTCTTCACGCCGCTGGTCGGCGCGATCCTGATGCTCTTCATCCCCCGCGAGCGCCCCGACCTTCACCGCTGGATGGGCAATATCTTTGCCTGCCTCGGCCTCCTCGTCTCGCTGCCTCTCATCTGGCGTTTCAACACTTCCATCTATGCGCCGCGCTTCCAATTTCTAACCGACCACGAATGGATCCCTTCGATCGGCGCCCGCTACACGCTCGGCATCGACGGCCTCAGCTTCCTGCTGGTCATGCTCACGACAATCCTCGGCGCGATTGCGGTGCTCTCGTCGTGGTCCGCGATTCAAAAGCGCGAAAAGGAATACTACATCCTGCTGCTGCTCCTCCAGACCGGCATGCTCGGCGTTTTCATGTCGCTCGATTTCGTTCTCTTTTACGTTTTTTGGGAAGTGATGCTCGTTCCGATGTACTTCCTAATCGGAGTCTGGGGCAGCGAGCGCCGCCTCTACGCAGCAATTAAATTTTTCCTCTATACCCTGGCCGGTTCCGTGCTGATGTTGCTTGCAGTTCTGGCAATCTATTTCACCGCTCACACTTTCAGCATCAAGGACGTACTGGAAGCGCCGCACCCGCTTTTCACACTCCAGCTGCAACGCTGGCTCTTCTGGGGCTTCTTCTTCGCTTTCGCCATCAAAGTCCCGATGTTCCCGTTTCACACCTGGCTGCCCGACGCGCACACCGAAGCGCCCACCGCCGGCAGCGTCATCCTCGCCGGCGTCCTGCTCAAAATGGGCACCTACGGTTTCCTGCGCTTCTCAGTCCCCATGTTTCCCGATGCGACGAACCAGTATCGCAACTTCATGATCGTCCTCTCGTTGATCGGAATCATCTACGGCGCGCTCGTCTGCATGATGCAGAAGGACATGAAAAAGCTCATCGCCTATTCCTCGGTGAGCCACATGGGCTTCTGCACGCTGGGAATTTTCGCGCTCACGCCGCTCGGTCTCACCGGCAGCATCATCCAGCAGATCAACCACGGAATCTCCACTGGCGCGCTGTTCCTGATCGTCGGCGTGCTCTACGAGCGCCGCCACACGCGCCTGATCTCCGAATTCGGCGGCCTCGCGACGCCCATGCCGAATTTCGCGGCGGTCTATCTGATCGTCACGCTGAGCTCTCTGGGCATGCCGCTCCTAAACGGCTTCATCGGTGAGTTCACAATCCTGCGCGGCATCTTCGAAGTGAAGTGGCAATATGCCGCCTGGGGCGTCATTGGAGTGGTGCTCGGCGCCGCATACCTGCTCTGGCTCTACCAGCGCGTGATGTTTGGCAACATCACTAATCCGCTCAACGAGCATCTGCCTGATCTCAACGGCCGCGAGTGGGCCACGTTGCTGCCGCTTGTGTTCCTGGCATTCTGGATCGGCATCTACCCCGCGCCGCTGTTTCACGTGCTGGAAGCGCCGGTAGACCGCCTCATGCGCACCGTGAATCCCGGCTATCTCCCGCCGGCCGTTCCTGCCGCCTTGATGGACGCGCCGTTGCCGCCGCCCATGGCTGAAGCAGTTCCGGTTCTGCCTGCGCCTGCGCCCAAATCGCCCGCACCGCAAAGCAAGCCCGAGGACAAGTAGATGGACTGGCACACCATCCTTCAGCAATCGCGCGTCGACTTCTCCTTCATCCTTCCGGAGGCGATGCTCGTCTTCTTCGCGCTGGCGATTCTGCTGACGGATTTTTTCCTCACGCCCGCGCAAAAAGGCTGGAACGCGATCACCGCCATGCTCGGCGTCGTCTTCAGCGGCATTTCGCTGTGGCTCATGGTAGGAGCCGCTTCGCAACGCTACTCGGCGTTCGACAACTCCATCGTCATCGATCCGTTCTTCATTTTCTTCGGTTTCCTGTTTCTAGCCTCCACCGCGCTCGTCATCCTGCTCTCCGTCCGTTACATGGAACTCGAGCGCGAACAGCACGGCGAATACTACGCGCTGATGCTTCTCGCCACCGCCGGCATGATGTTCCTCGCCTGCGGCAACGATCTCGTCGTCCTCTTCCTCGCGCTCGAAACGATGGCGCTCAGCTTCTACGTTCTCACCGGCTTCCTCCGCCGCGAACGCCGCTCCAACGAAGCCGCCATGAAATACCTGCTGATGGGCGCGTTCAGCTCCGGCATCCTCGCCTACGGTTTCTCGATTCTCTACGGCATCGCCGGCTCCACGCACCTTGACGTGATCTCCATCCGTCTCGCCGAGCGCCACCAGATGCTACCGGGCGGCGATATCCTCATCTTCCTCGCCATCGCCACCGTCGCTGCCGGCGTGTTCTTCAAAATCGCCGCCGTCCCGTTCCATCAATGGGCTCCCGACGTTTACGAAGGCGCGCCCACTTCGATCACCGCCTACGTCAGCGTCGCCTCGAAGGCTGCCAGTTTTGCGCTGCTGCTTCGCTTGTTCCTCACCGTCTTCTGGCCCGTCCGCATCGACTGGGTGATGCTCATGGCCGCTGTCGCAGTTCTCTCGATGACCATCGGCACTCTCGCCGCCATCACGCAGAACAACATCAAACGCCTCCTCGCCTATTCTTCGATCACCCAGGTCGGCTACATCCTCCTCGGCTTCGTCGCCTCCGTGAATCCCGACGGCTCGCTCAATCCGCGCGGCCTGCAAGCCATGGCCTTCTACCTCTTCGTCTACGCCTTCTTCAACACCGGCGCATTCGCCGTCGTGATGGTGCTCCGCCACAAAGGCGTAATCGGCGACGATATCGACGACCTCAACGGCCTCATCGAGCGCAATCCCGGCGCCGCCATCCTGATGCTGATTTTTCTTCTCTCCCTCGCCGGCATTCCACCCACAGCCGGCTTCGTAGCGAAGCTTCTGGTCTTCTGGTCGCTGATCGAAACAGGCCATTGGCTCCTGGCCATCGTCTCGGTCGCCTACATTCTCCCTGCCGTCTACTACTACTTCCGCATGGTAGCCGCCATGTGGGTCCGCACATCTACCGACCCCGTGAGGCCGATTATTTCCTGGGCCCAAAAATTCGCGCTCGCCGCCATGGTCATCGTCACCCTCGCCGCCGGAATTTTCCCCGAGCAGTTCCTCCTCCTCGCGAAATATTCCATCATCAATCCCTTCTTCCACTAGAATCAGAGGTCAGTCATGGCCTCATCAACCTCCCATTCCTCCAAAGCGCTCGCAAGCAGGATGTCACACAGCTCGCCATGGTTATGGAGCTTCCGATGATCATGATTGGCGCGGTGGTGATTGGAGGCGGTCTCGGCTATCTGCTGGATCAGCGTCTGCACACCAGCCCCATCTTCGCGCTGATACTTGGGCCTGCTCGGCTTTGGCGCAGGCGTCTGGGAAATCATCCGCCGCCTCTCCCGCTCAGAGAAAAGTGACAGCGGCAGCGCCTGAGCTTTAGGGTTAAGGTTCTCCGGTGGGAGCCCCGCATTCATGCGATGGGTGTTAGGTTTTCAGGTGGGAGCCCCCGCATTTATGCGGGGAGGAGCGCTTCAGCGCTCCGATACAGGCTCCGTTTTTGATCTGCGCTTTAGCGCTGGGCTTTCGCTGAAGCCCCGCAACAAAATGCAACAAGACAACGCATTCTACGCCGCCTCCGAGCGCCGCATCGAGTACCTCACCATCGCCATCGGCGCGCTCGCCACGATCGCCTCAACCATCATCTGGAGTTGGCGAGTCGGAGCAGCAGTCGCCTCGGGCGCAATCCTCTCCTGGATCAATTACCGCTGGCTGAAACAAGGCGTCTCCACCCTCGCCCGCCTCTCCACCGCCCAAGCCGGAACCGAAAAAGCGCGCGTCCCGCCCAGCGTTTACTTGAAGTTCCTCGGCCGCTACGCTTTGCTCATCGTAGCCGCCTATGCTATTCTGCGAGGCTTCAAATTGCCGGCCGCAAGTCTGCTGGCTGGATTCTTTGCCGTCATCGCAGCGGTCCTCGTGGAATTGATCGGGCAGCTTTTCCGGTCAGGGCCCGAGCCGCGCGAGCACGTTTAGATTAAAACGAAGAACGCTCCACGAGGTGATCTTGGTAGAACATCCCATCTGGTTCTCGATATTCCTGAATCGCTTGTTCGCCAAGCCCGTCCTGGCGCTGCTGGCAGCTCTTCACATCAAGCCCGAGAATCCCGCATATCCGATTCCCACGCACGTTGCGATGGAAGTGCTCGTCTTTCTCATCGCAGCCATCTTCTTCCTCTGGCTGAGGGCCCGCATCTCAGTCGATCGCCCCGGCGGAACCCAGCAGTGCATGGAAGCTCTGCTCACGAACTCCATGGGCGTCGGCGTACGCGATCTGCTCGAAGATAACGTCGGCCACGACGCCAATAAATACGTCGCCATGCTCGGCAGCATCGGCATCTTCGTGCTTCTCAATAATCTCATCAGCCTGGTTCCGACGCTCGAATCGCCCACGGCCGCAAGTCTCCGTCCCGCTCGGCTGCGCGATCGTCGTGTTCCTCTATTACAACTGGACCGGCATCGTGAAACACGGCCCTCTCGGCCACAGCAAACATTTCCTCGGCCCGGTTCTCGCCATGTCGCCCATCATGCTGCCCATCGAAATCGTCAGCAATCTGGCGCGCTTGCTCTCGCTCACCGTCCGTCTCTGGGTCAACATGCTCGTGAGCGAAACGCTCTACATCCTCTTTCTCGGCCTGATGCTCGAGCTTTCCATTTTCCTCGAGCACCTGAACAAAGCCGGCTACATCGGCCTGATAGTTCCCTTAATCGGCCCAATCCCATTCATCCTGCTTCATATTTTCGTGGCCGTGCTGCAAGCCTTCGTCTTCACAATTTTGCCCGTAATTTACGTAGCCGGCGCCGTAGCCGAAGAGCACTATTTGGTTAAGGCTCAGAAGTAAAGGCCTGTCATTCTGAGCGCAGCGAAGAATCTCAGCGCAGCCACTAGGCAAAAACGTTTAATTAACGCCGTCGTTGTAGGCCGCGGTTTCAACCGCGGCAAACCATAACCCAACGACGCGGGGCTTTAGCCCCTGAAGCACATTCATAAAACGCTCGGCATCATCGCCACCAATGTGATCCCGGCTGCTTGAGGATGACGGGAGCCACCTCCTGGCGGCAACTTCATACAAGGAGCTTCACAATGAAAAGGTACGCGCTGTTCCTGCTGTCGGTCGTCGCCATCAGCCTGCTCGCCCCTGCCGCATTCGCGCAGGAAACGGGCGCGTGCCGCAGCTTCCGGCGTAAACTGGGTCGCGATCACTTCCGGCTTCGCCATGGCCATCGCTTCGGCCGCCGGCGGTTACGCCCAGGCCAAAGCCACCGCCGCAGCCTGCGAAGGACTCGCTCGCAACCCAGGCGCAGCCGCCGCAATCCGTTTCGCCCTGATTTTGGCGCTCGTGCTGATCGAGTCGATGGCCCTCTACACCTTCGCCATCGTCTTCCTGAAGGTTAAGTAGCTCAATCCAAAGCAGAAGCATCGAAAGGCCCGGACGCTCGCAAGAGCCTCCGGGCCTTTTCTTTTCCGCGTCTCGTGATTGGCGCGTTCCATCCAACCTGTGACCACTTCAGGGCGTCTTAGTAGGTGGCATTAAAGGTTGGAAGTGATGGACAAAGAGGGGTAGGGCCAGTTCGAAGGAGGTCCGGTAGCCGCGAAAGGCGCCCGGTCCGCAACACACCCGCCCAAAATTCTAATCGCAAATCTGGAATTAGAATTTCACGTAAACCATAGAAAAATAAGCCTACTAACTTTTTCTAATCGCAAATATTTCGCACTTTTGCAGGTCAGTTTCGGGGAAGGATTTGCGGGGGGAAAGAAGAAGCGTAGTCTATCGCACCGTCAGCGAATCCGCCGCCGCCCGCGCCAGGCTCAGCATGCGCCCCGGCAGGATCCCGAGGTACAGCGTGCCAATCGCGCAAACCGCCAGCGCGGTAGCCAGCGAAGCCGCCACGGGCGTCGGCACGTAATCCTTCGACGGCTCCCAGAAGTACATCGCCACAATCACGCGCAAATAATAATAGGCGCCGATCACGCTGTTGATCGCCGCAATCACCACCAGCCACACGATCGCGCGAATCCAGCGCAGCCTGAAACGCGAAGAATTTTCCGAGGAATCCGCCCGTCGCCGGAAGGCCCAGCAGCGACAGCAGGAAAAGAGAAAAACACGCAGCGAGCACCGGCTGCTTCGATCCGAGCCCGGCGTAATCCTGAATTTCGAGCCGCTTCTCGCCCTGCTGGCCGAGATGCGACAGCACGAGGAACGCGCCAATCTTCATCAGCGCGTACGAAGCGAGATAAAACAAAATTGCAGCGACGCCCAAATCAGTTGCCGCCGCGAACGCCACCAGAATGTATCCCGCATGCGCGATCGACGAATACGCCAGCATCCGCTTCACGTTCGTCTGCACCAGCGCAGCGAAATTCCCGATGCACATCGTCAGCACGGCCGAAACCCAAATCGGCCCAGAACCACAAATCGCTCGACGTGCCGAACGCCACGTAAAAGATCCGCACCATCACCGCGAACGTTGCCACCTTCGGAGCCGACGCGAGCAGCGCCGTCACAGGCGTGGGCGAACCTTGATACACGTCCGGCGCATAAATCTGAAATGGCGCCGCCACCACTTTGAATCCGAGACCCACAAACATCAGGCCGAGTCCCAGAATCGCGAGTCCGGCCGGAGGCGTGATCTGAAATGCTGCCTGAATCGCATCGATGCGCGTGGTGCCCGTCGCACCGTACGTCATCGCGATTCCGTAAAGAAAAAATGCAGTCGCAAAAGATCCCAGAAGAAAATACTTCAACGATGCTTCGTTCGACTCGAGTGCCCGCCGCCGGAATCCCGCGAGAATATAGGTCGAGATCGAACTCATCTCCAAGCCGATAAAAGCCGTCACGAGTTCATTCGCGCCTGCAAGAATCCCCATGCCGGCGGTAGCGAAAAGCACCAGCGCGTAATATTCGCCGCGTTGCAAGCCCTCCCGATCGAGATAGCTGTAAGAGCCAAGAATCGCGATCGCCGCCGCTCCGATCACCACCACGTGCACGAAAACGCTGAACGCGTCAGCGCGAATCAGGCCGCTGTAAGCCAAGCCGGGGTCGATCGCTGCCAAGCGAATGGTGAAAAGCGCAGCAATCGTGCCTGCCAATGCGAAATAGCCAAGCGTCCGCTGCCGCGCCGGCCCGACGAAAGGATCGAGCACCATAATCAGAATTCCGGTCGCGCACAAAATAATCTCTGGCGCAAGCCTGTTGAGATTGGCGAGCTGTTCGGCGGAAATCTGCATCAGGGACGCGCTCGAGGTACCTCTGCTTCAGTTTTGAATATCGCCGCGGCGGCAGGAACGGAAGCCCTCTCGGCGGGAATCGCCGACGGCGCCGGCCGAGTCGCGTTTTGCGCGCGACCATTCATCTGCTCCAGCAGCACATTTGTCGCTGGCTCCATGCGCCGCGTGAAGAGCGGGGAAGCGACGCCCATGAACAAAATCACGAGCGCCATCGTCACCAAGAATCACGCGCTCGCGTGTCGAAGCATCCGGCAGCGTCTTGTTCTTCTCCACCGTCACCTCGCCAAGCGCCACACGCTGGTACGCCCAGAGAAGATATATCGCCGAGAGCACGGCGCCCGATGCAGCCCACGACGCCCACGCGTGGTGGTGCTCGAACACGCCGATCAGAATCAGAAATTCGCCGACGAATCCGTTGAGCAGCGGCAGTGCCAGCGACGAGAGGCACGCAAACAGGAAAAACGCCATCAGCACGGGCATCGGCGTCGCGAGCCCGCCGAACTGCTTGATCTCAAACGTGTGCCGCCGGTCGTACAACATGCCTACGCCCAAAAACAGCGCTCCGGTGGACACGCCATGATTCAACATCTGATAAATCGCGCCCTGAATCGAAATCGTGCTGAAGGCGAAAATTCCCAGCACCACAAATCCCAGGTGGCTCACCGATGTATAAGCGACCAGCCGCTTCAAATCCGTCTGCACCGTCGCCACGAGTGCTCCGTAAACGATCCCGATAATCGCGAGCACCGCGATCACAGGCGCCGCGCGATGCGCCGCATAGGGGAAGAGAGGCAGGCAGAAACGCAAAATTCCATACGTTCCGAGTTTCAGCATCACGCCCGCAAGGATCACGGAACCGGCCGTCGGCGCTTCGGTATGTGCGTCGGGCAGCCACGTATGCAGGGGGAACAGTGGCACCTTGATCGCGAACGCCAAAAAGAACGCGCAGAAAAGCAGCATCTCGGTATTGGGCGGGAGAGAAACGAGTCCCGCATGCAGCTTCGCCTGAATCTCCACAAAATCAAACGAGCCGGCCACGTTGTAGAGCCACAGAATCGCGACCAGCATCAGGATCGAGCCGAACATCGTGTACAAAATGAATTTCACCGCCGCATAAATGCGCCGATCGTGACCCCAGATGCCAATCAGGAAGTACATCGGAATCAGCGTCAGCTCCCAGAAAACAAAGAACAGGAAGAGGTCGAGCGAGACGAACACGCCGATCATCGCCGTTTCGATCACCAGCAGCGCGATGAAGAACCCTTTCACCTTTTCGTGGATTCCTTGCCACGACGCCAAAATCGAGATGGGCACCAGGAACGTCGTCAAAATCACAAGGAAAAGACTGATTCCATCCACGCCCATGTGGTAGCGGATCGCCGAACCGATCCAGTCGTGAATCTCTTCGAACTGGTAGCCCGGATTCGCTGTAACGAATCCGCGAATCAGAAACAGCGAGATCACGAATTCCGCCAGCGACACCGCCAGCGCAATGCGCTTGATCCAGGTGTGATCCTCCGAGCGCAGGAAAAGGAGCGCCGGCACGCCCAGCAGCGGCAGGAATGTGATCACCGTCAAGAGATGTGGCTGCATTTCCACTTAGTGCACCTTCATCCAGATTCCGAGGAGCAGCGCCGTCACTCCGACGGCGCCCACCACAACCCACGATGCGTAGCTGCGCGCGTTCCCCGATTGCAGCTCGCGCAATTTTCCGCCGGTCTCTCGCGCGAGCCGCGCCGAACCGTTCACGGTTCCGTCGATCAGGCCTTCGTCCACCGTGTGCCACAGCACATTCGTCGAGATCCACAGCAGCGGCTGGATGATCACAGCGGCATAAAGTTCGTCCACGTAATATTTGTGAAGCACGAGCGTGTAGAGCCCGTACATGCTCTGCGCGAGCTTCTTCGGCAGATCAGGCCGGCGGATGTAGAACCACCACGCGACCAGAATGCCGATCAAACCAACGATTACCGGTGGGCCTGTCACTGCATGCACCAATTCCATCGCGGGGCTTGGTTTGATTCCGCCTTGTTCGCCTGCCGATCCGGCCAGAGATTCTTCCTGGCCCGCCGGAGCCTGCGGCGCGTAGGAAGCGAACACAGGATGCACAAACGCCTCGAAATAATCAGTGCCGCCTACGAGTTTAGGGGCCGCAAACCAGCCGCCGAAAATCGAAAGGAAGGCGAGAATGATGAGCGGAATCGTCATGTTGCGCGGCGATTCGTGGACGTGGACCTTGTGCTCGTCAAATTGCTGCTCGCCGAAAAACGTAAGGAAAATCAGGCGGAACATGTAGAACGACGTGAGCCCAGCGGCGACAAGTCCCAGCAACCACAATGGAAGATTTGCGCGCGGGCCGGAACCAGCCGCGTTCAAGATTTCATCTTTGCTGAAAAATCCGGCGAATCCGGGGACGCCGGAAATCGCGAAAGTGGCGATGAACATCGTCCAGAACGTCACGGGTATGGCTTTGCGCAGGCCGCCCATCTTGCGCATATCCTGCTCGCCGCCCATCGCGTGAATCACGCTCCCCGCGCAAAGGAAGAGCAGGCCCTTGAAGAACGCGTGAGTCATCAAATGAAAAATGCCGGCTGCGTAGGCGCCCACGCCGCACGCAAGAAACATGTAGCCCAGTTGCGAGACGGTGGAATAAGCGAGAACTTTCTTTATGTCGGTTTGCACCAGGCCGATCGTGGCCGAGTAGAACGCTGTCGCCGCGCCAACGATGGCGACGACCAGCATCGCGATCGGCGCACGCGAGAAGAGCGGATGCATCCGCGCGACCATGTAGACGCCCGCGGTGACCATCGTGGCCGCATGAATCAGCGCGCTTACAGGTGTGGGACCTTCCATCGCATCGGGCAGCCAAACGTAAAGAGGGAGCTGCGCGGATTTTCCGACGGCTCCGGCGAAGAGCAGAATGCAAATCGTGGTCAGGACGCCGGCTTGCGTCATCGTCTCGGACGGCATTCCAGCGGCCTGCGAAAAAATCGTACCGAAATCGACAGAGTGGAATGTCCAGAAGAGCAGCAAGATTCCGATGGTGAATCCAAAATCACCGATGCGCGTGGTGATAAACGCTTTTTTACCCGCGCTGATTGCAGACTGCTTCAGGAACCAGAAGCCAATCAGCAAATAACTGCACAGCCCCACGCCTTCCCAGCCTACGAACATCACCACGATGTTCGCGGCGAGCACGAGCGTGAGCATGAAGAACATGAAGAGGTTGAGGTAACTGAAGAAACGGTAGTAGCCGCCTTCATGTGCCATGTAGCCGGTGGAGTAGATGTGAATCAGCGTGCCGACAAAGGTGACGGTGAGCAGCATCACGATGGTGAGCTGGTCCACTTGCAGGGCGAAATTAACTTTGAATGGCCCGGCAGTCATCCACGGGAAATAGGTTCTCACCCAAGGAATTTGATTCGCGGGAAGCTGGAGAAATTCGCGAACCGTCTCCACGACGGCAAGAAAAGCCAGCGACACAGAACCAATCGCTACGGAATTCACCGCCGATTTCGGCCAGTTTTTTCCGAGCAGGCCGTTGATGGCCGCGCCGGCGAGTGGCAGGGCGAGAATGATCCAGAGATGGTCGAGCATCGGCATCAGAATTTGAGCAAATCCACGTTTTCAACGTTCAACGACCGGCGATTGTGCGCAATCGTAATGACGATCGCGAGGCCCACCGCCGCTTCCGCCGCGGCTACGACGATCACAAAAAACACGAATATCAGCCCATCGAGCTGGTTGTGCGCGCGCGCAAATGCCACAAAAGCGAGATTCACGGCGTTGAGCATCAGCTCGATCGACATAAAAATCGTGATGATATTGCGTTTGAAAACAAATGCGACGACGCCAAGCCCGAACAGAATGGCGCTCAACACGAGGTAATAGGAAATGGGGACGACGCTCATTCGGTCCCTTTCTTGGCAAGCACGAGCGCGCCGAGAATCGCGATCAGAATCAGGATCGAGGTGGCCTCGAATGGAAACAGATACTTTTGAAACAGCATCATCGAAAGCTTTTCCGTGGAAACGGCGGCTTGACTTGACGCTCCCGGGCCATTGGCAACCGTTGCGCCGATGGCCGAATGCGCCATCCAGTGCGCCAGCCCAAAGAGAAGAAAAATCGCGAGCGGCAGCCCGGCATATTTCGCCATGTGGCTAAAGTTTGTGCGCTCCTCGACACCGGCATTCAGCAGCATGATGACGAAGACGAACAGCACCATGACCGCGCCGGCGTACACGATCACCTGCACCGCGGAAATAAATTCGGCGCCGAGCAGCAGATACAAAGCGGCAAGCGAGACCATAACGAGAACCAGACACAGCGCGCTATGAATGGGCTCGCGCGCGATGATCAGCATGATCGCGCCCGCCACAGTGATCAGCGCAAACACGAAGAAAAGAATAAATGGAAGGCTCATGGATTCTTCACCACGATCCACAACGCCGTCACCACCAGATTCAGCAGCGACACGGGCAGCAGCAGCTTCCAGCCGAAGGACATCAGCTGGTCATAGCGGAAGCGCGGCAGAGTGGCGCGCGTCCACACATAGAAGAAAAGAATCAGAAACACTTTCAGAAGGAACCAGAATGGTCCCTGCACAATGGGCATAACCACGGGGTGCAGGCAGATCAAACCAAGCACCGCGGCAATCAGCGTGACGACGGTGAGCTGAATGCGGCCGATGCCTCGCATGTTGCGAACCGTGTCGTAGGCGAGATATAGCGCGGCGCAAAGCAGCGCGACGCCGGGAATATATTGTTGCCACGTCCAGCTATCGGGAAAGGGCGAGAGCCAGCCGCCGAAAAAGAGAATCGTGGCGAGGCAGGAAACCGTAATCATATTTCCGTATTCGGCCATGAAGAACATGGCGAACTTGAAGCTCGAGTATTCGGTGTGAAATCCGGCGACGAGTTCGGTTTCCGCTTCGGGCAAATCAAACGGGACGCGATTCGTTTCGGCGACGGCGGCGGTCAAGTAGCAGAGAAAGCCGACAATTTGCGGGATCACGTGCCAGCGCGGGATGAAATGCAGGTAATAACCTTGCTGATGGAGGATCAATTCGTTGAAATTGAACGAGCCCGCAACCAGAAGCACGCCGACAACGGAAAGCGTGAGCGAAACTTCATAACTGATCATCTGCGCAGAGCTGCGCAGGCCGCCGAGCAGCGGATATTTGCTGTTCGACGACCAACCCGCGAGGGCAACTCCATAGACACCGATGGAGGTGATGGCGAAGAGGAATAGCAAGCCGATGTCCACATTCGCGACGACAAGCTGCGTTGGCTGGCCGAAGATGTAAACGGTCGCCGGTCCAAACGGTATCAGCGCCAGCGTGGTGAGCGCGAGCGTAAGCGCGAGGAACGGCGACAGGATGTAGAGGTAGCGATCGGCCGCGGGCGGCGTTACGTCTTCTTTGAAAAGGAATTTCACGCCATCGGCCAGCGGCTGCAACAAGCCGTGCGCGCCGACGTAGTACGGGCCCCAGCGCGATTGGATGTGCGCGATGACCTTGCGCTCAAACCACGAGAGGTAGGCAAGCGCCGTCATCACCACGAACAAAAGAACGGCAATCTTGACTAGCGATACCACCAGGACTGGATGTTGGGCGACGAACTCCACGGAGTATCTTTGGCCTCGTTGGTGGATTTGAGTTTGGAACAGTAACGCCCCAGGGTACCGCTCGAAAACAGGAAATCGTTGGACGAGAAAATGACGCCGGCCGGAGTTTCGTAGGACGGCTCGACGGTTTGACACGTTGCAGTGGAAAGTTCGGCGCCGCCGGCGAGCAGGCCCGCGACCGGAAGATCGTAGCCGCGCACGTTCTGGCGGATTTCATCGAACGCGGCTTCGGGCGTGCGCAAACGAATCGCGGAGCCGACGCCGAGCATGCTGAGTTGATGCGAGAGAATGCGAATCAGATCGAAATCGCTGCGCGGTCCTTGCGGATCGATGGAGCGATGCGTCATTTGGACTTCACCTGCGGTATTCGTGAGCGTGCCGTCTTTTTCGTATGTGGATGCGGCTGGAAGCACGACGTCGGCGCGCTGTGCGGTTTCGGTGAGGAACATATCCTGGACGACCAGAAGTTCGAGTCCGGCGAGGCGATCGGGCTGCTTCACCTCGAATGTCTTCAAGGGATTTGCGCCCACGACGTAGAGGGCTTTTAATTTTCCTGCGGCGGCGGCTTCCATCATTTCGCGAGCAGTAATGCCCAGCGCCGACGAAATTTCGCTGCCCCAGAGTTTGCTGAAGCGGGCGCGTTCGGCCGCGTCGGCAAGCGGCGCGTAACCGGGAAGCCGATCGGGAAGGATGCCCATGTCCGCAGCGCCGCGTGAATTTGCGTAATCGCCGAGCGCCATGAAACGCGTGTGGCCGGGGAGTTTTGAGCCGAAGCTGACGAGATCGCGAAGAGCAGCGCCGCTGATATCGGCACCGAAAATAATTACGACATCGGATTCTTTTTCGAGGCCGGTCTTCAATGCTGAAAGCGCGGTGCGCGTGTTGTCGTCGAAATCGCCCTGGCCTGTGGCGAGCCAGCGGACGGCCTGGCGTTCTGCGCCTTGCGCGACTTCGGCGAGATAAGCAGCCTTGCGATGAATTTTGCTCGGGCGGCCATTGATGACAAAGAGGCGCGCTTTGTGGTGGCGAATCGCGGTGCGGATTTGCCAGGCAACCAGCGGATTTTGCTGCGTGGCGTCATTCGCTATCAGCAAAGTGGCATTCGAGGCGTAGACGTCCGCCATTGTGGCGAGCGAATCCTTGGCGCGCGGGCCGAGGGCGGCGGCGAGGCCAGTGTAGTCGGCGGTGCGGTGATGGTCGATGTTGTTGGTGCCGAGCGTGGCGCGCGCGAAACGATTCAGAAGGTAGTTTTCTTCGTTCGTCGTGTGATTCGATCCGATCACGCCAATCGCTGCAGAGCCATGCATGTCGCGCACTTGCTTGAAGCGGCGCGAAACTTCTTCGAGCGCGTCTTCCCAGCTGGCGGGTTCGAGTTTGCCGTTGCGGCGAATGAGCGGCTGGCGGACTCGTTCCGGATTGTGCGTGAAATCGAAGCCGAAGCGGCCTTTGCCGCAGAGAAACTCGCCATTGATGCCGGAATGATCGCGGTTGTTCGCGCGCAGGATTTCGTTGTTGCGAATGCTCAGCGTGGTTTTGCAGCCGTTCGAGCAGTGCGTGCAAGGCTCGGGGACGTAGGTCATTTCCCACGGACGCGTCTGGTAGCGGTAGGTGCCGCTGGTGAGGGCGCCGACCGGGCAGATATCGATGCACATGCCGCATTCTTCGCAGGCGAGCGCGCCTTTTTCGTTCGGCAAAATCACGGAATGCACGCCGCGAGCGCCAACGCCGAGAGCTTTCACGTCCATGCCCTCATCGCAGACGCGGACGCAGCGGAAGCAGAGAATGCAGCGAGGCGCGTCATAAAAAACGAGCGGCGACCATTGTTCTTCGGGGTAGTGGAGCTTTTCTTCGGTGAAGCGGCTGTGATCGAGGCCGTAGCGAAAGGTCATGTCCTGCAATTCGCATTCGCCGCCCTTGTCGCAGACGGGGCAATCGAGCGGATGATTCGAGAGGAGAAACTCGATCATGTCCTTGCGCGCTTTGTGAACTTGCGCGGTGTCGGTCTTCACCACCATGCCTTCGACGGCGACGAGAGTGCAGGCGGTTTGAAGCTTGGGCGCTTTTTCGACTTCGACGAGGCACATGCGGCAAGCGGCCTGGAGAGCAAGCCCGGGGTAATAGCAGAAAGAGGGAACTTCGATGCCCTGATGTTTGGCCGCTTCGATCACGAGCGTGCCTGCAGGGGTGGTCACCTTTTGGTCGTTGATGGTGAACGTGATCTGTTTTTGTTCGGGCATCTTGCTAGCGAACCTCTGCAATCACGTCAGCGGGCTTATAGGGGCAATCGCCGCGCAGATGTTCTTCGAATTCATTGCGCCATTTTTTCACGATGCTGATGGTGGGCATGGCAGCGGCGTCGCCGAGCGGGCAGAAAGTGCGGCCCAGCATGTTCTTGGATAGCTCGTCGATCAGCGGAATGTCTGAGGCGCGGCCGCCGCCATCGTGGAAACGGTCGAGCAACTGGCGGAGCCATGCGGTGCCTTCGCGGCAGGGAATGCACCAACCGCACGATTCATGCGCGTAGAAATGCATGATGCGGCGGGCGAAGTCGACCATGCAGGTGTCTTCATCGAGGACGACGGTGCCGCCGGACCCCAGCATCGAGCCGGCTTTCGCGACTGAATCAAAATCCATTGCGATATCGATTTCATCGCCCGTGAGAAGCGGACACGAACTGCCACCGGGTACAACGGCCTTGATTTTCTTTCCGCTAGGCACGCCGCCAGCCACTTCTTCAATCATGCGCTTCATGTTGAAGCCCATCGGCAGTTCGTAAATTCCCGGGCGATTCACATGCCCGGAAACTGCGAAGAGGCGCGTACCGCCATTTTTCGGAGTGCCAAGGCCGGCATACCATTCGCCGCCGCGCAAGATTACGGCGGGAACGGAGCTGAGCGTCTCGACGTTGTTGATGACGGTGGGGCAGCCGTACAAACCGACGACAGCGGGGAACGGCGGACGGATGCGCGGGTAGCCGCGCTTGCCTTCGAGCGATTCCATGAGCGCTGATTCTTCGCCGCATTCGTAGGCGCCGGCGCCTGTGTGCGCGGCGAGATCAAAATTGAATCCGCTGCCGACGATATTCTTGCCGAGGTAACCCTTGGCATAGGCCTCGACGATCGCGGCTTCGACGATGTCGATCACGTAGCGATACTCGCCGCGAATGTAGATGTAACCGCGCTCGGCGCCAACGGCTCGGCCGGCGATTACCATGCCTTCGATGAGTTGATGCGGATCCATTTCCATCAGCGGACGGTCTTTACTCGTCCCCGGCTCGCTTTCGTCACCATTGGCGATGATGTATTTCGGTTTGCCGCCCGTTTCCTTGGGGACGAAGCTCCACTTCATGCCGGCAGGGAAGCCTGCGCCGCCGCGTCCGCGCAGATTCGATTTCTTCACTTCGTCGACGATCTGGTCGGGCGTCATCTGCTTTAGCGCTTTTTCGAGAGCCTGGTAGCCATCGTGCTGGAGATAGACATCGATTTTATTGGAATTGGGAATTCCGAAACGGCGGCTAATCACCACAACCTCGGCGGGATGGCGCTCGTGAATCGCGCCTGAAATTACCGATACCGGCTTCGGGCGCTTGCCTTGCTCGAGTTGTTCGAAGATCGTGTCGATTTTCGAGGGGTCGAGATTTTCGTGATAGTCGTAATTGATCTGAATCGCTGGTGCGCCGGTGCAGGCGCCGATGCATTCGACTTCTTCGAGGGAAAAGGTGCCGTTGGGCGAGACTTCTTTGTTGCCGATTCCCAGCCGCTTTTGAACGTGCTGGAAGAGTTCGTTGCCGCCGCGCAGCATGCAGGAAATATTCGTGCAGACCTGAATGTGATAGCGGCCTTCGGGCTTGCGGCGGAGCATAGAGTAATACGCAAGGGTCTCGGTGACTTCGATCAAATTCAGGCCGACGCGCTTGGCGATCTCTTCGAGGAGTTCGTCGCTTAAAAATCCGAACTGATCCTGGGCGTACAACATCATGGGAATCAGCGCAGAGCGCCTGACGGGATAGCGGCCGAGTAGTTCTGTAAATTTCGCGTCGAGTGACGGCGGCAATTGCATGATTCGTTTAGCGCCGGGCGGATGAGCCTAGCGGTCGACTTCCCCCAGGACGATGTCGGTGGTTCCGATACAGGCCACCACATCGGCGATCAGGCGGCCTTCGCAGAGTTTTGGCAATGTTTGTAGATTGATGAACGATGGCGCGCGAACTTTTACGCGATATGGATGAGCAGAGCCGTCGCTGGCAACAAAAAATCCCAGCTCGCCGCGAGGCGATTCAATGGCCTGGTAGACTTCACCGGGTGGCGGAGCGAAACCCTCGGTGTAAATTTTGAAGTGATAGATGAGCCCTTCAATCGAGGATTTCATCTCTTCGCGCGACGGGGCAATAATTCCGGGAGCGGTGGCCTTGATGGGCCCTTCCGCGGGAACTTTTTCCATGGCCTGGCGGACGATTTTGATGCTCTCGCGAATCTCGGCCACGCGGACCTGATAGCGCGCGAAGCAATCGCCCGCGGTTTGCGTTTGAATATCGAAGTCGAACTCTTCGTAGCTCGAGTAAGGAAATGCCTTGCGGATGTCGTAGGGCACGCCGCTGCCGCGCAGCATGGGGCCCGAAGCGCCCATAGCGATGGCATCTTCCGCGCTGATGATTCCGACGCCCTTGGTGCGACCGAGCCAAATGCGGTTGTTTGTGAGCAAGCCTTCATATTCATCGATGTGCGCGGGAAGGGCATCGATCACGCGGCGGATATGATCGAGCCAGTTCGGAGGTGGCTCAAGGGCGATGCCGCCGATGCGGAAGTAGCTGGTCATCATCCGCTGGCCCGAGACGTATTCAAAAATCTTCATGATCTCTTCGCGCTCGCGGAAGGTGTAAAGGAAGACGGACATGGCGCCGAGATCGATCGCGTGAGTGCCGAGCCAGACGAGGTGCGAAGCGATGCGCGTCATTTCGGTGAGCAGGACGCGAATGTATTGCGCGCGCTTGGGTATTTCGATTCCGAGAATCTTTTCGACTGCGAGGCAATAGCAGAGATTGTTGGAAAGCGGCGCGAGGTAATCGATGCGGTCGGTCATCGTGATGGCTTGCGAATAGGTTTTCGCTTCCATGTTTTTCTCGATGCCGGTGTGGAGATAGCCGATCACGGGCCGGGCTTTCAGCACGATTTCGCCGTCGAGCTCGAGAACCACGCGCAGTACGCCGTGCGTAGATGGGTGCTGCGGTCCCATATTGAGGACCATCGTGTTCGCTGAGCCGGCTACTGTTTCGATCGTCGTTGGCATTGGCGATAGCCCTTATCTATAACCTTCGACCGGATAGTCTTTCCGCTGCGGATAGCCTTCCCAATCGTCCGGCATGAGAATGCGCGAAAGCTCAGGATGACCTTCAAAGCGGATGCCCATCAAATCGTAATTCTCGCGCTCGTGCCAGTTCGCGGTGGGCCAGATCTCGGTGACGGAGTGCACCGACGGATCGCTTCCGCCCAGTCGGACTTTCAGGCGAAGGCGCTCGTTGCGATCGAGCGAAAGCAGGTGGTAATTCACCTCGAAGCGAGGCTCGAGCGGGAAGCGGTCAACCGTGGTGATGTCCGAAAGAAAGGAAAAATGAAGCGAAGGCTCCGACGCGAGATAAGCGGCAGCGCGCAGAAGGTGTTCGCGGGGTACCACGACCGTCGTTTCGCCCCGAAATTCGATCACCTCGGTGACGGCTTGCGCGTCCCAGGCCTTCAGTTGATGGACTACGAGCGTTTTGTCAGCTTCCTTTGATTCCACGGTTGGATCCCGGTGGGCGTCAACGATTCCAGTCGAGCGCGCCCTTCTTCCAGAGGAAGATGTATCCTGCGAGCAGGATTATAATGTAGACAAGCATCTCGACAAAGCCGAAGAGCTTCAGATCGTGGTACACCAAAGCCCACGGATACAGAAAGATAGCCTCGATGTCAAACAGGATAAAAAGTAGCGCAACCATATAGAACTGCACAGAGATCGGTTCGCGAGCATCGCCCGTAGGACGAATCCCGCACTCATATGGCTGGTCTTTTTCCCTGGTACGCTTGTGCTTTCCGACGATTGTGGACACCACGATCAGCGCGCCGGACAATCCGGCAGCGAGTATAAACATCAGCAACAACGAACCATAGTTGTCGAGGTAATTGCTGTTCATGTTGGTTGCACTGGTATAATAACGACCCGAGAGCGCACGGTCAAATGAACTCCCAGTTCGTCAATTCACCGCGTCTTCAGGCGCGCGCTGTGTTTCCGGGGCCAGCTTTCGCATGAGCTCTGGATTCAATACCGACGTACAAATCGGCAGCGAGGTGTTCCACGTTCAGACTGAGGATCGCGGCCCAGCGCACCCAGTGATTGATACCGTGGTGTACCAGAATGGGCGTGTGCTACATCGGCGCTCTTCGAATTATCGGCATTTTGTCGAATCTGACGAATTCAATCACGAAGGGTTGCGGGATCGAGTGGAGGAGCAGCACCGTTCTGTGATTGAGGACCTGCGCTCGGGAGTCCTCGAGCCGCAGGTCGCCGCGGCTGCGACTCAGGATGGTCGGCCGAGCGGGATTCAGATGCAGCTTATGAACCCGGGGTCGTGGCTTACCGGTGGACACATATTTCTGGACGTTGAGCTTGTGCGGCGGGCGGATCGTGGGCCGCAGGCTGGAGTTGAAGTGGAAGCGTTTATTGATGGTGCGATCGAGGAGCGGCGTTTTTCTGAAACCACGGATAGCCAAGGGCGCGCGCGATTGCGTTTTTCGCTGCCGCCGCTGGGGAAGGGCGACCTGACGCTGGTGATTCGCGCGGCGACGCCCGGCGGGAATGACGAGCTGCGGTTTGCGATGCGCTCGCGGAGGAAGAATTCTTCAGGCCAGCCAGCGAATGAGAAACCCGCGAATTAGGTTGTGGACTCGTCTGCGATGAAAATTACCGTCAACGGCGAGCTTCGAGAAATTCCTGACGGTCTCAGCGTTGCGGCGCTGCTTGAACACCTGGAAATGATTGCCGAGCGCGTGGCCATTGAGCGTAATCTCGATATTCTGCCGCGCGCGAAATGGCAGGAGACCGCGGTTCAGCCTGACGATCGCTTCGAGATCGTTCATCTTGTCGGCGGCGGTTAGCGGCGTCGCTTCCGCGCTTCTGAGGTAACATTTCACACTCTGCTTTCTACCTATGCTGCCAACGCCTTTTCCAGGGCGTCGAAGCAGCCGTCCCAACCCTTTTGGTGGCTGTCGCGGACTTTGGCTGTCGTGAAATTCTCGTGTGTGAAGATCATCTCCGTCGAGTTGCCGCGGTCGATCAGCTGAACCGTTACCAGCGATTCGGTGTCTTCCATGTCTTCGGGCTTCTTTTTCGGGGGAGGAATTTGCTCCCAGGCCCAGGTGAATACCAGCTTTTCAGGCGGCTTCACTTCGCTAAACGTTCCATATCCGCGATAGGTGAAACCTTCCTTGGGCACCGGAATCTCGATTACGTAGCGGCCGCCGGGGCGCACATCGAGCTCGGTATATTTTGGGTTGTGCTCGGGAACGTCCCTGCACATCCACTTCTCTAGTTCTTCGCGCTTCGTCCAGGCCGCGAAGACTTTTTCACGCGGCGCCTTGAAGGTGCGCCGGATTTCGAGCCGGGTTTCCGATGAGGTGCCTGGGGTTGCCATTTTGCGTTCTCCTCTTTTTGTGAGCTTTCGAGATATTGAGCCAACGAATCGAATTGCCGTTCCCAGAATTGCCGGTATTTTGCAATCCATTCCGCCGCGCTTTTCATCGGCTTGGCGACTAACTTGCAGCGATGCACGCGTCCATCTTTCCGGCGCTCAACGAGCTTCGCGCGCTCAAGGACGCGCAGATGTTTTGAAACGGCAGGAAGGGACATTGCATAGGGTGCGGCAAGATCGCTGATGGACGCTTCGCCTTGAGCGAGGCGAGCGAGGATGCCGCGACGGGTGGCGTCGGAGAGAGCGGCGAAAGTGTTATCCAGCGCCGAAAAGGGATAGTAAACCATATGGTTTACTATCATCCCGTCGCGAATTGTTGTCAACATAAATCGCTGGAATTAAAGAGAGGCGAGCAGGTGGCCCGAGCTTGTCTTTCTTCGTTCGCAGGTAGGCGCGGGAATGCTTGCTGGTTCGTGGGCGGCAGGGAACTCGCTTTGACGATGCGAATGCCCGATCGCTCGAGCTGTGTCACTTTGTCGGGATTATTTGAAAGCAAGCGGACATCGCGCAAGCCGAGCGCCTTCAGGGCTTCGGCAGCAAACGCGTAGTCGCGCGCGTCATCCGCAAATCCGAGGCGACGATTTGCATCCACGGTATCGAGACCGGCATCCTGCAGCTCGTAGGCCTTCAGCTTATTGATGAGGCCGATTCCGCGGCCCTCCTGCGGCATGTAGAGCAGCACTCCGGCCGGCTCGGCTGCAATTTTTCGCAGCGAAAACTCGAGTTGCGCGCGGCAATCGCAACGCTCGGATGTGAATACGTCGCCTGTAAGACATTGTGAGTGCACCCGCACGAGCGGTGCTTTTCCGTTGCGCGACCCACCAGATTGCAAAGGCCCGTGCTGAATCGCGATCGCTTCTTCGCCTTTCTTCGAGCCCTCGATTCCCAAAATTCGAAATCGGCCAAATCGAGTTGGCAGAGCCGCTTGGGCGACAACGCGCGCCTTTCCCGATCTTTTGCTGGATTGTTTTTTTGGCTTCATCGCAAACGCCAATTATAACAGGCTTGGCAAAAGCGTAGCCGCTGCGCATTGAATCGAACCTTTCGTCCCACATCTCTTTACATCGCAACCGGCTTTGGCTAACGTAATCGCAGAACCCCGTTCGCGGCAAACGAGCGAAATGGAACCTCTCAGTGGCGGCCGAGACCTTCTTTTTATTCTGATTCTGAAGGTGTGCTGGGCCGCGGCTCTCGCCGCGCTGCTCGTGCGATTCCGGTCTTTCCGGCGGCTGGTCTTCACCGAAAATCGCGATTCCGACCAGAAAGTAATGCTTCTGCTGTTTCTGACGCCTCCGCTTGCCATCGGAGTCTTGCTTCGTCTCGTCGGCTACCGATTCTTCGATCTGACGCTCGAGGGCTCCTTCCTCATGGGCTTTGATCGGTGGACGAATCGTCGGGCTGCTGGGCGGTTCGCTCATCAGCTTGCCGGCGTTTGGCAATCACGAGTGGCTTTCGAGCCCGATGGCTGCGAGCGTCGGGCCTACTCGCGGGAATGATTCGCGAAGTGATGCCGGAGAAGGAGGACATCTGGCATTTCGGGCCGTTTCTTTTCTTGAGCATCCCGGAATGGTTGTGGAAGCTGGTGCGATTTGGAAAAAGAAATTGGGCGATGCTGCCGTTGTTTGCATGTGCCGGATTCGAGGTCGCGCAGGTCGAGCTTGCCTCCGTGGTTCCGGAAAACTGGCTCTTCGCGTTCCATCCCAGCAATTGGGGTTACATGCTGCTCATCGTGTTGTCGTCGGTGATGAGCGTCGCGATGGCGATCAAGATCTGGAACAACACGCGCATCGAGATGAATCTCGAGCAGAATCAGCAGCTGCTGTTGAAGGCGCGCATGGACGCGCTCTCGAGCCAGATCAATCCGCACTTCTTGTTCAACACGCTGAATACCGTTTCGTCGCTGATTCGTTTCGATCCGGACATGGCGCGCGGCGTGGTGTTAAAGCTTTCCAGTATTCTGCGGCGCTTGCTGCGCAAGCACGAAACTTTCGTGCCTTTGCGCGAGGAACTCGAATTCATCGACGATTATCTCGACATCGAAGTGATCCGCTTCGGCCGCGACAAGCTGCAAATTTTCAAGGAAATTGAGCCGGAAGCGCTGGATTCCTTCGTTCCCAGCATGCTGCTGCAGCCGATGATCGAAAATTCACTGAAGCACGGACTCGACCCGCGCCTCGAGGGCGGCCAGATTCATATCCGCACGCGGCGTAATGACGGCCGGCTCTACATTGAAATCGAGGACAATGGCGTCGGCATTTCACCCGAGCGGCTTGTTGAGGTGTATGGCGGCGGAATCGGTATCAGCAACGTGCACGAGCGTTTGCGTTTATTGTATGGCGATCAGTTCAAGATGGATATTCGCAGCGAAGAAGGCCAAGGCACACAAATCCACATCGAGATTCCAGAGCTGGTAACGACGGAACATGTTCTCGGTTAGACAGCCGAGCGCAAATTAATTCCGCGATGTGATGTCCGGTGCGATCCACGCCGATTTGGCCTCGGGCGAGGCGATTCGCTCGCGCGAGTAGAATTCGTAGATTAGATTCTTATCGCTGCAGCGCTCGACTACTGAATTGACCAGCGGCACCAGACCCTGTCTCCGCATCACGCTGCTCGGCCACGAGTTTCTCGACTCTCTCGAGCCAGAATTCCGTGATCGTCACGTGGTAGCCGTTCTTGCCATGGTGCGCGATAAACCGCCGCAGGCCCGCGCGCATCTTTTCCCGCGCAGCTTTGGATTCCATTGTCGCGAAGCACCACGCAGCCACCGTCAAGTGCCGGGCGTGTACGAATTCCTCAGGCGTGTACGAGCAGTTTTCGAACCGGCGAACTACATCCTCGATTTCTTCCTCCGTGCGATAGTGCGGCGCGTCGGGCATCTTGCCTCCCAAATAAAAAACGCCCGGGCGCGATGGCACCCGGGCGTTCGATTTGGCTCTCCCGACCATTGTATGAGCTTCCTGGCGCGCCGTCCACCGCGAATCCAAAAGCTGCCAACGGCGGAGCATCGATTTTCTCGCCTGCCAGCATCGTAACAGCGTAGAATGCGCTGCATCTGCCGGGTCCGTCATTCAGCTCGGTCGGCGAAAATTCCGGGGTCATTCATCGAATGAACGACGAAACAGAAAAAAGTAGTGCGTCTTCGGCCATAGTGCTCGCCATCATCGTGATCGGCGTTGCGATTTATTGCGCCGCGTATGGCCTGCAGACGCTTGCCTGGTACGAGGGGCATCACTGGGCGAAAGAAAATCCGTGGCTCGCGGACGTCCCGCAGCCCCTGCCGGCCGCGCCGCCCGCCGTCGCCAAAGGAAACCTGGTCAAAGCTTTCAACTTCGAATTCACAGCCCCCTGGACAGGAAAGACCACGCAGACTCCTTCGCTAACAGGTGTGATTATTCGCTTCGATTCCGGTCAGGCAATTTTCTTCTACGATCCCGAGACGCTGCTCGATTCGCTTCGTCAGATGAAATCGTCGAGCCCGTTGCAATATCAGAAATTTGTGAATTTATTCGCGGATCACCCGATTGAATCGAACTATGGGCTGTATGAAGCGGTCTATGGCGCCGCGCCGTCGCAGCTGTCGCCGATCATGATGAGCCGTGACGCGATGCGCATGAACGAGCTGCTGATTTGGAAGCTGGGGTTCGGGATCGATGCGCGGGGCGGGCTATCGTCGTTTACGTGGGGACCGAATCGAGGCTTCCAGTTTGGCGATCCCGCCAAAGGGCCGGTTGCTCTGCGTGTTTTCAGCGATCGCGATCAGCAGTTCCGTTTCATCTTCGTCGTTGCGCCGAATGCGAGCGGCAAGATCACGCAGAACGACATCGCCGGCATCATCGCTTCGTTCAAACCGGTTCCAATCCTCGAGCGGTAAGGCTTTTTCGTTTGTATTCGGAACCCAAGTTGGGCAGTCCGGCGAACGTTTGTTGGATTGCACTTGCAACCATTGGTGTCCTCGCTTGGTGTTTTGGTCCACAAACATGGGATTGGTACCAAGCGAAGAAAATGGGCGAGTCGCAGCCTTGTCTTAAGGCTCGGCGTGCAGCCAATGTCAATCGGTGACGCTGACGTGGTACTTGGAACCAAGGAAGCGTTCTTTGGTTATCAGTTTGAGGTGCCATGGTTGAACGCCGAAGCCGCGATAGCTCGCAAGATGGTTACTCTCACCGCGCCGAACGGCCACGGGCTCATCCTCTGGAATCCAACCGCTATGCCCCAGTTGTTTGAAGATGCAAGCAAGCCAATACAGCATCCAAACATCAAAGATGCAATTGGTTTGATGGTTGGAAAGGAAGCGGCACTTTCTAATTACGATCTTGTCAAACATGTTCTCGACATGACGCCCGAACAGATCTCGCCCTTTCTGTCAAAACGAGAAGCAAATGGGCGGTTGACCTTATTGCGCCTGAAATCGGGTCTTTACTGCGACAAAGGCCATCCGGCCTTCTATTCATACCAGCACAGTGGTTTAAATTGTCTTCAGGTTGGTGAATTCGGGGCCGGCCGCGTGGTTGAAGTAAAGTGCTTTGACGGAATGGACCGCGAGCTGAACTTTCATTTTAGTGCCAGGCAGGATGCCACCACTCTGCTCACACAGGGAGAGATTAATCGAGTTATTCAGACGTTGCGCCCCGTGGAGAAAACTTTAGCCCCATCATCCGAGGCGGCAACGCGAAACGAGAACTAAGCGCGCGCGGTCGCGCCTGATGCGTTCAGCACCTTCTGGTAATATTCCTCGTATTGGGGAATCACGTCGTTCGAGCAGTATTTTCGGCGTGCGTTGATTCGCGCTTGCTGGCCCATGGCGCGTCCGCGATCGGGCATGGTCAAAATCTGCAGCGCGTACTTGGCTCCGGCTGCCACGTCGCGCGGCTGAATCAGGTAGCCATCCACGCCGTTCGTCACGACTTCGGGCAATCCGCCGACGTCCGATGCGATCACCGGAACTTCGCAAGCCATCGCCTCGAGCGCGGCGAGACCGAACGATTCCGAATCGCTGGGGAGGAGAAAAAGGTCGGCGAGGCCCAGTTTTTCCTGCACCATGTCCTGTTTGCCGAGGAAGAACACATCTTTCGTGAGCCGCTTCTTTCGGACGATGAATTCTGCCGCGCCGCGATCCGGGCCATCGCCCATCAACACGAGCTTTGCGGGGATCTTCTCGCGCACGAGCGCGAATATTTCCACCACGTCCGTCACTCGCTTCACCGGACGGAAGTTCGAGAGGTGCATCAGGATCGGCTCGCCATTGGGCGCCCAGCGGGCTCGTGCGGCCGCATCGTCACAGCGCTTGTAGAGGTCGCAGTTCACGAAATTCGGAACCACCTCGATGGGCCGCTTGATCTCGAAGTCTTTCACGGTTAGATCGCGCAGGTAATTCGAAATCGCGGTAACCCCGTCGCTCTGCTCGATTGAGAATCTGGTAATCGGCAAGTAGCTGCGGTCGTGTCCTACGAGTGTGATATCGGTTCCATGCAGCGTGGTAATAAACGGCAGTTTACGCGGAACCGCCATCATCCTGGCGAGCAGCGCGCTCACCGAATGGGGAATCGCGTAATGCACGTGCAGCAAATCGAGCGAGGCAGATTCGGCCACTTCGTACATTTTTGTGGAAAGCGCGAGTGTGTACGGCGGGTGATCGAAGAGCGGATAGGATGTGACTTCCACCTCGTGAAAATAGATGTTTTCGTGCAGCGTGTTCAGGCGGATCGGCATCGCGTAACTGATGAAATGAATTTCGTGGCCGCGCGCAGCGAGCTCGATTCCGAGTTCGGTGGCCACCACGCCCGAGCCGCCGTACGTTGGATAACATGTGATCCCGATTTTCATGGGCCCTCGATGATAGACGCCGCTTTCAAACCCGGCAACCGGCTGCTTAGGCAGATGCCCGCTATCAAATTGAATTGAGCGCGCTTGCTTGCGCCAGCACGATGGCGAATGCTAGCCTTCCTGCTCTAATTAGACGAGCGAGGTGTTCCGACGGTGCAGCGACTTTCGGGCAAGGTAGCTTTTATTACGGGCGGCGGGACCGGCATAGGACGCGCGTGCGCGTTGCTTTTTGCCCGGGAGGGCGCGTCTGTCGCGATTGCAGGGCGCAGAAAAGGCCCGCTGGAAGCGGCGGTTCGCGAGATTGAAGCCGGCGGAGGCAAGGCAGTGGCGCTCACCTGCGATGTGGTGGATCGCAAATCGGTGGAATCTGCACTGGCGTCTACGGTGAAACATTTTGGCGCCCTGCACATCGTGGTCAATAACGCAGGCGCCGTCGTCGTGGCGGCGGCAGATGGTACATCGGACGAGAATTGGGACAACGTCGTCGCAACGAACCTGACTGGCACATTTAAGGTTTCTCGCGCGGCTTTGCCGCATCTTCGCGCAGCGGGAGGCGGCGCGATCGTGAATATCGGGTCTATTCTCGGCCTTGTCGCCAGAACGCAGCGCGCTGCTTACTGCGCGGCGAAAGCCGGCGTCACGGGCCTTACGAAAGCGATGGCGCTTGACCACGCGCATGAAAAGATTCGCGTGAATTGCGTCTGCCCTTCGATAGTCGAAACCGAGTTGGGGCTTAAGTCAATTCGAGAGGCGCCTGATCCGGAGGCGGAGCGAAGGCGGCGCACCGAGGGAATTCCGCTGGGTCGCCTGGGTCTTCCTGAGGACGTGGCGCAAATGGCTCTATACCTTGCGTCTGATGAAGCTGCATGGGTGACGGGCGCAGCGTTGCCGCTCGATGGAGGTTTGACAGCCTACTGACATGAAACCATCAGCCAAAGCCATCGAAATGGCAACGAACGAACTGCGCGCCCGCCTCAGCCAGACTAATACCGCGACACAGTTTGGATTCGTGCTCGCGGATGCCGGGCATGGCCGCGTCAAGATGAGCATGCGAGTGGACGAGCGGCACCTGCAGGTTCACGGAGTGGTGCACGGCGGGATTCTTGCTGCGCTGGCGGATACTGCGGGCGGGCTCGCGACCTACATGGCATGCCCGCGGGGGACGCGCGTTGCGACAATCGAGATGAAAATTAATTATCTCGAAGCCGTCGAAGGCGGAACAGTGACAGCCGAGGCGGAAGTTGTGCGCCTGGGACGCCACATCTCAGTGGTTGACTGCGACGTTCGCGACGAAAGCGGGCGCCTGGTCGGAAAAGCGCTGATGACTTTTTTCGTTGGGCCGTTTCAAACCAACCGCAAGCCGCGGCACGCGAAGTCACGCAAACGCTGATTGCGGGCACACCTGCGCTACGATGAAAACTCGTAGCCGCGAAATCCCATTGTTCGTCTATTTGTTGTCTATTCGCCGTGCCCGTTCTGGCCGTTCGATCCGCCGTGCGCTGCCTCTTCGCCGTCCTTAAACAAGTACTTGATGCTGTGCTTATAGACGAGAAGGTTCGGACTGCCGGTACGAGTGAGTTTGATGCAATCGCGGTCATACCATTCGACGGTGCCATGAAGCACTTCGCCATCGGTTAGAACCACGGCAACCGGTGAGTGAGACTGCATTTGCTTGACGTAGTAAAAGTTTTCCGCGTGGGTCTGCTCCGGCGGGGCTGGCTTTTTACGCGGTTGTGTTTGTTGGGGCGCGGCCGGGACCGGTCGCGGCGCGAATTGCTGTTCCTTCACGTCTGTCAATGTAGGACGGAAAAGCTTGCGGTTCACCATAAAGCTCCTTCTGGGGATGTGCTACCTGTTATGACTATGTGAGTGCTGATTCGGTTGCAAATAAAGTTGGCGAATCTCAAAAATTTATATGGGCGGAAATGATGCTAGCGTGCGGCAAGCGAAGCGACGTAGGCATCCAGACCTAACTGCCTGCCCACGTTGCGTTTCAGGCGGCTTTCGAGGCTGTCGAGGCCTTCAGTAGCTCGCATGACCCACTCCAGGTTAATCTTTTTACTGAGGGTCTCCAATTCCGGTTGCAAATCCGGATTTTTCGGGAGACTGCTCTTGGGGCCCTGCGAATATTCGAGTAGGTCTGTAAGCAAACTATAGAACAGCGCCAAAATATTTTCAAACGATTCCTTTTCCTGTTTGGCGAGCTGCGCGGTGGCCGCGAAGATTTCGCTGTAGTTTCCGGCATTCACTGCTTCGGAAAGCAGGCTCAGCACGCTTCTGCGAAGGCGCGCTGATTCCTGAAGATCGAGTTCGAGGGCGATTCCTGGACTGCCATCCGAAAGCTGGGCTGCCAGCTTGCGTTCGGCTGGTTTTGCGCTGGTGCGCTCTTTCAGGAACGATTGAATCGTCTCAGCGGGCACCGGCGCGAAATGGAATTGCAGGCAGCGTGAGCGAATTGTCTGGAGAAGGGAATCGGGAGACGGAGCGAGAAGGATAAGCGTCGCGCTCTCGGGCGGCTCTTCGAGGATTTTTAGAAATACATCCGCATCCGTCCAGCGCATCGTATCCGCGCCGTCGAGAATGAAAACGCGCCGGCGTCCCTGCGGCTTGAAGTAGGCTGCGCGTTGCACGGCGCGCAACTGGCCGATGCGGATCATCGGACGCGCGACCGGAGTGAGGCGGCGAACGGGATCGGGACACAATCAGCCAGACATCCGGATTCGGCTCGATGATTAGCGGCATACGCTCGACCGCAGCAGCGTCGGCACTTTCTCCGCGTTCGGCGAGACCGGCTTGAATCAGCGGCGCCGGATCAGCGAGAGCTGCCATGCGGCGGCACGAATCGCACTCGCCGCAGAAGTCGTCCTTCAGGCGTTCGCAGTTTGCGGCCTGCGCGAACATTCGGGCGAGCGTGTATTTGCCAATTCCGCGCGACCCGGTGAAGAGCAGGGCACTCGGAACTCGTTCGCGTTTCAGCATTCCGCGCAGGGCGCTGACGATCCGTTCGTTGCCGAGAAATTCGTTAAATCCCATCTAGGATCTCACCAACGAGTAAGAAGCATTCATCGCGTCGCTCCTTGCGGCTTCAGGAAGCGAGTTTCGATCGCGCCGAGAATTTCGGCGTGGATTGCATCAGGAGAGCGAAGAGCGCCAGCTTTCGCATCGAAGCATTCAATCTTCACCCAGTTAGGCTGCTGCGCGAGATGATCGTAAACTTCCGCCGCGGCCTCGAGATGAGCGATGTCCGATTCAAGAATATCGCGCCGAAGCTTCGTGTAGTCGCGTGCGCCTTTCTGGCCCACGAGGCGATGCGCTTCCGCTACCGGAACGCGCAGGTAAATCACAAGATCTTCCGCAGGCAGTGAGTAGATTTCATATTCCAGCTTCTTGAGCCATTGAATAAATTCGCCGCGATCCTCGCGTCGAACGCGAGCGCCCTGGTGCGCGAGATTTGAGCCGATGTAGCGGTCGGCGAGCACCGTGCGCCCGGCGGCAAGTTCGGATTCAATCTCGGGTTTTGCTTCGTAGCGATCGCCGGCGTAGAGCAGCGCGGAGAAGTGAGCGTCCACTGCGTCGAGCGGACCGAAATCGCCATTCAAAAAGCGCGCCACGAGCTTGCCGAAAAATCCGTCATAGCGCGGGAAGCTGATCTGGCTGAGCGGAACCTTGCGCTCAGAGAGGGCGCGGGCGAGCATCTCGAGCTGCGTCCTTTTTCCGGAGCCGTCAATTCCTTCGAGGACGATGAGTTTTCCGCGCGTTGGCATCGAGTGAAGGAGAGTTTAGCAGATTCCCAGGATGCCCTTTTACAGTAGATTAGAATTGGCCTCGCGCTTTGTTTTCAATAACTTACGAAAATTTCTAATCGCGGAACCGTAGATTAAAATTGCCAATTCTGATGGGCGGAACGCGCTGTACCGACGAATCATTGGGTCTTCGCCGATCCGAAGTTGAGGGCAAAAGCTGAGAAATATGTATTCGATCACGTGTGAAAAGGCGAGTTCAAGCCGAGGATCGATCGCGTCTTTCCTCTTGCGCAGATCGTGGAAGCGCATCGTTACATGGAATCCAACGAGCAGATCGGCAAGATTGTCGTCACGGTGTAGAGTACAACGGCAAAATTCATTCAGATCCCGCTATTCGAATTGCTTCTTGACCCACACGTAGGCGGCTGTGGTCACGCTCGTCATGAAGAATAGAATTACTCCGTCCACGAACGAATGATAGCTGACCGCGCTCATGCCGCTGCCGGGGAATATCACAGAAGGGACGTTTAACGCGGAAAGGACGCGCGTGATAAGAGCCAGCGCCGCGCTTAGCAAACACAATCCATAGCTCAGACGCATGATGTGTTTTTCCATCCGTAATCTCCTCGTTGTAGAGAATAGGCGAGCTCGATCACATACTTCGCTTGCGCGAGCGTATAACCGAAGCGAAGCAGCAGTCAAACGGGGATATTGGTGCGTCAGGCGACGTGTTTCTTCCGGGAAATTGACGCTTAGTGCTTTTCTTCTTCGGCTTCGCCCGGTAACAGGATGCGGCTTGTTACGCGGAAGCGTTTGTAATCCTTGTAGCGGACCGTCATGCGAATGCGGATATCACCCGAGCTGAAATGAAGAACGTCATCGGCGTGCGTGTAGGTAGGAAACCAGTAGTGGCCTTCGATGTTTTCGCGGTAGGTTTCGAAGCGCGGAAAGAAATTCTCCTCGTCGCGTTTCTGAATATCGGGAACGGCTTTGCCGTAGGTCTTTACGATTTCCAGATCCTTGTCGTCCACCCAGATGCGTCCCTGAAAATAGCGCTGATTTTTTTCGATTTTCTTCGGCTTCACTTCGAAAACGTAAGTGGTGAGCTCGTCAACCCGCTGGCGGCCGACGTAGGTGATGTCGTACTTGGGCAACTCATTGGTAGTGAGAACGAATGGCTGCACGTTTTGCAGATCGGCGAAATCCTGTTCTGACAGTGAGACGCGCTGGAGCGTGGAGGGAGGCGCGTAGGTGACCTTGTCGTAGCGCTTGCCAGCGGTGCTGAAGACGATGTCGCTGGTCATGCGGTATTCGCCATCGGGCTGGCCGCTCGAGTCGATCGTTTGCACGACAAAGGTCTGCGTGTAGGTGTAATTGTCGCGTTCGCGCTTGAATTCAGCTTCGCGCTCGGCGAAGTGCTGGATGATCTGTTCGACGGGAACGGAAGGCGGCTCGGTGGAAATGGCGGAGGAGGATTGGTCGGATGCCATCGCTTTTGGAGAGGATTCCTGTGCAGAAAGCGGGCAAAGAAGGAGCAGGGATGCAGAAAACACGAGCGCAGCTCTGGGGATGAGAGCGGCAAATATCTCGGGAGACTGGGAGGTGTGGCGCACGCTGTCCGTTTCCTGATCTGTCAGCTTTAGTATAGGAGTTTTTGCGCGATGCGGGAGTTGCTTTTCGAAATCAGCGGGGATGGATGGGGCGGGCGGCCGCAAGCGTCATGGAAGTCTCGTAGTAAGCCCGATTCAAGAACTGCTGGACCCAAATTGGTCTCTACGAGCCCTAGGCATGCACCTTGACCGCCCGCGGTTTGCGAAGCTGACGCAAAAAGACATGCGTCAATTTTAATAAGGACTCAGCGGCGGAAAGCCGAAGTATCTCTATTTCCCACCACAGTCGCCGTCGGGGAAATCGCCACGGCCGAAGTCACCTGAATCTTGTTTTCACCTTTGTACGGGTGGCCTTTTATCGTGGCAGCCTGTCCTGCGAACGGCTCGAGGACTACAGGGTTGGTGATAGTCCAGTGGACGTCTTTGTTGTCGGTGATGGTGGCCGCGTCGTCGCTCACCTTGCCTGAGATAGTGGTGGTTTTTGAGGACATCTTTGAATCGTCGGACTTGCTGGAGGATTGGGCGGCGGCGAGCGTCGGAAACAAAATCACGGCCGCAACGAAAAGAGGAAGAGCTTTTTCATGGGTCACCTTTTCGAAACTTGGAAATGGATCGTGCAATGCGAGGCAGTGTAAGGCTGAAATTTCGAGAGTCAAATCGGAAGAACGAATTGGAACAATTCAAAATCATTAGGAGAGATTCGCCGGAGGCACTGAGCGAATGGCGATCGGTGCGAAGCCGGCAGAGCAGGCTGTCTCCTATAGCGACTTCGAATTTCAGGTATACTTGGCGTGCAACTCATCGGACTAAGCGATTTGGCAGTTCAGGCGGAAATGATGAGCGCCCCTCCCTCTCTCGCAAGTAGCCCCTCAGCTACAAGGACTGCCCTGGTGATTGACGTGGATCCGGAAATCCACGCGATGCTGCAAACGATTCTCGATCCGGTTGCCTGGAAGGTGCGTCATGCGCCCAACAATGCCGCGGCCCTGACCCTCGCCGAAGCCTCGCACTACGATCTGATCATCACGAGTGACAAGACTTCGGGTAGGGAAGATATAGACCTCCTGCGGAAAATCAGGTGGGTGCGGCCTCACACCCGGTTAATCATTTTGACGGACGAGAGCGCACCCTCGTCCGTGATCGATTCGATGAGGGAACGGGCGTTCAGCTATTTTTCGAAGCCGTTTTCGCTCAATTCATTGTCCGACATGATTCAGCACGCGATTGACAGTCCCTGTTGGGACGATGGAATCGAGATTCTTTCGGCGACGCCGGAGTGGATCCGGCTCGTGGCGCGATGCGACCTGGGAACCGCCGAACGGCTGGTGCAATTCCTGCACGAAATCGGGGATCTACCGGAGACCGAAGGCAACGCGGTGGGTACGGCCTTTCGCGAGATGTTGCTGAATGCGATGGAATATGGCGGGAAGTTTCAACCAAATCAGTATGTGGAAATTTCTTACGTTCGCGCGAAACATATGGTGATGTGCCGGGTGAAAGATCCCGGAGAAGGATTTTCGCTCGACGAAATTGGTCACGCTGCGATTGCCAACCCCGATGAAGACCCGATTCGCCATGTGGTCCAACGTGAGGCCAAAGGACTTCGGCCGGGTGGTTATGGCGTGCTATTGGCTCAGAAACTTGTGGATGAACTGATCTACAATGAAAAAGGCAATGAGGTTCTGCTTGTGAAGTATATTGACCGCCCCGGTTCGGCAGCTGTCCCCGCATCAGTCAGCTGAGGCTTCGATTTCCAAAACATTTGGCGCTGTGTCGTACTTGGCTATTCCTCGTCGCCGCCTAGTTCCTCTTCTATCTTTATGTTTGATTCGGCCGTTAGCTCCGAAAGGCCTGCGCTCTTGAGATGGCGATTCAGCGACGGAATTTCGGATGTCCGAAGCGCGTCCCAGCGTTTTATCGTCGCTGTGAAATCCTTCTCAACTGTGACGAGCGCCTGGTTTTGTGCGGGAGTCGGAGCGACGTCGGCCCGGTCGATTTCGGCGTAGAGCGCGGCGATGTTGGTGGCCACCTGAGTGAGCGTTGATTCAGCCGGAACGGGCGGCACGGGCGCCGCAGCGGGTGCGGGAGGCTTTTGCGGTACCGGTGCAGGCGCGCCTTCAAGAAGCGCACTGAGCTTTTTGTCGAGCACTTCGATGGCTTCTTTCGTGGATGCGTTCGCGCGGGGAGCCAGTTTTTCGAGTTGTTCGTGGATTGAACGCGCTTGGCTGACTGCCTCGGAGCTGCGAGTCATCCGATCGGCGAGAGTTGTTTGCATTGCGAATAGCGCGCGAAGGCCTTCCGGCGGCGTTTTCACGCGCGGATCCATTCGCACGGTGAGCGGTGCAGAAAAGCTCGACCCGCCGTCGGCAGTGAACTTCACGGTGTAGACGCCGGGAAGAGCGCGCGGGCCGAGCGGATGTCGTGGCGTATCGTGCGGAACAGCGGATATCGGGTATTCGTGACGCAACGCGACCGGCGCGGGATAATGCAAATCCCAAACCCATCGGTGCATTCCCGCATCGGCGGAGAGAATCTTCTGCGGCCGAATCCAGTAGAGAGGAATCAGTTGCTTCGCGATTTCTTCTTCGGTTTGGTCTGGTTTGTCCGTGCTCGAAAACTTGCGAACCAGTTTGCCTTGCGAGTCGAAAATTTCGAGTGTGACCGCGCTAGTAGAAGCGTGCGAGAGGTAGTAATCGATAATCGCGCCGCTGGGAGGGTTTTCGCCGGCGGGCTCGTCGGGAGGCAGCGGTGTATCGGTGTATGTCGAGCGACGGACGCGGTATGCCGGAGCCGGCTTGAACAGCAGGTTGCTGGTATCGGCGGTGTCGGCGTTGATTTGGCGCAGCGGCGAGATGTCGTCCAGAATCCAGAACGAGCGGCCGTGCGTGGCGAGAATCAGGTCGTCCTCGTAAATCCACAGATCGCGCATCGAGGTGTGGGGAAGATTGAGCTGCAGCGATTGCCAGTGATCGCCGTCGTCGAACGACACCCACACGCTCGTCTCGGTTCCGGCGAACAGCAGTCCTTTGCGGACGGGATCTTCACGCACGGTATCGACGGGAGCGTTGTCAGGCAAGCCGGCGGTGATCAGTTGCCAAGTCTTGCCGCTATCGTGCGTGCGATAGATGTAGGGTTTGAGGTCGTCGATGCGGAAGCGGCTCACAGAAGCGTAAGCGGACTCATCGTCGAAATGTGAAGCGGAAATCTGCGTCACCTTGCTCCATGGCGTCAGCTCCGGCGGCGTGATGTTGTTCCAGTTTTTACCGCCGTCGCGCGTATTCCAGATGTAGCCATCGTCCGTGCCGGCCCAGAGAACGTCCTCGGTGCGGAACGACGGGGCGAGAGCGTAAATCACGCCTCGCTGTTTCTCGGCCTTGGCGACGTTCTTCGGATCTGTCTTGACCATCGCGTCAACGCTGGGCGGAATTCCGGGATGCTCCCGTGCAAGATCGGGGCTGATGGTTTCCCAATGGTTGCCGCCATCGGTCGATTTGAAGAGAAAATTCGCCGTCGTGTAGAGGAGATGCGGATCGATAGGAGAAAACATAATCGGCTGGGTGCGATCGGTACGGAATTTCGGATCGCGCAGCGGGATCGGCGAGACGTTCTGCACCTGCCCGGTGCTCCAGTGATACTTTGAAACTTCGTTGCGCCCTGCGCCGTAAATAATGTCGGGATTGAGCGGATCGGGCGCGACATAGCCATATTCAATCGCGCCGACCGGGTGCCAATCGCGAAACGTGACTTCGCCGTCGTTGCCGCGCGAAAGCGTGCAAACAGATCCGCTTTCCTGCTGACCGCCGCAAACTTTGTACGGGAATTCATTGCTGACGCTCACGTGATAAATCTGCGCGGTTGGCTGGTTGTACCAGGAACTCCATGTCTCGCCGCCGTTCACCGTGACGATCGCGCCCTGATCGCTGACGATGAGAATAATTTTCGGATCGCGCGGATTGATCCAGATGTTCTGGTAGTCGTCGCCGCCAGGCGCGCCGCGAATGCTGGTCCATGTTTTCGCGCCATCCGTCGAGCGTACGGTGACGATGCTGGTGCTGTACACCACATCAGGATTTTTCGGATCGACGCCGAGCATCGGAAGATCGCCGCCGCCGATTCGCATTGCCGGCCGGCCGTCATCGGTGGCGCGCGTCCAGCTTTCGCCGGAATCGTCTGAGCGGTAAATTCCGAGGCCTTTTCCTGAGCCGTATTCGCCGGCCTCTTGTGTGCCTGCGACAGCATACAGGCGGCTGGTCTGGCTTTGCGCAATGGCAAAATGGATTTGAATTAGATTTTTTGGCAGACCGCCGGTAAGTGGCCGCCAAGTCTTGCCACCGTCCGTGGATTTGAAAAGGCCGCCGTCCGTCGTCTGGTATTCGTTGTTGTCTTCCCAAGGGCCCTGGCGCACGGACCACATCGAAGCGTAGGCGACATCGGGATTCGAGGGATCGAATTCGACCTGATCGCCACCTGTGTTTTCATTTTTTGAGAGGACCTTCGTCCAATTCTGTCCGCCGTCAGTGGAAAGATAGATGCCGCGTTCTTCGCTCGGTCCATAGGGATGTCCAAGGACGGCCGCGAGCACATGATTCGGATCTCGAGGATCAACTGCGAGACCCGGAATTTGCTGGCCATTGCGCAGGCCGAGGTGCGTCCAGGTTTTTCCCGCGTCGGTGGATTTGTAAATGCCATTACCGACCGAAAGGTCGGGGCGCGCGAGGCCTTCGCCGCTCGCCACATACATGATGTTGGGATCAGACGGAGCGATGGCGATTGCGCCGATCGATTGAGAGGGTTGCGAATCGAAGATCGGCCACCAGGTGCGGCCATAGTCGGTGGATTTCCAAACGCCGCCATCGACGGCGCCGATATAGAAAATGTTCGGTTGGCTGGGTACGCCGGCCAGAGCGCGCGTGCGTCCGCCACGGTATGGCCCGATCATCCGCCAACGCAATTCCTGATACGTGGATTCGGGAAATTGCTGCGCCATCACACTGGACGCTAGAGACAGAACGAAAACAAGGGCAAATGCTGCGGCGATCGGGCGTAAGTATCGAACCACGCGAATCCTCCAATGAAAATGCGCGGCAAGCATAAATCAGGCGAGGCACGTATAAGCAGGGAATTTTCAAACTGCTTTCTTCGCGTAGCCGGAGCAGGCCAGCACGGGGAGGCGCGGATATTTCGGAAATGAGGGGTCAGTTTCGGAGACAGAGCAAAAATAAAAAAGCGATCCTCGGTCAGATCGAATTTGCTTGGAGTGAATGCACGTAGCGCAGAGGCCGATCTCGCTCCTCTCTCCACCAGATTTGCCGGCGTTTTTCACCGAAATCAGCATACCGGAATCAGTTTAGTTCGTGCGCACCGAGTGTTCGAGTTGCGCAGACCGAATCCCAAAATCGGTCAGTCAGGCTCAATTGACCATCTCGCCGCGAGCGTAAAGCCATATGAATCGTTAGGCTTGAAAGGCAGTCATTCGGCGCCTGCCGGAATGTCGCGTGCCTATAGGAGAGTGGAGCTACGGGGGCTTCAGGCATGGACGCCTTCTGGAAGGATGTGAAATTCGGAGTCCGAATGCTGCTAAGGAGTCCCGGATTCACGGCGACCGCCATACTCACGCTGGCTTTGGGCATCGGTGCAAATACCGCGCTGTTTTCAGTCGTGAACGGCGTGCTGCTGAACCACCTCCCTTTCCCGCAGGCAAACGAGCTCGTTACGCTCTACGAAAATAAGCCGAATTTCAAGTATGGGTCGATTTCTTATCCGAATTTTCTCGATTGGCAACGAAACAACCGCACATTTCAGTCGATAGCCGCATATCGTCCAGACGATTTCACGGTAGCTGGCACGGGTAACCCTGAACGCGTAAACGGGGTGATGGTGTCTGCGGATTTTTTCAGCACCCTCGGCGTACAGCCCGTGCTGGGCCGCGGGTTTTCGGCGGATGAAGACCGGCTCGGCGGTAAACCGGTGGTGCTCATCAGTGCCGGATATTGGAAACGAAATTATGGGTCGGCTCGCGACATCGTTGGGAAGCCGCTCACGCTCGACGGAAAGGACTACGAGATCGTGGGTGTGATCCCGGCCAGTTTCCATCTCGACATCCAGAATTTTCGCACGAGCGATCTTTACGTGCCGCTAGGCCAATGGAACGACGTGATATTCCACCAACGCATTGTGGCGATGGGCATGGATGGAATTGCGCGGCTCAAACCGGGCGTCACGCTCGAGCAGGCGCGAGCGGATATGGACTCCGTCGCGCGCAATCTTGCCTCGGTCTATCCCGACGACGATTCCGATGTGGGCGCGACGGTAGTCCCGCTCAAAGAAAAGATGGTTGGCGAGATACGGCCATATCTGCTGGTGTTGCTCGCGGCTGTATTTTTCGTGCTGTTGATCTCGTGTGTAAACGTCGCGAATTTGATGCTCGCGCGATCGAATGGCCGGTCTCGCGAGTTTGCGATTCGCACCGCACTGGGCGCGAGCCAGACGCGCGTGATTCGGCAATTGTTGACGGAAAGCGTTCTCCTGTCGCTCTGTGGCGGCGCGCTCGGACTCATACTGGCCGCCTGGGGCACACAAGCGGCGCTGAGTCTGCTGCCAGAGAACCTGCCGCGTGCTGAAGAAATCGGATTGGACGGGCGCGTGCTCATCTTTACGCTGGCGGTCTCGGTGCTTGCGGGAGTTATTTTTGGGCTCGCACCGGCGCTGCGAACGGCACGTCCCAACGTGCAGGAAACATTGAAGGAAGGAGGCCGCGGCGCAAGCACTGCCAGACGAAGCGCCCAAAATGTTTTTGTGGTGATGGAACTGGCGATGGCTCTTGTGTTGCTCGTTGGAGCCGGGCTGATGATTCGAAGCCTCACGCGCCTCTGGAGCGTCAGTCCCGGATTCAATCCTAAGAATGTCCTTTATTTGCACGTAGGGCTCCCGCCTTCCATGAAGCAAGCAACTCCCGATGCAGTTCGAGCCGATCTTCGAAAGCTGCATGACACACTCGCGACGCTCCCCGGCGTGCAGCAAATCTCCCTGCAACGAGGCGGGCTGCCCATGTGGGGCGATTCGGAAGATGCGTTTTGGATCGCGGGCCAGACAAAGCCGGCCCGGCACGCCGACATGCCTTCGGCGCTCTGGTATGAAGTGGAACCCGACTATCTGAAGGTGATGGGGATTCCCCTCATACGCGGGCGCTTTTTCACCGCTCAGGACAATGAATCCTCGCCGCTTGTGACCGTGATCGATGAAAGCTTCGCGGAGAAGTATTTCCCGCACGAAGATCCCATCGGCAAGGGAATTGTTGACGAATTCCTCGGCAAACCCGCCGAGATCATCGGCGTCGTGGGCCATGTGAAGCACTGGGGGCTCGACGATAAAATTAATCTCAACGCTCAGTTCTACATTCCGTTCATGCAGATTCCGGATAAGTTCATGTCGCGAGCAGCGGACAGTACGGGCGTGCTGATCCGCACGCAGGGAGAGCCGCTCGCGCTGGTAGGAGCAGTTCGCAAAAAAGTGTCGGAGATGAACAGCCAGGACGTGGTGTTCGAAGCTCATAGCTACGAAGAAATCGTTTCGAGATCCCTCGCCGAGCGCTGGTTTTCGATGGTGCTGCTCGGAATTTTCGCGATGCTCGCGCTGGTGCTCTCGAGCATAGGAATCTACGGTGTGATTTCCTATGTCGTTGGGCAGCGGACGCACGAAATCGGAATCCGAATCGCGTTGGGCGCGCAACGAAAAGATGTGCTCGCGCTGGTGCTGGGTGAGGGAACCAGGACGGCGCTGCTCGGAGTAGGAATCGGATTGGTAGCCGCGCTCGGCCTCACCCGCCTGATGGTGAGTGTGCTCTACGGTGTGAGCGCGACCGATCCGCTCACGTTCGTGGCCGTGGCGGGAGTCTTGGCCGCCGTTGCCCTCGCGGCCTGTTACATCCCAGCGCGCCGCGCAATGCGCGTGGATCCTATCGTCGCTCTGCGTTACGAATAGCTGGGCCGCTGCTGGCGAGTCAATTTGGCTCGCGCCATGTTCTGGTTTGCCCGCGTGCTAGAATCGCGCGGATGGCGCCGCAAGATACTCTCATCGCTTCAAATCTTGCAGAGATTCGCGAACGAATTGCTCGATCGGCTGCGCGTGCTGGCCGTGCAACCGAAGACATCACGCTTGTAGCTGTCTCCAAGACGTTTCCTTCCGAAGCGATTCGTTCCGCCTATGAACTCGGCCTGCGCCATTTTGGCGAGAATCGTGTTCAGGAGTGGGAATCGAAGCAAGCGGCCGTCGCGGATCTCGACGCGACGTGGCATCTGATTGGTCATCTTCAAAGCAACAAAGCACGCCGCGCCGCAAATTTATTCAATCGCGTGGACTCAGTGGACAGCGTGGCGCTCGCTCAAAAGCTGGATGCGGCCGCGGCATCGGAAGCGAAACGCTTGAAGGTGTTGATTGAAGTGCATCTGGGAGGCGAAGAAACGAAAAGCGGTGTGCCGGAAGCGGATTTGCCACTGCTGGCGGAGAGCATCGCTCAGCTGCCAACATCTCGAATTGCTCGGCCTGATGACCATTCCTCCCTATTTCGACGAGCCAGAACGAGTGCGGCCATACTTTCAAAGATTGCGAGACATTACGCGATCAACTCGGCGCGCAGACTCGAAAGTCGCCCTTGAGTGTCCTGTCGATGGGCATGAGCCACGATTTTGAAATCGCGATCGAGGAAGGCGCAACCGAAATTCGCGTCGGCACGGCCCTCTTTGGCGAGCGCAGCAAGAAAGCGTGATCGAAATCTCCGAGCGCGATGGGTCAATTGTCTTTGCAGTGCGGGTCACGCCGCGCGCGAGTCGCGACGCGATCGAAGGCGAGTATCAGGGCGCACTAAAAGTTCGCCTCACCGCGCCGCCTGTAGAAGATCGCGCGAACGATGCGCTGCGACGTTTGCTGGCCGCGCGTTTGAACGTGCCGGTATCGGCTGTTAGAATCGTGGGCGGTGAGAAGAGCCGTAACAAGCGAGTTGCGGTGGCAGGCGTTACAAGGGCTCAAGTAATTTCATTGGCCGCAGCCGCCGAACCGAAACGCAGCTGACCCGGGACAACGAGGATTTCCAAGACATGGTGGACGTCAAAGCAATTCAATCAGAGTTGCGCGCCAGCAAAATCGACGGCTGGCTCTTCTACGATCATCACCGCCGCGATCCAATCGCCAACATCATTTTGAAACTCGGCGGCAACGGCCTTGCCTCGCGCCGCTGGTTTTACTTTATTCCATCGAAGGGCGAGCCGCGAAAGCTGGTCCACCGAATCGAAGCGGGCATGCTCGATTCGCTCGACGGCCGCAAGTATGTCTACTCGGGCTGGGAAGAACTTCACAAGACGCTGCCGAAATTGCTCTCCGGCAGCAAAACGATCGCCATGCAATATTCGCCCGAAAATAATATTCCGTACATCGGCCTCGTCGATGCCGGAACCGTCGAGCTGGTCCGCAAGCTGAAGAAAAAAGTGGTGAGCTCCGCGAATCTGGTCCAGAAGTTCGAGGCCACGTGGTCGAATGCGCAGCTCGAATCGCATCTCGATGCCGGAAAAATCGTCGACCGAGTAAGGCAAGACGCTTTCCTGCGGGCAGCGGAGTTCGTGCGGGAAGGGAAGCCGCTCACCGAATACGACCTTCAGCAATGGATTGCTGAGCAATTCCGAGCAAATGGCCTTCTCCCCGAAGCAACGATCGTCGCGGTGCAGCCGAACAACGGCAATCCGCACTATGAGCCAAAGGCCGAAGGTTCGCGCCCGATTCGCGCCGGCGATTTGCTGCTGCTCGACATGTGGTCGAAATTCGAGCGCCCCGGCAGCGTGTTCTACGACATCACCTGGATGGGCTACCTGGGAAATCGCGTCCCGGACACATACGCGAAAATATTTCGCATCGTCAGGCAGGCCCGCGACAACGCGGTGGAGTTGGTGAAAGAAGCCGTGGCCGAAGGCCGCTCAATTCACGGATGGGAAGTGGACCGCGCCGCTCGCGAAACGATTCGCAAAGCCGGCTACGCGAAATATTTCGTCCATCGCACCGGCCACAGCATCGGCGAAAATATTCACGGCAACGGCGCAAACATGGACAGCCTCGAGACTCGCGACGACCGGAAAATCATTCCGCACACCTGCTTCTCGATCGAGCCCGGAATTTATCTCCCCGATTTCGGCATCCGCAGCGAAGTGAACGTGTACGTGGGCGAGCATGAAGCGCGCGTCACCGGCGCCATCCAGGAAGAGATTCTTCCGTTGCTCGCCTGAGGCATCATTGAACGAAACGCCCAACGAAACTCCGGACCACGAATCCGTTTTGCCGCCTGAACTTCCCGAACCCGAATCCGCCGCAGCACGACGTCCGGGAACCACCACCAGGTCCAGCCCACTTTCAATAGCGGTCGCATCGTGGCTTGTACCCGGACTCGGCCATTTACTTCTGGGCCGCACAGGGCGAGCAATCGTATTTTTCATCGCAGTCGGAGGGCTCGCGATAGTCGGTTACCACATGCGAGGAAACGTATTCCCTCCGCGATCAACAGATCCGTTTGGCACGCTGGGATTCTGGGCGGATGCCGCTTCGGGCATATTTTATCTGCTCGCGCGGGTCTTTGAACGCGCTGGTCCGGACGTATCGCGCGCGGCGGGAGACTACGGAACCCGCTTTATCGCTGCGGCGGGCATCGTGAACCTGATTGCTGCATTCGACGCGTACGAAATCGCCGCACGCCGGAGAAGTTGAATGCAAGCCGCGACGCCAATCCTGAGCCATTTCTGGGCCATGGTTCTCTTCGCGCTATTTGTCTCCATGGCGCTCGGTTGCCTCACGCGGCGCAGCATTCCGGAACGAATCAAATACGCCGCGTGGTCTTTTCTATTGTTTCTATTGATCGGAATCGGCGCAGCCTGGTTGATGTACCCGCTCTCTCGATAGTCTATTTTTGCTTTAGATTCGCTTTTGCTTGCCGTTAAATCGCAAACCACTCTTACGCGGCACCTCATCAGCGGCGTGCAGGAGGGTAAGCTCTTTTTTTCTGTATTTTGCGAGGGCGCCCTCGTGTCTACTAAATTTGACCTGGATGTCACCGGATGCTAACAAACCCTGTTCAAACTTTCGGCCTGCGGGAGCCACTGCTCCGCAAACTCAGCGATAAATTCTCGTCTTGGGTGATGTCCGCCGAACAAATTTCAAGACCCTGGAATTCAAATTCAGAGGAGGAGATCTACATGCATCTTTACGTAAAAAAGTTCGTTGCTGGTCTTGCTGTAGCGGCAATTGCGCTATTGCCCGCAGCGCCCGCTTTCGCGGACGGCAGCCATTCAGGCACGGCCACTCCGATCAAGCATCTGGTGATCATTTTTCAGGAGAACGTATCCTTCGACCATTATTTCGCCACATATCCTAACGCGCAGCCGAACCTCGACAAGTCCGTCTATTTCACTTACGCCAAGGCGGGCACTCCCACTGTGAATGGCCTCACTGGTCCGCTGCTGACCAACAACCCCAACGCCAACAACACCGGAAATGGCGCCAACGCGATCAACCCGTTTCGACTGGACCGTTCGCAGGCACCCACTTGTGACCAGGGCCACAATTACGGTCCTGAGCAGCTGGCTTTTGACGGCGGCTTGATGGACCTGTTTCCCGCGAGCACCGGGGCTGGCGAGGGCCCGTTCTGCGCAGCAGCCTTTGCCTACGGCAAGGACAAAGGCCTCGTGATGGGCTATTTCGACGGCAACACAGTCACGGCCATCTGGAACTACGCACAACATTTCGCCATGAACGATAACTCCTATGGCACGAACTTCGGGCCCTCGACTCCGGGCGTGCTGAACCTGGTTTCGGGCAACACCTTTCCGGCAACGCCGAGCGCTCCGCATGCCAAGGTTGTGCCCAACAATGCTGGGCCAGGCACGCTTGTCGGCGACCTCGATCCCACTGGCGATGTCTGCTCCGCAGGAACAACGGTGCAGTCGAGCGCCCCGAATATCGGCGACCTCCTGACTGCGGCAGGCGTTTCCTGGGGCTCGTTCATGGGAGGGTTCGACCTGACCATCACGAATCCAAACGGGACATCCGGCTGCAAGCGATCGAGCCCGGCTTCTCCGTCCAACGGTGGACCGACGGCGGATTACATTGCCCATCACTCGTTCTTCAATTACTTCGCTTCGACGTCGAACTCAGCGCACACGCGTCCCGCGTCCGCTTCGGAAATCGGCAATGCCGGACCGGCGAACCACCAGTACGACATCAATGACTTTTATGCGGCGTTGAAAGCCTGGAACCTGCCGGCAGTGAGCTTCTTGAAGGCTATCGCGGCGCAGGACGGCCACGCCGGCTATTCCGATCCGCTGATGGAACAAACGTTTTTGGTCAATACCGTTAACAGCGTCATGAAATCGCGATACTGGCAGGACACCGCTATCGTGATCCTCTACGATGATTCAGACGGTTGGTACGATCACCAGATGTCGCCAATCATCAACCCGTCGGCGGTCAACACGGGCGTCGTAAACGATAGCGACCAGTTGAACGGACCCGGTGTGTGTGGCCATGGCACGCCGCTGGCCGGCATCGAAGGACGCTGCGGCTACGGCCCGCGCCAGCCGCTTCTGGTAATCTCGCCATTCGCCAAAGCGAACTTCGTCGATCACACTCTCACCGACCAGAGCTCAATCATCCGGTTCGTTGAGGATAACTGGTTGAAGGGAGAGCGCCTCGGCCAGGGTTCCTTCGACGCACTCGCAAACTCGATCACTCAGATGTTCGACTTCAGTTCTGCACGGGATGGCGAGGGGGACGGCAACGGGGACGGCAACGGCAATCAAGTCTTGTTCCTTGATCCTGCCTCTGGCCAACCGATAGGTTATCACTGAAAGGGCGGCCGGTCGTCGAACCGGAAGCGACGAAAGCATCAAAGCTGAGATTTAAAGGGCCCGCCGTGCACTAGATCGTGCGGCGGGCTTTCCTTTTCCCGACTCACGCCTGCTAGGCCGCAGGATGCCGATAAGACTCAAGCATTTCAATTTCACCAGGGGATACGATGTGAGTAGGCTCTCCCAATTTCGCTCCGGATTTGACAGTTTTTTCGCCCGGATGTTACAGTCGAAGCCACGCCGAGGTAGCTCAGTGGTAGAGCAGCCGATTCGTAATCGGCAGGTCGTGGGTTCAACTCCCACCCTCGGCTCCATCCTCTTTAGAATCACCAATACTGGGATTCGCCAAAGGCGATTTCGTAACATCGCATAACAACTCGTCGGCCAATTCATTCAACGGAGCCCGGAAATCTTCGGTCTCTATGTGCTGATACACGTTTAAGGTTGTGTGCACGTCTGAGTGCCCGACCATTTCCGAAATCACTTTCGTCGGCCATTTTTTCAAGGAGCGAGTCACTAACGTGTGGCGGAAATCGTGCCAGCCGCCAATCTCGATTCCGAGTTCTTTAACTACGGGACGAACGTAACGTTTCAGCGCATTGCCCGGATTGATTGGAGTCCCTGTACGAGACCGGAATACCCATTCGCCGTTGCCTAGTAACCGCATGCGAGTCAGTAGCGAACTTGGCATGGGCAGGCTGCGTTCGGAGTAGGTATTTTTCGTGCTGTCCGCCTTACCTTCATAGATTCTCCGGCTGATTCGGAGCACGTCTCCTTCGAAATCAGTCCACTTGATTCCGATGGCTTCGGAAATGCGAAGCCCACTTACAGCCAGAAACAGAATCAGGGTGGAATACGGTTCATCCAGTTTGTTTGCGATGGCGATAGTTTCTTCCGGCTTGAGGATTGTGCGTTTAATCCTTTTCCCCGCGTGGGGCAACTTCACACCCGCACAGGGATTCTTCTCAAGCCATCCGCAAGCAACCGCCCAAGACAATGCACGACCCAGTGACACACGCATTCCCCGAAGAGTATTCCGGCAATACATCTTCGCGCGTTCGGCTAGGAAAGCTTCCACATCATATCGTCCGATGCTGGAAATCTCTTTCCCGCCAAACGCTGGAAGAACGTGCGCTTTGAGCATCTTTGTGTAGTAAACGGCGGTTGTGTTTCTGATTGTAGGTACAACTACGGCCTTCCACCGTTCCACCAACACCGAGAAGCTCAGCCCAGCAGAAAATTGTTGCTCACCCATGCGACGCGAAAGCTCTTCATACGCCGCTGCACGAGTAGGGAACTCGCTCAACGTGCCCAGCCTGACATTGCGCTGGCGTCGAACGAGGTGCCCATCCGGTTGCGGAATATCTTCCCGAAACATGCCATACCAAACCTTGGTTTTTTTCCCTGTCTTGTAAACATATCCTCGTTGATATCGCCGAAGCCGAAGGCTCATCTGCTTTACCCCTTCTGGCTTCAAGCGGTTTCCCGCCGTGTATTTACCCTGAAACTGTCGCTGAAGCAAAGCAGAATCAAATCGCACTAGACGACCAACTCTAACGGTGGGGAGTTCTCGAACGTGGCGGCGAACCCAGCTTTGAGAAACACCAAGCAAAACCGCACTATCGCGCACCGTTAAGAGCTTCCGGCCAAAAGAAGGTTGCGCAGCTTGAGGGAAAGAAACAGGCGTTGTTTGCCCTGCGGTACAAGCAGCTACATTTTCAGTCTCTGCGCAAACTGCTAAGCGCTCTGCCGATGCCCAAGAAGTGAAAAAATCGGGCGCGAACTTCGGCTCACTTCTCTCATGGTCAGACGGACCCATCAGCAAGTAGTGCATTGCGTTCCGGGTTGGAGCATCCTTTTCCACGTTTGACCAATGCTTTTTCCCAGTGCCACTTGCGTTTTAGCCTTCCGGCGTGAAGCCCTCGACCGCAACATTTCATCCCGAATCGTTCATCGGTTACCAACGCACTTCTGCGCTGCCGGATTTTTGGAGCGGAACTCGTCGATGCCGATGGATTCAGTAATCACATCTCCCCGCTGGGATTCCGCCATCTTGGTCACCAACGCTTTCATATACGACTCGGCCCAACCGTTACTAACGTGCTCTTCGAAAACACAGTAGGCGCAATGCCCATCATCGGTGGTCTCCGTCAAGGTGACGATGCCGACGGGAATTCCACCTTGCTGCAGCAGTGTTTCCAGCAACTGGAGGGGTTGAAATAAGTCGCTCATCAAGATTCTCGTTGTTGTGGGGAACCCCACGATAAGCAGCGCGCCACCCGACCTTTTTTGGGCTGCGTTCAGGTCAGTAATAAGTTCAGTAACGGTTTTCATCATTTTCTCCTTTTGGTTTCCATCGTTTTCAATTCTCCGGTTGTGGTGAGACTTTTTCCCTCGCATGAACTTTCCTTCGGGCGTTTCGTGAAATGACATGTATGAAGCGCGCAGTTCAGCGTTGGAGCTTCCACAAATAAAAGGTTCTCTTGCCCTGTCCGCCGCGAAACGCCGCTGCTTTTCCGCTCTTTCCGAGTAGGCGGATAATCTGGCGGTTTCGGAGCGTTCGTTCACCGTGGAAGCGGCGAGTACCAGATAGCTCGCTTGTTCTGAGCCCGCTGGAATACTCGGCGAGGATGCTGAGCAGTTCGTCTGTAGCTTCTCCTGCAAGTTTCTTGGTCAGTCGCATTTTGTGACTCCTTTCGCGTGACGGCATCTTCGATTTGGTTTACTGCAAATAAACTTTCTGTCTGGCGGAAATGCCATTGCCTCTCACGGAACGTCTGTCCACTGCCAAATTTCGGCGTGTAATGGAAAGGGTGAGTTCGGAGGCACTAGTACGGACTCCGCCAGCCACCACTCGTGGCAAATTTTGACGCCACGAATCGGTGCGATGCAGAAGACCGTCTCGTCACTTCTAAATTCGTCGCCGATGTGCTTGTCGAGCAGAACAAACTTCAGCGGGAGTGGATGCCTGCGAGTGAAAAACAGCATCCAGTCGGGCGGCGCTTGTTCAACTGTTATCGGATGGGCATCATCGTCCAGACACGTTGGGTGTTCACCATCCCGCCACTGATACCGACAGAGGAACTCGAACACCCGGTCACGAAGTTTCGGCCACTCAACTGCGACAATTTCGTCGTTTCCTCGCATCCAAATGCAATTTGCAATCGGTTGCTCGGTCATCGTTTTTTCTCCTGAAGCATTTGTTTCCTCTAAGTCACTACTGCGCTTGCTGGTCTTGCGCTTCGCCCGAACAGCGACGATTGCCGGTCGCACGCCATTCAAAATTTGAATACCCAGCCGTAACATTTCATCCCACGGGGTCAGTTCTTCATCCCCCATACCTGCGCTGTTCAGTTCATGCGCCGCGAGCTTTACTCACAAGCGGGGTCTCGGAAGCCTCAGCGAAGTGTTTGGATAGCTCCGCGCAAATCGTGCGATAGCGTTCCCAATGGCCCGCAAGCAACGGTGTTAGTTTGTCGAACGTATACTTCAGGATTCCGCGAACATATTCTTCATCGGTAGGAAGCGCTGTACTCGCGTTCACAGTGGAAACCAAGTTTCCACTTTTTGCCGCTTTCGCCTGTGCGCGGTCGCTGCGCCGTTTATCGGCGCGTCCCGAGACAATCGCGTTTGCCCATTGCCGCGTGCAACCAATCCTCCGGCATGCTTCCTTCTTACTCATTTCCAGCTTGCCGGCTTTGATTCGGTGCCAGAGTTCACGGAAGAACGGGCGGGCATCGACCCAAAAGCGGGCATGGTAATAACCGTTGACACCATGACAGAAGCTCAACAACTCGTGATTGGACATGTTAGTCGGCCCAATCCGCTTGGCCTTTTCCAGTTCACGCCCAAAGTCGGGGTGGCTCCAAACAACCTCGGGCTTTCCGGCCTGCGTGACTGGGATGGAGCCGCGAGTGATTTTCGTAAGCGCCTTCGTTGCGTCGTTCCCTTTGCTTTTGTCTTTCACGATTTCAGCTTTCAGGCGCTGCTTAGACCAGCGCATTAATACCCGTCGCACGGACACACTACGGAAAAGCGGGCGAGTCGTAAACCACGCGGGAAGACGAATTTCGGTATCCGTGTGTGGGGTAGGCGGTTTTGCCTAAAGGCGTGGAACGGGAGGCTAACGACGTTTGATGAAAGGTTTGGAGGGAACTGACCCTTCGCGACGAGATAATGTCACGAGTAGGGCGTAGATGCATGCCGAATAAATCGTTTTGATGAGGAGCCTCGCCATCAACGCAAACCCGACCGAAGCGTGTCGTGGTAGAGGCAGACGGTTCGCCGACGCGAGATTCCGCCGACGCCACTCACTGTGCGTCTTCGGGTCATAGTCGTCGCGGTCCGTCGCCGTCGCTATTAATTCCGCAACCCATTCGTCATTGTAGCGCCCGGTCTTTTGTTTGACGTAGTGAATCAACTGCTTCTTAGCCACAGTCCAATAAGTCTGCCACTGCAAAGGAGCGATGAACTCAGTGAGCGCCGCGAACTCGCGCAATCCTGTTGGAAGTTGGTAAGGTAAAGGGATATCTGCCTTTCTAAAGATTTGACCTACGATGGCGGAGTTTATCGAGTCGATTTGTGCGGCGCACTCTCGGAATTTCTGCACAATCGCTTTTAGCTTGCGGCTATCAGACCCCATGATTAAGGACACACGGTCAGGTTCAGGTTCCGGTTCCGCGGAGCAGGCTACCAGCAGCCACAACAACTCTTCAGGTTCGCGCCCTTTCGTAAGCTCCTTAAACGAATCCACGGCAGCGTTGCTTTTTATCTCACGGCGGAGGTAATCAAACGCCTTCGTGGCAAGTTCTGTGGCCCTCGGGTCCGAGCGTGAACGCACTTCAGCTAAGGCTTCCACGAAGATGCTGGTGAGGTCCAATGACCCCGGCATTCCTCTGGATTCGGCGTCAGTTCTACTGCTGGTGTCCATCATCTCCACCCGCGTAGTCCCGTCATCTAACTGGATGGCAAGTCGCTGCGCTCAGGCCATGACCGCAAGTCCGCGAATTTTACACCCGTTCACCGAAATCTGATTTGATGCGGACACAGGCAGCTTTTTCTCACTTCCTGCCCGCTTCGAAAACACGCTGGCGAAGTTGCGCGGTGCCGGGAGCGCTCGATTCGTTCGCGCTGGCGTGTCTGCGATGAAACGACTCTTCCAATCATCGCTTCCGCTTTCGGTGATTAGTTCGCATCCTTCCTTTCGCGAACACTCTGCTACACCGCGAAGTGAAAATGTCATCGTGCCAAGCATCGCAACTCGCTGCGTGAAAGTGCTTGACGACCTTTCCAGCACGCGGGACAATGCAATCACTCTGGTAGATGCAGTTCTTCTTCAGCTGCCAGATGGCACGCTGGTTAGTACTTCAATTGAATCTCCGCAGGTGTGTTCATGGAAAAATTTCTGTATGCCCGCTTGGAAGCGGCTCAGCTGCTGTCTTGTTCTCTCCGAAAGATTGACGATTTAATATCCCAAAAGGTGCTGGAAACTGTGCGCGTTGGAAGGCGGAATTACATCGCGCGCACGGAACTTCAGCGCTTTGCACAGAGCGGAACCCACAAAAACGGTTAGCGTTTGAAACTTTTTGTTTGATGCACGACCACGGTCGCGCCGCGTCGAATTGCGGTCAGAAGCTTCGGCGCGGAGCGACTGGGACTTAAGACGGAGTGAAGCGTGGAAAGGGCTACCCAAGTGGTAGCCCTTGGTCATGAAGAAAAATCTGGAGCAGCTAGTTGGACGCTAGCGTGCCCAAGTCGAGCGGAGCACGAATTATTGTTGCTCGCGCTCCCGTGACCGTCAAGAACAAAGAGGAGCCGAGATGAAAAGACATGTTGGGTCGGCAGTTAAAGGCTTAAGAAGCGGACAAAAGATTCCCGTGGTGAAGAAGAAGGATGGGATTTCGGGCGGACTCACAGAAAAGCAAAAGGCGCGGCTGCGGCGCAAGTTGCCTGCCTACCTGCGTTCTGCTCATTCGTGGTTATGCTTCAAGCTCCAAACTAAACCGAATCGGAATAGAGCGAAGAAGGTTCCCTATGACCCCGAAACCGGACAACACGCGAGCTACAAGGACCCGGCGACGTGGGGCACTTTGGAGGAAGCAATCGCCGGTTGTGCGCGTTTCCATGCGGACGGCGTCGGCTATGCATTCATGTACTGGGACAACATCGTTGGGCTCGATTTAGACAATTGCCGCAATCCCGCGACTGGAAAAATTGACCGGTGGGCTAGTGAAATCATCCGTGAGGCGAATTCTTATTCCGAAGTTACGCCCAGCGGTACGGGTATCCGCATATTCATCGATGGGAAGTGGCGGCACCCCGAGCATCGAACAGAAGGACTGGGGTCTGCCGGGAAAGGCAGCGTTGAAATCTATTCTGAATGGTTCTTCGCGATTACGGGTGACCACCTGCGCGGCACGCCTCGGAAAATCGAGCGCCGTTCGGATGTTATCTCGCAACGACATACCCGCTTTTTCCCCCCTTCAAGACCATCCGGCTCATCCACCACTCGGACGGCAGCGGCGGTCACTAATGATGACGCTGCCCTTATCGAAAAAGCCCGTAACGCAGAAAATGGCGACAAATTCCAACGATTATGGGAGGGAGATTGGGAAGGAGATTACGAATCCCAATCCGAAGCCGATATTGCCTTGTGCGGTCTGCTCGCATTCTGGACGGATTGCGATTCAGAGCGCATGGATAACGTGTTTCGCAGGTCGTGCTTATTTCGCCCCAAATGGGATGAGAAGCATTTCGCTGATGGTGAGACCTACGGAGAGCACACCATCCGCACTGCCATCGAAAACAGCACGGCGACATACGGTGGGGATTCCGGTAGAGCTTTACCACCAAATCATGGCGGTGCATCGGTCTGCATCGCCGACGTGCAATCTCATCCAGTGGAGTGGCTCTGGCGCGGTTGGATTCCAAGAGGGAAGGTAACGCTGGTGGAAGGCGACCCCGGACTGGGGAAATCGCTTCTCACCCTCTATCCTGCGGCTCGCATTACCATGGGGCTGCCGATGCCGGACGGCTCACATTGCGAACGGGGCAGCGTGGTCATCGTGAATGCGGAGGATGGACTAGAAGACACGGTTAAACCACGTCTGGAAGTTGCTGGAGCTGACATCCCGCGATGCCACTGGCTAAACTTTTCCTTGGAAGACGGGCATCAAACGCTCATCATCCCCGGTCAAATGGACGCCCTGAAGAAAAAAATCGAAGAATCCAAAGCCGTGCTTGTCATCATTGACCCACTGGTTGCATATCTCGAACAACGCGTCAACAGCTGGAATGACCAACATATTCGTCGGGCAATGGCTGCTCTGTCATCACAGATTGCAGAGCCGACTGGGGTAGCCGTCGTTCTGATTCGCCATCCCAACAAAAAAGAGGAAGTGAAAAATAAAATCTACCGGGGCGGTGGCTCCATTGGCATCATCGCGGCAGCTCGTTCTGCACTCCTCGTAACACCACACCTCCACAGTCCCGGCCTGCGTGTACTTTCCACCATAAAGACCAATCTTTCCACGCCTCCAACGCCGTTGCTCTTCGGAGTTGAGCGAGTTGATTACCACGACGCGGATGAGGGGATGCCACAGATTGTTTGGCACGGTGAACAATCCCAAGCTACGGGGCATCAAGCATCAACGAACGCCCACGAAAAAATCTCCGCGCTAGAGGATGCTAAGGAATTCCTGCGGGAATCCTTGGAACGGAGACCACAAAAATGCACTCAAATCTACAGCGATGCCCACGACTCAAAAATTTCCATCGCCACTCTTCTCCGAGCCAAAACCGCCCTGAACGTAAAATCTGTCCGTGACGGGTTCGGGGATGAGGGAACGTGGTTCTGGAAGCTGTCGCCGACAGGATAGGTTGGACACAGGGGGGGGTGGAAAATGATGAGCATCTATGAAGAGATGAGTATGTATGAGAATAAAAATATCCATAGATGCTCAAATTCCCATACATGCTCAGGTTTTCTCACCCCCCCCTGTGTTCACCTCAGTTGAATCGGTGTCGTGGCGTTCACCCTGCCGAAGAAGTTCACAATTTGAGGGAAATCAGGAAGTGAGCTGGTCACCAATCAGCTAGATGTTGTTAACAAATCCCCCCAATCGCTCCTGAGAACCTTTTTGATAGCCTCTCGCATGGAAGGAAGTTAGGAATCCTTATTAACCAAAATTCCCGTAGAGAGCCAACGAAAGTTTAGTAGGAGAAGGAAAGGAATCACGGGGTGGTCAAACAGCATGATGTGGAAAAGCGGGAGAGGGCAGAAGATTAGGAAAACGAAATGATGGGATTGAAGGAAGGAAACTACGTCAAAAGTGAGACCCGAAGAGAACCTGATTGGAGGTTGAATTGGATTGAGAGAGAGGGATGGGGCTTGGGATGTTGAGCATGACGTGGTTTGACGGAGCCGGTTTAATCCCAATTGGGTCGCTCCAGACCGCTGTAGTTTGTTAACAAAGTTACCGACCGCCACTTCACGAAGGCATCGCCAGAAGTCCCAAGCGGGGACAGCGAGCCGCTGCTGTATCGTCTCCCGCGCGGATAGAGTTCATCACAGGGCTGGGTCTTCAGTTTTGTAGTTTTGATGGTTTTCTCTGGGGGAGTCTGGATTAAGCCCCAAAGCGCTGCCGTCATGCAAAACTAACAAAACCACAAAACTCAAGGTGCCAGCGGGAGCACACGAAAGGCACTGCGTGTTCATGGAGCACTGACCCAAAATGTTGTTATCAATCTCCCCGTCCCCATCCGCCCTCGCGATGCCCGCTGGGAGCTTGGTTATCAAATCTTGTCCCTGAAGAAGGGCGGGTACGGAATCGGAGAGGCGGGATTTTGGTTAACACTGACGTTGGGGCTGAGTCGTGGCGATATGATGGTTAACCTCTAGGAGAGCTCGGGTGAATCCCAGTTCAAAACCTGCCGTCATCACATTTGTGGCTGGCTTGGGATTGCTGATTCCTGCAGCGATTGGGTTACTTCTTTCTGGGGTTCCAACGGTACTCTCCCCCTTTCCAGCCCTAACCGTGATACCTGCGCTCTTTCTTGCTGACCTGCATTTGGCGAATGTAGCGGTAGCAGTGCCGATGCTGTTTTTTTTCGCTTGGAATCCGCAGCTATTTCGCGGCGAAGCTCAAGTTCCCAAGCGGTCGTATGTGCTGTTGCTGGTTGCCTCAGTGTTGAGCATTCTTGATTTTGTTATCAGTTGGAATTGGGGACTGCATTATGAAGGCGCTCGTTACACCAAAGAGGTG
>CAVOOU010000011.1:0-169240 GCA_963697645.1 uncultured Acidobacteriota bacterium | reverse complement strand
ACTATAACCATGTCGTGGTCGCCCTGGCACCGTGCGGTTTCGGCCAGCCCCCACAGCGGTGGCGACAGGCGCTGCAACTCGCCCATCTGCTCACCCTCGGCCAACACCTCCCGCAGCAGGTCGCTGGCGGCATTCCAGTCGCCGTGCCCCATCGCGAGGTAGCCCAGGACATACCGCGCGGTGATCCGGGTGGTAATGCCGCCGCGCCCGTCTTCGAGGGCCTGCTGCGCTGTCTGCGTGGCCGCGTCCCATTGGCCCGTGGCCCACTGGACGTGCGCGAGATGCGATGCCATGTAGTGCCGGTGATTCCAGAGTTCGACCTTTTCCGCGTAACGGACGCCGCCGACGAGCCAGTGCTCCGCGCAGGTCGTACTCCACCAGCACCGACGCAGACGATCCGATCATGCGGTATCCGCGGGCCGCCTCTGCCTCCTGTTGTGTGTCGCGGGCGCGGGCTATCGCGCCTTCGAGCAACAGCCAGCCTTCATCCATCCGGCCGGTGAACACCAGCACCGATCCGAGCGTTGCGGCGGTGTTGAGAGCGGCCTCGTCGTCGCCGATTCGCTGGCTTTCGGCGCGGCTGCGCTCGCCGTGCGCGATGGCCTCGTCGAGGCGGCGGTCGAGCATGTAGGCGGCAGCCATCGCGGAGCGCAGCCGCGCCCGCTCGCGATCCGTGCCGGCCACACCGTCCAGGCTGTCCAGCGCCGCCTGCAGCATGCCGACGCGGGCATCGAGATCATCACCGAGCAGGTGCGCGACCGCGACCATGCGCGGTACCAGCGCCGGCGGCCGCACGCATGTCACCGGCCCTGGCCGATCAGTTCATGAGCCGTACTGGTAGGCCTCGGCGGCGGCCGTGTTGTCGTCGGTGGCCGCGGCCTCGTCGCCGAGCGCGGCGAGCAGCTCGGCCCGGTCCAGCGCCGGAAGCTGGGCGGGCGGGTTGCGCACCGCCCGGCGGTACAGTTCGAGCGCCTCGCCGTGGGCTGAGATCGACGGCGGCCTCGCGCGCGGCGGCGACCGCGTGGCGGTAGGCGAGATCGGGGCGCTGCGCCTGCTCGAAGTGTGCCGAGATGAACGCGTCGCGGTAGCCGCGTTCCACCGCGGTCCGGGCCACGCTCTCGTGCAGGCGGCGCCGGGTCGGGCAGGTCCGTGTCGGCGTACAGGGTGTCGCGGATCAGGGCGTGCCGGAAGTCGAAGGTGACCGCGTCGGCGCCGGGCAGGACGAGATATGCCTCCTGCAGCTCGCGCAGGCGTCGGCGACCTCGTCCGGGTGGGCCGGTGACCGCGGTCAGCAGGTCGAAGTCGAAGGAGCGCCCGATGACGGCGGCCGCTGATGCCACATCACGCGTACGGGTGGTCAGCTGATGTGCGCGGCTCAGCACGGCGTCGCCCAGTGTGTCCGGCACCGCGGCGGCCTGCACCGCCGCGCCGGACTTGCGGCGTCAGGGCATCCTGGTCGACGGCGGCGAGAAGTTCCTCGACGTGCAGCGGGATGCCGTCGCTGCGCTCGTGGATCGCCGCTACCACCTGGGCCGGGGCCGGCAGGCCGAGCACCGCGCTGGTCATGGTCGCGGTCTGGTCCAGCCTCAGGCGCGGCAGCCGGATCTCCTCGGCCAGCCGCTGGGCCAGCAGCCGCGCCCGCAGGTCACGCATGGGCAGCTGTGGGTAGAGCTCGTCGCTGCGGTACGCGCCCGCGACCAGCATCGGCCTGGTCGCGAGCCGGCTGGCCAGGTGGCCGAGCACATCGAGGCTCAGCTGGTCGGCCCAGTGCAGGTCCTCAAGGATCATCAGCACGGGGGTGCCAGGTTCCGTCGTCACCAGCAGGTCGGCCAGGTCCTGCACCAGCAGACGGCGGCGGCGGTGCGCATCACCAGCGTCAGGGTCACCAGCGTCAGGGAGATCGCGCGCACTCGCGACGAGAGGCTCCGCCCGAGGTCGCGCAGCGTCGGCTCGGCTTGCAGGCATCAGATCGCCGGCCAGGTCCAGCAGCAGGCCGGCGAATGACTGCACGTCCCCAGGAAACGCCGCCGCCCGGACCACGGCGAAGTTGCTGGCGTGCGCGCGCCGCGCGATCGCGCCGAGCAGGCGTGTCTTGCCGATACCCGCTTCGCCCGCGACGAACAACAGCTGGCCCGCGCCCGCCGCCGTCTCCACCAGCCGACGCTCCGCCAGCATCAAGAAGTCGTCCCGGCCGACCAGTACCGGTGACTGGACCACCCCGACACCCGCCACCGCGCACCTCCTCAAAGTTAAGTATCCGAAAACGGCGGATTAGGTCATCTGACCGATGAAACGCACGCCGCTCCGATCCAGGCTGAACGCATCTCAGCCGGTGACTGCAAGGAGTCTGGCATGACGAAGTTCATGGACGTGCACAGCGGATTCGTCGGCGTGACCGAGGATCAGCTCCGTCAGGCGCACGAGCGCGATCTGGCGATCGAGGTCGGCGAGGGCGTGCACTTCGAGCGCGTGGCTCGACCCGGAGTCGGGCAAGGTGTTCTGCCTGTCATCCGGGCCGTCGAAGGAAGCGGTGCTCCGGGTGCACGAGAAAGCCGGCTCACCCGCACAGCGGAGATCTACGAGCTGCCGGTCGAGGTGGCGTAGGGCGCCCGCCACGTCGTGTCCTTGGGATTTACCGACGGGGGCTCGGCTGATGACCCCAGTCCTCCCGCAGCCGTACTCCTCTACCCGGGCACCGCCCGCAGGGGAGGCGGAGCCGATCCGCAAGGCCGTTATCGGCAACGAGCTACCGGTTGGAACGAGATCACGCAAGTTCGCGTGCTCGACCCTTACTTCTACGCGTGAACCCGCCGGCACACAAGAGGACATAATGTTCACGTTCAGCAAGCTCGCACCGACCGCCGCTGTTACCACCACGCGCGCCGGCCGGCAAATCAGGCGCATCGGCTCAGGTTCGCCGCCCGCATCTTCCTGATACGACGGGATCGCCCGCTCCCGCATTCGCTGATGAACACCACGACCTGTTCGGTCGCGGCGCTGATGCTGGCGACGCGCCGCTGTGGGACAGCAGGAGCGCGGGGTCGGGCATGGGCTCTGGTCCGGGCTGGCTGTCGTTCCGGCGGATCGTTGATATCCCATTCGGAGCGTGCGTCGGCCGCATTTGAGAGCTGGCAGCATGAGGGGACGCGCCGGCGGACCGCAAGTCGGCCACAGCCGTTTGCGCGGGCCAGTCGAGCACGATCGCGGCTCGGGTGCGTGCCGGGTCGAGGTTCACCTGGCCCGGGGACCGCTGCGGCCGCTGTTGCGCATGAGGCTGGACGTCGATTGCTGGTCCTCGTGCCGTCACGCACCGCGTTCGAACTGATCCCCTGCGCGCGCGTCCGCGCCACCGCAAGCTACTTCCGAGCCCTGGCGACTCCCGCCGGACTCGTTGACCCACTCGCTCCGGGCTCGAGCCGGAGATCCAGGCGCTTGACCGAGCGACGCGATGATGCCCTACCAGCTGCACCAGATCGAGCGCGCCAAGAGCGCTACCGAGATCCGGCGCGCGGACAAGCAGCTAGGCCTGATGGCCGAGGGGTGTCACGGTTGTGGCACCGCGTGACCCTGCCCATCGCCGCCATCCGCGCCTGGTCCGGAACCGGGATACCACAGTCCGGCAGATCAGCAGCGCCCCACGGCCGGCTAAACGCCACTTCCCGGCCGGTGCCACCGGCGCGAAGTCCTCCCTGACCTGACGCACGCGATATGCAGTCCCGCGTCCCCGGATTCGTCACGCCCCGCGCGCGATGATGGCCAGCGCGCCGGGAGCTTGCGGGAACGCCGGCAGGCCAAGGAGATCAGCATCCCGCCCTCCCTCTGCCAGCACCCCCGACGACTTCGGCGGTGTCGGACGCAAAATGCGTCTGCGCGGGACGGCGAAACCGAAGTTCATTTCCGAAACGAAACACCCCAGCCTGTAAAGACTCTATCGATTCGCGCCTGATGCGGGTCGATGGAAGTGCATAGTTAATTTCTAGCGGTTTCTCGCGACCCTCCATCAATCTATGACGTGTGCCCGAGATGGAAATGAGCAGCGTTCTCACATGCCAGACGAGCCGCCGCAGAATGATAGACTGCCCTAAGATCTTCATGACCACTCCCAAAGCCAGGATATTTCGCAATGTCCTCTACACCAGCCTCACCAAAGGGACGTCCCTGGTTTGCATAGCCGTTACAAGCTCGGTTGTGGCGAGAAATCTTACTCCTTCGGATTATGGGGTCGTTGGATTTGCGGGCATCATCATCGGTTTTCTAAGCCACTTCAGTGACCTGGGCGTGGCCAGCGCTGCCATCCGCCAACCGACCCTCGATCAGCAAAGTCTACGGACTGCCTTTACCTTGAAGATTATCCTGAGTTCTGGCGCATATATTGCCGCTTTGCTGATCGCTCCGTTCGCGCATCGTTTTTTTGCGCACCCGGCCACGGGCAATGTGATTCGCGTTTTGGCCCTCGACTTTCTCGTGAGCACGATCGGATTCATGTCTGTAGTCACGCTAATGCGGGAGCAGAACTATAGGGCCTTGGTGATACCAGGCGTTGCCAGCTCTGTAACCCGAACGATCCTCGCTGTTACACTGATTTTGTATGGATGGAGATATTGGGCGGTCGTCCTTGCCGATGTGGGCGCCAACTTGGCGGGCGGTGTTGTCTTGCAGTTCGTGAAGAAAATTTCCGTTGGCCTTCATTTCGATTGGCCCGATACGCGCGAATATTTGCATTTTGGCATTCCTCTGCTCGGAGGCGGGATGCTGGTCTTTCTGGTAATGAATCTAGACAACTTCCTCGTGGGCTCCCGAATGGGAGCCACGCAACTGGGGTATTACGCCCTGGCGTTTACCTGGGGAAGTTTCATCTGTGGGCTTCTCTACGACACCGTACACAACGTCCTGTTCCCTGCATTTTCTGCGATTCAGCATGACCCAGCGTCGATTCGGCGATGGTATCTGAAGACGGTGGATCTCGTAGGATTTGTCGCAGTGGTAGCCAACGCCTCGTTACTCGCAAACACCCACTTCTTTCTGGTGACCTTTTTGGGCAAAGGCACCGGAAAATGGCTACCGGCGGCCGCGGCTCTTCAAATACTCTGCTTGTATGGAATCGTGCGGACAGTAACCGAACCTCTTGGCAACTGTATTATGGTCCTTGGAAAAACTAGAACGCTGATGTACGCCGCCGGCTTAGCCGGAGCCGTCGAATTGCTGCTGCTTTTGTCGGTATTGCGAACCGGCAGAATTGTACTCGTGGCAGCCGCCGTGTTCGTCGCTTACGTCACTCAAGCCCTTATCTACGTGCCGTTTTTGCGTCGCTATCTTGGCATCAGCATTGGAGATATCGCTGCACAATTATGGCCTGCGATCCCTGCCGTGATCGGCGGTTACGTTCTCACAGCGCTTCTCCCAGCTTCGCTGGGAGGCACCATCTTTACGCTGGCTTGCAGAGTGTTATTCACCGCCTTGGTCGTCGCCACAATCCAAGGCCTTTGTACCGGTTTTCGCTTTTTTCAAGAAGCGGGGAGCGTGATTTCGCAAAATCTTGCTCGTGCGCGAACGTAAGCCGACGGGCATTCTTCTGCGGGTCAAGCTTGGAGGTAACTTCCGAGGTTGAAGGGTATGGATTCCACGGCGGTTTTGCGAAGCGATTACGAAATTAAGTCTGCGGACTACTTTGCAGAGTCGCGCCCGGAGATGCTCCGTTTCATACCAGCTAACTGCCGTCGCTTGCTGGACGTCGGATGCGGCGCGGGCACATTCGGGCAGTCATTAAAGCGTAGGGGAAACATCGAAGTCTGGGGAGTGGAATTGCTCCGATCTGCTGCCGCCAAGGCAGTATCCAAGCTCGATCATCTGATCGAGGGTCCGTTTGGTCCCGAGACCGAATTGCCTGCCGGAACCTTTGACTGCATCGTATTCGCCGACGTGCTCGAACACATGCCCGCTCCGGAACAGGCCTTGCGGTATGCGAAGGGATTGCTGGCACCTGGCGGAACTGTCGTTGCTTCGATTCCGAATGTTCGCCAGCTTCCGGTTCTTTGGCAATTGGTAATGCATGGCAGATGGGAATACTCAGAATCCGGCCTACTTGATAAGACACACCTTCGATTCTTCACAAGATCGAGCATTCTGAAAATGTTTCTGGATGAAGGCTACATCGTAGAAAACGTCTGCGGCATCAACGCTTACGTGGGAATTCCTAATGCAAGTAAGCCTCTTTGGGCTGCATACAAATTGATGAATGCATTTTCCCTTGGGAAATTCGTCGATTTGAGATTTCAACAATTCGCGATTGTTGCCAAGCCGACAGACTCCCTGTCTGTAGGTGTGCACAGCGCGCTGGAGATAAGATGATGGGTGTCCGGGCCAGGTTGATTGCTTTCTATCTCCCGCAATTTCATCCGATTCCAGAAAATGATGAGTTGTGGGGAAAGGGATTTACGGAATGGACAAACGTAGCAAAGGCGAAGCCGCTATTCAGGGGACACTATCAGCCCCACCTGCCTGCGGACCTCGGTTATTACGATCTGAGGGTGCCTGGGGTCCGAGAAGCGCAGGCAGAAATGGCCCGAAATGCCGGAGTGGAAGCTTTTTGCTATTACCATTACTGGTTTGCAGGAAAACGCTTGCTTGAGCGACCGTTCAACGAAGTAGTCGCTTGTGGGAAGCCTGATTTCCCGTTCTGCCTTTGTTGGGCCAATCAATCATGGTCAGGCATTTGGCATGGCTTCCCGAACCGCATTTCCATCAAACAAAGTTACCCCGGCCCCGTCGACAATCGGAGGCACTTTCTGGCACTGCTGGATGCATTCCTTGATAAGCGTTATCTCCGATTAGACTCACGACCGATCTTTCTCATCTATCGTCCCCTGGGATTTCCAAATCTAACAAACTTCATCCAACAATGGCAGGAATTGGCTGTTCAGAACGGTCTACCAGGCATACATTTCATTGCGCATCTGTACCCATCCGAATCAGCTTGGGATTTTAGGTCGCGCGGGTTTGACAGTTGCACTGTGGTGGGGACCTTCCAAGGATTTATGGCCAGAGGAAATCCGGGAGTTCTGGCGCGCTAGCGGGTCCTGGCGCATTCGGAGATGTGCTGCTTCATTCGTTCTGGCGTCGCTATCGGCTGGCATTGGGGCAGTTTGCCGACGTACGGTTGTACAGGCATGCGCTTCCTTACATGCTTGAGGGCTGCAACGGAGAACCGGATGTGCATCCGCCGACCGTGACTCCCAACTGGGACAACACACCAAGATCCCACACGCGAGGATGCGTACTGCATGAGTCGACACCAGAGTTGTTTCGCACACACTTACGTAATGCCCTTAATCTAGTTAAGTCCCATCCCGTCGAACGTCGTCTCGTCTTTCTTAAGTCCTGGAATGAATGGGCCGAGGGGAACTACGTGGAACCCGATCAGAAATTCGGACATGATTATCTGGCAGTTATCCGGGAAGAAGTCTCAGTTGCCCGCGACAACGTGCCCGCCTTTAACTTGCTTGAGTCCCTGACGAGTTAGAATGCATGATCGGCCATTAGCTAAATGTCAGGCCAGATGTCAGCGTCGGCAGACCTGGCGACTGCCCGCCATTTTCACGGAATCGAGTGCATCGACGTTAGTCTCGTCAAAAGGCAATGAAGGACCCTGCTAACTTCGTCGCTAAGACAAGCTGATGGAGGCCGTTCTCGCTTCTTGGTTTTTGGATAGGTTTAAGTGCTGGCGATGAGGTTTCCTTCGTGATCCAAATGAAAGGCGGCTTTTCCTCGGTAACGATTTGCGCTTCGGCTTGCGAGGAACCGTATCCCACAAAATTCTGACCCGTTGGTATCGCTCTGTTCATGAAATGAGAATCTCTACAATGCTCCCCTCGGTGAGGAAAATACTCAAAGATTCCAACGACTCCAATGAAACGAGTTCTTGAACGCCCCCTTTTTTCGAGATCTATTATGCCGAAGTAGAATTTCCGTTCACTGGAAATCCGAGCTCCGACGCGAATCAGTTCTCAGGAACATTTCGCTCCACCGGCGCCTGTATGAAGAACGACTCCGTGCTGATTTTGGTGACATTCTTCGGCAAAGGGTAATGAGGTTGGGCTCGACATCGTCACCCAGCGCACTACGCCGTCTTTTGTGGTGAACATCGAGATTCTTGCGGCAGCCACAGATCTGACGGCGCCAGTTATCCCGCCTCAAGATTTCTTCACGCAACGTAGCGTATGGGACTGGCGCCAATCGGGTTCGAGGCTTCCTCTGCGAGATTGAGTCGCTCAAGTCGCGCCTTCGGCAGACATGGTTTCTTCAGCACTCGGGACGGGGCGATCGCTAACTGCTGTGGGTCCGGGATCTTGTACAGCCTTGTCAATTTCCAGGGCCGCTCCCGCTAGAAAATCGGCGCAAATCATTTCGAGCGAATATCCCCGAGATTTGTCGCTGCCGAGCATCAGAGCGGCGATCTCGAGCGCGTGTTCGACCACAACCAGCTGGCCCTTATAGAGCTTGAAATAGATGATCTCCCAGGGCTCCGTTTCTTTCCCAGTCAGATAACGATCGACTTCGCGCTTGAATTCTTCTTTCGGTAGTTCCTTCGCTTTGTGCACCCAGGGTGCACAATCGAATCCAGTGCCATCACGACGCGCCACCTTTACAAGTTCTCTCGCTTTCGTGCAGCCCACCTCCCGTAGCTGCCGCTTCGGTATCCGAGTTAGATGCTCGTGGATCGCGAGCAGGTAATAGGCCTTTCGACGAGATTCAGGAAATCGCTTCTAGTAGCGGGCATGCTTCATTGGCCTGACTGTGGATTTTTGTACCAGGTGAGGTGAGAGAGAATTCACCTAGGAGGAAGAACGGTCATGCCAATGAAGAGATATAAGCCAGAGCAAATCGTGACGTTGGTGCGGCAGATCCAAGCGGAAATCGCCAATGGAAAGACCATCGCAAGACTGCAAGGAAGCCGAAATTACCCAACAGTCCTACTGCTTCCACCTGTTCAATCAAGCTCGGCGAACTGGCCCGATAAAAACGGTGCGGACGAGAACTACGGCCCAGCAACCAGGCCCGGTTATCGGACTGATAGTCGCGAGCTCACTTGGCGGCCGTGCGCCCCTGTCCAGCATGGCTCTCACCACGGCCTCTCGGCCGCGAAGTGTTAGTCGGGCGTTCTTATAGATGTCCGTTCGGTCCCTCGGAAACGTGAGATTGCTCAGCACAATCAGCGTCTCCCCAATGGACAACCTGTTGAAAGATCACAACTTGTGGCGGAACTATCGCTGGAGAAGCAGATTTTGACGGACGTGGCGGAGGGAAACTTCTAAGCCCTGAGCGGCAGCGTGGCGCGGTCAGGCATGCGTGCGAGAACTACCAAGTAACGGAGCGGCATGCCTGCCTGGCAGTGGAGAGGGGCGCAAGCGTGTAACGTCTGCAAATGTTTGCACATAAGTTCCTCAACGAACCAATACTCTTCCACGACGTCCGTAGTTGTTATCTCGGCAAGACAAGGAAGACGCTTATTTTCATACAGTTTTGAGAAAGCGTCGATGGCCCCTAACGTGCCAGTAACATTGACCGTAATCTGTAGGGGTTCATTGCGTTCGGGGGTCTCATGCTGCATAAGATCCTGGTTTTCCTTGGTCTTGCTGCCGCGCTATTGATTGCACCTCCCGCCAATGCTGACGGAATTCACGAATCGGACGCTGACACGGCCCCTTACTACTCGCACGACGTCCACGTCGGCGAGGGTCTGAAGCTGAACGCCGGCAGGTTTCCGACCTTTGATCTGGATCTATTCAAGGGCCCAAACTCTGATTTTATGCATGGGCTGCATGAGTTTTCGTCGGGCGTGCCCAAAACCGCAGAATGGATTTGGTGGCTGAACCACTCAGACTACAAGGAATTTAGCACGGACCCGGTGGTCAATACTCCTGAGCCAGCAAGTCTGTTCCTGCTCGGCTCGGGCATGCTTGCACTCGGCGCGTGGCGCCGGCGAGCGAATCATTCGGCTCCAGTCTCTTAGTATTTCCTGTGTTTCTTAATGCCTGGTGCGCAGCAATGCACGCCGGGCTTTTTCTTTTTGACGCACCGTTGTCTTGCCAGCCACTCCTGCTGGGCGCGAGCCGGAGCAGGCATTTATAGATACTTCTAAGTTCAATGAAACCAAGACCTAGTGGACGTTCGCAGCCCCGGCCACAAAAAACTTGAGCGGACCGCTTGAGCGCGTTCTCTTGCTGACTATAAGTTAGGATTTTGAGTACCAAGTTCATGATGTCCTCCGCGATCTAAAATACCCTTTCACTCAGTAGAAGAAATTCTAAGTTGGGACGGGCCCGTGCACCAATTGGTGGCATTTCCGACAAAGCGTGATCAGGTTGGTTTTCAGGTCGTCTCCAAGTGCGCTGCGCCGTCTTAGGTGGTGAACATCGAGATTCTTGAGGCCGCCACATACCTGACAGCGCCAGTTATCGCGCTCCAAGATTTCCTTACGCAGCCTCGCATACGGGACGAACGCTACTCGAATTCGAGGCCTCTTTTGCAAGATGGAGTCGCTCATCTCGCTTTTTCTGTAGGATCCGACGGCCCATATGTTGCGGCTGCGCAATCCGATGGATGCTGAGGATTCGTGAGCTTGTACGGAATTGTCCGTTTCCAAGGCGGCGCCTGCCAAAAAATCCGCGCAAATCATTTCCAGCGAATAGCCCCGAGATTTGTCGCTGCCGAGCATGAGGGCTGCGATTTCAAGCGCGCGCTCGACCACGGACAATTGGCCCTTGTACAGCTTGAAATAGATGATCTCCCAAGGCTCCGTTTCCTTGCCGGTCAGGTACCGATCCACTTCCCGTCTAAACTCTTCCTTCGGGAGCTCCTTCGCTTTGTGCACCCAGGGTGCACAGTCGAATTCGGTTCCATCGCGACGCGCTACCTTTACCAGTTCTCGTGCCTTCGTCCAGCCCACTTCGCGAAGTTGCTGCTTCGGCACTCGGGTCAGATGCTCGTGAATCGCGAGCAGGTAATAAGCTTTTCGGCGCGACTCCGGGAATCGCTTCTCGAGGAATTCGTCGAACGACTTCAAATTTTCGAGCCGCCAATATTGCCCGGCTCGCACTTCACAGAGATACTGCCCGAGCTCGACGAATCGCTCATCGCGCTCATGCTCCTTCGTCTGCTCCCAGGCCAAGATCTCATCGATCTTCTCGAGAACGATCAGGGCCCGTCGGCGATTGAGTTCGGGAGACACCACGGTCCGTCCGTCAATCCACAAGTTCGTCCAGCCAATCAAGATCGCTTGCTCCTGGCTTTCGGATTAGGTTCGCGGCAACCAATTCGGGACGATCGAGGCAGAGCCCCAGATGAGAGCAGCTGACACACCCGTTTTGCGGGAAACGGATGCCGCTGTGCGAGGGGAATTGGCCCGATTGGATCTGACCGACCGTGGCTTCAACCAGACGACCATACTCACGTCGTCTGCTCGTCCGTGATGGATGCTTTCAGATACTGAATCTCAGGAATGCTCTTTCGAACGAAGACAACAACCGCAACATCGGGAATTCCGCTGATCCAGGAATAGCAAATCATCTGGGGATCGAGCGTCAAAAGTCCTGCCGGCTCCTCCGAGTAACGGCTCGTCGTCGTTTTCCAGTCGATGAGACATTGCGTGCCATCGAGTTCGCCGAGGGCGTCGATATAAGCGACGAATTCGTTGTCGCCTGGAAGGCTGCGGACCATCTTCACCTGCAGATCCTGCTCCGGACGGCGAATCTTGACGCGATCGTCCTGAGCGAATCGCTGGAGCAAATGGACTCCCTGGTGAACGAGGCGATCCCAGGAATCTCCTTTCTTGTATTCGAACGGAGCGTCCCGAAAAGCGCCCCATTCCTTGAATAGCGCCGCCGAGCAATCCTCTCCGGAGAAGTAGGCGGCGAGAGCTTTTTCGAAACAACGGCCGAAAGCCATCGCAGCGCGCGTTTCCTTCTCGCGCCAGCCGTCGAGATAGCGATAGCGGTAGCTCCTGGGACAGCGAAGATACTGGCAAATCTGCGTGTGGCTAAAGGTCATCGCCGCTCCCCAGCCCGTGCTTCGCGTCGACGGTCTCGCAGGAAAGCTCTTCCCACTCCGTCTGCCGGAGCAAAAGCTTCGAGGTTTTGGAAAGAGCGACCGTTCAGCGTGACGTAGGATGTCCGGACGACTCCGCGGAGATTGAGCAAAGCCTTTTCATCCACCTGATCTTGGTTGAGCAGGTCGGGGTCATAGCCAAAATCGCGCAGGAACCAATTCAGTTTCCACAAGGCTCGTTCGGTGCAGTAGAGCCGACCTGAAAATGATCGTTCGCGCAAAGCGCTTCGGGCTCAAGAACGACAAACCGGACGGACAGAACGGCTTTTGCGGATGCCAGCGATAGGAAGCGGCATCGACTCGAACGAGGAACAGGCCTTCGAGAAGATTTTCGTGATCCTGCTGTCGTGAATGGAGACCGGGAATGTGTCGCTTCATGGGTTTGCCTCCGCAGGTTGAGCGTAGGAATTCAATTTGCAGATGAGCGCGTCTCGATCCTTTTTCGCCGCGGTCGCAAGCTCAGTGATGAACGATTCGACCAGGTCACGGCTGGCATCTTTAAGCGTTGCGGTGCCGCAGAAATCCGCGGCGTAGGCCTTCACGAGCGTCGGATCGAGATTGTGCTGGCGGATCAGCAGGCAGAGTTGGTCGCGCAATCGCGGCTGACCGTTGCTCGAGCCGTTCGAGCCGTGCATGGCCATTCGAATGCGGCCCGGCCGTGAGGGGCATTTGCGGAGCGGAGAACGACCCGAGCTCTTCGACGCTGCTCCATATACTACATACATAGTATAAATGGGATCGGGGCCTCGATTTTTGCGAAACGAACTTATCTAAGTCTTTTAGATATAGGAATATGAGTTTTTCGAACCGATCATTTCCGTCCGGAAATCGCCCAATTCTTGGTCCCAATACTCGTTGTTTCGCCCAAGCCAATCAAATCAGGTTGAATAGTGATCGCGACTCCGGAAGGATTTCGATCCCCGGCAGATTTGCCTGCAGCGCTCGCGCGGAACGATTGCGTCACACAGCCAGACTGAGATAGCGCCCATCCATTTCAGCCATCAAAACGCACGTCTCGGAAGGATTCCAGCAGCGCGTGAACTTCTACCTAGGGTACGGTGTTGCCAAGCAACCGAACAATGCTTCGTTGTGTTTGCGCCGTATGGCAGCCGAGATAGATTTTGGCCTCGAGCCACGTTAAGACAAAACTCGGCTTTAGCGGGCACGCGCGAGTTTCGGTGATGAGAACGCTTGTTGATGTGGAATGGGGCGTGCATCTCTCGCCGAATTCGAAACTGCTCTGACGGCTTTAAATCGGGTGCGAATGGGTGTGTGAACCGTTCTTTAAGTCGCAGAAAAGGAGTTTCGAGCCACTTATAAGATATCCACGCACCCACCATCGTAATGGCAAGGGCCAGTGCGGCAATTTCTATCCGCCCTCCGATCGCTTCGTACCGCACAACAGATTCCTTCAGAAAATGAGCGACGCAACGTCATACGGACAAATCGATGACACGCAGCATGATCCTCGGTAGGTCCGCATAAGGAACCACAAGAGTACCCTAAGGTTGGGCCCGTTAGCGCCGGTGCGCTGAACTGAGGGGCTGTTGGAGCCATCGGAAAAGGGCCGTTCTGTGGTGCCGGGTCGCTTGGACGATGATGGCCGCATATGCATCCAGCCACTTGAGCCAATCGCGATGCGAGCGAAGAGGAACCCAGCCCGACTTATGCTGCACATTTTGCCAGCGCCGATTAGCAGGCTGCATTCGACGCGTTGGTGTTGCTAACCACCTCAACACGGACAATGCTGCTAGCCGTTGGGTTGAGGTATTGACCATGGCCAAACATCGATCTCGGCATGCTGCCCACCACCGACGAAATCTTTGTCGTGTGTGGAGGCTTGTCACCCAGTGACGCTGGACGGTGAACTTCTCGACGCTGCAAATCTCCGCGCCCGATCGCTTCGCTTCATACGAAGGATTTGTAACACGGTATGGACTCGATGCCGGTGTCAACACGGTTCCGGAAACATGCTGAGCAGTCGGAGTAGGCGCAGTCGCAGGCGAGATCAAAGGCCCAGGTCCCCATTGCTCGGCTGGCGCGGATGGGGTTGCTGGCGCAAAAGAATCGTTTACTGAGCGACGCGCCTCCGAGATGCTTGCCGTCGCAAAGAGCGCTTGAGGTTCTGAGAACACTGGAGCGAGTTGCTTAGGGAAGTGAGATGAAACGCCGGCCACGGCGGCTTGAGCTCGTTGCGCCTGAGCCGGTTCGTGCGGTGCTGTGGGATGCGTCTCCGCCCACCCAAAAGTAGATTGGATTGACGCTGGGCTAGGCGTTGCGGGACCGAAAGTTAGCTCGAACTCGCTCGCCACTTTCTCGACTATGTGCACCGGCACCGGCCGCAGTTCGTCAACGTATGCATTGATCAGCGAGCGTTCGCAGATCAGGTTGATCATACGGGGAATCCCACGCGCGTAAAAATAGACTGCTTCCATCGCCTGTCGCGCAAAGATCGGATCGCCGTCAGCGCCTGCGAGTCTCAGCCGGTGTTCGATGTAACCATGGGTTTGCTCCAGCGTTAGCGGGCCTATCTTGCAGCGGACCGCGATCCGCTGACGGAGCTGGCGTCCCTCAGGTTGGTTAAGATTGTTGTCCAGTTCCGGCTGGCCCGCGAGTACTATCTGGAGCATTTTTTCGGACGGGGTCTCGACATTAAGCAGCAGTCTTATTTCCTCAAGCCTCTCGAACGACAAGTCCTGCGCCTCGTCCACGATCAGGACCGGGCTCACGCCAACTCGGTAGCACTCGAGAAACCAGGAGTTGAGTCGGATTGGAAGAGTTGTTCTATCGTTTGGTTCGGTCGCGACTCCGAAATCGCAGGCCATCAAGGTGGACAGATCACCTTCGCCCAAATTTCGCGAATTGAAAACAAAGGCTGTCGGCGTCCGCAGCTGGCGCAGCCAGTCGAGCAACTGGTTGATCAACATCGTCTTGCCCGTCCCAACTTCGCCGGTGAGGAGGATGAGACCCTTGCGGTTCTGAATCCCGTAGGCAACTTTCTGCAGAGCTTCTTCCGTTTGTCGTGTGGGAAAGAAAAAGCGCGGATCCACGTTGACGTTGAAAGGATTCTCGCGCAGCCGGAAGAAGCTGTGGTACATCTACGCCCTACAAGAAGGAAGCTTGGGTTACGTCCACCGCATAATCTGTCTCTTATCCATCAGAGTAAAGAAAGCAATGGAAATGCGAGTTCCAGATGAGCAACAGCGGATTCTAGAACCTTGCCACGCCTTTCTGAAGACTCCTAACTCGTGTCGGATAACCGGACACGTCCGGTGTCCTTGTGGTTGAACAAACGGTTGCACAAAAGCGAGCGAGCTCTGCCCAATTACTATGGAGTCGCGCTCGCATACGGCAGATAATGAGCGCCGAAGGAGAAAAGAAAGGAACGGGCAGGAGAAGTCATTTGTCACGAGACAGCCGGAGGAAGCGTATGAAAATCACGACAGAAATGTTCGATCCGATTCCGGTAAGCTCGGATGAGCTATAAAAACACCGACATTTATTCAACGAACGTGAGCGCGTGACGGTGGCAGACGGCGCACACCGCGGGCGCTCTGGAAACCTCGAAGGAATCAACGCGCACGGCGGTCATGTGGACGTTTCTCCAGTTCCTAGGGTCCGTTTTCACGCAAGCGCTGGGTTTGAACAACGATGGAGAGGTAGTGGGGAGCTACGTGGACTCCGGTGGCGTCACACACGGATTCACTTACAGTATCGCCACGGAAACGTACACGTCCGTCGATGCTCCGGAGCCGTGGGAACCACAATCAACGCATCGAACCGCCCTTGACGCCGCTTCCGACTCGCAAAGCTATTTGTCTTGTCTCATAACAGAGTCGATGCTGTTGGCCTGCAAATCGTGCGTGATCAGCAGCCGGGAATCTCGCTGGCGCAGGTAGCGAAAAGCACGGAATCTCACGGGCGAGTGGATGCCGCATTATCAACCAGCTTGCGAAGCACAGAGTTCCGATTTACCGACGCTCGAGCCAAGGATTGATCAGACTAGCGCCCAGTCTCTCGAAGTGCTTGGCATTCCGGGTAACCAACGTGAGCCCATGAGCCCCGGCCGTAGCAGCAAAGAACGCATCCATAACACTTAGATTGAGACCGAAGGGGGGACTTGTTCTCGTCCAGGAAGTAGCTAGCGCCTCGTTTGCATTGATTACACACGAGGCCCACTGAATCAGTTTGCTGCTCTACGATTTCACTCGGTAACCGGAGCCGGGTCCCACAACCGCGGCATCCAAAGACGTAATGCCCTACTTGGCTCACAACGATGTGGATTATATGTCCGTAGGGAAGATGCCCGCCAGTGTAGTGGGGGAGGGCAGGTGACAAAAGCGACGGCAGGCGAGAAAACTTAGGAGTGTGAATGGAAGCTTCCTTTAAGCCAGGACAACTCGTTCGTGTCAACCTTGCAGGCATGCAGGTTGAGCAGGTAACCTTCCACGCCGCTGTGACGGACGCGGTAGGAAACATCGTAAGCAGATCTCGCAGGACCCGCCAAAGTATCTCGTGCGACTGCTCTTCTCGTTCCGCGGGGTCAACGAAGTGGAAGTTCCCGTCGACCGCATACGCGGAGGATAGACTCGTGGCTCACGAAATTCCTGGCATTCAACAAGGGGGAGGTGTCAGCCTGAGTCAAGGGAGAGATTGCTTTTTGTGCCATGCCCGACAAAACAGGTCGCTTTCGCGACCGAGCCAGCGACAAGGGGGGGCGCGGACTGTAGCGGTGCGCGATCCGGACGGGAATAACTTCCTGAAGCGGCTGAAGACGACTTAATTACCTTTTGAGCGGCGCTCAACAACTTCAGAACGTTTCGTCGGTGCCGAAACTCCCAGATCATTTGAAGTAGGGTGAGCAAATCAACTTGGTGCATATCCGTTGAAGCTCAGAAGGACATTTCTTGAGTGTCGAGCTACTGGCCAATTCCTTTTAGATCGTCCTTGGCCTGTTGCTCCGCGTCCTTTGTGGCTTGCTTGGCGTTGGCATCGGGCTTCAACTGGTGGATGGCTTTGTTCAGGCCCTGAGCTTTCTCTCCGTCAGCAACCTTGCAGCCGGACACATCCGCACTGGTATGAACGCCGGTTACGTCGGCGCGGAGGCAATTGAAATCCACTCCGAGATTGTGGCTGGCGTGAAGGGCAGCAAGACATCCATCTAATGCCGTAAATGGCGCACAGGCGTCGCTAGCGGTCGCGTTAGCTGCCAACAGCCCCTGGGCTTGCAGGCTGGGGGTGAGTTTTTTCTCTGCCTCACTTCTGCTTCCGGGTGCCTCGGTGGAATTCTTGGAATCTTTCTTGACCCAGTTGATCGGATTAAGGGAGCGCGAGCTCTCCTGTGCGGCGGCGGCCGCGCCGTTGCCCGCGGGCCCTTGCGCCGCTACTCGTTCCGCACCCACCGTCAAAGTGATCGACACACCGAAGAGCAGGACTGCGCCAACAAAAAGTGTTTTCCTCATACGTGCTCCTTCGTTGAAGACGCCCGACAAAAAGGCGGCTGCCTGACGCAGCCTCACACCCAGTAGGCCACAACGCCGTGGCCGCCAAGAACCGAAGCGGCAGGGTACTACCCCAATCGGTCACGCTGGCCTCTCGAACAGGTGGATGTTGGTGGCGGCGCGCACTTTCGGGAAACCGTTGGATTCGGAATGTAACGGTTGGTGAATCACAGCCAGCGATTCGACGGGATGAGCAGGTAGAAATCGCTTCGGAACACTTTTGCGTCCCGCCCGGTACCGCATTTGCGCCGGATCTTCAGACTTGGATCCGCAACAACGATCTCGATCCCGCTTGGTCGCCCATAGGTACTGATATCACGCATCAAGGCCCGTTCAACGGTTCTTCTGCACTCACGATGGCACCGGAACCTTGCACACTGTTTCTGACTGGCGCAGGTCTGCTTGGGCTCATGCTTAAGCGGAGTCGTCGAACGGGTTGAAGTTCCACGATCTCGGCTGTGCCAAAGCCCCCGCCCCACCTTAAAATTCAGCGTCCTAAGGTTGTCGTCCACGACGAAGGGAAGAAGTCTCTAACGACCTGCCAGTCATGCAGAATAGACATCTACCTTCTTGAAGGTCAAACATTGTGCAGTGAGTGCCTCTCAAAAGCGCAGGTCCCGGCTATCTTCGAAACGCCAGTGTTAGTCCGACTCAAAGGGGACTGGACCGACAGATTCCCGGATTACGGCTTCCACTCTTTCCAAGAGCGATTGGAGTTCGTCGAAGGCCGGCCGCGGCAAATGCACGGAGTCCTGGAGCCATGGCGCGCAGTGTTTTCAAGCGCGCCGTAAAGATGGGGATCAAAGAAGTTCGGAAATCCATTGCGGGACTGGCCATGGAAAACCCCCGGGGGTAGATTTCAATAATTCAGTCGTTATGATCCCTCGCGGGGGGTTAGCGGCGTCAATAGTACTGCGAGTACCGCCGGTCAGTGTTACTGCTTGCCTTGAATCAGTCCCTTCGCGCCCAGTTCGCCAAGTTACGAACGCGCATTTTCGTAACCTTCCACATCTGCCAGAATCCGACTGATTTCGGCTGGCGACCTGCCCCCCTGCCAAACCAGTTTGCACATCATTCGGGAGTCGCACAAGGAACTACTTGGCGGCTGTGGCGGCGGTAGACTCGAAAATCTTGGTCGGTCGTGAGGATGATGGGATCGGCAAGCGTTTCGGTCATGCGAACGAGGCAAGCATCGGCGAAGCCCATCGGAACGTTGGAATACTTCTCGATCAGTTTCATGACTGGCTCTACGTTCTCGGCAAGCGTGAAAGCGACGAGCAGAGCCCGGCGGCGAAGTAGTGCGCCGAGATTGGGGGCACCACGCTCGCCGAGAAGATGAAAGGCCTCCGACAGAACGGCTTCGCACGTGGACCAAGGTGGAGGCATCTCAGACGCCTGCGTCACGGCCCATTCGTGGTGAGCGTCTCGGCTACTAAGCAACGCTACAACAAATCCAGCATCAACGAGGACGTTTCTGGCCATAACCGGTGGCGTGCAAATACTCCTTCTTTCGCGCGGTTAGGTCGGTCGGTAAGCCATCTACGGAACCGATGAGGTCGGCGATGGCATCGAGAGAGGCAGTACGGCGGCGCTGCCGGGGCGCACGCTCGAGCCGTTCGCGAACTACATCCGACTTCGAGATCTTGCGCCCGCGCGATTCCGCCTCAATGTCCGCGACCAGTGGCTCGGGCAGTCGTACCGTGAGAGTCTTCATGGAACAAGTGTATTACATCTATGGCAGGTGTGCAAGACAAGCCATGTAAAGGTCAGAACCACCGGTCTCCCCGCATAGGCCGATAAAGACGTACCTTCAGTGCGTGGTTTTCACTCGGAATGAGAATCATTCCATGGGGGTCTCAAATGGCCAGAATACACACTGAGTCTCTCCGCGTTTCCTATGTGCGATCCCGTGGATACCTTCCTAGAAATTCGTCGTGGCCGGCGACTTGCGTGTAGGAATGGGTGCAACTAGAGTATAAAAAATGGCTCCCAAATTCCCAGTCTGCGATAGGAAACGCGAAGCACAGTGCTGTCGCCTACATTTTGACGGAAAAGCTTTTCGGGTTACAAGTAAGCTAGTGGGGGCTAATTTAAAGGAGACATCAAGATGGCATTCGTAGGGGCTTTTGACGCCAAGACACATTTGGCGGAATTGCTCGATCGGGTTAGCAGGGGAGAGAAGATTACGATTACGAGGCATGGCATTCCTGCGGCGATGCTGGTCCCTGTCGGAGAAACAAGCGCAAGAATGACGCACAAGGAGATTGTCGAAGGCATGCGGAAGCTGCGCAAGCGGATCAAGCCCGGCAAGATGAACGTCCGTCAGATGGTGGAAGAGGGGCGGCGGTTTTGACCGGGATTGTTATCGATGCATCCGTGGTGGTCGGTTGGTGCTTTCCCGATGACGCAAGCGAGTACGCAGATGGGGTACTGGTCGCGTTGGAAGGACGCGCGATCCTGGTTCCGGCACGCGGTCGGTGAAATCACCATGCTGTATTAATGGCCGAGCGGCGTAAACGGGTCAAACAAACCTGAGATCCGGCGCTCGCTGTCGTTTTGCTGCCCTTTCCATTGAAAAGAAAGGGGATAGCGGAATCACTTCGAAACAGGTGTGAACTCCGTGAACATCGTGTACATGAAAGTGGCTACCGCGTGATTTGAGCGCTTGCGCCAAAGAAGTGAGCGAGGCGCGGAGCGCTGCCGCCCTGCGTATCAAGCAAAAGTTTGAATTCTTCAGTGCCTCAATGCCATGAATTTCGATCACCGGAGAGACTGTATCCCCGGCTCCAGACACGGAAGGTCTCACTTCGGGTAACGGCCTGACTCGGCGAAATGGAATAGACTTCTCTTCGTTCTGTAATTCGAACTGCAACTAATCTCGCTCTCTCTCCCTCACCAGATGCTACAATACTTACAATAATTACGTTGTAGAAAGAGAGGTTCGATGAGAACGACTCGCCCCGTCGTCATCAGCATGCGTCTACCGGCAGAGAGCGGAAAGCGCCTGAAGCGAATGGCCAACCGGCATGGATGGACCCCCAGCGATGCGAGCGCCCGGCTGGTCGAGGAGGGTCTCAGGCGGTCGGAATTCGCGTTCATCGATTTTCGCGATTCCGCTGCGGGCCGGCAAGCCTGCATTCAGGGGAGCACACTCGCTGTGTGGGAGGTATTGCTGCTCGTTCAAAGCTATAAGGCTGATGTCTCGGCCGTGGCCAAGCACCTCCAATGGCCAAAAGCGAAGGTACAAGCCGCTGTCAATTATGCAAAGGCCTTTCCAGAAGAAATCGAGGGGGCAATCTCCGAGAACACTGCCACGGATTGGGAGGCTCTGAAGCGCATGTTGCCTCAGGCCGCCGAATTCGTTTCGCGACCTGCGTCAAAGAGCTGAGATGCTCAAACTCCTTTTGGATGAACATATCTCGCCTACTGTCGCAGATGGTCTCCGCCGCCGTCATCGCTCGATGGTAGTTATCTGCATGGCGGAATGGGAAGGCGGGAAGTTCCTAGGGCAACCGGACTCCTCCTGTTTGGAACAGGCTGCGATGCATGGGTTGACGCTTGTAACCTACGATCGAAGGACGATTCCCCCACTACTCAAAGCCTGGGCGGAGGAGGGGCGAAAGCACGGCGGGGTGATTTTTGTGGACGAAAAGACCATCTCGCCATCGGATCCTGGCGGCCTCGCGCGATCCTTGACCACCCTCTCCCGCAAAACCGCGAAATGGGACTGGACTGATCGAGTCTGCTTTTTGCGGCGTTGACAGGCCAGCGGAACTGAAGCGGTCAACGCCCAGCTTTTTGGGTTTCGGGAACACGATCGTCTGGAACGCGCGCAATTCAGCCACGCTATCATTAGGAGTAGACAATGACGGCAAATGAACTTCTCGCGGAGACGCATCCCGGGCGGACGATTTTGGAGGATGTTGTAAAGCCGCTTGGTATGAGTGTCAATGCGCTCGCCAAGGAGCTCCGCATCCCCGCCACACGCTTAAACGACATTGTGCGCGGCCGGCGTGGTGTCACGGCGGACACCGCGCTCCGGCTAGCACGTTACTTGGGCACGACAGCCCAGTTTTGGCTCAATCTTCAATCTGCCTATGAACTGAGGGTTGCTGAGCGGTGGAAAGGGCCAGCGATTAGGAAGAGCGTGAACCCTCGAAAGGCCGCTTGAAGCCGGTGCGCGAGAAGAACGTGAGCTTCCTGCCCCTGCCAAACGAGTTTGCATATCATTCGGGAGTCGCACAAGGAACTACCTGGCGGCTGTGCCGACGGTAGACTCGAAAATCTTGGTCGGTCGTGAGAATGAAGGGATCGTCAAGCGTTTCGGTCATGCGAACCAGGCAAGCATCGGCAAATCCGATCAGAACGTTGGAATACTTCTCGATCAGTTTCATGACTGGCTCCACGTTCTCGGCAAGCGCGAAGGTGACGAGTAGGGCGCGGCGGCGAAGTAGTGCGCCGAGATTGGGGGCACCACGCTCGCCGAGAAGATGAAAGGCCTCCGAAAGAACAGCTTCGCAGGTAGCCCAAGGCGGAGTCATCTCGGACGCCTGCGTCACGGCCCATGTGTGGTGGGCGTCACGGCTACTAAACAACGCAACGACAAATCCAGCATCAACGAGTACGTTTCTGCCCATAACGTGTGGCGTGCAAATATTTCTTTTTCTTGTGGTTAGGTCGGTCGGCAAGCCATTTACTGATCCGATGAGGTCGGCGATGGCATCGAGGGAGGCCGTACGGCGGCGCTTCCGGGGCGCACGCTCGAGCCAAGGATTGATCAGACTAGCGCCCAGTCTTTCGAAGTGCTTGGTGTTCCGGGTAACCAACGTGAGCCCATGAGCCGCGGCCGTAGCAGCAAAGAACGCATCCATAACACTTAGATTGAGACCGATCTTGCTGCCGCGTGCCATCAAGTCACCCCAACCCTCGGCGACAGCCAGATCTACTCCGAGAATGCGCCCTTCGAACCTTGCGGGAAGCTCGACCTGCAGCCACCGCGTGAGCCCATCCCGCCGCCATCCTGCCACCATCTCTTCGACCCCAAGCCGAATTTCCGCAAAGGTGATGACACTCAGGAAGACGCGATCTTCATCTGTTTCAGCAAGCCACCGCACGACGTTCGCATTCGGTCGGGGCTTGACCCACTCCGAGACTACATTGGTATCGAGGAGGAAATTCAAAGCTCGATCTTGCGCGCTTTGCGATTGGATCGTTTAATGCGGACTCGCGCGCCACGGAGGGGAGAGGAGGCAAAGAACTCAGCGAGATTGCGCGGCGTGTGGAGACTAATCGGAAGGATCCTTGCATAATCCTTGAAATCTGGTTCGCTGGTCAAGATGGACCAATCACGAGCTAACGCGATTGCGCAAATCAGGATGTCGATGATGGAAACAGTTACTCCCTTTGATCTGCAGTCGTTACTCGTTTTTGCAGCGGCTTCCTAGTCCGACGTGCCGATCGGTTCATCAGGAAACGATCGAAGAGTGACACGAAGTTTTTCGTATTGTAGCGAGGTCTTGATGCCAGAGAGCAATTCCTGCCGGATCAAGCCGATGATTCGAGCCCGCCCCTCTTTGATCAATTCGGTCAATTCAGCAACAGTGGCTTTCTCGGCCGCGTTTAAGTCTTGGACCTTCCGACGGAGGGCAAGAGACCACACAGATGTATCGACGATGGTATTCACGTGCGTTTCGAACTGCGTTCGCGCTTGTAGTCGTAGGTCTCATCGTATTCAATCGTTCCAAAAAGCGACAGAACGCTCTGCTGCTTGCGGCGTTTGATGTATTCGTCGAGAACCGCAGTAACCGTCTCCTTCTTGGTGCGGTGATGCCCCAATTTCCGAGCTTCCGCAATCAGACGGTCGTCGATAGCAAGGTTGGTCGGCATAGAGTATCCAAGTTTCCATTCTACGGCGATGTGTGGCGTCAACTAGATCTGCATGTGTGAACCGTTTGTTCCCACCATTCCTTCAAGCGCTTACAAGGAATCGCATCCTCAGTTAAATCGGACAGCACCGATCTGGGCATCCTGGTGGGGCTCGGGACTCGGCGCTTGCAAATGTATATACCTTGATGTATATATAGCCAGGAGGTGAACTATGGCAACTGCTCGCGTGTTTAAGTCTGGAAACAGCCAAGCCGTGAGGCTGCCGAAAAAGTTTCGGGTCAAAAGCTCGGAAGTTGAGATTTTCCGACGTGGCGACGAAATCGTATTGCGAGAGAAAGCTGGCGGAATGGTCCGCGTGCTGGATTTGCTGGCCGAGTTGCCAGCGGACATGTTCGCAAAGAAGCGTAAGGACCCGCAGCCACAACGCCGCAAGGGTCTATGATGAGCGTCCGCTATATGCTCGACACCAATATCTGCATCTATTTGCGGCAGAACCGGCCGCCTGAAGTGATCGCACGATTCCGGCAAATGCAGCATGGCGATGCCGCATTGTCAGTCATTACATACGGCGAGTTACTTTATGGCGCGGAGCGAAGCCAGCAACGCACTCAGGCCCTGGAGTCTCTCGCACGGCTTGTATCGCTTTTGTCTGTGCTTCCCTTGCCGGGGGAAGCGGCGGCCGCCTACGGCGAGATTCGCGCGGCGCTGGAGGCCCGTGGCGAGATGATCGGCGGCAACGATCTCTGGATTGCTGCCCACGCCAAATCCGCAGGCGTCATTCTCGTCACCAATAATGAACGCGAATTCAAGCGCATCCCCGGCCTCAAGCTCCAGAACTGGACCAGCCGTCATCCGTGATCGCTGGAAATGGATCGCGTGGCGGTAAGGCGCGTCCCCTTTCAGCGAGGAATAATTTGTGTTGACGAAAGGTTCAGGCTTAAACACAGAGCAAACCATAGTGCAATCTCGAGAGTGGCGCCGATCGGAATCGAACCCATCCCCGGAGTTCGGGAGGTGGCTGGTGGGGATCGAGACGCCTTCGAGCACGTGAGGCTTTCAAGCAGCCTCGACAAACGCCTGTAACGACTACTTCTACGTCGCATGCAACAGCTCAATCGGAAAACGCGTGTTCCACTAGAGGCAGAATGAACTCTCTAAGGTATGGAAACGAAAAAGGTTGGTAGGGGCGGCGGGGATCGAACCCAGGACCTAGCCAACGAGTGCCTTTGGATGGCAGAGTACCGTTTACGAGTTGATGGCATTCCCTACAAAGCGTGATCTGATTTTCCTCTGTGTCGTTTCCGAGGTGCCTTCTCCGCCTGACGTGGTGCACGTCAAGATTCGTGAACGATCCGCAGCCCTGGCAACGCCAGCCATCACGATCCACAACTTCTCGGCGGAGCTTCGCATAAGCGTTCGGGGCCTTTAGAATCGGAGGTCGTTTCGGTCGAACAGGATTCATTCCACGGAGTCAGAGTCGGATTGAGCTCCGCGAGCCGCCACTTCTTCCCATTTCCGTTCGACAATTTTTTTGACCCGCGGATCCTTGATCCAGTCGTCCGGGCTTTCAAGTTGTCGCCAAGCAGACTCCATCAGCAACCGCTGCTGACCGCCAAAGCATCGGAGAATACCAGCGATGGCTCGGCCCATAAGTTTAGCGCGCTTGGATTCAAGGACCAAAGCGACTCGAAGTCGAACCAGCTTCTGTCGACTCCGCGTTTCCTCCTTCCCTTGTCCCTGGTACCTTTCGAATTCATCCGACAGGCGCGCGATCCGGCACGTAAGTTGGTGGCTCACTGCCTCAAGTTGACGCTGAAGGGCAATCACATCGGGCTCCGACTCGGACAGCAGCCGCGTCAGAGCTGCAGCCGGTGCACCCGAAGCAATGACCGTGATCGAGCCGCCGTTCGATTCGGACTGATCTGATCGGCGGGGCTCCGGTCTCTCAAAATATTCCTCCACCGCGGACTTTTCTTGGTCAGTTAAATTGAATTGCGATACATCGATCCCGTAGTGCGCAAAACGTTCGAGAGCGACGAACGCCAACTGTTCGCCTGCTCTCTTTGTCAAAGCGTCGAGGTTCTGACCCTCGGCGGCTTTCTCCGTCATTTTGCGATTTGCCTCGATAATGAGTTTCCGCTGGCCGCCCCGGGAGCGGAGAAAGGTCTGCACGCCGCTATCAACAAGCCCAAGACGCTCCGTTTCGATCTTCAACACAGATAGTGCCCGGACGATCGTTTTCTTCCAGGCGCGATCGAACTGCCCGCAATCACGAAGGAGTTCGTCGAGGTCTGACGACAGCGCGAGGAGTTGCGTGAGCGGCGGCAAGTAAAGCACTGCAAGGCTGGACGTTTCGGGAATCCTCTGATCCTGATCTTCCATGGCTCCTCCCTTCGATCTGCGTCTGGGTCGTGACTTCATGGTTCAGCAGTGCCTCCGTCGTGGAGACCAGCGGGGCTGAGATTTTCATCGCGCTACCCGGAACGTTCGGCGTTCAGTCGTCGCCATTGCTCGATTCTCTCCAAGATGCGGTCGATCTGCCGCCAGATACTCTGCTCGTAGCGGATCAAGAGATCAGCCGCTGGAAACTTGGCGGCGCCGGAGGTTTCCCCGTTCAAAAGCCCGGCAATCGCCGCGTCACCCCCCTCGTTCTCGAACTTCTCGCGCACGTTGCGGAATAACAAGGGCGCGACTTCCGCGTCCGCTTGATACACGCGCGCGAGCCGGAAGAATTGCAGGGCCAGGCTTTCGACCAGGACCTCCTCGAAATGATCCCGCGCGCGAATCGATTCTTGCAAGGCCGCCAGCAACTGGTCGAAATCATTCCGGCTTTCGCTGAAAGGCTTAGCGGCCAGCACGACCTTCGCGAAAATTCCGGTCTTCACAGCGTTGAGTTTTGACCGCTCCTTGCCCAGGTGTGTCTTCGGACCGGTCTGCCGTCGTTGGACGTCGGGCTTGCCGAATTCGTTCTCGATTTTCTGGCCCATGTTGGCCTCTCCCGATCACTTCTCCCAAAATTCTCCACCCCAAACAAAAAACGGAACGCCTCGCGACTTTCGATGTCGCAAATACGTTCCGTCGTTCGGTTCTGGTCGCTATTCAGCAGTGAGTCGGGAAGAAACGCGCCCCTCAACAGAACTGCAACAGCTCTCGAACTATCGTATCACAAAAAAGTTCGCGCCGGTCATTCAGCTCACCACCGGCTCACCACCGTCCCGACGGTCCCGAAGATGCCGCTTCACAAAGTGGAGCAGGTGAGGGGCATCGGTCCGCTCATCTCTTCCGGTTCTTCCGTCTTTTCTGTTGCTGTCGGGCCAGAATCAACAACCGGGCATTGGCCGCCAACACCTCGCGAACCGCATCTTGGAACTTTCGCCCGGCCTCGACCCGGCTCCGTACGTGCTCAGCCGACTCCACGGGGACGCGATCCACGTGTCGTTTCCCGTCGACCATATAGGTCAGGGAAAAAGCGCGGTGTCCTTTGCCGCGGACGCAGCGACAGTTCGACTTCCCGCAGCGGGTATAACTCTCCGTCAGGACCCCGGGGAGTTGATCGGCCAAGCGCGGCAAACCACGAAGAATTTCACACTTGAGCTGGCGAAAGCGCAGGGCCAGTCGCGTGCGTGGCTTCTTCCCCATCTTGAAGTAATAGTGCTACAAGATATTAAATATGGCAAGGGCTCTATTTTCGAATGCGAAAATAGATCGCCTTCTGCGACGCCGACGGTCCAGCGCTACTTACGGGGTCAACCCCAGAGCTTCCGATATGGCCGTTCGACGTACGCAAAAGCGACTTAAAGCTGGTTCTCCGCGGTCTCGGAAAGAGCAAAATGCAAAAACGAATTCCGTTAAAACCCTTATTTTCAATGCCACTTCTTCATCGATTCACGGCGTAACAGTCGAGAGGATTTCTATACTCTCTTGCACATGTGCAAAGTCTTTGTCGCTGGTAGCGAGGGAGGCTTCGCGATTGACCGCGAGAGCAGCGGCAAAACAGTCCGTATAAGGCAATTTGTGTTCCGCTCGCATTTCAGCTGCGCCGCGAGTCAATTCCGTCCGGACATCTCCCAATTCTTGGTCCCAATCGTCGATTCGCGCAAGCCAATCAAATCACGTTGAGGAGCGATCACGATTCCGGAAGGACAGGCCTCACCGGCGCATTCGCCAGCAGCTCTCGCGCGGCCCGATTGCGCCACACCGCCAAACTCAAATAGTGCCCATCCATTTCCACCATCAGCCGCGCATCCCGAAAAGACTTCAGCCTCGCGCGAATATCCTCTTCAGAAAACGAATAGCCAGGTTGCCGCGCAACACTTCGTGGCGTTTGCGCCGTATCACACCTCTTGAATCATAAGCTGCGGTTCACTCACAAAGGACCCGAGGGCGAATCTCCAAGACTTACAAGCGCGGTGATCACGTCGAATGGAACTCAGAGGCAGGTCGCCGCTCTGGGACAACTTCGATAGCAAACCACCGACGACGGCAAAGAAGAACGAACTCGGAATGAGCTCAGGGATCGGCTGGTCTTTTAGTTCCGCGGACAAGTGCATCTCGAGCGTGTCTGAGGAGGATTACGGGGGTCTCAGAAGAGGAAATAGCGCTGGGCGAGCGGAAGAATGGTGGCGGGCTCGCATGTGATGAGGTGTCCGTCGATGCGCACTTCGTAAGTTTCGGGGTCAACGGCGATGTCGGGAGTGCCGGTATTGTGGATGAGATCTTTTTTCCCGATATTGCGGCAGTTCTTAACGGCAACGGCGGTTTTCTTCAGCCCAAGCTTTTCGTGGAGACCAGCGGCAAGAGCCGCTTTAGAAAGGAATGTGATGCTTGTGGCGGCTGGGGCACCGCCAAAAGCGCCGAACATCGGCCGATAGAGAATCGGTTGGGGAGTGGGAATCGAGGAGCCCGGGTCGCCCATGGCATTCCAGGCAATAAAACCGCCCTTGATGATCATCTCGGGCTTCACGCCGAAGAATGCGGGCTTCCAGAGAACCAGGTCGGCGAGTTTGCCCGATTCGATGGAGCCCACCTCGTTGGAGATACCATGGGTGATGGCGGGATTGATGGTGTACTTCGCGACGTAGCGCTTCGCGCGGTAATTATCATTGCGGGCGGAATCTTCCGAGAGTGGGCCGCGCTGCATTTTCATTTTGTGCGCGGTCTGCCAGGTGCGAATGATGATTTCGCCGATGCGGCCCATGGCCTGGGAATCGCTCGAGAGCATGCTGATCACGCCCATATCGTGGAGGATGTCTTCGGCGGCGATGGTTTCGGGGCGAATGCGGCTCTCGGCGAAAGCAACATCTTCGGGGACATTGGGATTCAGATGGTGGCAGACCATGAGCATGTCGAGATGCTCGGCGATTGTGTTAATCGTGAAGGGGCGTGTGGGATTCGTCGATGAAGGGAGAATATTGGGGAATGACGCGATGCGAATGATGTCCGGGGCGTGGCCGCCGCCGGCGCCTTCGGTGTGATAAGTGTGGATCGTGCGGCCGGCGATTGCGGCAACAGTGGCTTCGAGGAAACCTGCTTCGTTGATCGTATCGGTGTGAATTGCCACTTGAACATCGAACTCGTCGGCGACTTTGAGACAAGCGTCGATTGCGGCGGGCGTGGTGCCCCAATCTTCGTGGAGTTTGAGACCGCAGGCGCCTGCTATGACTTGCTCAGTCAGAGGCGGGAGCGCGGAGGAGTTCCCTTTGCCGAGAAAACCGAAATTCATTGGCCACGCTTCGGCGGCCTGCAACATTCGCGCGAGATTCCAGGCGCCGGGCGTGCAGGTGGTGGCGGCTGTGCCTGTGGCGGGACCTGTGCCGCCGCCAATCATCGTCGTGATCCCGCTCGAAATCGCTTCGTAAACCTGCTGCGGAGAGATGAAGTGGACGTGGCTATCGATGCCACCGGCGGTGACGATCAGGTTTTCGCCGGCGATGGCTTCCGTGGCGGCGCCGACGACGAGATTCGGGTCGACGCCGTCCATTGTGTCAGGGTTTCCTGCTTTTCCGATTCCCACGATGCGTCCGTCTTTGACGCCGATATCGGCTTTCACGATTCCCCAGTGATCGAGAATCACGGCGTTGGTGATGACGAGATCGAGCGCGCCGGGTTTTGTTTCGCGGATGGCGGTGCTGCTCTGGCCCATGCCGTCGCGAATTACTTTTCCGCCGCCGAACGTGATCTCGTCGCCGTAATGGGTGAAGTCTTTTTCGATTTCGATAATGAGATCGGTGTCGGCTAGTCGAATGCGGTCGCCTTTGGTGGGACCGTAGAGATCGGCGTAGGTGCGGCGCGGAATCTCGAGGGTCATTTCAAGCTACTCTTCGAACCGGCCTTCTCATCGATCTGTGGATCGGCCTTTGCGTCACTCGATCCGCTCGACTGGAATCCCGCGTTGCGCGCGCGTTCGATCGCTCGCTTTTGCAAAGAGGAATCGGAGATTGCGCCGCCAACTAAACCGTTACCGCCGTGAATCACGCGGGTGCCTCCGAACTCGGTGAGCTGCACTTCCTTTTCTTCGCCAGGTTCGAAGCGAACCGCTGTTCCTGCTGGAATATTGAGACGCATGCCGAATGCCGCTGAGCGATCGAACGAAAGCGCGCGATTGGCTTCGAAGAAGTGGTAATGGCTGCCAACCTGGACCGGCCGGTCGCCAGTGTTCTTGACGAGGAGGCGGCGCGTGATGCGACCGGCATTCGCGAGGATTGGTCCGGAACTTTCGTCGAGCAGATATTCACCAGGGTTCATCGCGTCACCGGATGGGATCATGAATGGTGACGAGTTTTGTGCCGTCTGGAAATGTAGCTTCGACCTGGACTTCGTGAATCATCTCGGCAACGCCGTCCATTACCTGGCTTCGACTCAAAATCTTCGCTCCCAAGCTCATGATCTGGGCGACGGTGTTGCCATCGCGGGCTGCTTCCATTACTTCGGCGGAGAGAATCGCGACTGCTTCTACGTAATTCAGCTTCAGGCCGCGAGCCTGGCGTTTACGAGCGAGGTCTGCTGCGACGGTAATCATCAGCTTTTCTTGTTCGCGAGTCGTTAAATGCATGAGTTATCTCCAAAGGAACCACAATCTCTTTAATTTACTTTTCGCGGTGGAATCGCTTCGGTGCCGTATAGCGCTAATTTCGCCGCGCGCCAGATTTTGTGGAGACCGGCGAGAGAATCGCGTCCGCGTACAGCCAAACAGCGGCAGACAATTCCATGGGCCGGCAAGGTGCTGATGCCCCAAAGCGCCTCGGCTGAAAAAGAAAAGTTTGCGAGCAACTTCACGGAGGTGCTGTTCGAGGGCGAGCCATTCACCCGGCTCCACGCCCACGCGGCAAATGTAGAACGTGGTCCAGTAGCGATATTTGCCGAGTCGGGCTGGCGAGGCTATCGAATAAAGCGCGGGCTCAACGCGGACGCGTTCGATTGCAATTGGCCTGCCGAGCGCGGCGATGCTGGTTTTCATTTCGACGGCGTCGTAAGTAAACAGCTCGTCGCGCGCTTCACGACCGGGAGCGAGAACTTCCCACCAGAAAAGCCCGGCGTCTGCATCGAGATTGATCTCTGTGTTTTGCGTGAAGCGCGAACCCGCAAACGGAATGATCGGATCAGGCAAATATTCGAGGCATGCACTCTGGTCGACGCTGACATCGATTCGCTGAGCCGCCGGAGGTGCACCCGCACGCGAGCGGTAGATGCGAGTGGCGCCCGTGGTGGTGACTTGAACGTGTGCGCGCGCACCGATTTGAAGCGACATTGCCAGTTGATCGCCGCCGAGCAAGCCGCCCGATACGTTGTGGAGATGAACGAGAGCGCTGCCATCTGCGAGGCTAAACGCACGGACGACTTTGAGCGGCGGTTCCTGCGAACTCGCTCGAAGCACAGTGGTTCCTCTTGTGGCGTCATATTCGAAATTAAGAGCGAGCGATGCGTGCACGCGGGCGGCCGCGCCAGTGGCAAGAGGAAGCTGTTTGGCGGTCTCGTTGGGTACGAGCATCGAGTCAGCTAACGAAGAGGCGCGTTCCGAGGCCAGGATGTTCCATCGCGCCCCAGTCGAGCAATGGGTTGAAGCAGCAAACGTCGTTGACATGCGCGACGAGGCCACGCCGTGCAGTTTCGATTATCGAAGTCTTCAAATTCCAGAGAATTCGAGTGGCCTCGTTTTGGCCGAGCGGCAGCAAACGCTGGCAGGCGGAGACGAAGCTCGCGACTGATTGGTGCAAGTAAGCGAGAAGCACGTTTTCTTTACCGAATTCGAGGGTGCCGCCGACCAGGCCGAACGCCGGACTGTGCTCGATTACGTGCGGATACTGCCGATTCGATCCTTGATTCGCATCCTCCAGTGCGCCTCGAACGACCGGGAAATTCCCCAGAGCGTTAACAGCCAAGAGAAAATTCCGGCCCAAGGCGCCGCTGCCAGAACGGGTCTCGCGCGCCGGCTTCATGGCACTTAAGCTGGCGTTTAAGTGGCGCCATCGTTCGACCGAAAAGCTGTTGGCGCGATTCTCTGCGAGCAGAAAGGCTTCGCGGCAAAAGACTGCTTCAGCGATTGCTGTTTCCTCGAGGTAGCCGCGTAGGAAGCTTTCAAGATCGGAGACTTTCAAAAGACCTCGCGAAACAAGTGTTTCAAGGCCAAAGGAATGAGCTAGGGCGCCGATTGGCAAAGCACTATCGGCCAAGTGGAGCAGTTGAAGATAGCTAAGGCCCGGCGGGCTCTGCGGCAGAGTGCGAATTCGATCCCTTTCCAAGGTTCAGTCCTTAGTGGTGCTCATGATCGTGCGGCTGAGCGTGAGAATGGCTGTGATCGTGCGAATGAGGGGCGCCTTGATAAGGAGCGTGCGCATCGATGACCGCGTTGCGCGATTCGATCGGGCGCCGCATCTCGTCTTCAATCCAGGCAACGATCGGATCCAGCCCAACTGCATCGCGCAGATTGGTGAACACAAACGGCAGGTCGCCTCGCATTTTGCGGGAGTCGCGCTCCATCACTTCAAGCGACGCACCCACGTAAGGAGCGAGGTCAATTTTATTTATTACCAGCAGGTTCGAGCGAGTGATTCCGGGACCGCCCTTGCGGGGAATCTTATCGCCCTCGGCGACGTCAATAACGTAGATCCAGATATCAACAAGCTCAGGGCTGAACGCGGCCGCAAGATTGTCGCCTCCACTCTCGACGAAGACCAGCTCGAGTCCCGGAAGCGCGCGTTCGAAATCGGCGATCGCCTGCAAGTTCATAGAGGCATCTTCGCGAATCGCTGCGTGGGGGCATGCTCCGGTCTCAACGCCGCGGACACGATCGGCGGGAAGCGTTCCCTGTCGCAAGAGGAATTCAGCATCTTCTTTGGTGTAGATGTCGTTGGTTACGACGGCGAGATTGTATTTTGGCCAGAGCCGCTGGCTGAGACGATCGACTAGAGCCGTCTTTCCGGAACCAACCGGACCAGCGATACCGATGCGGAAGGCGCGCGCCAAGTTCTGACTTTTCATTTTGCGGCCTTCTGTTTCTTTGCAGTGTGAGCGGAGTGGTCGGTGTGGTCATGACCGGAGTCGCCGAATCCATGGCGATCCATCGAAACGAATGCCGCAGCGGAGCGTGGCAGAGTGCGTTCGCGTGTGGTGAGGTATTCGAGATCCATTCTGTTTGTGACGAATTATAGCAAACATGGAATCTTACATCTCGACACGTAATATACGGCGCCGGGCGGTTGTTGCTCCCCGCCGTTTTCAGGCGACCGATTCATCAACGGCTTCTGCTGAATCTAGACGGATTCGATGCACGAACTTCGCGGCTGCCATTCCGGCACCGTCAGCACGTTTTTCCCAACGCTCAAGCAGTGGCGACCAAGTCTGCGCGAGCGAACACGGAAGATGAACCGGTTCGAGGCGCAATAGGGGCAACGGACCTTTCGCTTCCAGCAACCGCATAGCGCGGGGGCTCCGGGTTTGGCGAACATGCTCCTCCAGAGCGCGGCGGAGTCTTACGTCTTCACTTCGATCCGCGGGGCCGAGAGCATTTGCGCAATGCACGAATTCGCGGTTGTAGCTGTCGGACGCGAGCAGATCTTTTGAGACGTAGACCAAGCCGCCCGTCATTCCCGAGCCGAGGTTCATGCCTGTGGGACCGAGAATAATCACGACTCCAGCCGTCATGTATTCACACGCGTGGTGGCCGACACCTTCGACGACTGCAAGCGCACCGCTATTACGAACGGCGAAGCGCTCGCCCGCGCTTCCAGCGATGTATAGTTCACCGGAAGTGGCGCCGTAGAGGACGGTATTTCCTACTAATAGATCGGCGCGCCGGGACGCATCTGCTCCGGCCGAAATTGCAATTGTGCCCCCGCTCAAACCTTTTCCGACGTAATCGTTGGCCTCGCCGTGGAGCTGGAAGCTCAGTCCTGGGATGAGAAAGGCACCGAAGCTTTGTCCGGCAGTACCCGAGAATTCAATTTCATGTTGCTGGTCGCCCAAGCCCGCGAAGGAGGTGCGACGCAGAATATGCCCACTGAGATAGGCTCCGACGCTGCGATCCGAATTCTCGATCGGGAACACCGCGGGGCTTGTTGCTCCAGAATCGAGGTGAGCGATCAGAATGTTATCAAGGGTCCACTCACAGGAGGCAGGCGCTGGAGAACCTTCCTGCGACTCGGGTGACGCACCGAAAAAGCCGCCGAGTGATCGTGCCGCTCTCGAATTCTTTGGTTGAAGTCGTTCGGCTTGGCCAATGATGCCGGCAAGGGACTGCTCGCCAAGTTGAGCGAGCCGCTCCCTCACTTCTTCTGCAACTCCGCGAAAATACGACATCACCATCTCCGGCTTGCCCTCGAACCGAGCGCGCAATTCCTCATTCTGCGTGGCGATTCCAACGGGGCAGGTGTTGAGATGGCATTGCCGCGCCATCACGCATCCGATTGCAATCAGCGCCGCGGTGCCGAATCCGAATTCGTCAGCGCCGAGAAGCGCAGCCACGATTACGTCGCGGCCGGATTTGAATCCGCCGTCAACACGCAGCCGCACGCGGCGGCGATATCCCGATCGGAGGAGCGTATTGTGAGCTTCACGCAGACCGATTTCCCACGGGAGGCCAGTATTTTTGATCGAGGTGAGCGGGGACGCGCCGGTGCCGCCGTCGAAGCCGGATATTGTAATGACATCGGCGCCTGCTTTGGCGACTCCTGCGGCGATGATTCCAACTCCGGAGCCGGACACCAGCTTTACGCCAATTCTTGCGAGCGGATTTACGGCACGCAGATCGTGAATCAATTGCGCGAGATCCTCGATGCTGTAGATGTCGTGATGCGGCGGCGGTGAGATTAACGACATGCCCGGCACAGCGTGACGGAGGCGCGCAATCAGCGGCGTAACCTTGGCAGCGGGTAGCTGGCCGCCTTCGCCCGGCTTTGAGCCCTGCGCCATTTTGATTTCGAGTTCGTTGGCCCGCACCAGATATTCAGTGGTTACGCCGAATCTGGCGGACGCGACCTGCTTTACACGATTGGCCGCTTCGGGTTCGGAGCGGTAAACATCGGGGTCCTCTCCACCCTCACCCGTGTTGCTGCGGGCGCCGAGACGATTCATAGCGATCGCTAGAGTGCGATGTGCTTCTGGACCGAGAGCGCCGAGCGACATCGCCTGGGTGGTAAAGCGCTCTAGAATCGCGCTCTCCGTCTCGACCGCTTCGAGCGCGATTGAGTTGCCGTGAGCGAAATCAAAAAGATCCCGGACTGCGACAGGATCGCGTGTTTCGGCCAACTCAGCATAAGCTCGGTAGTTCTCCAGCGTGGGTGATTTCACGTATCGGTGCATTCGGCGGACGAGGTCGGGAGAGCTGGAGTGACGCTCGCCAGTTTGGCGAAAGCGATAAAGCCCTTCGTCGCGCAGCTGCGGGGCGAAATTGTTCGTGCTGGAGGCAAAAGCACTAGTATGGCGCTCCAAGGAATCTTGTAGCAGTTCTTCCAGTGATTTTCCGCCCAACGCGCCACCGGCATCTTCGAAGAATTCGTCGCGTACATCCTGGTTCAACCCTACGATTTCGAAGAGCTGGCTATTCCGATAGCTTCCGATCGTGCAAATACCCATTCGCGCAAGCACTTTTCGGAGGCCGACATCGACGGCTTCGCGGTATCGAGTGGCGCCCTCCGCTTCTGCGCTTTCGGAAAGCTCCAATGCGAGATAAGGACAAACAGCGCCGGCCCCCGCCGCGATAAGCATCGCGATGTGATGAGTCTCAATTACCTGGCCGGTTTCGATCACGAGCGGAACATCGCAAGCGCCCAAGCTGACCATTGCTTTCCAGGCAGTAGCTAAAGCGAGCAAGGCGGGCAACGCTGCATGTTCAGAGTTGATGCCGCGGTCGCTTAGCAAAATCATGCCCGGGACTCGGCCCTCAGAATCGCTTGCTTCATCGCGGACCCGCTGGAGTGCCTCGATAGCAGCTCGCACGCCTCCGGCCGCTTGAAATGTGAACCTGATCGAACGAATCGGACCATGCACGCACGAGCGAAGCGCAGCGATCTGGCTCGAGTCGAGCAGTGGCGATGGAGCCACCAGCCCTTTGCCGAGGTGGACATCGAGTGACATTACATGTCCCTCGCGCAGAGGATCGATCGCGGGATTTGTCACCTGGGCGAAGCGCTGCTTGCAGTAATCCCAAATCGGACGCCGCATCGCCGAAAGAAATGCTGGCGGCGCGTCATCGCCCATGCTCCATATGGCTTCTTTCGCTTGGGTGCCGAGTGATTCGAAGAGCAGGCGATATTGATCGTCACTCCAGCCGAGAGCGGCCGCGACGCGTTTCGGTTCAGCAACGGAATTCTTGGCAGAATTCTTTTTGGTCGCGGAATTCGCTTGCAGAGGAACTAGCTTTCGAATTCGATGGTTCTCCCGAGCAGGTAGAAATTGTGCGAAGTCGTCTTGGAGGTAGCATCGGGAGGCGGCCGGATCCACCATAAACAGTTCGCCAGGCCCGAGACGCTGTCGTTCGATCACTTCCTTGTATTGCAGGTCGGTGAGGCCCGCCTCCGATCCAGCGATGACGAGCCCGTCCGAGGTGATGCAATAGCGCATCGGGCGCAGGCCGTTTCGATCAAGCTTGGCGCCGACTGTGTGTCCATCGGTAAAGACAAGAGCCGCCGGGCCGTCCCAGGGTTCCTGTTCGAATGATTCTTCACGCAGAAAATTGTTCAGTGGCGAGTCGGAATGCTTCCCTGATTCTGACGCCGGCGGCACCATTCTCAACATCGCTGCGGCAACGTGGTAACCCCGGTGGCGAAGAATCTCAAGGGCGTTGTCGAAACTAGCGGAATCACTCACGCGATACTCAAGTGCGCGGAACCATTCTCCCGTTTCCAGTTCGCGTCGTACCGCCCGCTCGCGAGCCCGCAGCCATCGGCGGTTCGCGCTGATGGTGTTGATTTCGCCGTTGTGCGCGACATAGCGAAAAGGTTGCGCCATCGTCCAGCTGGGTTGCGTGTTGGTGGAGTAGCGCTGATGAAAGATGGCAAAGGGTGCGCGGAAATCGGAGTCCGTAAGATCCAAGTAGAAATCGCGAAATTGCGTGGGGGTCAGAAGACCCTTGTAAACCACGGTACGTGAGGAGAGAGAGCAGAAATATGTGCCGGCGGTTCCTTCCGCTTCCGCGCGCTTGCGCAAGAAAAACAACTGACGTTCGATATCCGCAGCGGTGTCCAGTGACTCGAAGAAACACTGCCGGATCGAGGGCATCGTCGAAGCGGCGAGGGAGCCGAGGCTCGTGGGATTGACGGGCACGTCACGCCAGCCCATGCACCGCAAACCTGTTTGCTGTGCGAGGGATTCGACCGCGTGGCGCGCTTCCGTTTCGCGACCAGGAGGCAGAAAAGTCATACCCAGGCCGAAGGTTTCCGGCAGGCTGATGCCTGACTGTAGCGATTGCACGCGAAAGAAAACTCTAGGAATGGGAAGTAATAATCCGGCGCCGTCTCCGCTCAAGCCGTCTGAATCAACGCCTCCGCGATGCGAGAGTCGAGCCAACGCGACGAGAGCGCGCTGTACAACGTCACGGGTCGCCTCGCCTCCGAGTTGGGCGATAAACCCAACGCCGCACGCGTCATGGTCAAGTGAAGCGCTGAGCGCAGGATGTCTCATCCTATGTTCTTAACCTACAGAAGAACGGAAAGACCAATTCAGATGTTGGATACGGCCTATCACCTTTTGAATGGGCTGCGTTCGAAGTTGTGTGATGGGAACATTGCCGGTCGAAATGACAACGAAATTACGCTCCGACAAAAACGAGGTTCCTCACCTACATTGGAGAAAAAATAAGGAACGTGCAGAAAAGGTCGTCGCTCTCACTTCCCTTGGATAGCTAGTTGTTTTAAATGATAGAGTTTTTGTCTAAGGACAAGGTCCGGAATGCATTCTCGGAGAGTTGCGCGACTTCGATGGTTTACAACCCCAAGCCAATAGATACATCGCAAATTCGGCTCAATGCGGAGCTTACCGAGCTCACCGAACGGCTTGCCAAGAACGTTCACGACACTTGGGCACGAGATCGGCTGGCTGAGGGGTGGCGTTACGGTCCTTCCCGCAACGACGCTTCGAAAGAACATCCCAATCTTGTACCGTACGATCAACTTCCCGAATTTGAAAGAGAGTACGACCGCAGGACAGCTTTAGAAACGCTTCGCATGCTTCTCGCTCTCGGCTACAGCATCGAATCTCCGAACCCGAAGCCGGCGCAACGGCGCGTCCGTCTGCGCAGACTACGGAAGAACTGGAGCGCCTCAATGGTCTACTGTCGAAGAGCCCACCGCTTGAAAAACTGGTGGCCGTCTGGAACGGACGCGACACGGACGCATGGGCGAGTTCGGAGACACTATTCCGTTTGATAGGGGAAAGCGTGTTAAAGATTGGCGAGCCCTTGCTCGGCTATGACATCGTCAATCAAGGTTTGGAACATTTTCCCTCGTCCGTTAGGCTGCGCCAGCTTTTGGGGCTCGCATTGGCTCGAAGCGGCGCCAGCGAGGCGGCGAGTGTAGTCCTGATCCAGCTGTACCGGGAAGGCCATCAAGACGAAGAGACACTGGGCCTGCTAGCAAGAACGTACAAGGATTTGGCGGACGCTGCGCTCAACTCCGAGACAAAGCAATCGTATCTGCGACGCGCGAAGGATTTCTATTCGAAAGCTTACGAGCTAACTAAGGGCTATTGGAGCGGCGTCAACGCAGCAACGTTGGCGGTGCTGGTCGGAGAACGACAGTACGCATCGACGCTGGCTCGCGAGGTGAAAAAGCTTTGCAGCGAAGATCTGAAGCAGATGAAGAACACAGGGGGAGACACCTACTGGCTGCTGGCTACGCTGGGTGAAGCGGCGCTGATTCTGGACCAATGCGCGGAGGCCGAAGAATGGTACTCGCAGGCTGCTGAAATTGGACGAAAGCGTTATGGTGACCTGAATTCCTCCCGACGCAATGCCCGTCTGCTGATGGACCATCTTAACGTCCACTCCAGCCGCATCGAAGCCTGCTTTCACTTGCCAGCGGTGGTGGTATTTTCGGGTCATATGTTGGGTCAGGCCGAACGGCGGGAGCCGTGCTTCCCCGCTGACCTCGAGCCAAAGATCTACGCCGAGATTCAAAAGCGACTGCACGAGCTGGATGCAGGGTTCGGATACAGCTCGGCGACATGCGGATCGGACATCCTCTTCTTGGAGGCGATGCTTGAGAGGGAGGGAGAGATTCACGTCGTGCTCCCGTATGAAAAAGGCCAGTTCATGGAAGCGAGTGCCGATCGAGCGCCGGCCTGGAAGACGAGATATGAAAGAATCTTGGAGCGTGCAGACGTGGTGGTCGCCTCTGGAAATCGAGCCAATGCCGACGACATTTTATATGAGTATGCGAATCGGATTTTGTACGGACTGGCGCACTGCAGAGCTGACCAACTGGAAACGGAGTTACACGCGCTGGCCGTTTGGGATGGTGAGCCAGAAGAAAACCCCGGAGGAACGGCAAGCGCCATCAAACTATGGGGCACACTCGGCGCCGAAATCAAAATCATTGATTCGGCGGCAGTCCTGCGAAAGGCCCAGCGAGAAACAACGCCATATACGGAGCCTGTTAGGCAAACCAAAAGCGTAACGGCAGTTGCGCGTGCTGATCGGGAATTTGTACCGGAGATTCGGGCACTTTTGTTTGCCGATGCGGCAGACTTCAGTAAACTCAGCGAAACGGAAACAACATTATTTGTCCACCACTTCCTTGGCCTGGTGGGAAAGCTAATCGAAGAGTTCTCCCCCGCTCCACTGATGAAAAACACATGGGGCGATGGTTTGTACTTTGTCTTTCCGGACGTTCGGAGTGCTGGACGTTTTGCTTTGGAGCTTCGAGACCGCGTGAAGGCAACACAATGGAGCGAAAAGGGGTTGAGGGACCTCGAACTGCGGATCGGTTTGCATGCCGGCCCTGTCTATCAGTGCATTGACCCGGTTACAGAACGGCGCAACTACATCGGCGCGCATGTGAGCCGTGCGGCGCGAATTGAGCCGATCACTCCCCCTGGAAATGTCTATGCCAGCCAGTCGTTTGCCGCACTCGCGGCAGCAGAGAAGGAACTCGAATTCAAATGCAACTATGTGGGGCAAACTTCGCTGGCGAAGCAATATGGGACCTTTCCAACCTATGTCTTGCTTCGCCGCTAGCCCTGCCAAGACCAGTGAAACGCTTGCCAATCACCGTAGCTTACGCTATAAAAATCGCCCAGGTCGAGAACACTGCGGGCTCCCGCAAAAACGCTGCGACGAAGTCACCGGCCGAATTTTGCTGGGCTCCCGCTTCTCCTGCTTTGCGCTCCTGGGGCTAGGCAATTCTTGTGGTCCTTTCCAGCAGCGACCTAGAGGCATATCGAGATGAACTTCGAAGGTGACGCGTTTATCAGCTACGCGCACCTAGATAATGTGGAACTGATCGAGGGCGGCAAGGGATGGGTCACGAACCTGCACCGCGCTCTCGAAGTGCGCGTGGCGCAACTGCTGGGCAAGCCATCACATATTTGGCGCGATCCAAAGCTTGACGGCAACGACATCTTCGAAGATGCCCTTGTGAAGCGACTTCGGGACGTCGCAGCTCTCATTTCGGTTGTCTCTCCGCGTTACGTGAAATCAGAGTGGGCCCGGCGGGAGCTTGCGGAATTCTGGAAGGCGGCCGAAGAGCAGGGTGGTGTTCGTTTCCGTGACAAAGCGCGCATTTTCAAGGTATTGAAGACGCCCGTGCCGCTCGACGCGACACCGCCTGAATTGCAATCTTTGCTGGGCTATGAGTTCTTCAGGGTTGATCCGGATACAGGAAGAATCCACGAGTTGGACGAAGTATTCGGGTCCGACGCGCAAAGAGAATTCTGGATTAGGCTCGACGACCTGGCGCACGATATCTGCTGTATGTTGGAGGTACTCGAGGGTTCCGACCCGGCGATCGGAGCGGTTGATTCGATCCCTGCTCCTGTCATTTTCCTCGCCGAGACCACGTCCGAGCTTCGAGAGCAGCGCGAAGCCATCAAGCGAGACCTTCAGCAACATGGATACACGGTGCTTCCCGCCCGCACTCTGCCCATGGTCGAATCTGAATTAAAAGCGATATTGCGCAGCGACCTCGCGCGTTGCAGGATGTCGATCCACCTTGTCGGCAGGAGCTACAGCTTCGTTCCAGAAGCTAGCTCTCAATCTCTTCTGGAGATTCAGAACGATCTTGCAATCGAAAGAGGCGACCAAGGCGGTTTCTCTCGCCTGTTGTGGATTCCTCCCGGTTTGCAGGCCAAAGACGAACGGCAACAGCGCGTTATCGAGCAGCTTCGAATGGATCCTCGAATCCAAAAAGGCGCCGATCTTTTGGAAACTCCCCTGGAGGATTTCAAAACCGTTATCCAGGAGCGGCTCAAACGGATCGCGGTGCCGGCAGCCGCGCCCAGTAGACAGACTGTGCCCTCCAAGAAGCTCGTTCAGCTCTATCTGATCTACGATCAGCGGGACACAGAGGTAGCCTCCTCCTGGGCGGACTTCCTCTTCGAAAAAGAACTCGAAGTGATTCGCCCTGTGTTCGAAGGCGATGAGGCGGAAGTCCGAGAGTACCATGAAGAAAATCTGCGAAGTTGCGACGCAGCACTAATCCTGTACGGGTCGGCGAGCGAATGTTGGCTGCGCCGTAAACTTCGCGAGCTTCAGAAAAGTGCCGGATATGGCCGCACCAAACCGATGCCCGTAATAGCGATTTCGCTGATTCCACCCGTGGCCCCTGACAAGGAACGCTTTCGAACTCATGAGGCTATGGTGATCCCTCAGTTGACAGGTTTTTCGCCGGATGTCCTGCAGCCGTTTATCTCTCTTCTGAAAGCATGACGCAGGGAGGCCAGGCTTAATGCCACCTGGAGTCCGCTTCAACCCTTTTCCAGGCCTCCGGCCATTCGAGCCCGACGAAGACCATCTTTTCTTCGGCCGGGAAAAAGAAATCGACGATCTCTTGCGGCGCCTCCGCTCTTGCCGCTTCTTGTCAGTCGTCGGCACTTCTGGAAGCGGGAAATCATCGCTCGTCCACTCTGGCCTGATCCCCTCCCTTCACAGCGGCTTCATGGTGACGGCGGGTTCTAACTGGCGAGTGGCTACGTTTCGACCGGGTGAAGATCCCATTGGCCACCTCGCACAAGCTCTTAACGCGCCGGATGTCCTTGGAACAACGGGAGAACTCGAAAGCACAAATCGCGTGCTGCTGGAAGCGACACTTCGCCGCAGCACCCTCGGGCTGGTGTCGGCAGTCCGCCAAGCGGGTGTCCCCGCGCGGGACAATCTCCTGGTTGTCGTCGATCAATTCGAGGAGCTCTTCCGCTTCCGACGAAGCCGTCCCTTAGAAAATTCCAGGGACGAGGCGGCTGCATTCGTCAAATTGCTGCTCGAAGCGGCACACCAGGAAGAGGTGCCCATCTTCGTAGTGCTCACTATGCGATCTGACTTCATTGGGGACTGCATGGAATTCTCCGGGCTGCCGGAAGCTGTCAATTCCGGCCAATATCTTGTCCCTCGGATGACGAGGGACGAACTCCGTTCCGCTATTACTGGCCCCGTAGCGGTAGGGGGAGGGAACATCGCCCCACGCCTCGTTCTTCGGCTCCTCAACGACGTGGGGAGCGACCACGACCAGCTCCCGGTGCTGCAACATGCCTTGATGCGGACATGGGATCACTGGCAAAGCCATGTCCTCGCTGATGAGCCCATCGACATCGCGGACTATGAGGCCGTCGGAACGATGCGAAACGCGCTCTCCGCTCACGCTGAAGAGGCTTACCAGGAGGCCGGCTCGGAAAGAAGCCGGAAGATCGTAGAGCGAATGTTCAAGTCGCTCACGGACACGTTTTCAGATCCACGCGGAGTTAGGCATCCGACGTCTGTCCAGGAACTTGTCGCGGTCTGCGAAGCCCCGGTTTCAGACGTGATCGAGGTAGTCGAAATCTTTCGCCGTCCGGGACGCACGTTTCTAATGCCGCCTCCCAAAGTGCCATTGGATTCTCATTCGATCATCGACCTGTCGCACGAGAGCCTCATGCGGTGCTGGACTCGTTTGATCACTTGGGCGGAAGAAGAAAGATTGTCGGCGACTCGATACATGCGGCTTTCGCAGGCTGCCTCTTGGTTTGAAGAGGGTACGGCGGGACTCTGGCGTAACCCCGAACTTGAAATCGGGTTGCGTTGGAAGCACCAGAATAATCCCACCCAAGCCTGGGCAGACCGCTATAACCCTCAGCTCGCGTCGGCGCTGGACTTTCTCGATCGCAGCGAACAGGAACGGGATCGGATTGAAGCGGAGAAGGAAAAAGAACGTAGAGGCAAACTCTTTCTTGCCTGGACAGTCGCGAGCGCTCTGGGAGTTCTGCTGCTGGCTGCTCTTTCTCTGTATTTTGTCGCTCGCAGAGAGACGAGTCGTGCCGAAGCCAACCTGCAGTTAGCCAAAAAAGCTGTGGATGAGAGTCTGTCTTCCGCTGGCCGCCAGCAGGCTCGTGAAGCTCCCGACCCTCCGCAACTCGAGCGGTTTCGCCATGAATTGTTAATCAAAGCCGAAGAATTCTATTCAAACTTTCTTGCCAAGCAGGGCGGCAACGATCCCGAGTTCCGAGCCGAGAGTGCGCTCGTCCATTCCAAATTGGGCGACATCAATCGCCTGCTCGAGAAACATGAAGACGCAGTGACGCAATATAGATACGCCATCAGCGGCCTCGAGAATCTTCTGCAAAAGGCGCCCGCCAACCCCGAATATCGGCAGGCGTTGGCGTATGCTCATAACTGGCTTGGCGAGACGCTCAGACTGTGGTCGGAAGAAACTCACAATCAACCAGACAATCGCAAGGAAGCGCTGGATGAATACGACAGCGCTTTGCGCTTGCAGCAGGCCTTGCACGAAGAACAGCCGCAAAACGAGAAATATCAGCAGGAATTGGCGCGCACCTACTACAACCGCGGCATTCTTCATTTTGACGCTGGTGACTCGACTGCATCTGAATCGGATTTCCGCCAGGCGGTCCATTTGCTCGAGCCTCTGGCAACGGCGGAAAAAACAGATTCCCAAACGGAGATAAACGATGACCCGCCTGCTCACGACTTGGGACGCGCCTACAACGACCTCGGTACCTTGGTCAGAACGAAGGGACAGCTTCAACAAGCACAGGACTTCTTAGAGAGCGCCATCCGTATCCAAAGCGATCTTACGAAGAAGGCCCCGGACAATTGGGAATACCGCGTTGAACTTGCCAAGTATTACAACAATCTCGCGCTCTTGTTGGTGGAAAAAGGCGACGTTCAAATGGCGCAGCAACGGAACCATCAGGCTCTGGACAGTATCGAGGACTTGATCACGCCTTCACCTTCGATGGAAAGCGAACGCGCCAAGACGCACATGCTTTATCATCTGCTAGGCCCATCCCAGCACCCGGAATTCCACGTTCTGTATAAGAACCTGGCCGACGAATATGTGGCCCTCGCCAGGGACTATTTCAATGCCGGCCATCCAGATGCCGCTCGCGTCGCTATCGACACTTTGGGGGGTGTCTTGCCGCAGATAGCGGAGCCGGACCGAACCAGGCTTACAAAGTCGTACCAGGATTTAGAAAAAGAATTGCAGGAAAGCAAGAAGCAGGTTAAATAGTGCACCAGCCTAACCCAGCCAGGAGCCGCCTATGAACCGTTTCGTGCTAGCTCTCATTCTTCTCGTGCCTTCCACGCTCCCTGCGCAAGAAAAGGCCCCTATTACGGCGACCAATCAGTCCGAGACGGCCCGCGTTGCGCAACCGGATACTTCGCAGGGCAGCGAAAACAGTTCTCTTGCTGAACCGACGGCTGACACCAACCCTGTTTCGAACTTGGACGCTAATGCAGCACAGCAGCCAAACGCCAAGCCAACTCAATCAACGGCACCTAGCGAGCCTGCGCCAAAGATCCCCGGCAGCATGGTCGGCTACATCGATAATCCCATCGTCCAATCGCTAGATTCGGATTCGCTTCGATGACGCCTTCGAAGATCGGTTTCCCGACCGCTCCGAGTTCTTCTATGCCAAGTGCGCTTGTTATCGAGGGCTGCAGAATCTAATCCCGCCAGCGTACGATCCGAATGCTCCCGGACCGGGCCCCGGCGTGCCGAAGGCCGTCAACTACCAGCAGCTTTACATGAATGCTGAATACTCACCCGTTCGTCGCTTCTCCGCATTTGTCGAAGTGCCCGTGCGTTGGCTCCAGCCGCAGGGTTTTCTGGCCATACCTCCGTTCGCGCCGTTCTCGAATCAATCTGGACTCAGCGACGTGACGGCGGGATTCAAATTTGCTGCAATCGCTTCTGAGGGCACCTACCTCACATTCCAGTTCAAGAGCTATTTCCCCTCGGGTGACGCTTCGAAAGGTCTGGGCACGAACCACTACAGCATTGAGCCTTCGTTGCTCTTGTACCATAAGCTTTCAAGCCGATTTACGATAGAAGGTCAGGTCGGAGATTGGCACCCCATCGGAGGATCGGCGGGAGTTCCGATTACGGGGTCTGAGGGGTTCGCCGGTGACGTTTTCTTCTACGGCCTCGGCCCAAGCTACAGACTCTATCGCGGACGCCATTTCGGCCTAACACCCGTGGTCGAACTCTTCGGCTGGCACGTTATCAGCGGATTTCAGACACAGCCGGGCGGGCCAGTCGACGGGGCCGCAGCAGAGGTGGGCGGCTTGAACATCGTAAATCTAAAAGTGGGAGTGCGCACCAATATCGGCTTTCACAATTCCTTCTACGTAGGCTTCGGCCAAGCGCTCACCCATGACGATTGGTACAAACACATCGTCCGGCTTGAATACCGCTATACGTTTTAACGTCCGCGTCCAAGAAGGACTTGGGTATTATGCGCGCCTGCCATTTGCTCTCGGTTGGCATCCGACGCCTTGAGCGCAGTGGAATAGGGGGCGGGACTCATTGGTTCGATGAAGGAAACAAAATCCGCAGCCTTATTTTCCAATTATGACTTTCTTCGCGGTCGACTACGAGAGTCCTTAGCGGTCTAAGAAGTCGACCGTCAAGAGCGTTATGTCATCCTGCTGACCTCGCCCTTCAGGCCGGCCAGACCATGCAGACAATTCGTCGAGCAATACATCCGAGAACTCGTTGGCTCCTAGGGAGCAATTAAGCTCTAGGAACCGCTTGAAGCGGTCTGCTCCATACAACTCCTCTGAGCCGCTGCTTGCCTCAAGAATCCCGTCGGTGTAAAGGACGACTCTGTCGCCCGGCTCCATCGTCACCTCGATTTCGCCGTAGGTCGAGTCGGCGAACAAGCCGAGCACCATCCCATTCTCCTCAAGTTCGGCCGTTTTCCTTGTAGAAGCGCGCCATAACAAAATAGGTGGATGCCCTGCGCCGGCATACTTCATGGCTCCCTGTTCCATGTCCAGGAATATGTACGCCGCCGTAACAAAATGTGTGGTGAATTTCCCACAGAGGGCCTGATTCAAGCCTGTGAGCACCCGTGCAGGTTGGGAGGCGTGCGCAAATTGGGCAGCGAGGGCCATCTGAAGCATCGATGCGATTAAAGCGGCGGGCAGGCCGTGCCCCGTAGCGTCTGCGATCAGAATTCCCACGTGCTTCTCGTCTACCACAAGGAAATCGTAGAAGTCACCCGCCACCGAACCCATCGGAACAAAGCGAGCCGCGATTTCAAGCCCCGCGATTTTCGGAATGTCGTGCGGAAGAATCGCAAGTTGAATCTTGCGCGCCATTTCCAACTCGCTATTTATCGCAATCAGCTGTCTAGACAGTTGTTCGCGCGCTTCTCGAAGCATAAGGTGGGTGTGCACCCGAGCTTTCACAACTGCTGCCAAAAAAGGTTTGTGGATATAGTCTACAGCTCCCATTTCGAAGCCTTTCGTCTCGTCGTCGGCTTCGGTCTTGCCAGTCAGGAAAATCACGGGTATGTCCCTGGCCTCCGGCGTGGCCTTCAGGATTCCGCAGACCTCGTAGCCGTCCATCTCTGGCATCACGACGTCCAGTAAGATCAGATCCGGCAGCGGTTTCACTTTCACCAGGACCAAAGCCTTCGCACCGCTCGTGGCCACTCGGATTTTGTAGTCGTCCTTCAGAATCGAATTCACGATCTGAAGATTGGCGGGGGCATCGTCCACCACGAGTACAGTCTTTTTTTCTTCCACGTTAGCCATTCCCCTGCTCCCAATCCGCCCCGTATTCCCTGGTGATCTCATTCAACTTCACAAGCGCTCCCTCAAAGTCGAAGTCGCTGATGGCCGCCCCGAGAGCGTCCAGTCGCGACTTGTCCAGCGTGCCGGAAAGAATATTTTCAACGGCGAGAAACGCTTCTGCAGCATCCCCATCGCTCGTCTCTAGCAGTGCCCTCAGGCGCGCGATTGCTGTAGTTGCTGACCGTGCATCGAACGTTTCGCTTTTTCGCCACTTCGCCGGCTGGCTGGCACCGACTTCGAAGATTGCTGACCGAACAGCCTGTGCCTGGCGCTCTAGCACTAGCCTGAATTCCTCGAACAATCTAAGCCTGTCCGCGCCTTCCGTCCGAATCGCCCTTTCCAACGTCTCCGCCGCGGCAAGTACTTTCCCAAGCCCGATATTTCCCGCAACGCCCTTAATCGTGTGCACCATGCGCTCGGCCAGGTGGGAATCTCCGCTCTCAATTGCCGCGGAGATCTGCGAACTCGCATCGACCTGCTTCGCAGCGAATTGTTGGAGTAAGTCGCGGTAGAGCCGTTTGTTTCCAGCAACGCGCTTCAAGCCCGCGGCCACGTCAACCCCCTCAATCTCGGGGAAAGTCATTTCTTCCAGCGTTTCCACCGGTGTTGATGCAATTGCTTCCTTGCGCTTCTGGCGCGGCTTTGCCCAACGCAGCAGAGTCGCGAACAGCGCATCGGGATCGATGGGCTTGCTCACGTGATCATTCATCCCCGCGTCCAGGCAACGCTGCCGCTCCTCCACCAGGGCATGTGCCGTCATCGCAATGATCGGCAGCGCGTGAAGCCGGGGCTGTGCCCGAAGAAGTTTGGTCGCGGTGAAGCCGTCCATCTCGGGCATCTGTAGGTCCATGAACACAACGTCAAACAACGGCAATTCATCGCCTTCCGATAAAATTCTTACCGCTTCACCGCCGTTGTTCGCGATACTCACGGTGGCCCCTGCGCTTTCAAGAAGCTCGGCCGCCACCTGCTGGTTTACTTCGTTGTCCTCTACCAATAGGATCCGAATTCCGTTCGCATTCGGCGAAGGAGCATCCTCTCTCACCTGGCGCAGGCGACCGCTCTCGCGGTCCGCCATTCCGAATACGTCCATCAGCGTGTCATAGAGCACTGACGGGCTCACTGGCTTCAGCAGATAACCCTTGATTCCCATCTCTTCCGCCTGAGCGCGAACTTCCTCGCGTCCGAATGCCGTCACCATCACGATCCTGGGCACGTACTTCAGAAGTCCGCCGCGTATAATTCGGCGGCTCGCTTCCAGCCCGTCCATGCCCGGCATGTGCCAGTCCATCAAGACCACTTCATAGGGATCCCCCGAATCACAAGCGGTCAGTTCTCGGAGTGCGGCCTCACCGGAAGAAACCCAGTCGACCCTGAGCGCGAAGCCCTTTAGCGTGTCTGCCAAAATCTCGCAGGCCAGTGCATTGTCATCAACCACCAGGGCCCGTTTGCCCACAAGATCCGGAATGAAGTGCTTCTGCACCATCACCCCCGACCCAATGCCGAACCAGGCCGTGAACAGGAACGTGCTTCCCTCGCCATAGATGCTCTCGACCCGGATTTCACCTCCCATCATCTCCACAAGTCGCTTGGAGATGGAGAGACCGAGCCCAGTGCCGCCATACTTCCGGGTCGTGGAAGTGTCGGCCTGGCTGAACGCTTGAAATAAACGAGCGGTCTGCTCCGGCGTCATCCCAATTCCGCTATCGCGAACGGAAAACTTCAGCTTCACCCGATCTGATGCTCGTTCTTCAAGCGTGACAGTCACCACCACCTCGCCGCGTTCAGTAAATTTCACCGAGTTGTTAACGAGATTAATAAGGACCTGGCCCAGCCGCAACGCGTCGCCCACAAGATTCGGCGGCAGGCCCTGCGGTGCTGCGATAAGAAATTCCAGATTCTTATCGTGGGCTTTTTGGCTCACCACGGAGGACACATTCTCGAGCACACTATCGAGGCGAAACTCCGCCTTCTCCATGTCCAGCTTCCCAGCCTCAATTTTTGAAAAATCCAAAATGTCATTGATAATGCCGAGCAATGCTTGGGCGGCCACCTTGGTCTTCGTCAAATAATCTGTCTGCTTTGCAGTCAACTCCGTCTTCAGCGCCAGATGAGTCATCCCGAGAATGGCATTCATCGGTGTGCGGATCTCGTGGCTCATGTTCGCCAGGAAATCAGATTTCGCTTTCGTCGCGGCTTCTGCGATTTCCTTCGCTGTTACGAGTTCCGCCTCCAGCCGCTTAAACTCCGTAATATCCTGCGAGACGCCGTACATGTCGGTCGCCTTGCCGTCGGCGTCTCTCTGGACATGCCCGAGCGCGTGAACCCACGCGATACGCCCATCGATCGGACGTTTATACGCGAACACCGTGTCGTAAGTGGCTCTCTTGCCCTCAACTGCGGCATTAAACGCCTCGCGCGCCGCTTTGGCCGCAGTCTCATCGCCCTCACTCGCGTGTGCGAACATCTCGTCCAGCCGATAGCGGTAGTCTGGCCGTGGGATTTCACCAAAAACTTCCACTCGACGGGGCGACGAGTTGTACCAACCCGAGCCGTCCAATGGGACATGCCAATAGCCCGCTTTGGAAAGTTCAAGTGCGGTGTCCGCAAGAAAGTTCGCGCGACGCAGTTCCTCCTCGCGCTTCCGAAGCAGATCTTCCGCAGTCCTGCGTTCCGTAATATCTTCCTGCAAGGAAGCTACATACTGCGGTCTGCCCGCGGCGTCCCGCAGCAGTGAGAATCTCACGCTCGTTATCACCATGCGGCCATCTCGGCGAACTAAGCGTTGTTCCCATTCATCCTTGTCGCGCTTTCCCGCGACGAGTTCGGCATAACGATTTGCATCCGAGGCGCTCTCGTTCGGGTCCGTAATCGCGTCCCACGTCTCCAGGCGGCTCAGCTCTTTCTCGGAGTAGCCCAGCATCTCCTGCAATGCGCGGTTGGGACTAAGCTCCTGCTTGTCGATCTTGAAGACACCGATCCCGATCTGCGCATTCTCGAAAATCGAACGGAACAGCTGCTCGCTCGCCTGCAAAGCCTGTTTGGACTGCAGGCGTTCCGTAACGTCTTCCGCCATATGGAGGATGTGTTGCGGCTTTCCAGTTGCGTCCCTGAGGACTGAAACCTTGCGGGATGTATTCACGATCCGGCCATCACTGTGAACGAAACGCTGTTCCCACGCGTCTCCATCACGCTTACCCTCAAGGAGCGCGGAATAACGTTCCGCTTCGGCGGCGCGTTCGTCCGGGTGCACAATCCTGTTCCACTGCTCAACCGAACTCAATTCGTCATGGGTGTAACCCAACATCTTGCGCAATGCGCGGTTGGTGAAATACTGCGCCCCTGAAACGCTATAAAGACTGATCCCGATCTGCGCATTCTCGAAAATCGAACGGAAGAGCTGCTCGCTCGCCCTTACCTTTTCCTCGGCCCGTTTTCGCTCAGTGACATCAACAACCGTCACGACCGCGCCTGTGATCCTCCCGTCCTCGAAAATTGGAAACGAGGAGTATTCGACCGGTATCGGCGTGCCATCCCGTCGCCAGATAACCTCTGTGTCAGCACGGCAACCCTCCCCCTTTTTTAACGCTCGGAAGAAGGGACATTCTTCCACCGGATAAGGGGAACCATCCGGCTTGTGATGGTGAATCAGTTCGTGCATGTTCCGGCCCAGCGCCTCTTCGGGTCGGTATCCAAGTATTTCGCACGTAGCCCGATTCATGAATGTGCAGCTTCCCTGCAGATCGATTCCGTAAATGCCTTGGCCGGTGGATTGCAGCAGCATCTGCATTTGCTGCGTCACGCGATTTCTTTCCTCTAGCGCTCGCTTGCTCTCCGTAATGTCTTCCGTTAAGGACGTAACATATTGCGGCTTTCCGGCCGCATCCCTGATCAACGAAAACCGTGCGTTCGTAATGACAACGCGGCCGTCACGGCGCAAAAAACGCTGTTCCCATTCGTCCTTTTCACGCTTGCCTTCGACGAGTTCGGCATATCGTTTCGCCCCGGAAGCCCGTTCGTCCGGGTGAATAATCTCGTCCCATTTTTCCAGGTGACTTAACTCTTTCTCGGTGTAGCCCAACATCTCCTGAAAGGCGTGATTCGTGAAAATCGCCTGGCCCCCGATATTGAAAAAACTGATCCCGACCTGATTGTTCTCGAAGACCGAACGAAAAAGCTGTTCGCTCTCTCTCAGCTTTCTCTCAGCCCGCTTGCGGTCGGTAATGTCCGTGAAGATTCCCGCCGTGGCGTAAACGATTCCGGCCTCATCCAGTAGTGGGAACTTGATCGAAATGTAGTCGTGCGGCCCGTCCTTGTGCGGCGCTATTTCTTCAAATTGCAAAGGACGGCCCGTCTCCGCCACTTCCACGTCGTTGGCTCGAAAGCGGTCGGCAATTTCCTTGGGAAACAAATCGTGGTCGGTCTTGCCGAGTATCTGTGATCGGTCGAGCCCGAAAATTTCCTCAAATCGCCGATTGATGCGCACGTAGCGTCCGCTTAAATCCTTCACTTGGACGACGGCGGTGGAATTATCGAGAATGCTCTGCAGTTCTCGGTCGCTCATCTCTACTCTTCCAGATGCCAGGGCGGGCGCTGGGTTGTCTTTAACAGGGCAACGCGCTCCCACCATCGCCTCGGAGCGGGCTGAAGGGTATTGTCAGTAATAACAGGTCCGAACCATCAGGAGGCCCTGCCAGCAATTCGGCGCGGCTTCACAAGGCACTCCGGCGGCGTGCCGTCACCCCATTTCGATCGTTCCCCGCGAGTGTCCTGCCTTCTGAAAACCTGAAGTTATACTTAGGAGCGGCTCAGGAAGGGCTTGCATAGGATGCGCGTCTGCCATTTGCTCTCGGGTGGCGCGCCTGCGCCACACCGCCAGACTGAGATAGTGCCCATCCATCTCCACCATCAGCCGCGCATCTCGAAACGACTCTAGCCTCCCGCGAATATCCTCTTCAGAAAACGAATCGTCAAGTAGCCGCGCAACGCTTCGCAGCGTTTGCGCCGTATCACAACCAAGATAGATCTTGGCATCGAGCCCCGTCAGCACGAAACTCCCCTTGCGTGCGCACGCGCGCGTATCGGTGATCAGGACGATCGAGCCTGTCTGGAAAAGGTCGAGTCGAGGTCGGCCCGCGGCCGTCCATTCAGGCCACCGTGCAATTTCTTCACCCAACGCCCCCGCATACTTCGCAGGCTCCCTGTCATCGGCGTAGTCAAACTCAAAAAAATACGCCAGGTTCCCAAGTTGCTCCGCCTCAAGAGGATACAAATACGAATAAGCCGCCGTAGGTCGCGGCTCACCCACACCAAGCCCTGCATTCGTGAAGAGCGGGCTGAAACGATCCACATGAATCCTCCCGCAGTAGCCCGGCTTCTGCAGATGCGTTAGCAGCGGAACCAACTCCGCCATGTGCGCATACTCTGCCTCCGATTCGCCCGGAAACCCGTACAAAAGATTCCAAAACACCGTAATGCCAAGCTCCTCGCACCATCTCAATAGCTGAATATTCTGCAGCCCCGTGCAACCTTTGCGCATCAACTGCAGTACTTGATTGCTGAAACTCTCGATCCCCGGCTGGATCGCGCGCACTCCTCCCCGCCGCAGCGTTCGAAGCTGCTCGAAGCGCAAATTCGATTTCGTCTCCAGAAAAAATTCCAGCTTCGACCCCGCCCGCGCCAACTCCGGAAACAACTGTGTCGATGTATTTCAAATCCAGAATGTTATCGACGAATTCGATCCGCTCCACTCCCCACTTCTTCGAAAGATACGAAAGCTCCTCGCTCGCTCTCGCGGGTGACTTGCTCCGATAGCCCATCGTCTGCCCATTCAGTCCGCAGAACGTGCAATGCTGCTTCTCGCCCCACCAGCAGCCTCGCGCCGTCTCAATCAACAGTCGCGGCTGAATGCTCGCGCCAATCGCTGAAGAACTCAACGCTTCGAAGTACGCGGAATAATTAGGAACCGGAAGCGAATCCATCCGCCGCACAGGCTCAGGCGTCGTCAGCGATTCGCAATCGCCCTGCCTCAAAATTCCCGCCACAGCCCGCGCTTCGCCTCCCCTCACCAGCTCCTCGAGAAATTGCGGTGCCACTTCATCGCCCTCGCCCGTGCAAACATAATCGATCCACGGAAACGATTTGATCAGCTCGAATCCCATCGCGCCTTCGCAATTGGCTCCTCCAAAAATCACCACCGGAGGATTCGCCAGCTGCTTCAAGCCCCGCGCCACCGCCAGGCACGCGCACGTTTGATGGAAAGTGGTAGTGAAGCCGACCACTCGTGGCTTGTGCCGCTCGATCTCGCGCACACAATCGTCAATAAAATTCTGCCGCTCCCGCCGAGCCTCCAAAATCTCGGGAATCAGCTTTCTCATCCCCGAGTCCGGCTCGAAAAATCTCGAAATGTACTCGCTTTCCGCGCGGATTTTCCCCGGAAACGCAACATCCGCAAAAAACCATTCGCCCGCGAGATATTCCGAAGGCGCCACCGCCGACAGCAACTCCTGGTCAGCCGTGCATTGCGAAAACCAGCCGTAAAGCCGCGTCCCAATCCGCTCCGCGAGATTCAGATTGAAGTAACGGATCACCGAAGAAACGCCGCGCCTCTGCAAATGCGCGTCGAGCAGGCTCACGCCCAGGGCCGGGCGCCCCAGGTCAGAAAACGGCAGGACAGCAAAAAGAATGTCCACTGACAACTCGTCTCTCCGCGGATCGCGCTCGCCATCGATAACGCTGCAGTGCTGGCTCGTTCAGCCTGCGGATTCTACTCCACAATCTCGAATTTCACTCCCAGTCCCGCCAGCAAACGCCCGCCGTCAAGGAAGGCGAAAGAAAGTAATTGCCGCTTCGTCCGCAATCTCCCGCCCGGTCATTGACTTGCCTCAAACCACACGCCTAAGATGACGCCGGAGCCACGGCCTCATACATGATCGGCCAGCGGGTCAGCCGCTACATTATTCTCGAAAAAATCGGTGCCGGTGGAATGGGCGTCGTTTACCGCGCCCGCGACGAGCGGCTCGAACGTGACGTAGCTCTAAAAGTTTTGCCCCCAGGCATTTTCCGCGACGAAGCCGCCCGCAAACGCTTCCGCAAAGAAGCCCTCGCCCTCTCGAAACTAAACCACCCCAACATCGCCACCATCCACGATTTCGATTCGCAAGACGGCGTCGATTTCCTGGTCATGGAATTCATCACCGGCACCACTCTCTCTCACAAACTCCGCAGCGAGGGCTTGTCGGAAAAAGAAGTCGTCTCGCTCGGCTTACAAATCGCGTCAGCGCTCGAGGAAGCCCACGACCACGGCATCGTCCACCGCGATCTGAAGCCCAGCAACATCTTCCTCACGCCCAAAAATCAGATAAAAATTCTCGATTTCGGCCTCGCCGTACTCCTGAAGCCCGACGAAGCGGCCGACGTCACCCTCAGCGATTCCGACGTCACCGGCATTTCCGGCACCCTCCCCTACATGGCGCCCGAGCAGCTCCTCGGAAAACCCGCCGACACCCGCAGCGACATCTACTCCGTCGGCACCGTCCTCTTCGAAATGTCCACCGGCTCGCGCCCGTTCGACAATAAAGTCTCCACCGCTCTCTCCAACGACATCATCTATAAACAGCCCGCGCGCCCCGCATCCCTTCGTCAAAGCCTCTCCGCCAGGCTCGAAGAAATTATTCTGAAGTGCCTCGAAAAGGCCCCGGCCGACCGCTACCAGTCAGCGAAAGAACTCGTAGTAGATCTCAGGCGCCTGCACTCGCCCACCACAGGAGTCGTCGATCCCGTCAAACCCCGCAGCAAATTCCGCCCCTGGCAAATTGTCGTCGCGCTCGCGCCGCCCTCATCGCCATAGCAGGATTCTTTCTCGCACGTCATCATTTCGCCGGCGCCAACGAGCCCATCGACTCCCTCGCCATTCTTCCGTTCGAAAATGTCGGTGGCAACCCCGACGCCGAATATCTCAGCGACGGCCTCACCGAAAGCCTCATCAACAGCATCTCGCAATTGCCGAATCTAAAAGTCATCGCTCGCAGCTCCGTCTTCCGCTACAAGGGCAAGACCGTCGACCCCAGCGTCGTCGGCCGCGAACTCTCCGCCCGCGCCATCCTCACCGGCCGCATCGTCGAGCGTGGCGACGATCTTTCCATCAGCGCGGAACTCACCGACACGCGCGACGACCGCCACATCTGGGGCGAGCAGTACAACGTGAAACTCACCGACCTCCTCGCCATCCAGCAAAAAATCTCCCGCGAAATTAACGAAAATCTTCGCATGCGCTTGAGCGGCAACGCCAAGAGCGACGCCGCGCTCCCCAAGCAGTACACCAGCAACGCCGAAGCCTTCCAGCTCTACCTCAAAGGCCGTTTTTACTCCGACCAGGCCACCGTCGCCGGCGTTCAGCGCGGCGTCGAATATTTTCATCAGGCCATCGAGCGCGATCCTCACTACGCGCAGGCCTACGTCGGCATCGCCGACGCCTACTTCCTCCTCTCCAGCCAGTTCCTCCCTCCTCGAGAAGCCATGCCCAAAGTGAAAGACGCTGCCACCAAAGCCTTGCAGCTCGACGAATCTCTCGCCGAAGCTCACACCATGCTCGCCATGGTCAACGCGTTCTACGACTACGATTTTCCGGCCGCAGGCGCGGAATTTAAAAGAGGTGTCGAACTCGACCCCGGCTCCGCCTCCGCTCACCAGTGGCGCGGCTATTACCTGATCGCCATGAGCCAGCCACAAGAAGCCCTCGACGAGCTCACCAAAGCCCGTGAACTCGATCCGCTCTCCGACACCGTCAGCCTTCTTCTCTCCGTCAGCTTCCTGTTCTCGCGTCAATACGACCAAAGCATCCAGCAATCCCGCAAAATGATCGAAGCCGAGCCCGATTTCTGGTGGGGACATTTCCTCCTCGGCTGGGCCGAAGCCGAAACAGGAAAATACAACGAAGCAATCCAATCGCTGGACCGCGCCACTCATCTCGACTCCAGCCCGTATCCGCTGGCGTATCTAGCCTGGGCCAGCGCCCGCTCAGGCAATAAAGAAAGAGCACTAAAAGCCTTGCAAGAGTTGGAACAAAAATCCCACGAAGTCTACGTCCCCCGCTACCAAATCGCCGCAGTCTACGTGGGCCTGAACGACAAACCCAAAGCCCTCGACTCCCTTCAACAAGCCTTCAGCAACCGCGAAGAAATCATCGCTTTCCTGAATGTCGACCCAACCTGGGACCCCCTGCGCCCAGATCCAAAATTCCAAAATCTACAACACACAGCAGGCCTGAACTAAAATCCCCACCCGCCTTTGTACCGCTGGCCTCCGGCCGGCGCAGTTGACGTTGCCTTTCAGTAGCACAGGCATTCCTGCCTGTGCCCCCGTAACAACGCGTCGCGATCGCAATTGCTTGGCTCAAATCGCGACATCGTTCTTTCCGCCATTGCCTTTTCCCGCAGTAGGGGCACGGCATGCCGTGCCCGGCAAACGACCTTGGCGCGATCACGCCATCGTCGCCGGTTCAGTGCACAGGCAACTCCCGCAGTCGCAATCATCGTCCCCTCGTTCCCTTACCGCTGACGTCCAGCCGGCTCTCTTGCTCTCGCGTTCGCCTCGCTTTTGAACGGGTAGCCACGACGACGCCTTCCTCGTCGTGGGGTTAGTCTCCTGTACTTGTTCTGGACGAACGACCAGTCAAATTTCCACCGCGACTTATGAGACGCTCGTCTTGGAGTCTGTGAATGAAAAAGAACAATAAATTAAACGTAAGAAACACAACGAGAACAACCGAGGCGATCTGCGCGGCGGCACAATCGCGCTCCGGTTCTCTCCGCTGTAGCGTCGGCATCCTGCGCGCTGTCCGCGTCCCGATGGTGTTCGCGGGGCCGGCTCTTTTGCTCTTGTCCTCGCCTTTCAGTGGCACAGGCACTCTTGCCTGTGCGCCGTTGCTAGATCGCAATCCTTACGATCTTGGCTCCCACACCACATCGCACCCCATGAACGCCAGAGAAGAAGCCGAAGCCCATCTCACAAAGCCCAATTTTCTAATCGCAAATCCGGAATTAGAATTCAACCTAACTTCCATCAAAACAATCCGTTACGAATTTCTAATCGCAAATAAATGACGATTTCTTATCTCCGAAATTTCAACGCCGCAGCCCAACGAGCGGCTCGCAGGGGCATCTCTGTCCGGCAATCACCCTCCGGCCTCGAAATTTCTAATAGGAACAATCGATATTTCAGAAATCGAGTCAAATCGTTCAAAACAAAGCAGAAGACAAATTTCTAATGGGTACAAATACGGTATTGGGCAGTTACGGCCAGCATCCGGATTTCAACCGCAACGCCAGCATCGCGACCGCAAGAATCTAGTACAATGCCGCACAGCAATCATGGCCACGCAACTCTCTCCATCGCACGACTCTCCCCTCGAATCGCAAGTCGAAACCGCCGCCCCCCGCGTCACCCTCCGCAATCACTTTGCGCATCCCTTCGATTCCGCCATTGCCGCGGCGCGAACCTGCTACGCCCCGCGCCTGATCGGCCCTGAGGAAATCACCGACAAGCAGCGCGTCACCATCGGCGCCGCCACTTACTTCGGCGGCCATCACACCGTCTATCAGCACGCGCACTTCGAATTCGGCCTCGAAAATATCAGCCGCCAGTTTGTATGGTCGTTCCTGCACGCGCACCCTTTCTATAATTCAGAACAGCAGAGCCAGCGTTACGTCCGCCTCGACCGCGCGCAAGCCTACGTTCCGCCTGTAGGCCACAGCGGAGAATCCGAAATTCGGCACGGCCGAGCGCGAAATCTACGAACGCGCGATCGCCCGCGCCTGGAATTACTACCGCGAGTTGACGCAACTGCTCGAGCCGGCAGCCCGCGAAATTCTTTCCGATATCTGGCACGTGAGCGCGATGTCGCATCCCAAGCGCGTGCAAAAAGTAGATCGGCAGTCCGAGAAGCGCGCTATCGAAATCGCGCGTTACGTTTTGCCCGTCGCCGCGTTCACCACCATGGTGCACACGCTGTCCGGCATCGTCCTCCACCGCCTGTGGCGCATGTCCGCTGCAAGCGACACGCCGAGCGAAGCGCGCCTTGTGATCGGCGAGATGGTCGCGCGAGTCCGCGAAATCGATCCGCAATTCTTCGATCGCTTCGACAATCCGTCGATGGACGAGCCTGTCGAATGGATCTCAGCACCGCGCAGTGCCCATACCGGAGGCGAAGCGTTCGCGCAAGAGTTTGACGCGAAGCTCGGCTCCCTTACTTCTCAGCTCGTCGATTATTCGCCGCGCGCTCTCGCCGTGATGGCTGATGCGTATCGCGCGGTGGTCGGCTTAACAGCTGCCGAGTGTCCGGACGCCGAAGCGCTCGACCGCATGCTCAATCCCGCGCGCAACCCGTACCGCCGCGAGACGCTCAACATCGGAGTCCACGCGCCTCTAATGCGCGCGCTGCAGCACGCCAATTTCACCTTCGCGAAAAAAATCAGCCACACCGCCGATAGTCAGGACCAGCGCCACCGCATGGTGCCCGGCTCGCGCCCGCTGCTCACGCTCGCCGACACGCGCGCGCCCGACTACATCACTCCCGCGCTGATTCGCGACAATCCGCGCGCGCTCGAAGTCTACGAACGCGCGATGCACGAAGCCTGGTCCGCGAAAAACGAGCTGCTCGATCGCGGCGTTCCCGCGGAATTTGCGCTCTATCTTCTGCCCAACGCGAAAGCAATTCGCCTCGTCGAATCCGGCTCGCTCCTGCACCTCCTCCACAAATGGACGATGCGCACCTGCTTCAACGCCCAGGAAGAAATCTACCAAGCCTCCATTGAAGAAGTGGAACAGGTCCGCAAAGTATTCCCCGATCTCGCGCGTTATATCGGTCCGCCCTGTTATCTCCGCGCCGGAATCTCCACCCCCATCTGCACCGAAGGCTCCCACTTCTGCGGCGTAAAAGTCTGGACCGATTTCCCCAACATCCAACGAAGGATCTGACAGCAAGGTCGACCAAGAATATGACGCGGCGAGGCAGTTTGATCTATTACCTCACCGCCTGGATCTGCGGCTGCTTCTTCATGAGCCTGGCAATCTGGATCCGGGATCTTTGGGGCTCGACCGTCACGTCGCCGCGATCGCGAGAAGCGTTTGGCATTTTGTTTTTTTATTTTTACGGTCTCGTCTTCGGCGCGCTTGCGGTTTTGATTGCCGCGTTTTTGCTGCGGCAAATCATGACGCTGCTGAAATGCAAGACTCCGCTACATTGGGCCGCCGCCGCCGCGATACTCGCACCGCTGCTCGTCGCGGCTCTGGGCGAATGGGGCATGCGCACACAAGCGGGGCAGCGAGTGGAGCCGGGCCTGCTTTCGTTTTTGCTCTACGGTCCGACGATGGTATTTCAGGCGGGATGGTGGCTGGCAATTCCGGCCGGCGCCGCGACCGGATATTTACTCTGCCGCGTACAGCGCGCATTCGCCGCGCCGCAGCCCGATGCGCCTGCGGCTAATTCCTGAGGATGCGAACCTGGTTCGCGGCGATGAGTTCGTAACGAATGCCGCGCCAGCGGATACGCTTGCTGACGAGCGAGAGAATGAAATTCCACGAAAACAGAAACGGCACGACGGGAGCCATCAAGCTCCAGACCCATCCCCATTCGTGCAGCTTCCCGCGCCACTCGGGCAGCAGTTCGTTCACGGCGATGGTTCGAATCACGCCTTTCATCACGGCGAGCAGCGGCACCACCATAGTAATGAGCGCGAGCTGCACCCACGGATCGCCGTCCACCATCGTGCTGAACGTGAAGAGAAACGCAAAAATCAAAGTGAGCGAATAGCTCAAATGCGCGAGAGCGCCCATTTGCCAGCGGCGCGGCGAATAAGCGCGCGTGATTTGAATCTGGCGATTCGTAAATTCGATCAGCTGCGTGCCGGTCCAGGGATGGAGCGTTGCTGCGAGGCACTCCGGGCAAAAAACGATCGGCAGATTTATAGCTTCGAGCGCCCCGGTCATCGCGAAGTCGTCGCTCAGCGCGCCGCTCCAGGCTTCGAGCACCTGCGCGTCGTCAAACGTTTTGCGGCGAATCGCGGTGCCGCCGCCCCAGCAGAAATTTTCGCTTTGCTTGCCGAGCATCGTGGCGATCGCGGCATTCCACGCAGAGGCCAGTGCGCTCGAAAATGCGCCCGCACCAAATTGTCCGCTGGGAATAATCCAGCGATAGGCGGTGGTTGCGCCGACGCGCGCGTCCTGCAGCGGCGCGACCAACTTCGTCAACCAGCCGCGCGGCAATCGCACGTCGGAATCGGTGAACACGAGCACTTCGAAATTGGCAGGCAGCGCTTCCACTGTGCGGCGCAGATTGAAAACTTTTTCGCTGCAATCCTCGGGAGGCCCGGCAATCACGATGTGAACTGGTTTCGAGCTGGCGGCTTTTACGCGCTCGATGATTTTCAGCGCGGGGTCGAGACTGGTGGCCAGCGTGAAGTAAATTTCGTAGTTGGCGTACTCGAAACGGGTGAGCGCCGTGAGATTATCTTCGAGCCCGCGCTCATTTCCTTTGCAGGGGCATATCAACGCGGTGGTTGGCGCGTAGAATCCGGCGTGAGACGTGAGGCGGCGCCTCACCATGCGGAACCACTCGAATCCATTCCAGAGCGAATAGATCCCAAGCGCGATCTGCGCTATGACCAGAACGTAGAAGAGGGTGGCCATAACGCGAGAATAGCAAGAATAAGAGGGGTCGCCACAATCTTCGCCGATTGACTTGCCCTATTCGCAACGATAGACTCGCAATCCAAATCTTCGACGCGAACCCCCAGTCGCGTCCCTATCAGGAGAAATTCAAATGTCTACCGCGGCGCCTCAACCTTTGGACCAAGCAAAGTTGCACGAATTTGTGATGAGAGCAGTGGGCGAAATGGGAGCTGCGATGAATGCGGCGCTCATCGTGATCGGCGACAAGCTCGGACTTTACAAAGCGATGTCGGGAGCCGGACCGATGACGTCGGCCGAACTCGCCAAGAAAACCGGGACCGCGGAGCGCTACGTGCGCGAATGGCTCGCGTCGCAGGCAGCCGGCGGATTCGTCACCTATGATGCAGCGAGCGGAAAATATACGCTGCCGCCCGAGCAGGCTCTGGCACTTGCCGACGAGACGAGCCCCGTGTTTCTCCCTGGATTTTTTGAGGTGGTGGCCGCTTGTGTGAAAGATGAACCGAAAATCACGGACGCGTTTCGCAGCGGCAAGGGAGTCGGCTGGCACGAACACGATCACGGCCTCTTTGCGGGCACCGAGCGATTTTTCCGGCCCAATTATCGCGCGCATTTGATCAGCGAATGGATTCCTGCGCTGGAAGGCATCGAAGCGAAGCTCAAAGCGGGCGCGAAAGTGGCGGACGTGGGCTGCGGACTCGGCACCTCAACTATCTTGATGGCGCAGGCGTATCCGAAATCGACGTTCGTTGGATTCGATTATCACGACGGCTCGATCAAGATGGCGCGGGAAGCGGCGGCGAAGGCCGGCGTGGGCGATCGCGTGAAATTCGAGGTGGCGAAGGCGAAGGATTATCCGGGAAAGGGATTTGACTTCGTCGCATTCTTTGATTGCCTGCACGACATGGGCGATCCCGAGGGCGCGGCCAAGCACGTGAAGGAATCGATGACGCCCGATGGAACGTGGATGATCGTCGAGCCGTTTGCGCACGATAAGCTGGAAGACAATCTCAATCCGATTGGGCGTGTGTACTATGCGGCTTCGACGATGCTTTGCACGCCGGCTTCGCTTTCGCAGGAAGTGGGACTCGCGCTGGGCGCTCAGGCGGGAGAGGGGCGGCTTTCGAAGATATTGAAGGCGGCGGGATTCTCACGTGTGCGGCGGGCGGCGGAAACGCCGTTTAATATTGTGCTTGAGGCTAGAGCTTAGAGCTGCTCGAAGGAAGGCCTCCTAGAGATGACGCGGTAGCGATATCACGACGGTGGGAACTGTCTGTGCGAGGTGCGAATAACCGCGCACAGGCAAGAGTGCCTGTGCCACCTAAAGGCGAAGGCTCTCTTCACCTGTGGCTTAATTGGCGCGGCGGCGGGAGAAGACTTGCTTCTAACGAATCCCCACTTGTCCTCGCACACTATCAATTAGCTTTTTTGAGTCGTAGCCGATGCCGGCCTTGAAGACCGTCTCAACGTTCTCGATCTCGTCAATATTCTTTGAGGGATCGCCTTTAATCAAAACGAGGTCTGCCTGTTTGCCCGGTGCGAGGGTTCCAATTCGATCCTGCTGGCCGAGATAGGAAGCACCATTCTCGGTTGCGATGTGGATGGCTTCGACTGGAGTGAACCCCGCTTCCACGAGTAGCTCGATTTCGCGCTGATCGCCGAAACCTGGCAGTACACCACCGTTTCCAGTTGGATCCGGACCGGCGAGCAGCAAGCCCCCCGCCTTGACGAAGGCAATCTCAAAATCCATCTCTTTGCGCAGCAGCGCCGTCCTCGGCGAGTCTGAAGCCAATCTAGCGCGTGCAGTCAGGTAGCTTTGCGCCGATTCTGCGGACATCGCATCGAGGGTGCGCTGCTGCAGTGGGGGTCGTCCCGGCGCGCCAGCTTCGTACACCGGGAGCGTCGAGGTCACCGCGACATGATGTGAAACCAGATTTTGAATCATCTCCTGCACCTGCGCTCCGTTCACGTCCTGTTTGGCCCAACTGCTGCTGCCACCACCCGCTGGGCATACGTCCGGCTGCTTGTCCGCCACGAATTCGGTGTCGGTAAAGACGGGTCCATGCTCGAAATCATCGATTCCCAGAGCTACCGCTTCCGGCCAGGTCACCGAGCACAGATGCCCTGTCAGTTTGAGCTTGTGCGCATGTGCCTGCTGGATCGCCACCCTCAACTCTTCGCGCGTGATGTTCGTGTACGCCTTGTACGACGTCATGCCTTCCGCCGCCCAGTAGTCCACCATGCGTTTCGCATCGTCCGGTCCGGTCAGTTCATGCATTTGTGCAAACCGCGTCGGCGCACCTTCCAGATACGGCGCCGTGGCATCAATGCTGGGACCGGGCATCAAGTTTGCTTCAATCCGGCTCTTGACCTTCAAGTCGGTGTACGGTTCGAGGCTTCCAGTCGTACGCATTGTGGTCACCCCGGCTGCCAGATAGAGTCGCGGCGCGGTGTATGGGATCTCGGCAATGAATAATCCAGGTTCACCGACCTTTCCACCGACAGCCTGCACAGTGTAGGAATCGGTGTAGTAAAGGTGGTTATGCATTCCAACCAAGCCGGGGATGACGGTGTAGCCGGGACGCTCCAGTTGTTGTGCATCCTGAGGAACTTGCACGGACGCAGCCGGGCCGATGGACTGGATCTTGCCATTCGCGATCACGACCGTCTGGTCTTCCTTCGCTGCTGCACCCGTCCCATCGATGACTCGGACGTGATTAAGAACGAAGACGGGCGTGTCGACTGTTACAAACGGGGCGACATCACTCGACTTCTGGGTTTGGGCCAGAGCAATCGCACCAATGAATATCGACCCACATAGCAATAGGAGACGCATCCGTACACCTCGCAAGACCTGTCCTTGAGAATTCGTCAGGAGACCTGGATTCTACCTCAGAGCGTGGACGGTAGCGATTGCGACCGGGTGGAAGTAACTGTGTGCTAGCCGTCAGTAACAGCGCACAGGCAGGAGTGCCTGTGCCACTTGAAGCGATCGGCACGCTTGGGTGTACTTAATTTGCGCGGCGGCGGGAGAAGACTTTGCGTAGGACGCGGTCGGCTGCGGTGTTGAGTTCGAGCTGGAATTTGGCGGCTGAGCGGCGGGCTTGGTCCATCAGGGATGGATCGAGGAGCATGGCGGTGCGGTCGACGAATGGACCTGACGCGGTGCCGCGCGCGGGTTGGCGGGAGTTGGAGCGGGAATCTTTGGCTGAGAGTTTTTCGTAGAGCGAATAGTCGCGCCAGAATTGCTGGGCGTCGTCCTGGGACCAATCGAGGGATTGGCCGAGGGCGACGAAGAATTCTTCGCGGAAGAGATCGAGTAGCGGGATCGCGATTTCGAGTCCTGCGCTGCGCGGTTTCTTTTGCTTTGCCGTCTTTTTCCCTTTCTTCTTTTTCTTCGCGGGGCTTCTGCGGGCGTTCTTTACTGAAACTTGCACTTTCAGGCGTGTCGGTAGCGCGGCTTCCACTCGTAACGTCATGGCGAGGATTGCTTCGCGGCGGATGGTTTGAAGTTGTTCGCGGTAGTGGACCGGTTGATCGGCGCGGCCTGGGCGGCGGAATTCGGCGGCGTACATGTCGAGGAAGCGCTGGACCATTTCGTCGCGGTCGAGGGTGGCGAGGAGGAAGAAGGCGGCTTCGCGGGCGCGGATTACGAGTTCTCTGGGGCGGTAGGGCATTCGAGTGTGTTAGCTGTACTTGCAATCGTGGGCTGGTCGCAATAGGAAAGGTTCGATGGGGGACGGGAGCGATTGGACGAAAGGGATTATCACCTAACGAGAAAACGGAACGAGAAATTCAAAACAACTTGCAGGCTGCCGGGATCGCTTTTGAGATAGCTGGTGACAAGAGGATTTCGCAACACCGATCAAGGTTTCCGCGAGAAATCGACCAAGGGTAACTTTCCATTTGCCGACCAATGACCCATTCGTCATGAAGTTGTGAGCGTAATCGCGATTTGTCACCAATCAGTCTGGAAACGATTTGGAACGTAAATGTTTACCGTGGGTCAAACGAATTCTGTTAGAGAAATACCGAATTGAAGCGACTGAGACAAACACAAAAGATGCGCCAAAGGCGACGCCTAAGAGGCTGAAATAAACGTTACCCGATGGAAAATGAATCGGAAAAAGGAAAAGCCCAAATATCGCAACTGCGAAAGCAATGAGGATCGATATCACACCCGCACGAAATCCTTGCTTGTAGTCCAGCAATATGGCTAATGCGACGCACCCCGCCAAACACACAGGGACACCCGCGGAGGTCACCGAGGCATAATGCCGGACTGCTGCGTAAAAAACACCAGGATCTCCGAACGCATGATCGTCCAGTCTCTTCAGAAACAACGGACCCACAGCGATGATAACAAGACCTGTCGAAATAATGGCAACTGACACCGCAAGTAAGACAGATTTAGCCTTGGGCATACGCGTTTTCTCGACCGCTTGGGCCCACGTCAAGGACGCGACTGCCCCAGCCCAAAAGAGATTGTTTGTGACTGCGACTTCCCAAAAATACAAAGTGGCAAAATCTTTGGAAATCAACGTAAATAGGGGAAAGGAAACGATAGGCCATATGACCTTCGCCCATGTCGCTTGCCCGATGCCATCGGAATTGGCCCAGACGATAAACAAGACTGTGAGCCCAGCAATAAAAGAAAGCGCCCCGGCAACGACCGGTACAATCCAAGTACGTTGAGAAGGTATTTGGACTCCTGCGCTCAGGATCTCACCCGTATTTCTACCGCCATTGCTTCTGCACAACTCGAACGCCTTTCAGGAAGGCATAGCTGAGAACGAAATACCAAAGGAAACTGATGCAGACAATCGAGCTCCAAAGGATAGTCGATGATGCTGCCCGTGAAACGCTCGGCAATACTTTGGCAAAGCGGGCGACATTCGCAACCACAAAAGCACCAGGCAACAGAGCGAAAAACCAGCCAATCTGTCCCTCAAATCCCCCGGGACGAAGCACAAATACGGTGAACGCAGCGATGCCCGTCAACACCAAAGCCGCGATACCTGCCTGCTTCCAATCAGGAAGTCTCACTGCTACAGTCTACACTCGGAAGCATTCGGTGCAGGCCAGCAAGAACGATTGAGGATAACTGTTGGTAACAGAGATTATCACCACGTATCCCACTAAGCGACGAATCTCCGGATTGCGGGTAGGAAAGAATGATCGACGGTAGCACGAAGTGCGAAGGAATTTTAGTGGCCAGAAGTGCAGATTACAGACAGTTAGTCCTGGACTGGCGCGCAAAAGAAAAGGCCCGGGGGCTTGGCGTTCCCGGGCCTTTCTTGGGGCTGTCGTCTTATTGAGGCGAAGCCGGGCTCTCTGCGCGGCTTCGGAGCTGGGCTCGTCTTAGTGGACTGGGCCCGCTGCGGGTTGATCTTTCGGGAAGCCGCCGGAGGCTGGCCGGACGGGCTTCTCGAATTTGCCGAGCGCGATTTCGAGGGCTTCCTCGGCGGTGCGGACGAAGTGGATCTGCACGCCTTCGAGCATTTCGGGCTGCAAGTCCTCCTTCACGTTGGGTTCATTCTCCGACGGGAGAATCACCTCGCGAATTCCCGCACGCTTCGCGCCCAGCACTTTTTCTTTCACGCCGCCGATCGGCAGCACGATTCCGGAGAGCGAAATCTCACCGGTCATCGCGACGCGCGGACGGACAGGTCGCCCCGTCAGCAAGCTGACGAGAGCGGTGACCATCGCGACGCCCGCCGACGGACCGTCTTTCGGAATCGCGCCCGACGGAACGTGGATGTGCAAGTCGACCTTGCGGAAGAAATCAGGATCGATGCCGTAACGCTCGGCGTTCGCGCGCACCCACGTCAAAGCGGCGCGCGTGGACTCCTGCATCACTTCGCCGAGATGCCCGGTGACGGTGAACTGCTTGCCGCCGCGCATCTTGCTGGCTTCGATGAACACGATGTCTCCGCCGACCGGTGTCCAGACAAGGCCCACCGAAACGCCGGGTTTCTGCACGCGCTCTTCGACTTCCTTCTCGATGCGAACTTTCTCGAGACCGAGAGCCTCGCGAATCACTTCGGGCGTGACGATTTGCTTTTCCGTCTTGCCTTCGGCGATGCGCCGCGCCTGCTTGCGGATGAGCGTTGCGATTTCACGTTCGAGGTTTCGCACGCCTGCTTCCCGCGTATAGCTGTGAATCAGGTAGTGCAACGACTCGTCGGTGAATTCGATCTGTTCGCCCAGCGCCAAACCGTGTTCCTTGGTCTGCCGGGGAATCAGAAAGCGCTTCGCGATGTGGACCTTCTCCTCTTCGGTGTAACCCGCGAGTTCGATGATCTCCATGCGATCGCGCAACGGCTCCGGAATTGGATCCATCCAGTTCGCAGTCGCCACCCAGAGAACCTTCGAAAGATCGAAAGGTACATCCAGGTAATGATCGCGGAACGTGGAGTTCTGTTCCGGGTCGAGCACTTCCATCAACGCCGCCGCCGGATCACCGCGGAAATCGCGTCCGAGCTTGTCAACTTCGTCCAGCATAAAAACCGGATCCAACGTTTCAGCTCGGCGAATTCCCTGAATGATCTGGCCGGGCAACGCGCCAATGTAAGTGCGGCGATGTCCGCGAATTTCCGCTTCGTCGTGCATGCCGCCGAGCGAGATGCGGACGAACTTGCGTCCCATCGCTCGCGCGATTGATTTTCCGAGCGAAGTCTTGCCCACGCCCGGAGGCCCGACGAAGCACAGAATCGGACCCTTCATGCCGGGTTGCAGTTTCTTCACCGCGAGATAGTCGAGGATGCGTTCCTTTACCTTGACCAGGTCGTAGTGATCTTCGTTCAAGATCTCTTCGGCCTTGGGAATGTCGATGTCGTCGGTGCCGGAAGTCTTGTTCCAAGGCAGCGAAGTCATCCACTCCAGGTAAGTCCGCGAGACCATGTACTCGGCTGAAGCCGGAGTCATCTTGGCGAGGCGCTTCAGTTCGCGAGTGCATTCTTTCTTGGCGTCCTCGGTCATTCCGGACTCTTCGACTTTTTTGCGAAGCTCTTCGATCTCTGCCTGGCCGTCGTCGGATTCGCCGAGCTCCTTCTGAATCGCTTTCATCTGTTCGCGAAGCAGAAACTCGCGCTGGCTCTGATTCACCTGTTCCTGCACCTGATCGTGAATCTTGCTGCGGAGTTCGAGCACTTCGCGTTCTTTCGTCAGCTCGCTGATCAGGGTTTCCAGGCGCTTGCGGACGCTGAAGGTCTCAAGCAATTCCTGGCGAACCATGGTGTTGAGCGACGGAAGGGTGGAAGCGACGAAGTCGGCCAAACGTCCGGGCGACTCGATGTTCATCACTTCAGTTTGCAAGTCGTCGGAGAGCTGCGGCGAACGAGCCACCACTTCGCGGAACAGCTCCTGAACGTTGCGTTGAAGCGCGGTCAGTTCTGCATCGGTTTGGTCTTCGAGATCCGGTTGCATTTCGATGCGCGCCCGAATGAAGGGCTGCAAGCCGACTACTTCAGCCACGCGGATGCGGTCGAGGCCCTCGAGAAACGCGACCACGTTTCCGTTGGGCATGCGCACCATCTTGTGTACTTTTGCGAGAGTTCCCACGCTGTGCAGATCGGAGCCGACGGGATTCTCCACGCGCGGATCGAGCTGCGCGACGACCCCGAGAAGTTTCTCCGCTCCGTCCAAAGAATTCAGCAATGCCAGGGAGCTTTCGCGGCCCACAGGCAGCGGCATCACCGCGCCCGGGAACAGAACCGTATCACGCACCGGCAGGATGGGGAGCTCTTGCGGAACCACTCTAGCTGTCTTACTCACTGTGTCCCCCTTTTGAAGCCTATAAAGCTATAAATCCAAATGAATCCTACAGCAGCTTATCGGCCGCTGTAATGTGTTAGATGCAGGAAAAAGCAAAAAGGATTGAGAGGGTTTCGTCGAGTGTTATAAGTCTTGGTGAGTGTATCAGACTCAACATCGGATTGCAAGTGCCCGTGCCGGCTCGGCGCTTGGCCGACGGCTTCTATACTGCTTACAACAGGTTAGTTAAGTCTATCCGGGGGAAGCGGTAAAATTGTCTCGAATGAGCCTGAGGGCTTCTTCCCGGTTGTGGATCGTGCCGTTAAGTTGAGCGTCTTCCAGGGCAGCTAGAATTTCTTTGAACCGTGGTCCCGGCGGGTAGCCGAGGGCTTTGAGGTCTTCGCCGGTCAGGAGGCGCGGAGGGTGAACCTGTTCGGCGGGGGTCTCCGCCAGGAAGCGCTGGACGAAGTCGTAGGCGCTGAGATTGCGGTGGCTCGAGAGGCAGTCGAGCCGGTGCAGTTCGAGATGCTCGTCGAAATGATTGAGGCGCACGAAGCGCTTCAGGGTGGAGAGCTTCATCTGGCCGACGTCTTTGAAGCGCAGGTGATTGGCGACGAGCGCGACGATCTGCGCCGTGTCGTCATTGGAGAAGCGCAGGCGGCGGCAGATTTCTTCTGCCATTTTGGCGCCGACTTCGACGTGATGATCGAATCGGATGCGGCCGTTTGGGCCTGAGGGCGGAGTGAAAGTGGGGGGCTTGCCGACGTCGTGGAGCAGGACGCCCCAGGCGAGCGTGGGCGAACAGCCCGCTTTCAGCTGCTCGATCATCATCAGCGTGTGGATCCAGACGTCGCCTTCGGGATGAAATTGCGGCGGTTGTTCGACGCCTTTCATGCGCGCGATTTCCGGCAGGATTTCGGGGAGCAGTTTGGTTTCGTCGAGAAGCTCGAAGCCGCGGCGAGCGGCGCCTTCGGTGAGGATTTTGGTCAGCTCGTCGCGGATGCGTTCGGCGGAAACCTGGAAAATATCGGGCGCGAGTTTGGTGATCGCGATGAACGTGCCGCTTTCGATCGCATAGCGGAAACGCGCGGCAAATCGGACGGCGCGAATCATGCGCAGCTTGTCTTCGCGGAAGCGATCTTCGGGATTTCCGATGGCGCGAATGATTCCGGCGCGCAGATCCTTCTCGCCGCCTACGAAATCGAGAACTTCATTCGAGAACGGGTCGAGCATCAGGCCGTTGATGGTGAAGTCGCGGCGCTTTACATCTTCTTCGGGCGAGCTGGCATACTCGACGCGATCGGGATGGCGGCCGTCGGAGTAGCTAACGTCGCGGCGGAACGTTGCGACTTCGACTTGCGTGGGGCCGTCGGTGACGATGACGACTCCGAACTTCGCGCCGACTGCGAGGCTGTTGGGAAATAGCTCCTGCACGCGGTCGGGCGTGGCGTCTGTGGCGACGTCGTAATCAACCGGCTCGCGGCCCAGCAGAATATCGCGCACGCAGCCGCCGGCGAGATAGGCTTGGTGGCCGCGGTCGCGCAGGATGCGGCAGATGTGGTCGGCGAGTTGGCGGCCGTTCATGGCGTTCATATTGAAATTATGCGGGAAAAAGGGGGGCGGGGGAAGTTCGGAGGTTTCTCGCAGAGGGAATTCGCGAAAGATTTGGAGCGATTCGGCTTAGGCGGTGACGCGGAGGACGAGGCAGGTGATGTCGTCATGCTGGCGAACGTGGCCGACGAATGTGTTGACGTCGAGCATCACGCGGCGCAGGACGTCGGCGGCTGAAGCGTCCGCCGGCGCAATCTGAAGACAAGGAAGCAATCGTCGCTCGCTATATTCTTCCTCCGATTCGTTGACGGCTTCGACGACTCCGTCGGTGAAAATGAAGAGGAGATCGCCGGGTTGAAGCTGGACACGGCCCGATTGATACGGCACTTCTTCCGGCGTGAACAGCGGCAAGCCGAGCGGCGGACCGCCTGTCGAGAGCCGTTCGATTTGGCCGGAGGCGCGGCGGAGAATCGGGTCGTTGTGGCCGGCGTTGACGTAGCGCATTTCGCGCGTGGCGGGATCGATCTCAGCGATAAAAGCCGTGGTGAAGCGGCGGCCTTCGAGGCTGTGGGCGCGGGCGTAGCGTTCGAGGCCGGCGACGATTTCATCGAGCGAGGCTGGCGTCGCTGCGAGCGCGCGAAGGCTGGCTTGAAAAGTGGCCATCAAGCAGAGCAGCGGGAACACTTTTCCCGGCGACATCGGCGACCGCGACGATCAGCGGACCGGTGTTCGCGGCGCCTCCGGGGGCTGGGCGCGTGAACGCGTCATAGTAATCGCCGGCGACCGTGTTTTGCGGGCGAGTGGCAAAGGCGATATCGGCGCCGGGCACATGCGGCGGATGATCGGGGACGAGCCACTGTTGAATTTCGCGCGCGATTTCGAGATCGCGTTTCATGGTGACGCGGTCGGCAAGCTCGAGCGCCAAAAGCAAAAATAAGATCAGCGCGCCAAGGCCGCCGAGGCTGAAACCAGATTGGCCTTCACCTGTGTGAATCTCGGGCTGAACGACGAGAAGAACGATCGCGACGAGCAGCAAGACGCGCCGGGCCGGCGAAAGTTTCATCAGCAGCGCCTGGAACAGCGCCCAACCTGCGAGGAGCGGTCGCTTCCACCTTCTTTTTTCGCTGCGGATTACATCCCAATCGACATCTTTTGAGTAGAGGCCATAGCTCGCTTCTGCTTCCGCGCGGAATTGGCCCCAGAGCTGTTCGATTTCGAGGCCTTCGGTGACGCGCGCCCAGAAATCGCGAGCGCGGCTTCGCATCGAGCGTTTTGGGGCGGCTGCGGGGATGGGAGCTGACGACATCGGCGGAGGGATTATAGGACAGGCGCGTTGCGGCTGCGAAATTCGTTCGCGTGTCAGCCCGCGCTTTTCGAGCGGCGACTATTCGTCGCGGTGGTCGCGATTGCCGAGCGAGCCGCCGAATTGCACTTTTGAGAAGCCGAAGCGATCGCGCAGGCGATCGGTGGCGCGCGCGAGGCGTTCGAGTTTTTCGCGGCGGCCGGGATCGAGCAGGTCGAGTTGTGCGGCGCCTGAAGAGAATGCCGAGAGCTCAACTCCGACTAAGCGCAACATTTCAATTCCATTCCACGCGTGCGCGAAGAGTTCGCGAATGGTGCGCAGGAATATTTCGTCGAGGTCGGACGGCTCACCGAGCGTGTGGCTGCGCGTGATGGTTTTGAAATCGGTGTAGCGAAGCGTGAGGCTTACGGTTCGCGCGCGCAGGCCGGCATCGCGCAGGCGTTTCGACGCTTTCTGGCACAAGTGGCTCAGCGTGGATTCGAGCGTGGTGCGGTCGCTGGTGTCGACGCCGAAAGTCTGGTTGTGCGAGATGGATTTGGGCTCGGCATCGATAAAGAATTCATAGGAATCGATTCCGTGGGCTTTGCGGAAGAGCGCGGTGCCCCAGCGGCCGAAAGTTTCTTCCAGTTGTTCGAGCGCGATTTTTTGCAACTGACCGACGGTGTCGATACCGAGCGACTTCAGGGCAGCCTCGGTGACTTTGCCGATTCCGGGAATTCTGCGCACGGCGAGCGGGGCGAGAAATGCCGCTTCGCTTCCGGGCGCAACCCAGACGAGACCTCGCGGCTTAGCTTGATCGCTCGCAACTTTTGCGACGAGACGCGTGGCGCCGAGTCCGCCGGAGCAGGGCAGGCTGGTAGTCCCGGTAATTTCGAGCAGAAGCTTATGAGCGGCTGCGAGCGGCGGTCCGTGCATGCGCTCCGTGCCAGCGAGATCGAGATACGCTTCGTCAATCGAGGCCATTTCGACCACCGGCGAAAACTTTCCGAGAATCGTGGCGACGCGATCGCTCCATTCGCCGTAAAGCTGATGGTGGCCATCGAGAAATATTGCTTGCGGGCAAAGCTTCGCGGCGGTGCGCAGCGGCATCGCCGAGTGGATGCCGAATTTCCTTGCTTCGTAACTTGCAGCGGAAACTACGCCGCGCTGATCGCGCTGTCCGCCCACAACGACGGGCAAGCCGCGCAGTTCCGGTCGAGCCAGCAGCTCGACGGAAACGAAGAACGCATCCATGTCAATGTGCAGAATCGAAGCGGGAGAATCCGCGGAGACTTGCTGCGGGGCGTCGTGCTTGGCGCGGAACTGGGCCAGCTTCGGCATCGCCATCCTGTGAAGCAACTATACAACGAGGAATCGGGAACGGGGTGAACGGATCGAAGTGCGCCCCCTGTGACCGAGGTTACGAGGTTCAGGATCGTTCTGCAGCGATCACGCGCGGGATGCCGGCCAAATCGTTTGTGACGCTGACGTTCACCCACGCGGGCTGCCCGTAGAGCAAGGGGCGCACGTGATCGAGCGAATTGTATCCAAGCTCGAGCACCAGAATTCCTTTGTGCCGCAGCAATGACGCAGCCTGTTCGATGAGGCGGGGATAGATTTCGGCACCGGTCGGACCGCCAAATAGCGCCGAGGCCGGCTCGTGTTCGCGCACTTCGCGCGGAAGTTGGTGTGATTCATTGCGCGCAATATAAGGAGGATTGCTGGCGATGAGATCAAACGAGTTCGCTTCATTTACAGACTCGAGCAAATCCGTTTGCAGGAAGAGAACGCGATCCCCAAGGCCGTGACGAGACGCATTGCGCCGCGCAACTTCCAGCGCCTGGGCGGAAATATCTGTCGCTAGAACTTCAGCGTGCGGCAGCTCGTGCGCCAGCGCGACTGCGATGCATCCGGAACCGGTACCCACATCCGCGATTCGGAGCGGCGGACTTGGAACGCCGGTCGTCATATTGATTTTGATCCCGCGCGCCCCGAGGCGTTCAAGAGCGACTTCGACAACATGTTCCGTTTCCGGGCGTGGGATTAGCACCGCAGGCGTAACTTCAAATTCAAGCCCCCAGAATTCCTGCTTGCCGGTGAGGTATTGCGTTGGTTCGCCAGCAGCACGACGCGCGACCAGAGCGAAATAGCGATCGACGGCCGCCACTTCGAGCGTGTCCTCTGGATGGGTGTAAATCCAGGCGCGGTCGCGCCCCAGGACGTGCATGAGAAGGAGTTCAGCCGCAAGCGTGTGCGAAGGAACTTCCGCGGCGCGCAGAGTCGTCATCGCCTGTCGCAATGCCGCGCGCGAGTCCATAGCAGGTGCCGGCGCGATCACGATTCGTCGAGCTCCTCATTGAGCCGCTCGGATTCGAAATGCGTAACGAGTGAATCGACCAGCGGCCCGATCTTTCCGTCCATGCCTTCGGTGAGCTGGTGCAGCGTGAAGTTGATGCGATGGTCGGTGATGCGATTCTGCGGGAAATTGTAGGTGCGAATTTTTTCGGAGCGATCGCCGGTCTTAATCTGGCCTTTTCTCTCGGCGGCGAGGGCGGCGTGCTGTTTCTCCTGCTCCGCTTCGTATAAACGAGACCGCAGCACGCGCATCGCTTTCGCGCGATTCTTGATTTGCGATTTTTCGTCCTGCTGCGAGACGACGAGTCCGCTCGGGATGTGCGTGATGCGCACGGCCGAGTAAGTGGTATTCACGGACTGGCCGCCCGGACCCGAAGAGCAAAAAGTATCGATGCGCAAATCTTTTGCTTCGATTTTGATGTCGATGTCTTCCGCTTCCGGCAGCACAGCTACGGTGGCCGCGGAGGTGTGAATGCGGCCCTGTTGTTCAGTAGCCGGGACGCGCTGGACCCGATGCACGCCGCTTTCGTATTTCAGCTTGGAATAGACTTTTTTACCCTGAATGGCGGCGACTACTTCTTTCATTCCGCCGATGGACGACGGCGAACTGTCCAGAATTTCAACTTTCCATCCCTGCGATTCGGCGTAGCGCGAATACATTCTGAAAAGCTCAGCCGCAAATAGCGAAGCTTCGTCACCGCCCGTGCCAGCGCGTATTTCGACGATTACGTTCTTTTCGTCATTCGGATCCTTGGGGATGAGCAGAAGCTTCAATTCGCGTTCAACAGGCGCGAGGCGCGCTTCGAGTTCACGCTGCTCGTCATGCGCCATCTGCTTCATCTCGGCGTCGGTTGACTCGGCGTAGAGCTGCTTCGCGCCCTCCAGTGCATGCTGGATATCTTTCCACTCGCGGTATTTCGTCACGATTACGCCCAGATCGGAATGAGTCTTGGCGAGCTTCTGGAATCGGTCGGTGTCAGTCACAGCGCCGGCCGAAAGCTCGCCCGTCATTTCGTCGTAGCGCGATTCGATTCGGTCTAGTTTTTCAAATAGCGTCAGTTTCGCCATATACAAGCCTCATAGATGCGGGAACACAGGGTTACAGGGTTCGGGACAAAACGAGATACCGAAATCAGCGCCCGGTGCAGGGCGGGAGAGAATCGCTAATAGAAGGAGGCAAACATCAGAGAGACAGAATAATTGGATTCGCTCCGCGTGTCAATTTTCGATCACGCAACATAGGCAAACATCAGAACGACGAAATAGGGCCTATTTTATTGTGTAAATGTGCTGTGCCGGCATGAAACATTGGACGACCTGCGCATTTGAAAGTCCCGAAACGGTAGTACCTTCGTAACATTGACCGCACCGGTTCCGAACGCTACTTTTGTCCTCGACAATTCGTAGAGGCTCTGGCCTCGCCAGAGAGGGAGGGGTGTGTACCGTTTAGACACACGCCCCTAAAATTTCCCTCTTGACGGCAAGAGACCGCTTATAAGCTCCCCCGCGTAGTTCAACTACTCGGAGGGGTCAATGTCTAAGTGGTCGCTTGTGGCTGTAATGGTTCTGCTCGTATTGACCAGCGCGATGGGTCTTCAGGCGCTGGCGAACACGAGTGGCCCGATGCCACCGTCACCCTGGGCGAATACGAGCGGTCCTATGCCGCCGTCGCCTTGGCTGGCAGCCAACACCAGTGGTCCGATGCCGCCTTCACCTTGGGCGAATACCAGCGGACCAATGCCGCCGTCACCCTGGTAGTTAAAGGGACGGTCCCGCACTAGCGGGAGTTGGTTGGGTCAAGCCTCGGAAAACAGGTTCAATGCTTGGCCCGTTTGATTACGCACTTTGGATTGTAGGTTTCCTCGTGGAAATCGGCGTGGTGGTGTGCGTATTCTACCGCAGAGATCTCCTTCGGTACTTACCCCTAACAATCTACATGCTTTGCGCAGCTTTCGTGAACTGCGGGCAGTATTTCTACGTGGAGCACTACGGCTTTACGTCGCAACAATACTTCTACTACTACTACTATACGGAAAGCCTTCTAACGATTTTGCTGTTCTGGACGATCATCCAGTTCTATCAGCAAATGTTCCGCGAGATGAATGTAACTGGCTACATTCGCGGAGCCGCCGTCCTGCTCTTGCTTTCCACGGCACTCTTTTCCTACATAGTGATTCATGAAAACCGCAGTCATCTGACGACCCGCTTTGTAGTGGAGTTGGGACAAAACCTGCATTTCGTCGGAATGGTCCTGACGTACCTTCTATGGGGCGCCATTTTAAAGCTGCGCGAAACTCGCACTCGGCTTATTCAGATGGTTCTGGCGCTGGGCGTCTATTTCAGCGCGACGGCATGCACGTATGCGCTACGGAATCTGTTTCCTGTCCTGCAGCCCGCCGTTCTCCGCTGGGTTCCACCGATCATGGGAGTCTGGCTGCCGATTGCCTGGGCCTATACGTTCGCAAAGGTTTCCGAAGATTCAAGGCTTGCAACGGCTCGGTTGGTAGCGAGGGCTCGATAATGGCAGCAGCACTTATTTGCGTCATATCGGTTGCTGTGTTCCTGCAGTTCTTCGTGTCGTATTGCCGGTCGGTTCTGGCAGTCAGCCGCAAGGTCGAATTGTCGGACCGGGTGCGCGAGGTCAGCGGCATCGCCAATCGCAGCGTCGGCGGCGACGACTTCTCGAAGCTCGTTCAACTGGTGCGCTTGTGCCCCGAGCAAGGCGACGATGAGACTGAGATTCGCGCCGTTGGGACGTACTACGGCTTGCTCCGCATCATCAAATATTTCTCGACGTTCCTGATTCCCGGCTTCGGGCCGTGGACCGAGCGAGAACGCCAGAGTTGCTCCCACTTCGCTGCCGTCGCTCTCGACAGGCGAATCTCATACAGCCGGGATCTGTTTACGCAGCAGGTTGCCGATCGCACCTGACCGCGCGCATTTCTCGAATCTCGCGCAAGATCCAACCCCGCCCTCGACCCCTTTCGCAGCGGCTGCTACGATAGGGAACCAGTCGAAGTTCAAACTCGGTACAATTTGAGCCTATGCGTACAGCACTCGAACAGCGCGTGCTCGATTTCATTCGCGAATCGCGAATGGCGGCAGCCGGTGACCGTATTGGCATTGCTGTCTCCGGCGGCGCTGATTCCGTAGCGCTGCTCCGTTTACTCGAATCACTTCGGCACGAACTCGGAGTTACGCTGGTCGTAATCCATTTCGATCACATGTTGCGCGGCGAAGAATCGGATCGCGATGCCGCCTTCGTTGAAGAATTGGCGCGGGCGAGCGGGCTGGAATTTGTAAGTGCGCGCGAAGATGTGCGTGCCGCGGCGGCGCATAACGATTGGAATCTGGAAGAGGCGGCGCGGCGTCTGCGGTACGCATTTTTCGATCGTGTTCTCTCTGATCGAAAAGCGACCCGCATCGCCGTTGCCCACACAGCCGACGATCAGGCAGAAACCGTTCTGGGGCATATCATCAGGGGAACCGGACCCACCGGCTTGGCCAGCATCTATCCGATTGTCGAATCGCCGAGCGGAGGCGCGATTGTACGGCCGCTTCTCCAGATTCGCCGCGCCGAACTGCGTGATTATCTGCAAGAGCGCGGCCAGGATGGCGGGAAGATGCCACGAATGCGGATCAGACTCGGCTTCGCGCGCGAATCCGAGCGCAATTGCTGCCCGCTCCTCGAATGCGATTTCTCACCTGGAATCGTTCAACATCTCGGAGATCTCGCCCGTTTCGCCAGAGAGGAAGAGTCGTTCTGGTCGGCTCTGGTCGAGGATCGGCTTGCGAAATACGCCAGGCAAACGACCGGCGCGAATTCAGAAAGCACCCAATCGATCAGCGTGCGCGATCTCCTCTCGCCAATCAGTTTCGGCGGCGCCGCCGAGGACGCCGAACCGCACTCCGCGCGAGCGCTTACCGAACGGCTGATTCGCCGTCTCTATGAAAAGGTGCGAGGCGATCGCCGCGAACTTTCCGCCCGCCACGTGGAACAGGTGATCCGCCTGGCCGCGGAATCAACGAGCGGCAAGCGCCTGCGGCTGCCGGGCAGGATTGCGGTCGAGCGCGTTTTTAAAGACATCGTGTTTTCGCACGCAAGTCAGGAGCGCATCACTCATAAAGGCGTCCAGCAGGATCGAGCCGCATCCTCCCGCGAAACCAAAATGGAGCCGCCTTCGTATCTATATATGGTGGACTTGCCCGCCAGCGGCGACACCACGGTGGCTGTGCCGGAACTCTCAACCTGCTTCCGCCTGAAAATAGTTGACTGGCCCTTGGGGGAGAGCGACACTAAAACCGACACCGGCGCTTTTGACGCTGGAACTCTTCGCTCGCCTCTGCTTCTACGGAGTTGGCGGCCGGGCGACGCCTATCGACCGCGCGGCCACCGACAGAGCCAGAAGCTCAAGCAGATGTTCCAGGCAGAGCGAGTCCCACGCCATCAACGCGTCTATTGGCCCGTGCTGGAAAGCGCGGGGCATGTGATTTGGGCTCGCGGGATGGCGCCCGCGGAAGAATTTTGTGTCCGCGAGAATACGAGGGTGGGTTTGCTGATCGAGGAAGAAAGCCTTTGATGCGATTCAAGTTAGCTGCCGGCGAAGCGAATTGCGCGCATGCATACTCGCGCCTTCTGCTTGCATCTAATGTAGCAGGGATTTCCGGTTGCGACAGTTCTCAAGAAGAAAGTTTCAGGGCGTCAAGAGGGTGAGGTAACAAGGTGAATTCAACAGTCCGCACTATTTTATTTTGGCTTCTAATGATTTTGCTGGCGGTCGTCTTATGGCGAATGGCGTCCGGGACCAGCCAGTCGGTGAAGGAAGAAGACTCCAACTACACCACTTTCCTCGCCAAGCTGGATCAAAGCCAGGTCAAGGAAGTCACCATTCTGCTTTCCCCGAACAGCGCGGAGTTGAAGGGCGACTATCGCGACGGTGGAAAGTTCCGCAATGTGACGATTGCCAACACCGCAATTCCAGATATTACGAAGATGTTGCAGGAGAAGGGGGTCCGTTACAACTACGCGGAAGTGAAGAACGCGGACTGGCTGACGTTCATCGTGAATTTCGCGCCGCTGATGCTGCTGGTCGCATTCTGGATTTTCATGATGAAGCAGATGCAGGCCGGCGGGAATAAAGCGCTCAGCTTCGGGAAATCGCGCGCCCGCTTGCTTACCGCGCAGCAGAAGAAGGCAACTTTCAAAGATGTAGCTGGGATTGACGAGCCCAAGGAAGAGCTCTACGAAATTATCGACTTCCTGAAAGATCCGCAGAAATTCCAGAAGCTCGGCGGCCGCATTCCGAAGGGCGTGCTGCTCGTCGGGCCTCCGGGAACCGGCAAAACTCTACTTGCTCGGGCGATTGCCGGCGAAGCGAATGTTCCGTTCTTCTCGATTTCCGGCTCGGACTTCGTCGAGATGTTCGTCGGCGTGGGCGCCAGCCGTGTTCGCGACCTTTTCGAGCAGGGCAAGAAGAACGCACCCTGCATCATTTTCATAGACGAAATCGACGCGGTCGGCCGTCATCGCGGCGCCGGTCTCGGCGGCGGTCACGACGAGCGCGAGCAGACCCTGAACGCGCTGCTCGTCGAAATGGACGGCTTTGAATCGAACGAAGGCGTCATCCTGATTGCGGCCACGAACCGTCCGGACGTTCTCGACCCGGCGCTTCTGCGCCCGGGCCGTTTCGATCGCCGCGTGGTCGTGCCGCGGCCGGACGTGAAAGGCCGCGAAGAAATTCTCCGCGTTCACACTCGCAAAGTGCCTCTTTCCGACGATGTCGACCTCTCGGTGATCGCGCGCGGCACGCCCGGATTTTCCGGCGCCGATCTCGCGAATCTTGTGAACGAATCCGCTCTGTGGGCGGCGCGCCAGAATCGCAAGTTCGTCACCATGTTTGATTTCGAAATGTCGAAGGACAAAGTGCTCATGGGCGTCGAGCGCCGCTCCATGATTTTGTCCGACGAAGAGAAGCGCAACACGGCGTACCACGAGGCCGGCCACGCTCTGGTCGCCGCGATGACGCCGGGCGCCGATCCGCTGCACAAAGTGACGATCATCCCGCGCGGCATGGCCCTGGGCGTCACGATGCAGCTTCCCATCGACGACAAGCACACCTACACAAAGGAATTCCTCGAATCGCAACTCGCCGTGCTGATGGGCGGACGCGTCGCCGAGGAGATGTTCCTGCACCACATCACCACGGGCGCCGGCAACGACATCGAGCGCGCCACCGAAATCGCGCGCCAGATGGTCTGCGAGTGGGGAATGAGCCCGCTTGGCCCGCTCACATTCGGCAAGAAGGAAGAAGCAATTTTCCTCGGCCGCGAAATCGCGCAGCATCGCGATTATTCCGAAGACACCGCGATCAAGATCGATGTAGAAGTTCGCACCATCATTAACAACGGCTACGACAAGGCAAAGAATATTCTCGCAACCTATAAGGATGCGCTCGAGCGCGTGGCGCAAGCGCTGCTGGATCGCGAAGTGCTGGACGCGACCGAACTCAAGCTCCTGATGGAAGGCAAGCCGCTTCCTGAGAAGCCGCCACCGCCTCCTCCAGCCGCTCCGCCGGTTACCGCACGAGAGCCGCAGCTTACATTGCGGCCCGAACCGCGGCCACTTCCGGGCCTCGCGAAGGGCGAGAAACCGGCTCCGGCTTAGACCTGCGGCTTCTACTAGCTTTTTCTACGGCGCTCTGTGTTTTTCGGAGCGCCGTTTTTTTTCGCCCTCTGTCTCACGGCGGTCATGTACGTGAACCATTCCCCTTGGCGCAAAATGGCGTAAAATGCCTCCATGGCGCGCGAACACAAAGAAACCTTTGAAACTGATTGCCCTTGCTGCCACGCGAAGCTCACTCTCGATCGCGAACTCGGAGTAGTGCTCTCGCACGTCCCGCCGCCCAGGCCTCCATCGTCCGTTGATCTTGACGATACTGCGCGACTCTTGCGCCAGCAGACCGAAGCGGTCGAAGCGAAGTTCCGCGCGTCCGTCGAAGCCGAAAAATCCAAGGAAGACGTTCTCGCCCGAAAATTTGCCGAGGGCTTGAAGAAAGCCAAAGACGGCCCCGTCGAAAAGCCGCTCCGCGACTTCGATCTCGACTGAATCGCGAATGCAGAAAGCTCCGGTGTTAGCCGAGCGGCGACCACGGCCACTCACCCGCCTTGCTGCTTTGCTGACGTGGTTTTTCCTGCTGATCCCCGCCGCAACTTTTGTGTCTTCTCCTCCGGCAATTTCAGCTCAGCAAGTACCGCGACAAAAATCCAACGAGCAAAAGAAGAAAATGCCTAAACCGCGGGAATTAGACGTGGGCATCACGTGGCAGCGCGATCCCGCAACCGGCGAGCTGTACTCGTCAGCGGCCGGCAAGGACAATGACAATTCACCCGCCACGCGTTCCGCCGCACCAGCAATTCGCGTCACTTCGCAAATCGTTCCGGTCACATGCAGCGTTTTTAATTCCGACGGCACAGCCATCACCGGCTTGAAGCGCTCCGATTTCCGAATCTACGAGGACGGAGCCGCGCAGCAGATCGCCTACTTCGCAACAGGAACGGAACCGGCCAGCGTCGCGCTCGTGATCGATGCCAGCCCCAGCGTTCTTCGCGATTCCGACGAAATGAAACGCGCCGCGCTGGCGCTCGTAGATGGATTGGCGCCGGCCGACCAGGTCGCCGTGGTGGATTTTTCGGCGCACACATATCTGCAAGCTGATTTTTCGAGTGACCGCGAGCTGATACGTCGCGGCATCGATCGTGTGGACGTTCATCAGCTGTTGGGCGACGTCGGCGGCTCGAATATCTACCAGGCCGTTTATCTCACCGCGGCGAAAGTATTTCTCGGCGGCCGTGAAGGCCGCAAAGCGATCGTGTTACTCACCGACGGACAGGACAGCGGCCTCGGCCTCACGCTCGATCCCGCAACCGCCGCGCCGAGGCCCGGCCAGCCAAATAATCGCCTCACGTTCGAAGATCTCGCGCGCACCCTCGCCGCCGCCGATATTCAGATCTTCGCCGTGTCCACGGAAAACCGCCCCAAGAATCATGACGCCCGAATGGCTCGCTTGGCATCAGGATTCCACTCTGCTCGTTTCCGATGCTCCCAAATCGGGCGTACCCGCGTACACCCTTTATCTTGCTGAATTGGTTCGTCGCTCCGGCGGCCAGCTTTACTTTCTGCGGGATTCCGCCACTCTCGCCGATATTTTCCGCCGCATCGCTCAACGCATCGGCGCCGAATACACCCTCGGCTACTATCCTGAAGCCAACCCGTCAAATCACGCAGGCTGGCATCGGCTGCGCATCGAAGTAATCGGACATCCAGGCGCGACGACCATCCACCGCGCGGCCTATTACGCCCCCGCAGTTGCGCCCTAGCTAAGCAAAAATCACAACGGCGCAGCCCTCTCACTCTTATCCTTCGGTCCGAACCGTGGTTCAATAGCGCTCGTGATTCAGCGCGCTGATTTCAGCAAATGATCACCCGAAAGAAATTCCGCCTCCGCCTGCCATCCCGCACGCTTATCCTCGGCGAGCGCACCCTCCTGATGGGAGTCGTCAACGTCACTCCCGACAGCTTCTCAGGCGACGGCCTGCATCTCGACGCGGAAGCGGCTGTCGCCCGGGCACTTGAGATGGAGCGCGACGGCGCCGACATCATCGACATCGGCGGCGAATCCACTCGCCCCGGCTCGGAATGGCTCGCAGCGGACGAAGAGCTAGGTCGAGTAATCCCCGTATTGAACATGCTTCGCGGCCGCCTCAAAATCCCAATCTCCATTGACACGAATAAATCCGAAGTCGCGGAGGCCGCAGCCGCAGCCGGCGCCGAAATCATCAACGACGTCACCGCGCTTCAGCGCGATCCACGCATCGCCGAAGTTGCCCGGCGCCGCAAGCTGCCCCTCATCCTGATGCACATGCGCGGCGAACCCCGAACAATGCAAACGCCGCCCTTCGCGCGAGATGCGATGCGCGATGTCACACAGAGCCTGAAAAAAGCCGCCGCACTGGCGACTCGCAACGGAGTCCCAAAATCCCAGCTGGTCCTCGATCCAGGCATCGGCTTCGGCAAAAGCTTCGCCCAGAATTACGAGCTGATCGCCCGCCTCCCAGAACTCGCGCGCCTCGGTTTTCCCATCCTCGTAGGCCCATCGCGCAAAGGCTTCATCGGCCGCACGCTCGGAGGCGTACCCGAAAACGAGCGAACATATGGCACCGCAGCCGCCGTTACAGCGTGCATCCTGCAAGGCGCCCACATCGTCCGCGTCCACGACGTGCGCGAGATGGCCCAGGTAGCGCGCGTCGCCGATATGCTAGTATCGCCAAAATTGCGGCGCCGGGAGCACCCGTGAGCATGCTCGGAAATTTCAGAAGCCTCACTCCTGTCCAGCGCAACACCTTCATCGCCTGCTTCCTCGGCTGGTCCCTCGACGCCTTCGATTTTTTCATCTTGATTTTCTGCGTCAGCGCGATTGCCGGCGAATTTCAAACCAAAGTTTCCGCCATCGCCGAAGCAATTTTCCTGACGCTCGCGATGCGCCCCGTCGGCGCGTTCCTCTTCGGCCTGATGGCCGACCGTTTCGGACGCCGCCCAACGCTGATGCTCGACATCATCGCCTATTCGGTCTTTGAACTTGCCTCCGCTTTTGCGCCTTCCCTGAAGGTGTTCCTGATCATGCGCGCGTGCTTTGGCGTGGCGATGGGCGGCGAGTGGGGCGTGGGTGCCGCGCTTGCCTTTGAAACGTTACCCGCGAAAGGACGCGGATTCTTTTCCGGGCTGCTGCAAGAGGGATACGTAGTGGGTTATTTGCTCGCGGCTTTGTCGTACGGCATCTTGTTTCCCCACATTGGCTGGCGCGGCATGTTTGTGGTCGGCGCGCTTCCGGCGTTTCTGATTATCTACATCCGCACTAAAGTGGAGGAATCGCCTGCGTGGCTCGCCGGGCGAGTATCGAGGCACGCAGAAGAGCATCTCGGCAAGGATATCGCCACTTATCTCGGCAGCTTCTTGTTTCTTGTGCTCCTGATGTTTGCCTTTAATTCGTTCAGCCACGGCACACAGGATCTTTACCCTACATTCCTGCAGAAAAATCACGGATTTTCGCCTGCGACGGTAAGCAAGGTTGCGATCATCTACAACGTCGGCGCGCTGCTCGGCGGCATTTTGTTCGGTGCTTGGTCAGAGCATATCGGACGGCGCAAGACGATCGTAATTGCGGCTCTTCTTACGATCCCGGTAATTCCATTATGGGCCTTTTCACACACGGCCCCGCTGTTAGCTCTGGGCGGCTTCGCGATGCAATTCATGGTGCAAGGCGCGTGGGGAGTGATTCCCGCGCACCTAAACGAACTTTCGCCTCCGGCAGTGCGCGCTACCTTTCCCGGCTTCGCATATCAATTAGGTAATCTGCTGTCGTCGCGCAATTCCGTGATTCAAGCGAAGTTAGCGGAGCAGCATTACGGCGGGAACTTTGCGCCTGTCCTGGCGTGGACTGTTTTGATCGTTGCGATCCTGGTCACGATCGTCACGATGAGCGGAAGAGAAGCAAGAGGCGCCGACCTTTCGCACACGAGACCCGGTCGCCAGCCGACCTAGCGACTGCGCAGCCCCGTCGTGGGTTCCTGCCTCATCTCTATTGCCAGTCAAACCGAAGCACTTTGGCTCCGACTCGTGCCGTAGGGGCGGGTCTCAGACCCGCCCGCGCAGCCCGCACCTGTGCCGTGCCATCAGTGAAAGCCATACCATCAGGGCTCATGCTTCCTCGCCTCATGCAACCCACATCCATGTAACAGCGTCCCACTTAGGAGGGTTCCAGAGGAAATGATGAACCAGGAAGGTAACTCGAGCTCGAAGGAGGTTCGATAGCCGCCCGAGTCGGCTACCACAGGCCCCTCCCGCCCCGATTTTTAATCTACGGTTCCGCGATTAAAACTCCCCGCAAGTGCAGCGAAATCAATCTTTTACGAATTTCTAATAGGCGGTATTCGGCCTATAGGAGCGTTCAAGACGGCTCGAGACTAAGCTTTGGCAAGCTCCCCGGTCTGAAACGGCAGCCGGCGCAAGCGCTTCCCAGTCGCCGCGAAAATCGCATTCGCCACAGCCGGCGCAATCGACGGCACCGGCGGCTCGCCGCATCCGCCAGGCGATTCGTGGCTCGGCACGATGTGAACTTCCACGCGCGGCATATCGTTGATGCGCATCATCGGATAGTTATTGAAATTGCTCTGCTGCGTCTGGCCGCCCTCTATCGTAATTTCGTCGAAAAGCGCCGCCGTCAGTCCGAACACGATCCCGCCCTCCACCTGCGCCTTCACCATGTCCGGATTAATCACCTGCCCGCAATCGATCGCGCACACGACGCGGTCCACTTTCACGCCGCCATCATTTGCCACCGTCACTTCGGCGACGTACGTTATGTAGGTTCCCCATCCCGCCATACCGGCGATTCCGCGTCCGCGCCCCTTGGGCAGCGGCGTTCCCCATCCGGATTTTTCCGCCGCGAGATCGAGGACACGGCGCAGCCGCGCCACATCTGCCGGCGGCTGATCGCCGCCGCCCGCTTCTGGTTTCGTCTTCGTTGCAATCAGCTCGCGCCGCAACTCGAGCGGATCTTTTCCCGTCGCAGCAGCAACTTCGTCAATGAAGCTCTGTACAGCAAACTGATTCCAGGTGGAATCCACTCCACGCCAATAGCCGCGCGGCACCACCGTGTGCAGGAAGCTCGCTTCGAGAAGATAATTCGGCACTGTGCCGCTCGGCAGTCCCGTGCCTGCAAGCTCGGTGCCTCCCGTATCGGGTACATCGCCGCCGACGTACACGCCGTCCGTAGTCGGTGCTGCAATGTGGTGCATCCAGCTGGTGACTTGATTCTGCGCATCCACGCCCGCGCGCAAGCGATGGTGGCTCATCGGGCGGTAGAAATCGTGGCGCACATCGTCCTCGCGCGTCCAGAACACTTTCACCGGCGCGCCCGCGGCTTTCGAAATCAGCGCCGCTTCCACACCGTAGTCGATATTCAGCCGTCGCCCGAAGCCGCCGCCCAGCAAAGTGATGTGAATCGTGATCGCCGAAGCCGGAATCCCCAGCGCGCTGGCGAGCGCCGTCGCCATTCCACCGGAATTTTGAGTCGGCGCCCACACTTCACATTTGCCGTCGCGCACATACGCCGTGCAATTCGGCGGCTCCATCGTCGTATGCGCCACGAATGGCAGTTCGTACTCCGCTTCGATTTTCTTCGCAGCTCCGTCGAACGCCTTCGCCGGGTCGCCTATCTTCCGCAACTCTTTGCCCGAGCCCTTCACCATCTCCGCGCACGCCGCGCGCTGCTTCTCGCTCGATTCTTCCGCACCCGCGCCGGGGTCCCAGTCGATCGACAAAGCCTTCCGTCCGGCAATCGCCTGCCAAGTGGAATCGGCCACCACTGCGACGCCGCCCCACAAGTAGTGCTGATGCCCGGAATTCGCCGGCCGCTCTTCGCCAAAGAGCGGCGGCATCTCGACCACCGGCACCTCGACCACTTTCTTCACGCCCGGCACAGCTTGCGCCTTCTCCGCGTCGAATTTCTTCACGCGCCCGCCGAATACCGGCGGCCGGGCAACTACCGCGTACAGCATCCCCGGAACTTTCGTGTCGATGCCGTAATGCGCTTCGCCGATCACGATGGGGCCGCCATCAACGCGCGGCTTGGAGGTACCGAGGATGTGGTAATCCTTTGCGTCTTTCAGCGGCACATCTTTGGGAACGGGCAACGCTGCAGCTTTTTCAACAAGCGCGCCATAGCCCAACCGCCGCGAACGATTTCTTGTGCTCGATCACGCTGCCGCCGATCGCGCTGCACTCGCTCACCGGCACGCCCCACGTTTGCGCTGCCGCCGTGATGAGCATATCGCGCGCAGTGGCGCCAGCCTTTCGGAGCGGATCCCACGAACTGCGCACGCTCTCGCTTCCGCCGGTCGTCATGTCTCCGTATTTCATTTCGGAGGTTGCAATAGCTTGCTCAACTTTAATTTTCGACCAGTCGGCGTCCAATTCCTCCGCGAGTATCATCGTCATCGACGTTCGAACGCCCTGGCCCATCTCCGATCGCGCCGCAATCAGCCGAATCACGCCATTCGGATGAATTTCGATATACGCATTCGGCGCGAAGTCTTTCGCCGCAGCGGCGGCAGCGCGAGCGCCAGCCTTCGAAGAATCAGCCCAGTAAAACCCGATCACCAGACTCGCGCTTCCCGCAGCGCCAGCCTTGAGGAAATCGCGTCGTGAAACTCGCGCTATCTTTCGAGTCCCCGCGCTCATCGCGTCTCTCCAGCGGCCGTCAGTTGCGCCGTATGTTTCGTCGCAGCCTCGTGCACAGCCGCGCGGATTCGCTGGTACGTTCCGCAGCGGCAGATGTGGCCGCCGAGCGCATCGTCTATATCCGCGTCGCTTGGCTTCGGATTCTTCGCCAGCAGCGCCGCCGTCGTCATAATCATGCCCACCTGGCAGTAACCGCACTGCGCCACCTGTTGATCGAGCCATGCCACTTGCACGGGATGGCGTCCATCGACGGAGAGACCTTCGATCGTGGTGATATTTCTGCCAGCCACTGCCGAGATCCGCGTCGTGCACGAGCGAGTCGCCTCGCCATCCACATGTACAGTGCACGCGCCGCACAGCGCCATGCCGCAGCCGAATTTGGTGCCGGTAAGACCGAGCGTATCGCGCAGCACCCAAAGCAGCGGCGTGTCGGGAGTCACCTCCACCGACTGCGCTTTGCCATTTACGGTGATCGAAATCGCGTCCATGAGTTTCCCCTTATCCCAGCGCGACAAATCTACGTTTCGCACGCCGGAATTGCAATCCGTCTTTCATGCGCTGGCGTACTCCTGCCGATACAAAAAGAAACTGGTTCGCAGACGGCAACTGAAACGGGTAAGATTAGATTTCCACTACGAATTTTCAAGGAGCTGCTATGAGCGTTACTTCCTCCGCAGGGCCGGGGCAAGCCACAGTTGAAGCCATCAAACAAAAAGCGCGTCTTTTGAGCATCTATTCGATGATGTCCACCACGGCCGCCGGATCGGGCCATCCGACCTCCTGTATGTCCGCGGCCGAGCTCATGGCGGGAATATTTTTCTACGCCATGAAGTTCGATCCGAAGAATGCCAACTCAAATAACGACGACCGCTTCGTCCTGTCCAAGGGCCACGCGGCGCCGGTGCTCTATTCCGCGCTCGCCGAAGCGGGCGTGTTTCCCGTTTCGCGCGTGATGACGCTGCGCGAATTCTCGAGCGAGCTCGAAGGCCATCCCACGCCGCGCATTCACGGCGTCGACGCGGCCACCGGCTCTCTCGGCCAGGGACTTTCCGTTGGCGCCGGCCTCGCAATCGGCGCTCGCATGGATAAAAGCGACACGCGCGTTTATGTCCTGCTCGGCGACGGAGAAATGGCCGAAGGACAAATCTGGGAAGCAGCGGAGTTCGCCGGCCACTACAAGCTCGATAACCTGACTGTAATCGCGGACGTCAACGCGCTCGGCCAGAGCGAGCCCACGATGTATCAGCACGATATGGAGACGTATCGCAAAAAGTTCGACTCCGAAGGTTTTGCGACGGAAGTGATTGACGGCCACGATGTTTCCGCGGTTCTCGCGGCGCTCGATCGCGCGAAAGCGACGAAAGGCCGCCCCCAGGCGATTCTCGCGCGCACCATCAAAGGCCACGGCTTCGCCGAAGTTGCCGGCAAGATGGGCTGGCACGGCAAACCGTTCTCGAAAGAACAACTCGCCCGCGCTATTGCCGAACAAGGTGGCACACCGCCTGTAGTTCCGCCCGGATCCCGGAAAATCCTACGAGCGCAAACCGCTTCCCACGCCTCCCGATTTTCCCGCGCCGCCTGCGCCGGAGTACGAAGCGGGAAAGCCGGTTGCCACACGCGAAGCCTACGGCTTTGCGCTCAAGCGGCTCGGCTCAGTGAATCCGCACGTCGTCGCAGTTTCCTGCGACGTGAAGAATTCAACTTTCTCCGAGTTTTTTGGCGACGCCTACCCCGACCGCTTCTGCCAGGGCTACATCGCCGAACAAAATATGATTAGCGTTGGCGTCGGTCTCGCCGCGCGCGGCAAAGTTCCATTCCTCGATACGTTCGCCTGCTTCCATTCGCGCGCGTATGACCAGGTGCGCATGGCCGCCATCAGTCGCGCGAATATCAATCTGTGCGGTTCGCATTGCGGCGTCTCGATTGGCGAGGATGGCCCATCACAGATGGCGCTCGAAGATATCGCGATGATGCGCGCCGTCCACAGCTCGGCCGTTCTCTATCCTTCCGATGCGATTTCCACCGAGCGCTTGACGGAAACGATGGCGCGCCGTCCGGGCATCAACTATCTGCGCACGTCGCGTCCGAAGACCGCGATCCTTTATTCGAAGGACGAGAAGTTTCCACTTCCCGGATTCAAGGTCCCGCGACAAAGCGCGCAGGATAAAGTGACGGTAGTCGGCGCCGGCATCACGCTGCACGAAGCGCTGAAAGCCGCCGATCAACTGAAATCGCAAGGCACGGCGATTCGCGTGATCGATCTCTACTGCATCAAGCCGATCGACGGCAAAGCGCTCGCGGAACAGATCAAAGCCACTGGCGGACGTCTCGTCACGGTAGAAGACCACTGGCCGGAAGGCGGCCTCGGCGAAGCAGTGCTCACCGCGCTGGCCGAAGCCGGAGCCGCGCCCTCGAAATTCAAGCTGCTCGCAGTCAACGGCATGCCGCATTCAGGCAAGCCCGATGAGCTAGTAGACGCTTTCGGAATTTCCGCACGCCACATCGTCGAGGCCGTGAAAGGAGTCTCTCAATAGCCTCGTATTTTTCGGTTTGTATTATTGCGGCGAGGATCGTTCGCGGGTTCTGTGCGTTTGCTTGCTGCTCAGTTGTTTACCGCTCAGAATCAGGGCGATTGCCGTTGCGGCGGGTGAATTCCATCGTGCCGTCGTCCACTTTGCCAAGCCGCAGCGCCAGCGTGTCTAACGCGTAATTCTGGTGAAGCTTCCAGGGCTTCTTGGAGCCCTGCTTCGGAAGAATCGCGCTGGCCCGCTGAAAATATCCCGACGTGAAATTCACCATCGGCTCTTCAACAATGTCCGAGTCGCGCCTACGCGGAACGCAGTATGCAAATCCCTTCTCATCCATATAATTCAGCAGACGGCAAATGTACGCAGCCGTCAAATCCGCCTTCAGCGTCCAAGAAGCGTTTGTATATCCAAACGCGGAGGCAAGATTCGGAACATCGCTGAACATCACTCCTTTGTAGCCAAGCGTTCGCGACATTTCGACCGGCTTGCCATCGACAATGATCTGCATCCCGCCCAGCAGCTTCAGCCTCAAACCAGTCGCCGTCACGATGATGTCGGCTTCGAGCTCGTCGCCAGAACGCAGCCGCAATCCTGTTTCGGTAAACGTCTCAATCTCATCCGTGACAATCGAAGCCTTGCCCGCGCGAATCGCCGCGAATAAGTCCGCATCGGGAACCAGGCACAAGCGCTGATCCCATGGGTTGTAGCGTGGCGAGAAATGTTTGTTCACATCGTATTCGGACCCAAGCTCTTTCTCGACCAGCGCCAGAATCCCCTTTTTCGTTTTTTCGGGCTTTCGCCGCGCGAGATTGTAGAAATACATTTGGATCAAGACATTCTTCCAACGAACCGTCGCGTAAGCAGCGCGCGCAGGCAGAACCTTGCGCAGAAAATTGGCAATCACGTCTTGCGAAGGCCGAGCTACGATGTAAGTTGGCGAACGCTGCAGCATCGTCACGTGCGCGGCCTCGTCGGTCATCGCGGGAACCAGCGTCACCGCCGTTGCGCCACTTCCGATCACAACAATCCGCTTGCCGCTGTACTTCAGGTCCTCAGGCCATTTCTGCGGATGCACAATCTGGCCACGGAATCGTTCCATTCCCGGCCAGCCCGGCATGTAGCCTTCCGAGTAGTCGTAGTAACCGCTGCACATATAAAGAAAATTGCAGACGAATTGAACGGCCTCGCCGTTTGCGTCGGTGGCCTCGACCGTCCATCGAGCCTCTTCTGACGACCAGCACGCGCGCGTAACGTGATGGCCGAATCGAATTTTGCGGTCGATGCCGTGCTCGCTGGCAGTTTCGCGTATGTAGCGCAGAATGGAGGGCCCATCGGCAATCGCCTTCGACTCGCGCCACGGACGAAAGCGATAGCCCAGCGTAAACATGTCGGAGTCGGAGCGGATGCCGGGGTAGCGGAACAGGTCCCATGTCCCTCCGGTCGCATTTCGCGCTTCCAGAATTACGAAGCTCTTGCCGGGGCATTCCGTTTGCAGATGGTAGGCCGCGCCGATGCCGGATAGTCCCGCGCCCACAATCAACACGTCGAACTGTTCGAGCCGCGGCTTGTGTTCGGCCGCGCTAGGTTCGATTGTCACTCTGTCGGCCACGTAAGTCCTTCACGCATGCTGCGCTTCAAACAGCGATACCTGAAATATTGCCGCGTTCAACGTATTGAATCAACTGGGACAGGCTAGCTAAATTTCATATCGCGACAGATCGCAGCATACTGGATTTTACGGACGCCTAATCCGTATTTTCCCTATAGCGCGGTTGCGTAAAAAAGCGGATAGTACTCCTCGTGGGGCTTGTCCCCCCGCTAGTCGGCATTACTCAAACCCCAGCGAAGAGTCTGCTTCGCATTATCAGCGCGCTCGCCCAGCCGACGCAAAACTTGAACTGACTCTCGACTCAGTTGCCGGTACCAGCCCGCCGCGAAGAGTCGAAGAAATTACAAAGTATGGCCAAATCACGTCCGCGTTCCCCATCGAACCTTGCGAAACCAGAACGCACCGATCTGAGCGAGTATCTTCTGCTCTTGGCTCTTGTCGCCCTCATCATTGGGGTGGTGGTGCTTCACATAGCGCACGTTCAGTTGCCGTAAGGCTTGCAGTTTTGCCGCGGTGATTTTTTTTCGAAGTTGAGTCTGCCGGAAAGAGCCGGCGCTATTTTTCCCGCAGAAGAATCTCGCCGTGCGCAACGACGGCGTCGTTCAGCGAAAGCCGGTAGCGGTACGAGCCGGGGTTGGTTCCTGGGCGTACCGGCCCGCTAACGAGCCGCATGCCCGGCGGCGCTTGAAACACATTGGAGGAGAAAGGGCAGCGCTGCGAATCGAATTCGATCTTCAGATTCCCGGCGTTCGAATACCACACCGCCTGATCGCCTGCGTCGAGCACGATCGCTTCCGGCAACACTCCCACCATCACCAGCTTTTCGGCCACTCGCACCCTCGCTCGCCGGAATTCAGTTCCAGTCGTCGATTTCCGCGCCGCTATAGTCTCACACTTCGAGCTCACGGCCCGTCTTGTGCCCCTCGAAGGCTCTACTCGGGCAGCGCTCTCTTTCGCAGTTCGACTCGCAGCTTCACGGTTCCAATGGATTTTCCGTTGGACGTGCCGTGAACCGTCACTTCCTGCGCGTCTTGTTTTGTCGCCTTCGTATCGTTCAATGCCGGCAGGCTGATCTCGACGCGCAAAGCTGCCACTTGTTGCGCGGCTACTAGAAATTTCCCGTCGCCGCTTTCAACTTTCCATCCAGCCGGCAAATCCACCGCCAGCGCAATTTCCTGCGCCGAAGTAGTTTCATTCCGCAGCCAGAGCGGAATCACCAGCATGGTGCCGGCCTGAAGCGCAATTTCCGGAGGCTCGGGGTGCGGCAGATTCTCGAGGCCGTGCGCGCGGCGAAATTCTGCGTAGAAGTTCCACGGGCCGGCCAGCTCGATTGCCACGTCGGGAAGTTCGGGCGCCGGCGCAGCTTGTGTTCGCTGGAAAGCGATTGGCCCAGGTTTGATCCCTTCAAAAATATCGCCCGTCACGCTGCCGCCAACCAGCGATTTTCCCAGCACAAAATCCAGCGGCTGCGTCCACCCGTTGGAAGTTGCCTTCTTCTCGATCTCGGCTTCATCCATTTTCGCGAACGAATCGATGTAGGCTTTCGCCTGCGTCTCGTGCGAGAGGAACGATCCAAGCGCCATGCGCCAGTACGGCTGCTTGGTCGACTTCGAAATGTCTGTGAGCGAGACGCTTGGTCCCTTGCCCTTAAAAATGTCTTCACGCGTCGCATCTGCGAAGTAGTAGATTTTCTTCGCCTGCCACGGGCGCAAATTATCGAAATACGGCTCCAGCCGCCGCATCGGCCCGGTCACCTGCTCGGGAAACACCAGCGGATCGCCGGCCAGGTCAAACGCTTCGGTTGCCAGCACTCCCGCCGCTTGATGATCGCCGTGATCTTCGCCGATGAAGGTTCCCGGCAAGAAAGTGAGGATCACCTCCGGCCGCGTTAGCCGAACGATTCGCACCATCTGTTCGAGCACTTCACCGTGATCCCAGCTCGAAAGTGACTGCAGCACGTCTTGCGAAGCCGTGTCGCGGCCGCCGATGAACCACACGTCCGCAATCCCCAGCTTCGCAAGCGCCCGTCGCGCTTCCACCTCGCGGATATCGCCGAGCGCCGCAGCCTGTTCTGTTCCAACTTCATTCGCTCCGCTGCTTCCACGCGTTCCGTATGCAACACCTGCGCGCTTGCCTTCGTCCATCGCCTTCGCCAGATAAGCGGTGGCCGCGGCTTCGTCATCCGGATGCGCCACGACCAGCAAGATATCCAGCTTGTAGCGCTCGTCGGGAACCGGCAGCGTCTTCGCGAGCGTTTTTGCGTCCTGGGCAAAACTCGCGACTGCCGGAGCCATCAGTATTGAAGCCAGCACACATATCCACCATGAACATACGCGTCATCAACAATGCCTCATGATTTTTCCGCAGCAGCAAGCCGCTGCAATCGCCCTGGAGCGCACAAATTGGATGGGATTGTAGCCCCAGTAGTTTCAGCAGGCACTTCGATATTTGCGGTTAAGATGGACCTCCATCGCTTGGAGCGATTACGCCAAGCGCTGTTCCATTCGCCCCCATCATCATCAATAATCTCCGGTGTCCCTAATGGAAGGATCGAATGTCTCTTCTCATAGGCGTATTCGTCGCAATTGTTCTGTTCGTATTTTGGGTAGAGCCGATGGTATTTCTCGGCGTGTTTGAGGGGCTCACTCCCAACGTTACGTATCGGGTCCGAACAGCGCTTCCAATCGTTGCGCTCTCGTTCGACGATGGCCCTCACCCCGTTTTTACGCCTCAGGTTCTCGAAATCCTTCGACACTACGACGCGAAGGCTACCTTCTTTCTTATCGGAGAAAGGGCTGTACGCCACCCGGAGTTGGTTGCTCAAATCAAAGCTGCAGGCCATGAAGTTGCCAATCACTATTTTATAAATGGATCTATCTTGGGTCACTCAGACGCAGAATTTCTCGCCCGCTTGAAAGAGACTGAGCAGGCGATCGGAACTTCAGAGGGGCCGAAGCTCTTCCGTCCTCCCGGCGGTGTGGCGCGGCCACGGCAGATCAAACTGGCCCGAGAAAATGGTTACACTTGTGTCTTGGGCTGTGCGTATCCCCACGATCCCATGCATCCACCAGCCTGGTACATCAGGTGGCTCATCGAAAAGAATCTCGTTCCCGGAACTATCGTCATTCTCCATGACGGCATTTCTGACGCGAGGCGCAGCATTGAAGCTTTACCCCATATTCTCGATACAGGACGCCGAAGGAAATTGAAATTCGTTTCCATCGGCGAGTTAAGAAGTGCGAGCCAGAAAGCCTAAGGCTCAAACCAAAACCTTTGCGATTGAGAAAGCTCCGGCGTCAGTATTTCCAGCTTTTCACGTCGGCGCCCGTGGGCGCTGTGTCCTCAATGTGCTTCACCATTTCCCCGATGCGCATCTGCAATTCGTTCGATCGCTCAATAGCGGGCGCGTTGAGTGCGAGTCCTTGATAGCAGTGCGGCTGAAGCGGGCCGTACTTGAAAGTCGCGTTCGCCGGGGGAAATAGCTTCGGGCTTGTGAGCACCGATTCCGCCAGGTGCACCGCATTGTTCAGGTACCAGGTGTCCATGTCGCCCACCGCAAAATTCAGTTTGCCCGCGAGCTTCGGCCCCAGCGTCGCCCAGTCGCGCTTCATGATGTAGGTCAGGTCGGAGTGCTCGCGCCAGTAGTCAGCCACGGACTTATCGATTTCGCCCGTGCGCTTGTCCCAGATCGCTTTGGGATAGCCGTCATCGCCCATCGGGCCGAATACTGCTTGCCAGATGTCCCACTGTTCACCGGAACGGCCGTGAGTGCCAAGCACCAGCTCATGGCGATTCTCCATCTCCATCGTGGTGTCGATGATCCCGTTGGTCTTCCGTTTTTCCGGCAGCGGCACCTTCATAAAGGGCCCTTCGCGGAAATATGCGTTCTTGTCTTCGTAGATGTTCACGGGCCCGTACGCCCGGAAGTCGATCGGATCGGGGCAGCCGGCCCACGCGCCATTGATCTCGTCGGGATAAAATACCTGCGCCGCGAGCGTTTCCCAACCGCCCGTCGATCCGCCGAACACGGTTCGCGCCCAGCCTTGGCCGAGTCCGTGGAATTTCTTTTCGATCATGGGCAGCAGCTCGTGCATGATCGCGTCGCCATAAGGACCGAGGTTCTCTGAGTTCACCGCATAGGAATCATCGAAATACGGATTTGCGTGCTGCGGCATCACGATCAGGACGCGCGGCAGCCGCCCGCTCGTCCAATCCTGAAAAAATCTCCATCCTGTTTCCTGCAGCTCTCGTTCTCTGTCTCGTCCCGGCACCCAATCCTGAACGGCATTTGTGCCCGTCTTCTGTGCGACGTTCTGTCGCTCCACATCGGGAGGCGTGGTGCGGAAGCCGGGGAAAAAATGGCGATGGTAGTGATCCTCGGAAATCAGCACCGGATAGCGCGCGTCGGGGTGTTCGTCCCAGCCGTCGGGCACCAATACCACTGCGCTGATTTCAGTCGGACGTCCCCAGAATTTCGAGAGCAGCTCGCTGCGCATGTGGACGTGTTTTTCCCACTTGTTGTCCTCGACGCTCGCCGGATGCGCAATCGGGCGCCAGTCGAGCACCGAGTCCACCTCGGCGAGTTCTTCTTCGAGCGCAGGAATCTTATGGTCGAGGGTAATGCGAATCGTGCCTGACGCTTCGGGATCGAGGTGCAGCTTTTGCGGTGCGCTCAGGAAATTTCCGGGCTTCGTTTGCCAGTGCTGGCCTTCGCCTTTGTCCGGGGGAAGCTTCACCACCTTGCCGTTGCCCAGGTGAAAGGTTTCGTAGACGTTGAGCACAGCCCGCACGGAGTATTCGCCGGGCACCAATTCGCGCAGGCTCGCGAGCGGATACCCGAGCGTGGACGAATCCACGCGCACCACTGTGCCGGGCTGCCACCCGTCCACATCCACTCCGAACGCCTGCTGCGACTCGAGACCTTCCTGCACTCCGAAGCCTGCTGCGGCAGTCATATCGCCCTTTGAGATTATCAGCAGGATGTGGCCGTCCATCGGCGACGCGGACAGATCCTTCGAGTAAGAAATCTCGAACACCAGCGGTTTTGGCGGACCAGCCAGGGCAGCAAGCGGCGCTGCAAGCAGAATTAACTCCACAGCGAGCAAACGCAGGCAGCGTGGCATGAGATCCTCCGGGAAATCTTTGTGGGGAATCAATTTGGGAAGGGCATGTTAGGTGCGCGGTCTGCGGCAGTCAAGGCTTTTGCAGGTTAGCATTCGTCAGAATAAATTCGGCTACACCCTGTGTCCGCGACTCACTGCCTTTGCTGAAACGCCACGCTAATTCTTTTTGTTTTGTTCTTTGGCGTTCCTTTCTTCCCACCCGCAACGCCGGGATTCGTCGCATAGTGAGATAGCTAGTCATCGCCATGGAATTTCTCGATGGGGTGACGCTGAACCATCGCATCGCGGGAAATCCCGTCGAGACGGATGTTCTGCTCGCTTTAGCAGTCGAGGTTGCCGATGCACTGGACGCCGCCCACGCTGAAGGAATCGTCCACCGCGACATCAAACCTGCGAACATTTTTGTCACCAAGCGCGGTCACGCCAAGATTCTCGATTTCGGTCTGGCCAAGCAGCAAGCAAAAGCAGGAGCGGATGCCGATGCCACGCTGACGCAGGAAGCGCAGCAGTTGAGTACACCGGGCGCGGCTATGGGCACGCTCGCGTACATGTCACCTGAACAAGCGCGCGGCAAAGAACTTGACGGACGCACGGACATTTTCTCTTTCGGTTTGGTCCTCTACGAAATGACCACGGGGCAGCAAGCCTTCTCCGGAAATACTTCAGCCGAAATTTTCGATGGCATTCTGAATCGCACGCCAGTAGCTCCCGTGCGACTGAATCCCGCGGTGCCGCCCAAACTGGAAGACGTCGTCACCCGTGCGCTCGAAAAAGACCCGAGCCTCCGCTATCAGCATGCATCGGACATGCGATCGGACTTGCAGCGTCTGAAGCGCGACACGGAATCGGGACGCTCGCCGGTGGCGAGTGGAATGGCAGAGCCGGCCAGTCCTAACCAAATGTTTTTGCACACAGCGGCGTCTCCTGGATCAAAATCTGCCGCCGTTTCAGCCGCGCCGGTCAAAACCCATCGTGAGAAGTGGCCAGTAGTTATGGGTGCTGCTCTCGTTATAGCCGTGGTGGCCGTCGCTGGCTGGCTATACTTTACGCGACATGCCCAGGCCCTAACCGACAAGGACACTATCGTTCTCGCCGAGTTCGCGAACACCACCGGCGATTCGGTCTTCGACGGTACGCTGCGCCAGGGACTTTCAGCGCAGCTGGACCAGTCTCCGTTCCTCAGCCTTATTTCCGACGAGCGTATTGCGCAAACGCTTACGCTGATGGCCAAGCCAAAAGACGCGCGGCTCACGCCAGACGTGGCACGCGACGTTTGCCAACGCACCGCCAGCGCCGCCACCATTGAAGCCTCCATTTCCAGCTTGGGCAGCGAGTATGTCTTGAGTTTGAAGGCGGTGAATTGCCGCAATGGCGATCTGCTCGCGCAAGCGCAAGTGACGGCCAGCGGGAAGGAACAAGTTCTCAGCGCTCTGGGCGACGCGGCGACCAAGCTGCGCGGAAAAATGGGAGAATCGATAGCTTCGGTGCGCAAGTACAACGCGCTCCCGGAAAATGTCACTACGCCTTCGCTCGAAGCGCTGCAGGCCTATGCCCTCGGCAAACAAACAATGGATGTGGCAAACGACTACGCTGCCGCGATTCCTCTCTTTGAAAGGGCCGTTTCGTTGGATCCCAATTTCGCCATGGCTTATTTGCGCCTGGCCCAGAGCTATCAACCTCTCAGTGAAAACGACCGCTGTGCCGAGAATGCGCGCAAGGCTTACGCATTGCGCGAGCGCGTCAGTGAGAGCGAAATGCTGGGCATTTCCTCATTCTACGACCTTGTCGTCACCGGAAATCTTGAGGCTGCCCGCACTTCCTTTCAGGCATGGGCGCAAACTTACCCCCGAGATGAGGACCCGCAGGTTTACCTATGGTTTACTTATACGTCCATGGGGACTACCCGAAAGCGAATGCCGCGACCGGAAAACCAGGAGTCGATGATCAGATCCTTTTCCTGGAATCTGAAACGGCAGCATATTACGGCGAGTTCGCCAACAGCAGCGAACTAACACGCCGCGCCGCCGATTCCGCACAACGCGCCAATGAAAAAGAGCGGCCGCGGAATATAAGTCGCACTCCGCGGTCCGCGAAGCATTAGCCGGCGATATGCCTTCGGCGAAGCGAGATGCCCAAGCCGCCCTCGCTCTAGCCGCCGGCAGACAAGTCGAAGGCTTCTCAGCCGTTGCACTCGGACTGGCCGGCGATTCCGCACAGGCCGAGCGTTGGTCGCCGATTTGGGCAAACGCTTCAGCGAAGACACCATCGTAAAGTTCAATTATCTTCCGATGGTCCGAGCTGCAACCGCAATTCACAGTGGCGACGGTAAGCAAGCCATCGACGCGCTGTCTGCGTCTGCCCCTTATGAACTGGGAGAAGCGAATTCTTCCTTCACCTTTGCCCTCTATCCAGTTTATTTGCGCGGCGAAGCATACCTGGCAGCGAAGCAGGGGGCCGCAGCGGGTAACGAGTTCCAGAAAATTCTCGACCATGCGGGCCTGGTCGGAAACGAGCCGCTGGCCGCACTCGCGCATCTTGGGCTTGGTCGCGCGTATGCCTTGGCTGGCGATAGCGCGAAATCAAAGACTGCTTACAAAGATTTTCTCACACTGTGGAAAGACGCTGACCCCGACATACCCATCCTGAAGGAAGCCAAAGCCGAGTACGCGAAGCTGCAATGACTGTTAGAACTTGGGCCTCAAAAATGAGACCGAGCCGGATAGATGTTGATAAATCCGCTTCGCACCACCTACCTCAGAACTGAGGTGGTTAGTGACAATCCTGTTGTCGACAGTTATCTCCACCGCCAAGCCCCGTCTATCCATAAGGGCTCCGACCGTGAATCCCACGCCGATTGTGGTTGTCGCTCCGTCTTTGAAAAAACGGTGAAAGCTGGACTACGCTCAGCGGCAGAATCTATTTTTTGCGGTTCTCGGGAGTGTAGTGAGATTGGAGATAGCGGATGATTTTTTGTGTCGCATCATCCGGAATCGAAGCCCCATACGTTTTTATCATCTTGTTCACTTCCGAGCTCCAAGTATCGGCCGGCAGCGGAGGCTGCATAGTGATATACCGGGTGCTGTGACACGTATTGCAGTAGGACGCAACTTCCTGCTCGCCGTCGGCGCCGCGAGCATCGCCGGGTAGAGCGTATATGCCGCTACGTAGTAGGACGCACTCGCCATGGCAGTGGATGGCATTGTTTGCCGAATACTCCCGGGCCCTTGCAGAGTATAAAACCCCGCGTTGAATTGAGCATAGAGGGCGGCACTGGCGAAGAACGCACAAATTGCGGTGACCAACGCGAATCTTTTGAGCGAAGTCACTTATTCATCCTCATTCGGCGGCGCCGACCATGATTTCTTGCCGCTCGATCCGATTCCACAAATATCCCCCCGGGTTCCATACCATCTTATCTTCCTGGGTGTGGCTCTCTCCATCCGTCGCTCGAACAGCGACTCCATATCTTCCCGGCCGTTGGGGAATCCAGGAAAGCTCCCATGTTCGGAACGAGAATTTCCCCTCGTCTCCTCCGAGATGAGCCGTGCGCCAGGTCGCACCATCATCAACAGACACTTCGACCTTCGTAATACCACCGTAACCGCTAAACGCGATTCCACGCAACCGCACGGGCAAACCCGAAGGAAGCTTTGAAGAGCCGTCCGGAGAAATCAGGAATGAGCGGACGGGCATCTTTGCAATTGGAACGGTTCTGATTTTGCCGGCTTTCACGTCGTCGGGAGTCGTGGATCCTCCCGGCGTGTCCGGTATTCGATATGCCGTTTTCATCCAGAAATTGTCGTCCGGTTTGTCCAACACGCGAATCCAGGAAAGCGACTTCACCCAATAGGTCGCAAAATATCCCGGCACGACGAGACGAACCGGAAACCCGTTCAGCATGGGCAGCGGTTCGCCGTTCATCGAATAGGCGACGAGAACCTCATCCACCACCGGGTCGGTCAGATCAAGGGATTTCATGAATCGGTTCGACCCAAAGCCCTCGGGCCCTTTTCCGCGGTCCAGCCCTTCGAATTGCAACTGCAAAGAGCCGCTCTTCAAATCCGCGGCATCCAGAATTTCGCGGAGTTTCACCCCCGTCCACAACGCGTTTCCCATCGCGCCGTTGCCCCATTGCCCGCCCGGGACGCGAGGTTGCAGCCGGCTTCGGCTGTTGCCCGAGCACTGGTTTACGGCAGCGATCGAAGTCGTCTTAAACTTGGTAACCAGGTTGTCGAGGGCCAGTGTGAGGGGCTTGCCGACATTCCCTTCGACGTGCAACCGCCATTCCTTCAGATCCACGGAATTGGGAAGGGTCTCGAGATGCCAGCGCACGTAGAACGCATCATTCGGCGTAAATGCATTCAAGAAATAGTGTCGCGGTGTCTCGAGCTGAACGGGCCGATCCGTCAAAAGAATCAGAGGCGACTTCTGCGGTTCGGTCACGAGCGGCCCCACCGAATTCCAATATGGGTTCGCTCCCGGTCCGGTAAAATCCGGAACGCTGCGCGGAGCGGAGGGCTCCTGCGCGAAAGCGTCAAAAGCATCCCACTTGCCAACAAGTCCGATGGCTCCGCTGGCGCCAAGCGTCCATAAGAACCTGCGGCGAGAAACTTCCCGCGCGTTCGTCAAAAAGCTGCCTCCAAAGATTGAGCGTCCAGCCCGTTTTAGGCGGCTGTCTGAGCTACGCGACTTCCATACTTCTTCACAATGAGCGGCAATTTTGGATTCCTTCTGAGAGCTCGCGGTGTCCGATGACAATGTGCAGGGATATTCGCGGAGGGGCACCGCGTTTTGCCCTAGCGCCGGACGATACCCTTCGTCGCGAGAGCTTGTCAAGCTTGGTAGCTGTCGATGAATTTACCGGCGCGTAGCTGACAGTCAGCCCGAGATAACTCCGGCTTCCGTGTGGCCGGAAACTGTCAAAGGCCGACTATAGGTAGACGGCGTGCCCAAGCAACGCCATTAGCACAAAACTGAAAATCTGAACCGATTCGTCACCGGAAAGGTTGTAGCGGCCTTCGAATACTCCGGGCTCGACTTCCCGGTATTGAGCGTGCATTTCGTTCACGCCCCGTTCCGTACTCACCTGAGCAAACGTTTCCGCAATTGCGTTCTGGCCGCCTGAGAGATAAGCGATGGTGGCAAAAGGCGATTTTTCCGGGTCGAAGCTGAAGGTCAAACCAATCGCCTTATCGTCGGAGATATTCGCCGTCTTCGCGCCGCCGAATGGCGATGTGGGATCAGTTCCCGCTCCGCCTTTGTCGTAGTGCCTCAATGCCTCCTGCCAAGAAGCTCCAAGTGCAGTTCTAGAACTAACCGAACGTTTAGCGCAAGCCCTCGAGGATCGGCGCAACCGTCAAGGGCTAGAAATCGTCGTGTGCCCGCGAACCTTCAATGCGCTTACGGCAATCGCAAGAAGCCGTGGCTCACGCCATTCGCGTCGACGAATGATCCCGTAATCACGCCCCAGAGATTGATGCTCAAAGGTGACGTAGCTTGTATCCCATCGCCCGGCGCATCGAATGGGGTATTTTTGCCGCCTGGAGTGCGCACGAAACCGTGGCTCACAAAGTTCGCATCGACAAATTCTCCGGCGACGAAGCCCTCGGCATTGGCGGCGTTGGCGAGAGTGCCCTCACCGGGGTCTGTACCTGCGCCCGGCACGTCAAAGGTGGTGATAGTGCCATTCGCAAAACGCAGGAAGGCGTGAAGCGCATCGTTCGCATCTTGATATGTTCCGGGGATCATTCCCAGGTCAGTAATCATCGAAGGAACAGTGCCCTGATCTGGCCCTGTCCCCGCCCCCGGCGCATCGAAGCTGGTGATCCTGCCGTTAGAGAGTCGCACGAAGCCGTGCAGTACGCCGTCCGCATCGAGATACGGTCCCGTGATGGTACCAAACACGTTAATAGCCAGGGTGTCCGCCGCGGTGAACACGCTCTCCGGCGGGTCGAAGCTCGTTATCTTGCCATCGTGAGAGCGAACGTAGCCGTGCGGCACCCCGTTTGCGTCAACATAGTCCCCGGAAATGCTGCCTTCCCAATTGATGGCTAAGGCGTTGGTGCCCTGGTGGGAGTCGGTACCCGCGCCTTTGGCGTCGAAGGTCGTAAAATGCCCGCCTGGGCGGCCGAAGAAGCCGTGAAATACGTGGGACTCATCGAAAAGCCCTCCGACAACAACGCCAGTGTCTGTGATGCCGTTTGCAACAGTACCCTCGCCGGGGCCAGTACCTCCGCCTTGCACATCGAATGTTGTAATCCTGCCGCTAGGGTCGCGCACGAATCCGTGATTCACGCCATTCGCGTCGACATAATTTCCGACGATCAGGCCCGAGTTGCTGATTTGTTCGGGGAAGGTGCCCTGCTCTTGGGCGGTACCCGCTCCCGGCGCGTCGAAAGTGATGAATCGGGATCTTGCTTGTGTTTGACCTTGTGATTGCGCTTCTGCTTGGGTTTGTGCGTCTGCTTGCCGCCATCCGGTGGAAACGAAACAGAGCAAGAAAAACAACGTCGGAATGCCGATGTGCCTCATAGCTTCCCTCCTGAAATTTAATTTCCCCGGTTCCCACAACCTGCGGCGAGCTCTGCATCAGGCTGTCAAGTAGCCGAAAGACCGAACGAGCCATCACGGGAGAAAACCGCTTACGCGGGATGTTGAACCCGGCATCTAGTTCGCCGCAACGGGCATTGAGAGGCAAAGAGGGGTAAAGGGTGGGATCTGCTAGTCTTTCCGTCAGTTCCGGTGGTTGCACCGGAACTGAGCAGGTGTGATAATCCAGCCACCCGCAGAAACAACTTGTCATGTCCATAGAAGTGACATCGAGCCCTAAGACCCGGCGCTTGGAATCTTGGAAAGAGATCGCTGCCTATCTAGGACGTGATGTCACGACCGTCCGCCGTTGGGAGAAGCGAGAGGGGCTGCCAGTCTATCGTCTCCAGCACAGCAAGCTTGGGTCGGTTTACGCCTACACGTTGGAACTCGATGCCTGGAGGGACAAAGAGGCGCACAGAGAGACGCTCACGGGCGCAACGGATGCCCGGGACGCAGCAACTCGCCACCAGCCGGCGAGGATTCGGCCTGTGCGTCGCTGGCTTGTTGTGGGTGGGGTTGCTGTGGTTGGTCTGCTTGTTGCCGCCTATCTCAGTACCCGCAGCCGCGCTTACAACGTAACCGAAGAAGATACTGTCGTGGTGACTGATTTCGCAAATTCCACGGGCGATGCCGTCTTCGATGGCGCGCTGCGGCAGGGCTTGTCAGTGCAACTTCAGCAATCGCCGTTCCTGAGAGTTGTTTCCGATCAACGAATCCGGGAAACGCTGCGTCTGATGGGGAAACCGGAGGATGCTCGACTGGGTCCGGAGATCGCAAAGGATCTGTGCGTGCGTGTCGGAAGCAAGGTATACATTGCAGGTTCCATTGCCAACTTCGGAAAGAACTATGTCATTGGCCTGCAGGCGGTGAGCTGTTCCACGGGCGATCTGCTCGCGCAGGAGCAAGTGCAAGAACCGGGCAAAGAAAAGGTCTTGGACGGCCTAAGTCGCGCCGCTGGGAAGCTGCGTGAGACGCTGGGAGAATCGATCAGTTCTGTCCAGAAATTCGACACTCCCCTGGCGCAGGCGACCACGCCATCACTCGAAGCTCTTCGAGCGTTAAGCATTGGAAGGGACGCGCTGGCAGATGGCAACTATCCCACTGCGGTCAGCTGGTTTCAGCGCGCGATAATCGATGACTCCGATTTCGCCCTGGCCTACGCATCTCTTTGGTCCGCTTATAGCAACTTGGGAGAAAACAATCTCGCGCAAGAGAACGTCAAAAAAGCTTTTGAGCTTCGAGGGCAGGTGAGCGAGCGGGAAAGATTGGGCATTGAGGCCGGTTATTATTGGGGTGTTGCAGGCGACCTTGAAAAAACACGAGACGCCTATCAGCTGATCGTGCAGACCTATCCGCGCGATTCCGCTGTGCATTTCAATCTCGGAAATGTTTACCAGGGCCTGGGACAACTTGAGGAAGGCCTCGCAGAAGCTCGCGAATCCTTTCGACTCGATCCCAATTCTCGCTTGAGTTACAGCTACCTGACTTTTTCACTTGTAGTTCTCGATCGACTAAAGGAAGCAGAAGAAATCGAGAAAGAAGCATTGGCCAAATACCCCGCGTACCCTCTAGGCTCAACACACTTCCTTTTGGCTTCTTTGACGAACAATACAAACGCAATGTCGGAGCAATTAGCGTGGGCGACCGGGAAGAAAGGAATCGAAGATGTATTGCTCGGGTCCGAGTCCGAGGTGCTGGCGTTTCACGGGCAGCTGAAGAAGTCTCGCGAACAATCCCGCCGAGCGGCACTTTCGGCCAGTGAGGCCAATGAGAGAGAGACCGCGGCGGGCTATCTAATCAATTCGGCTCTGGCAGATGCACTTTTTGGAAATCGTGAAGCAGCGCGAAAGTCGGTTCTGGCCCTCCGGCCTTTTGAGAGTCGAGACCTCCAGTATGCTAAGGCGCTGGTGCTTGCGTTGGTTGGCGAAACTGCAAAGCCGCAGGCACTCGCAGACAATCTGGCCACAATCCTGTTATCGATGAACGTCACCCCTTGCTGGTACGTCGAAGTTCCCCAACTGTCCTCCTGCCGAAGCGGTATCGGAGGCCTTCCTTGGAATCCGTATTTCGTCAGGTCAACTTCCCACAACGGTGCAGGAGATTTCGGACTCGCTGCTCTTCCTCTGGTTGTCAGATCCGCGGACGAACCCGTCACGCAAAGAATCGCAAGAAGCGTAAGGATTCTCAAAGCGGATCGCGGCGCGTCACGCATGGAGGCGCCATCATAAGATAAACCTCCTCGGTATGTCACCGATTGCACAATGCCATCTGCCTATCATCAAGCTTCCGGTACAGTTCTAGAACTAACTGTCTGTGACCTGCACTTCTGACCACTAAAATTTCCTTCCGCTTCGTGCTACCGTCGATCATGTATTACGAAATAAAATTCGAGTTTCAAATCGCAGCTCGAAAGCGAGCCGCCGGCGATCCAATTCGATCGGCTTGCTCGCTCGCAGCGAAGCACCCGCCGCAAGGCTCGATCTTCTTGGGCGCCTTCGTCCCCAGAACCCTGCCCAAGCCCGGCCACGGTTCGCCTTTCACGATTCACAGGTCACGAGTTACCAGTCACGGATTTCTAATCGTTACACCGCGATTAGAATTTCCCACAAAGCTAACAAAACAAAGCCCCGACAGCATTTCTAATCGTTACAAAATCGCTGTTTTCTCCGTGGGATTTCCCGCTCCGGCACGAAATCGGCAGGAGCCACCGTCTCCCGAATTTCTAATCGCAAATCTGGAATTAGAATTCTTCCTAAACATCGCAAAATCAACAAAGTACAAATTTCTAATCGCAAATAAACGCGGGTTTTGCGTCCTGCGGCGTGGATCGCATTCTTATGCGTCGGAATCTCTTTTCGTGTGCCGGAATCTAAGGTCCGAGGACCGGTCAACCATTCGAGCTGGAAGGCTGAAAATGGGAATCGGCGACTTTCGAAGGACTCCAGTTAAAGTTAAGTCGCTATTATGTTATGGTGACTCTCACTTTCAGCTGCGTAAGATGGTTACCAACAGCCCAAGCGTGATACTCGGAGAAAATTAGTTATGGCCAACGCCAAAGTTAGGGGCGCAGCGCCTGCTGCAATTCGGAGCGTGGCTCAGCGCGGAGGAAAACGATCGGCGCGCCGAGCTGGTGCGCTCGGCATTGAAGCGGAGCTGGGGCTTCGCGAGAGAAAGAAAGCGCGACTGCGCCAGGAAATTATTGAGACCGCGTTGCGGCTTTTCCGCGCCAAGGGTTACGAACATACGCGCGTTGAGGATGTGGTGCAGGTTCTTGAAATCAGCCAGCCGACTTTCTTCCGCTATTTCCCCACCAAGGACGCTGTTCTCTACGAAGTGGGCAATCGCGGTTATTCCTGCATTACCGAAAAACTGAAAATGGAACTTTCGAGCGACGCGAGCACGGCGGATCGCTTGCGGCGTCTCTACAACGAATTTGCGCACGAGGTGGAAGCGAATCGGTGGCTTTGGCAGGCGGTGGTGCTATCCGGCGCGATGGATCCGGTGCGGTCGCCGCAGATGCGCGGACAGGAAAAAATCGCGGTGAGCCTGCTGCAGGAAATTCTGGAACAGGGACAGAAGCGCGCAGAGATCACGCGCGCTTTTCCTGTCGATCACCTCGCCGAGTTCATGGAAGCGCTCTACAACACGGTGGTACGAAACTGGGTGGCGGGCCCGGCAGGTCCTGACAAGCTGGTGGGACGCGTTCGCAACGCGGTGGATTTTTTTCTGCGCGGCGTCACGCCCTAAGCTTCGCGTCAACGCCGCGAAAAATTACCAGCCAAACATCGCCCAGCCAAACATCGATCAGCCCATATCGAACGGATGCGAATGCGAGCCGCCGTCCTCCACGATTTCAAACAACCTCTCACATTTGAAGACATCGAGCGTCCCAAGCCGGATGCGGATGAAGTTTTGATCCGAGTCGAGGCTTGTGGCGTCTGCCATTCCGATGTACATGTTGCGGACGGCGACTGGCCGCAGTTCGCGAAGATCGTGAAGCGCCCGCTGATCCTCGGGCACGAAATCGCGGGACGAGTGACTGAGAAAGGCGCGAACGTTCGAGATTTGGAGATTGGCGACCGCGTCGGAGTTCCATGGGTCTATTGGACGTGCGGCGAATGCGAGTTCTGCAAAGAAGGAAACGAGAATCTTTGCAGCAAGCAGAAAATTACGGGCGTCACGGTTGATGGTGGCTATGCGGAATATTTCAAAGCTCCCGCAAGCCACGCGCTAAAGATTCCCGACGGGCTGTCGCCAGCCGAAGCGGCGCCGCTCTTCTGCGCCGGAGTGACGGTGTATCGCGCGCTCAAACAATCGGGCATTTCTCGCGGGCAGCGGCTCGCGGTGTTTGGCCTCGGCGGGCTGGGTCATCTCGCCGTGCAGATCGGGCGTGAGTTCGGCGCCGAAGTGACGGCGGTGGACATCTCGGATGAAAAGCTCGCGCGGGCGATGTCTCTCGGAGCGGCGAAGGCTCTCAACAATTCCAGCGGAGATGCGGTGAAGGAGATTCGCAAGGCCGGCGGCGCGCACGTGGCGCTGGTCTGCTCGGCGGCCAAGGCGGCTTACGACGCCGCGTTCAACAGCGTGCGGCCGACGGGCACTCTTCTAGCGGTGGGATTGCCGGCGGAAAGCATTTGTTTTCCGCCGATTATGATGGCCGCCCGGGAGGTGCGAATTAAGGCTTCCTCTGTGGGCACTCGCGAAGACCTTCGTGGCGTGCTGGCAATGGCCGCGGCTGGGAAGCTTCGTTGTGACGTTGTCTCGAAGCCTCTGGAATTTGCCAACGAGGCCCTGGAGCTCCTGCGAACGGGGCAGGTCTCAGGCCGAATTGTTTTGACCTTCCCTGGCTAGGCTTCTCCTCTGCTTCGCCATCTGTCCTCTTCCTCAGAAACATCGGGCCTCCAGGAACACTTCGCCAAAAATCTTAGGGTCGGCGATTAATTCGGCTTGACGTTAGTCACTAAAATGTAATATTCCCTATCATAATTTTGGATGGGCGGAACGGGTGGACGGATGGCGGGTGGTTCCGACGAATCTCGGCTCGATAGAACCGTGGGCGTAGTGCGACTTCACAGGCAGCCAGGCGATGCTTTGGCCTCACGAGGAGGATTTATGAAGTCAGCATTTCTAGCCGGACTGATCGCGTGTATCGTATGCGCGCTGCTTGCGACGCCAGGGGCACGGGCGCAAGGGGTGGGCGCATCGGGAACGATCAACGGGACGGTGACCGATCCGACCGGCGCCATCGTACCGAAGGCCCTCGTGGTGGCCACCGAAGCGGACAGAGGAATCATACATTCGACCGAAACGGACGCGAACGGCTACTATCGCCTGACCGGCCTGCCCCCCGCGACGTACGACATTGCTGTGCGGGCTACCGGGTTTGAAACGGTGGTTCAGAAAGGCCTTGTCGTCAATGTGGGCAGCATCACCCTCGTTGACTTTCACCTCTCGCTAGCGACCTCCAAAGCCACAATCGAAGTGAGCGCGACTCCGCCGATCGTGGAAACGGAACGAGGGAGCGAGTCGAACACGATTACGCAGAATTACATCGAAGATCTGCCGATCAACCGCCGCGATTATCTGAATTTTACTTTATTGCTCCCCGGCGTGTCCGATTCAACCCGCATCACGGATGACCAGGATTTTCGCGTCAAACAGACGCCGCAAAGCGGCTTGTCGTTCTACGGCAGCAATGGCCGAGGAAACAATGTGACGGTGGACGGCGGCGAAACCGGGTCGGACTCCGGAGGCGTGCGCCTCACGGTGAGCCAGGATGCGGTGCAGGAGTTCCAGGTGAACCGCAGCAATTATCCTGCGGACCTGGGCGGAGCAAGCGGCGCGGCCATCAATATCGTGACAAAATCGGGTACCAACGACCTGCATGGAAGCGTGTACGGTTTTTTCCGCAACGACGCACTGGATGCGCGAGATCCCTTCGCTTTCAGCCAGGCGCTCCAGCCGGGAGAGGTCTTCAATCCTGCGGCGCCCGATACAACTGGTTCACCGGTTAAGAACTCTCTTGGGCGGTATCAATTTGGCGGCAATGCCGGGTTCCCAATTCAGAAGGATAAGACGTTCGCCTTCTTTGCCTTCGAAGGCTTGCGTCAGGACTCGCAGAACTCAGTTCCTTTGCTGACGGATACCATTTCTCTTCGGCCGACGGCACCTCAGCAAACCATCATCAATGGGCTGACTGCGCAGGGTGTGACGCCTGTTACTTGCTTTCCAGGGGTGATAATCCAGGCCCAACAGTGCGCGCAGGCCCTCACGAGTGCTTTGACCACGAGCTCACTAACGGGACTGAATGCAGGTCAAGCAGCAATTAATGGGTACCTTGTGGATCAGTTCGAAACAAATGGCGGACTCTTTAATTACAAGACCCGGGAGTACCTTTTTTCGGCACGCCTCGATCATCGCTTCAGCGAAGCGAATTCTGTTTCGCTTACCTACCGCTATGGACATGACCTGGAAGAAAATCCGGACGTCCAATCCTTGACGGGTTTTTCGGCCGGCAGCTCGATCCACAACTATGACAACAATATTCAAGGGGCGTGGTACCACGTTTTTAGCCCTCGAGATCAAAACGAACTGCGGATCCAGTTTGACTACAATCATTTCAACGTAATCCCCAATGAGCCAGGGCAAGTGGGTTTGCAGATTCCCGGCTTCATAAACAATTTGGGTACCAACATTTTCCTTCCGAATTTGACGATCTTGCGGCGCTGGGAATTTGCAGACAACGTGACGATGATTCGCGGCCGCCACACCATTCGATTTGGTGGTAACGAATTGCTTCGAGGCAACCACACGGAGTCTCACACGTTCCTGCCGGGCCGCTTCGTTTTCGGATCGTTGCCGGGAGGCCTCATCAGCCCGCAACTGGCGACCGTGGAAATCAATCCGCTGCAATCTACTTCTTTCGGACTGCCGCAATTCTATCAACAGGGATTCGGAAACCCCGATTACCCGGCTTATACGCGGCCATTGACGGGTTTGTTCATTCAGGATTCCTGGCAGATAAAGCCCAATTTCACATTGAATTATGGACTGCGTTACGAAATTGATTCGCAGTACAACCCGTTGAATACGTTCTATAAGGATTTCGCGCCACGCATTTCGTTTGCGTGGGATCCGTTCAACGACCACAAAACGGTGATTCGTGGCGGCTACGGAATTTTCTACGGCAACATTGACGCGCAGATTCCCGCAGTGGATTTGAGTCTCGGCGTTCTCAACAAAAATCGCAGCACAGTAGAGAATCAGCGTAATAAGCAGCAGGTTCCCGATCAGGTGAACAACTTGGTCAATACTTGTGGAGTTGGGTTCCCGGGAGTACCTATAGTCCCCGGGACTGGTGCCAGCCCTTGCAACCGGTTCATTTCCATTTACGCGGACTCGCTGCTTCCGACGCCTCTACCGATCGTAACCGCTGATGTGGTATTTCGGACTCTATTCGCGAACGGTCTGATTCAATGCACGGTGCCTCAGCCAGGGCAGCACTCATGCGTCACGCCGCAATCGCTGGGCCCGATATCAGCCGGCGGCCTATTCCCACAAACGCCGCAGTTTCCGTTTGGGTCCGGTATCATCCCGACGAACACCGGCCCGATATCTCCATTGACGGTGGTATTCAGCAATCCGCCCAACTACCGGGCACCGTACTCGCAACAAGCTTCGCTTGCAGTTGAGCGGGAAATTGCGCCGGGACTTTCGGTCTCTGCGAGCTTTATTTACTCCCACACCGTGCATCTCCCGGTGGCGATCGATACCAACTTGCTGCCCACGACGCCGATGAGCACCGTAACCCTGGCGAACGGAAGGACGATTTCGTACCGCAACTGGAATACAAGCCCGAACACAGACCCGCTCGGAGGCACCGAAGGTTTGCCTTGCGCGCCGACGATGGCAAATCCGAACGCGCCTGAGGCTTGCTTCGTAAACCAGCTCGTCGTTCAGAACAACCAGTACACGGCGGCCTCGTCGGGCTTGTATGAAGGCGGGATTTTACAAGTGACGAAGCGCCTGAGCCACAACTTCTCGATGTTCGCAAACTACACCTACAGCAAAGCCATTGACACAGGAACTGATTTCAACACTGACTTCGGTCCGCAGGACCCAACGGACTTGAACCTTGAGCGCGCTGTTTCTCCTTTCGATGAGCGGCACAAGGTGGTGGTGGCTGCCGTGTTGAACAGCCCCTGGAAGCAAGCTGTCCTGCAAGGATTTCAGTTGTCGCCCGTCTTCCAGTACCACAGCGGACATCCTTTCAACCTGAACGCCGGTGGAGAGGTGAACGGAAACAATCACACGACCAATGAGCGCCCGATTGGAGCCAATCGTGATACCGGCCTCGGTCCCAATTATGTCGACTTCGATATGCGCCTTAGCTGGCAGCATAAGATCGGCGAGCGGGGAACTCTGCAATTAACAGCGGAGGGATTCAACATTGCCAATCACACGAACTACGCGAGTGTGAACAATGTGGTGAGCCCGCTGTTTGGTTTCCAGCCGGGATTTACTACTTTCAACGTACACGGCCGGGCCGATCTCTCGCCGAGCACGCCGCTCGGCTTTACGTCTGATTTTCCGAAGCGGCAGATTCAGCTGGGAGTGAGATTTAGTTTCTAAGTCTTAGTTCTCACGATGGCATTACAGGCGGGCGTATAGTCCCCGTTTTTGGTAAACAATTCGATTTCCGCAGTGAAAACGGCACGGCTGAGGCAAACGAAATTCGTGCCCGTTCTATAAGAAGGAGAGTGTCCGTAATGTGGCAAGGAGCTAAGCAGGCGGTTTTTGTTGCGTTATTTTCCGCAGTCCTCTTGTTCTCGGTAGCGATCACAACAAACGCACAGGTAAGCCTTACCACGAAGACAGGTAAGCTCGCGGATGGCGCGACGTACCTGATCCAAGTACCTTCGAACTGGAACGGGACCCTTTTCTTGTACAGCCACGGATACGTGGTTCCCGGAAGCGCGAATCCGGCGCAGGACGTTGGCGATCCGGCCACTGGCGCTTTTCTTCTGGCGAACGGCTTTGCGCTTGCGGGCTCTTCCTACGCTCACACTGGCTGGGCGATTCAGGAAGCTCTCGTCGATCAAATTCAGGTGCTGGACTTGTTTGACGCGGATTTTGGCAAGCCCAAGCAGACGATTGCCTGGGGACATTCTCTCGGCGGAATCATCACGGCGGGTTTGGTCCAGAATAATCCGGGACGGTTTACGGCGGCGCAACCGATGTGCGGCGTGCTGGCCGGCGGAGTGGCGACATGGAACGCAGCGCTCGATGGGGAATTCGCTTTTAAAACGCTTCTGGCGCCGAATAGCGACTTGCAGCTTGTAAACATCACGAACCCCAATAATTTGAAACTCGCCGAGGAAATTCTCGCAGCGGCACAGGCCACGCCTCAGGGCCGGGCGCGAATCGCGCTGGGTGCCGCGCTGTCGGATACTCCGGGCTGGTTTACTCCGCTTTCGCCCGAGCCGGCACGGAATGATTTCGCTTCGCAAGAGCAAAATCAATTTTTGTGGGACTCGGAAGTTGATTTTCCTTTCGTATTTGCGTTTCGAGCCGAACTCGAATTGCGGGCCGGCGGAAATGTCTCCTGGAACAACGACATTGACTACGGAATTCAACTACTGCTATCGCCTAACCTGAATGAAGTCTGGGCGCTGTATCAGGAGGCGGGACTGAGCCTGTTTGAAGATATTGAGACGCTGAACCGAGCGGCGCGAATCAAGGCGAATCCAAGCGCAGTGCAATACCTGGAACAAAACATAATTTTCAATGGCGAGATACATATTCCAGTGCTGACGATGCACACCACGGGAGACGGCCTCGTCATAAATGAAAACGAATCGGCTTACCGGACGATCGTGGATCTTGCGGGCAACGGCAATTTCCTGCGGCAGACTTTCGTTTCGCGCGCGGGGCACTGCTCCTTTACACCCGCGGAGACGATTGCGGCTGTGGGGACTTTGTTGACGAGGGTGGAGACCGGGCACTGGCCGACCGTGGAAGCAAATGTACTGAACGGCGAGGCTACGGCGCTGGGACCCAACTTCAATATTTTTGCCGTGGGCAGTACGATCGTTCCGACGACGCCGGCTTTTATTGATTTCATTTCGGGCCCTTATCCGCGTCCATTCGACTCTTTGGCTGCGATATGCCCGAAGGGCTCGAACCGCGGTTGTCCGTTTGCGTTTTTCCTGCAGCACTAGCCTCGGGAACGTTTTAGGGAGCAACAGACGGATCGAAGGCGACGCCTGCTGGGCGGCGGGCGTCGCTTTTTTCGCTGTGAATAAGTTCAGATTAGTGGCCTCAGTGAAATTTTCGGCGAGCAACTTCCGGCAGGACGGATCGCGGGATATCACGGATATTGAATGCACACCAGGGAACTCTTCAACCTCAGCGGGCGCGTAGCGATCGTTACGGGAGGTTCCGTCGGGCTGGGGCGGCAGATGGCGCAAGGGCTGGCGGAGATGGGCGCGAATGTAGTGCTGTGCGCGCGGAAAAAGGAACGATGCGAAGCAGCGGCGGAAGAGTTGCGGAAGCTGGGCGTGAAATCCTTGGCGCTCGGCTGCGACGTGAAAGATCCGGCTAGCGTGAAGGATGTGGTTGACGCGACGGTTGCGGAGTTCGGACGCATCGACGTGTTGATCAACAACGCAGGGATTGCCTGGGGCGCACCGGTGGAGGAAATGCGGCTCGAACATTGGAACAAGGTGCTGGAGACGAATTTGACGGGTACGTTTCTGTTTTCGCAGGCGGCGGGAAAAGTGATGATGGGGCAGCGAAAGGGAAAAATCATCAACATCGCATCGGTGGCGGGAATTCGCGGCGCTCCGCCGGAATTTCAGGCCATCGGCTATCACGCGAGCAAGGGCGGGGTGATTGCGTTTACGAAGGATTTAGCGTGCAAATGGGGCGTGCATAATATTCAGGTGAACGCGATTGCGCCGGGTTGGTTTCCGACGAATATGTCGCAAGTGGTGATCGAGAGGAATAAGGATTATTTTTTGCAGCGGATTCCGGCGCACCGTTTTGGCGGCGACGATGATTTGAAGGGAGCCGCGGTGTATCTGGCGTCGAGCGCGTCGGATTACGTGACAGGAGATGTGCTGGTGGTTGACGGAGGGCAGACAGCTTAGAGGCGGTGTCGACAGGGCCATGAAAATTCCACTGACTCCTATTCGTTTTTTGAGATACGCCGAGCAGCAATTTCCGAACAAGCTCGGGATCGTTTGCGGCGACGTGCGGCTCGCCTACGCTCAATTTGCCGACCGCGCGCGCCGGCTTGCCGGAGGTTTGCACGAATTGGGCGTCGCTGCTGGCGATCGCGTGGCGTTTTTGAGCATGAATTGCCATCGCTTGATCGAGGCGTATTACGGCGTGCTCGAAGCGGGGGCGATTTTGTTGCCGCTGAACATCCGGCTGGCGCCGCACGAGCTGGCGTTCATTTTGCGGGATGCGGGCGTGAAGGTTCTTTTTGTGGGCAAGGAATTTGTCGAGCTGGCGAATGCCTTCCGGAAAGATGTGCCGGGAATTGAGAAATTCGTTTTGCTCGAGGGTACGCCTGAGGCCGATTGGCTTGAGCGGAAAAATTACGACGAGCTTTTGGCTGGGGCGAAACCCGTTCAGGCCGACTTTATGCAGGTGGACGAAGATTCTGTGGCGGAACTTTTCTATACGAGTGGGACGAGCGCGAATCCCAAGGGCGTGATGCTCACGCACCGCAATGTGTACCTTCATGCGATGAGCGTCGCGCTTGCGTTCAACACGGGACTCGAGAGCATTGAGCTGCACACGATTCCGCTTTTTCATGCGAACGGATGGGGCGTGGCGCACTCGCTCACGTTGATGGGCGGGACGCACGTGATGGTTCAGCGATTTGAGACGCGCGAAGTGTTCCGCTTGATTCAGCAGGAAAAGGTGCAGTCGTGCAGCCTGGTTCCGACGATGGCGACGGCGCTGGTGAATTGCCCGGAGCGGCCGAAGTACGACATTTCAACTTTGAATCGCGTGGTGATTGGCGGCGCGGCGTCATCGCCCACTTTGGTGCGCGAGGTGGAGGAGAAACTGAAGTGCACCTGTTTTTCGGGTTACGGGCTGACGGAGACTTCGCCGATGCTTTCGATCTCGCCGATGAAGCCGTGGCTGAGCTGGGAGGGAGCTGACCGTTACGCAGGACAGGCGATGACGGGGTACGCGGCGCCTGCGATGGAAATTCGAGTGGTGGATGCGAATGATGTGGACGTGGCGCACGACGGCGTCGCGATTGGCGAAATTGTTGCGCGTACTGACGGAGTGATGAAGGGCTACTGGAACGATCCGGAGGCGAGTCGGGAGGCTTTGCGCGGCGGCTGGTTTCACACCGGGGACATGGCGACGATTAATGAGGAAGGTTACTTGCTGGTTGTCGACCGGAAGAAGGACATTATTGTGAGCGGCGGGGAAAATATTTCTTCGCTGGAGATAGAAAAGGCGCTGCTCGCTCATCCTGCGGTTTACGAGCTTGCGGTAGTTCCGGTGCCGGATCAGAGGTGGGGCGAGGTTCCGAAGGCGCTGGTGGTGTTGAAACCGGGGCAGCAGGTCAGCGAAGCGGAATTGCTCGAATTTTGCCGCGGGCGCGTGGCGCACTATAAGGCGCCGCGGTCGATTGAGTTTTTCGAGTCGCTTCCGAAGACGGGCACTGGCAAGATTCTGAAGAAAGAGCTGCGCAAGAAATACTGGCAGGGAAGCGAAACGATTCGGCCGCAGGCTTCTGCTGCGGACTCGCAGAAAGTATGCGAAATAGCTTGCGGAATTTTGGGGGCGTGTGTTGCTGCTGCTTTTCTGAAAGGATTGCTGAATGGATCTGAATCTCACACCTGAAGAGACAAAATTCCGCGACGAGCTGAGAAGTTGGCTTGAGGCGAACGTTCCGAAGGACTGGGGCGAGTGGCGCGAGAAGCCGCTGGAGGAATCGTTCCCGTATCTGCGCGCGTGGCAACGGAAATTGTACGAAGGCGGGTGGGCGGCGGTTTCCTGGCCCAAAGAATACGGTGGGCGGGGCGCGACGCTGATGGAGCAGTCGCTATTCTGGGAGGAGATGGCGCGGGTGGAAGCGCCGCCGATGGCGAACTCGCTGGGGCTTGGGTTGATCGGCCCGACGATCATCGCCTATGGCACCGATGAACAGAAGAAGCGATTCATTCCGAAGATTCTGAGCGCGGAAGAAATATGGTGCCAGGGATTCTCGGAGCCGAATGCGGGTTCGGATCTGGCAGCGCTGCAGACGGAAGCTCGGCTGGATGGCGATCACTACGTTGTCAACGGGCAAAAAGTGTGGACGAGCTACGGCTGGATCGGCAATTGGTGCGAGCTTGTGGTGCGGACGGATTCGAACGTGCCGAAGCACAAAGGGCTTTCGGTGCTGCTGATTGACATGAAATCGCCGGGCGTGGAAGTTCGTCCGCTGAAGCAGATGACGGGGGAGAGTGAGTTCAACGAGATTTTCTTTCGCGACGTGCGCGTGCCTGTGGCGAATCTTCTTGGCAAAGTGAATGACGGCTGGAACGTGGCGGTGAGCACTCTGATGTATGAGCGGGGTTCTTATGGCGCGCGGTTGCACCTGATCTTCAAACGCGCGATAACCCGTTTGATTGAGCTGTCGCATAAATTTCAGAAGGACGGGCATCCGGCGGCGCAGGATCCGATTACACGCCAGAGACTCGCGCAGTGCTATGCGGAAATCGAGATCATGCGCTGGAATCAGCTGCGCGCGTTCAGCCGCGTCACTGCAACCGGTGTTCCGGGGCCCGAAGGCTCGATTCAGAAAATATTCTGGAGCGAGCTGAATCAGCGCCTTCAGCAGATTGCTCAGGAAATGTTTGGCGCCTACGGGCAACTGCTCGCGGGCGATAAGGACGCCGTGGACAACGGAATCTGGTCGTATGGCTACCTGAGGACTCGCGGAAATACGATCGAGGCGGGCACGTCGGAAGTGCAGCGAAACATCATCGGGCATTTCGTGCTGGGCTTGCCCAGAAGCTACTAGCCAGGAGAGGCGATGCAATTTGGATTGAGCGAAAGCCAGCAGATGCTGAAGGATAATGCCCGGAAATTCTTTGCGGGTGAGTGTCCGATGGAAGAAGTGCGGCGGCTGATGGAGACCGAGACGGCGTACGACCAGAGCTTGTGGCAGAAGATGGCCGAGCAGGGTTACACGGGCATTATTTTTCCTGAGGAATATGGTGGCGTCGGGCTTGGAAAAGTGGAGCTTGCGCTGTTGATGGAAGAAGCGGGGCGGGCGCTTGTGCCTGGGCCATTGTTTTCCACCGTGGCGTATGCGGGAGCGGTGATCGATGCGGTTGCAAGCCCCGAGTATAAGAAAAAATACCTCGCACCGATTTGCGCCGGAGATGCGCGCTCCACGGTAGCGTTTCTTGAAGCAGATGCCAGTTGGAATCCCGCGGATATTCATATGGCCGCTGCGAATGGCGCGCTGAGTGGCGCGAAACTTTTTGTAACAGACGCGGCTGTGGCGGATTTTATGGTGGTGATCGCGCGCAACGGGATATTTGCCGTGGCGTCGAAGGCTCCTGGAATGAAAATCGCGCCGATGCTGGGGATGGATCTGACGCGCAAACTCTATCGAATTGAATTCCAGAACACGCCCGCGGAGAAGATCGGAGACGTATCCGCTTTGGCAAAGGGATTCGACGTTGCGACGACAGCGCTTGTGTGTGAGCTGGTGGGCGGAATGCAGCGAACGCTCGACATCACCGTGGAATACGCCAAGATGCGGAAGCAATTCGGCAAGCCAATCGGGATGTTTCAAGCAGTGCAGCACCAGTGCGCAGATATGTATCTCGAGACGGAAAGCTCGCGCTCGGCCGCCTATTACGCTGCCTGGGCGTTGGAAGAGAATGCGCCCGACGCTTCCGTGTCGGTATCGATCGCGAAAATGTATGCGAGCGACGCAGCGCGCAACGTGGGCAATCGCGGCATTCAAGTGCACGGCGGGATGGGTTTCACGTGGGAAAACGATGTACATCTTTACTACCGGCGCGCGAAATTCTCGGAAACAGCTTTCGGCGATTCCACGTTCCACCGTGAGCGGATCGCGCGGCTTGTGATCGATGCCGATGAACGGCTTGCGAAGAGCGCATAAGATTCCAAAAGAGAGAGCGACACAATGAGCGACCTGGTACAGGTGACGAAGAACGGCGATATCGCGATTATCACGATCAACAATCCTCCGGTGAACGCTCTGAGCCCGGGCGTGCCCGAAGGCATCGGCGACGCGATCGATCAGATCGCCAAAGATCCCGGCGTGAGAGCTGCTGTCCTGATTGGCGGCGGTAAAACGTTTATCGCCGGCGCTGATATCAAAGAATTCGCGAAGATGACGTCCGGAAAGACCGAACGCGGCGCCGGGCTTCTTCCGCTGCTTCTCAAGATTGAAAATTCGACCAAGCCAGTGGTGGTCGCGATTCATGGCACCGCGTTCGGTGGCGGACTCGAGATTGCGATGTCCGGCCACTATCGTGTGGCATCGCCCGATGCTCAGGTGGGGCAGCCGGAAGTGAAGCTCGGTATCATTCCTGGCGCGGCGGGCACGCAACGTTTGCCTCGGCTGGCCGGCGTCGAAAAAGCTGTTGAGATGTGCGTGGAAGGCAAGCCGGTGAAGGCGCCGGACGCGCTGAAATACGGGATTGTTGACCGGCTGATCGAAGGCGATTTGCTTGCGGGCGCGATTGCCTTTGCGCGCGAGATTGCGGCGAAGCCTGCTCCCAAGACGCGAGAGAGAAACGAGAAGCTGGGAACGGCGGAGCAAAATGCGCCGATTTGTGCCACGGCTCGCGAAACCACGCGGACGAAACAGCGTGGGTTGATGGCGCCCTTGGCGGCGATTGACGCTATCGAGGCCGCTACCAAATTGCCTTTCGAGCAGGGCTGCGAGAAGGAGCGGGAGCTTTTCGTCAAATGTCTCTTCTCGGACCAATCCAAGGCGCTGATTCACGTCTTCTTTGGCGAGCGCGAAGTGGCTAAAATTCCGGATGTTCCGAAAGACACTCCGCTGATTCCCGTGAATAAAGCAGCCGTGGTGGGAGCTGGCACGATGGGCGGCGGGATCGCGATGGTATTTGCGAATGCCGGTATTCCGGTGCTGTTAAAGGATGCCGACCAACCGGCGCTCGATCGCGGAATCGCAAACATTCAAAAGAATTACGCGAGCTCCGTGAAGCGCGGCCGCTTCACGCAGCAATTTGTGGACGAATGCCTGAAGCGAATCCATCCGACGCTCAGCTTCGATGGTTTTTCGGACGCGGACATGGTGATCGAAGCTGTCTTCGAGGGGATGGCACTGAAGAAGGAAGTTTTTGCAGAACTCGATCGCGTTTGCAAGCCGGGAGCAATTCTGGCCAGCAATACGTCGACATTGAATATAGATGAAATCGCGTCAGCCACGTCGCGCGCCGCTTCCGTGATTGGCACGCACTTCTTTAGCCCGGCAAATGTGATGCGCTTGCTCGAAATCGTTCGCGGCAAAGCGACGAGCAAGGAAGTGATCGCCACTTGCATGCAACTTTCGAAGAAACTCGGCAAAATTGGCGTGCTTGTCGGAAATTGCCGCGGCTTCGTGGGCAATCGCATGTTCGGGCCGTACCGTCGCGAGGCGCAATTTCTCGTGGAGGAAGGCGCGAGCGTCGAGTCCGTGGATAAAGCGCTGGTGGATTACGGCATGGCAATGGGCCCGCTCTCAACTGGTGACCTCGCAGGACTCGACGTCGGCTGGCGCATTCGCAAGGAATATCGCCATCTCGAAAAACCTGGCATTCGCCAACCGATTGCCGAAGATCAGCTCTGCGAGATGGGACGCTACGGCCAGAAAACGGGCGCGGGCTGGTATAAATATGACGAGAATCGCCGCGCGACGCCTGATCCGGAAGTCGCAGAGCTGGTCCGCAAGTGGACAACCGAGGCTAAAATTCCGCAGCGGCAAATTTCCGCCGATGAAATCGTCGATCGCTGCATCTACGCTCTGGTGAATGAAGGCGCACGCATCCTGGAAGAGGGATTTGCGCTCCGAGCCGTCGATATCGACATTATTTACCTGAATGGCTACGGATTTCCGGCGTATCGAGGCGGCCCGATGTGGTACGCGGACACGGTTGGGCTGAACAAAGTTTACGATCGCGTCGTCGAATTCCAGAAGCAACATGGCAAAATTTGGGAGCCTGCGCCTTTGCTGAAGCAATTGGCGGAGCAAGGCAAAAAGTTCGCGGACTTCACGAGAGAACAGGGCGTCGCGGCATCGAAGCCTTGAGGAGCGCGCGTTGCCGGATTTCGAGGATCGCGCAACTGCCGTCCGTGCCGGCGAAGAACTGAATCTCGAGGCGCTCGATGCCTGCTTGCGGGCACATTTCCCCGATGAACGCGGGCCTCTCGACGTAAAGCAGTTTCCGAGCGGGCATTCGAATCTCACCTACTCTGTGCACCTGGGCAATCGTGAGTTCGTGCTCCGGCGTCCTCCGTTTGGCAGCAAGGTAAAATCCGCGCACGACATGGGCCGCGAATTTCGCGTGCTCTCGAAACTTCACGCCGTTTATCCGCAGGCGCCCGAAGTTCTGCTGTATTGCGACGACGTGACGGTGCTCGGCGCACCGTTTTATTTGATGAAGCCGATTCACGGCGTGATTATCCGGCGGAATCCGCCCGCGAGCCTCGAATTCACAGAGGACATCGCGCGACGCCTGAGCGAATCATTCGTCGAGAATCTCGCGCAGTTACACAGCCTGGATTATCGGAGCATTGGTCTCGGTGATCTTGGCAAGCCGGAAGGCTATCTCGAGCGCCAGGTGCGAGGCTGGACGGAGCGTTACCACGGTTCGCGCACGCACGAGTTTCCGGAAGTGGAGCGCATCGTGAGCTGGATGCAGGCGCACATGCCTACGACGAGCAGCGCCGCGCTCGTCCACAACGACTATAAGTACGACAATCTGGTTTTAGATCCGAGCGACATTACGAAAATCATCGGAGTGCTCGATTGGGAGATGTGCACGATTGGCGATCCGCTCACCGATTTAGGCACGGCGCTTGCGTATTGGATTGATGCGGACGATCCCGAGCCACTACAGAAAATTCGATGGGGTCCTACGACTCATCCGGGCAGCATGACGCGCGCACAAATCGTCGAGCGCTATGCCGAGAAGACCGGACGCAATGTGTCGCACATGGATTTTTATGTGGCGTTCGCGCGATTCAAGGTTGCAGTGATCGTCCAGCAGATCTACTACCGCTATCATCAGGGGCTGACGAAGGACGAACGATTCGCCGGAATGCCTGTGGTGGTGGAGGCGCTGCTTCGGGCTTCTCTGCATTGCGCTGAAACGGGCGCGATCTAGCGCTTTTGCAGCGAGGACTTAAGCGGGTTCGATTGCGTTCGCTGTCAGCAGGAGGGTTTAGCGATAATGCCGCACGACCCACTCCGCGATGCATGCCGGCTTATCTGATCCCTCGCACTCGACCGTCACAGAAAGTACAAGCTCGACTGCATCGCCGAGATCTTTGAAGGCGGCAAGCGTAAATCGTCCGCGTATCCGCGAACCTGCGCGCACGGCCGAAGGAAAGCGGACTCGATTCAGTCCGTAGTTGATCGCGCGCCGGCCCATCCGCTCAAATTGCATCGCATCTTGCATCAGCGAACTAAGCAGCGAAAGCGTCAGGAAGCCGTGCGCGATCGTTGTGCCGTACGGGGATTCTTTTTCGGCGCGTTCGCGATCCAGGTGAATCCATTGCCGGTCGCCGGTGGCTTCTGCAAACGCGCAGATGCGTTCCTGGGTCACGACGAGCCAATCGCTTGCTGCTATTTCACGGCCGATGGAATCGTTTAGAGATTCGATGGAGGCGATTTTAACGGACGGCACCTGAATCTCCGTGAGCGCTTAATTGTGCGCCGGCTTTGCCCATTTGCCGAGCTCAAGGCGCGCGATCGACTCGGCGTGAACTTCATCCGGCCCGTCGGCTAGACGCAAGGTGCGAACGCCGGCCCACGCCGCCGCGAGGAACGTGTCATCCGAAACACCTGCTCCGCCGTGGGCTTGAATCGCGCGGTCCAGTACTTTCAAGGCTACATTCGGCGCCACAATTTTGATCATCGCGATTTCCGCGCGCGCCGCTTTATTTCCCACGGTGTCCATCATGTGCGCGGCCTTCAGCGTCAGCAGTCGCGCCTGTTCAATCTCGATCCGCGACGCTGCGATATCCGCTCGAATCGTCCCTTGTTCAGCCAGCGGCTTTCCAAATGCCACGCGCGACTGGACTCGCTTGCACATGATTTCGAGCGCGCGCTCTGCGACGCCGATGCATCGCATGCAGTGATGAATACGGCCCGGTCCGAGACGGCCCTGCGCGATTTCAAATCCGCGGCCTTCGCCGAGGAGCATGTTTGTCGCCGGCACACGAACATTCTTGAACGTGACTTCGGCATGCCCGTGCGGCGCATGGTCGTAGCCAAAAACGCGCAGCAGGCGCTCGATTTTCACGCCGGGCGTATCCATCGGCACCAGAATCATCGACTGCTGTTTGTGCGTGGCGGCGGATGGATCGGTCTTGCCCATGAATATGGCGATCTTGCAGCGAGGATCGCCGGCGCCGGACGTCCACCACTTCCTTCCGTTGATCACGTACTCGTTTCCATCGCGCACGATGCTGGACGCGATGTTGGTCGCGTCGGACGAAGCCACATCCGGCTCCGTCATCGCAAAGCACGAACGAATCTCGCCTGCCAGCAAGGGTTTCAGCCATTTCTCTTTTTGCTCTGGCGAGCCGTAGCGGGCGAGCACTTCCGTGTTTCCTGTGTCCGGAGCAGAGCAATTAAAAACTTCAGGCGCCCAATGGCATCGCCCCATGATTTCGCACAGCGGGGCGTATTCCAGATTTGTCAGGCCCGCGCCATCAGAGTCATCCGGCAAAAACAGATTCCACAAGCCCGCAGCACGCGCCTTCGGCTTCAGTTCCTCGACGATTTTCGTGGGCTTCCACCTGTCGCGTTCGACTTCTTCGTGGAAGCGCTGCTCGTTGGGATAGATGTGGTCATCCATGAAACGCTGAAGGCGCTTCTGCAGTTCCTTGGTTTTCTCGCTGTATTCGAATGTCATCGGGATAGCTTCGGCTTAACGGCCGGTAAACGTCGGGGCGCGCTTCTCGAGGAAGTGCGCGACGCCTTCTTTGAAATCCTCGCATTGCAGGCTCGTCAGCATTTCACGCTCGGCTACATCAAATGCTTCACCGAGCGTTTGGAACATCGCGTCGTAAACCTGCCGTTTCATAATGCGCGTGGAGCGAGGGCTGGAATTCGCGGCCACATCGCGCGCATACTCGGTCACTTTTGCTAGAAATGTGTCCTGCGGAAAAACCTGATTCACTAAACCAATGCGAAGCGCCTCTGCCGGATCGACCATGCGCGCGGAAAACAGCAAATCGAGAGCGTTTGCGTGCCCTACGAGACGAGGCAAGATCCAGGCGAGTCCATACTCCGCAATCAAGCCGCGGCGCGCAAACGCAGTGCTAAACTTCGCCGCGTCTGACGCGAAGCGCAGATCGCAATACAGCGCGATGACCAGTCCAAGACCAACTACGGGGCCATTGATCGCGGCAATCACCGGTTTTCCGACGGCTGGAAAGTAGGAATATTTCTTGCGAAAGTCCGCTCGGACACCGTCAGCGGGTCCGGACGTCGAGCTGCTCGAAGCCTGCTTGCGAACTCGCTCGTCCACGCCGCTTGCGACGACGCTGCTCAACAACGACATATCCGCCCCAGCACAAAATCCGCGCCCCGCTCCCGTAAGAATAATCACGCGCACATTCTCGTCGCGTTCCGCTTCTTCGATGGCCGAACGAACTTCCTGCTCCATGATCGCCGTCCACGCATTCAACTTATCCGGGCGATTTAGAGTGATGGTCGCGATGTGGTCGGCAACGTTGTAAAGCGTCTCCTGATTTGGCATGTCGGCGGCGATTATATACAATGCGCAGCACGATAGTCACTTTCATCTGTGGGCGACTATCAGAAAATCGGACGATACCTGTGGTTCAGCGAATACGATTCGTTTCGATCTTCGGAGGATGTTTTGACGACCCTCAATCACAAGTTTGAACTTGCGGCTCGGCCGGTCGGTTTGCCAAAGCGCAGCGACTGGAAATATGCGGAAGAGCCGCTTCGAGATGTGCGCGACGGAGAACTGCTCGTCAAAATTCTCTACATCTCGCTCGATCCGGCCATGCGCGGTTGGATCAACGAAGGCAAGTCCTACGTTCCGCCGGTGGGAATTGGCGAGGTGATGCGCGCAGGTGGCCTCGGTCGCGTGGTCGAGTCGAAGAATCCGGCATTCGCATCGGGTGATTATGTGACGGGGCTTATGGGTGTCCAGGAATACGCGATCAGCGATGGGAAGGGTCTCAACAAGATTGATCCCAAGATTGCGTCTTTGCCCGTCTACCTCGGTGGGCTCGGCATGACGGGCATGACCGCCTACTTCGGCTTGCTAGAAGTAGGGCAGCCAAAGGCCGGTGAGACCGTGGTGATTTCGGCGGCGGCCGGCGCGACCGGAATGATCGCGGGGCAAATTGCGAAAATAAAAGGCTGCCGCGCCATCGGCATTGCTGGTGGCGCAGCGAAGTGCGAATTCATCGTGAAGCAACTTGGATTCGACGCTGCTATCGATTACAAAGCAGAAGACGTGCGTAAGGCATTGCAGCAGCACTGCCCGAAAGGCATCGACATTTATTTCGACAATGTGGGCGGCGAAATTCTCGATGCTGCGCTCTCGCAGCTCGCGCGTGGCGCACGTGTCCTGATTTGCGGTGCGATTTCGCAGTACAACAACACCACGCCTATCAAAGGACCTTCGAACTACCTTTCGCTCCTTGTAAATCGCGCCATGATGAAAGGTTTTCTCGTCTTCGACTATGCGAGCCGATACGGTGAAGCCGCGCGAGAAATGGCGGGCTGGTACGCGGCCGGAAAGCTCAAGACGCGCGAAGATATCGCTGAGGGCTTCGAAAACTTTCCAGAAGTGTTTCTGAAGCTTTTCAAAGGCGAAAACACCGGCAAATTAATGCTCAAAGTGGCGGACGCTTAGAGAGTACGCGTTCCACAAATCGTAGGCTCGCGCTCGCGGTGGGTTTCGCTGGATCGGGAGGCTCAATGCCATTCACAGAAAATGGCGGAGTGAAGATTTACTGGGAAGAAGAAGGCAAGGGCACGCCTGTTCTCCTGATCATGGGTCTCGGTTGGGCGTCGTACATGTGGTATCGCACCAAGCCCCTTCTCACCAACCACTACCGCACGATCACTTTCGACAATCGAGGCGCCGGGCGAAGCGACGTACCTGCGGGTCCGTATCCGATTGCTAGGATGGCCTCCGATGCCGCCGCTGTGCTCGACGCGGCGGGAGTCGAGAGCGCGCACCTCTATGGCGTGTCGATGGGGGGAATGATCGCGCAGGAATTCGCGCTGCAATACCCTAAGCGAGTGAAGTCGCTGATCCTGGGATGTACGCAGGCGGGCGGCCCGGAAGCGGAACGCGCAGCGCCAGAGGTCATCGAAGTCCTCACGCGTCAAGGCATGACGCCAGAAGAAGCTGCGCGCGCCATCAATCCCTACATCTACGACAAAGGAACGCCGCCGTCGCGAATCGAGGAAGACCTGAAAATTCGCCTGCAGTGGGTTGCAACGTTCGATGGCTACATGGCTCAGTTGCAAGGCATCATGATGTGGGAAGCGTACAGTCGCATCGCGCAGATCGCCGCTCCCACGCTCGTTGTGCACGGCGAAACTGATCAGCTCGTGCCCCCCGAAAACGGAAAGCTGATTGCGCAGCGAATCTCAGGATCAAAAATCGTCATGATCCCTCATGCGAGCCACATTTATTCCACCGATCAGCCCGACGCTGCGCATAAGCCGGTGCTTGAATTCCTCTCTGCGCAGAACAGCACTTCCGCGAGCGGCGCCGCCTGAGAATCATCCCGCGCTTATTGAAGTGGACACACAAGTGATTCGCCTTCAGGCAGCCAAAACTATTGGTATATAGTTTTTGCGGGGCGGCTTTTCTGAAGGGCCTATAAAGCGGCCTCCCGGTCAATGTCATCAAATGATCTAAAAATGAAATCACGCCTCATAGTGATGAAATTCGGCGGTACTTCTCTCGGCGATGCTTCCTGCATCGCACGTACCGCTCAAATCTGCGCCGCAGCGGCACGAGAGTCTTCCGTTGTAGTCGTCGTGTCGGCCATGAGTGGCGTAACAAACTGCTTGATAGAAGCAGCCACTTTGTCCGAAGCGGGCGAGAGCGAGAAGTGTTCAGAACAACTAGCGGCGATTCGCAGGCAACACGAAATGGCGCTCGAAGCGCTAATTGCCGACGCGGCAGCACGCAAGAAGCTGGCCCAGCGAATGGAAGAAATCCTCAGCGAGGCCGCACGGCTGTGCGAAGGCACGGCACTTCTTCGTGAACTCACTCCGCGCACTTTGGATTTGATATCGAGTTCAGGTGAGCGCCTCTCAGCACCGATAGTCGCTGCAGCGATATCCGCGCTCGGAACTCCGAGCGAGGCAGTCGAAGCAACCAAATTGATCGTTACCGACGGATTTCACGGAGGCGCGGAGCCGATCATGGATTTCACTCGGGAGCGTTGCGAAGCCCGCCTTCGTCCGCAGCTGCAAAAAGGCGTCATACCTGTGGTTACAGGATTTATTGGCTCGAGCCATGACGGCGCGCTCACAACCCTCGGCCGCGGCGGCTCCGACTATTCCGCCACGATTCTAAGCGCCGCCCTTGCGGCTGACGAAGCCATTATATGGACGGATGTAGATGGCGTACTCACGGCTGATCCGCGCCTTGTTCCTGAAGCGCGCACGATTCCTGAAATCTCGTATCGCGAAGCTGCCGAGCTCGCCTATTTCGGAGCCAAGGTTTTGCATCCGAAGACCCTGCGCGCGGTGATGCCAAAGGAAATCCCCGTTTGGATTCGCAACAGCTTCGCGCCGGAGAAGCCCGGGACAAAAATCACGCCGCAGGGGCGAAGCAGCGGTGGAGGCGCGAAGGCGCTTACGGCGATCAACGACGTCTCGCTGATCGCGCTGGGTGGACCCGGAATCGTGGGCCTTCCGGACGTCGTCGGTCGTACATTCTCCACGACGGCAAAGGTGCGCGCCAACGTTCTGCTGATTTCGCAATCATCTTCGCAAAATGATATCTGCTTTATCGTCGCCTCGGCCGATGCCAAGCGTACTGTGGACGCGTTGCGAGAGCAGTTCGCGCAGGATCTGGCGCACCACAAGGTGGAGCATATTTCGCTCGATCCGCTCATCGCAATTGTCGCGGTCGTGGGAGAAAATATGCGGGGAACGGTCGGTATGGCGGGCCGCACGTTCAGCACCTTGGGACGGGAGAACGTGAACATAATTGCGATTGCGCAAGGCTCGTCGGAATCAAACATTTCTTTCGTCGTGGAACAGAAAGATATGAAAAAGGCCGTTCTCGCGCTGCACCGCGAATTCGGTCTTGGGCGCAGCCGAAACGAGTCACTTAGAAAGCGGCGCCCGGCAATGACGGATGCATCTCCCCGCTCTGTGCCCTCGAATAGTGCCGGTGTTCAGCGCTGTATTCGCCCGGCATGCGGAGCCTCATTCGGAATTCGCGAACGAATCTATGTTTGCCGGAACTGTGGCGGCCCTTTGGAAATCGCGGCTTCATTGCCGTCTGCAAGCGAAGCTGTGGCGCTTCGTGCCCGCTGGAGAGCGCGCGATGGATCGCTCGATCCGCGTGACCGGAGCGGCGTCTGGCGATTTCGTGAAGTGTTGCCGTTCGGTGACGCGGCTCCGATTGTCACGCTGGCCGAAGGGAATACGCCGCTTTATGAGGCTCCGCGATGCGCCAAATATTCCGGGTTAGACGCGCTTCGGCTAAAACATCAGGGCTGCAATCCAACCGGCTCGTTTAAAGACACAGGCATGACGACATGCGTCACCCAAGCCGTCCTATTGGGTGCGCGCACGGTCGTTTGCGCCAGCACCGGGCAACACATCCGCAAGCCTCGCCGCATACGCCGCGCGCGCGGGCCTGCAATGCGCGATTCTTCTGCCGCGCGGGCAAATCACCTCCTCGAAGCTGGCGCAAAGTATGGACTACGGCGCAATCGTCTGCGAGATTGACGGGAACTTTCGACGATTGCATGCGGCTGATTCGAGAAATCGCGGAAGATCCGTCGATCTATTTAGCCAATTCGATTAACCCGTTCCGCATCGAGGGTCAAAAGACTGTCGCCTTCGAACTGATGGAGCAGTGTGAATGGCGCGTTCCGGATCATGTGGTGGTGCCGGGCGGTAACATGGGCAACAGTTCAGCTCTCGGCAAGGGCTTCGAAGAGATGCAGCAACTTGAGACTGATCGAGCGATTGCCAAAATTAAGCGTGATCCAGGCGGAAGGCGCAGCGCCTCTTGCCCAGCTATTCGCTAGTCTCCACGGGGAGCCAAACTCAGATCGCACGTCGATTCCGGAAGAGCTCACGCCAGTCGAAAACCCCCAAACGCTGGCAACCGCGATTAAAATCGGCTCGCCGGTCTCCTGGGAGAAGGCTCTTCGATCCGTGATTCGTTCTCACGGCCAGGTAATCACCGTGAGTGAACAAGAAATCGCAGATGCCAAAGCAATGATCGGACGCGACGGGATCGGTTGCGAACCCGCCTCGGCAACCACTGTCGCCGGAATTCGCAAGCTGGTAGCCGCGCATTTCATTCGCCGCGATGAATCGGTTGTGGCTGTTCTTACCGGGCATCTCTTGAAAGATCCCGACTATGTGAGCCAATATCACCGTGGCACTTTGCCTCTCGGACCCGACACGAAAGATCGCAAAACCGGCGCGCAGCCGAATATAGGAGCGTTTCGCAATGCTCCAGTACAGGTGGCTGCGTCCAAGAACGCAATTCTCGATCAGTTGCGGCGCGCAAATTCGTGAACGGCCGTCACTTTCGTCGATCGAGTCTTCTGTGCTCATCTAAGATGTCGTCTCGCGCCTCAATGACATCTCCGCGCCAGCGTTCGATCGAAGTCCGCGTTCCCGCGTCAACGGCAAATCTCGGCGCCGGATTCGATTGTCTCGGCCTCGCCCTCGAAATGTATCTCACCGCTCGCGCCACCGTGCAAATTCGTCCCGGTTCTCGCACTCTCACTCGCACCCAAGGGGTTGGCAGCGCCTCTCTGCCTAAGGCTCCCGAACAGAATTTGATCTTTCGCGCGATGCGTCACACTGCCGAAAAAGAAGGATTTCAATTGCCTGCGGTGCGCCTTGCCGTGAAAAACGAAATTCCGATGGCCGGTGGTCTGGGGAGCAGCGCTGCGGCCGCCATTGCGGGAACAGCTCTCGCGTACGCAGCAGCTGGACGCCCTTTCTCGCGAGAAAACGCGCTACGATACGCGAGCGAAATCGAAGGCCACGCTGATAATGCCGGTGCAGCTCTGCATGGAGGCCTAGTCGTAACATACGCGCGAACGGACGGCCGGGTGGGCGCGATGAGGCTCGCGTGGCCGAAGATGATTCGCGTGATCGCGGTAACTCCCTCCATGGAGCTTCCTACGAAGAAATCACGTGCCGTTCTACCTGCCCAGATTCCTCGTCAGGATGCTGTACAGAATCTACAGCGCTCGGCTCTTTTCATTGCCGCGATTGAAACTCGCCGCTATGACTTGATTTGGGACGCGATGCAAGATCGCCTGCATCAGCATTACCGGCAAAAACTTATTCCTGGATTGGCCGAAGCGCTTGCCATGCCGCAAATGCCTGGCCTGCTGGGTCTGGCATTGAGCGGCGCCGGACCGAGTGTCGTCGCACTCGCGACCGCTGGATTCGACGAAATCGGAAGAGCCATCGCAGCTCGCTTTGAACACGCAGGCGTAACCTGCTACGATTCGCTTTCTGGAAGTAGCGCAAGACGGCATTTCGATCCTCGAGAATCGCCCGCGGCGCAGGTAAGAAGGAAACCTCCCTGTTTGCTATAATTCACCGCACCCAGAATGGACCTCGACTACCTCACTACATTTCTCGAAATCGCGAAGCAAGGCAGCTTCTCGCGCGCCGGCCAAAAATTGTTTCGCTCGCAACCGGCCGTCAGCGCTCAGATTCGCCAACTCGAAGAGGAATACGGCCAAAAGCTCTTCGACCGCGTAGGGAAATCAATGAAGCTCACCGCCGCCGGAGAAGTCTTACTCGGCTATGCCGGCCGGTTAATCACATTGAAGAATGATTCGTTGCGCGCCGTGGCTGACCAATCGAGCGCCCCACGCGGCACGCTTGCCGTGGGCGCCAATGAAGCCACATGCCTCTACGTTTTGCCTGACGTCTTTGCAGAATTTCATCGTCTGTTTCCGTCCGTGCAGATCAGCGTCTATCGCAACTTCAGCCGCAAAGTAGTCGAAAAAGTTGAAGACGGCGCCGTTGACGTCGGCATCGTCACTCTTCCCGTAAAATCGCCGAGCCTTAGAACACATCCGATTTTTCGCGATCGCCTGATGTTGATGGTGAGCCCCGACAACCCTCTCGCGAAGCACAAGACCGTCACGCCAGCGGAAATCGCAGACCAGCCGCTGATCATTCCTAAGACGGGCTTCACGCGGCAATTGCTCGACAAGCTGTTCCGGCCATACCGCGCGCAGCTCCGCATTCCTATGGAACTTCCCAGCGTCGGCATGATCAAACGATTTGTGGCCGCTGGCCTCGGCGTGTCGCTGATCAGCGCAAGCTTTGCGCGCGACGAAGTCCGTGCGGGCAAAGTAAAGCTGATCGAAATAACCGACGTCGATCTCTGGCGCGAACTCGGCCTCATCTACCGCCGCGATCGCACGCTTCCGCGCTCCGCCGCGGCATTCGTTTCGATGGTTCGCCATGGATTCGATGGCGACTCCGATCACAGCCACACCGCCCACCCGGTTAACTCTGCAAAGAAACACAAGGCCGCAAAATGAAGAATGAGAACCAGGCGCGCCCCTCCCCATCTGTGTCCCTCAGCCCCGGCGGTGCAACGCGCGACTAACTTCCCTGCAGTGAATTCAAGCGACTACTTTAGCAATTCGATCAGCCCATCAATACTGCGAAGCATTTCCTCAGCAGTCTGCCCCTGCGGATGCTGCGACCGCACCAGCGGATGCTGCCGGTAAAGCGTCTCAATCTCCGGATTCTTCTTCCGCAAGACATCAAACAGCGCAATCGTCGAATCGTGCAGCGTATGCAGATACTCAAAATGGGCGCGCAGCATCTGAGCCAGCTGTAACAGCAGCTTGCGTGTTTCGATTTCCGTCATGGCAATCTCCTGGGGCGGTCCGTCGCTCAAATGTGCGAACCGAAGCCCCAGAAGATATGCCGCAACCCGCTCAAGCGCAAGTGCCCCTCGTAGTCAGTCGACCGACCGGTAGTTGAAGTTTGTACCGCTGGCCTCCGGCCGGCGTTTTTGAATTATTGGTGGCACGCCCGCTATGGGATTCGCAAAAGATTCACGCTCGCGCCGTCTTCGTTTGTTTCGCTCGCGCACCCGCGAATTCATGCTCCAGCAGCGCCTGCTTCCTCTCCACCCCCCAACGATAACCGGCAAGCTTGCCATCCCCTCGTACCACGCGATGGCACGGCACCACCACCGACACCGGATTCGTCGCGCACGCCCGCGCCACCGCTCGCACCGCCGCTGGCTGTCCAATCGCTCGTGCCACTTGGCTATAGGTGCGCGTGGTTCCATACGGAATCCGCCGAAGTTCCTCCCACACCCGCCGCTGAAACGCTGTCGCCTGCACATCGGTCGGCAAATCAAGGTTCGGTTCGCGGCCGCGCAAATGCTCCAGAATCTTGCTCAACCATCCCTCAAGGCCATTGCGATCGCGCCGTATCTCCGCCCGCGGATATTCCTTCTTTAACGCCCCTTCCAGCCGTGCATCGGATTCTCCAAGGTAAACCGCGCTGATACCGCGATCCGTGGCACCCACAAGTAGCCGTCCCAGCGGCGAATCCACAATCGTATAGTTCACGCGCATTCCCGCCCCGCCTTGCCGGTAGGTGGCAGGAGTCATTCCCAGTTGCGAAGGTGCTCGCTCATAAAGCCGGCTGCTCGATCCAAAACCTGCGTCATACAGTGCCGTTGTCACGTCGTCTCCTTTTCTCAATTGAGATTTCAGCCGCCGCATCCGTTGCGCGTCGGCATACTGGCGCGGCGTGATTCCCATCACGCTGCGAAATGCGCGCTCCAGTTGATGCGGGCTAATTCCCAGCGGCGCGCTCAAAGCGGAGAGCGTCACTGGCGCCTCGTTTCCGTCGCCTACGCGCGAATCAATCTCTCTGCACGCTTGCGCCACTGCCTTCGTTCTCGGATCGCGCAGATTGACGGTTCGCGGTTTGCACCGCTTGCATTCGCGAAAACCTTGCTGCTCCGCTGCTTCCGGCAAAGGGAAAAACACCACCTGATTCGCTTGCGGCTTCCGCGAAGCGCATGAAGGACGGCAGTAAACTCCCGTAGATCGCACCGCGTAAACGAATAAGCCGTCCGCCCCGCGGTCGCGCGACTGAACGGCGCGCCACCGCGCGGCCGCTGGCTCGTACCGTTTTTCCGTTGCTGCTCGAAGCGTGTTCGGTGTCATAGGTTCTCGCCCGCTACTTCTTCCTACGCCTCGAAATTAACGCACTCCGGGGCCAAGCTACTATCCGTTTCTTGCGCTCAAACCTTGCTGTTTTCCTCTGGGCGTGTTTTTAAAAGATCGCGCAGAAAAAAACCTCTTTTCGGCCGAAGGTCTCGCGGTCTCCTAGACCTTAGGCCACCATTTCTCATGGCCCAAGACCAACATCAGAAAGGACTTGACCCGGGGTCATGCGATGTTACACGATACAACACTTTCGGCCTGTACCGTCTTGACCCGCTCCCAGGCTGCGAGCATATTTGTCGAACCAAGTTGGGGTGTTTTAGGCTTTCAATTCAGGACAGGGCTGAGGAGACGCTATGGGGGCTGCTCCGGAACGTAGTAACTTGGCGTTCGTTTCGCCGCTGCGTGAATCTGAAGTCCGCACTACCACAGTAGCTGCTTTTTCTAACAAGCCAGGACCGCAACGCTTCGCTCGCATTCCGACGCACGCGATTGGCGTGGCTCGGGAACGGCGCGGCAATCCGCGCGCCTATCTTTCGCTGCCGCTTCGTCTCACTCGCGTCGGCGGAAAGATCGAGCCGATTCCCGTGGTCCTCGTCACCCGGAACATAAGTTCGAGCGGCGTCTATTTCCTCGCGCCTTGCTTGCTTGAAGCCGGCACCGCGATCGAGCTCGAAGTAGCGCTCGTCGAACGGCCGCTCGGCCAGGGCTCCGTCCAGATGTGCACCGCCGCGCATATCGTGCGAGCGGAGGATTCGGACATGCCCGGATGGCACGGCTACGCGGCTAGCTTTGACGACTTCGCGATTCGCCGCGATGACGTCGTCCCCACTCGCTACCGCACCGCATAGTCGCAAATCTCTGCTACGATTCTCTGGTGAAACGCAGGCGATTTTCTGCTCGCGCCGTTCTATTTGATTGGGACGGCACTATCGTCAATTCCTACGGCGCAGACTCGCGCGCCTACCTCGCGATGTTCGAAGCCCTGGGCGTCAAGTGGGGCCTCGAGCGATCTCGCTCGCCACTATTCACCTAATTGGTATCGCGTCTATCGCGCCGCGCGTCTCCCGCGCTCTAAATGGGACGAAGCTGACCGCATCTGGACTCTCGCCTACAAGCGAGAAAATCCTCGGCTGATGCCCGGTGCAAGACAACTGATTCGCGCACTCAAGCGAGAATTCGTTCTGGGAGTCGTCACCAGCGGAAATCGGCCCAGGGTGCGCAAGCAGCTGCGGGAATTCGCGCTCGCCGATTATTTTTCCACGTGCGTCTGCTGTGAAGATGCGCCCAAGAGAAAACCGCACCCCGCTCCGTTGAATCTGGCGCTCGAGCGAATTGGCCTGGCGCCCGAAGAATGCATCTATGTTGGCGACACCGCCGAGGACATCGAAATGTCGCGGCGCGCAGGCGTTCGGCCGATTGGTGTTCTCGGCCCATTTCCCACCGCCGAACGGGTCCGCGCGGCTCGTCCCGATGCCATCCTCAACTCAATTCGCGAACTGCCCCAGTATTTACAGCGGATCGAAGAATCCACCGACTGATGGTCGCTCAATCAATTTCTTCCGCCCTGCGCATGAAGTGTAGGCCGCTCTAAGGTGACGAAGGTTTTTGCGAGTCTTGCGATGTTCCCCCGCCAGGTCCTTCATTCGCGTTCCCGGTCGCAGGCGGCGGTGCCCCCGGGCCAGCCAGCTTGAAGTCCGTATCGTGAATCACCATTCGGATGTGCATCTCGCCTGTTTTGTCGTTTTCGATGAAATCGTCCGAACGTGTGTAAGTCGGCAACCAATATTTATCCTGGAAGTTCTCGCGGAAAGTCTCGAACATCGTGAACGGCAGCTTCGTTCCATTCCCGGCGATCTCGCTGATGAATTTCCCATAGCTTTTCACGATCGTAAGGTCCCGATCGTCCACCCACACCGCGCCCTCAAAAAACCGGCGTTTGCGGCTCAGTTGTTTCGGCTTTACTTGAAAGACATAAGTATTCAGCTGGTCGAGCTTGTCCTGGCCCGCGTACGTGAACGTGTAATTCGGGATTTCCTCGGTCGTCAAAATGAAAAGCGGAAGCTGCGCGATGATCCTGACGTCCTCGAGCGTGAAGTCCGTCTGCTTCAAGTTTGATTCGGGCTCTTTCTCCACGCGCAAGGTCCGTTCGCCATCGGCCTTGGTGTACACCACGCCGGACACGATAAACTTCCCGCCCGGATCGGTGAGCTCCTCAATGCGGATCGTTCGCGCAAAGTTATACTCGTCGTACTCTTTCTTCATCACGTCTTCATTCGCCGCGAATTTCCGGATGATTTCGGGTTCCGGTATCGGCGGCGGTCCCGGATGCGGCTGCGCCGGAATTCGCTTTACATCAAATTTCGGCGGAGGCGCCATCGGCCCGGGGTCCTGCGCCCGAACACAAGGCGCCGCGCAAGACAAAAGCGCTAAGATCGCCGCAAGCAGGGAAAAACGTAGCATTGATGTTTCCATGCTTCTTAGATGCATTTCGCGCTGTCCAAGTTCACACTGCGCCTTTCCGCGTCGCCTTTATTCTCTTTCGCTCGCTCGAATATGAATCGTGTAGTGCGTTGCATCAGCGCCGGGCGTCAATTTCGGAAATTCCAGCCGAAATAATCCGGAAAAATGCTTCGGTTCAATGGTCATTCGCCCGCATTCTGCCGCACAATCCCATTCCAAGGTCGTTGCTGCGCGCCCCGTCGTGCGCACCTCGACACGTTTCGCTCCACTCGGAACTTCAACTGGTTCGCCACCCGGCTTGAAATCCTCGCAATGCCAACCGCCCTTCGCCCGCTGTTTCTGATCGCTGGCGGCAGACTGTTCAGCACCACCCTCCGCTGGCCAGCAAAATTTCGTCTCGCGCCCCGGTCGCGCCGTCGCAGGAAACGAATTCACAACCACAAATGATTGCGCCCGCTTCTCCATCCCGCCAGTCCCAGGGGAGGCATCTTTCAAAGCGACGCTGTATTCCACGCGCACCTCGCTCGGCCCCTCAAAACGGATCGCTTTCTCGATGCTCGCCCCTCCAGGCACAACATCAGGCGCGTCGTAATGAAGTTTCAAAATCGTATCCTTCTGTTCACCCAGCCACTCGGCAGCATACGGCCGATTAAAAAGACCATAACGCCCTCGCGCGCGCGCCTTCATCCGCTCCCGGCGGATTCGCAGCAGTAAATGAAAAGCCATCACGAAACAATCCCACGCTCGTCGCCAAATTCTGCCCCGAAGTCTTGTCCACCAGCGCCAGCGCTCTCCCGCCCGATTCCGGCGAAACAATCAGACGCAAATTCGAATTCTCCAGCACCCATTCGTCCGCTCCGTCGCGATCGAAATCGTAACGGTAGCGATACAAGCCGTCTTCCCTCGGCTGCAAGAACGCCACAGGCAATGTCCGCCGCTCGTGCCCCATTTTTATTTCCACCGCGCCATGTAACAACCCATCCGCGGACGGCGGCAGCGCCATCAATTCATTTTGAGCAGGCTTCAGCGCAACCTTCTCCACGGCCACGCCCCGCGGTAAAAGCCGAAGCACACCGCTCCCGCGTAAAGCCCCGCTCACGGAAATATCGAGCGACAAATTCGGAACGCCGGTCTGCTGATCTGCCTGCATCACCACCACAAAGCCACGATTCTTCCCCGCAATCACAAGCGGCGGATAAGTCCGCATCCCCGTGTCCGCTCCTGTAGGCAATCGCACTGCATTCGCAACAAAGTAGTCAATCTCGCCAAGCAAGGGTTTTACGGGCTTTTCTCGCTCCTCGACGTCCGGCTTCCTTGCCAGGTCAAGCGACAAAACGCGAATGAATTGCGGCGCCATCCCCCGCAGGATCTTTACGTGCAATTCATGGCCGTCCGGGTCCCACTCCCCTTCGATATGGTTGTCATCCAGCGAAATGCGAAGGGGTTTTTGCGGTAACTGTCATTCGAATCTCCGCGCGAGTTGGAGCGTAGAGCAGCAGATCAAGAGTCTTCCCCTCCCGCCGCGCGTCAAGAAATTCCGCACTGCCCGTCGTAACCGAATCGCCGCACGGCGCGTTTCCGGGATCCGCGAAACATACCGGCTCTTCGAGTGGCAGCAGCAATGATTCCCGTGGAGGCACCGTCACGTGAAGTGGAATATAAGCCACGTCGCTTCCGCGAGCCGGTGCTGCCGTCGAAAGAATTTCAAACGATTCCTCCGCCGTGTCGCTCGCGCTCAAGTTTGTCACGCTCACAAAACCCCGGCCACTCTTGCGCGCTCCCAGTTCCTCCGTCCCCTCGTTTGAAACTATCTCGTTGACCAGCAGGTCACTCGGTTGCGAGGGCGTTCCGCTGCTTTTCACGCTGGGCCGCACGCCCGCAGCTTGCAGAAATTCGCGCAGCACCCCTGCCGCCCAGTCCGCCTCCCGCTCGCCGCGAATTTCCGGCAGCGCGCGCTCCAGCGCAATCCAGGAATAGAAATCCTTCGTCGAAAAAATCACCTCGCCCTCGCCGAATTTCCACCTCGCGCGAATCGCTGATTTCAAATCAGTCGCATTGCTCGTCTCGCCCTCAGGCGCATTCTTCCACAAAGCCTCAATCACGTTCCCGCGCGGCCTCTGCGGGAATACCACAAGCGTCCCGCCGCGCCGCACGTACTCCACGATCGCGCCCTGCGCTTTCTCAGAAAGCTGAAATTGTGGCTCACCCGGATCGAACACCGGCAACAACGTGACCGCGTTTCGCAAGAGCTGTTCCACTGGCTGATATTCCGGGTCCACAAGCTCGCTCGATAACAGCGCCGTAGCCCCCAGCCGCTCGATCCGCATCACCATGCCAGACACCAGCGAAATATCCGCGCGCTCCAGCAACTCCTGCGGATAGGCGCCCATCGGATAAATAATTCCGAAGTCCGCGCGCTTATGCGACGCCGCAAGCTGGGGCCCCCACCGCTGGAGAATTTCCATATTGCGAATCACGGCGTGCATCCGCGGCTGCTGCTCGCCGTCCGGCGCAAGCGCCGCATCCCAGCGATACGAACGATTCGCCCACGGCACCGAATAACCCGCAGGCGAGTACGTATCCTGCAGTGGAAAATAATTGATTCCGTGAATTCCGTTTGCGATCAGCAGACGCGAGCTCAGCAGCGTATTCTCCGGCGGGCTCGCCATCGGCCCGTCATCATCGCCCGGCGTATACCAACCCGCCTGATACTCGATCATCACAGGCGGAAATGCGGGCTGCGTCTTCAGCTCTTCAGTGAACAATTCCACCTCGGCCGCGTCGCTAGCCGTAAAACGCCTCACGCCACCGGCATTTTCCGGCCGCCTCTCCAGATACCATTGACCCATCACGCCAATCGGCCGCTCGCGCTCCGAACCGGAAGCCGAAACCCGCATGTCGGTCGGATTGATGAACACCGGCACCGTCACTCCGCCCGCCTCCACCGCGCCGCGCAGCGATTCCACGTAGCGCCAGAAATTCGGCCCCACCCGATTCGATCTGCCAATCGCAAAGTCATCGCCCAGTTGAACAAAAAGCAGCGGCCCACTCACGTCACGCGCCGCCGCTGTCTTCTCATCCTTCTCGAAATGAACGATCCTCCGCGCGCTGTACTTCGCGAGTTCCTTCGCCACCGCCGTCAGCCATTCCCGCGACTTCTCCCTGTGCGTTGGATTCGCAAGCCAGCCTTCCGCCGCTGCTTCCGCGTCAGTCGCCATCAAATCATCGAGCGGCGCATAGCGGCCCTCGATCCAATCAACCGGATCCATCTTGTACTCGGACCGCTCGAGCAACCAGCCGGGATAGCCGCCGTACTTCCACTCGTTGAGAATTTCCGGACCGGGCCGTGCGATCAGCCGCAAATTCGCGCTCTCGATCAGCGCCAACAGCGCGCGAAGATTGCGCCGCGGATTCGTGTGCCCGTCGAAATCAATCTCGCCTTCCTTCGGTTCGTGCCAGTTCCACGGAATATAAAGGTCGATCGTATTGATTCCGTACGACCGGTACACCCGCAGCAGGTGCTCCCATTGATCCACCGGAATTCGATAGTAGAAGAATGCCGCCGAGTGAATGAAAAACGGCTTGCCGTCAACCCGAAGCTCGGGATAGCCGCCATTTTCGACAATCTCCAAGCCGTGCGCCGCCGGTGCTGCTGCAGTTTGAGCTTGCGAAGGAATTGTCGCCGAAGGTTGCCGAGGGGCGGCGCCGCTGAATGCTGCAGCACACGCAAAGGCAAGCGCCAACGGCAGGCCTCTCCATCTGTTTCGGCTCATCTGGTGCAAACGCATCGAGGTCCAGGAGTGGCCCGCGCGGACACTCCGCCAATTCTGCCACGTTTCCGCCAAGCTCCAAAGCGCACACAAATCCTGAGTCGCATTCCTCCCAAAGTCGCTCAGTAGGGGCGGCTCTCAGAGCCGCCCGCGTTTACTTCACGCAACTCCTCCCTTCGAAGGAACGCCGACTCGCGCAAAATCACGCCCGAAGGACCGTGGCGTCAAATGTTCGCGAACCATTGCACCATCGCCTCCGTAACGCCCACCTCTCAATTCCGTGATGCGTCCGCCCGCACCTCTGCTAAAATCGCGCGTTTGCAGTTTGCGAGTCGTTCGGGCATGCACGAGACGCAGGTTGCCAGGCGCTATTTCGTCAGTGGAATGGTTCAGGGAGTCGGATACCGCTATTTCGCGCGGCAGTTGGCGCAGCGGCTCGGTATCGCGGGCTACGTGAAGAATCTGCGCGACGGCCGCGTGGAAGTCTACGTGATCGGTCCCGCTTCGGTGCTCGCATCGTTACGCACAGAACTCGAACGCGGCCCAAATGGCGCATCGGTCTCGAACGTAACCGAAGAAGAAGCACCGATCGATCCGAAATTTTCGACCAGATTTTCAGTCGAGCGCGATACCTGAACCTGAGGACTCAATGGAAGATCTCAAAGACGCGATGGGCGATCTCAAAAAACTGATCCGCGAAATTCCCGACTACCCCAAGCCCGGCATTCTTTTCTACGACCTCACCACTCTGCTCCAGGACCCGCGCGGATTTCACACGCTCGTCGACCGCCTCTGCGAGCACTACAACGGCCACAAAGTAGACATCGTCGCCGGAATTGAAGCCCGCGGATTCATTTTCGCCCCAGCTCTCGCCTATCGCCTCAACGCCGGATTCGTCCCCATTCGCAAACCAAAAAAACTTCCCGCGAAAACAGTAGCAGTCACCTACCAGCTCGAATACGCCACCGATTCGCTCGAAATCCACGCCGACGCCATAAAACCCGGCCAGCACGTCCTCCTCTGCGACGATCTCCTCGCCACCGGAGGCACAGCCGCAGCCGCCATTAACCTGATTCGCCAACTCGGCGGCGAAATCACCGGCGCAGCCTTCGCCGTAGAACTAAATTTCCTAAACGGCCGCGCCAAGCTCCCCGGCACCGACGTCTTCTCCTTACTGAAGTACGACAAGTAGCTCAGCGGAATACGACAAGCAGCTCAGCGCCGTAGGCGCGGCAGAAGTTAGCCCAGCCCGGAAGGGCTGGGAACCAAGAAAAGCTGATGCCAGAGCGCCGTAGGTGCGACACAGTCCTTGCGCTTCGCTGCGATCGCCATCGGCGCCTATACCTGCGATCACCGAAATCGAAGCCATGTCTTTCGTACCGCTGGCCTCCGGCCGGCGTTTTTGACTCTTGTTTCGATGCGCCCGAAAAGCAGAACTCACGCAGACCAAGCAAAATGTCGATGGCAACGCCGCCATTCCGTAACGCCGGCTTGTCCTGAGCGCAGCGAACGGGCGTCCCGCCGGCTCTTTTGACCTTGCCCCGTCGCACGCGAACGTCTCCTTGTTCAAACCAGGCCGTTCCCACCATTCTCCCTTTTCTATTTTCCCTTTTCCAATCCGCCACCCCTCTGCCGCACCGCCTCAAACAACACCACCCCCGCCGCCACCGACACATTCAACGACCGCACCGGCCCAGTCGTAGGAATCGACACCAGAAAATCGCACCGCTTCCGCGTCAACTCATGCAACCCCTCACCCTCACCGCCCAGCACAATCCCAACCGCACCCTTAAAATCCACCTCGGTGTAATTCTTCTCCGCGCGCTCATCAAGCCCCACCAGCCAATACCCCGCCTCCTTCATCTCCTCCATCGCCCGCACAAGATTCTTCACCCGCGCCACAGGAAGATGCGCCAGCGCACCCGCAGCCGCACGCTCCACAGTATCCGTAAGCCCCGCCGCTCGCCGCTCAGGAATCACCACGCCATTCGCCCCGGCCGCAAGCGACGTACGCACAATCGCCCCCAAATTGTGCGGATCCTCAATGCCATCCAAAATCACCAGCAACCCCTGCGCATTTTTCGCGCGCAGCAAATCCTCCAACTCCACAGCCGGCTTCGCAGCCGCCAGCGCAGCAATCCCCTGGTGCTCCCGCGTCCCGGTCAACCGGTCAATCTGCACCCGCTCCTCAAATCGCACCGGCACATTCCGCGATTTCGCCAGCCGCACAATCGCCTCAAGCCTCTCCCCATGCCGCCCCCGCGCGATCACAATGCGATCCATCGCGCTCCCAGCCGCCAGCGCCTCTTCCACCGCATGAAATCCAGTCAACCAATTCATGTCGTCGTTAGCCCTACATCGCAGGAATTTCGGTCAGTTGTAAAACGCGCGAAAAGCAAAATCCAAGAAGACCAAGCATTATGTTGATGGCAAGCCTGCCATTCCGTACCGCCGGCGTCCCGCCGGCTCTTTTGACTTGAGTCTTTCCTCACCCCTCAAGCGTCGCAATCGTATGCGCCGCAATCGCCTCGCCCCGCCCAATCTCCCCCGTCCCCTCATTCGTCTTCGCCTTCAAATTAATCTGCTCCCCGGCAATTCCCAGCGCCCCCGCAATCGCCGCCCGCATCGCCGGAAAATGCGGCCCCAATTTCGGCCGCTCGCAAATCACCACCGCATCCAAATGACTGATCCGCAACCCGCGCTCATCAAGCAGCTTCCGCGTATGCTCGAGAAACACCAAACTCGCCGCCCCCTTCCACTTCGCATCCGTATCCGGAAAATGCGTGCCAATATCGCCAAGCCCCGCCGCGCCCAAAAGTGCATCGCAAAGCGCATGGCACAACACATCCCCGTCAGAATGCCCGACAGAGCCTTTATCAAACGGCACCTCGACGCCGCCAATCATCAACTTCCGCCCAGTGGCCAGCCGATGCAAATCGTATCCAATCCCCGAACGCGTCATTTTCCGGCCCGCTCCTGCGCGAGATAAAATCGCGCCAGCTCCATATCCGCCGGCCGCGTAATCTTCAAATTGCGATCCGAGCCTTGCACCACGTAAACATCATGCCCGAAGCGTTCGACCAGCCCGGCCTCGTCCGATGCCGTCACGCCGTCTTTCTGCCCCGAGCGAAACGCATCGCGAATCAACTCATACTGGAAAGCCTGCGGCGTCTGCGCCAGCACGATCCGTTCGCGCGGAATCGTCGAAGTAATCAACGCCACATCCTGCGGCAAACTCGCGCGCTTCACTTCCTTCACCGTATCAATCGCCGGAATGCCCAGAATCGCCGCCCCTCGCGTCCGCGCTTCCGCAATCACGCGCTCGATCTGCTCCAACGTGACGAACGGCCGCACCGCATCGTGCACCAGCACAATCTCCGTCGTCGGATCCACCTGCGCCAGCGCATTCGCCACCGACTGCTGCCGCGTGTCGCCCCCATGCACCACGCGCGCCGGCCGCCCAAGCCCCGCCTTCGCCACAGTGTCCTGCAGCGAAACGATATCCTCCGCCCGCGTGGAAATAAAAAACTCGGTAATCGCAGCAGACGCCGCAAGACGTCGCAGCGTAAAAAGAATCAGCGGCATGCCATCCAATTCGAGGAACTGCTTCGGCGTCTCAGCCCCCATGCGGGTGCCAAGTCCAGCGGCAGGCACGATAGCGGCAATCCGGCTCATCAAAGGGCTAACAGTCTAACGCAAGCAAACCCCGCAAGCGAGAAAACCCTGGCGTGGAAGTCTTTGCAGATTGTCGAGATTGATGCGGGAAGAAAATTAACGGAGGTTACGAAAGCGCCGTAGGCGCGACATAAGTTAGCCCAGGCCGGAAGGCCTGGGTAAAAAAAACCGCGCGAAGCGCGTTCCTTTCGCGGTGCATTTCCCGCGAGCCTTTCGACTTGCTTGAGGCTTGCGTGCGAACGGCGACGCGCGTCGAACTACGACCGATTCGATTCCGGATACAACGGCCGCGGCGGACGCTCCCCGCCACCCGAACTCTCCACCGCCCTCGGCCCGGGCTGCGATTCGCCTTGCAACTGCCCCGCCTGCACTTGACCCGCCATCGCCACGCGCGCCACCTGCTCGCCGCGCTCATCGTACCGCCCGAAAATCATCTTCCCCGCCGTCGTCTGATGCACAGACGTCACCGTAATATCGATCGTCTTGTTGATCATCTTGCGCGCGCCATCCACCACCACCATCGTCCCGTCATCCAGATACGCGACGCCCTGATTGTATTCCTTGCCCTCGCGCAAAATAAAAACGCGCATCGACTCGCCCGGCAGCACCACCGGCTTCAGCGCATTCGCCAGCTGGTTCACATTCATGATCTCGATGCCCTGCAGCGTCGCCACCTTATTCAGATTGAAATCATTGGTCACGATCTTCGCGTCGTACCGCTTCGCCAGCTCGATCAGCTTCAAATCCACTTCCGCAATGCTCGGAAAATCGTCCTCGGCAATCTGCACTTCGAGATGCGACATCTTCTGCACCCGCTGCAGCACTTCGAGCCCCCGTCGCCCGCGCTGACGCTTCAAAGGGTCAGCCGAATCCGCCACCAGTTGCAGCTCGCGCAACACAAACTGCGGAATAATAATCGTCCCGTCCAGAAATTGCGCCTCGGCAATGTCCGCCACGCGCCCGTCAATAATCACGCTCGTATCCAGCAGCTTCACCGAATGCTTCATGCTGCGCTCGCTGCCAAAAAGTCCGCCCAGCGCCTGCAGGTTGAGCATGTCGCCCTTATTCGCGCCCAGAATCAGCCCGATGTACGCCATCACCAGAAAAATCGCCAGGCTGAAAAATGACCGCGTGCTCTCCGGCATCGAAGTGTGCGACAGCACCAGCGTCGTGAAATACGCGCCCACGATTCCCAGAATCGAGCCCGTCGCCGCGCCAATCAGCCGCCGCATGCTCGCGCGCCGCAACCGCACTTCAAACAGAATCACCGCCAGCGCAAAGAAAAATCCCGTCGCCGCCCCCGCTTCCCTCGACACGCTGAACGGCCGAAAATGAAATCCCGCCGCCACGCAAATCGCCGTGAACACCACGCGAATCGCCAGCATGTCCCAGAAAGTTCCCACCTGGTCATGCTGCTGCGCGCGAGTCGCTGCGTTTGATTTGTGCGCTGTAATCTCAGAATTTGTGGTGTTGTTTTGCTGCCGGCTGGGTCCGCTAGGAGTCCGTTGCATCATGGCACCTTATGAAAGTATGAAAACGAATCGGTACGTATGAAACCTCGCTATCCGATTCACATTTTCTTGCAGCCCGGCTCTATGAAAAGTGTAAGGCGCGCCGGAAGGAAAGTGGCCCGGAATTAGTCTTATGAGGTCGTAGTATAGCACCGCCACTCGCGCGCGAGTCAACGAAGGGAACTACGCAGCTTTCACCAGAGGTAACCCGCGGTCACGTTGCCCGGCGAGCCGTTTACGGTGAGCAGCCTCCTGCTTCAGCATCTGTCATCCCGACCGAAGCGGAGGGATCTCTCTTCTGAAGTTTCTCAGCGCAATGCCGCGCCGCTCAACTCAAACGTAATACTTCGGCACCCGCCGCCCAAGCGCGCACAGCAGATCCGACGTAACCGTGCCAATCTCCGGCGCGACATCAGAAACCTCGATCGCCGATTTTCCATCCTTGCCGTAAATCGTCACCACATCGCCGAACGCCACGCCCGGCACATCGGTCACGTCGAGCGTCGTCAAATCCATCGAAATCGTGCCCACCAGCGGCACGCGCCGCTCGCGCACCAGCGCGCAACCGCGATTCGTTCGCGCGCGCACAACTCCATCGGCATACCCCGCATTGATCACCGCGATTTTCGACGGCCGCTCGGTGATAAACCGCGCCGAATATCCCACCGCTTCTCCCGGCGGCACGTCGCGCAGCGAAATAATCCGCGCGCGCAACGAAAGCGAAGGCTCAAGCGGCATCTGCGCCATCACCTCGCTCCGCTTTTCCGGCGGATCGAAGCGCTGATGATAACCGTAGAGAATCGCGCCCGGCCGCACCATGTCCGCCCACGTCTCCGGTCGCGCGCAAATCGCCCCGCTATTCGCAAGATGCACAATCCCCGGCTCGACGCCCAGCGCCCGCAGCCGGTCAAGACACGAGCGAAACAATTCTTCCTGCGTCACCGTCTGCCCGCCGATAAAATCTTCCGCCGAAGCGAAATGCGTGAACGTCCCTTCCAGTTCAAGGTGCGGACATTCCGCCAGAGCCCTCGCAAACGCCTCCACTTCCGACGGCGAAATCCCCAGCCGGTTCATCCCCGTATTAATTTTCAAGTGGAACCGCACGTGTGAAGATTTTCCGTACACCGATTTCCCGCGGGAAGCCTTGGCCAGAAAACTCTTCGCCGCGCGCTCGAGATGCCGCAAGTCATCCACGCGCGTCACCGTCGGCGTCAAATAATTTTCCAGCAGCCGCTTCTCTTCGCCCGGCCAGAATCCGGTAAGCACCAGAATCCGTTTCCTAATCCCCGACTCGCGCAGCTCAATCCCCTCATTCGCGCAAGTCACCCCAAACCATTCCGTCCCAGCCTTCTGCAGCGCCTTCGAAATCGGCACCGCCCCAAGCCCATAAGCATTCGACTTCACCACAGCCAAAATCATCCGCCGGTCTTGCCTTTCGCTTTTCGTACCGCTGGCTTGTCCTGAGCCTCGTCGAAGGGCATCCTGCCGGCTCTTTTTGCTTTGGTCTTCTCGGGCTCCGCCGTTGCTGTTCACATGCTCGCGTATAATTTCAAGATTCCGCAGGATCGCCCGTGAGCGAAATCTCCGCCCACACAGGACGCCCGCCCACATGAATGGATTTCGTCATTTTGCTTTTTGTACCGCTGGCCTCCGGCCGGCTCTTTCGCCTGTCATCCCGAGCGCAGTCGAGGGATCTCTCTTCTCTTCCGTGGCCGGTCTTTTAGAATGCCACGCCCCGCCGCGCCGCATCCAACAAAAATCCACCGCGACACCCGCCGCGCACCCATTGGGTAAACATGCCAAATTGGGCCCGCCCAGTTGGCCGCCACAGATGGTTGCAGGCCAACTGCCACGCTGACCGAGCAACCCGCCTCTTTGCGAAGGCCAGCGAAATGTGTCACTTGCGCGAGTTAACTACGATAGCCCGACGGCCGAACCTCGCCAACACCGAGGCGCAGCGGACACGCTAGCTCGTTGGTAGACACAACTGCCAGCAGTGAGACAAGAGGTCCCAATCCCATCGCGCGCTCTCCCTCCGCGCCAGTCGATCCGCGGAGCCAGGCAGCCATCGGCCATAATCTCATCGCGCCCTTCGCTCCATTTTCGCCACGAGCGTTCCCTCCTCAAAATCAGCTTTTCTCCTTACACAGTTCCCCTGCGTCGAATCCGACGTCGCGCCGATTCCACCTCGCACCCCGCCCGCTTATCATCGTCATCACCCGCCCTACAAGGAGCTTCCTCATGGCCCTTTTCAACATCTGGTTAGTTCTCATCCACCTCCTTTCGAAGCGTTCGGTATGAAGACAATATGAAGACAATCCTTCCGAATTTCGTCCCCGTTTACCAGCCCATAGCTGTAGGTCACAAAGGCGTGAAGAACTAACCGAGGCATTCGCCGGAGCGACGGTCGCAGCGATGGGCCGTAGCGATGATCGTTGCGATGACGGGCGATGCTCGCAGACTGGCGGCCGGCTCCGTTTCGTCTCGCGCTTTCCCCGGCGGGACAAACAGCGGCGATAAACAGGCGTTGTGGCATTCCAACGCCCGGAACCTGAAGACGAACCTGAAAACGACGCGCGATCACAGCCCGCGCCAAGGAGACCATCATGATGGATCTGAACACGTGCGCTGCTAAAGACTGCAGCAAGCCAAGGTTCCTTGATTACTACGTCTGCGCGGAGCATTTTGCTTTTTACGCCGCCCCGCAATACACCGAATCGATGCTCGTCAAGGTCGACAATGTTGACAACGTCGAGCCCGCGCCATTCCCTGATTTCAGCCTCTACCCCGAAGCTGTTCCTTGCGTCGCCACCCAGCAGCAATCCCGGCCGCCCGATCCAACCCAGTCTGACGCCACAAAGCGCGCCCGAATCTACTGAGCCTTCGCTCCGCCATTCGTACCGCGCCCCGCGGTGCCCGGTCATCCCGAGCGCAGTCGAGGGATCTCTCTTCCGCTTTTCGTATCGCCTCTGGCCGGCGCCTTTGCCGTCTCCCTTGTAGCGCCGGCATCCTGCCGGCTCTTTTGACTTGCCTTTAGTAGCGTAGGCTTCAGCCTGCGCCACAACTCTCGCGCGGGTGCGTCTTCAATACTTGGCTAGCATCGCGACCTCGTTCTTCGGCGAATTTTCTGTGAGTCACGGTCGTCTTGTTCCTCCCTTTTACCGCAGATTAGAATTTTTCAAGCGGAGGCCAGCGGTAGGAGAGGCAGAGGCAAAAGGGCCGGCAAGATCCCCTTCATCACTCAGGGTAAACCGGCGCTGCAAGGAAACGATGTTCCGCCATGCGCCAAGGATTGCGAGCGAGGTGCGGTCCTACGGGGGCGCGGGCTCCCCGACACAAGACGTCGGGACGCAGAATGCGCGGAAGCCTACGCTACTGAAAGGCCAAATCGGCTCCGGGCAAAAAAAATCGCCGGCCGGTGCGGGTTGGACGTGGCGCACCGGACGGCGATGGGTGGATCGGCTTCGCGGCTTATTCGGCGGCAGTCGCGTTGGGGGCTGCGGCGAACAGGTCGGACATCACCGCCGTGGCGCTATCGCAAGCATGGTTGAGGCAGGGCAGCCGGAAACCTGCTTCGATGGACTTGAGCAGAGAGAAGTGCGTGTAGAAATTCTTGCTGCGCACACCCTTTACTCCGTAGTTTGTTTCCACGGTGAGCAGGACTTTGTTCGTGGTGGGGGAAATGCTGTAGTCGTTCTCGTCCCACACGACGATGATGGCGTTGTGGCCCTCCGCCCACACGGGAGATTTGTGAATGGCAGTGACGATATTCTCAACGGTGATGTCGCCCTGGTAGATCAAGGCCGGGTTCAAACCGTTTTGCGTGCCATTGTCATTGGGATCAAACTCGCACACAGGACCGGCGTTGCTGCGGCCGTGCTGGTCGTTACACTGATTTGGCACGATGAAAGAATACGACGGAGCGTAACCAGCGGCGAGATTGGTGAACAGGCCACCAGCGCCTTCAAAGCCTCCCATTTTCTTCAGGCTGAGTTGCGGATTGAAACCTTCCTGCACGTTCTGGAAGTATGCGAAGGGATTGTGTTTCACGGCGTAAAGATCGACGAGGTTGTCTTGCGTCTGTCCCTCGCCGGGAAGAGCGGTGGTGAGATCGTCAAGATTCGAAAAGAAACCATCGGCGTTGTTCACGCCTTCGGCGCCCGTGGGCGGCAAACTTTCTTGATAGCTCTTCCAAGTACGGCCCGAGGCGACGAGCTGGTCGGCGATCGTCATGCCAACGGTTTTTGGATTCGCGGCAAAACCTACTTTGCCGTCCACATCGATGACGCCCGGAGGCCCTTTTGTTTCATTGGAGAAGTCAATAATGGGCGTGGCCGCGTCGGTTCCGCTGCCGTAGATCGGGCAAATCGGCGTTGTGTTATTTTCCAAGGACACAGTTCCGGTCCCCATGATGTTGGGCGTGCAGGTGCCGTTGTTCCAGTCGGGAGAATTATCGTCGCGCACGCCGAAATTCGATCCCCCAACCACTTCGAGATAGTTGGTGAGGCTGGGATGCCCAACGGCATAGTAGTTCGTCGCGAAATTCACAGATTTCGCATAACTGTTGACGAAGGGCTCGTTGGGATTGCCGATTACCTGAGCGTAGGCGTGATTTTCCATCATGATGATGAACACGTGATCGAGCGACGGAATGCCTTTCGGTATTGCGCCCTCCTGAGCAGACGCTGCGCCCGCAACGGACACTGCGAGCAGACACAAAACTACCGCTTTCATTTTCATAGGGCTGTTCTTCCTTTTGGGGGAATTACCGTCCGACTCCGGGCGTGTGTTCCGGCGTCTTAGACCGCGGGTACTCTGGGTGAGCGGTATTGCCGGATTGTTACTGCACGGCGAAACGTCGGTGAAATCTGGCGGCTAACGCTGAGGTGAAGCAAGAGGTGGAACCTATGGTTTGGAAGGTTTGACAATTTGATCGTAGAGCCATAACAGCAGAGTGGTCGCTATTCCGATGGCGGTGATTGCCCACCAGAATCGCGTCGGACGATGCTGCACTTCGCCGAAATAGTGCAGGAGGAATCCCCCGATTCGTCCGGCGACGAAAGCGCCGATGCCAAGCGGCAGAAATGCAAAACCCATGTAGGTGCCTTGCTGGCCGGAGGGCGCGAGGCGGGAAATATAATCGTAGTAACGGGGCTGTTGGGTGAGCTCGCCGAGCGCGACGATAACAAGCGCGACGTACGCGGCGGTGACGGTGGGATGCACAGCGATCACGGCAAAAGCGACCATCGAGATCAGCGTGCCGAGGAGGACGGCGCGAAAAGCGCTGACGCGTTTGGTGAGGACGCTGATGACGACCGTCAGCGCGATTACCACGATGGGGCCGGTGGCAAGCATTCTTTCGGTGTTGGCATGGGGATCGATGTAATCGTGGACGTAGAGCGGTAGAGTAATGAACTCCTGCCAGTAAACGATCCAGTAGCCGGTGAAAATCAGCAGGAAGAGCATGAATTTTGGATTCGTCACAACTTTGCCAAAGTTCGAAAGAGTCTCGGCGACGGTTGTTACTTGTTTTTCGTTAGATTGTCGAGGCTCCCTGAAAAATATCAGTACGAGAAAAAACATGAGGAACACGCTGGCGGCCGCGACGCGAAAAACATTTTCGACACTGAGATTCTGGTGCACCCAGGCAGCGACGATAGGCCCGAGCGCGCCGCCGATGTTGACCAGAGTGTAGTAGATCGAATAGCCGATGGAGCGGACGTTTTCTTTCGATGCGCGCGCGGTGGTTCCAACGACGCAGGGCTTTACCAGCGCAATGCCCAGCGCGGGAAGCGCGAGAATGAGAAGCACAAAGAGTCCGAGGGGGAGCGAATTGCGAATTGGCGCAATCCACGGAGAACCGATCGAACCTAACAAGAAGTAAGCGGCCGTCAGGATCAAATAGGCTAGAGAAAGAGCGCGGCGAAAGCCGAGTCGATCAGCCGTAGCTCCGCCTACAATCGCGAGAAACCAGACGAGGCCACCAAAAAATCCGGTGAGATCGGCCGCCCTCTCGGTGGGGAAATTCAGGACTTCATGCAGGTAGCGCGCAAGAGAGGAGAACGCTGCGTAGTAGGACAAGCGCTCGAAGAGTTCGCTGATATTGGCGACCCAGAAGGCGGGCTCGAAGCCTTCGCGAATTTCCTTCAGGCGCTGGGAAAAGCTCAAAAAGTTCTCCTCGACGCGACGCGAGCAACCTGACTTCATGCGGCGCGGACGATTTACGTGCGCGGCCGGCGGCGATTGTATCGGAAACCTTTGGCCCGACGTGCGGTTTCTTCAACAAATCTGCGCACCGCTAATTTTAGGCGTTGGCGGAAGACGAGGTAAGAGAAGTGGCGCGCGATTATTGCGCAGCTGCGCTTGACGTGCTTGATGATTCGGCGGCGGGAAGATTCGAGCGAATCAGGGATTCCACGCGATTGATCACGTTGGGGTCGCATTCGATTTCGATGTGCGGCTTTTCGAAGGCGCGGGCGAGCCAGGAGTAGCCGTTGCACTGGATGGGATTCGAGGAATAGTCGAAGCGGATGTTGCCGAGGATTTTGGTGCGGGCTGGATCGGCGGCGCGAATTTCGGGGCGGCCGTGGAGATAGCCGTCCAATTGATAAAAATTGGCGGCTTGTTCGACATTCGCGGGGATGAGCGAATCGTCTTCGCCGATTTTGGAAACGCTGTCCACTTGAATCGTGAGGAGCACAGGGATGCCGTCGGTTTGGAGCTCACGCGCGAGAGCGACGGTTTCCGAACCGCCCCAGCTGTGGCCGTAGATGATGATGCGGGCGCTTTGTTTTTCTTCGGGCGAGAGCTTGCCGTCGTGATTCGCGTCAAGAAGACGAAGGATCTCCTGGTGGGCTTGTTCGCCGCGATGGTTTTCAAAAACTTCGATGTGAACTTGCGCCGGGTATTCCTTGCGGAGACGCTCAGCGAGTTGGACGCCGCCGTGAACGGCATTGGTGTGGCTGATAAAGCCGCCGACGAAGCCGATGACGATCGGTGGAGATGAATTGTGCGCGGGCGGGTGGCCGGCAGATACGATTCGAGGAGAGTGCGCGAAGGCGAATAAAAGGAAAACCAAGCCGAAAAATGCCGATACGAATGGTCGCATCGAGTGCATCGATTCCGTGCACATCATAGCAGCATCAGGGCGCCGAGAAAAACGAGGCTGCATGCCGGCTGGTTCGGGCTGAAATCTCGCGCGGAGATTATTTTTGGCCGTTCGAGGCCGCCGCGGCTACTGCGCCCTGCGATGACAACGAATCCGCCAAGGGCCCGCTTGAAGCGATGCGCATGCGAGCGTACTCGAGAAGAGCCCAGTCTTCTTTGAACTCGATCATCGTCTCGCGGCTATGTTTGGGACTTTTCAGAATCGCATCGACGCGCGCGAGCAACACCTCGAAAGCGAGGTGAGGATCAGAACCTGGGGCAAAAATATTGTTTCGGCTCAGCCCGACTTTTGAGGCGCCATTCGCGCTGGAAACTTCAAGCCACAGGCTGCCGTCGGCATCGGCTATGGGATGCCCGGAACTATCGAGGCGCTTGAAAATGCGGCCGACGTAGGCGCGGTCGGGAATCATTTCGTCTTGAACGGCCTGATTTGCCATCGCGTCGAAATCTTTGCGATATTTTTCCCATTCACCTGGAGCGCCGACCACTTCTTCGCGTTCTCGAATTTCGACGGGAGCAAGCGCGGCCGAGGTATTGTTGGCGCCATCGGCTTTTGGCAAAGGCGCGGAATTATTCAGCTGCACCGGTTCGACGGTGGCGTGCTGCTCGAATTCGCGCTCGGGATTGAAGCGTCCGGTGATCAGGTACGCGGCGGCCACAACGGGCAATTCGTGGTCGGCAAAAATCACCATCGGAATCAGCAGCTTTTTCGAGCGAAACAGCTGTTCCGTGCCGCTGCGCGGTTCCGTGCTCCGCTTGATCGTGCCAGGCAGTTGCGAGAAATGCAGCACGCGGAAGTTCGATTCGGGATGATCCTGAGCGTAGTGCGAGAAGGTGCGCGCGACGGCCTTGGGGCTGGTCATTCCGAAGTCGTTGATCACGTCGCGATGCGCGGAGTGCGGGAAATAGGTGTCGATCACGTTTTTTGTAAAGTCGGCACAATTGCGCGTCATGCCGTTGAAGTGATTTTCATTGGGCAGCGCGTTGAATTTCGCGATCAGGTCTTCATCCTGCTGCAGCGTGGTTTTCACGACGAAAATGTACATGCTGCGGATCATGTTGGCGCCCACCATTTCGCGCCATTCCGCTTTGTTGCCATCTAGGCAGTCCTTCACCGTGCAGTAGCGCGCCAAGGCCTGGTTGCGGTAACGCTCTTCGAGCACCGCCTTGATTTTGTCGGTGCCAAAGAGTGGCCGGTCCGCGGGGTCTTCAACGCCGTAGACGTAGAGGTTGAATGGCGCGATGTTCCACTCGTAGCGCTCGTCCTCGCCCAGATTAATGTAATTGCTCATCACCGAGCCATTTTCCCCCGGGCGGCAGAGGCGAAGTTTGATGGGAGAATCGGGGCAGATTCGCGAGAAGTAGACGGCGGTGTGGCCCGAGCCTGTGACGCGCGCGACGCTCTCGTTGAGCGTTTCGTTGAGAATCACGCCGACGTCGCCGTAAGCGCGAGAGGAAACCAGGCAAGCGAGAAGGGCAGCGAGGCCCAACGACTTTGCCAATGCCGAGATGATTGGTTTGAGCATCGCTGTGAGCGGCTTGAGCTTTTTTCCTAAAACGAAATTTTATTCAGATAATGATTTCTGCCGTTTCATTAGAATGCGGAGTGCGGCGAATTGGATGGTCGCATTGAATTTCGGAACGAAAGCTCTCTGCTCGAATCAACGATTGCGATAGCTATATCGAGCACTAGGTGATGTAGGCCAGCTCGTCACTGAACTGGAGAACTTCGTTCACGGGCCACTCGACATTCGCGCGCCCCACGAGATCAATAATGAATTCGAGATCATCAAGTACTCTTTCGATATCGGCCCACAAGCGAGCACGGACGTCCCCGTGCGAAAGCGTCGCCACGCGAGCGATCCAGCGAAGCCCTGCTTCCTTCACAACCAACTCCTGCAACGCCTGGCGCGCGAAGGGCTTTTCAGCCAGCAACAGGTTCACGGTGGAAGTGTTCAAGCCTTCGACGAATTTCGTGGTTATTTGCAGGCGTGTCTTGATCTGATTCTCATATGCGACTGGGTCGTGAATCGAGTTCGAGAATCTCTCAATCGTTTCAGTCCGGTTCGAACTTCGTGTCCCGCTCATAGCTCACCTTGTTGCTGCAGGCTAGATTTTCGCGCCTTCAAAGAAGATCTGCGATAAGGGAAAGCACTCATCTTGCCAAGCTAGAGCCGGTAGCTCAAAGTGGCTGTGGAAGAAAGGGTTATGCCTCCTAGGGGCGTGCGACGGAGGATGTTTTGCGAGTACTAGCCCCAGGGAATTATTACGCTGCGATGACGATAAGCAAGCTCAGCCTAGTATTCGGAAATGCGACTGCAATGCTGAAAACACACATCAAGGCTGTGCTTGGGAGCAGCTTCCTTCGGTCCTTTATTCGATGGCTTGTCATCGGCGTGGTGCTTCTATGGTCGCTGGCCGCGCTGATCCTTGTGGCCGCCCGGTGGATTGACCCGCCGACAACCGCCGTGCACGTCCAGCGCCGCTTGCAGGCCGGGATTCACCACACGCCGTATCGCAAACGCTACAAATTTGTTCCACTCAGCCAAATCTCGCCCGATCTTCAGCACGCTGTAATCGCCGCAGAGGACGCGCACTTCTATCAGCACCATGGATTCGATTGGCACGAGATTCAAATCGCCGCCGAAGACGATTTAGAAGGCGATCGCACTCGCGGAGCTTCCACCATTACGCAGCAGCTCGTAAAAAACCTATTCTTCGGAACGGGCCGCTCTTTCCTCCGCAAAGGCGCGGAGGCCACACTGGTACCGGTGGCCGAATTATTCCTCGGCAAAAAGCGCATTTTGGAGATATACCTCGACGTGGTTGAATGGGGCCCCGGTATTTATGGCGCGGAGCCGGCGTGCCGTTACTACGACGAAACCTCAGCCCTGAATATCGGCCGGCAACAAGCGGCGCGGCTCGCTGCAATTCTGCCGGCTCCGCTGAAGCGACGGCCCGAGCGCATGAATAATTACAGCGCGATTATTCTTAGGCGGATGAGCCAAATGGGTTGGTGACGGTGAGTAAAGCGTTGGCGTATCGTTTTCGCGTGCCTGATTCATCTCGGATGTCAAACCCGCCCCTTTCGCTTTCTCTTCGCTCTTAACCGCATCGTTATACCGCAAGCATTCGATGCGAGCCAGACGGCATCCGAGTGTATGATTGGCTCCTTTCCGCCGGAGGGGGACAATGGCCGCAACCTGGAAAGGATTTCTCACGTTCGGGATGGTTTCCATCCCAATTCAACTGACGCCGGCTGCTCGGTCGGAACGGATCAGTTTCAATCAGCTCCATTCCGTGTGCCATACGCGCATCAAACAGCCCACCTATTGCCCGACCTGTGAAAAATTCGTTGACCGCTCTGAAATTGAAAAGGGCTACGAATACGAGAAAGATCAGTATCTGATGTTCACGAAACAGGAGCTCGAAGAGATCGAGCCCGAATCCGCTCAGACCATGGAAATTCTGAGCTTCGTGAAAGCCGAGGAGATCGATCCGGTTTATTTCGACAGCTCTTACTATGCGGAGCCGGGCGAAGGCGGGGTGAGGGCTTACAACTTGCTCCTCGACGCGATGCGCAAGACCGGCTATTCAGGAGTTGCAAAGGTCACGATGCACGGTCGCGAAAATATCGTAATTATCCGCGCCCGTGACAATGGTTTCACGCTGCACACCATGTTCTACAAGAACGAAATTCGCGGGATCGCGGAAAATGCCAAGCTGAATCAAGCGGAGTTGAAGCCGGCGGAATCCAAACTGGCGATGCAGCTGATCGAAACGCTCGCGGAATCCTTCAATCCCGATCAGTATTCCGACACCTATCAGCAGGAGCTCGAAAAACTGATCGAAGCGAAAGCCCACGGAAAGAAATTGACGGTGATGCCGCGCGCCAAACGCGAAAATGTTCCGGATTTGATGTCGGCGCTGAAGAAAAGCCTGTCGGCGGAGCCGGCAAGAAAAGCGTTATTGCGCGCCGTGCCCAAAACCGGTGCCGGTGAACGGCAGAAGAAATCGCGCAAGGCGAGCTAAACAACCCGCGCCCTAAGGCCGCAAAATCTGGAAGGCTAGGCGAGAGCTTTCCGCAGGCGCTTCGTCGTCTTCTGCAACTGCTTCTTGAGCGCCTCCACCTGCTTCGAGATGTGCTCGAGCTCTTTTTTCGCCATCACACCCGCCTTCTTCACTTTATGCGCGGTGCGGTTGGCCTTACCCATCGCGGTTCCGATTTTTTCCGCCGCTTCGTTCAACAACTTATTCTTTTTTGCCATCTATCTCCTCCGTGTGAAACCGCAGCCATCGTATACGTCGCACGATGGATCGTCAATCGGGATCGCCTGTCGTTTCCAGCGACGGCTCCTAGCTCGCAGCTTCCTGCTTCGCCGCAACCGAGCCGTCGTCATCGAGATACTTCACGAACACCACTTCGTTTTGCGCTTCGTTGTATAGCAGATCATCTACATTGGCCTTCGCCAGCAATAATCCGAATCCACCGGGACGCAAACCTTTCTGCTGGCGTACTTCGTCGTGCTTCGTAGGTTCGTCGGCTCGATGCGTGATGGCCGCGTGTTCGAGCTCCGCAAATTTGAAACCGGGACCCGGATCGGCAATCCGATACAGCACCATCCGGTTGCCTCGCAGATAAGAAATCCGCACTTTGCGGCTGGGGTCGAGCTTCCCGCCCCATTCCACCGCGTTGAGCAGTAACTCGTGAAACGCCTGCCCCACCGAGCGCTGCACATCCTCGGAAAGCCCCGCCTTCATATGCGCCATGAACGCTTCGATGCGCTCGGCCGCTTCGAGCGAACATGGAACGGAAAGTTCCACCCACGTGGGCCGCGCGGAAATCACTTCGATCGGCAAAGTCTTCGATGTTTTCGCTAGCGTCTCGCGTACCAGCACCAGCAGCGATTTCGGCTCAATCGGCTTGGCCACGTACTGATAGGCTTCCTCGCGAATGGCGCTCAAAAGCGTTTCCGGCGTGTCGTCCGAGGTCATCACAATTACTTTTGGCTTCTTGCTGCTCTTCTTCAGCGCCGACAAAACTTCCAGGCCGTTTTTCTTGGGCATCCATACGTCCAGAAGCGCCAGGTCGAACTTATCCTCTTTTAATTTTTTCAGCGCGGCCGCGCCGTCCGGAACCGCCACCACCGTGTACTTTCCGTCGCGCAGAATTTCGGTCAGCAGTAGTCGGGTTGTGCGGTCGTCATCAGCGACAAGAATGCGCGTCATCGTTTCCTCCGCGATCCATGGTGCAGGCGGTTTCGTCCGGGCCTGCTGGGTTTGGTCCTGGACTGGGCCTTCGCACCCTTCGGGCTGCCGGCCGATTGCAGTGCCGGCAAAAGCCGCGCAAGGTCGTCCTCCAGGGTGGCGTAGAGTTCCCAGGCGCCGTCGAGTTTACCCTCTCGCCCGGTTTTTTCAATCTCTCTCGCTGTCTCGAAGGCGCTCGACGGCCCGAAGTTTCCCACCGAGCCTTTCAACGCGTGAGCGGCCTCCGCCAGCGCCCGCGGATCGCGTGCGGAGAGACCGCTGCGGATTTTCGTCATCATTTTGGGACAGTCGTGCTGGAACGTCCGAATCAGCGATCCCAGCAGTTTTCGATTTCCATCAAAACGCGCAAGCAACTTATCCGCATCCGCCGCTCTGTCTGTTTTAGCTTTATCGGATGGGTTTCTTTCTCCTTCAGCGGCCATCGCTGCAGTCGGTGACGCGCCCGTTTCGATGATTTGCGTAAATAATTTCGGGTCGATCGGTTTGGGAATGTATCCATCCATTCCCGCTGCGAGGCATCTCTCCCGGTCGCCTGGCATGGCGTGCGCCGTCATTGCGAAAATCGGGATGTGTCCGCCATCGCTCTTCTCTTTCCTTCGAATTTCTTCCGTCGCTTCGATGCCTCCCATCTCCGGCATCTGAATGTCCATCACCACCAGGTCGAATTTGTGTTTTTCCAGTGCCGCAAGCGCTCGTTTTCCATTCTCCGCGACGATTGCCGAATGCCCCCTGCGTTCCAGCAGATGCAACACCAGTTCCTGGTTAACAGGGATTGTCCTCCGCCACCAGCACCCGCAACCTCCGATGCGCGCCCCGCGCCATGCTTCGCGCCGCCGACGGCCTGGACTTCTGGCGGCCCGGTACGTGCAGCGCCGTCACGATCGCGTCCCATAATTCTGATTGCTTCACCGGTTTCGTCACGGCCGCCGTCGCGCCCACGCTTTTCGCTCGCGCCTGATCTTCGCGGTGGCCGGCGAAGGTCAGAAGGATAATCGTCACCCCGCGCAGTTGAGCATCCTTCTGGACGCTCGCGGAGAGATCGAATCCATCCATCCCCGGCATGTGCCCGTCGGCCAGCACAAGCCGAAACGGCTCGCCTTTCTTCTGTCGCGCGCTTCAACGCTTCGAGCGCTGCCGGGCCGTTCTTCACTCCGACCGGTTTCATCTTCCAGTTGCTGAGCATCTCTTCGAGAATCTGGCGGCTCGTGGAGTTGTCGTCCACCACGAGCACCGGAAGATCGAGCAACTTCACGGGCACGGGCGCTTGCTCGCCGGCCGCAGAAGTTTGCAATCCCAGACTTACCGTGAAATGAAACGTGCTGCCTCGCCCCGGTTCGCTCTCCAGCCAGATGCGGCCTCCCATCAACTCCGAGAGTTGCGACGAAATCGAAAGGCCTAGCCCGGTGCCGCCGTACTTTCTCGTGGTGGTGGCGTCACCCTGCGCAAACGCCTCGAAGATGGCTTTCTGTTTTTCTGGCGGGATTCCGATGCCTGTATCGGTCACGGAAAAATGCACCACCACGCCCTGGTTCTTTCTGGATTCCAGGCTTGCGTTCAGAACCACCTCGCCGCTTTCCGTGAATTTGATCGCATTGCCCACCAGGTTTACCACGATGCGCCGAAGCCGTTCCGCATCTCCCACTAGCGCGTCGGGCACTTCCGGCGCCACGTGACAGGCCAACTCCAGCCCTTTCTGTTGCGCGTGCACTGCCAGCGCGCGCAGCGTGTCCTCCAGCATGTCCCGCAGCCCGAAATCCACCCGATCGAGTTGCAGCTTCTTCGCTTCCGCCTTCGAGAAATCCAGGATGTCGTTGATCAGGTTCAGAAGCGAACCAGCGGAATTCTTCACGGTGACGAGATATTCGCGTTGCTGCGACGTGAGCCTGGTGTCGAGCGCCAGCTCCGTCATCCCGATTACCGCGTTCATCGGCGTGCGGATTTCGTGGCTCATATTTGCCAGAAATTCGCTCTTCGAGCGCGTGGCCTCTTCCGCTCGCGCCTTCGCAATTTCCAGCTCGTGCACCAGCAGCGCAAGGCGCCGCGCATCCGCCTCCTGCGCGAGCCGCGCCGCTTCCAGGTAATCGGCGTACAGCTTCAGCTCGCTCTCCGCGCGACGCCGCTCCATGAATTGCCCGATCTGGCTGCCGATCGAATCGAACATTTCCAGCAACTGAGGTTCGTGCGTCCGGATCTCGCGGCTGACGAATTCGATTACGCCCACAACGCGGTCGTCGATTCGTATCGGGAAACCAAACCCCGAACACAATCCTTCCTCGCGGGCGACTTTGATTCGAGAAAAGTTTTCCCGCTCGGGCACATCCGTTACCCATTTGGATTGGCCTGCCGCCCAAACGAGCCCCGGCAGACTTGCGCCGCGGTGAAACGTGAGTTCGCGCGTGGCTTTTTCGAAGGCGGGAAACTCCTGCCCCGGAGCATGCCAGAGATCCACGCAGCGCAGGACATTCGCGATTTCGTCCAATCGCCAGAAAGCGCCTAGCTCCCAGCCAAGGCCTTCGCCGATTGCCCGCAAAATCAGAGGCGACGCCGCGCCCAGGTTTTCTGCTTCAGCCAAAACGCGCGTCAGCGTGTATCCCACTGCCAGCCGTCGCTCCGCGCGTTTGCGAAGCGTGATGTCTCGCGCCACCGCGAAAATCAGGCCTTGATCGCTGTTCGGAGTCGCGTTCCAGAGCAGCCAGATATACGTGCCATCCCCGCATCGGAAGCGGTTCTCGAATGAAAATGTGACCGCGCCGTCCACGATTTTCTGCGCTTCCTTGCGCGTGATCGCGCGATCGTCAGGGTGAATGAACTCGACATACGGCCGCGAAAGGAGCTCTTCCCGGGAAATTCCCAGCGTCTGTTCCCAGGATGGGTTGAGCCTTTTGAAATATCCGTCGAATCCCGCGATGCAAAAAAGATCGGATGAAAGATTGAAGAGCTGGTCGAGTTCGCCTTCCACCAGCCGGCGCTCGCGAACCGCCTTGGAAAGATCGCCGACGCTGCGCCGCAGTTCGAGCTCGTTCACCACCAGCCGGCTAAGCGCTTTCAACGCTTCGAGTTGGTCGGCCGAAAGGTCACGCGGCACTCGGTCGATCACGCAGAGCGTGCCGAGTGCGTAACCTTCCGGCGTGCGCAACGGAGCGCCGGCATAGAACCGGACGTTTGGATCGCCGGTGACGAGCGGATTCGAACGGAAACGCTCGTCGGCCAGCGCGTCGCGCACCACCAAGACGCCCGAATCATGGATCGCGTGCGCGCAAAAGGCGATATCCCGCGGCGTCTCCGATTTTTCGATTCCCACTTTCGACTTGAACCATTGGCGATTCTCGTCAACGAGGCTTACGAGCGCTATCGGCGTGCCGCAGATCAATGCGGCCAGGCGCGAGAGGTCGTCGAACTCCTGCTCCGGCAGCGTGTCGAGAATTGCGTAGCGGTGAAGCGATTCGAGGCGCGCCGCTTCGTTTTCGGGTAGGGGCGCTTTCATGGGAGGAGTGGGCCGGGCGAAAAACCGGCTGCGCGCCATCTTATGGCGGCCCTAAGAGCAAGTCAACGAAGCGCAACCAGCCGTGCGCTTGGCTCATCGGACGCGCTTGGCTCATCGACTGTGCGATTCGCGCGCGATGCCGCTACCTTGCAGGCTGAGACCACGGGCTTCGCATTTGCGCTTTGGCGCTGCATCGCGAGAGAATGGCGCTTGAAAAGGAATTCATCGAACTACACGGCATAGACAATGGGAGGAACTATGGCAACGCCCGCTGAGCATTCACAACCGAATCCGGAAAGAATTTTCGACACTCTCAACGCGCATCAGAAAACTGCGGCCTTGAAAACGGGAATCGAACTCGACGTCTTCAGCGCTATCGGCGAAGGCGCTAACACTCCCGCCGCGCTCGCCAAGCGCTGCAACGCGTCCGAGCGCGGCATGCGAACGCTCTGCGATTACCTCACCATCCTTGGTTTCCTCGCGAAACAAGATCAGAAGTATTCGCTCGCTCCCGATGCGGCAACATTCCTGGATCGCCGCTCGCCCGCCTACATCGGCTCGATTGCAGGATTTCTCACCACGCCTGAAATGTTCGACCGCTTCCGCGACTTGACGGCCATCGTCCGCAAGGGCGGCTCGCTGCAGGACGATCGAGGCACCACGGAGGTGAACAATCCGATCTGGGTTGAGTTCGCCCGTTCGATGGCGCCGATGCAAAGGCCAGTCGCCGAGGGCGTCGCGAAGATTGTCAACGCGGATGCGGGCGAGAAGTGGAAAGTGCTCGACATCGCGGCGGGGCACGGCGTGTACGGCGTTGCGATCGCGCGGCACAATCCGCACGCGGAAATATTCGCGGTCGATTGGCCGGCTGTGCTGGAAGTGGCGAAAGAAAATGCGCGGGCGGCAAAGGTCGACTCGCGCTACCACACGATTCCGGGGAATGCGTTCGAAGTGGATTTCGGAACGGGCTACGATCTGGTGCTGCTCACCGGCTTTCGTGCATCACTTCGATCCGCCCACGATCGAAAAGCTGCTGCGGAAGATTCATGCGGCGCTCGCGCCGAACGGCCGCGTGGTCACCGTGGAATTCGTTCCGAACGAGGACCGCGTGACGCCCGCGACCGCGGCGGGATTCAGCTTGATCATGCTGGCGGGAACGCGCGCGGGCGATTCCTATCCGATGTCCGAGTACGAGCGCATGTTCCGGAGTGCCGGTTTTTCGTCGAATGAATTGCGGCCGACGCCCGGGCCGCAAAGCTTCATCATTTCGCGAAAGTAGAACTTCGCTTTATCCGCGAATATCATTTCGCGGGCACAAGACATCGATTCGTTTGACATTTTTATTTGCTTGTGGGATTTGCGAACGCGACGGTGAGAAGAGTTTTTTGCTCCATCTCGTGCGCTTTGTGCGAGCCGGTGGCGGGGCTTGCGCTTGCGGAGCGTTTTACCGAGCGCACCGAGCGGCCGCGCGCGAGACGTTCGAGGCGCGGCAGCATGAAGGCGAGCGCGCCCATGTTGGCGGGTTCTTCCTGCACCCAGACGAATTCGCGCGCGTTGGCGTGCCGGTCCATTTCGGCGGCCAGCTCGGCCTCGGGGAACGGGTAGAGCTGCTCCACAAAAACGATTGCGGTCGTTTCATCCTTCCGGCGTTTTCGTTCGGCTTCGAGTTCGTGGCCGATTTTTCCTGTGCACAGCAGGACGCGCGTCGCGGTGCCGCTTCCGCTGTCGGGAATCACTGGACGGAAGCGCGCGGCGGAAAGCTCAGCCAGCGTGGATGACGAAGCAGGCGTGCGCAACATGCTCTTCGGCGTGAAGACGACGAGCGGCTTGCGCCACGAGCGCATCGCCTGGCGGCGCAGCAGATGAAAATATTGCGCGGCGGTGGACGGCTGGCAAATCTGAATATTGTCGCGGGCGGCGAGCTGCAGAAATCTTTCGATGCGCGCGCTCGAATGTTCCGGGCCCTGACCTTCGTATCCGTGCGGCAGCAGCAGGACGACACCTGAGAGCAGATTCCACTTGTCTTCACCGGCCGCGATGAACTGATCGATGATGATCTGCGCGCCGTTGGCGAAATCGCCGAATTGCGCTTCCCACAAAACCAGCGCTTCGGGATAGTCGCGGCTGAAGCCGTATTCGAAGCCGAGTACGGAAGCTTCCGAGAGAGTTGAATTGTAGGCTTCGAAAAATGCCTGATTGGGCGCGACGTGCTGCAGCGGAATAAATTCTTTTTCGTTTTCGATGTCGATCAGGGCCGCGTGGCGCTGGTTGAAAGTGCCGCGCTTGCTGTCCTGTCCGCTGAGGCGCACTGGAGTGCCTTGTTTCAGTAATGTTCCGAACGCCAGGGCTTCCGCCATTCCGAAATCGAGTGGGCGCTTCCCGCGCGCCATTTCCATGCGCTGTTCGAGAAGCTTTTTCACTTTCGGATGGATGTGAAATCCATCCGGATAGCTGGCAAGCGCTTCGCCGGTCGCGGTTAATTCCGCCGCGGGCACGCCCGTGTCCACTTCGAGCGATGGGTTGTAACGTCCGCCGCGATAGGCATCCCAATACGCGGGTAATTTGCGCATCGGCGGATTTTTCTCAAGCTCTTCGGCTTCTTTTTGCGCGGCGTCGAGTTCCTGGCGAACTTTTTCGACAATCGGTTCGGCATCGACACCGATTTTTTGCGCGTAAATTTGCCAGAGCGGCTGATGCGCCTGAATTTTCTTGTAGCGCAGCGGCTGGGTGATCGTGGGATCGTCCACTTCGCTGTGGCCGTGCTTGCGGTAGCCGATCAGATCCACGACGACCGGTGAGCCAAATGCGTAGCGATAGTCGAGCGCGATGCGACCGACGCGCGCCACCGCCTCCGGGTCTTCCGCATTCACGTGGAAAATCGGAATCGGCAGGCGCTTGCTCAGGTCGGACGAAAAGCGCGAGGAATGCGATTCGCGCGGCACGGTGGTGAAGCCAATCAGATTATTTACGATGATGTGGACGGAACCGCCTACGTTGTAGCCCTCGACGCCGGCCATGTTGAGCGTTTCGGCCCAGATTCCCTGTCCCGCAAAAGCGGCGTCGCCGTGCATGATGACCGGAACGATCGCCTGCGCGCCACCTTCGCCGATGCGCGTTTGCTTCGCGCGCGCGCGACCGTTCGCGACCGGATCCACCGCTTCGAGGTGGCTGGGATTCGAAACCAGGTGAATTCCGACTGTTTCGGCCGTTGGCTGCGGGGAAATTCGCCCGTTGCGCCGATGTGGTATTTCACGTCGCCGCCGCCGAGAACGCTACGCGGATCCACATCTTCGAATTTCGCGAAAACTTCCGCCGCCGGACGGCCGACGATGTGCACCATCACGTTGAGCCGGCCGCGGTGGCTCATCGCCAGGACGGCTTGCTGCGCGTCGTGCTCTGAGGCGGCATTGAGGATGGCGTCGAGAAGCGGCAGAAGCGCGGACTCGCCTTCGAGCGAGTAGCGCTTGGTTCCGAGATAGCGCGTCTGCAAGAACTTGCTCGAAAATTTCCGCTCGGACGAGGCGATCGAGAATTGCTTTCTGTTCCGCTGCCGGTGTTGAGGCGGGCGCCGCCGATTCCATGCGCTCTTCGATCCAACGGCGCCGCTCGGGATCGGAGATGTGCATGAACTCGACGCCGATCGTGCCGCAGTAAATTTTGCGCGCCGCGTCCGCATCCGGGCCCGAGACGGCGAGCTCGGGAAGATTGACTGGTTGCAAATCGCCCAGCGGATCGAGATTCGCCTGGAGATAGCCCCAGCGGCGGAAGGCGTCCCAGATGCGCGCCTGGGCTTCGGTGGGCGCTGCGGATTCGATGACTGCTTGCTGCCGGCTCATAAATGTCCTCGCGTAGGAAAGTCTATTATAGCGAGGTTGAGGGTTGAGGATAATGGCTCGGTGACGCGAGCCACCTGATATCGATGCGCCACGGAGGATGTCTGTAGAGAAAAAACGTGCGAGGTGGAATTTCCGAAAAACGCGATTTTGTCCCTATTAGGATTTTGCTTTCTTCTTTCTTTTGTGCGACTTAACTCTTTTTCTGAAATGCCTAATGTTCCTATTAGAACGCGAGCATCCCGAGAGCCGTCAGCCGAGCAGGGAATCGGAGTGGGATGAACTCTTGGTGCACCAGAAGGCTGGAGCGGAAGAGATCGAGAAGAGAGACCCTTCGACTCCCGTTGGTCGCTCAGGATGACAATCCTGGTCGGATTGTCGCTTGCGATTAGAAGCGACAACAGGCAGGGAAGGCTTGAGGGCGATGGCTCGAGCGGAAGAGATCGAGAAGAGAGACCCTTCGACTCCCGTTGGTCGCTCAGGATGACAATCCTGGTCGGATTGTCATTTGCGATTAGAAATTCTGGCTCGCACTGTGCAGACAGGACGGTTGGAAGACGCGAAGATCGGCGTCTCGCTGACTGCTTGTCGCAGGCCGAGTTTTGAACAACTATCACGACCCATGATAACCCTCTGGTAACTAGTTGTCAAGGAAAGAAACGGCTTGGCCGGACGAGGCACCCATTGCTTGAAACCCCATGGGCTGAGATCCGAGCACCACGAACCACGTTCTGTCCGCTGGCGGCGGCGAATGACTCGTCGAAAAGGCGTCGCTACATCCATCGCATTTTGAGATTGTTGGTGATAAGAGGATTTCTCAACATCTACGTGGGCGCGAGCGTCCGGTTCGCGCACTGCTGCAATAATAGCTTTCCGCTAGCGTACCAGCTTTAATCGCGTCTTATGGCGCTTTCCTGAACAGCTTGCCACTCCGCTGCCGACAAGCCGGAAGGCCCCAGTCGAAGAGTCAACTTGTTCAGTTTTCCGGTGAACGCAAATGGAGGTTGATAATCGCCATCATCGACGCCGGTTCCCGTGTCCGAACCAACATCAAATGTCTCGCTGCTTTCAAGAGCGAACGGGATTGTCTGTCGGAAATTTTGGCGGGCGACTTCCGCACCATCGACCAGCAGCACAGCAGTGCCGCCTTTTGCGAGACCCGGCCCGTCATACTTGAAGTCAATGGCGACCGTGTGCTTCCCAGCCGATAATGGCCGTCCACTCTCGATCCGCTCACGGTTCAAGTCCAGCAGGTTATAGACGAAGACGGGCTTCCCTTTCAGCAGGTAGAATCCCCATCCGCCGAAGCGTCCACCCGCGGTCGCCAGCATCCCTTCCCCGCCACCGGCAGGCACTTCAACATCCGCTGTTATTGTGAAGGACCGGTTGAGAATACTCGGAGCGGTTCCTTGCGGAATGCCCACAATCGGTTTGCTGTAGACGAACTCCGTACGCCCTGCCACGATGCTCGGCTTGGGAGAGATGAGCCGTTCGAGCGCGGAGGCGTCCAGCGGCAGTACTTGGTATTTCTCCGCCTCGACCCAGAACATATCCTGCAACTCTTTCAGCTTGGCCGGATTGGAAGCCGCGAGGTTGTGGTTCTGCGTCCAGTCCTTTGTGAGGTCGAACAACTCCCACGTCAATCCGTTAACGACGTCTTTGGGCGTCGGCTTGGTAGCGTCCCAAGGCGCGCGGTAAGGCAGGGTGCTGGCAATCCATCCGTCGTGATAAAGCGCCCGCATGCCAAACATTTCGAAATACTGCGTGTGGTGACGGGAAGCCTCGGTGGCATTCTCCTTGTCAAAAGTGTACGCCAGGCTTACGCCTTCGATCGGCTTCTGGTATATACCGTCGACCGACTCGGGGGCCTGGATTCCTGTGACTTCGAGGATTGTCGGAACAATATCTATCACGTGATGGAACTGGTTGCGGATGCCGCCCGCATCTTTGATATGGCCGGGCCAAGCAATGACCATGCCATTGCGCGTCCCCCCAAAATACGATGCGATCTGCTTAGTCCATTTGTACGGCGTGTCCATGGCCCAAGTCCAGCCGACCGCCATGTGCGCGTAAGTCTTATCCGAGCCCCACACGTCGTAATATTTCTTTAGCTGAACCTCCACTGGCACATCAACTCCGTTGAAAAACGTCATCTCATTCGGCGTGCCGACGGGAGAGCCTTCGGCACTGCTGCCGTTGTCCCCGCTGATGTAGATGATCAGCGTGTTGTCGAGCTTGCCCATGTCCTCGATGGCCTGAACAACGCGGCCAATCTCGTAGTCGGTGTACGCCAGATACGCGGCATAGACTTCCATCTGACGTGCAAAGAGCTTCTTTTCATCGGGCGAAAGATCGGCCCACTTTTTCAGCAGATCGTCTGGCCAGGGAGTGAGTTCGGCGTTTTGCGGGATTACACCGAGCCTCTTCTGATTCGCAAAAATTTCCTCACGCATCTGGTTCCAACCCATGTCGAACTTGCCTTTGAACTTGTCGATCCATTCCTGGGTGGGCTGATGCGGAGCGTGCGTGCCGCCAGGGGCGTAGTGCATGAAGAACGGCTTGTTCGGATCGAGTTCGTTGATCTGATGCAGGTAGGCGATAGCGTCATCCGCCATGTCCGTGGTCAGGTTGTAGTCTGATTTGCCAACGTAGGGGTAAACCCGTGTGGTGTTGCGATAGAGATCGGGTTGCCATTGATTCGTTTCGCCGCCCACAAATCCGTAGAAATATTCGAAACCCATTCCGATGGGCCACTGATCGAACGGACCCACCTGACTTGTTTCGTACGAAGGTGTGTTGTGCTCTTTGCCGAACCAGGAGGTGGCGTAGCCATTCTCTTTTAGAATTTCAGCGATGGTGTGCTTTATCTTTAGTGATGACACTGTTGTAGCCAGGATAACCGGTGGCCGCTTCCGAAATCACTCCGAAGCCCACCGAATGATGGTTGCGGCCGGTAATCAGCGCCGCGCGTGTCGGTGAACAGAGCGCCGTCGTATGAAACTGCGTGTACCGCAGCCCCATCGAGGCTAGTCGATCGAGGGTTGGCGTCGGAATCACGCCCCCGAAAGTGCTCGGCGCTCCGAACCCTACATCATCCGTGAGGATGAGCAAAACATTCGGTGCACCTTTGGGTGGGACCACCTGGGGCTCCCAACATGGCTTCGAATCAAGCGCATTCCGCTTGATCACGCCGCCGAACGGTTTTGCTTCCGGTGGCAAATGTCTTCCGTCCAGTGTCTGTGTCGCGGACGGCGAACAGGGTGTCCCCGTGGTCTGCTGGGCCGTAGCGCTGGACGTTGCGAACAGAACTGCAATGAAAAGTGCAAAAACATGAGCCAGATTTCCGATCCGCGAAACCTTCCTTGCATGTTTCATTTGCGTTGTTTCTCCCGGCAAACTTTATGTTCCGATCTCTTTGCGTGAGTCCCGCCAAATTCACTGATTGTTTTCGACAAGCCAAAGCTACAAATGTCAAACAACAATCAGCCTGGGAACGCGACACTTATACCAATAACGGGAATGGGGCACAATTGGCAAAACTGACGGGTCAGAGACAAAGAGCTGCCAACAAACGTACTGCACCAACGTACTGCACCCCCGATATGATCACTCAGTAAGCAGAGACGCCGGACGGGTGTCGAGAACAGGGATTATCATCAACAATGATGACCAACATCATGTAAGTCCCCGTCAAAAGATACAGGTGCCTATGTCGGGGATTCCGGTAGACTCTTTTCGTGACTGAGGGCAAGAATACGTCCAGGCGTGATAGTGAAGCAGTGCTTCGAGAGAGGCAGTAAGAACGATGAGGAAGCCTTATTTACTTATTTCGACGGCCTGGCTAGTCCACTTCGTAGCCTGGTTCCTTCCCGTAATTAAACCTGGTGAGTTCCGCCCGGCGATACCCGGGTGGCAAGCATTTCGCTACGCGGTTTGCGGAGTTTGGGCTTGCAAGGGCGTCCAATTCGATCCTTGGTACTACGCGGTCCTTTCAACCATAAGCGCGATAACGACGCTGTTTTTTATTCTGGCTTCACCCTGGATTGTGTTGCGCGGGTCGCGTTCACTTCGAAGGGGGTTTGCATGGGCCGCGGTTGCGGCCTTTATTTTTAACGCTCACTGGATGGTCATTTTCGGGTCAGAGAGGTCCGAACTGACGAGTGGATACTTCCTGTGGTGGTTTTCGTTTCTGGCTCTGGCGATAGGTTTGTTTAGTCTTGCAAGGAGAAATTGGACAGAGGCTGCGCAAAGACAAATTGCACCACTTCAGGATGATTTTTGATTGCAGGCGTTGTCGCCAGCTAATCGGCGAGTGCCTGATTAACGCGGTAGTCGTCCTGCACACATCTCCAGTAAAGACGATTGGCGTCCTGCTGCGGCAGGGCTACTTGAAGTTGACGGGAGGTCCGCTGATGCGCTTCCCTTTGAGGTCGACGCTTACCTCGACACGGTCGGCAATCTTGATAAAAGGAATGCCGCTATTCATGCCATATTGCTTTCTGTCGAAGGCCATTGTCCCGTTGATCGTTCCAGAGCCGGTCCCCTTGCCGGTAATCGTAAAGTTCAACTTCTCCCGTTTGGTCACGCCGCGGATAGTGAAGTCGCCATCGAACTCAATTGTGTTGGGGCCTGTCTGCACAGCTTTAGCGGAGTGAAAGGTAATTAGCGGATTTTTCTCGACATCGAAGAAATCCTTGCCCTTCAGCTTTCCGTTCTTCATGCCACTTCCGGTATCCACGGTGCCAGCCTGAATCTTGATGTCCAAAACGGCTGTCGAAAGCTCGGGTGATGTGAAAGTTAGCGTGGCGTCCCACTTATCGAACTTACCCTTTATGGCCACGGACGCTTCCACGTCGAACTTTATTGTGCTTTCCACCGGCGTAATTTCGAAAACCGGAACCTGTGCACAGATTGCTGACGGAAGCACGGCGAAAGCTAAGAGGCAGAGGACAGTTAATCGCATCGAATTCCTCCCTAAACATCTGTAATTGCACAGCATTTGCGTATGCTTTCACTGGCGGTCACCGATTCCTACTGTCGGAAATGACAGGCGATTGAAGGCCTGAAAGCGTAATGGCGCGAGTTGATAATAAGCGGGCAAATCACAAAAGTCGACCGCAATGAGAAATTTCTCACCAGGTATTTGGACTCAGTGCCCGAGTAACGTCGTAATCGGAAACTGGTTCGTTTCCGGATAGGTGTCGAGAACAGGGCTTATCACCTATCTCGTTCTGAGATTGGTCTAGGAGAACCTGCCTGACTCGATTTGCTTGATGACATCCCTAAGGCTTCGCGGGCAGGATGCAGCCGCTTATGGTGGTTACGGTTTCCTTTGAATCGCGTAGCGGTGGTACCAATCGACAGGCTGAGGGTTGAGGCACTGCACGGCGCTCGGCTCGGTCCACTGTGTCGGTGAA